>NZ_JAHREP010000010.1 GCF_019084545.1 Marinobacterium ramblicola
TGGCGTCCCATAGGGGGTTCGAACCCCTGTTACCGCCGTGAAAGGGCGGTGTCCTAGGCCACTAGACGAATGGGACGTAGCCGTTACGCTTTCGCGTTCCTCATCGAGGAGGCGCAAATAATACGTAGAGGCTTCACCTTCGTCAACACCTAAAAATATTTTTTTTAACCTCTGCGATCGCACCGCCTTCGAGCTAAACCCTTGAATATAAATTGAATACTTTTTATACAAAACTCTTGAAAGCCGATCGCCTGCCGCACAGAAACACAGCGACGGCCGTCACGGGCATCCGCACCCAAGACAGGGTAGTATAGACCCAAGATGCACGAGCGGACTCGCACACTCTCCAACCCGGAGCCGAGCGGCAGGCTCATCAGCGAAGGCCAGCCAGAATACAGGCCCGATATAACAAAACAAGGAGGTTTAGAGCGGACACAAGACCGATCCGGTCGCAGACCCAACCAACAACAGTGGGGTCGCCCAGCTTAGAGGCACAGATACAGCGCGTTGAAATGAAGAGATTTTGGAGCGGGAAACGAGACTCGAACTCGCGACCCCAACCTTGGCAAGGTTGTGCTCTACCAACTGAGCTATTCCCGCATATCATGACCAGAAGCATCATGAATAAGTGGCGTCCCATAGGGGGTTCGAACCCCTGTTACCGCCGTGAAAGGGCGGTGTCCTAGGCCACTAGACGAATGGGACGCTTAGGACGCAACCCGCAGCAGCGGGATGCGGGGCGCATATTAATGAGGCCGACATGACGGGTCAAGAGTTTTTTAACGCTTTTTACTATAGAATCAAACGCTTCAGAGCAGTGAACCGGTTCAGAGGTTAGATCATGAGTCCGACGCAGATAGGCATGCTGATACTGGGTGGCATCCTGGTGATGGCGGTCACCGCCTATATCATTCAGTCGATAGAAGCTCAGCGTCGGCAGCGCCGAATGAAACTGCTGGCGCTGAGAGACCAGATCCGTCGTGCCGACCACCTGCTTGGCAGCCTGCCCTCCTTTTATGTCACCCCCGATATCCGCGCGGTACTGATCAAATACATGGAGCTGAGATGGCGCCAGGTTGTGGAACTTGACGCCAATCCGGCCTACAGGAAGGAGATGGAAAAGCTGGCACAGCAGGCATCCGAACCGTTCGAACCCGGCCACTACCCGACAGGCTCGTTGACCTACTGTTCCGACCGGGATACCGGCCGCCGCGCCAGAGCCCTGCTGCGTGAACTGGCTCAGTTTCTCATCGACCTGCAGAAGCAGCAGCTGTTTTCCCAGCAAACCCTGAATGAGATGATCCGGCATATCAAACAGAGCTATTCTCGGATCACCATCGAGCTGGAGCTGATGGACGCACAGATGACCGAGGAGATCTCGGGACCTCAGGTTGCCCTGCACACCTACCGTAGCGCGATGACCAAGCTGCAGAGCTTCAACAACGCCTACCAGATCGACGCCCAGATCTTCGCCTTGACCCGCAAGATCGAAGAGTGCGAACGGGTTGCGGAGGAGCTTCGCCAGCAGACGGAAGAGGAGCTGCGCCAGCGTGACGAGAAGGAGAGAGAACGCGAGCAGCGCGAACGTTATCGCTAAGTCCAGCTGCCCGCCGCAACAGAGCCTGTCAGCCGAGCAGCTTCATCTTCAGCGTTACGTTGTTACGTGAATCCGCATTGTGCAGCACCTCATCCTCGGCGATCTTGCCAGCACTGTAAAGTTCGAGCAGATCCTCATCGAAGGTGTGGCTATGCGGATCGCTGCTCTGCTCTATCGCCTCGTGAATGCGGTTGAACTCCCCCCTCCCGATCAACTCTGCCACGAACGGCGTATTGACCAGCACCTCGGTGGCCGGCAGGAAATGTTTTTGAGTATCGCGCACCAGGCGCTGGGACACGATCGCCCTGAGGTTCAGCGACAGATCCTGACAGATCTTCTTCTGCTCGTTCTCCATGAAGAAGTTGGCGATATGTTCAATCGCCTGGACCGCGTTGTTGGCGTGCAGCGTCGATAAACACAGATGGCCGGTTTCCGAATAGCGTATCGCTTGCTCCATGGTCTGTCGGTCGCGGATCTCGCCGATCAGGATCACGTCCGGCGCCTCGCGCAGGCCATTCATCAAGGCGTTCTCATAGGAGAGCGTATCGATACCGATTTCGCGCTGGTTGATCAGTGAACGCTTGTTGGCGTGCATGAACTCGATCGGATCTTCGACCGTAAGAATATGCCCACTCGCGCGCTGATTACGGTGGTCGATCATCGAGGCCAGCGTGGTCGACTTACCGGCACCGGTCGCGCCCACGATCAACACCAAGCCACTGCGCATCATCACAAAATCCTGCAGGCAGCCGGGCAGGTTGAGTTCTTTCAGTGACGGGATAGTACTGCGGATATAACGAATGACTAGAGCCACATCGCCACGCTGGCGATAGACATTGACGCGAAAACGGCCTATGCCTTTGGGATTGTGGGAGAAGTTCATCTCCATCTCGGAGGCAAACACCTCCCGTTGCTTATCGGTCATCAGCGACTCTGCCAGTTCGCTGGTGACACCCGCCTGCAGAGCCTTGTCGCCGATCGGCCGTAGTACCCCCTCGATCTTGATTTGCACGGGCGAATCGGTACTTAAAAACAGGTCAGACGCCTGCTTTTCCACCATCAACCGGAGATACTGGTTCAGATCGAGCATGAGTCCTCCCTGCGGATCTCGCGCAACGCATCGTCTACAAACGACGCCGCTTGTTATTGTTGCTCGTTATCCCACAGGGAGCGCTTCGCATCAAGCGCGTGATCGCAAGAGTTCATTGAAAACGCGACGATTACCGCCAGCATCACCAGTATAATCAGGCGCCCCATACCTTCCCTCTCCCTTCATGACCGACAGATTCAAACACCCGTTTGCACCGAGGTAGGATAACGGCAAAGCGGCGCCCGATTAAAGGCTTAATCGCCAGTTACACGAAAGTCCTATCCCGATAATCGCACAGCGCCTGCTCGATCTCGTCCGATGTATTCATGACGAAGGGACCATACTGTACCACCGGTTCGCCTATGGGCCGGGCCGCCACCAGCAGCAACCGAGCCCCATCGCTACCGGCATGCAGGCCGACCCTGTCGCCCGCACCCAATTCGGCGGCACTTTCGCCAGGCAGCGCCTTATCGCCGATCGCGACCGCCCCTTCAAACAGGTAGATAAAACCGGACAGCTCCTCTGCCAACGGCAGCTCGAGACTCGCGCCGGCTGCCAACTGCAGATCGACAAACAGTGGCTGGCGACTGACCCCGCTGACAGGCCCTGTCAGCTGCTGTCCGGCAAAGTTCAGAGTACCCGCCACCAGACGGATCCGATTACCCTGCTCATCTACTGCCTCCGGAACCTCCTCCGGCTCTATATTCTGGTAGGCCGCGGGTTTCATCTTCTCCGCCGCCGGCAGGTTGACCCAGAGCTGAAAGCCGCGCATCAGCCCCTGCTCCTGTTGCGGCATCTCCTCGTGGATCACGCCTTTGCCTGCCGTCATCCACTGCACGCCACCGGAGCGCAACAGCCCCTCATGCCCCAGATGGTCGCGATGGCGCATCAAGCCATCGAGCATGTAGGTGACGGTCTCGAACCCCCTGTGCGGGTGCGCAGGGAAACCGGCGATATAGTCATCCGGGCTGTCCGATGAAAAGGCATCCAGCATCAGAAAGGGGTCGATGCGCGCCCCCATGCTCTGGCCGATGCTGCGTTTGAGGCGCACACCGGCGCCGTCGGAACTGTTGACCGCGCGAATTACCCGTCGAATCGTTCTATTACTCATCGCCCAACTCCCCGCGCCCATGCGGCGCGCTCAGGTCAAACTCGGGCCCAACCGGGATTATGCCGCTCGGATTGATACCCTTATGACTTCTATAATAGTGCTCTCGTATGTGATCGAGACGTGTCGTCCTGGCAAATGCCGGCCGCTGATACAGATCGCGCAGATAACCGGACAGCGCCGGGTAGTCCTGTATCCGATACAGGTCACACTTGAAGTGGCTGACATATACGGGATCAAAACGCACAAGCGTGGTGAACAGCCGGATATCCGCCTCGGTCAGGCGGTTTCCGACCAGGTAGCGCTGCCCCGACAGATGCCGCTCAAGCTGGTCCAGTACCTCAAACAGCTCGGTTACCGCTTCGTCATAGGCGCTCTGGCTGGTGGCGAAGCCGGCACGATAGACGCCGTTATTCACCGAACGATAGATCAGGCCATTCCAGTCATCGATCTCCGCTTTGAGAGGCGCCGGGTAATAATCGCCCTCTGCCGCCCCCAAGCCATCAAACGCTGTATTGAACATGCGGATGATCTCGGACGACTCGTTGCTGACGATTCTCTGTCGCGCCTTGTCCCAGAGCAGCGGCACGGTTACCCGACCACTGGCATCCGGCTGCGCCCGCGTGTAGAGCTGGTGCAGATAGTCGCTGCCGAACAGCGAATCGCCCGTACTGCCCTCAAAATTGCGCGCAAAGGTCCAGCCGTTTTCCAGCATCAGCGGATGCACCACATCGACACTGATCATCGCCTCCAGCCCCTTGAGCGCACGCATGATCAGCGTGCGATGAGCCCAGGGGCAGGCGTAAGAGACATAGAGGTGGTAACGGCCGGGGGCCGAGGCAAACCCCGCCTCCCCGGAAGGGCCTGCCTCGCCATCGGCGGTTATCCAGTTACGAAAACGTGCGGCATCGCGTTCAAACCGACCACCCTGCGCCGCCGTGTCGTACCACTTGTCATGCCAGCGACCCTCGATAAGCAGACCCATATTACCCTCCTCCACCTCCGTCTTGAATTACTGCAGATGCTGCCCCAGCGCCTCACGTGCCGCTGACAGCGTCTGCTCACGCAGCTCACCCATCGCCAACCCCTCGGCGAAGATGACACGGCTGTCATTGAGCCCGATGAAGGAGAAGAACTGGGTGACGAAGGGGATCTGGTAATCCAGCCCCGCATCCTTGTACAGACCGCCGCGAGTCGCCAGTAGCAGCACCGGCTTGTCTTCGAGCAGACCCACAGGACCGGTATCGGTGTATTTGAACGTCACGCCGGCACGCGCCAGATGATCGAACCAGGCCTTCATCTGCGAGGGTACGCCAAAGTTATACATCGGCACCCCCACCACCAGCATATCGGCCTGGCGGATCTCCTCGATCAGCGTGTCGGACAGCTCCACGACCGCCTGCTGCGTCTGGCTGCGCTCCTCTGCCGGGGCGAGGAAAGCACCGAAGCGCTCGCCGTCCAGGTGAGGAATCGCATCGGCGGACAGATCACGAACCACCACCTCACCGCCGGGATTCTGCGCCTTCCAGTCGTCGATCAGCGTCTGTGCGAGCTGGCTGGACTGGCCCTGATCACCAAAGATTGAACTTTTTACATACAGCAGCTTAGCCATGAGAACTCTCCCGTTGAGTGAATATGCAGCCATTCTCACATCAGTCAAAACTATTAAAAACAGCAGAAAATAGCGCTTTATGATCTACTATTTAGATATTTCATTCTGGAGATGAACTATGCAGATTACCCTGGAGCAGTGGCAGACACTGGTCGCAGTTGTCGACCGGGGCGGTTACGCCCATGCCGCCGAAGCCCTGGGCAAGAGCCAGTCGGCAGTCAGTTACGCCATTCAACGGCTGGAGGAGCGCCTTGGTCTTGCGGTATTCCGTATCGAGGGCCGCAAGGCGACGCTGACCGAAGCGGGCAAGGCGCTCTATCTCCAGGCTCAGAGCCTGCTCAAGAGCGCCCGCCTGACCGAGGAGCTGGCACAGCATTACAGCAGCGGCGCCGAAGCCCGCATTCGACTGGCGATCGACATCATCGTGCCGGAGATGCCGATTCTCTGTGCACTGAGCCGCTACGCCGAGGCCTTTCCCTTCGTTCGAATCGAGCTGCTGGAAACCGTACTCAGCGGCACCGACGAGGCCCTGATCAGAGGAGAGGCGGAGATCGTCATCAGCGGTCGCGTGCCGCCCGGTTTCAGCGGCGACCCGTTGATGCGGATGCGTTTCATCGCCGTGGCTCACCCGGACCACCCGCTGCACCAGTTGGACCGGCCGTTGACCCATGAGGATCTGCGCCTGCACCGCCAACTGGTGATTCGCGACTCCGGCAGCCGCAAGCTCGATGCCGGCTGGCTCGGTGCCGATCAGCGCTGGACCGTCAGCCACATCAGCACCTCGATCGACTGCGCCTGTCGCGGACTGGGGTTCGCCTGGTATCCGGAACTGAAGATAGCGCGCGAGCTGGAGCAGGGATTGCTCAAGCCGTTGCCGCTGGAGAGCGGGGCGGAACGCTTTGTGGATCTTTACCTGATCCTGCGCGATGCACACCTGGCAAGTCCCGGGATCAAGCAGTTGGCGAGTCTGATCCGCGAGCAGACCAGCATGCTGTAGCAACGGCTACCCGGCCGCTATCGATTCTGCATCAGCAGATCCAGCTCGTCCGGCGGCAACGGATGACCGAACAGGTAACCCTGGCCAAAGTCGCAGCCAAGCATGGACAGACAGCCCAGCTGGCTATCGCGCTCCACCCCCTCGGCCAGCACCTGTAGCTTGAGCGAGCGCGCCAGCGTCACAATCGAGGTGACCAGCGGCTGGTCCACCTCCCCCTCCTCCAGACTGCTGATAAAACTGCGCGCGATCTTCAGCCTGTTGATGTCGAACCGGCGCAGATAGGAGAGAGACGAGTAGCCGGTACCAAAATCATCGATGGCGAGGCGAACCCCCAACGCCTTGAGCCGGGCGATCCGCTCCTCAACCGACCCTATCGGGTCCATCAGCGCACTCTCGGTCACCTCAAGCTCGATCAGCTCCGGCGGAACACCGGTCTCCCGCAGCACACGTTCGATACTGTCGACCAGCCCCTGATGATGGAACTGTACCGGCGACAGGTTGATCGACAAGGTCGACAGCACCAAGCCCTGATCAAGCCAGCTGCGCAGCTGACGGCAGGCCTGATGTAACACCCACTCGCCAATCGACAGGATCAGCCTGGTCTCTTCGGCAAGCGGGATGAAGGCCTCCGGGGCCAGCATGCCCCTCTCGGGATGGTGCCAGCGCAACAGCGCCTCTACACCGGTGATCTCTCGGTCGCTCAGGCGCACCAACGGTTGGTAATGCAGCACGAACTCCTCACGCTCCAGGGCCAGGCTCAGTGCCGCCTCCAGCGCCAGCTTTTCGCGCGCACTCCGGGTCAGCGCATCGGTATAGAAACGGTAGGTGTTTCGCCCTCCCTCCTTGGCCTGATACAGGGCGGCATCGGCATACTGCAGAATTTCATCGGTGCGACCGGCATCCTCCGGGAACAGGCAGATGCCGATGCTCAGTCCCAGTGACACGTGACGTCCGTCACCGATATCGAACAGCTCATCGAACAGTGCAATCAGGTCGGAAGCGACCGCCGCCACGCTCTGCGGGTTGACGAGATCCTCAAGCAGCACGACAAACTCGTCGCCGCCCAGGCGCGCCAGAGTATCCCCCTCCCGCAGCCGCGTCTTCAATCGCCGTGCAACCTCACGCAACACCCGGTCACCCGCCCGATGACCATAGCTGTCATTGACCGACTTGAACCTGTCCAGGTCGAGGAACATCACCGCCCCCTGCCCGCCGCTACGGTGCAAGCGCTCCACCGCATGACCCAGACGATCGCGCATCATCGCCCGGTTAGGCAGTGCGGTCAGCGGATCGTGGTAGGCAAGATACTCGAGCTGCTCCTGGGACTGCTTGATCACCGAGATATCGGAAAATACGCCCACATAGTTGACCGGATCTCCCTGCTCGTCGAATACCGTGCTGATGGTAAGCCACTCGGGGTATATCTCACCGCTTTTGCGCCGATTCCAGATCTCGCCTCGCCAAAATCCACGCTGTTGGATCGCGCTCCACATCTCGTCGTAGAACCCACTGCTCTGCCGACCGGACTGCAGAATATTCAGATTTTGCCCCCTGATCTCCTCCTGAGAGTAACCGGTGATCGAGGTGAAAGCGGGATTTACCGCCAGGACATCGCCCTGCAGACTGGCGATCACCACCCCTTCGTGTGAGCTGAGAAACACCGTCGCCGCCTGGCGCAGTTCGGAACTCGCCTCATGGCGCTCTAATGCACGCCTGCGCCTGAGCTCACTGATAAGCAGAATGATCCCGCTGCCACAGAACCAGAAGGCACCACCGCCGAGGTAGACGGGGCGAAGCAGCTCCGCCTGATGCTGCCGGAAGGGGGTCAACGGCACGGAGACACTGATCGCGCCGACATCATCCCCCACCGACCGGCGCAGGTGACAACCCTGACATCGCGATTCCAGACCCAGTCGCTGGATCATACGTAACGCTGGCCGGCTGTCAGACTCGATCAACTCGAACGTTTCGTTGTGCCGAGTCTCGATCAACCAATCCAGCTTCTTACGCTCCCACGGGTCGGGACGCTCAAGATTGGAAAGGGGGGAGGCGCTGATCAGGCGGCTTTCAACACCGAGCTGCTCACCAAAGTGCTCATAAAAATGACGAATAAGATAGTCCGAGCTCATTAATGTCAGCTGCCGACCATCGGGCGTCAGCAAACCGTGCGTCGACGCGTCCAGCGCACTGTTTGGCGGTGTGTGCTCGCTGGTTTCGATATAGAGGCCACCGTGCTGATTGATCCAGTTTCGCAGCGCAATGTCGCGGTTGATGTTTGCCTTCGCCGCCTCGCGCGCCAGCGTCACCGAACGCTCCTCGGTCAGCGTGTCATACTCCACGAAGCCACCAAGAAACAGCAGTGACCAGACCACCAGCGCCAGCAGAGCATAGCGCTGAATATCACGACACTCTCGTTTGATCTGGCCCGATATATTGCTCACGCCTCTCTCCCTGGCATCAACCATATCCGTCCGCTTTAACCCGGCCAATGGGCCGGACCATGCACTTTTCTAAAACCAGTCTTGTGGTAACGGCGCGGCCTCCCGGCCCATCAGAAGATCGGCCAATGCGACTATCGCCTCGTGCTGAAACAGCACCGCCCGCCACTGAGACGGGATCGCGTGATAACCGTAAAACGTACCAGCAATCTGTCCGTAAATCGCGCCAGTTGTATCGGAATCTTCACCTAAATTGACCGCGAGCAACATTCCTTCATAAAAAGTACGGCTTTTACCAAATGCCCACAGCGCGGCCTCCAAAGCCGAGACCACGTATCCCCGTCCACGAATCTGCGGCGGCTCCCGCCGCTGGAAGGTGCCCCCGGCGAGCTCGCGCAGCTCCCTGTGTTGGAGATCGCCACTACCACGGGCCAGGGCTAGAAACCCCTCCTCCTTGCTCCCGCCTTCACCCAACAACCGAATCACCCGTGCAAGCAATCTGTTCGCCTCCAGACAGCGAGGATCGCCGTGGGTCAACCGACAGTGTTCCACCGCCAGTCGTTCCGCCTGCTCAGGATCCCGATGACAATGGATCATCAGCGGAGCAAGGCGCATCAAAGCGCCGTTGCCGGCGGAGTCGAACGATTCCTTGCCGGCAAAGAGCTCGCCCTGCTTTTCAAACCGGAGCAGCGCCTGCCGGGTACGCGTACCGATGTCGAAACAGCGCCCGGTGGAGGAGAGATAACCCTCGCGGAACCATCGCAGGAAGCGCTGCATATGGTCTTGCGGATCGAAGCCCCCTTGCAGATACAGGCTGACACCGGAACAGAGCGCCATGGAGGTATCGTCGGTCCAGTAGCCTTCCGGCAAACGGTGCGGACCGCCGGCGCGCATATCGACCACCGGTTCAAAGCTGCCCGGGTTCATGAACTCCACCGGCGCGCCCAGCGCATCGCCGACCGCCAAGCCCACCAACATTCCTCGCAGCCGGTCCTGATCTGGATCCATTCATACCTCCATCATCCGTATAGTGCGCCAGCCTGACATCGCTCCGCCTTCACAGCGGCGGGTCAACGTGGAGGCCAGGCATGAAAAACCCGGAGGCGCGCCACCGATTCCATCGGCAACCCCTGTGCATCATTGTCGTTTTATTGATCACTCCCGAGAATAGCACTCCGTCAGCAGCAGAGGCATTAACACAACGTATCAGCTTAGGAATAGACACAAACGGTAATTTCTGAACCTAATAGCATCGCTTGGCCCGGCAGGATTCTGTCACAGAGGGAAGTCCGATGTGCCTCTGGCGTCGCCTTGCGGCGCGAAGGCGAGATTTTGATCGACATCCAGATCAGCCAGCATTCGCGCCAACACCAGGAAGGCCCGGGCCGTGCCCCGCACCAGGTTGATCAGCATCAAACCGAAGGCGTCGGGCTCCTGCTGATGCAACACCAGAAACTGGTCGGAGCTGATCTCGACTACCACCGAGGCCTCCTCGGCAATAGCGATGGAGGGCCGATCGCACAGTGCGATCATCGGGATGAAGCTCATATCATCGCCCGGTTCATGCCGGCGTGCGAACACCCGACCACCATCCTTTCGTGGCATGTAATTATTGATGACACCTTGCAGGACGATAAAGAAGGAGGCGGCCGGATCGCCACTGGTATAGAGCGTTTCGCCCGCCGCGAGGCTGATCAGCCGACCATCAAGCAACAGCCGGTGGACCACCCTTTCCGGCAGCGCACCGAACGCGGATAACTCTTGAAAATAGGCGGTTCCCTGTGCCTGCCAGTACTCCCGGGCATCGATTACTTTCATCAGTAGTCCACACGACCTTGCCCATCTCAGGTTCAGTATAGCCAGCAGTGCAGCGTTGTAACGCCACGGTGACTAAGCTTTCGCCGCATCGGGTTTCTCGCCACGCCCCAGTTTTTGATACAGCGCCGCACGGGAGATACCGAGCAGTCTGGCCGCCTCGCTGCGATTCCCACCGGTCAGCTGTAACGCCTCCCGAATGGCACGTTGTTCGGCCTCTCTTAACCGCTCCTTCAAATTCAACGACCCCGTGTGTCTCGGCTCCGTCATCGGCTGAGGCAGACCTGCAACTTTGCCGACCGCCAGCGGCTTGGACTCTGCGCTCAAACCGGGCAGCAGCACGCTCAGCGCACTGGCATCGACGTAGGCGCTGTTTTCATTCAGGATGCAAGCCCGCTCCAGCACGTTGTATAGCTCACGCACGTTCCCGGGCCAGCTATGACAGGAGAGCAGCGCCAACCCTTCTCCGGTCAGCACCTTGGTGGTGACGCCAAGACGGGTGCAACACTCATCCAATATGCGCTCGCTCAACGCCTCAAGATCGCTCAGACGATCACGCAGTGCCGGCAGCTGGATCGGCATGGCACTGAGTCGGTAGTAAAGGTCGGCGCGGAACTCCCCGCTGTCCACCATCTCCAGCAGGTTACGACTGGTCGCCGCGACGATGCGCACATCGGTACGCTGCACCTCGTTGGAGCCGACACGCTCGAACTCCCGCTCCTGCAGCACGCGCAGCAGCTTGGCCTGCAGCGCCAGCGGCATATCGCCGATCTCATCAAGAAACAGCGTGCCATCGGCGGCGATCTCCAGCTTGCCGGGACGCCCCTCCTTTTTCGCGCCAGTAAACGCACCGGGCGCTACGCCAAAGAACTCGGCTTCGATCAGGGTTTCCGGGATCGCCGCCACGTTGATCGACACGAACGGCTTATCGGCCCTGGAGGAGAGGTCATGCAGGGCATGGGCGAACAGCTCCTTGCCGGTACCGGTTTCACCGGTGAGCAGCACCGAGACATCAAAACGCGCGGCCTGGCGGATCTGCTCCTTGACCAGGCGCATGGCGTCGCTCTGCCCGGCAACCTGAGACAGCTGATAGCGGGCGGTGCGGGAATCGCGAAAGCGGCTGGCGTTACGCACCTCGCGTTGCAGCAGGTTGTACTTCTCCAGCAGCGATTTCATGCCGGAGCGGCTGTCGGTGGCGACGAAACCGAACGCCCCCTCGATCTCGCCGGCCTCGTTGTGCAACGGAATGACACTGACCAACACCCACTGGTTGCGTATCTGCAGCAGGTCCAGCAGTACCGGTTCCCCGGAGGCCAACACCTGGGGCACGTAACTGCCGGGGATCACATCGGTGATGTGCTTGCCCAACGGCGGTTCCGCCAAACCGAGAAAGCGGCAGTAGTCATCACTGATCCAGTTGATGATGCCCTGACGATCCACGGCGATGGTGTCCTGATAAAAGGTTTCAAATGCGCGCTGCAGATAGGAGAAAAAGCGTTCGCGTACCGCTTTCGAAATATGACCGGTCATCGGCATTGAAACTACTCAACTGTCTATTTTATTGGACATTACTCGTCTACAAATATAGACACACTGTCCATTAAAATATACATGCAACCTTTCACAGCTCCGCTAAAAAATCGACTAAATCAATAAAAAACAATGAATTAAAAATATTGGCAAGAAATCTGCCGTATATGAACTATACCTAAGGGGCCGACGCAAGGCGCGATGATACCCCGGAACGATTGATCGCCGCTCCTGCGCATGAGCGCTATGGATGGCGTAAATGCCGCTTTTGCAGGAGCAAAAAGCGGCCCATGCGCCCGCGGCATACCGCACATTCTGTACATAACAATAACAAGGGTTCGACATGCACACTCCTCTCTGGACGCCGTCAACGGCGCGTATCGCATCCACCCGTCTCTGGCGCTTCATCCAGACGCTGAACGCTGAGCTGCAACTCGATATCCGGAACTACCCCGAACTCTGGCAGTGGAGCGTGGACAACAGCGAACTGTTCTGGAGCCGGCTGTGGGATTACGCCGGCATCAAAGCGGAAAGCAAAGGGATCAACGTGTTGAAAGATGGCGACCTGATGCCGGGCGCTCGCTGGTTCCCGGAGGCCAGGCTCAACTTCGCCGAAAACCTGCTGCGCTGGCGCGATGACTGCCCCGCCGTCGTCTTCTGCGGCGAGGATGGCCGCCGTACTGAACTCAGCCATGCCGAGCTCTACGCCAGAGTAGCCGCGCTGGCCGCCGCGCTGCGTCGACAAGGCATCAAGCCCGGCGATATCTGTTCCGGATTCATGCCCAATGTGCCGGAAACCCTGATCGCCATGCTCGCCACCACCTCGATCGGTGCGATCTGGAGCTCCTGCTCGCCCGATTTCGGTATCCACGGCGTGGTCGACCGTTTCGGCCAGGTGAAGCCCAGGGTGTTGTTCACCACCGATGGTTACCTCTACAACGGCAAGCGTTTGAGCTCCATCGACAAGGTGGCCGGTATCGTCGCCGATATCGACTCCGTCGAGCAGATCGTGGTGGTCCCTTTCCTCGAGCCGTCACCGGACATCAGCGCCCTGCCCGGTGCCAAGCTGCTCGATGACTACGCCGACAGCAGCGCAACCGAGATCCAGTTCGAACAGCTGCCGTTCGACCATCCGCTCTACGTGATGTACTCCTCCGGCACCACCGGCGTACCCAAGTGCATCGTGCACAGCGCCGGCGGCACGCTGATTCAGCACCTCAAGGAGCTGCTGCTGCACACCGATATCGACCGTGACGACCGCTTCTTCTACTACACCACCTGCGGCTGGATGATGTGGAACTGGATGGCCTCGGGACTGGCCACCGGCTGTACCCTGGTGCTGTTTGACGGCTCGCCCTTCGCGCCCGAGCCGGAGGTGCTCTGGGATATGGCCGAGCGGGAGAGGATCAGTGTCTTCGGCACCAGCGCCAAGTATCTGGCCGCGCTGGAGAAGGCCGACGTCAAACCGGGCAAAAGCCACGATTTGAGTGCATTAAAAGCGGTACTCTCCACCGGCTCGCCGCTGTCGCATGAGAGCTTCGAGTACGTCTACCGCGATATCAAGGCGGACCTCCAGCTCTCCTCCATCTCCGGCGGCACCGACATCATCTCCTGCTTCGCCCTGGGCTGCCCGATCCTGCCGGTCTGGGCCGGCGAGCTGCAGTGCCGCGGCCTCGGCATGGCGGTGGATATCTTCGATGACGAGGGCTGCTCACTGCTGGAGCAGAAAGGGGAACTGGTCTGCACCAAGCCGTTCCCGAGCATGCCGATCAAGTTCTGGAACGACCCGGATGGCCGGCGCTTCCACGACGCCTATTTCGCCCAGTTCGATAACGTCTGGGCCCACGGCGACTACGGCGAGATCACCCGCCATGGCGGCGTGATCATCCATGGCCGCTCCGACGCGGTACTCAACCCGGGCGGCGTGCGCATCGGCACCGCCGAGATCTACCGCCAGGTGGAGAAGGTGGAGGAGGTGCTGGAAAGCCTCTGCATCGGCCAGCCCTGGCAGGATGATGTCCGTGTCGTACTGTTCGTCCGTCTGCGCGAAGGGGTCAGCCTGGATGACGCTCTTATCAAACGGATCAAGGACTGCATCCGCGCCAACACCACACCGCGCCATGTGCCGGCGGTGATCGTCCAGGTCGCCGATATTCCGCGCACGATCAGCGGCAAGATCGTCGAACTGGCGGTGCGCCAGGTGGTGATGGGCGATACCGTCAAGAACAAGGATGCGCTGGCCAACCCCGAAGCGCTTGAGCTTTTCCGGGATCTGCCTGAGCTCTCCAACTAAGCTCTCCAACCAGGAGCAGGTTCAGTCTCGACCGCACAACAAGAAACGAGGATAGAGGATATAAGCGATGAGTGTTCGCAAACTGGCACTGGTCACCGGTTCGACCAGCGGGATAGGTCTTGCCATAGCCGAGGTGTTCGCCAAGCACGGGATCGAGGTGATCCTGCACGGACTGGAGTCGATCGCCGAGGGCGAAGAGCTCACTGAGCGCTTCGAGCGCGATTACGGCGTGCGCCCCCACTACTATCAATGCGATGTCAGTCAGCCCGACGAAATCGACAGGATGATCGCGCGCATCGAGTCCGAAGTGGGACAGATCACCGTACTGGTCAACAATGCCGGCATCCAGTATACCGCACCGGTGCAGGAGTTCCCGCCGGAGAAGTGGGACAAGATCATCGCTATCAACCTCAGTGCCGCCTTTCACGCCATGCGCCTGGCACTGCCCGGCATGCAGGCACAAGGTTGGGGCCGGATCATCAACATATCTTCGGTGCACGGTCTGGTCGCCTCGACCCATAAAGCAGCCTACTGTGCCGCCAAGCACGGCCTGGTCGGACTGACCCGCGTCACCGCGCTGGAAACCGCCACCCAGGGGATCACCGCCAACTGCATCTGCCCGGGCTGGACCGACACGCCGTTGCTGAACGACCAGTTGATGGAGTTCGCCCGCGAGCACAACACCAGTTTCGATGAGGCCAAGCAGGGCCTGATCAGCGCCAAGGCGCCCTATCCCGACTTCGTTGCCCCCAGCGAAATCGGCGAACTGGCGCTATTTCTCTGCTCCGACGCCGCCAGGGCGATCACGGGCACCGCAATGCCAATCGATGGAGGATGGACCGCACACTGAGATCTAGCAGCAACGCACAAACGAGAACGACCAAGGAACTTGAACGGCTAAAAAATAAAAGGGTTAAACCGATGAAAAAAGTACTTCAAGCAACAGCACTGACCGTAACCATCGCTACCTCCACCAGCGCCATGGCGGAGTTCGACCGGGTACGCTGGCAGGTGCCGATGGGCTTCCCCTCCACCCTGACCGCGCTGGGCGATACCATGCCAGAAGTGGCCAAGATGGTAAGCGATATCTCAGGCGGTCGCGTGACCCTGCAGACCTTCGAACCGGGCAAACTGATCCCCTCTCTGGGGGTATTCGAAAACGTCAGCAACGGCAACCTACCCGCCGGTTACTCCTGGATGGGTTACGAGTGGGGCCAGATCCCGGCCTCGGCGCTGTTCGGTGCCACGCCGTTCGGTCTGGAATCCCAGGAGTTCCTCGCCTGGATGTATCACCACGACGGTGACAAGCTGCTCAAGGAGCTGTTCCAGCCCTACAACGTCTACCCGATCCTGTGCGGCACCATCAGTCCCGAGGCAGCCGGTTGGTTCCGCGAAGAGATGGACAGCCTGGATAAGTTCAAGGGGCTGAAGTTCCGCGCCGCCGGCGTCGGCGGCGAGATCATGTCCGAGTTTGGCATGTCGGTGACTCTGCTGCCGGGCGGCGAGCTGTACCAGGCGCTGGAAACCGGCGTGCTCGACGCCACCGAGTTCTCCATGCCGACAGTGGACGAGCAGCTCGGCTTCTATCAGGTCGCCAAGCACTACTACCTGCCGGGTTGGCACCAGCCCTCCACCAACCAGTTCCTCTACATCAACCTGGATGAATGGAAAAAGCTGAACGGCGAAACCCAGGCCCTGATCGAAACCAGTTGCAAGGCGGCCAACACCATCGCGTTGGCCAAGGCGGAAGCGCTGCAGGGGGCGGTACTCAAGCGGTTCAAGGAGAACGGCGTACAACTGCACCAGTACAGCCCGGAGATCCTGAACGCGTTTGAGGAGGCCACCGATCGGGTGATGAAGCGTCGCTCAGAATCTGACCCCATGTTCGCCAAGGTCTACGACTCGATGAAGGCGTTCCAGGCCGAACATGCCGCGTGGAAGAAGTACGGCTACCTGCCGCGCGACTGGGGCATGGACGAGTAACAATACATCCACCGGATTAACGGATATTCACCATGGCTGAATATAACGTAGATCTGGACCGGATCGAGGAGGCGGTCGCCCACCGGGCGACCGTTTACCCTCGCACCGCGGTCTCCGATCTGTTCGAGGGTATCGTCGAGTTCTTCGGCAAATACTCCTCCTTTATCTGGGTGGTGCTGATGCTGCTGATCGTCGGCAACGTCTTGCTGCGCTATGTGCTCGGCACCAACTTCGTGGCCCTTGAAGAGCTGCAGTGGCACCTGTTCGCAATCGGTTTCATGCTCGCCCTCTCCTACTGCATCGTGCATGACGATCATGTCCGTGTCGATGTAGTGGCGGAGAACCTGAGCTGGCGCAAGCGCGCGGTGATCGAGCTGCTCGGCATCTCGCTGTTCTTTCTGCCCTTCTGCGGCTTTGTCCTGACCTACGCCTGGCCGTTCGTCGAGCGCGCCTACCAAATTGGCGAAGTATCGGCAGCCCCAGGCGGCCTGCCGGCCCGCTGGCTGATCAAGTCGGTGATTCTGTTCGCCTTCGGACTGATGATTCTGGCGGCGATTGCACGCCTGATAAGAGTTCTGTCTTTCCTGAGTGGCTGGCCGCGCCCCCGGCCGGATAAAAGTGCCGACTAACGGACGACAATAACAACCGAATCGGAGCGGGAGCGCTCCCGGTTCATGCTGCAGTGAGGTGGATTGCGTAATGGCAACCTACGAATTGATCGTAATCGCGATGCTGGTCAGCTTTATCCTGCTGATCTTCACCGGCTTCCCGGTGGCCTGGGTATTGGCCGGCGTGTCGGTGGTGTTCAGCGTATTCTCGGTAATCGCCAGCCAATATTTTGATGTGGATACCTACTTCCTGACCGACTGGCGTATCTTCGGTGTCATCGTGCAACGGATCTACGCGCAGATGTCGAACTGGGTACTGGTCGCCCTGCCGATGTTCATCTTCATGGGCTTGATGCTCGATCGCTCAGGCGTGGCGGAAAAGCTGATGAGGAACTTCGTCAACCTGTTCGGACGCTTCCGCGGTGGCCTTGGCGTGGCGGTGGTCCTGATCGGCATTCTGCTCGCGGCATCCACCGGCATCGTGGGCGCTTCGGTGGTGCTGCTCGCCATGCTGTCGCTGCCCGCGATGTTGGAGCAGAAGTACTCGAAATCCTTTGCCTGCGGCATCGTCGCCTCGTCCGGCACCCTGGGGATCCTGATTCCCCCCAGCATCATGCTGATCATCATGGCCGACCAGCTGTCGCTGGCCGTCGGCGACCTGTTCATGGGTGCGCTGATCCCGGGCGTCATGCTGGGCCTGATGTATATGGTCTATGTGGTGGTGATCTCGATGCTGGTGCCGTCGCTGAGCAGTCCACCCAAGGATCTGCCGCCAATCACCACCCAGATGGTGATCGATACGCTGAAAGCGGTGGTGCCCTCGCTGGGGTTGATTCTCGCCGTACTCGGCTCGATCTTCTTCGGTATTGCAACGCCCACCGAAGCCGCCGGGGTCGGCGCATTGGGCGCGACGCTACTGGCCTGGATGAACGGCAACCTGAACGCCGCGGTGCTGAAGGATGTCAGCATGAAAACCAGCCTGACCACGGCCTTCGTGTTCGGCATCTTCCTCGGCGCCACATCCTTTGCCGTGGTACTGCGCTCGCTAGGAGGCGATGAGTTCATCGGCAGCCTGCTGCACTCTATTCCGCTGTCACCGGGCGGCATCGTGGTGGTGATCCTGCTGATCGCCTTTATCGCCGGGTTCTTCCTCGACTGGCTCGAGATCAGCCTGATCCTGCTGCCGCTGGTGGGACCGGTCGTTTCGGCGCTGGGATTCGATCTGACCTGGTTCGTGGTGCTGTTCGCGCTAGCGCTGCAGACCTCTTTCCTAACCCCGCCGGTAGGCTTCTCACTGTTCTATCTGAAAGGAGTAGCGCCGCCGGAGATCCGTACGGTAGATATCTACAAGGGAGTGATTCCGTTCATCCTGATCCAGCTGACCGCCGTAGCCCTGGTGTTCTGGTGGGAGGATCTGGTGCTCTGGTTGCCCGCCGTACGCTACGGCACCGGTTGATATGCGGATACCGAACTGACGTCACCTCTCGCACCCTTGACGGGCAGCCCCTTTCGGGACCCGCCCGTCTTTTTTTGGGTGAGAATCACTACATGGAGACGGAGTCCAGCAACATCCTCATCGCTTGCGCCAGGCTCTTCTCCGCATCCTGATGCTTGCCGGCTTCATGCAGTTTCATCCCCTCGTCGCGCAGCGCTTGCACCTGAGCTTTTACCTCATCGCTCAGCGCCATCTTGGTTAGCGCAGCGTCGATCGACTTGGCGTCCATCGGACAGTGGCTGGCGAGAGCAGGCGACGACAACACCACTGCACACACTGCGGTAGCCAGAGTCGTTTTCAAATTAAACATAGCGGTAGCCCTCAATACAGTGGATCTGTTGGATTACAGCCTGAGTATAGCCGCCCTCAGCCGTTACGCTGTCGGGTGACGAAGGGCGGCGAATATTTGACCGAAAATGTCACGCTCCACAAACGCCAAACCTCCGCACAAATCCAAGTGAAACGGGCCTGACCACACCATTGCCATTTTTTGCCAGCAAAACTGGCAGCTTTTGTCATTGGCGACTCCCGGCCCATCGACCATGCTTAACCCAAGGAGCACAGCACTCAAGCCGTGCGCTGCGCCCTGCGCAGATTGCCAGTCGATAGCCCCGTATATAGCCCTACATAACGACAAGAGGGACGAGTCATGCCGGAATACAAGGCACCCCAACGCGATATTCAGTTCGTGCTCAATGATCTGCTGCAGATGGAGCAGCACTACCAGTCGCTGCCTGGCTGCGAAGACGCCACACCGGATATGGTCGGCGCCATCGTCGAAGAGGGCGCCCGCTTTGCCGAGCGGGTACTGTCGCCGCTGAACCGCGTCGGCGACGAGCAGGGCTGCAGCTTCAAGGATGGCGAAGTCACCACACCGGAAGGGTTCCGCGAAGCCTACCAGCAGTTCGTCGAGGGCGGCTGGCCGTCACTGTCGCACAGCCCTGAGTTCGGCGGCCAGGGCCTGCCGGAATCGATCGGCATCATCATCAACGAGATGGTCGGCAGCGCCAACTGGTCCTGGGCGATGTACCCTGGCCTCAGCCACGGCGCCATGAACACACTGGAAGCACACGGCACCGACGAGCAGAAACAGACCTACCTGACCAAGCTGGTCTCCGGCGAGTGGACCGGCACCATGTGCCTGACCGAGCCGCACTGCGGTACCGACCTGGGACTGCTGCGTACCAAGGCCGAACCCAATGCGGACGGCAGTTATGCGATCAGCGGCACCAAGATCTTCATCTCCGCCGGCGAGCATGACATGGCCGACAATATCGTGCACATCGTGCTGGCCCGTTTGCCGGAGGCCCCGGCCGGGGTGAAGGGGATCTCGCTGTTTATCGTGCCCAAGTTCATCCCCACCGCCGCCGGCGATGCGGGCGAGCGCAACGCGGTTGCCTGCGGCTCCATCGAGCATAAGATGGGGATCCACGGCAACTCCACCTGCGTGATGAACTTTGACGGCGCCACCGGATACCTGATCGGCCCGCCGAACAAGGGGCTGAACTGCATGTTCACCTTCATGAACACCGCCCGCTTGGGCACCGCGCTACAGGGGCTTGCGCATGCCGAGTGGGGCTTCCAGAACTCGCTGAGCTACGCCCGCGAGCGCCTGCAGATGCGGGCGCTGAACGGCCCGGCGGCACCGGACAAGCCCGCCGACCCGATCATCGTGCACCCGGAGGTGCGCAAGATGCTGCTGACGCAGAAGGCGATAGCCGAAGGCGGCCGCGCGCTGATCTACCACTGCGCCCAACTGGTGGATAAGACCAAACTGGCCAGCGATGAAGAGAAGGTACAGGCCGATACCCAACTCGCCCTGCTGACCCCGATCGCCAAGGCGTTCCTGACCGAACTCGGTTTCGAGTCCGCCAACCACGCGCTGCAGATCTACGGCGGCCACGGCTATATCAGCGAGTGGGGCATGGAGCAGAACGTGCGCGACAGCCGTATCTCCATGCTCTACGAGGGCACCACCCAGATCCAGGCGCTGGATCTGCTCGGCCGCAAGGTGCTGATGAGCGAAGGCAAAACGCTGATGGCGTTCACCAAGGTAATTCACAAGTTCTGCCAGGCCGCAGCCGAAGAGCCGAAGATGCGCGCCTTTGTTGGCCCGCTGGAGAAGCACAACAAAGAGTGGGGCGAGCTGACCCAGCAACTGGGCATGAAGGCGATGATGAACCGCGACGAGGTGGGCGCCGCCTCGGTGGACTACCTGATGTACTCCGGCTATGTCACCCTCGCCTACTTCTGGGCCCGCATGGCACAGGTGGCGCAGCATAAACTGGCCGAAGGCAGTGGCGATGCGGCGTTCTACCGCGCCAAGCTGACCACCGCCCGCTTCTACTTCGAGCGAATCCTGCCGCGCACTCGCTCGCTGGTGGAGACGATGCTGTCGGGCTCCGATAACCTGATGGCATTGAGCGAGGAGCACTTCGCCTTCTAAGTGCCACTTGCCGACGGCGTCTCCCTGCCAGGGTACGCCGTCACTACCATCTCTGACAGACCGAATAACAACAAATCAGGTAGACGATGGACAATCCAATCAGTACCGGCCAAAGCATTCCGGCGGAACTCAATTCGGATGGCTACCGCAACATCCCCGAGTTTCTCGCCAGCTGCTGCCGTCGTTACAGCGATAAGCCAGCCTTCACCAGCTTCGGTCGTACTCTCAGTTACCGTGAGCTGGACCACCTCTCCGCTGCCTTTGCCTGCTATCTGCAGCGCGAAACCGACCTCCAGCCAGGTGATCGCATCGCCATTCAACTGCCCAACCTGATCCAGTATCCGGTAGTGGTATTCGGCGCCTTGCGCGCAGGGTTGGTGATCGTCAACACCAACCCGCTCTACACCCCGGCCGAGATGGAGCACCAGTTCCGCGACAGCGGCGCCAAAGCCCTGGTGATCCACAAATCGATGGCGCACAAGGCGCAGCAGATCCTCGCCGAGACCGACATTGACCAGGTGTTCCTGACCCAGGTCGGCGATCTGCACGGCTTTGTCAAGCGCCACCTGATCAACGCCGCAGTAAAATATGTCAAGAAGATGGAGCCCCGCTTCGACCTGCCCGGTGCCATCAGCCTGCGCAGCGCGCTGCTGAAGCATATCAATACCATACCGACCCCGGTTGAGCGGTTACCATCGGATCTGGCCGCACTGCAGTACACCGGTGGCACCACCGGCGTGTCCAAGGGCGCCATGCTGACTCACGCCAACCTGCTCGCCAATATGCAGCAGGCACTGCGGGTGATTCAGCCGGTGGGCGATGATTGGGCCGATACAGTGATCGCGCCGCTGCCGCTCTACCACATCTACGCATTCACCGTCGCCCAGGTGGTCCTCGCCAGCGGTGGCCACAGCATACTGATCCCCGACCCGCGGGATATCAACGGCTTCGTCAAGGCGCTCAGGAACTGGCGTACCACCGCCTTCATGGGGCTGAACACCCTGTTTATTGCGCTGTGCAATAACGCGGCGTTCCGTAGCCTGGATTTCAGTGCTCTCAAAATCACCCTGTCCGGCGGTATGGCGCTGACCAACGCCGCGTCGAAGCGCTGGCAGGAGGTCACCGGCTGCACCATCTGCGAAGCCTATGGCCTGACCGAAACCTCACCGGCGGTGGCGATCAACCCGCCCCGGGCGATCCGTGGCGGCACCATCGGCCTGCCGGTCCCCTTTACCGAGATCAGTATCCGAGGTACGGCCGGCGAGCTCCTGAGCGATGGCGAGGCCGGCGAGCTATGTATCAAGGGGCCGCAGGTGATGGCCGGTTACTGGCAGCGCGAAGACGCCACTCGCGAGATCTTCACCGACGACGGTTACCTGAAAACCGGCGACATCGCCGTGCGCGATACCGACGGCTACCTGCGCATCGTCGACCGCTCCAAGGATATGATCATCGTCTCCGGCTTCAACGTCTATCCCAACGAGATCGAGGATGTGGTCACCTCGCATCCCGGCGTGGTCGAGTGTGCGGCGATCGGCATCCCCGATCCGACCTGCGGCGAGGTGGTTAAACTGGTGGTGGTTAAATCTGACGACTTGCTGGATGTGGAAACGATTCGTAACTGGTGCCGCGAGCGGCTAACCCGCTACAAGGTGCCCAAGGTGATCGAATTCGCCGACGAGCTGCCCAAAACCAATGTGGGCAAGGTGTTGCGCCGGGCACTGAAAACCGGCTGTCCGCTGACCGATAGCCAGGTCATCGACCGCAAGGAGGCCGCCAATGCCGTTGACTAAACCGGTACGCCGACGCCATATCCACACCCGAGCGGTGCAGTGCCTCGGCTTCGAACGCGAGGATGGGCTGTGGGATATCGAGGCGCGGATGACCGACACCAAGACCCGCGATGTGGACAATGAGTATCGCGCAAGTGGTTACGTCAGCGCAGGCGAGCCGTTCCACGATATGTGGATGCGGCTGACACTGGACCACCGGCTGACGATTCACCGGGTGGAAGCCAGCATCGACGCCTCGCCCTTCCCCAACTGTCCCGGTATCGCCGACGCCTTTCGTCAACTCGAAGGCACCCGCATCGGGCCGGGTTGGAACCGACAGGTCAGAGATCTGCTCGGCGGCGTCAAGGGCTGCACCCACCTCAACGAACTGCTGATCCCGCTGGCCACCACCGCGATACAGACGCTCTGGCCCAGCGATCGCGACGACCTCGTTGAGCAGGCCTCCTCCGTCTTGCTCAACAGCTGCCACGGCTGGTCACAGAGCGGCGAGGTGATCCGCAAACATATCCCGCATCTCTATATCCCCGATAAGGAAGAGACAGTAGAAGGAAACTGATTCGATGAGCATCCCCGACAACTATCTGGGCCGACTGAAACTGCCCCTCGTGGCCGCCCCCATGTTCCTGGTCTCCGGCCCCGAGCTGGTGATCGAGACCTGCAAGGCCGGTGTTATCGGCACCTTTCCCGCGCTGAACGAGCGCACCAGCGAAGGGTTCGAGCAGTGGCTTAACAGCATAGAGGAGGCTTTGGCGGAAGCGGAAAACCCAGCCCCGTTCGGCGTCAACCTGATCGTACACCAGAGCAATCCGCGTCTGCGCCAGGATCTGGAGCTGATCGTCAAACACCGGGTACCGCTGGTGATCACCTCCCTCGGTGCCGTGCGCGAAGTGGTCGACGCGGTACACAGCTACGGTGGCCTGGTGTTCCACGACGTCACCAATATCCGCCACGCCCGCAAGGCCGCCGAGGCCGACGTCGACGGCCTGATCGCCGTCTGCGCCGGGGCCGGCGGCCATGCCGGCACGCTAAGCCCGTTCGCACTGATCGGCGAGATCCGCCAGTTCTTCACCGGTACGCTGTTGCTATCCGGCTGCATCTCCAGCGGTCGCGATATCGCCACCGCACGCATGCTCGGCGCCGATCTGGCCTACGCCGGCACCCGCTTCATCAATACCCATGAAAGCCGGGCCGACGCCGCTTACAAACAGATGATCACCGACTGTGCCGCCTCCGATATTGTCTACACGCCGAAGGTCTCCGGCGTCCCCGCCAACTTCATGCAACCAAGTCTTGCCAAGGCGGGACTGGACAGCGACAGCACCGGGCCGACGCAGCTCAATATGGACCAGGACGAAGCCAAGGCGTGGAAAAACATCTGGTCCGCCGGCCAGGGGGTGGGCGCGATCCACGACCAGCCACCCGTCGCCGAATTGGTCCAGAGGATGCGGCACGAGTTCAATGATGCGGTGAACCAGTTCAACCGTGATAACACCCGATTTATGGAGTGAATATGAGCGTCGAACGGATCGAACACCCCCTGGGCATCGTCGAACTGCGACTGAGCCGTCCGGAGAAGAAAAACGCCCTGACCCAGGCGATGTATGGCCAGCTGGTCGAGCTGTTGAGTGCCGCCGCCGAGGATAGCGACACCCACGTAGTGCTGCTCAGCGGCGCAGGTGAAGCGTTCTGCGCCGGCAACGATATCGCCGACTTCCTCAATGGCGCATCAGACCCAACCCAGCTGCAGATCATCGTCCAGTTCCTGCACACGCTGGTCGATTTCCCCAAGCCGCTCCTGGCCGCGGTACAGGGTGACGCCGTCGGTATCGGCACCACCCTGCTGCTGCACTGCGACCTGGTGGTCGCTGCCGATAGCCTGAAGTGCCAGATGCCCTTTGTCCGTCTCGGCCTTGTACCAGAAGGCGGCAGCAGCCTGCTGATCACCCAGCGCCTTGGCCAGCGTCAGGCGTTCGAGCTGCTGATCGAGGGTCGCCCCTTCGGCGCCGAACAAGCGATGCAGGTAGGTCTGGCAAATCAGATCGTCGCCACTGCGGAACTCGCCACCGCGGCATTGGCCCGCGCCACTGCAATAGCCACACTGCCACCGGAAGCGGTCAGACTGAGCAAACGGCTATTGAAGGAAAAGCAGCGAGAGGAACTGCACAGGGTGATCGACACCGAAGCTACCCTGTTCGCGAAGAGGCTCAGTTCGGCTGAGGCTCAGGCCGCGTTTAAGGCATTTCTGCAAGGCTAATCTGCACGGCCCGATCCGATCTATGCGGAAAGGGCCGTCAGCAGCACGTATCCGGTCATAATAAGCACTGGCAGCGAGCTGAAGGTCCAAAAAGTCGCACGGATATCGTGAATCTGTGCCGTCACGTAGGCGCAAAAGTGCGCCATCCTGGCCACCACGTAGGTCCACATCAATACCTGCGCCAGCCATAATGGCGGGCCCGTCAGTACAAACAGGAAGCCCGCAGCCAGATATCCCGGAATACTCTCCAGATCATTCAAATTCAGACGTCGCGACCGTTCGACATATTCATTTACTTCGAGTTGACCGGGCACCGGATTGGGATTGAGCGAGGTCTTCTTCGTATCTTCCGGGCTGCGAAAGCCACTGCGGACTTTCATCATTCGATAGACAGTCATCCAGGGCTGCAGCATCAGTTTCAAAATCGCGATAGCCGCCGTGATCAGATAGGTGACAAGAACCGGGTTATCCATGCTCAGTATCGAGGGCTCGACAGGCATCGTATCGTCCTCCAAAGATAGTGTCGGCGTAAATCGACCTTGTTGGTATAGGTAATGACCGTTGTGCGGTCAATTTCGGTCGGGGTGCAGACCCCGTTACGGGTCTTTTTTCCAATCAGATAAGCAGGCGTACAAGCCAAGCCGCTATATAGAGGCCGAGGCCAAACACGCCGTGGTTGATCAGGCTCTGAACTCTAGCCGCGCCCGGACGCGGCGTGCGAGATGCCGCGATACCCGCCCCCATTCCGGGTTGCATCAGGAGGAACGGCGCCAGCACCGTCCCGATACCGACCATGAGTGCCGGTACAAGGGTGGGTTGCCGTAGCCATTCGACGCCGCATAGCCCGATTAACAACGTTGCGAAAGCGATGCCTATTAGATAGTGCATGCTCCAGCCGAGAGCCCCTTCGCCGCATATCGGCTCCGAAGCCGCGATGGCTTCGTGGCGAAAACGCCCAAACCGCATATGGCCAATCCAGCGCCCCACCAATCGATAGTTGGGCAAGGCGATGCCAAAAAATGACCGCCGGGCAACGGCCCACAGATCCATGATCGCGGTAGCACCGACACCGACCGCCAGCGTATGCAACAGGGTGTTCATTTAGTCCTCCAGTGATTGTTCAAACTACGACTGGATGCTAGCCTACAACTTCAAGTCAGCTTGAGGTCAAACAAGTTTATGGATATTGCTGAAGTCGCCAAACGATCCGGTATACCGGCCTCGACACTGCGTTTCTACGAGGAGAAGGGGTTAATCAGATCCGTTGGCAGAAGCGGTTTACGCAGGGTCTTCAAT
This sequence comes from Marinobacterium ramblicola, assembly GCF_019084545.1. Classification (GTDB taxonomy): domain Bacteria; phylum Pseudomonadota; class Gammaproteobacteria; order Pseudomonadales; family Balneatricaceae; genus Marinobacterium_D; species Marinobacterium_D ramblicola. Next base: position 26,356 of record NZ_JAHREP010000010.1, read on the forward strand.
AGCAACGTCCTGGAGCGACTGGCGCTGATAGCCCTTGGCCGCGCCGCAGGTTTTTCTCTTGATGAAATGGCTCAAATGCTGGGCGCAGACGGGCGTCCCGAGATAGATCGCCAGCTACTGCTGGACAAGGCGGAGCAGATTGACCAGACCATACGCCAGCTGACCTCGATGCGCGATGGCCTGCGCCATGCGGCGGTCTGCTCCGCGCCCAGTCATATGGAGTGTCCCAAGTTCCGCCGACTGTTGGGTTTAGCCTCCAGAGGGGCCATAAGTGGAGGGATAACCAAGAGAACATCTCGAGCGCAACGTACGAGTAAAGCGGGCTAAGTAGCAGAGCGGGGTACGTCCAATCATGAGACTGAGAATCCTGTCAGATCTGCACATTGAACACTTCCGGCAAGGGCGTTCACTCCCAGAAGCAGCCGCGGATGTGGTGATATTGGCCGGCGATATCCACTCGGGAAGCAGTGGGATCGAATGGGCAGCCCGGCAATTCCCTGACCAGCCGGTGCTCTATGTGCCGGGCAACCACGAGTACTATGGTTACTCCATGCCGGCCCTGCGCGCTGAACTTCAGGCAGAAGCCAAACGTCTGGGTATTCGCCTGCTCGATAACACCAGCGTCGTCATCGACGGTGTGAAGTTCTTAGGCACTACGCTGTGGACCGATTTCGCCCTCTACGCCGACAGTGCTGATGAAAACGCCGAGCTAACGTACGCCAAGGCACTCGCCGTCATGCCGGATTTCAGTATCATCGAGCAGCCCGAAGGCTTGGTTTTCACCCCCGAGGAGAGCCAGCGACTGCACCGGGTCGCCATCCGTTGGCTTGAACAGGCGCTATCGGTTCCGTTTGCCGGACCCAAGGTGGTTATCAGTCACCATGCACCACTTGCGGCCTGTATTCCTCCCCGCTACCAGGGGGATATTCTCTCCCCCGCCTTCGCCTCGCGACTGTCTCAACTGATGGGGAGGGCGGCGCTTTGGATCCACGGACACGTACATGAGCCGGTCGATCTTGAGTGCCGCGGCACCAGAATTATTGCCAACCCGGGCGGATATCCGAATGAGTTCGACCCACCCTGCTTCGTCCCCGACCTGGTGGTGGATCTGCCTCGTCCTGGTCAGGCCGAGGCGCTGTGCCGCTCCAGCTGAACCAGCAGCGTCTGGCATTTGCTCACCTGCTCCTCCATTCCCGGCATCGTTTCCAGAGCCTGTTTCATTAGAGCGTAAGCCTCGATCAGCTGTCCATACTCAGGGAAACGCTTATGTAGGCCGCTGAGCAGGCGGATCGCGGTTTCGGCATCGCCGCTGCCGTAATATTCGCTGGCGAGATGGAAACGCAGATGGGCGTATTCGGGCATGTAGTCCGGCAGCAGGCTGTACAGCTTTTTCGCATCTCTGAGCAAGCCGAAGGTCTGGGCGCTCTCCAGCAGGTGGTGAAAATAGCGGTCGGCGATCTTCTGCAGCGCGGGCTTGTCCTCCAACCTGCACAGTAGCTCGAAGTAACGCTGCCACAATCGCGTGTTCTTGGGGTCGCTGGCGATCGCCTGCTGCAGAATAGCTGTTGCCCGTGAGTAGTTGCCCGCTTTCAAACGAAGATTGGCGTGCGCCAGCGCCACACTCGCCGGGCTCTGCGCCTTCAGCAGCTTATCCTCGATATCCTGGGCGGTGATGCCGAGCTTGTCCTGATGCTGGTACAGCAGGTACCCCATCAGATGAAACTCGACCATCGAGTAGTAGGAGGAGATCGAGGACTGGGCAAAGGCGGAGAACGCCTGCTGCTCATCGCCGATCCAACTGCTGAGCAGCGAAACGGAGCTGAACATGATGAACAGGAAGATTATCAGTACCCAGTAAGGCAACCCGGTATTCTTGATCAGGTGAAAAACATTGTCCGGAGAGACCGCCCACAGTATGTGATCGCTCATCGCGAAGCACATCAGAATTGCCGGCAGCACCACGACAAGCGTCAGAATCATGATAATTGCCGTTAACGGCCCAAGCAGTCGACCAAGAAACATCACCGCCAAACCGATCAGGAAAAACATCGCAAACAGGCGAATCAGTATGCTGAACGATCCCTCCACCGCCTCGCCCAATCTGGGCGGTTCCATATGGCCAACTGACGTCGCCTTAAGGCAGAGAAAACTGTAGTTCACCGCCAGGCCGCTGCAGAACAGCATGGCAATAAACTGCAACACCTCGCCGATTGGCATCAACGACAACGCGGTGGTCACCAGGCTCAAACCGATGATGAAACCCATCGCATTAGGATTCAGCGGGTAGAGAAACGCCTTCTTCAATCGTTTGGACAGGGGGTCGACACTGTCGGCACTGACCCGCACCCGCAACAGAGCACCGCACTGAAAGCAACGCGCCTCCCCCGCTACGGAGTGGTCGACGCACTGAGTACAGAAGCTCTCCCGGCACTCATCGCAACGGAAGTTGGGCGCCGTATCCGGGTGGTATTTACATGACTCCATTGTGACCATCCTTAGTCAGTTGCTGCGCATACTGCTGGTACTTCATGGCGTTGTTCTTGTCTCCAAGCTCCGCGTAGCGGGTTGCCAAACGCTGTGAAAGCAGCAGCACCTCACTGGGTTTGAAACCCTGGACATAGAGATGGTCGGCGATGTCGGCCGCCCCCTTCAGATCCTCCAGCGTGGTAAAGCGAAACGCCAGCTCCAGCTGGTCCTGCTCGGGCAGCAGATCCTGCGCTCTCGCCTCCTCCTGCCACACCTGGTTCAGATCACCGACCTGCGCCGCCGACAGGTTTTTCTGCGTCATCAGCGCACAGAAACTGGGGACGAACTGCTCGCCCCGTTTGATCTTTTCCAGGTTGTAGCGCACCCTGGCGAGCTCGAAATCGTTGCCGACCCGCTCCACCAGCGCCACCAGCTGCTTGATCGCCTCGTCGAAACGCAGTGCTTCGATGGTGCGGTACACCTCGGCCAACCCCTTGTTGCGTTGGGACGGCCCCTGCTCCTGCTCGACATACGCCTCATCCACCGCATTGCGACCGAACAGCATCGCCAGCCCGATCAACAGGGCACCGGCGACGAATCCACCGGCATGGGCCATATAGGCCACATTGGAGCCTTCGATACTCAGGTACTGGTACACCTCCTTGCCGATATACAGCGGCAGGATCAACAGCGCCGGGGCGCGAAAGTAACCGACGAAGAACAGCACCCAGTAGAAAAACTCGATCCTCTTCAGGCGGAAGATCGCCAGGTACATCGCCATCACGGCGGAGATGGCGCCGGAGGCGCCGATCAGCGGCGTATCGCTGCCGAGCGAGAACAGCACCTGTGTCAGCCCCGCGCCCGCACCGCCGATCAGGTAGAAGAGCAGGAAGCGCAGATGTCCAATCGCGGCCTCCACCGCAAATCCGAACAGCAACAAAAACAGCATGTTGCCAAAGATGTGATCGAAGCCGCCGTGCAGAAACTGATGGCTGATCAGCGTGACAAACGACACCTCCGTCGCCCTCAGGCCATAGGCAAAGCTGCTGATGGAGTCGAAAGTATCCTGAAACGGCTGACGCTCAGCTTGCCAGCGTTGATACAGATCGGGCTCAAATATGAAGGGCGCCTTGCTGGAGATGTGATGGTAATAGCCGTGATCCATCAGCATCTGCTGCGCGATGCTGTACGGATCACCCGCTTCGTTGGCTTGCTGCAGTGCAGCGAGATCGTCGTCGCGCCCCTCCAGCTCGAGGTAACGCTGGTAGATCGGCAACTCTTTGTCGATATACCGGGATTCGGCGAAACCGGTTACCGCTTCGTCGCCCTTCGCCCCATCGCCGCTCTGGTAGAGAAAAAACACCAGCAGATTCACGAGCAGGATCAGGATCAGAACAAACGGCGTGTTTCTCCACTCCAGCCGTTTCTCGGTGGGTACGATTATCATCGACTGTCAGCCCTCACAATTCCTTTTGGGGGTAGTTGGCACCCGCTCGTTTGGGGATGCATCAACCTGGCACTATCCTAGCCCGTCAAACATGCTATTCACAAGCCAACAGGCACGCGCCATTGCGTCGTTTTTTACGCTCAGTTTGCCCTAACGGCGAAACTTGGTCTCCAACACCACCGACGAGTTGGTGCGCTCCACACCGTCAAGATTGCCGATCTCATCCAGCACCGCGCTTAACTCCTCCAGCGACGGCGCCTGCACAATCGCGATCAGGTCGTATTCGCCACTCACCGAGAACAGTTGCACCACCTGGTTGATCTGCTCAAGTTCAAGGTTGGTCTTGGCGGTCAGCTTCTGCTGCACCTTGATTGACACGTGCGCCTCGACCTGGTTGCGCGCGAACTCCCCGCCCAATTCCACCGAATAGCTGCGGATAACACCACTGGCCTCCAGCCGATTGAGTCTGTTCTGCACTGTCGAGCGGGACAGATCCAGCGCCTTCGCCAGGTCGGTCACACTGGCACGCGCGTTACGCCGCAGCAGCTCGATCAACCGATGATCCTGCTTGCTTATCATTTTGATCAAAAAACCAAGTTAATTTGATAAATATTCACATCAATTAGCACAATATGAAACTACAATTTAGCAAGTACGCCAACCATAATTCCCGCATCGCCAGGGTTTACGCCCTGCCACGCTTGTTAAGCGCAGGTACGAGAATAATAAGGAGCGCACCATGATCATTCGTCCGATTACCGATCAGGATCTCGATACTCTCTATCAGATAGCGGTCGAGTCGGGCCCCGGCTTCATGTCCCTACCCAGTGATCGTGACTTTCTGCAACGCAAGATCCGGCGCTCGATCGACAGTTTCGCACGTGCGGCGAGATCGCCTGCCGGCGAGAGCTACCTTTTCGCGCTCGAGGACAGCGAGACCGGCGAGGTGATGGGTACCACCGGGATCGAGTCGTCGGTCGGGCTGCGCCAACCGCTCTACCACTTCCGGCACAGCCGGCAGACCTACCACTCCCGCGATCTGAATATCAGCAACCATGTGGATATGCTGGACCTGTGCAACCACTACACCGGCTGTACCGAGATCTGCACGCTTTATCTGCGCCCCCGTTTCCGTCACCAGGATTTCCGCCAACAGGCGTCTGGTCGGCAACATGCCGGCAAGTTGCTGTCCAAGGTGCGGTTTCTGTTCATGGCACAGCACCCGGAACGCTTCGCGGACACCGTAATTGCCGAGATGCGTGGCGTCTCCGACGAAGCGGGTCGATCCCCGTTCTGGGACTGGATGCGAGAGCATTTTCTGGCTCCTCATCACAATCAACTGGATTTTGCCACCGTCACCCGGCTGGCCGGTTCCGGCAACAGCGATTTCATTGCCGACATCATGCCCCGCTACCCGCTGTACACACATCTGTTAAACCCGTCAGCGCAGCGTGTGATCGGCGAAGTGCATGAACAGACCCGGCCGGCACTGAAGCTGCTGGAGAGCGAAGGCTTCGAGCACCGCGGTTATGTCGACCCATTCGACGCCGGCCCCACCGTCGAGGCGAAGCTCACCGACATCCGCAGCATCGCCGGGTCGTCCGCCTGTCGCATCAAGGTTGCACGCGACGAACGGCAGCTGGAGCAAAGCCCGGACAGTCTGATACTGCTGGCGAATACCTCGGTACCGGAGTTCCGCGCCGGTGTCGCCGACAAGGCCCGCTACCACGCAGGCGAGCAGGTACTCGAGATCTCCCGCACCCTGGCCGAGTCGCTGAATCTGGATCAGGGCGACTGCGCCCGTTTCCTTCAATTACCGGTATCCGGAGCCCGAGTGCCGGATGCGGCGATCGCAGTACCATCTAACAAGGAGAATATTCATGCACGCTGATCGCGATACCCTGTTCCGCCACCTTTGGACCCAGTACCTCGAGGTAACCCCCTCGGCACAGGAGGTACACCGGATTCTCGGCGACACCCAGGATAGCGATATCGTCAACGACCATATTGCCCTGCGGACTTTCAACCTCGAAAAGGTCAATCTGGAAAAGCTGGCCGCCCATTTTCTGGCTCTGGGGTATCGGCAGTGTGGCGAATACCGCTTCGAGGCGAAGAAACTCTATGCCCGCCACTACGAGCATGAGGACCCGACCGCGCCGAAGGTGTTTATATCGGAGCTGCTGGTCGAGGAGTTTTCGCCTGAACTTCAAGCGATCGTGGGCAAGCTGGTCGATCAGGTCGACGCTGACGCGGTGTCGGCAGATGACTTCCTCTATTCCGGCAGTCACTGGCAGATCGACTACGCCAGCTACCAGCGGCTTCTGGCGGAGAGCGAATACGCCGCCTGGTTGGCAGCCTGGGGCTTCCGCGCCAACCACTTCACCGTCAGCATCAACCACCTGATACGGTTCGACTCGGTGGAAGCCGTCAACGCGGCATTGAAAGCACAGGGATTTGCCATCAACAGCGCCGGCGGCGAGGTGAAAGGCACACCGGAGGAGCTGCTGGAGCAGTCGTCGACACTGGCGGACAAGGCGGAAGTTGCCTTCAGCGACCGCTCGGCCACTATCCCGAGCTGCTTCTACGAGTTCGCCCGCCGCTACCCGCAGAACTCCGGTGAGCTCTATACCGGCTTTATCGCAGCCTCCGCCGACAAGATTTTCGAGAGCACCCACGCAATGATGTAAACGAGCCTGTTCAACTTGCCTGAGGCGATATAAGCGGTGATAGTACTCGCTCTTCACATCCAGCTTGAACAGCCACAATGATCGATGCTATCAACCGCAAGATTATCGCCGCCCTGCAGCAGAACGCCCGCATCTCCTATGCGGAGCTGGGCAAGAGGGTCCACCTCTCCGCACCAGCGGTGGCCGAACGGATACGCAAACTGGAAAGCGCCGGTATCATCACCGGTTACCGCGTGAAGGTGGACCTGGACAAGCTCGGCTACCCCATCCTGGCGATGGTGCAGTGCAAGGTCTACCGCACCAAGGAGCGCGAGTTCAAGGCGTTGCTGCTCAGTTACGACGAGGTGGTCGAATGCATCAACGTGACCGGGGAGCAGGCGTTTCTGGTCAAGCTGGCGGTGGAGTCCCTGTCGCAGCTGGACGCGATCCTGGAAGCGTTTATCGATCTCAGCGACACCAATACCATGATGATCCTGTCCACGCCGGTGGATCGCGCCCTGCCCGAAACTTTCTTTAAGTAGGGTGCGTCCGCGCTACAGCCTCAGCTCTGGCTCGGTAGCGGCTGTTTCTGCCGTACCGGCCACTGGGTCACCAGCATTCCGGCCAGCATCAGGCTGCAGCCGAGCAGCTGCTTGCTGCCGAACTGCTCGCCCAGAAATAGCCAGCCACCGAGAGCGGCAAACACCGACTCCATGGACAGCACCAGCGCGGCGATACCCGGTTCGACCTTACGCTGGGCGATCACCTGCAGCGTGAAGCCTATACCGCTGGAGGCAACGCCGACATAGAGCAGCGGCAACCAGGCAGCCTCGAATGCCGGCAGGCTTGGCGTTTCATACAGCCCCGCCGCAATACCGGACCATAACGCCGCGACCATAAACTGGATGATCGACAGGCCGACAGCATCGGCCCTGCGCGACAACCAGCCGAGGATGATCACATGGGCGGTCCAGAAGAAAGCACCGATCAGTTCCAGCGTATCCCCATAGCCCATGGCGAAGTCAGGGCCGACCGACAAACTGTAGAGACCCAGAATCGCCAGGATAATGCCGCTCCAGGTCTGCATTGTGGTGCTCTGGCCAAGCAGCAATCCCGCGATCGGTACCAGCACTATGTACATACCGGTGATGAAGCCGGCATTGGCGGCCGTGGTATGCAGAAGACCGATCTGCTGGAAGCTGAAGCCGCCAAACATGATGGTGCCCGCCGCCAACCCGCCAAACAGCAGTGTGCGCGCCGAAAATTCCCCATGGTGTCTCTTCAACAACCAGATCGGCAGCAGTGAAAGTGCGCCCAACAGGAAACGCGCGGCATTGAAGCTGTGCGGTCCCAGAGTTTCCATCCCCGTGCTCTGGGCGACAAAGGCAAAGCCCCAGATGGCGGCGACACTGATCAGTAGCAGGTGTGGAGGAACGGTGAAACGCATCGGATTGATCTCGAAAACTTGAGCGGGTAGTCAAGCGGCTATTCTATAAGCGACAGCGTTTGGCAGACAGCGAGAACCAAACGATTCGAAACTGATAAGCATCAAAACGATCTTTATTACACACCTTTACTTTCGAATCGTAACCACCTCATTCACCGGTGCAGAGAAACGGAGCGATCAGCCATCCGGTAGCGCCAACACCGCCTCCCTGGGCGCAGACCGGGCTCACTGCCGTCAGGATACCCCCCAGGACGAGACGGCGCGGTGGCGCGTACAAACATTTTTCACCTTCGCGACACGGCAGCACTGCCAATATCCAGTGGATAGGTCGCTCAGGATTTAGATATACGGATCTATTTTCACGCAGGAATTATAAACAGCAGAATAATACTGAACATTATTTACACAGGGTGTGTGATACTTGATTAAATCCATTGATTTGGATTTTCTCCTCCATTATCCTGAAACGATCGTAAAATAACCAACTCAAACAAGCATTTATATGTAGATCTCTCATTTATATATGAATGAAAGATTGGCGAAACGGGAAAGAGCAAGCCTGCATGAGCTTTCAAAACACGCATCGGGAAACCTTCGTACTAAAAGCCACGTGCCGCGCAAGTAGCGGAATCGTCGCGGCCGTCACCTCCTTCCTCTCCAATCGCGGTTGTTACATCAGCGAGCTGGCCCAGTTCGATGATGTCGACACCGGACAGTTCTTCATGCGAGCCGTTTGCTACGTGGAGACGGGCGACTGCACGCTGGCCGATATCCGTGAGCAGTTTCCCGAAGTGGCTGCCACCTTCGATATGAACTGGGAACTGCATGCCGCGGACATACCGACCAAGACCCTGATCATGGTCAGCAAGTTCGATCACTGCCTGGACGACCTGCTCTACCGCAAGCGCAAGGGTGAGCTCCACATGGAGATCACCGCTGTCGTCTCCAACCATCTGGATCTGCGTCCGATGGCGGAACGGGAAGGCATACGCTTCATCTATCTTCCGGTCACCAAAGAGAACAAGCCCGAACAGGAAAAAGCGCTGCTCGATATCATCGCTGAAACAGGAACCGAACTGGTGGTATTGGCGCGTTACATGCAAGTCCTGTCCGATGATCTCTGCAAGCAGCTTCGCGGCCGTGCGATCAACATCCACCACTCCTTCCTGCCCGGTTTTAAAGGGGCCAAACCTTACCATCAGGCTTTCGAGCGCGGCGTCAAACTGATTGGCGCCACCGCCCACTACGTCACCTCCGATCTGGACGAAGGCCCCATCATCGAGCAGTCGGTGCAGCCGGTCGATCACACCTTCCGTCCGGATGCGCTGGTCGCCGTGGGCCGTGATACCGAAACGGTGGCCCTGGCCCGGGCAGTAAGATTGCACATTGAACAACGCGTATTCCTCGACGGCAACAAAACCGTGATCTTCCGATAAACGGCGGCGCCGGTATAACCACAATCGCACTGCGGAGCCCCCCTGGCCCTCTCCGCAGTGCATGCCTTAACCTCGCTACTGCTGGCCGATATTCAGCTTACCCACCAAGGCCATATCGATTAAAAGACTGTATAATCTAACGACGTAAAAAATAATGTTTTAGCGAGGCCACTCTCCATGTCTGCTTCCAAACGACAGCGTACTTTCAGTAGCCTTTTTATAGGAAGCAACCAGGCGTTTATCGAAGGAAAAAACGTCGAAGATATCGGCCCCGTTCGAATCGGATTTATCCTGTTAGAGAATTTTTCCATGATGGCATTTACAGGTGCCGTCGATGCTCTCGTGACCGCTAACCTGCTGAGCAGCACACCGCTTTATCGCTTCGAAACCATGGGTATCGGCGGTTCTACGGTAAGGTGTGATCTTGGTTTCGATATATCGGTCAGCTCACAGATCCAAGGATACCGGGTCGAAGAGCTGGATATGATATTTATTTGCGGCGGATATCGCTCTCCGCTAAAACCCAACGAACAGTTATCCGATCTATTGCGCACAGCCGACAAGAAAGGACTGGTGCTCGGCGGGCTCTGGAATGGCAGCCTGTTTCTGGCCTGGGCGGGACTGATGGATGGCTACGAGTGCACCCTGCACCCGGAAAACCGCGCCTGTCTGGAAGAGACCTGCCCCAAGGCGATCCCTTCGAAAAAGGCCTTTGTGATCGATCGCAACCGCGTCTCCTGCGCCGGCGCCAGCAGTGCGCTTGAGATGATGCTGGCCACTATAAAAAAGCACTACGGCAAAGAGGTAGTGCGCGGTATCGAAGAGATACTCACCTGCGACAAGATCAGTGAAGAACAAGGCCGACCGATGCTGACAGCCGCTAGCGATCCTATGATGCCGGATAAATTCAAGGAAGTTTTACAGCTGATGGAGAGCAATATCGAGGAACCGTTGGGCATCGATGAACTCGCTAATTTCGTCGGTCTTTCACGCAGACAGATCGAACGCCTATTTCAACGTTATGCGGACACCACACCGTCGAAATACTATTTGGAGCTGCGTATAACACGTGCCAGACGGCTTTTGCTGCAGACCAATGAGTCCGTCACCAGCATCGCCGCTGCCTGCGGTTTCCTGACTCAGCCACATTTAAGCCGCTGCTATCGCGACTATTTTGGAATTTCCCCGACCGAGGCTCGTCAGGCGCGGGATAGAGGCTTAACCTGACCCATCCGAAGACATCAAAGTAGCGCCATCAAAACCCAATGCCATCAAGTTAAGCCATAGACGAAATAACTCTTTAAATATCATATAATTATGCATGTTTCATTGTGCTGAAAAATCAAAGTTTAACGGTTGACAACATGTTCTCTATACCGCAGAGAAATTGTACAAAAAATAGCCAGCCACCTCCATAATCCGGCGTTCATCCATCATTTCCGGCCGGATGAAAAAGCGTTCATTCGCGAACGCAAGCTAACATTCACCCATCTGGTGCTGTTTCTGCGCAATCTGGTCAAGGGATCCGTCGAGGACGAACTGGAAACCTTCTTCCAGACGCACCATGGCCAGGAGCCGGACGCGCTATTCGTCACCAAGTCCGCCTTTACCCAAGCGAGGAAGAAGCTCAAGTCCGAGGTGTTTATCGAACTTAACCGGCTTCTAGTCGATACGCTGTACCAGCAGGACTGTCAGCGCTGGTACGGATTCCGGGTCCTTGCTGTCGACGGTTCGGTGCTCAATCTGCCCGAACGGCCCGCACTGCGGGGACACTTCCAGCCCGACGCCGGGAATCGCCCCCAGGCGCGTGACGCTGCAACCGTCCGGCGATGCGATCAGGCAAGGCCGAATCGCGGGGGCGTCCTGTGATCCGCTGGAGGTCCGCCTGGTGCGAGTCGATCTGCCCAACGACGACCCCGAGATTCTGGTCACTTCCATCTTGGACGAGGAACGGATTCCAGCCGAAGAGTTCAAGGCCCTATATCACCTGTGCTGGGGGTATCGAGGAGGACTACAAGAAGATGAAGAGCCACCTCGAAGTCGAACAGTTTTTCCGGTCTGTCGGTGCCGGCCGTGCAGCAGGACTTTCATGCCAAGGTGTTCAGCAAGAACCTGGGCAGCCTGCTGGTGACGGCCGCCCAGCGTGACGTCGACCAACGGACAGCCCATCGGAAACGACGCTACAAGGTCAACTTCACCCGCGCGCTGTCGCGCATGACGCACCAGATCGTCAGACTCTTCACTCTGGCTGACGTGAGCGATTTTCTTGAGCGGCTGCTTCGGTTGATGGCGCAGAGTGTTGAGGCTGTACGCCCGGAACACAGCTATCCCAGGAAACCGGGCCGAGGGCCGAAGTATGCGACAAATTATAAAAGAGCGCGGTGAACTAGTGCGTGCGAGGGCTTAACTTAATGGCATTGCCTGCATACCGGCAACGGCCTGACTGATGTTTCGCCCCTGCGCTTCGAAGCCGGCACTCTGGCTCAACTCCCGCTGATTACCGTTAAGGGTATCGATGGCCAACAGCCCGATCGCGCCGAATAAAACAAGAGACAGAATGTTGATAACCAGCCCAGCGAACAGGGACTTCTTGATCGCTATATTTATATTAAGCCTCATCGCAGCAGTGCCCCCGACTTCATCGCAATATGGTTGCCTCTGGACCGACATGCCCGCCTGGTGACCCGACGGGCACCCGCTGACTTATCCCGTAATACCTCGCAAGCGCTCATTGCGCCGGCGCAGCAGCTCCAACACGGTCAGCAACAGAACGGACATGGCCACCAGAATGGTTGCCACCGCCAGAATGGTCGGGCTGATCTGCTCGCGTATACCCGACCACATCTGCAGAGGCATCGTGCGCTGTTCGACGCCGGACAGGAAGATGACCACCACCACCTCGTCGAAAGAGGTGATGAAGGCAAATAGCGCGCCGGAAATAACCCCCGGCGTCACCAGCGGCAGCACCACCTTGAAAAACGAGTAAGAGGGAGAGGCACCCAGGCTCGATGCCGCCCGTGTCAACGAGTGGTCGAAGCCGGACAGGGTAGCCGTCACCGTAATCACCACGAAGGGAATTCCCAGTGCGGTATGAGCAAGCACTACACCGAGATAGGTCTGCGCCAGGTTCACGCTGGAGTAGAAGAAGAACATCCCCGCCGCCGAAATGATCAACGGTACGATCATCGGCGAGATCAGAATGCTCATGATGAGACCGCGGAACGGCATCTGAGGACGAGACAGCCCCAACGCGGCCAGCGTTCCCAATACTGTCGCCAGAATAGTCGATGCAATACCGACGATGAAACTGTTCTTGATCGCCGCGATCCAGTCCGCATTCGAGAGAAAGTCCTCATACCACCGTAAAGAGTACCCCGCCGGATCGAAAGAGAGCATCTCATGGGTGAACGTGAAATAGGGTTCGGCGTTGAATGAAAGTGGAATAATGATCAGGATCGGACCGATCAGAAAAACGAATATCAGCGCACATAAAATACGGTAGCCGTAGTGCCAAATACGATCGAGAGTGCTGGCGTAAGCCGGTAGTGCAGACATGGATCACCCCATTTTTATTTTGTCGATGCCGATCAACTTGTTGTAAATCGAATAAAGAACCAGTACCAAAGCCAACAACAACACACCCAGAGCGCCCGCAAGCCCCCAGTTCAGGGATTTCTGCATGTGATAAGCGATCATGTTGCTGATCATCTGGCCCGACTGCCCCCCTACAAGGGCCGGCGTAATGAAGTAACCGATCGACAGGATGAAGACCAACAGGCTGCCTGCGCCGATGCCATTTACGGTCTGCGGCACATACACCCGCCAGAATGCGACCAGCGGATTGGCACCAAGGGAGCGGGCTGCACGCATGTAACTCGGCGGCACCGTTTTCATGACGCTGTACAGCGGCAAAATCATGAACGGCAGCAGGATATGCGTCATCGCCACCAGTGTGCCCGTCTTGTTGAAGATCATCTGGATACGCCCCTCATCATCGATGAGATGGAGCCACACCAACAGATCGTTGACGACACCCTGAGACTGCAGCAGGACAATCCAGGTGGTCGTGCGTACCAGCAACGATGTCCAGAACGGCAGCAACACGAGAATCATCAGCAGATTGCTGGTGCGCAGCGGCAGATTCGCCAGCAGGTAAGCAACCGGATAGCCAAGCAGAATACAAAACAGGGTCACGGTGGCACTCATGACGAGCGTTCTGGTGAACAGGGGGACGTAAACACGCTGAGATTCCGGCTGCATCACGATACTGCCGTCATCGTCGTAGCCCATATCCAGCGCGGCCAACAGATAGGAAAGGGTGTAAGGAGCCGACTCCCGCTTGATCACCCGCCAGGTCGCAGGCTCCCCCCACACCGCGTCGATATCGATCATCGCGTCTTTGTAGGGGCCGCTCTTTATACGTGCCGCCTGGCGCGCCGACCCCATGATGGCACTGCGCATCCCCTGCACTTCATAATTCAATCGCGTGGCGACCTTACCGATCTCCTTGCTCTTGTAGCCCGACTTGAGGTCTTCGACGAGCGCCGCAAACACAGGCTCATCCGGCAGACCGTTACCATCCCAGTCGCCTAACGCGGCGGTCGTCTTCGGCATGATGTCGTGGATCTGTGGATTCTCCACACCCCGCAACGCCATATTGAACACGGGTACGATAAAGGTAACCAGAATGAACACCAACAACGGGGCGACCAACAACATCGCCCACAAACGCTGTCGCCGCAACGCCCGCCTGAGGCTGACCTTCAACGGCGTCCCGTCAGCGGTTGTCACACCCGAATTCGTTCCAGTCCGCGGCACCAGGCCGACATCGTCCGCGGTCCCTGCTGCGATCTGTGCTTGAGTCATTTTTATATAAACCTGTTGAAACCGTAGATGTTGGGAAATGCGATGGCGTATAAGAGTGCGGGGTGAATGGATCACCCCGCAGTTTCAGGTTACTTGGCTAGCCAGGCATTGAAACGCTCGCGCATTTCGTCGCCATGATCCGCCCACCAGATGGCATCTTTCTTGATGGGATTGAAAAAGTTGGCTGGATTGGTCGGCATGTGCGGTTTCATATCGACACCGGTATCCGCATGCGTGGACACCAGCGGTGCAGAAGAGGCACGGGCCGGACCGTAAGCGATGAACTTGGACTCGTCTGCCAGGCGCTGCGTATCGGTGGCGAAGTTCAGGTATGCCTTGATTCCGTCGGTCAGCTTACCTTTGGGCACAACCCAGCCATCCAGCTCGAACATCTGCGCATCCCACATGATGGTAAATGGCTGTTTTTCGTTGACCTGAGCATTGAAAAAGCGACCGTTGTAGCCGGATGCAATGACAACTTCCTTGTCGGCCAGCAGTTGCGGCGGCTGGGCACCGGCATCCCACCAGACGACCTGATCCTTGATGGTATCCAGTTTCTTGAATGCGCGCTCCACACCCTCTTCGGTGCTCAGCACATCGTACACCTCTTTCGGTGACACGCCGTCGGCAACCAGCGCCCACTCCATGTTGCCGTCCGGAATCTTCTGCAAGGCACGCTTGCCGGGGAAGCCTTCAAGGTCGAATATATCGGCAACTGTTTTCGGCTTCGCACCTGCAAAAGCGGTATCGTTATAGGCGAGGACAGTGGCGTAGACGATCTGAGGAATAAAACAGCCACTCAGAGAGCCCTCGATAAAATCCTTGCTTGGCAGCGTACCGTCGGGAGCCGCAGCCAGAATCGCGTCGTAGTCGATCTCTTCTATGATACCTTCGTCACATGCCAGAATCGCATCGCCCTCCAGCATATCGACAAGATCCCAGGTCACATTCCCGGCCTCTATCTGGCTACGCAAGCTGGCCAGCCCCTGCCCGGCCTTGGGTTCCATCAAAATCTTGTCGCCGGTCTTTTCCATCCACGGATCGTGAAACGCCCGTTTCTGGGCTTCCGAATAAGCACCACCCCAGGAAACGATGGTCATGGAGTTCTCTGCATGCGCGATACCGCCAAGGGCACTCCCAAGCACAGCACCGGTAATCACGGAAAGTTTACACATGTTTTTTATCATTGATATTTCCTTGTGGTCATTTGGCCGGACCGGCCTGTCTTGCAATACAACGGCGCCCCGGGATTGAGACGAACCGCTGCGGCGAAACGGAACATCAGGCATCCAGTGCTCGACAATCCTCTGTCGCCCAGCCTATATTGACGATCTCCCCCTCCTTGAGTGGGGTGTGACGCTGGGTGTTGGGCACCTTGGTGATAAAGTTGGAGTTTCCGGAAACCGTCATTCGGGCGCGGATATGATCGCCCAGATAGATCAACTCCTCGACTCGCGCTTGACACCTATTTGGATACGCCGGGTCTTCGGGCTCGATCACGATGCGCTCGGGGCGAATGGAAAGTGTCGTGGGACTATCGAGCCCGTCGACATTGACCTTCAGGGCCTCAACGACACCGGCTCCACCGTCGAGCTCCACCGAACAGGTCTCGCCGCCGATCGACTTGATCCGGCCCGCCAAGCGATTGTTCTCACCGATAAAGCCGGCGACAAAGGCGTTTTCCGGCTTTTCGTAAAGCTGATCGGGTGTCGCCAGCTGCTGTACGATACCGTCCTCAAACACGGCAATACGGTTGGACATGGTCAGTGCTTCGGATTGATCATGTGTCACATAGACCATGGTGATGCCGAGATGCTCATGGAGATGCTTGATCTCATACTGCATCTCTTCCCGAAGATTCTTATCCAAGGCTCCGAGCGGCTCATCCATCAGCACCAGCTTGGGTTCGAACACCAGCGCCCTCGCCACCGCCACACGCTGCTGCTGTCCGCCGGAAAGCTGTGCGGGGCGTCGGTTGCCGAAGTTGCCGAGCCGCACCATCTCCAGCGCGCGTTTCACCTTGGCATCGATTTCGGCCTGCGGAATCTTTCGCACCCGCAACGGGAAGGCTAGATTTTCAGCCACCGTCATGTGTGGAAATAGCGCGTAGTTCTGAAAAACCATTCCGATATCGCGCTTGTGGGGCGCCACATTGTTGATCGACTGACCATCGAGAATGATCTCGCCGTGAGTAGCCGTTTCAAATCCGGCGAGCATCATGAGACAGGTGGTTTTTCCGGAGCCGGACGGCCCCAGCATGGTAAGAAATTCGCCGGCAGCTATGTCGATGTTGAAGTTTTTAACAACCAGTGTTTCACCATCATAGCTCTTCTGTACATTTACAAAACGTACAAACTGTTCCGAGTTACCACCCATAGGAATGCATACCTCTTTTTTCCTTTATCTTTGTTATAATTTTCGCCATAGAATGCACAGCCAAGATCGCATTGCAAATTACAGCCAGATACCGAAGATGCCCGCCAAAAAATGACATTCAACGAATCTCATGTCACACAAGGCTACGCCGGAGAGAACCCTAAAAATGTAACATTAACACCGAAAAGTATTAGATTTAGGACATTCCCGCCCATTCGCGAACCCATCGCCACAAAAAATATATCTAATCATCCAGCAATCAACGTTATTTAATTCTTAAATTCTGCCACTAAACAGCATCATCACCCACACTGAGCGCTTGGAAATTCCGCCAGAATAAGGAACACTCATTCAGCCACGCTCTATTTTCTCAAGATTCAAACCCACTGCCAGAAATATCAAGACCTGAACGTTGCTTAAACATTCTATTATCGGTCGCAATAATCCTATTTGCCGCAATCTTCAGACGTTAGAGTGCTCTTTCAATAACCGATTTATTTTGCGGTTACCGACATATAACAAGCGCGGAAGGCACTACATATGGAAAAATATAGAGGCTTTTGGTACGCACAAGCGCTGGACTACGACAGCCACGTAGCCCCTGCGCTGGAAGCCGACATCAGCGCGGATATCTGCATTATCGGTGGCGGATACCTCGGACTTTGGACTGCAATCCGACTCAAGCGGGAAAAGCCGGACCTGAAGGTCGTCATCGTCGAACGCGACCTCTGCGGTGCCGGCGCCAGCGGGCGCAACGGTGGCGTCGCGACCAACTGGTGGGGAAAATTCCTGTCCGTACGCAAGCTCTGCGGGCACGAAGAAGCGTTGCGCATCTGTACCGCAGCCGAATCGGCCATCGACGAGATCGGCAAGTTCTGCGAGCAGAACGGTATCGACGCCCAATACCGCAAGGACGGCTGGATCTGGTCGGCCAGCTCGCAGAAACAGCTGGGCTCCTGGGATATTCTCGTCAACTCCCTCAAAGAGTATCAGGTTAACCCCTTTGTCGAGCTGGGCCCGAATGAAGCCAGGGCACGCACCGGCAGCCCGAGGAATATCGCCGGAATTTTCGACCCGAACGCCGCGACCGTGCAGCCGGCCATGCTGGCACGCGGGCTGAGAAAGCACGCGCTAGAGCTGGGTGTCGAGATCTACGAAAAGTCACCGATGAAGCGCCTGGAACGCAGCGCGACGCCGATCGTTCACACCGAACAGGGCAGCGTAAAGGCACAGAAGGTAATCGTCGCAATGAATGCCTGGGGCGCGCTTTTCCCCGAGTTGCGCCGCAACATCGCACTGGTATCGAGCGATATGATCGCGACCGCCAAAGTCCCCGAGCGCCTCAAGCAGATCGGGTTTACCGGCGGCGAGTGCATGACCGATTCCAGGGTGGTGCTGAACTACTACCGCAACACGACCGAAGGCCGTGTCGTATTCGGCAAGCCGCTGGGCAAATTCGGCTTTGCCGGCCGCGTTGGCGACATCTACGAGCGCCCCACGCCGGCGGTCGAAGGGGTCACCAAGGCCTTTCACGAAATCTACCCGAACCTGTCGGACGTACCCATCGTCAGCAGCTGGACCGGCCCTATCGACCGCGCCATGAACGGACTCCCGACCTTCGGTCATCTGGGTGGTCACGAGAACATCGTCTATGCCATCGGTTTCTCCGGAAACGGTGTGGGCACCACGGTGTTCGCAAGCCGCATCGTCGCATCCCTGGCACTGGAGAAGAACGACGAGTGGAGCAACTGCGGCCTGGTCGACACCCATATCAAGATCAAGCGCTTCCCGATCGAACCCTTCCGCTATGTGGGCGGCTACATGGTTCGCGATGCGCTGGTACGCAAGGAAGCCCTCGAAGACCGGAACAAGACCGCCGGCATGATGACACGTTTCCTGGCCGGCCTCGCCCCTGCCGGCTATGTCCCGACCAAGAAAGGCTGATAGACACCGCCATGCATAAAATAATATTCCTGGACAGGTGCGCCGTGGCGCCCCAGATTCAACTGCCCAAGCCCGACTTCGCCCATGACTGGGTCGATTACGAGTTTACCGACAGCGATCAAACGGTCGAGCGTGCCCAAGGGGCGACAATCGCCATCACGTGCGGCGCCCCTCTGCGCGCAGAGGCGCTCGCCCAACTGCCCGATCTGCAAATGATCTGCGTTGCCATGACCGGCACCGACCATGTCGATGTGGATTACTGCCACGAACATGACATTGTGGTTTGCAACGTACCGGCCTATTCGCCGACCACGGTCGCCGAACACGCCCTGGGGCTGCTGCTGGCCCTGCGCCGCAGGATCCTGGCGTATCACAATCTGCTGGCTACTGATCAGTGGTATGGCGAAGGCTGGCAGACCAGCGTCTTTCTCGATTATGAGATTCGCGACATCCACTCCAGCCGTATCGGCATCGTCGGAACCGGCATGATCGGCCGGGCGATGGGCCGCCTGTGTTCGGGCCTGGGAATGGACGTGGTGTACCACAACCCTCGCGAAACAGACAGTTCCCTCCCTCTCGTCGAGTTCGACGAGCTTCTCGAAACCTGCGATGCGATCAGCTTCCACTGCCCGCTGACCGAGTCCACACGCGACATGTTCAGGCTCGAAGAGATGAAGCGCATGAAGCCGCATGCGGTTCTCATCAATGCGGCACGTGGCGGCATCGTCAACGAGAAAGACCTTGCCGAGGCGCTGAAATCGGGGGTGCTGACGGGTGCCGCAATAGACCTGGTCGAGCAGGATCCGATTCAGCCGACCGAACCCCTGCTGGAACTGATGAAGCTGCCTAACTTCATCATGACACCTCATGTTGCCTGGAGCAGCCGGCAGGCAATGCAGGGTCTTTGGGACCGCGCCATCGAGAACATCAACCAGTTCGTCAAAGGCACACCGATCAACCGGGTCTGACGCCTACACAGAGAGAGCGACATGAAAACCAGCTACATCAACGGCCGCTTTATCGAGGCCGGCGAGCAAGAGCTCAAGAATATCAACCCGTCCGACATCAGCGATGTTATCGACACCTTCAGCCGCGCGGGACGTGCCGAGACCCGACAGGCGATCACAGCCGCTGCCGCTGCCGCCGACAGCTGGGGGCGATCCAACCCGCAGCAGCGTTTCGATATACTCGACTTCATCGGTAGTGAAATTCTGGCGCGACGCGAAGAGCTTGGCGCCCTGCTCTCCCGCGAAGAGGGCAAAACCCTGCCGGAAGGGATCGGTGAAGTCACCCGCGCCGGCTACCTGTTCAAGTTTTTCGCCGGCGAAGCCCTGCGCATCGGCGGCGAAAAACTGGACTCCGTACGCGCCGGCGCCACCATCGACATCACGCGCGAACCTGTCGGTGTCGTCGGCATCATCACCCCCTGGAACTTTCCCGTCGCGATTCCGGCCTGGAAGATTGCACCAGCGCTCTGTTACGGCAATGCAGTGGTCTTCAAACCCGCCGAACTGGTGCCCTCCTCCGCCTGGGCTCTGGCCGAGATCATCTCCCGCTCCGGCCTGCCCGCCGGAGTGTTCAACATGGTGATCGGCCCGGGCCGCGAAGTCGGCGACGAGATCATCGGCAGCAACGAGGTTCAGGCGATCACCTTCACCGGTTCGGTCAGTACCGGCACCATGATCGCCCAGCGCTGTGCCGCGCGCATGGCCAAGGTCCAGCTCGAACTCGGCGGCAAGAACCCGCTGATCGTACTGGATGACGCCGACCTGGAGCAGGCGGTCGATGTTGCCGTTCAGGGCAGCTTCTACTCCACCGGTCAGCGCTGCACCGCCAGTTCGCGCATCATCGTCACCGATGGCATCTACAACGACTTCATCGCGCTGCTAGCCAAGCGAACCAAGGCATTGCGTGTAGGCAACGCCCTGTCCAGCGATACCCAGATCGGCCCGGTGGCCAGCGCAAGCCAGTTGCAGCAGGACCTCGAGTATATCGAGATCGCCAAACAGGAGGGCGCCACTCTGCTGGTGGGCGGCAAACGCATCGAGGGCGAAACCGAGGGTTACTACCTGCAACCGGCCATCTTTACCGACGTCGACAACCGGATGCGGATCTGCCGGGAGGAGGTGTTCGGTCCCGTGGCGACGGTATCGCGGGTTGCCGATTATGAAGCGGCCCTGGCCGAAGCCAATGACACTCAATTCGGCCTGTCCGCCGGTATCTGCACAACCTCCCTGAAGTATGCGGAACACTACAAGCGACACGCCAAGGCGGGCATGGTCATGGTCAACCTGCCGACGGCAGGCGTGGACTACCACGTACCTTTTGGCGGCACCAAGGCGTCAAGCTACGGTCCTCGCGAGCAGGGCCGCTACGCGGCGGAGTTCTACACCCGCGTCAAGACCGCTTACCAGAAAGCAGACTGAGTCAAATAGCGTTACGGAGTCTTAGAATCATGGCATCAGTAAAACCGATCGATTTCAAACACGCCGATGTTGCGCCGCTGATCTCCGTCATGGAGCCCGCACGCCGGATCAGCGGTGCACCCGAGCAGAGCCTGACCAACATCTATAAAGACGCTACCGGCGCCCTCCTATCAGGCACCTGGAGTTCCGAAATCGGCAAGTGGAAAGTGGACTACAGCAACCGCCACGAGTTCTGCTATCTGTTGGAGGGTCGCATCGTCCTGACCGGCGACGATGGCGAAACCACAGCGTTCAAGGCCGGCGACGCATTCGTCATCCCGGTCGGCTTCAAGGGATCCTGGGAGGTAATCGAACCCGTAACCAAGCATTACGTCATCCTCAACACCCCCTGATCGCTATAACGGGTGGTGTGCGCAACGGCCGATTCATCCAGCACACCACTCCATAATAAAAGAGCCAACGCAGAGGCAGCACCATGCAAATTCGCAACCTTCCCGCCGATGACGGCAGCAGTGGGTGGATCAATGTCCTGCCACCTCGTGAGCCGAAGCGATTGGCGCCCCCCCTGGAAGCCGACTGGGTCATTGTCGGTGCCGGATTTACCGGTCTGGCCGCCGCGCGTCAGTTGGCACTGCATTATCCCGGTGACCGTATATTGCTTATCGACGCGCAACGCGTTGCCGATGGAGCATCAGGCCGCAACTCCGGCTTTCTCATCGACCTGCCGCATGATCTCAGCGCCCCGGACTACATCGGTGACCTGGTCGCCGCACGTAACGACATGACCCTGAACCGGGCCGCGACCGGATACCTCCGGGATATCCTTAAAAAGGAAGATATAGAGTGTCACTGGCGCGAATGCGGCAAGATCCAGGGAGCGGTCAGCACCAGCGGTATCAAGGTGCTCGATGCCTACCGCTCTGGCCTGGACCGTCTGGGCACCGAGTATCGGATGATGAATTCCGATACATTGGAACGTAAGCTGGGTACAAGCTATTACCGCCAGGGGCTGTTTACACCGGGCACCGTTCTGGTTCAGCCTGCTGCCCTGGCACGCGGCCTCGCCAATGCACTGCCGCAGAATGTCCAGTTATGTGAACAGACACCGGTAACGCAGGTCGAATACGGCACTCCGATCACGTTGACCACCCCCGGCGGCACCATCAAAACCGGCAAACTGCTGCTGACCACCAACGCGTTCGCGAAGGAGTTCGGATTTTTTGGCAATGCGCTACTCCCGGTCTTCACCTACGGCGGTATCACGCGACAGCTGACCGAGGAGGAGCAACAGCTCGTCGGTGGCGACCCCTACTGGGGCATCATCCCGGCAGACCCCTTTGGCAGCACGGTAAGACGAACGCCGGACCAGCGCATCCTGATCCGCAACACCTTCAGCTACAACCCTACCGGACGCAGTACCGATGCGATCAGGGCACGAGCACGTGATCATATCGAGAAAGGCTTCAAGGCCCGCTTCCCGAAGATCAAGAATATCGAGATTGAATACGTATGGGGTGGCGCACTCTGCCTTAGCCGCAATCATGCTCCCTATTTCGGCAAGCTCAGAGACAATGTCTACGGCGCAGGTTGCCACAATGGACTGGGGGTAACCAAGGGCACCATTGCCGGAAAGCTGCTGGCCGACTACCTGGCCGGCGAGGATTCGGAGATGTTGCGATACATGCTGTCCCGGCCGACACCGTCGGCAAACCCTCCGCGTCCGCTCCTCGACATAGGTATAAAAATGACGCTGCTATATAATCAATTGAAAGCAGGTGCAGAGCGCTGAACAACTGCACATCAAGCCGGACACTCATGACACACCCAACCGGTGAGTGGGCGGCATCCACCAAGATTCGTTCGCTGGAGTGGTTCCGTAACCATGAGCTTTCATTACCCCGGGGCTTTTGACGAAGAGATGGAGCTCGCCGAGGATGCCTCCCCCGACCTCAACGTCGGCTTTCTACTGGTCCAGGATTTCACGCTGATGCCTGTCGCCGGGTTCGTGGAATCACTGCGTTTCGCTGCAGATCGCTCATTCCGCAGTCAGCAACTCTATTGTCGCTGGGATTGGATGTCGGAGGGCAAGCAACCGGTAAAGGCCAGCTGCGGGTTGGAGATCAAGCCGCAACATGACCTTGGCAACCCCGCGCAATACGACTACATCGCCGTTGCAGGCGGCTTGCTGGATGCGGCCACATCACCGTCGGAAGCCATCCTCGACTATCTTCGCAAGGCACATGAAATGGATATACCGCTGATCGGCCTCTGCTCCGGCAGCTTTGTGCTGGCCGAAGCGGGGCTGCTCGATAACCATAAATGCGCCGTGCATTTCACGGTGTGGGAGTATTTCAAGAAGCGCTACCCAGGCGTGCAGGCCGTCGTGGATTCAGGGCACATACGCGATGGCAATATCATCACCTGCCCGGGGGGCACTGCCATCGACCTGGCGGCCGAGGTGATAGCGGCTCATTGCGGTCGTTCCAGAGCTCAAAAGGGGCTGGATTATCTCCTGGTGTCACCGCCATCCAAGGGGGCGGCCGAAGAGGATTCCGCCGAAAAGCCCTTCGACGTTGCGCGATATGAAAACCGCCTGCTTGAAAGCGCTATCATGCTGATGCAGGAGAACCTGAGCACCCCCTATTCGATCAAGAACCTGGCGGAACAACTGGATACGACCGAACGCCAGTTGACGCGACTATTCTCTACATTTCTTCACTCGGCCCCCGCAAACTACTGGAGAAAACTTCGACTGGAGCACTCCCGCCTCCTGTTGTTGAACACAACGAAGAAAGTCACCGAGATAGCCTACGAAACCGGTTTTGCGGACGCCTCCCACTTCTCTCAGTGGT
The DNA here is from genome assembly GCF_019084545.1 of Marinobacterium ramblicola. Lineage (GTDB taxonomy): Bacteria > Pseudomonadota > Gammaproteobacteria > Pseudomonadales > Balneatricaceae > Marinobacterium_D > Marinobacterium_D ramblicola. The sequence continues at coordinate 50,282 of NZ_JAHREP010000010.1, forward strand.
ACCGCAAAAGATATGGCGAAACACCCGCCGAGTTCCGTAAAAGGCGGACAAGTATCGATGCCTGAGACCACCGACCGCTACTCAACCCACCGACAAGGCCCAGAACGCAAGGAGCGGCGTGTCGATTGATCGCATGGCGTGTTTGATGCACGGTACGTTGTAGAAGGAACCGCCCACCCCCGGTGAGAACCACTCACCGTCAGCCTGGCGAAACTCCCCCTCCGACAGAACGAGGTAGACCTCTTCGGGCGCGTGTTGGTGATCTGGATATCGAACGTTCGGGGCCATCAGAGTGACGCCGAGCCAGAGGTCCTTGCGCTCTTCAATCCCGCCCGGACCGATGATCATCGCGTTGGCATGACCATCAATGAAATTTCGGCTCGCTGTCTCGCCATGGTTCGGGCGACGGCGCCACTCCAGCAACGGCTCGATAACCTTGAACCGAGCTGTCAGATGGTGAAGCGACGCATGTTCGGTTTCGACCGCCAACGCCGCATCCAGCCAGGAGCAGACAGGCAGCCGACCTCCCGGTCCCGACCGTTGCGCCCCGGGCGTTTCCAATGCGGCGGAAATCCGACGGATAGAGCGGCGCGACTCCGGCACCTGCGCGAACTGCCTGAACGCCGTAATAGCGGCCTCGGCAAACTGTTGGAGCGAGTCTCCTCTGGGTGTACTGATCGTTGAACCACTAAACATATCGATTAAAAACGAGCATGAAGTTTCATTCAAAGTTTAACAGGATAATTTGTATGCGAAGCGCTGTATTTTTCGTTAACCAATAACCTGCAGTTATCCTAAATGCCGAAAAAAGGTTGATTGTTTCACCGGCACACGAGTGACTACCATCATTCGATAGTCGGTTGCATTGTCATCTATCGGTCTGACCCTGGCCGAACTCTGCCTGAACAAGCACACACGACTGGCTAACTTCTTACGCACGCCATTCAATTGATTTGTCGTGCATTAAAACAACAAGAGTATGGCTTGGCTATCTACTGCTTTCTAATCAGAAAGCGCCGATCCACCAACCTAAAACGAGAATATTGGAATGGGTTTTAAAAGAACAATTAACGCCGTAGACACTCACTCCGGCATACCGATGCGCGTAATTACCGGCGGCGTCCCGCATATTCCGGGCGCGACGGTGTATGAAAAAATGAAGTGGCTGGAAGAGAACGACGATCAATTGCGTAAGTTGATGCTTCGTGAGCCGCGGGGCTATCCGGCACACTGCTGCAATATCATCGTGCCTCCCACCCATCCGGAAGCCGACGCAGGCTACATCATAATGGAGCAGATCGAGTATCCCGTGATGTCCGGCGGAAACACGATCTCGGTGGTGACAGTGCTGCTGGAGATGGGGCTGCTTCCCATGAAGGAGCCTGTAACCGAACTCGTGCTGGAGGCACCGGCCGGGCTGATTCGCATAACGGCGCAGTGCCAAAACGGAAAAGTGAAAGGCGTGACGTTCAAGAACGTACCCGCATTTGCCGCTCACCTTGACGCGGTAATTGACGTGCCGCACCTCGGGAAAGTAACCGTTGATGTCGGCTGGGGAGGCATGTTCTATGTAATCGCGGATGTCCGGCAGTTCCCCGGCCTCGAACTGAGCCCCAAGCACGGTGCCGAACTCACGCGCATCTCCTCGATGATCCGACAAGCCGCTATCGAACAGCTCCCGGTGGAGCATCCCGACTACCCCGGCATCGGCATCACGATATCACAACTTTCCGGACCCAGTGATGATCCCAGGGCCGATTGGAAAAACGTCGTCACCATGTCGACAGGCGAGTTTTCCTGGGATGACCCTTCGACCTGGACCGGCGCGATCGATCGCTGCCCCTGCGGTACCGGCACATGCGCCAAGATGGCGGTACTCCACGCCAAGGGCCAACTGGAGCTGAATCAGGACTTCCGTCACCAGGGCATTGTCGGCAACGTTTTCACCGGTCGCCTCGTAGAAGAAACAACGATTGCCGGTCGAAAAGCGGTTGTCCCGACGATCACCGGTACCAGTTGGATCTACGGGCTGTGCACTTACGTACTGGATCACGATGACCCCTTCACCGAGGGCTTCATGATCGGTGACATCTGGCCCTGATCAACGTCTACACGGGAAATCACCATGCACTTTATTTCCGCTCAGAGCATCAATTCATTACTGGACTGGGATGGCGTACTGGATGCACTGCATGCAGCCCACCTCGGTCCGCGACCGATAGGGGACGGCTTCTTTCTTGGGGACGCAGAGTATGGCCTGCTTGGCCGTGGCGTGGTCCTGCCGGGCTCCGGTGCCGGGCTGAAGATAGCATCCATCTGCGTTGCCAATAGCCAAGCGACCCCTCCACGCCCGATAGAAGACGCCGCCATTGTAGTCATTGACGAAGAAACCAAATCGATCAATGCGATACTCGATGGCCCCGAGATAAGCCGCTGGAAGACACCGGCCGACTCGGCGCTTGCCGCCAGACGACTCAGCCGCGAGGACAGTTCGGTTCTGCTGGTGTTGGGTGCCGGCCCGATCGCGAAAATGCTGGTTGAAGCCTACCTGCACATCCGCCCTTGCATACGCGAAGTTCTGCTATGGAATCGCACATCGGAGAAGCTGAATGAAACCCATGCCCTCTTGACGTCCAGGGGCATCAACGCGCAGATCGTTCAAGACCTCGATTCCGCGGTAAGCAGCGCCGACATCGTCGCATCCGCCACCAGCTCTTCGACTCCGCTGATTTTCGGTGAGTTCGTCAAGCCCGGAACGCACATCGATCTTCTGGGCGGATACCGTCCCGATATGCAAGAGGCCGATGCGAGCGCGCTGGCGAATGCCCGAATATTTGTCGACGATCGGTCGAACGCGGAGGCTTCAGGGGACATTTTGATCCCGCTCGAGGCGGGTGTTATCAGTCAAGAGCAGATTGAAGGAGATCTGTATGACCTTTGCCAGGATGCCGACTTTGTTCGCCATCCTGAAGATATCACTGTTTATAAAAATGCGGGGGGCGCCCATATCGATCTCGTCGTGAGTCAGCATGTCCTCGACAGACTCGAGACAAAATAATCGGTCTCATTTGGTTGTTTTTGTATTCAACAGATATCGATAACCTGAGGTTATTTTAAAAGCCAAAAAAAGGTTGATTGTGCCGCTGATACTCTACTGACTAACATCATTCAATGGTCGGTTGCATTTTTGTTGGCCGGTTTAATTAATAAAAGATAACGAAGGTAAGCCAGATGCATTTTGAAGGGATCTACACCCCTGTCATTACGCCATTTCGTGAAGATGGCTCAATCGACTTCGACGCCTTTGCCGTTCACGTCAAGTACCTGCAAGACGCCGGAGTGCATGGCCTGATGATCGGCGGTACGACGGGGGAGTACTACGTCGAGAGCCACGAAGAGCGTGTCGAACTGCTGAAAGTTGCCCGGCAGGTCTGTGGCAATGAGCTGACAATTATTTTCGGTACCGGCTCGGTTGATCCGCGCGCTTCGGTGAAGCTGGCCGAAGAGGCAGCCAAGCATGAAGCCGACGTAATTCTGGTCGCCACCCCCCCCTACTCGCTGCCGACCCAGCGTGAACTCGCGCTGCACGCACTAAAGGTCGATCGCGCCGCGAATCTGCCCGCCATGCTATACAACTACCCCGACCGAATGGGTGTAAACATGGAGGAGGAGTTCCTGGACCGCGTAGGTCGTTCCAAGAACTTCTGCGGCATCAAGGAGAGTTCCGGCGACATAAACCGTCTGCACATGCTGGCACGCGATTATCCTCATATCCAGGTGTCCTGCGGGATGGACGACCAAGCCCTGGAGTTTTTTGCCTGGGGTGCGAAAAGCTGGGTATGCGCCGGCTCCAACTTCCTTCCGAAAGAACATATTGCGCTCTATAAGGCGTGTGTCCTTGAGAACGACTTCAGAAAGGCTCGCCGCATTATGTCCGCGATGTTGCCGCTTATGCGCGTTCTGGAACAGGGCGGGAAGTTTATCCAGAGCGTGAAATACGGCGTCACGCTGGACGGTCGTGTCTCCGGCGATGTCCGCGCACCGCTGCGCGGTTTGAACAAAGATGAAAAACGGGCGATGGAGCAGGTGGTGAAAACCCTGAAGACCACCATCGCGGCCATAGAGGCCGAAGGCAACAGCCGGCCGGCCGCGACGAGCAAAAAGTCTGCCGCAACCACCGAGACCGAGGAGGTATAAGCGATGTCTGATTTGTTGACTATTGAGGAATATAAAGCGATCGCTGCCGATCTCCAACTGCCGACCATGAGCTTCGTCGATGGTGCATTCCGGCCCTCCGTCAGCGGCAACACCTTCGAGTCGATCAACCCCGCTACGGGAGAGGTGCTGGCAAATATTGCAGCCTGTAATGCGGAGGATGTCGACTTTGCGGTTGGCAAGGCTCGTGAAGCGTTCGAAGACGGACGCTGGAGCAGGCTCCACCCCAGTGAGCGCAAAGAGGTTCTGATCAAGCTTTGCAAGCTGGTACAGCAGAATAGTCACGAGTTGGCGGTCATGGAAAGCCTTGATTCCGGCAAACCGATCGCCGACTGTGAAACGATCGACATTCCGGAGTTTATCCATACCCTCTCCTGGCACGCCGAGGCGATCGACAAGATCTACGATCAGACCGCACCTGTGGGCCCGAACGCGATGGCGATGATCGTCCGTGAACCGATCGGCGTCGTGGGTGCCGTGCTGCCCTGGAACTTCCCGCTGCTCATGCTGGCGTGGAAGATCGCACCGGCACTGGCGGCCGGTTGCTCGATGGTTGTCAAACCCGCCGCGCAAACCACATTGACTGCGTTGCGGATTGCGGAACTGGCTGCGGATGCCGGTCTTCCGAAGGGGGTCCTCAACATCGTGCCCGGTAGCGGCGCCGATGTCGGTGAGCCGCTGGGCCTGCACATGGATGTGGATATGGTGACCTTCACCGGATCCACCGTAACCGGTCGCCGCTTTCTGCGCTATGCGGCCGACTCCAACATTAAAAAGGTCGTGCTGGAGCTTGGCGGCAAGAACCCGTGCATCGTGTTGGACGATGCGGAGGATCTGGACAAGGTAGCAGCACAGGTGTGTGCCGCCGCCTTCTGGAACATGGGCGAAAACTGCTCCGCCGGATCACGCCTGATCGTCCAGTCCGGCATCAAGCCGGCACTGCTGGAGCGAATCAAGGTGCACGCCCGCTCATGGAAGTTGGGTGATCCGCTGGATCCCACTCATCAACTGGGCGCCATGATCGACAAGGGCCATTTCGGAAAAGTGGCCGAATATCTTGAACTCGGAAAGTCCGAGGGCTACGACATTGTGCTGGGCGGCGAGAGCATCGACGGTACCTACATCGAGCCCACCGTTTTCGATGGTGTTTCCAGTACCGATCGTTTGGCGCGCGAGGAGATCTTCGGCCCGCTGCTGTCGGTTATCACCGTTGAAAGCTACGACGAGGCGATCGCTGTTGCCAATGACACCGAGTACGGTTTGGCCGCATCGGTCTTCACCTCCAACGCGAAGAAGGCGCTACGTGCAGCTCAGGCCATCAAGGCGGGTACCGTTACCGTCAACTGCTTCGGCGAAGGCGATATCACTACACCCTTCGGTGGTTATAAGCAGTCCGGATTCGGCGGTCGTGATAACTCGATCCATGCTCACGACCAGTATACCGAGTTGAAAACGATCTGGGTTGACCTCAGCGACGATGCCGTAGACAGCAGCATCGACTAACCCGACGACGTCATTGACAGTATCGGGATAGTGCCATTGATCCGAGCGGTCGTCTGCTCTTGCGGGCCGCTCTTTTCAATGGTGCCTGATTCACGCCGCGTGAGAGCGCACTATGAATACCAAAAAAATAAATGTTAAGCGTTTGCCCAAAGATCCCGGGCCCTCGGCCTGGAATTGCATACTTAAGCCGGAACCTCAATACCCCTCGATAACAGACGACATTCAGGCCGACTGGGTTGTGGTGGGCGGAGGCTACGCCGGTATTGCCGCCGCGCGGCGTCTGGCACAGCTGGTCAATGGCGAGAGCATTGTTCTGCTTGAGGCCGGGCGTTTGGCAGAAGGGCCTGCCGGTCGCAACAGTGGCTTCATGATCGATCTGCCTCACGAACTCAATTCGGAAAGCTACGCCGGAGCCAGAGACAAGGATCTCCAGCAGATTCGGTTGAATCGCGTCGCGATAGCCTTCGCCCAGGAGATGGCCTCTGAATACGGAATGGACGCCAAGGTGTTCGATCCCTGCGGCAAAATCACCGCTGCTGCGACCGATAAAGGGATCGCCCATATCGAGAGCTACCGAAAGCATCTGGATGCGCTTGGTGAAAGTTACACGCTGAAAAGCGCAGAGGAGTTGAAAGCCTGGACGGGAAGCGACTTTTACCGCGCAGGCCTGTTTACTCCGGGTGTGGTAATGATTCAACCTGCCGCCTTCATACGCGAAGCAGCCAGAGGGCTGAGTGACCGGGTAAGGATCTATGAGAACACCCCGGTAACCGCCATTGAAAAAGATCGCACTCTGGTGACACCCAAGGGGAAGATCCGCGCCGGCGGCATCATCCTGGCGGTGAACGGACATATACAGTCGTTTGGTTTCTATCCCAGCCGCTTGCTGCACGTGTTCACCTACGCGTCGATGACACGCAAGCTGACGCCGCAAGAGGTGCGGCGCCTGGGCGGTGTACCGGATTGGGGCATCCTGCCGGCCGACCCGCTCGGGACTACGGTACGACGCTTCTCCGACTATCAGGGCTGCGGCGACCGCATCGTGATACGCAACCACGCCACGCTCAACCAGTCGATGGAAGCCAATGATCGAAATCTGCGCAAGGCGGCCAAGCTGCAGGACCGATCCTTCGACAATCGCTTTCCGATGCTCAAAGGGGTCGAAATGGAGTACCGCTGGGGCGGTCGGCTGTGTTTGTCCTGGAACTCTGTGCCCGCGTTCGGAGAGATGGAAGACCGAATCTGGTCGGCCTGCTGTCAAAACGGCTTGGGAACGGTAAAGGGCACCCTATCCGGCATGATGGCTGCAGAGATGGCCGTATTGGGAGAGGGATCGTCAACAACTCTCAGGGACTTCCTCGATCATCAACAGCCGAAGAGATTGCCGCCCGAACCCTTCCTGTCGATCGGGGCCAACCTGACGATGCGGTTAAAGGAGTGGCAGGCAGGTGATGAGCTGTAGACATGCTCTCTTGCCCATATCGCTTAGCCGGTACTGAGGAGTTCACTATTCATTCTGGATGCGGATGATTACCACCATCGCAACCGACCTCATAACCTCTAAGTTAATCCTTAAATATCAATCAACTACAAGCAATCCAAATTCACTGACAGACTAACCCATGACTGACGATAACTTCAGGTTATGAAAAGCAGGGAGAATATATCATTGGACCTTTTTTGGAATAGATTAATATACTCCAGTTAAGGTTTCCAATTTTTATCTTCTTAAATTTCAAGATGAGTATAATCATCAGAAAATAGAAGATAAAAGAAGACTGGTTATCTGAATTGTCACGACAAGGATTCCAATCGGTTTATAACTGACCTGAATTACTGGAAATCTCGATAATATAAATAATCAACAAAAAACCGGGACAAAAGCATGAGAACGTTCGCAAAAAAAATTTTAAAGTCGACTCAGCTCATTGCCATTTCAGCTGCGCTGGGCCTTACTGGCGCGTTGAACGCCGCAGCAAGCGATAACGAGTACAAGTTCAAGCTGGCTCTTGAATCGGGTGATAGAGAGTCCGCCTCCGGCGTATCCATGCGGATGTGGGCGGATCTTATCGAGAAAAACTCCGATGGCAGAATGAAAGTCAATGTCTTCTATCAGGGTGAGCTCGGTGGTCAGCAAGAGATGTTTGATCAGCTGGCGAAGGGCAATATCGATATGATGTTGACCTGGCCCCAGACCTCATACGATGAGCGCTTGGCCGTAAACTATATCCCTTATCTCACACTGGGCTGGGAGGATGCGCTTAAAGCCTACGGAAACGATGGCTGGCTGAAGGGCATTCTTGGCCCGATCTATGCCGAGATCGGCCTCAAGTACTTCGGCCCCTATCCTGAAGGGTTTGGCGGCATTGCAACCAAAGGGCGTTACGCTACCACCTATGACAGCGCGCAGGGGATGAAGGTCCGTTCTCAGCCCGTATTCCCGCTGCCTCAGACCTTGAAAGCCATGGGCTTCCAGGCTGTGCCGATCGACTGGAACGAGGTGTACACCGCAATCCAGACCGGTGTGGTAGATGGCGACTCCAGTAATGTAATCTACTGGGACTACCAGTACTTCCGCGATCAGCTCGACTACTACGTTCATACCAAGCACAACTTCTCATCCTACGCGCTGTTGATGAACAATGAAAACTGGGAAAAGCTGGACGCAGAGGACCAGAAAATTATCGCCGACGCGGCCCAGGCGGTCATCGACAAGCAGTTTGTCGATGCAAAAGCTGAAGATGAGAAGTGGATCAAGGCTGCGCAAGAAGGCGGAATGGAGTATATCGTTCCGACAACCGAAGAGATGGCTGACTGGGTCAAGCGTGTGCGCGAGGAAGTATGGCCGATTGCAGAAGAATCTCTTGGCAAGGAGCTGATGGACAAGATTCGAGCAAACGCATCGGTTCCACAATAAGTTAACAGCCAATCCTGTTAGTGCCCCTCGATTATGGGACTAGATAGTCGGTTTGAAAAAACCGACTATCTTATTTCTAAGTACCACAGGAGCTATTTATGAACGGCATACTCTCTTTCATCTCTAAAATAGATGTTGTTGTCGCGTTTATTGTGAAGCCGATCGTCATCTTTCTCAGTGCGGCCGTCGCTTTCATGATGGCTTACGGAGTCCTGACCCGCTCAGTGATGGATCAGCCTGTCTTTGGGCTGGAGGAACTGGTGCTGATGGCGGCTATGTGGCTTTACATGTTGGGTGCCGTACTGGCCTCACGCGAGCGCTCACATCTGACGGCTGATTTCGTCCAGGTGGTATGCAGCAATCCGACAGTCATCCGCTTCATGCATCTCGTCGCTACGGCGATATCCCTTTTCATGGCAGTCATGTTTTCGACCTGGGCATACGATCTGATGAGCTGGGGAATTGAAAAGGGACAGACAACCACAGTTTTTCATATCCCTTGGTATATATCACAGAGCAGTTTGTTTTTTGCCAGCACTCTACTTGTCTTCTATTTGATTAGAGACTTCTTTAACGATCTACAGAAACTGCGTGGGGTGGCAGTCGAGTAATTTTCAGAAGGGATTAAATAACTTTAATAATATAAAGGTATTTTCTATGGGTGCTGTATTTGCAATCGCTACGGTAATTGTGCTGATGATGATCGGCGTGCCGGTAGTGTTCTCATTCGCCGCTATGACACTGGTCCTGTCCATAGCTTATGGTATCGATGTATCATCCTTGATGACGACAGGCTTCTGGTCCGTCAACTCGATTATTCTTTTGGCGCTCCCGCTGTTCGTAATGACCGGCTACCTCATGCAGGCAGGTGGACTGGCAACACGGCTGGTACTCTTTGTGGAGGCACTGGTCGGCAAGTCACGTAGTGGTATGGGTTCATCGATGGTCGTTGCATGCGGCATTTTCGGGGCCATATCCGGTACCGCTTCGGCTGCGGTAGCATCCATCGGAACCATCATGATCGGTCCGATGGAGAAGCACGGCTACAAGCGCGAATATACCAGTGCGCTTCTGGGTATCTCCTCACTGCTGGGGCTGCTGATCCCTCCCAGCATCACGATGATCCTGTATGCGGTAGTAACAAGGCAGTCGGTCGCTGCATGCTTTCTGGCGACAATCGGCCCCGGCATACTTCTGATTATCCTGCTATGCCTGATGAACTGGTGGAAGATGCGACATCATCCGGATCCGGCAGCCGAAACCCTCTCGTTCAATAAACGGATGGAGCATATCGGTCAGACCGGATGGAAAGCCTTACCCGCCCTGGTATTACCCATCATCATACTGGGCGGCATCTACGGTGGTGTCTTTACGCCGACCGAGGCTGCGGCGATCGCGGTTGTCTACTCTATACCGGTAGGGCTGTTTGTTTACCGCGAACTGGACCTGAAAAAAATGGGGCGCTGCTTCGTGGAGGCTGCAGCGACAACCGGTGTCATCATGGTGATACTGGTATTCTCGTTCGTGGCAAGCCGCATATTCACGTTTGAGGGCGTTCCACAGGAACTGACCGATGTACTGATGGATCTCTTCAAGGACAAGTTGATGATCCTGTTGGTAGTCAATATATTCCTGATTCTGCTCGGAATGATAATGGATGATGTAAGCGTTGTCGCAATCATCAGTCCGTTGCTGCTTCCCGTCATGGTCCACATAGGTGTAGATCCGATCCATTTTGCTGCCATCGTCGGGACCAGCGTCGTTATCGGCTGCAACAGCCCTCCAATGGCGCCGATCCTGTTCATGACCTGCCGCATAGGCAATGTGGGTATGTCTCAGGTAATGAAGCCTGCATTGGGTTTCATGGCCTTTGCGGCACTGCCGGTTATGTTGGTTACGACATATTGGCCACCGCTGGCACTGTACTTGCCCAAGCTTTTTGGCTATATGTGACGGATATTACAAAGAATAGCAGGCCGAGTACATTTTCGGCCTGCTATGTTTATTTTCCGTGCCATACGTACTAAAACTATTGCTCTGCAGGAAACACATTGTGAATATGCGCGTGTACTCTGAAACCAGAGTACAAAGCTTGTACCACCGACACATATAATAAATCATAGCTCATCAGTCCAACTAAATACTCTGACCAACTGTCAGAAAAACATACCACATCTTCAACACCTAAAATAAAAGCACTTTTTGTTTCTTGACAATTTATCGATGGCATCTTCCATAGGGGCTGTCGACGTAATGGTCACATCTAACCTATTATCACCCGAACCCATATTTGAAGTCATTACCAGTTGCATAGAGGGATCGAAGGTTGACAGTGATTTAAGCACATTCTCGTTATTATATGGAGCTTAGATTACATAAATGCAGAAAATTGCTTCTTAAAACAAAATGTAGCACAAGTAAAATAGCTACAATCTGTGGATTTATAAGCCATACTCATTTTATCCATAGTTTAAAAAAATGTACGGCGCGTCACAACGAACGTCGAACTAGAAGGGAAAGATATTTTTAATTGATTTATTTTTAATATTTTTTTAGGATACCAAAAGGTTGGGGCATCTTGCGACTACAATCCAAACTGACCGCGATCGAACGTTTCTACCTCTCCTTATCACCAGATAGAGGCTCCAGTCCCACTATGGTCAGGCATGCAGATCCAGACAAGGTCTTAGTCAAAATGCCTTCACTTAGAGCAGTGAAGTCGTTCGTTGCAGCAGCAAAGTACCTGAACTTTACACGTGCCGCCGAGTCTCTCTGTGTCAGCCAGGCGGCAATCAGCCGACAAATTCGCGAACTGGAAGCCTACTTGGGGGTCGATCTATTCAAACGCGTAGGTCGCGCGGTCGAACTGACTGAAGCCGGGGCAATATTCTATGATGCCGCATACCTCTCATTTATAAACATCGCACAGGCAGCAGAGCGTATCCGAAATGTTGGTGCAAATAAGAAAATGCTGACCATATGCTGTACACCGGCTTTCTCATCGCTTTGGTTATCCAGGAGACTACCCTCTTTTTTTTCCGATAATCCTGATATTGATATCAATGTAGTTACAACCGAAAACTTCTTGCAGATGGAACCTGGAGTTTATCCTGATATATTCATAAACAAGAGTGCAGACCTAAGAGAAGGCTATCATTCAGTTCCGCTTTTTCATGATTTAATCTACCCCGTTTGTACACCCACCTACTTGAAACTACATCCTGAAGTAGACACCTTGAACGGATTATGTCGTGCTGCGTTATTGAACTTGAGCCCTTATGGACGTGCCCAGGTTGCAGAACACTTGGACTGGGGAGTATGGTTTTCATTTTTTAACATAGAAATAGAAGATCAGCTACAAAACAAACCCCATATATTCAACGCAAATGATTATAATATGCTGATGCAGATGGTGCTGAATGATCAAGGTGTTTCCTTAGGCTGGAACCATCTTGTACGACCATTAATAGAAGAGGAAAAACTGGTTTCGCCTGTAACGGAAAAGGTAGAGTTAAAAGAAAAGATACACTATTTAACCTATTTGGAAAGCAAGTCAACCAATGAAGCGTTTCTTAAGTTTCGAGATTGGTTATTCAAGGCTGTAGAACTTGAGATTACCTCAGTTCATGTGAGATAAAGGATGCTCCCCGCTCCGCAGGACTGAAAGTAGAATCTCTATCGTCGGTGCAGGGGGCTCTTGAGTACGTCCGGTCACTTCGCGAATAAACCTTGCACGAAATTGTCATATAATATCACTCCATTCACCCCCTTCTTATACGGCACTGACCGATAACGTCAGATAGCTTGGCGAATCCTGTCATTGTCGATTTTCATCCCTGCCCTAGACTTAGAACACCATGCACAACAAGAAACGGGTGACGTCATCCATCGTCGCCCAACACTGCTACGGAGCCTGACCATGTTGATGGAAGGAAAAACGATTCACGTTGCAGCGGTTGATGAGGGGATCTACGAGCTGGTGTTCGCCAGCGAGCACTCCGTCAACACGCTGAACCGGGCCACCCTGGCCGAGCTGCAGGAGGCGGTCACCGCCCTCAAGGCCACCGCCGATGTTCGCGGCCTGATGATCACCAGCACCAAGGATAGCTTTATCGTCGGTGCCGATATCACCGAATTCATGGGGATGTTTGCGGCCGGCGAAGCGGCGATCGTCGAGGGTCTTTCGCAGATCAACGCGCTGTTCTCCAGCATTGAGGAGCTGCCCTTCCCCACCGTTGCCGCGATCAACGGCCTGGCCCTCGGCGGCGGTTTCGAGATCTGTCTGACCTGCGACTACCGGGTGCTGACCGCAGGCGCCAAGGTGGGTCTGCCGGAGGTGAAGCTGGGGATCTACCCGGGTTGGGGCGGCACCGTACGCCTGCCGCGGCTGATCGGTGTGGATAACGCCAACGAGTGGATCTGCGGTGGTGCCGAGAACCGGGCCGACAAGGCGCTGAAGGATGGCGCGGTGGATGCCGTGGTCGCCCCTGAGCAGCTGCGCGATGCCGCGCTGGAGCTGCTGCGCGGCTGCATCGCCGGCAAGTTCGACTACCTGGCTCGACGGACCGAGAAACGCAGCCCGATCAAGCTGAACCAGATCGAGATGATGATGGCGTTCGAATCGGCCAAGGGTGTTATCGGTGCCAAGGCCGGTCCCCACTACCCTGCGCCGATGGCGGCGATCAAGACCATGCAGAGCCATGCCACCAAGGAGCTGGACGATGCTCTGGTGATCGAAGCGAAAGGCTTCGCAAAGCTGGCCACCAACGAGGTGACCCCGGCGCTGGTCGGGCTGTTCCTGAAGGATCAGCTGGTCAAGAAGGTCGGCAAGAAGTACGAAGCCGACACAGCCCCGGTCAAACAGGCCGCAGTGCTCGGCGCCGGTATCATGGGTGGCGGTATCGCCTACCAGAGCGCCTCTCGCGGCACACCGATCCTGATGAAGGATATCAACGAAGATGCCCTGCAACTGGGTCTGGACGAAGCCGCCAAACTGCTCAACAAGCAGCTGGAGCGCGGCAAGATCGATGCGCCGAAGATGGCCAAGGCACTGGGCCATATCCGTCCTACGCTGAGCTACGGCGACTTCGGCAACGTGGACCTGGTGGTCGAGGCGGTGGTCGAGAACCCCAAAGTGAAGAAGAGCGTGCTGGCCGAGGTGGAAGCCCAGCTGCCGGAGGGCGCGATCCTCGCCTCCAACACCTCCACCATCTCGATCACCGAGTTGGCCACGGCATTGAAACACCCGGAAAACTTCTGCGGCATGCACTTCTTCAACCCGGTACACCGGATGCCGCTGGTCGAAGTGATCCGCGGCAAGAAAACCTCCGCTGAAGCGGTGGCGCGCACCGTCGCCTACGCCAAGGCACTGGGCAAGACACCGATCGTGGTTAACGACTGTCCAGGCTTCCTGGTCAACCGCGTGCTCTTCCCCTATTTCGCCGGTTTCTCCGCTTTGCTGCGCGACGGCGCCAACTACCTACAGATAGATAAGGTGATGGAAGGTTTCGGCTGGCCGATGGGTCCGGCCTACCTGCTCGACGTGGTCGGCATAGATACCGCATGCCACGCCGACGGTGTTATGGCCGCGGGCTTCCCGGACCGCATGTCCCATGAGGGCGAAACCGCCATCGAGCGGCTGTACAGCCTCAAGCGTCTGGGCCAGAAAAACGGCCTGGGCTTCTATCGCTACGAGCTGGACCGCAAGGGCAAGCCGAAGAAGCTGGTCGACGAGGAGCTGCCGAAGCTGCTCGAGGGCAGTGTCGGTTCTGCACGTGAGTTCGGCGACGAGGAGATCATCGCCCGCATGATGATCCCGCTCTGCATCGAAACCGTGCGCTGCCTCGAAGAGGGGATCGTCGGCTCCGCCGCCGAGGCGGATATGGCCCTGGTCTACGGCATCGGTTTCCCGCCGTTCCGCGGCGGTGCGCTGTACTACATCGACCAGATGGGGCTGGATGTGTTCTGCCGGCTGGCCGACAGGTTCAGCGACCTGGGTAAGCTGTACCAGCCCACCGACAAGATGCGCGAGATGGCCGCTGCCGGCCAGAAATATTTCGGAAAGGAGAGCAGAGCATGAGCCTGAAACCTACAGATGTGGTCATCGTCGATGGCCTGCGTACCCCGATGGGACGCTCTAAGGGTGGTTGCTTCCGCAATGTTCGCGCCGAAGAACTCTCCGCCGCCACCATCCGCGGCCTGCTGGCACGCAACCCGCAGGTCGACCCGAACGCCATCGAGGATGTGATTTGGGGCTGCGTTAACCAGACCCTGGAGCAGGGCTTCAACATCGCCCGTAACGCCTCGCTGCTGGCCGGTCTGCCGCACAGCGTGGCCGGCCAGACCGTCAACCGCCTGTGCGGCTCGTCGATGTCGGCACTGCACACCGCCGCCCAGGCGATCCAGACCGGCAACGGCGATATCTTCATCGTCGGCGGTGTCGAGCATATGGGCCATGTGGCGATGGATCACGGTGTGGATATCAACCCGGCATTGTCCAAGCAGGTGGCCAAGGCATCAATGATGATGGGCCTGACCGCCGAGATGCTCGGTCGCATGAACATGGTCTCCCGCGAGGATCAGGATGCCTTCGGTGCCCGCTCGCATCAGCTCGCCTACCAGGCACAGATCGACGGCCGCTGGGGCAACGAGATCCTGCCGATCGAGGGCCACGACGAACGCGGTTTCAAGACACTGGTCGAGCAGGATGAGGTGATCCGTCCGGAAACCACGGTGGAGACTCTGGCCACGCTGAAGCCGGTATTCGTGCCCAAGGTGGGCACCGTCACCGCCGGCACCTCCTCGGCGATCTCCGATGGCGCCTCTGCGATGCTGGTGATGTCCGCGGCCCGCGCCGCCGAACTGGGGGTCACGCCGCGCGCCCGAATACTGAGCATGGCGGTGGCCGGCTGTGATCCATCCATCATGGGCTATGGCCCGGTGCCGGCATCGCAGAAAGCGTTGCAACGCGCCGGACTGACCACGGCGGATCTGGATATCGTTGAGCTGAACGAGGCGTTCGCCGCCCAGGCGATCTCGGTACTCAAGGGACTGCGCCTGCTCGACGAGCTGGATACCAAGGTCAACCTCAATGGCGGCGCCATCGCTCTGGGCCATCCTCTGGGCTGCTCCGGCACCCGCATCTCCACCACGCTGATCAACGTGATGGAGCAGCAGAACGCCACGCTGGGTCTGGCCACCATGTGTATCGGCATGGGCCAGGGCATTGCAACGGTGTTCGAGCGGTTGAACTGATCCCGTCTGGAAACCGGGGTACCTGCCTGCAGAATCGGCAAGTACCCCTACCTCAACTGACTATCTTTGCTCCCACGCCGGTTATAGAGCGCATCATCCTTTTCGCTTTTCTCGAGCTCGGACTGGCATTGTATGCACAGGCGCACACCCGGAATCGCCACTCGCCGCTTCTCCGGGATAGGCGCATCGCACTCCTCGCAATGGGTCAGGCTCTCACCCTTGGGGATGCGGCTCTGCGCCCGCTGCACGGCGGACTCCACCGTTGCATCGATCTGATCCTGTACTGCGCCATCTTGCGCCCAGCCACTTGCCATCTATTGCCCTCGACCTGCCTCTATTCATACTCAATGTACGACTTTCAAGAGGCAACTGCATAGCTGAACGCGACATCGGAAAAGCGCATCGCATGCGCCTGACAAGACACATCTGTGCACCATTTACCAACCTGAGGGATACTAGGCCTGCTGCCACAACTCATAAGCGCTCAGAGCATTGTCGGCCGTAACGCTATAATCCAGCTCAGAGGGGAAGTTCAGGACCATATGGTAAAGGAACTCTGCGACAAAGATTCTCTGTGCAACGGAACAGATTGTCAGCAGCCGATTATCGCGCCAGCCATAGGTCAGATGGAACAGCATCTGCTCGAAATAGCACTCGTCCGCGATGGTCTCCAGGCTTAGCCTGACCATCGCCGGCAGGCAGTACTTCAAACCCTCGGCGGCGCAGAAACAGAGGGGATCCCAAGCCGGGCTGCCCAGCTGTTCCAGTCCGATACTGTCCAGAGTGTGTGCAAGCAGCGTCTTGTCATGCTCGGCACATTCACAACAGTGCCGGTAATTTGTGAAATGCTCAGGCTTTTCGACCGCGAATACGCGCTTGGCCTCTGCTATCCAATCCCTGTCCATGCAAAACCTTCTGCTGGTTCCGATGATCAGCCCCAGTCTAGGCTAAATACCGAAGCCCCAACAGCGCTTATCAGATGGCCTGAACCGCGCTTTCACACCTAGATCAGCAGCTGCCACAACGCAAAAGCCAGCCCCAGGCCTGGGTCGCCTGCCAACTCAACAACATGTGAAACCTGAGACGGCTTTGTAAAGGTACGCCGCACGAGCAACCTCCACCGATGGCCGCGAAGGCCGCTCCATCGCTTCCGACGAGCGCCCGAACATCAAACTGAGCCCCCCCCGAAATAGCTTAGCGGAGCCGCCGGTGAAGGCACCAACCCGGAGCCGCTGTTCGCCTCCGCTTACTCCACCTGCTTTATCGGCGCGATGAAGTTCGTCGCAGGCCAGGACAAGATCCAGTTGCCCCTATTCCAACGCCACCTGCGGCAACATCCGCGTCGAGCTGGTGCTGAAGTAAGGCTGCAAGCCCCGCATACGCAGGGCACTGTATGTTATGCCGACATGTCGGTCGCGTCGGTCTTCAACGCTTTTACCAGCACCGACGTATCCATCCGTCCCAGCCCCTGTTGCTGCATCAGTTCGTAGCGCCGATCCACCGCCTCGGTCATCGGCAGGCGTAACCCGTAAGCAGCAGCCGCCTCCATACAGATCCCCAGATCCTTGCGCATCCAGTCGATTGCAAAACCGAAATCGAACTCCCCCCTTGCCATCGTTTCCATACGATTGACCATCTGCCAGGAGCCTGCCGCACCGTGCTGCAGGGTATCGACCACCCTGTCCACCGGCAGTCCCGCCTGTTGTGCCAGCAACAGCGCTTCGCTCAGCCCCTGCAGCACACCGGCGATACAGATCTGGTTCACCATCTTGCAGCGCTGGCCCTGTCCGCACTCTCCCATCAACTGCACCTGCCGCGAGTAGCTACGCATCACCGGCTCGATCCGCTGGAATACCGCCTCCTCGCCACCGCACATGACGGTGAGACAGCCGTTCTCCGCACCGGCCTGGCCGCCCGATACCGGCGCGTCGATAAAGGCGACCTGCGCCTGTTTGCAGGCTGCGGCCAGTTCGATCGCCAGATGGGCCGAGTTGGTGGTGTGATCGACCAGCACCGCACCGGGCTTCATCCCCGCCAGTACGCCGTCGTCACCGTAGATCACACTGCGCACATCATCGTCGTTGCCGACGCAGACAAACACGATATCCGCATCATCTGCCGCCTGCCGCGGTGTCGCAGCGGCCCGGCCTTCGAATTCGGCCGCCCACTTATCCGCTTTAGCCCGAGTGCGGTTGTACACGCTCACCGGGTATCCGTTACGGGCCAGATGCCCCGCCATCGGATAGCCCATCACGCCCAGACCGATAAAGGCTGTCTTCGGTTTCGTCATCGCTACGCTCTCCTTTGCCATCTCTTATGGTCATACAATCGAATATTGATATAGGTTATTTATTTAAAATGACATATGTTAATACGACTGTTAATATCCCTTGGATCCGAGACGGATAGAGTTAAACGCGCCGCTCGATTAGAATCGAAGGCCACTTCAGGGTTGGAAACAAGGATATGAGCGAAGCCAAGTACATCGAGATCGCTCGCAGCATTGAGTCACAGATTGACATCGGTCATTACGCCGAGGGTGACAAATTACCTACCCATCGCGCGCTGGCGGACGAGTTCGGCACCACGCCGATGACCATCGCGAAGGCGTATAAGCTGCTGACGGAAAAGGGACGTATCGAATCCTTCGTCGGGCGCGGCAGTTTCGTCAAGGTGAGAACCGGACTGAAACGGGCGATCCACTCCCGACCGGACGATCGGGAGTGGAATTTTTCCATCCTGCAGCCCTGCTATGCCGAGCATGTAGAAGCGCTACATGAGCAGCTACAGCAGAGTTTTTCCTCACTGACCAACCCGACTTTTTACGGTTACACGGAAGATTCCGGCCTGATCGAACACCGGGCCGCGGGCATGCAGTGGATGCAGCACTACGGTGTGCAGACGCGCGCGCCCGAACAGATACTGCTGACCAACGGCGCGCAACACGCGCTGTCGATTCTGATCGAACTCTATACCGAACCGGGCGATTGCATCGCAGTCGACCGGTGGACCTACCCCGGCATTCTCTCCATCGCAAGCTTTCTGGGGCGACAGGTGGTCGGTGTGGCCATGGATGACCAGGGGATGATCCCGGACGCGCTGACGGAGACCTGCCGTCGCCACAAGCCAGCCCTGGTCATACTAATCCCCTCGCACCAGAATCCGACCACAATCACGCTGTCGCAGCAGCGGCGGGAGCAGTTGGCCGAAGTGATTCAACGCTATCCGCTGTGGCTGGTGGAGGACGACATCTACGCATTTCTGAACACGTCGGCGAACCAGGCGATCACCAACCTGCTACCGGAGAAAAGCTTCTGCATCAGCAGTCTGTCCAAGGCGGTGAGCCCCGGCCTGCGCTGCGGTTACTTGAAGGCGCCACAGAGCCAGGTGGAGAAGCTGGCCGCCTATATCCGTGCCACCGTCTGGCTGCCACCACCGCTGATGTTCGAGGTAGCCGGCAACCTGATCGAATCGAACCAGGCATTTGAGATGGCACGAAAGCAGCGGGAGATCGCCCGCCGCCGACAGCGTCTGGCTCGCAGGATTCTGGGCGGACAGTCGTACTGCGCTCAGGACACCAGCTACCACCTGTGGCTGCAACTGCCCGGCGACTGGCAGGCGGATCAGTTCGCACTCACCGCCAGGGAGCGGGGAATGCTGGTCAGCAGCGGCGCCTATTTCAACACCTGCGCAGACGAGACGAAATCGGTTCGCTTGTCGCTGATCGCCATCAGCGACGAGTCCGAGCTGGAGCGGGGCTTGAAGGCACTGGCCAACCTGCTGGAACAGGAGAGCGGCAGCGGACCGACCGGTTAGGGAAATCCAAGCTACGACTTCCAAAGCCCGATATCAAACCGCCCCACGTAGCCCGGTTCATCCCGGGTCAGCTGCATCATCAGGTGGCTACCGCCGCGTCGAAAGATACCGTCGCGGTCGTTACGCACGGTGCGCGGCCCCATGTCGGCGTAGGGTGGCTGTGCGTGAACCCGGTCGGTGACGGCGTCGTCGAAGTAGAGCTGCGAGGTGAACTCAAGGCCCTGCTGGGATTGGGGATCGGTGCGGATCTTGAAGTGAATATGCACGGTGCGCCCGGGATACCAGCCGGGGTAGATCGTCAGGAAGCGGGCAATACCGTCGGCATCGGTGCTCTGATAGCCGCGCAGGAAGCGTTGGCCACGGGTGTCGAACCGGCCGTTGATATCGCGCACGTCGGAATAGACGCCCTGTGCATCGCATTGCCAGAGATCCACCACGGCGCCGTCGAGCGGCGTACAGGCGCTGTCCTCGATCAGGGAGACGTGAAACTCCAACCGCAACGGCACACCCGGTTTGATCGCGCCGTCGGACGGATCGGAGCGGATATCGCTACGGTCAAGCCTCTCGTCGCGGAAATAGGGGCCCTCTGTCTGTTGTGGTCTCACCACGCATTGAGCCGACGTGCCGTCTTTCCCGGTCGGTGACTGCGCACGCACGCCCCCGACGAAGGGTGCAGTGGATAAGGCCCCCATCAAGCCCAGCAGCTTACGCCGGCTGAGACTGAGCACCCCGCCGGCGCCCTTCGTCGAATCCTTTTTCACCCTCACGCCTCCCGGTTAGGTTGTACAGCTTACCGCCTCACACTATAGAGACTAGCAGCCGGACGAGCCTACAACGTCGTCTGCTTCACCTTTTCGGACTTCCGCACCGGATTGAGCAGGCAGGTCAGCGCCGGTAGCAGGATCAGCGCGCCGAGCATGTTCCACAGGAACATGAAGGTGAGCAGCAGCCCCATATCGGCCTGGAAGCGGATCGGCGAGAACACCCAGAGCACCACGCCGATGGCCAGGGTCAGACCGGTGAATGCCACCGACTTGCCGGTGCTGCGCAGGGTTTCGAAGTAAGCGGTCGGCAGATCCATCCCCTGCTGTAGCAAGGTGTTGAGCCGCGAATAGATGTAGATGCCGTAATCCACCCCGATACCGACGCCGAGCGCAATCACCGGAAGCGTCGCCACCTTGACGCCGATACCGAGCTGCGCCATCAGCGCCTGACACAGCAGCGAGGTCAGCGCCAGCGGTGCGATGATGCAGACCACCGTCTTGATCGAACGGAAGGTGAGCAGGCAGAGCAGGCTGACCACGGCGTAGACCCAGAACAGCATCTTGTACTGCGCCCCGGCGATCACCTCATTGGTGGCGGCCTCAAAACCGGCGTTACCCGCCGCCATCAGGAACTGGATGCGGTCGCTGTTGTGCTGCTCGGCAAAGGTATCGACGGCGGCGGTGAGACCGGCCAGCGTCTCGGCCCGGTGGTCCGCGAGGAAGACAATTACCGGCATCAGCGAGCAGTCGTCATTCATCAACCCCTGGGGTACGTAGCGTAACGAGGAGTTGATCACGTACTGATTGCGGCTGACACTGCGCCACTTCAGGTTGCCCTCGTTCAGACCCGCGGTAACACGCTCGGCCACATCCACCAGCGAGATGCTGCTCTGCACCCCGGGCGTATTGCCGAGATAGAACTGGAACCGGTCCACCAGTTGCAGGGTCTGGAAACTGCTGCACTGTTCGCTGGCGGTTTTCACCATCACCACAAACACGTCGCTGGAGTTGGCATAGTGTGAGGTGATGTAGGCGTTATCCAGGTTGTAGCGCGAGTGCGCACGCAGCTCTGGAGCACCGGCGCTGAGATCGCCGATCTTCAACGACTGACCGGCCTGCACACCGATCCAGGTCAGCATCAGCGCAACGATGACAGCGATAAGCGCACCGCGTGGACGGGCAAAGCGGGTCAGAGCCCGCCAGACCACGACACTGTGCTCCTTGCCATGACGCGCCTTGTGGATCGCTCGCGCACCGACACCGGTCCAGGAGATCAGCAGCGGCAACAGCAGCAGGTTGGTCAGCACAATCACCATGACGCCGAGAGCTGCGGCCACCGCCAGATCCTGAATTACCTGGATATCGATCACCATCAACGTAACGAAGCCGAGGCCGTCGGAGAGCAGTGCCGTGAGCCCGGCGATATAGATAGTGCGGAACGCCAGCCGCGCGGCATCAAATTTATTGGCACCGGCTGCCGCCTCGATTCTGACATTGTTGACCACCTGTACGCCGTGGCTGACACCGATGGCAAACACCAGAAAGGGCACCAGCATCGAGTAGGGGTCGAGACCGTAGCCGAGCAGATGCAGCAGGCCGAGCTGCCAGACCACCGCCACCACCGAGCAGAGCAGCGGTATCAGCGTGCCGGTCAGGCTATGCGAGTACAGATAGAGCAGCACCATCGTCACCAGCAGCGCAATACCGAAGAACAGCGCCACCTGCACGGCACCGTCGATCAGGTCACCGACCACCTTGGCGAAGCCGGTGATATGGATGCTGACTTGGTCGGAGCTGTACTTGTCGCGTACCAGCGTTTCGAGCTGCTGCGAGAACTGCTGGTAGTCGAGCCTGTTGCCGGTTTCCGGATCACGGTCGAACAGCGGCACCTGGATCAGCGCCGAGCCGAAATCGTTGGCCACCAGGCGGCCGACCTGCCCGGAGCGCAGGATATTGACCCTCAGCTGCTCCAGCTTTTGCGGCGAGCCATCGTAGCCCTCGGGGATCACCGGGCCACCGACGAAGCCCTCCTCGGTGACCTCGGTCCAGCGCACGTTCGGGGTCCAGATCGACTGCAGCGCCGAGCGATCAACACCGTGGATGAAGAACAGTTCGTCGGTGATCTCCTTCAGCGTCTGCTGAAAATCGGCCTGCAGGATATCCCCCTCGCTCGGCGCCACCACCACGCGGATGCTGTTGCCGAGACCTGCCAGGTCGTCACGGTACTGCAGATAGTTGGCGACCCAAGGGTGCGAGGTGGGGATCATCTTGACGAAGCTGGCGTCGGGGCGGATCTGTACCGCTTGCCACCCCAGCAGCAGTGTCACCAACAGGAATAGTAGCGCTATCGGAAGGCGGAAGCCGAACAGCAGGCGCTCAAGCAGACGTTCGCTGGCCTTGATCGGCGCCAGCAGTGCACTGTCCAGGCGGCTCATTGCGCACCTCCCTTCAGTTCGATCTGGCTCAGCCCTCCCTCGCCGACCAGCCAGAGCCGGTCGTGCAGCGCGACAGCGGCGGTAAAGCTGCGCCGATTGGGTACAGCAAGCGCGGAGAACCCCTCGCCTTTTTGCGCCAGCAACAGGCCGCTCTGGCCGAGCACGTAAAGCCGCCCGTGATAGTCGATGCCGCTGTTCAGCGTGGCATCGCCAGGCACCGCTTGCGCCTGCCACTGGATGCCGTCGTCGGAGCTGAACAGGTGACCGCGCAGCCCCATCAGGTAGAGCCGATCACTTTCGCTGATACCGAACAACGAGCCCTGGTAGGGAGACTCGGCCCACTGCCAGAACTCGCCCCTATCGTCGCTATAGAGCAGCAGCCCCGCCTCGCCAGCGATCAGCAACCGACCGCTGCGGCTAAGCAGGATCGTATTCAGGTGCAGGCGGTCAGGGTTGGGCAGGCGGTAACCGATGCTTTGCCAGTGCTCACCACCATCCTCGGTCTCGAACAAAGCTCCGTAAGAACCCAGTGCAAAGCCATGCTGATTGTCGGTAAACAGCACATCGAGCAGCACCGGCATGGCGCCCTCCTCAAGCGCGAACTGCACGTCCTCCAGTTGGTACTGCCAATCGTCGAGCTGCTGCGTGTCGATATTGTCTGCAGGGGCGTCGATCAGCCCCTGCAGGGTGTCGCGCTGCAGTTCGACCAACTGCAGCCCCGAACGCTGCAACTGCCAGCTGAGTCCGCCATCGCGACTGTGCAGGATGGTGCCATCATGGCCCACCGCCCAGCCCAGCTGGGCGTCGCTGAAACTCAAAGCGGTCAGCAATACGGAAACCGGTGTCTTCGCCTGCTGCCAGGAGGCGCCCTGATCGTCAGAATAAAGAATCGTCCCCTGCTCACCCGCCGCAACCAGTCGCTCGCTGCCCGGCGGAATCTGAATATCCAGCAACAGGGAGCGGGTGGCGTTTACGGAGGTTAAGGCAGATGCCTGTAAACGGTCGAACTGAGCGGCCAGGCCTTGACCGGCCGTCAACGTCAGTCCGAGCAGGAGCAGAGCAACAGAAAAGGGTTTACGCATGGATTCCCCGGTTTTTATCGTCGTTATCGGGTGAGAATATTCTGATGCCTGAAGCATCGCCAGCGAGGCCAAATACGGCAATGGCAAAACAACGCTGATCCGCTGACATTTTCCGTCACCCTGCTGCCGCAACCTCCCCTTGTAGGGCGTCAGTTGTGCATCAGATGCTGCTGGTAAGCGTCGCTGCGGCGGTACTCGCCCGGTGTCATCCCGGTCCAGCGCTTGAACGAGCGGAAGAATGCAGAAGGCTCGTCAAAGCCCATCAGTTCGGCCACATCGTTGATCGACAGCTGCGGCGATGTCATATAGTGCAGTGCGGCCGCCCGACGACACTCATCCTTGATCGCCTGGTAGGAGGTCTCCTCCTCCAGCAGACGCCGCCGCAGTGTCGATACCGACAGGTTGAGTGCCTTGGCCACCTCCTCGGCACTGGGCAGCTCGCGACTGAAATCCTTGCCGATCAGCGCCACCACCTGCGACTTCAACGACGGGTCATCATTGACCATGGCGATCAGCTGGAAAGGTGCGGTCTTGAGGAAGTTGCGCAGGCTCTCCTCGGTCTGTACCAGCGGTTGATCCAGGTAGCGGGCGGGAAAAACGAAGGCATTTTCGTGCTGCTCGAATTTGAGTTCCGACTGAAACAGCTTGTGGTAGATCTCCAGATCCGCGGGCTGAGCAAAGGTGAAATAGGCGGCCTTCAACTCGATCCGGGTACCGAGCAGCCAACTGATGAAATGGTGCCACATCGACAGCGAGGTACGGATCCGCTCGGGCGGCTCACTGGCCAGAAAGGCATCGAAGTCGAACTCCGCGTTATCGGTGGCGGCAAAGGTGATCTTGGCATAGCGCCCCTTGCGCACCAACACCGGTTTGATCTCGGCACCGCGACAGATCTCGTGAAACGCACTGGCCCGGTAGATCGCCTTCTCCAGCGTCTTACAGTGGATAATCGCGTGGCACATCATGCGAAAGGTGCCGTTGGGCACCTTGCCGCCGCTGAGCATGCCGAAATACTCATCCTGGGCGATATACATGATGCGCTGGTAGAGCGCACCGAACCTCTCCGCACTGAATTCGGTCTGGGATTCGATCTCCTGAGGATCGATACCCACCGCATGCAGCAGCTCGGCGGTATCGAACCCCTGGGTCCGCGCCTGCTGCAACAGATTCCTGACATATCCGGTCGGTACGGTGACGGTCCGGTTCATTCTGGTTCCCCCTGCACTCTCGTTATTCTGCGTTCAATTTAATTCAGACGGATCGCTTTTGTCAGTCAAACTGCACGTGAATGTCATTGTTAATCTACCCTCCGATCCGGAATATGGGCTACAGCCTGGGGAGGCATAATTGCCCTGAAAAAGCAAAAGTCCTTTATATTCTGGAAGTTAGAAACCAAAAACAGGACCGCCCCCAGAGCCTGATAAAAATAACAACCTCTGGTGAACGAAATGGAAATAAAAAACGGCGCCAATACGCCTGCTGGCCGTACCCCTTTTCTGGTTCGTCCTACGACACTGGCATTAATGATCAGTGCCGCGCTTTCACCCACTGCCCATGCGCTGCAGTTCACGCTTGGCGAGATCGAGGGGCGTTTCGACTCCCAACTCTCCGCCGGCGCCAGTTGGCGGGCCACGGATCAGGACGCCGACCTGATCTCGGTAGCCAACGGCGGCAGCAGCAAAGGCTCGGGCAGTTACGATGATGGCGACCTGAACTTCGAACAGGGTGACATGTTCTCCCGCACCCTCAAGGGGGTGCATGAGCTGGATCTTCGCCGTGACAACCTGGGTCTGTTCCTGCGCGGCAAGTACTGGTTCGATTTCGCACTAGAGGATGACAGCCATCCCCACGGCAATACCGTTAACGGCTATACACCCGATAGCGAACTGAGCGACGAGGGTTTTAACGATTACGCCCGGTTCTCCGGCGCCGAACTGCTCGACGCCTACCTGTACGGCAGCTTCGACCTGGGCAGCGAAGCACAATACCCACTCGATCTGCGCCTGGGTCGCCAGGTGGTCAACTGGGGGGAGAGCGCCTTCATTCAGGGCGGTCTGAACAGCATCAGTCCGCTTGATGTCAGTGCAATACGCCGCCCCGGTGCCGAGGTCAAGGATGCCCTGCTACCCACCAATCAGCTGTTCGCCTCCCTGGGGCTGACCTACAACCTCAGTGTCGAGGGGTTCTATCAGCTGGAGTGGGAACCCACCGCCATCGACGGCTGCGGCACCTACTTCTCGACCAACGATTTCGCTGCCCAGGGCTGTAACGGCATTCGTGTCGCCTCCGGCAGTCTGGCCCTGCTCAACGACCAGCAGTACTTCGATACCGCTTTCACCGGCGGTGCGCTCGGCTTCGACCCGGTGGTCTATCGCAACGCCGATGGATACCGCCCGGCGGAGGATGATGGCCAGTTCGGTATTGCCTTGCGCTACTTCGCCGAGAGTCTGAACAGTACCGAGTTCGGCTTCTACGCCACGCGCTACCACAGCCGACTGCCGATCAGCAGCGGCGTGAACACCGACACTACAACTGCCGATCTAAGCGCCATCGGCACTGCGGCAGCAACGCAATGGATCATCAACAACGCCGCCAACCCACTGGCGCCGACACCTGCGGAACTGGCCTCCGCCCAGGCTGCCGGCACCGCGGCCGCCACAGCCGCCGGCACCGCGGCCGTGTTCCAGAGCACCTATTTCACCGAATACCCCGAAGATATCTCGATGCTCGGCCTGAGCTTCAACACCAACCTCGGCGAAATCGCCTGGTCCGGTGAGGTCTCGTTCAAACACGACATGCCGATCCAGATCAACGGCCCGCTGCTGGTCGGTGCCATCCTGACCCAGTTCTCCGGCGGTATCGGTAACTCAGCCGCCGACCAGCGCGTGGCCGATGCCGGTCCCGGCGGCACCGTCAGCGGTTACGAGCGTTTCGATGTCACCCAGATTCAGACCAGCTTCGTCAAGTTCTATGACCGCGTGCTCGGCGCCAGCCGACTGTCGCTGATCGGCGAACTGGGCTGGACCCATATCCACGGCTTCGACGAAGGCCGCGATGCACTCAAGTTTGGCCGCCCGGGTGCCTGGGGCTACACCGCCGGCGACGACGAGGGCTTCGTCACCGCCGACTCGTTCGGCTACGTGGCCCGCGCGGCCCTGACCTATCCCAACGCTCTGGCGGGCGTAAATCTGACCCCCCAGGTCAGCCTCAAGCACGGTATCAAGGGTAACGGCCCGGAACCGGGCGCGGCGTTCCGCGAAGACGAAAAGGCACTGGGGCTGACGCTGACCGCCGACTACCAGAACCGGTACCAGATGCAGATGGGCTACACCACCTACTTCGGTGGCGATTACAACGCCCTGGCCGACCGGGATTACTTCTCACTCAGCGCTTCGGTGTCGTTCTAAACACCGTAGAGATGACCATGCGCAAGGAGACACAATAATGACCATACGCTCCCTACACCGACACATCACGCCGCTGGCCCTGGCCCTGGCCCTGGCCCTGTCAGCCCCCCTGTCGTTAACAGCGACACTCGGTTTTGCAGCCGTCTCGGAGCAGAAGGCCAGCGAACTCGGCAATACGCTGACCCCACTGGGCGCCGAGCGCGCCGGCAATGCCGACGGTAGCATCCCCGCCTGGGACGGCGGTTTGGGACCGAATGGCGACCGCTATACAGATCCCTTCGCCGATGAACAGCCGCTATTCACCATCACCGCCGCCAATGCGCAGCAGTATGCGGACAAGCTAAGTCCGGGACAGCTGGCGATGTTCAAGCGTTACCCGGACAGTTTCCGCATGCCGGTCTACCCCAGCCACAGAACCGCCGCCTACCCCGAGTCGGTTTATGAGCGGGTCAAGTGGAACGCCACCCACACCGAGCTTTCTGACGGCGGCAATGGTCTGACTACTTTCCAGGAGGCGATCCCCTTCCCGATCCCGCAGAACGCGCTGGAGGTGGTGTGGAACCACCTGACCCGCTACCGTGGCGGCTCCCTGGAGCGCACCTTCGTGCAGGTACCGGTGCAGGCAAACGGTGATTTCACCCCGGTCAAGATCAATGAAAAGCTGAGTTGGCCGCAATACCTCGAGGACACTCCCGACAGCAGCCAAACCGCCAATATTCTCTCCTTCTTCGTGCAAGAGGTGCTGGCCCCGGCACGCCTGACCGGTGACGTGCTGCTGATCCACGAGACACTGAACCAGGTGCAACAGCCGCGCCAGGCCTGGACCTACAACACCGGTCAGCGCCGTGTCCGCCGCGCCCCGCAGATCGCCTACGATGCACCGGGGACCGCCTCGGATGGCCTGCGCACCACCGATAACCTGGATATGTTCAACGGCGCTCCCGACCGCTACGACTGGACCTTGGTCGGTAAACGCGAACTCTATATCCCCTACAACAGCTTCAAGCTCGCCGACCGTGAGTTGAAATACAGCGACATCCTCGGCAAGGGTCACCTGGTCCCGGAGCATACCCGCTACGAGCTGCACCGGGTCTGGCAGGTGGAGGCGAAGCTGAAACAGGGTGAGCGCCATGTCTACAGCAAGCGAGTGTTCTTCATCGACGAGGACAGCTGGCAGATCGCCATCGCCGATCACTACGACGGTCGCGGCGAGCTGTGGCGGGTGGCCGAAGCTCACGCCTTCCCCTATCGCGATGCCCAGGTGCCCTGGATCGCCGCAGAAGCCCTGTACGACCTGCAGTCGGGCCGCTACCTGGTGGGCAGCCTGACCAACGAGGAGGGTAAGGGTTTCGATTTCGGCCAGCGCTTCGCGTATAAGGACTTCACCCCTCAGGCGATCCGCCGCCTTGGCCGCTGATTCCAATCCCGGCAGCCTATGAGGCTGCCGGCCTCTGTACAACTATCTGTTTCATTTACGGAACAATGCCGTTCATCTGTCACTATTGTCTTGGTATGCTTAGGCACACTCGAACCTAAACAACCGTCGCCGAGCAGGATTGTACGTGCCCGGCGTCAGGATCAACGCCATGACAATACAGAAGTATGGATTGTCGCTAGGGACTGGCGTATTCACGATATTCAGCGCTCTGTTGGCGCCCAATGCCGAAGCGTTGGAGTTCGCAATGGGCGATATCCAGGGGCGTTTTGACTCGCAGATCTCCGCCGGCGCAAGTTGGCGCGTAGAGAAACGCGATTCAAACCTGATTGCGGTCCCCAACGGCGGCACCGGCAACGGCTCTGGCAGCTACGACGACGGCAACCTTAACTTCGATCGCGGTGACACCTTCTCCCGTACCCTCAAGGGCGTACATGAACTGGAGCTGCAGCGCGACAACCTGGGATTGTTCCTGCGCGGAAAATACTGGTTCGACTTTGCCCTGGAGCAGGACAGCCACTCCCACGGCAACATCCCCAACCGTTATCGGCCCGATAGCAAGCTCAGCGACGAAGGCTTCAACGATTACGCTAAATTCTCTGGAGCCGAACTGCTCGATGCGTTTGTCTATACCGGCTTTGACCTCGGTGACGAGGGGCAACATCCGCTGGATCTGCGCCTCGGCCGTCAGGTGGTCAACTGGGGCGAGAGCGCGTTCATCCAGGGCGGTCTGAACAGTTTCAACCCGGTCGATGTCAGCGCGGCCCGCCGCCCCGGCGCCCTGGTCAAGGATGCCCTGCTGCCCACCAACCAGCTGTTCGCCTCCGTCGGCCTCAACGACGCACTCAGCCTGGAGGGGTTTTATCAACTGGAGTGGGAACCCACCGCCATCGACGGCTGCGGTACCTACTTCTCCACCAGCGACTTTGCCGCCGAAGGCTGCGACGGCGTCCGTATTCCGCTGGGTTTGACCGACGAACAGTACTTCGATACCAGCTTCACCGGCCTTGTACTCGGTTTCGATCCGGTGGTATATCGCCATGCCGACGGCAACCGTGAAGCGGACGACAGCGGGCAGTTCGGCCTGGCACTGCGCTACTTTGCCGACCAACTCAACGGTACCGAGTTCGGCGTCTACCTGGCCCGCTACCACAGTCGCCTGCCGATCAGCAGCGGCGTGAACACCGACTCGGGCAACGTGTTCGACGGTACCTACTACATCGAATACCCCGAGGATATCGATCTGATCGGGCTGAGCTTCAACACCCTACTGGGCGACCTCGCCTGGTCCGGCGAGATCTCGCACAAACGCAACCAGCCGATCCAGATCAACGGTCCACTGCTGGTCGGTGCAGTACTGACCCAGTTCTCCGGCGGGATCGGCAATGCAGCGGCCGACCAACGCGTCGCCGATGCCGGTGCAGGCGGCACGGTCAGCGGCTACGACCGCTTTGCCGTGACTCAGGTACAAAGCAGTCTGATTAAGTTCTATCACCAGGTACTCGGTGCAAGTCGACTCTCGCTGGTCGGCGAACTGGGCTGGACCCATGTCCACGGCCTTGACGAGGGCGATAACGCAATCAAATATGGCCGTGCCGGAGCCTGGGGCTACAGTGCCGGCGACAGCAACGGCTTTGTCACGGCAGACTCGGTCGGTTATGTGGTGCGTTCGGCACTGACCTACTCCGATATAATCGAGAGCACCAGCCTGACCCCGCAGATCAGCTTCAAGCACGGCCTCTACGGCAACGGGCCGGAGCCGGGCGCAGCCTTCCGCAAGGGCGAGAAAGCATTGGGGCTGACCCTCACGTCCGATTACCAACACCTGTATCAGCTACAGATGGGCTACACCCGCTATTTCGGCGGCGACTACAACGAGTTGTCCGATCGCGACCATCTGTCGCTCAGCGCCTCGGTATCCTTCTGACCGCATGCTTCGCACTGAGCCGCGCCCCAACACCAGCAAGGAGACAGACTTTTGATCCCATCCGCCACCCCATGCCGCGCCCTGCTGTCGGCACTGCTCCTGTCACTCCTGCCCGGCGCGGCCCTTGCCGCGGTATCCGCGGAGCAGGCCGCCGAACTGGGTAGAAGCCTGACACCGCTGGGCGCCGAGCGCGCCGGCAACGTCGACGGCAGCATCCCCGCCTGGGACGGCGGTCTCGGCCCGAACGGTGACCGCTATGCCGATCCCTTCGCCGACGAGCAGCCGCTGTTCACTATCACCGCTGCCAACGCGCAGCAGTATGCGGACAAGCTGAGCCCCGGCCAGTTAGCGATGTTCAAGCGCTACCCGAACAGCTTCCGCATGCCGGTCTACCCAAGCCACCGCACCGCAGCCTACCCGGAGCGGGTGTACGAACTGGCGCGCTGGAATGCCACCCACGCCAAATTGGCCGACGACGGCAACGGGCTCAGCGACTTCCGCGAGGTGTTCCCCTTCCCGATTCCGCAAAACGCACTGGAGGTGGTCTGGAACCACCTAACCCACTATCGTGGCGAGGCCCTGGAGCGCACCTACATCCAGGCGGCGGTACAGAGCAACGGCGAGTTCACCCCGGTCAAGCTCAACGAAAAGGTCACCTGGCCCGCGCACCTGACGGACAGCCCCGAGCCTCAGAAGCTCGACAACCTGATGTCACTGTTTATCCAGCGGGTGCTGGCGCCGGCACGCCTGACCGGCGACGTGCTGCTGATCCATGAACCCCTGAACCAGGTGAAACAGCCTCGCCAGGCCTGGCTCTACAACACCGGTCAGCGCCGCGTGCGCCGGGCACCGCAGATCGCCTACGATGCACCAGGCACCGCGTCCGACGGACTGCGTACCACCGACAACCTGGATCTGTTCAATGGCGCTCCCGATCGCTACGACTGGACCCTGATCGGCAAACGCGAACTCTACATCCCCTATAACAGCTTCAAGCTCGCCGACCGCAAGCTGAGATACGGCGATATCCTGAGCAAAGGACACCTGAATCCCGAACATACCCGCTATGAACTGCACCGGGTCTGGCAGGTGGAAGCAGCGTTGAAGGCTGGAGAGCGCCACATCTACAGCAAGCGGGTGTTCTTCATCGATGAGGACAGCTGGCAGATCGCCATCGGCGACCACTACGACGGCCGTGGAGAACTCTGGCGCGTGGCGGAAGCGCACGCATTTCCGTTCCGCGATGTGCTGGTGACCTGGTTTGCCGCCGAGACACTGTACGACCTGCAGTCAGGCCGCTACCTGGTCAGCGGCCTGACCAACGAGGAGGGACAGGGTTACGACTTCAGCCCAAGATTCAATTATCAGGATTTCACGCCGCAGGCGATCAGACGGTTGGGGCATTAAGACGCAACCGCTCCGATAGAGCAACCGTCAGTATTGAGGGCGAGCTATCGCTTGCCCTCAATCAGTTTGGTAAGCAGGTGTAACGGCGCCTTTAACGGACGTAGCTGCCTGCGTACTTGGCAATTTTGCGTGACGGGGTTTTCTCCGCTACCTGGGCCAAAAAGTCGCGATAGCGAGTGGCGGCGTTCTGTCCAATCGCCTTGCACAACCAGGCGATAGTGTCTTCGGTTTCACCGTCCATTCCGCCATCGAGATATTTTTCCTCTATCAGCTCTGCCGAGCGCTTTAACAGGCCGGCATCGGCGATATGCTCATGAAAGATGGCGCGCGCGGCCAGGCGCTGAACAAACACGTTGTTGGTGTTCAGCATCTGCATATAGGTTGCCACTTCGATACTCTGCCCCGGCTCCGGGGTTGGTTGGCCCGGCAGCAGCGACCACCACTCGGAAAACCGGGTCAGGTCGGACAGTGCCCGCTTGGCATGAGAGCGCAACTTGGAATCGCTCGCCTGCTCGCTGACAAGCGCCAAGGTCTGACGGTATTTATCATTGCCGCTGTAACCGAGGGCACGGGCATAGTGGGACATGAGTCCAGTCAGTGTGCGATCGTCAGCCTGGTACTGCTCCAGTAGACCTTGCTCAATCACATCGAACAGCGCCGGATCTGATAGCCCGGACCATTGCAAACGGCTAAGCATCTGTTGCTGCTGCTCATGGTTATTACCACCCAGCTGGCTCACATAGCTCGCGATCCGCTCTTCATTAGTCTGAAACGCCGCCACCTGCTGCGCCATACAGACGGCCACCAGGGCCAGAATCAGTTTTATACGCTTCATCTCTCAACTCCTTTTATCGAGGCTTAATTCAGGTCCATCGTTTGAAAATCAGCGACGTATTTATCCCGCCGAAAGCAAAATTATTGCTCATCACATATTCGGTATCGATCCGGCGGCCTTCGCCGATCAGGTAATCCAGGTCGGCACACTCCGGATCCACATTGTCCAGATTGATGGTGGGGCAGAACCAGCCCTCGTTCATCATCTCGATTGTGCTCCAGGCCTCCAGTGCACCGCAGGCCCCCAGCGTGTGGCCGGTGTAGCTCTTCAGCGAACTGATCGGTGTCGCATTGCCGAATACCGCCGCCGTTGCCTGACTCTCGGCAATATCGCCGCGATCGGTCGCCGTGCCGTGGGCGCTGATATAACCGATCTGAGTGGGCGACAGCGCGGCCCCCTCCAGCGCCTGGCGGATCGCGATCTCCATCGTCTCGGCGCTGGGCTGGGTCACATGGCTGCCATCCGAGTTGGTGCCGAAACCGACGATCTCGGCGTAGATCCTGGCGCCACGGGCACGAGCATGCTCCAACTCCTCAAGTATGAGGGCACCGCCCCCCTCCCCGATGACGAGCCCATCGCGATCGCGATCAAACGGGCGGGGGGTCAGCTCCGGACTGTCATTCTTGACGCTGGTGGCATAGAGGGTATCGAACACGGCAGCCTCGGTGGCACACAACCCCTCACTGCCACCGGCAATCATGACATCCTGGCTGCCGGACTTGATCGATTCATAGGCATAACCTATACCCTGGCTACCCGAGGTACAGGCGCTCGACGTGGTGATAACCCGGCCACGAATACCGAAGTAGACGCCGATATTCACCGGAGCGGTGTGCGCCATCATCTTGATATAGGAGTTGGCGTTGAGTCCGTCTGCGGTGCTGTTCATCAGCATGTTGCCAAAGTCGACAAACGCACGCGTATCGCCGGCCGATGAGCCGTAGGCGATGCCGACGCGGCCATTGCCGAGCTGATCGCTACCGAGCAGACCGGCATCACGCAGTGCCAGCTCTGTCGAATAAACGCCAAACTGGGCTACCCGCCCCATGCTGCGCAGCGCTTTGCGGGTGTAGTGGGACGGCATGACAAAATCCCGTACCGGGCCCGCCAGCCGCGTGTTCAAACCATCGTAACGGTCCCAGTCATCCATTCTGACGATACCGCTACGCCCGGCGGCGAGATTTTCCCGGATCGTCTGCCAATCGTTGCCGACCGGTGAGAGACCCGCCATACCTGTTACAACAACCCGTTTCATCAATGCATTCCACCATTTACCGAGATCACTTGCCGGGTGATGTAGCCAGCCCCGTCAGACATCAGGAAGCTGACGGTTGCCGCCACCTCGCCAACGCTGCCTACCCGCTGCATCGGAACCATTTTAAGTGCTTCATCCAGCGGCAGATGCTCGGTCATCTCGGTTTCTATCAGTCCGGGGGCGACGCAGTTCACCGTGATCCGGCGTTTTGCCAGCTCAACGGCCAGCGCTTTCGTCGCGCCGATAATACCCGCTTTGGCGGCGCTGTAATTCACCTGGCCGCGATTGCCCATCTCACCGGATACCGACGACAGGGTCACGATACGTCCGGGCTGCCGACGTCGGACCATCGGCATCACCAGCGGATGCAACACGTTATAGAAGCCATCCAGATTGGTTTTCAGTACCAGGTCCCACTCCTCTTCCGGCATCGCCGGGAAGGCGTTGTCGCGGGCCACACCCGCATTGCAGACAACGCCGTAATAGGCGCCATGCGCCTCCACATCTTGCTCCAGCACAGTGCGGCATTGGTCCCGATCAGCGATATCGAACTGCAGGATACGCACCTGGCGATCCAGGGCTGCTATCTCCTGTTGAACACTTTGCGCTGCGTCCAGCCCGGAACGGCAATGAAGTACGATATCGTATCCGTCCTGGGCCAGGCGCAATGCGATCCCCCTGCCGATACCCCGGCTGGAGCCGGTCACCAAAACTGTCTTTGTCATTGCTGCGCATCCCGTAAAAATCTGTCCGCATCGTCCGGCTGGAAAATATTCAGACTGGCAACCGCCTCGAACCCCTCTCCTCGCAGTTCGCAGTCGAAGGCACACAAGCCGTTCTCCGCTTCCATGTTCTTGGTCACCTTCAACTCGATCCTATGACCTGGCGTAAAGTAATCGACCGCTATGCTGTATTTGCGGGTGCCCAGCAGGAAGCCCAGTTTCGGCTCCCGCCCCTGCTTGCGCTCCTGCAGCCCCGCGTAGGCGCCGATCGCCTGCGCCATATATTCCAGCCCGACCCAAGCCGGCACCCCCTTCTCGTCGGCAAACATGGATGTTGGCTTAATCTCGACCGCGGCCGACAACCAATCCTCGCCATAACCGGTTATCTCCGACAGCAGGCTCATCTGCCCGGAGTGAGGTACCAGTTCATCTACTGTGAATTCAGCTGTCATCAGGTTCGTCTCAGAATCAGCGAAATATTGTTGCCGCCAAAGGCAAAGGAGTTGCTCAGGGCGTACTCGAGGTTCTGCACATCCCGCTGACCGGCTGACAGATTCAAGGCCGGCAACTCCGGATCGGGCTGTGCGTCCCAGACATGACGCGGCAGAAAGCCGTCGCTCAGCGCCAGCCAGCATATCGCCGCTTCAAGCGCCCCTGCCGCACCCAGGGTATGTCCGGTAAGTGGCTTGGTCGAGCTGCAGGGCACAGCGCCACCGAACACCTCGCCGACCGCCCGCGCCTCCATCTGGTCGTTCAGTGTCGTCGCCGTACCATGCAGATTGACGTAACCGATAGCGTCTGGAGAGAGACCCGCATCCATCAACGCCGCCTGCATACAGCGGATCGC
This sequence comes from Marinobacterium ramblicola, assembly GCF_019084545.1. Classification (GTDB taxonomy): domain Bacteria; phylum Pseudomonadota; class Gammaproteobacteria; order Pseudomonadales; family Balneatricaceae; genus Marinobacterium_D; species Marinobacterium_D ramblicola. The sequence goes on from NZ_JAHREP010000010.1 coordinate 86,103, forward strand.
GCCGGCGCCACTGGGATCGGGTGCCGAGATATGATGGGCATCCGAGCTTTCGCCGACACCGGCGAGCTCCACAGGCCCCTGCTCGCGCGTCACCAGAAACAAGCCCGCTCCTTCACCGATATTGATGCCTTGGCGATTGACACTGAACGGGTTGCACGGCGTATCGCTGACCGCTTCCAGCGCGGAAAAACCCTGCACGGTCAGGTGACACAGGGTGTCGACACCACCAGCAATCACCGCATCGCAGACACCGGCTCGTAACAGCCGTCGGGCCGATGCCAATGCCTTGGCACCGGAGGAACAGGCGGTCGAGATGCCGTATACCGGCCCGGCCAGGTTCAACTGCGCGGCGATAAAAGCGGCGGTCGCACCCATCTCCTGCAGGCGGTAATCGTACTCTTGTGGTATCTCACCCGTCGCCGCGCGCTGCTTCAGGTGTGCTTCGCTGTCGCCGATACCCGAGGTAGAGGTCCCGATCACTACGCCGATACGCTGCCGCCCGAAACGGCCGACGGCGTCGTCAACCGCCCCCTCTATCTGGCTCAGTGCTGCCAGCGCCATGCGGTTGTTGCGGCTGTGCCAGTGTGGCGCCTGCAGAGTGACTCTGGGTAAGGCACCGGTATAGATCCCCAGCGGCAAAGGCTGACCGGGGCTGAACTGATCGCTCAGCGTCAGGCCCGCATCCCCTGAGCTCAGTTGTTCACTTGCCGCCTGTCGGCTGTCTCCCATGGCACTGACCATCGCCATGGCGTTTAAATAGCACCGCATCGCTGCTCTACGTCCTTAAGTCCATTGCCTCAAGCGTCTCTATCCTGACCTTATACTCCTGCGCATGGTTGTACACCCGCGTGATATCCGCGTCATACACGATGTCGAGGAGGAGCACGCCATGATGCCACAACTGGCGCCTGCCGGTCTCTGTGCTCAATGCCCAACCCTGCTCGGGCCGGTAATGTTTGCGCAGCGACCGCTCCGGCCACAGGGCAAACTGTATCGTCGCCAGAATCGACTCGCCGGGAAGGTTCACCGGCATCGAAACCCTCTGATTCAACGTCTCGCCGTCGTAATCCAGCGTCGTCAGCGGCTGTCCGGTCGGCAGCAGCGCAGCCAACCTGACCTGCTGCGGCTCAAACCGACCCACGACGAGGAAAGCCAACTGCTCATCATGAGACTGTATGTCCACCCTCTGCTTAATCAATACCGGAGCAGGCCCCTCCTCCGGTGGCAATAGTACAAGTGCGGCCGCCGAATCAGGCTCCGGGCGGATCAGGGCGCAGCCCGCCAGTAGACAGATCAAGCCGATACACAGTAACCGAATCAACGACGGCATAACTCGGCCAGGGTCGAGAGTCGTGCGGGTTCACTGACATAGGGGTTGCGACGATCCCAGGCATAGCCCGCTAGCACCGAACTGATCATCGCCTTTACCGGTTCGCTCTTGTTGTCGGAGAAGATCACATCCTGCAGGCGTCCGTCATACCAGCCCTCCACGAACACCCTGAAGGTATCGATGCCGACCTTCAGCGGTATCGCGTACTCCTGCTCCCAGTCGGGCTCCTGCCCTTTAAGTTGACGGTGAACGGCAGCCGCCGCCAACGTTGCCGATTTGAGTGCTATGGTGACGCCGGATGAGAACACCGGATCGAGGAACTCTCCCGCATTGCCCAGCAGCGCGAAACGCTCGCCATAGAGCCGCTCCACATCGCAGGAGTATCCATCCAGCTTGCCGACCGGCGTATCGAACCGGGCATCGACCAAGAGCTCACTGAGCATCCCGCCCTCAGCGATATAACGCTGCAGGGTCGCCTGCTCTGCCATGCTGTCGTCGTCAAACAGTGCTCTTGGCAGCACGACACCAACGGAGGCGCGGCCATCGCTGAACGGAATCAGCCAGTACCAGATCTCCGGATTGGTCGGATGCACGGTAATCAGAATCTTGTTGCGGTCGAACCGGCTATCGCGAATGTTGTCCTCGAGATGAGTGAACAGCGCGACGCGAGAGCCCAGGCAAGATGCCTTCTCCAGGTTAAGCAATCGCGGCAGCACCCGACCGAAGCCGCTGCCGTCGAGCAGGAAGTCGGCCGCCACCCGGTAGGGCTCCCCCTCGTCTGGAACCACGTCGACCACAACCTCGGATTCCAGCAACTCGACCGCCGTAACGCTCTGGCCGTAGCGGATCTCGACACCACGCTGACCGGCGCAGTCGGCCAGAATCTTGTCGAACTGGCCGCGCTGCACCTGATAGGTGGTGCCCCAACCGTCCGAGAACTTCTTGCGAAAATCAAACTGATCATGCTCTTCGCCACGGCAAAATGCAGCACCGTTCTTATACTGGAAACCGGCTTCTACCACTGCCTGCAACAGTCCGGCCTGCTCAAGAAACTCCATGCTCTGAGGCAGCAGGCTCTCGCCGATGGAGAATCGGGGAAAGTATTGCCGTTCGAGTATCAATACCCGGTGGCCATAGTTGGCCAACAGGGTCGCCGCGACGGCGCCGGAGGGACCGGCACCAATCACGACCACATCATAACGTCCCTGTAACTCTGTCATTGTTTAGTCTCTCCTGTAGAGGGTGCACGCATGAGCGGTGCCAACAGCCAGGTCAGCGCAAGACCCGGCAACACGATGATTCCGAAGTGATACAACACCGGCGTTTGACTCAACGCCAGCAATCCGAAAGCCAGCAGACTGCTCACCGCCGACAGGCTCACCGCCAGCCAGGTGTGATCGCTGTCGCTGGACTCGCTGAGGAATATCCCCATATCCAGCCCTATGCCCAGCACCAACATCAGTGCAATCAGGTTAAACAGGTTGTAGCCGTCGTTGAGCAGCAGAAAACCGGCAAAGGTGATCAGGGAGCCCAACAGCGGCGGCAGCACGATCCGCCAGAACTGCCATCGGTAGCGCAGCATCAGCATCAGCATCACGCCGGTGTAGGCCAGCAGCAGCCAGTCGATGATCTCGCTGCGATAGCGCGTGATCAATTCGCTGATGTCGCTGACCCGGTCGACAAAAAACACCTCCGGTTCCGCTGCCGCCAGCTCGATCAGCGCCTGTTTCAGTGCCGGACTCATCGTGCCCTGGAGACGGATGACCGTAGCGGCCTCTCCGTCTCCACTGCTGATGATGAGGGGAGCCCAGGCCTGACTGGCAGCCAACTCAAGCCAACGCCGTGGAGTCAATTGCGCTTCGCTCCCCTGCTCCATCAGCGCTTGCGCCTGTTCTGACTGCTGCCGGGACAGCTGCAGTATGCCCGCGAGTTGCGGCCAGTGATTCGCGTAGAGTTCCTGCACCAGCGCCGCGTTCTCCCGCTGTCGCTGCTGCGACGGCAGCACCTGGGACAGCGCAGTGTAACCCGCTAACAACGCCTGACCCTGAAGCTGCGCCAAGCGCGGCTGCAGCCGCTCCTCCGTGCGCAGTACCTGCTCAAAGTTCCGGCCGCTGATGAGCAGGAACGCCGCGCTGCTACCATTACCCAGCCATGACTGTACCTGCCGGTCTTCATCCAACAGAGCTTTGGGAGAGGTCTGCAGTAACGCAATATCATCACGAGCCCCCCCTTGCCAGATCACTGCGCCGCTTATCAGCCCCAGTACCAGCAGCAGCGGCATCAACCAGCGCGTGTTCTCGACACGGGGATAGGCGTTACGCCAGCGGTCCAGCCATTGGGCAGCGACCAGCGGTGAGTTAAGACGCTGCCGATTGAGCAGCGGTAACCAGAGCAGCACGGTGATCCAGGCGCCCACCAGCCCCAACACGCAAAACAGCGCCATCTGGCGCAAGCCGGGGAAAGGCGCCAGAGCCAGAGCTGCATAGGCTGCGATACTGGACAGGAGGCCCAACAGGAGCCCTGCAAACAATCGGCTGATCGTCCGCTCCGGTACTACCCGGGACTCACAGATAAAGTGCAGGGCATAGTCAACGGCGACACCGATCAGGCCTGCGCCAAAGGCAGCGGTAATCAGGTGAATACGGCCAAACAGCAACAGGGTGACCGCGACGGCGACCAGAGAGCCGACCAGCACCGGCAGCAGCACGAGCCAGAACGGAAACAGGCTGCGAAACACGACCAGTATCAGCAGGACAATACCCAGCAGCGACCCCAGGCCGATGCTCGACATCTCCGCCCGCGCCTGTTCGGCACCAGCCGCCGCATGCAGCAGAAGTCCCGAGCACCGAATCGTGATTCCGTTCTGGCGCTGCTCCAGCAACAAAGGTTCCAGCACCTTATTGACCGCCTGCTGCACCGGCAGACTGAACGGATCTTGCAGCAATTCCAGGGTAAGCAGGTAGCTTGGCTGCTCCGAAGCAACCAGACGCAGGAGTCCGTTTTCGATGCGGACCGGGAGGTCTGACTGCAACGACAGCATCAGGTCGGTATACAGGCTGAACGGATCACGCAACGGCGCCAGAGTAAAACCGGACAGGGGGTTCAGCAGCCGTTGCAGGGCAAGCTGGAACTGCGCCGCTCCGCCCTCACGGCTCAGGCGTGAGCGCACCTCTTCACTCAACAGAATGAAACGATAGGGAAACAGATCGTCCATCGCCTGTTCGGACGGCGGCACCAGCCAGGTCAGATGGGCGACACCCTGCAGGGGCTGCAAACCCGCCGCCAGCTGCTTGACGGCCGTTTGCGCCTTGAGCTCATCCTCGGCCGAGACCACCAGCAGTAGCTTATCGGCATAGCTCGCCGCGAGCTGATCGGTGGCACGCTTGATCAACGGCTGCTGCTCGGCTTCCGGCAACAGCGCCATCAGGCTGGTATCGAAGGCGACGCCTTTCTGCCAGGCGCTAAAACAGAGTGCCAGAACCACCAGCAGCCATCCTAGAGCCGCTGTTCGACCTCTTGTCTTACCCGATGTCATTGCTGAATGTCGTAGAACCGGATCCGCGTCCAGTCCCCCCCGGCTTCGTGCAGCACGATCTGCCTCATGTAGCGATCACCCTGCAACTCAACCTTCGACACCACCTGCTGCACCTCAGACGCCTTCGGCATCAGGGTTGCCTGCCAGTGCGACTCGGCAATCCGGGTCTGCATGTCGAAATGCTCGGCCAAAGTGCTCCAGCGCGCTGTCATGACGCCAAAGAATATATCGCTGAACAGCGCAACCACCGGGTTGTTTCGCGTTTCCAACTGCGACAGTACCGTCCCCGCCTGTTCGCTGGTGATACGTGCAGGTGTCAGTCTCAGCATGTTTTCGATCGGCTCCAGTGTCTGCCAGCGGATCTCGCTGTCACGCTCATAAGCGAATCGCCCCGACGAGGCGATCTCGGTATCCAGCGCCGCCAGATACTTGACCTGCTCGAAACGCCCACTGAGGCTGGCTGGAGACTCCATCAGTGCCTCCAGCTCGCGAAGATCGGCCAGCGCCGCCGTCGGCAGAACGGCCAGAAGTGAGAACAGCAGTACAAGCACACGCATCATAGCTCCAGCTCCAACCCCAGCCTCTGCAGCAGTACAGCAGGTGAGGCATAGAGCATTTCACCGCTTTCGACATCCACCGCCACCTGAACCGTGTACGCCTTGGTCAGGCGCTGCCCACTCGCCAAATCCTTTATTACGTAATTGATTTTCAAGCGAGTTTCCCACTCGACCAACTCGGCCTCCACGACTATTTTCTGCTGGAACCGCAACGGCTGGGCGTAACGGATACGCATGTCGATAACCGGCCAGGCGTAACCGGACGCCTCCATCTGCGGGCAGTTGTAATCGATCTTGTCGAGCAGTGCGCAGCGCGCGATCTCAAGATACTTGGCATAGTGCCCATGCCAGACGACCCGCATGACATCCACATCATGAAAGGGTATTTCCAGGGTGACTTCAGCTTTAACCATGCGTATTCCTGATCATGAACGGCTGTCGAGTTGACGTTTTTCGGGCACGGGCGAAGTTTGCGGCTCCTGGTCTGCCTGCCAGAAGGGGAAAAAATTGAACCATTGCAGCGGCGCCCGGCAACAGTAGGCGGTCAGACGGTCGGCGTAGCGCTGCACCGCCTGTTGCAGACCTTCAGCGCGCTCCTTGCGCGGCAGTGACAGGTGCTCGGAAAACTTTTCCAGATAGAGGTGGTACTGGCCGGACTCCTTCAGGCAGAACATCAGATACACCGGACAGCGCAACAGACTGGCGAGAATGAACGCACCCTGGGGAAACTCGGCCCGATCGCCCATAAACTCTACCGTCGAGGTACGAGCACGGCCGCTGACAGGAGTCCGATCACCGGCGATCACCACATACTCACCAGCCTGGACACGTTCCGATAACAGCATGGCGGTGGCCGGCGACATATCGGTCACCTGCATCAAATTGATGCTCGCATCCGGGTTCGCCTGCTTCATCAGCCGATTGAACTTCTCAGCGTGCCGGGTGTACACCAGCATGGTAATGCCGATACCCGGCAACTGATGCGCCAGGGCGCTGCAGACTTCGGTATTGCCAAGGTGGGATACGATGATGATGCCGCCACTGCGGCTCTTGTCCACCTCGTCAAATACCTCAGGGGTGGCGAACACCACATCCTGGTGGCGGATATGCCCCATCCAGACCAGCAGCTTATCCAGCAGAATCTCGCCGAAACACCAGAAATGCCGGAAGGGTGTCAGCGCGCCACGCTGCTCTGCCGGCAACAGCCGTTGCACGCGCGCCAGATAGCCTCTGGAGGCTTGCCGCGATGCCCGGCGGGTCAGGTAGAAATAGCTCATCACCGGAAACAGAAACACCCTGAACCCTGCCCGGCCAAAAAGTCGATAGGCCAGCAGCAGAGTTTTCATACCCAGCAGCGTGCCGGCTTCACCGATTCCTGCCCAGTGTTTGCTACTGTCAGCCATTGCGACGCCGCCTGATAATCGAGGGCAGGCGCACCGGCATGCCGAAGAACAGCCGTGCATGCATCAGCGAGATCAGCAGGTTGTCCTTGACCGCATCGAAGTGCGAAACACCGTCCAGCGGGTAGTGCACCCGGGTCGGCAGGTTCTTGATCGGCAGCCCCCGCCAGGCCCAGCGTACGATCACCTCGGGGTCGAACTCCATCCGGTTACCGCAGGGTTCGCGATCCAGCAGTTCGACTACCGGTGCCAGCGGGTAGACCCTGAACCCGCACATGGTGTCCTTGATCTTGAACGACAGGGTATTGATCCAGACCCAGACATGGGTCAGATAGCGGGCGTAGTAGCGCAGTGCCGGTACCGTCTCATCATAGCGAGGATAGCCCGTGACCAGCGCGTCCGGCGAGGTCTGGCCCATCTCCATAAATAGCGGCAGATCATTCAGATCATGCTGGCCATCGGCATCGATCTGAACCCCGTGGGTATAGCCCATGTTCAGCAGCTGCCGAAGGCCGGCCTTTACCGCCGCGCCCTTGCCACCATTGCGCTCCAGCCGGATCAGGTGAACCCGGTCGCCATATTCACGGTCGAGATCGATCAGCACATCGCGACAGGCCGGTGAGCTGCCGTCATCCACCAGCAACACCGGGTAACCATACTCCAGCACATTGGCCAGCGTGGGTCCGATCGCCTCTTCATGGTTGTACACCGGTATGACAATGGCAGCCCTGAAGGTTTGTTCAGTTGAAGCAGATCCGTCCACTGGAGTGCACTCCCCTGTCTGAGTAATAACGGAAACTCAGCTTCCTCTTTTCAGCCGAGTACTCGAGCTCCAACGACACTTCCGACTCGGGGAAGATCACCTGCTGAAACTTGACCGCTTCCAGGCGGCAGAAAACGCCGCCGGAACCGAGTAGCTGATGACCATAATGAGCCGCCCAATGTACCTGGGTAATGCCCGGCAGAATCGGATTGCCGGCAAAATGCCCATCGAAATAAACCAGTTCCGCCGGTATCCGTAACACAAGCTCAGCGCCCTGCTCTGTGGCGGCCTGACTGATCAGCTCGGGCCATTTGGTCTCTTCTTGATGAAACAGCGCCATCAACGAATCCATCGTAATTTTTCCCTGCTGATTGTAAGGCATCTGCTCCACGAACCGCCAACGTCGCGGCAGCGCCACCGGTTCGAAATGAGGCTTGAACGCCTCGCGAAGCGCGCGTGCTAGCCCTCTTTTGCCCTGCCCCCGGAGATGGTCCTGCCCCTGGTCAGTCAGCTGGGCCACCAGAGCGATCTCGACACGCCTACCTGACAAAGCCAAAGCCTTGGCTGTTTTGATCAACGGGTGCTGCTCGGCAACTCGCTCCACTTCCGCCAGAGATACCCGCTTCCCCTCTATTTTCGCGATTCGATCGGTGCGCCCCAGCAGTCGGAAGCACCCGTCCGGATCCAGTTCCACCCGGTCAGACAGCGTCTGACTTCCACCCGAAATCTGCGCCGCGCGCAGGGTCAGCGTCGAATCGGGGTTAAGCGCCATCGAGATACCCGGAACCGGTGCCCAGCGGGCTTCTGCCTGCCGGCACTGAGCCCGCCAGGCCACCGCCCCGGTTTCCGAACTGCCATAGATTTCACGCACCGGCACGCCCAACAGATCCGACACCTGCAAACTATCCTGCCGCTGCAAAGGCGCGGCCGAGGAGAGCACGCCGCGGCACTTCGGCCGCAGGCTATACCAATCCAGCGAGGGGTTTAACCGACCGAGGTGGGACGGAGTTGAAACGAGGGCGAACTGTGGGTATTGCCGCGCTCTACGGTAGATATCTTCGGTAAATTGGCAGGCATCCCGCTCAAACAACTGCCCCCTGCAAAGCGGCCAGAACAGACGGAAGGTCAGGCCATAGAGATGCTGGTGGCTGACCGTGGTCAGGATGACAGCCTCGTTCTCTCCCGGCCACAACTGCTCCAGAGCCGCCAGCTCGCTCTCGAGCTGAGCAAAGGTTTTCAGTACCGGTTTCGGCTCGCCGCTGGAGCCGGAGGTAAAGATCTCAAGCGCCGGGAAAGCGGGCGACAACGTTCGCCACTCGGGCATCGAACACGGCGCGCAAGCGTTAGACTGATACGGCAACAAGTACTCAGGATACTGACCGGCAAAACCATCCACGCGCCGCTGCAGCCGCTCAATGGTAGCCGGCCGGTCATCGCCCGGTACACAGACGGTGCACTGCTGCTGCCACAGCGCGAGCAGCAGCGCCAGAAACTCAAGCGTATCCTGATGATAAACCGCCCAGCGCTGCCCTGGACGGGTCGGCAACACCTGGCACCAGTGGGCAACTCTGGCCAGCAGCTCGGCCCGCGACACCGCTCCCGTGGCATCTGTCGCCACCGGCTGGTCCGGCGCCTGGCGCAGCCAGTCAGACAGAGGAATCAAAGCGGTCATGACTGCTTCCTGACCCTCTGACGCACCAGCCACTCCACAGCCAACATCAAGCCGATCAGGATATAGGCGATCAGACCGTTGTACAGCATCCAGATCTCATCCGATGCCCAGAGCACGGTTGCAGCCGACACTGCAGCATTGAGTACAAAAAACAGGCACCAGGCTCGGGTTACTTTGCGCGTGTACGCCACCCCCTCTCGGGGTAGATCGGGCTCCTTGATGCGTGCCAGGCGTTCAATCAGAGTCTGCGAGGCGAACAGGCTGCTACCGAACAGGATCAGCAGCCCCAGGTTGACCAGCACCGGGTAAAACTTGAGCCCCAGCTGCGCATCCCACAGCAGTGTCACCGCCAGGACGCCAATCGCGCTGCTGATTATTACCACTCGATCGCGCCCCTTTTCATCGCCCAGCCAACGCAGCAGCAGGATCACGAGCAGTGCCGGCAGCAATACCAGAGCGTCAAAGCTGTGCAATCCCCAATACACCAGAAAGGGGTAACTCAGGGTTAGCAGTGTGACAAGCACCCGGATCGGCATCAGGCTCAGCTCAACAGTTTCTCAACTTCGGTGACGACATCCTGCACCGTACGTACGGATTTGAAATCTTCCGGCTTGATCTTTTTGCCGGTCATTTTCTTCAATTCAACGACAAGATCGACCGCATCGATGCTGTCGATATCCAGGTCCTGGTAGAGATTCGCCTCGGGGTGGATGTCGTCCGGATCGATCTCAAAAAGCTCCTCAAGAACCTTTGCGATCTGCTGATAGATTTTTTCCTGATCTGACATAGTAGTTACTTACTGTTCTGCTTGAGATTGGATCAGTGCAGCCAGTGCATTGACGCTGGCAAAATGTTTCCGGGTTTCGTCGGAATCGGCTTTCAGCTTGATGCCATAACGCTTCTGCAGCGCCAAGCCTATCTCCAGTGCATCGATCGAATCCAACCCCAGACCATCCACAAAGAGCGGCTCATTATCGTCGATCTCGCTGGCCTCGATATCCTCAAGATCTAGCGCATCGATAATCATCTGCTTCACTTCCAACTGCAGACTGCTCATAAACTTTCAACTCCTTACCAAAATAATCGGCGAGATCCGCGGTCAGCTTTCTAGCCGCCAGGGATGGGGTAATGTCATGTAAGTAAGGCGCCACCGGAATGGTGTCATTTACACGAATACGAATATGGACCCTTGATGCCGGCACCTGGTACCAGCGATCCTGCTTGGTCAGGGTAGTGGGCGTGCAGCTGATCAACACCGGCGTTATATCAGCGGCCGTGCGGATAGCCACATTGGCGGCGCCTCTCTTAAGCTTCAGGTCCGTGCCCGGCGTTGTCCGCGTCCCTTCCGGAAAGACGATCAAGGCATGTCCCTTGGCAAACGCCTCTCCCGCTGCACCGATCACCTTCTCGTTGTCTTCGTTAACGATATACCCTGCCGTCTTGATCGGCCCACGGGTAAAGGGATTGCGAATCAGCTTCCCCTTTACCACACAGTTTGCGTTCGGCACCAACGCGATCAGAAAAATCACGTCGATCAGCGTGGGGTGATTGGCCAGAATCAGCCGCGCATCGCGCAGTTTTTCGACGTTTTCCAGCTCATAACTCAGCACACCCAAAAACTTCATCATGCCGATATAGAAGCGAAAGGCATGATGTATCACGCGCTGCGCGCGCGCTTCACGCTGCTCGACACTCCCCGGCATGGCATACAACACCGGAACAACGATGATCGGCAGCAGAATGCCGCCAACGCCGAACATCAGGAAACTGAAGGCGGTACCGCACCAGCGCCAGAGATGATTAATACGCGCCAGCAAGTCAGTTCTCCCGTGCATCGGCCTTCCTGCGCAGGCTCCAGCCGACACCCGACCCGGAGCGAAAGTTAGCTGTACCGTCCAGATCGCAAAGAAGGCGCATGACCCGCAGCAGATCGCTTGCCTCTTCTGATTGCAGCTGATGGTGCAAACCATGCTCAAGCACCATATCGACACCCTCGCGGCGGCTAAGCCGCATCGCAAGAGCAAAAGGGTAAGATTCACTCTCCGCGTAGGGACGGTAAAGTTCGGGCAGCGGCACGTCATAGATGATGCACAACACCTGCTCGTGCTCCTGCAGCCGGGTCACTGCCTCAAGCAACGCGAGAGGAATCAGGTTTTCGGTAGCTGCGATGGAGGTGGCTTCACTGACATCCTTGCGGGCGATCGACAACAAACCGGCCACGGCGTTGTGTACCGCCAGACTGAAGCCGGTGGGAGACATCGGCTGATCCTCGGCAATCCCCTCCAGCAGGGACAGCGTCAGCGGCGTATCGCCGTGCCGGGATGCGAATACTCCCGGAACAGCATCGATATTTTCGAGCAACGGCAATGCCGCAGACGCTGCGCACCGGCCCAACTCGGTAAAGCGTCGCCGCAAAATCGGGGATACCTGGGTCAGCGATACTTTATGAAGATCAGATGAGAGAGGAAACGGCCGTTCCAGCCAACTGCGCCACTGGGCCTTGCTCTCCAGTCCAGGCGCCACAGCATTCCATGATTGCAACTTGAAACTCAACAAAGTCCATACTCCCGCTTGCCGAGTTTCGAAAAATCAAAGCAAGCCACACCATCCTAGCTAGTCTTAACAACACTGTCCCTATTGAGTGACAAGCGGATTTTACCCGCTCACATCCACGATGCAAATAGCAAGCCGATTGATCCTCCATCTCGCCCTGCCTATAATCGGCGACACCTATGGATCTGCCAACACAAGGAGTCAAATGTGAAGCTCATCGCTATCTGCCTATCACTGTTTCTATTTGCCGTATCGCCCCAAGCCTTCAGTCGGGACACCAAGCACATGCTGTCGATCGAAGACGCGATGGCATCGGCTGATTTCAAAGAGCGTCTGGACCCGAATATCCGATTCTACTTTGCCAACCAGAAACACTCGAAAGTCACAAAATCCTTTGGCGATTTTTCAACTAACAAAAAGACCAACGCTTTCAACAAAAGCGACGAAGAAGCCTGTCAATGGGTGCTTTTGTCCGCACTGCTCTCACTTCAGGAACGCGCCAAAGCTGAAGGCGGCAATGCGGTCATCAACATTGCCAGTTACTACAAGAAAAACAAAGTCAGCAGCAACACTCAGTATGAATGCCATGCCGGGGCGATCATGGCCGGCGTTGCTCTGACCGGAGAAGTGGTCAAGCTTGCCAAGTAAGCAGGACACCCCGACCACCCGGTTCTGGTACACCAGAACCGGTGGTTCCAACCCGCACTCGTTTGCAACCAAGCTCGTTCTACTACCGCAAAGACAGCAAGAGCGTTATCACGCCATCAAGTCCGCACCGCGGAAAAAGCAGTATCTCTATAGCAGGCTGTTGATCTGCTCCGCTTTGAGCCAGCTATACCGTCAACCCACCACCAGCTGGGATATAGAAGACAGTACTCAAGCTTCTCCTTTTATCCATAACTTGAGCTCGACCTGCCATACCAGTTTAAGCCACAGCCATGACTTGATCTGCTTTGCTTTGAGCACAGCGCAAGTCGGAGTCGATGTGGAACTGATGAAAGCCAGAAGAAACTTCAAACAGCTTGCTGAGCTGTTTATGAGTGAGGATGAGCTTCAACGATTGCCAAAGGATAAAAACGAGGGGAATACGTACTTTTATAGGCTCTGGTGCGCCAAGGAAGCCCTGTATAAAGCCCTCCCTGTTCAAGAGCAGGCGTCAACCTCCTTAGCATCGATCTCATACCACGCCCTGTTGGATCAAGAGTCTCCTTGGCAGCTGAACGAATACATTGTTGACGATTACCGCGTGGCAGTCGTCAACGAAAGCACCGCCCCTCCGGCAAAACTGATAAAGATCTTCTTGGACTTGAACCAAGATACTACCTTCAGTATTAAACCAATCCCGCGGACTTATCCCGTTCAAAAGTAGTCGCGAATGCCTGGATAGTCTCAACGCCCCAGGAGATCCGGCGGATAGGGCGATGAGTACCCTCTACAGGCGACCGGAAAATACAGTGTTATTACCGTAACTATCGATGCCCTGTGCCTCAAACCTGTCACCGTCGTACAACCAGGTGCCGGAAGCAGTTACCTGGCGTCCACAGTATGCTGACCAACGCCCTTTCTTGTCGCTCTCCGCACTCTTGCTCCAAAAGCCGTAGCAGGGAGGTAAAGAAAACGGCAACTCAAGGACGAAATCCGATCCATGGTTCGATAGGATCGGCATGCTTTTGAATATCGCACTTTCGGTACGATATGGCCCTCGTCTATATGTCATCGTCTTTTCCAACGCATAAGGTCTTTTGAGCAGCGCTTTAGTGTCCAACCGCCGATAGTGCGCAGATCCAATACACCCCTGCTCAGTGTCATGGAGAGCTAACATCGCTTTGCCTTCACCGGCATACTCTTCCAGCACAGCATCGAAGACTAAATCGACGACACCTTTGGATAAGTAGATTGTCGTGTACTCCCCTGCTGGAAACCTGGCCAACAATTTTCCATCCGGGTCTACCCGCCCAAGAAAAGGCCCCACCGCCGGCAATCCGACCACCCCATCCTCAACAAAGATAAGTGCATACCACTCATCCTTCGTACAATCGAACCGACCGAGCTGTCCCAGCGGGAAGGTGAACTTCACCTCCCATATGCCGTCATATCTCTCTGATGGCTGATCTGACGGTTGCTGAAACTGGGACATACAACCCGCAAGGGCAAGGCTGAAAAGTAGAATGAGTAGCCTGTACATTGGGTTTCCTTTTTACCCAAGCGCCGATCATGAACTGACCAAGCGTTTCCTTTATCCAAGACCTATGCGACAACGGAAAAGTGTCGTCAAAGATAGTCAATTACTGACTTCGGGTTACAAAAATACATGCCGGTATGGTGAGCGTCAATCAGAGGTTCACAGCGCATCAACATAGCGTATTGGTGCCGTTGAGAGGAATCGAACCTCCGACCTACTGATTACGAATCAGTTGCTCTACCGACTGAGCTACAACGGCCTGGTGGGATATCTGCAAGACCTGGGTGGATATCTGCAAGGATAGTCGCGAATGCGCCGGATAGTAGCAACGCACCCATCCCGCCACAAGAGCCACAACAAGAGCCTCGACAAGTGCCACTCGACAAGTGCCACTTGAGCAGCCGTTGATAACCTTCTACTTTATAGGGATTCGCTGCCGAGTTCTCGAACCGGTAGACAGGGATACCTGAGCGGACAATCATAATAATGGTGGGGGACGGCGTAATGGAGACACCGGGGTTTCTTCCGATGGCGCGTTTGCAGACATTGATCGATACGCTGATCGATGACGGCTTCCGCTGTGTCGCGCCTCAGGTCCGCGATGGCGCGATTCTGTACGATACGCTGGACAAGGTGAAGCAGCTGCCCAAGGGCGTCACTCAGGAGCAGTCCAACGGTCGTTACCGCCTGCACCAAACCGATTCAACGCGCAATTTCGCCTGGGCCAACGGCCCGCAGGCGATAAAGCCGCTGACTTTTGCCCCGCGCGAGGAGCTCTGGTACAGCGAGGTCAAGAGCGACGGAAGCCTCAAGTTCTACCAGGCGCCAACCGAAACCGAGCCGGTGGCCATACTGGGCGTGCGCGCCTGCGACCTGGCAGCTCTTGCGCTGCAGGACCAGCACTTTCAGCACAGTTTCCCCGACCCCTACTACGATGCACGGCGCAAGCGCCTGCTGCTGATCGCTGTGCATTGCACCCACCCGGCCGAGACCTGTTTCTGCGCCAGTACCGGCGATGGCCCGGAGGCGCGGTCCGGATACGATCTGTCCCTGTATGAAACCGATCTGGGTTACTTCGTCACCGCCGGCAGTCTGGCCGGTGAGATGTTGCTGCATCGGTTGCCATTGGAAGCGGGTGATGCGGCGCTGTTTGCCGCTGCGCGGGGCGAAACGGGCGCGGCGGCTGACGCTCAGCAACGCCAGCTACCCGAGGGAGACCTGCAGGCTATGCTATTCGGCAACCTCAATCATCCGCAGTGGCAAGCGGTGGCCGAGCGCTGCCTGAGCTGCGGCAACTGCACCCAGGTCTGTCCCACCTGCTTCTGCCATAGCGAGAACTCGGTACCGTCGATCTCCGGCCAGAGCACGGCCCATGAGCGTCAGTGGGACTCCTGCTTCAGCCCCGGCCACAGCTACATACACGGCATCACCCTGCGCAAGGATACCGCAAGCCGCTATCGTCAATGGCTGACCCACAAGTTCGGCAGCTGGCACGAACAGTACGGCCGCAGCGGTTGTGTGGGCTGCGGACGCTGTATCAGCTGGTGTCCGGTCGGTATCGACCCCACCGAGGAGCTTGCCGTCATCTGCAAAGACAGCGCGGGGGATTCGGCATGATCAACCCCTACCTCCCGCTGGAAGCAGAGGTGATAGAGCGGGTTCAGGAAACGCCCAGCATCGTTACGCTGCGTCTCAGGCTGACCGACCCGGATGCCCGCCACCGGTTCTACTGCGCGCCAGGCCAGTTCAACATGCTGTACCTGTATGGTGTCGGCGAGGTACCGATCTCGATCAAGTCCGGACCGCAAAGCTTTCTGGATCAAACCCTGCTGCTCGATCACACCATCCGCGCGGTCGGGCGGGTAACCCGCGCCCTGGTCAAGCTCGAACCGGGTGCAAGACTGGGCGTACGCGGCCCCTACGGGCGCGGCTGGCCGCTGAACCTGGCACAGGGCAAGGATGTGCATATCATCACCGGCGGTCTGGGCTGCGCCCCGGCGGTATCCGTGGTACACGAGCTGATGCGCCAGCGCAGTCGCTTTGGCCGGATCTCGGTGGTACAGGGGGTCAAGCACGCCGACGACCTGATCTGGCGTGATCAGTACGAGCACTGGGCGAAACAGCCCGACACCCAGGTATTGCTGGCCGCCGATCAGGCGAATGCCTCCTGGCGCTGGCACACCGGCATGGTAACGGGACTGCTCGACCAGCTGCATCTGGATACGGAGCGCTCTCTGGCCATGCTCTGTGGACCCGAACCGATGATGCGCGCATCCGCCGAGCGACTGATCGAGCTGGGCCTGGAGCCGGAGCAGATCTGGCTCAGTATGGAACGTAACATGCAGTGCGCTATCGGCCACTGCGGCCACTGTCAGTTCGGCGCGGCATTCGTATGCAAGGACGGCCCGGTGTTCAACTACCCGGCAGTTCGCGAGCTTCTAGGTACACGGGGGTTTTGATGCACAACCTGGAAAAAAAGCCCCGGATAGCGGTACACAAATTCAGCTCCTGCGACGGCTGCCAACTGGCCTTTCTGAACCTGGGCGGCGATCTGCTGGAGCTGACCAGACGGGTGGAGATCATGCATTTTCTGGAGGCGGGCCTCGACGCCCCCGAGGCCGAGGTCGATATCGCCTTTGTCGAGGGTAGCCTGTCGACCCAGGACGAGATCGAGCGTATCCGCAAGGTGCGCGAATCCAGCCGCTACCTGATCACCATCGGCGCCTGTGCCACCGCAGGCGGATTGCAGGCACTGCGCAATCTGGATAACCAGCATGAGCAGTGGCGCGATGCGATCTATGCCAAACCCGAGTTTATCAAGACACTGAACCACGCCCGCCCCATCGCCGACGAGGTGCGGGTGGACTTCGAACTCTGGGGCTGTCCAATCAACAGCCGCCAGTTGCTCGCCGCCATCAACTCGCTGCTGTTCGGCGTCCCTCCTATCGACGACCGGGACAAGGTCTGTCTGGAGTGCAAGCGTCAGCAGCGGGTCTGCGTCATGGTCACCGAGGACAAACCCTGCCTTGGCCCCGTTACCCGTACCGGTTGCGGCGCCCTGTGCCCGAGCTTCGGCCGCGATTGCTACGGCTGTTACGGCCCGGCCGATAACCCCAACACCGCCAGCCTCAGTAAGCGATTCGCAGGTCTGGGCTTGCTGCCGCAGGCGATCGCACGACGCTTCCTGCTGATCAACAGCGCCGCGCCCGCATTTCACGATGCCGGGCTGATCGCCCGCAGCGGCGTTAGTGGAGACGACAGCGATGACTGATGCACAACCCACCTCCCGGCGCATCCGGATCGATGTCCCGGCACTGACCCGGGTCGAGGGCGAGGGCTCGTTGAAGCTGGCGATTGACGATGGTCGGATCGAACAGCTGCAACTGTCCATCTTCGAGCCGCCACGCTATTTCGAGAAGTTTCTCGAGGGGCGTGAATACACCGAGGTGCCGGACATCGTCGCGCGTATCTGCGGTATCTGTCCGGTGGCTTACCAGATGACCGCGGTTAAGGCGCTGGAGCAGGCGTTCGGCCATATGCCCTCGCCCTGGGTTGAGCGGATGCGCCGCCTGTTTTACTGCGGCGAGTGGCTGCAGAGTCACGCCCTGCATATCCACCTGCTGGCGCTGCCCGACTACCTCGGCTTCGACAGCGCCATCGGCATGGCCACCAAACACCCGGACGCCGTACAGCGCGGGCTCGCCCTGCAGGCGCTGGGCAACTCGATCATCCGCCTGTTCGGCGGCCGTTCGGTGCACCCGGTCGGCACCTGCGTCGGTGGTTTTCATCACGCCCCTGCACCATCCGATATCTCGGCGCTGCATACACGTCTGCAGGAGGCCCAGGAGTACGCCGCTGAGTTGACCCGCTGGTGCGCGCTGCTGCCATTGCCCGAGGATGACGACGACTTCACCAGCGTCGCCCTCAGAGCGGACACCGAATATCCGTTTTATAGCGGCGCGCTGGTCAGCTCGGATGGCCTGTCGATCGATGCCACACAGTGGGATAACCACTTCCGTGAGGAGCATGCGCCGCATTCGACGGCGCTCTGGTCGCTTTACGAGGGTAAACCCTATCTGGTGGGGCCATTGGCACGCCTGAACCTGAATCTGGACCGACTACCAGGTGCGGTGCGAAGCAATCTGGACAACACCGGTATTCGCTTCCCCAGCCGCAACATGTTCCACAGCATGCTGGCCCGCGCCGTGGAGATCGAGCTGGCGATCCACGAGGCGATCGAGATCACCGCAAGCTACGAGTACCCGGCAGCCCCCTTCGATCCGGTCACGCCCCGTGCCGGCGTTGGTTTCGGTGCTACCGAAGCCCCCCGCGGCCTGCTTTGGCACCGCTATGAAACAGATGCCGACGGGCTGATCAAAAGCGCCCGCATCGTGCCACCGACCAGCCAGAACCAGGCCCGGATCGAGCAGAATCTGCAGCGCTCGCTGCAGAGTTTCGGACTGGAGCACAGTGACGACGAATTGCGCCTGCATTGCGAAAAGGTGATCCGCAACTACGACCCCTGCATCTCCTGTGCAACCCACTTCCTGAAGCTGGACTTGGAGCGGCGGCGTTGAGTGCTGCTCGGTTGCAGGTGATCGGTGTCGGCTCCCCTGCCGGCGATGACCGGCTGGGCTGGGAGGTGATCGCTCGTCTGAAGGCAAAACTGCCGGCTCAAACCCGCTGCGATCTCTGCGCACTCGACCGTCCCGGCGCCAGCCTGATCGAGTATCTGGCCAATGCTGAGTGGTGCTGGTTGGTGGATGCTCTTCTAATCGAGGGCACTCCCGGCCGCTATTGCCAGCCGGGGTTAGAACAGCTTATGCGGTCGGGCAATAGCGCCGTCGGCTCACACGGGTTCGGCCTGGCCGATAGCCTGCGGCTGGCTGAGCGGCTTGGCATGCTGCCTGCGCGACTCGAACTCCACTGTTTGACGATCAACGCGGCGGATACTCTCAGCGAGCAGTTGAGTCCGGCGGTTGACGCAGGCGTGAACGGACTGGTGGAACGCCTTCACCAGCGCCTGGTAGACGATATGAAACATGCTGATGCTGAGCCTCAGAGGTATCGAAAATTTTGAAAACTATCGGCAAAGGCCGGGAGAGCCTGCCAGACCGGGTCAGTACCGGGCAAAAACTGTGCGGGAGGTACGGATGACGTGCATTCTAACCGCTCCAATCCAAATTGCGATTGAAAAATATACAGCGATAGCAGTATGCAGATGAGTAATATTTGCCCGGAGTTCAACCCGTCCGGCAGAACTGGTAGACTCCAATCAACGACGTTTTCTTCCCGGGCCGGCGATCAGGCACTTCCGCCACGCCGGCCTTTTTTCGACTCAGGCAGTTGTACCGTTGAGGAAGATCTCTACCCCTTGGCGCAAACTCCTCTCCGGTAAGGCAGGGTCATAGGGGATCCCCAGCAACGCCTGCAGATGCCAGGGCTGCTTGATCATCTCGACAAACTGTGCCGCTGCAACCGTGCAGCAATCGATATTCAAACGCCCCTCGGTTTTCTGCTTCTCTAGGTAGACTGTCAGCAGCTTGCGTATCCGGTCCGGGCCTGAGGTGTAGAATACCGCCTGGATCTGTTCACGCTCCGCGCTATTGGCGGAAAGTACCAGGCGATACATGGCGATCGCCTGCGGGCGACTGATCATATCGATGAAACGCTGCCCAAAGCGGTACAGGGTGGATGCCGGGTCCTCGCTCCAGATCCGGTC
This sequence comes from Marinobacterium ramblicola, assembly GCF_019084545.1. Lineage (GTDB taxonomy): Bacteria > Pseudomonadota > Gammaproteobacteria > Pseudomonadales > Balneatricaceae > Marinobacterium_D > Marinobacterium_D ramblicola. The sequence goes on from NZ_JAHREP010000010.1 coordinate 105,817, forward strand.
CTGATCGAAACTGGCAAAGAGGTCATCGCAGGATTGCTGCATCATCGCCTCGAGCAATCCCAACTTGTTACCGAAACAGCGATAAAGGGTAGTCATCGAACCACCGGCGCGTTTCATGATGTCGCTTATGCTGGCGTTCTCGAACCCCTGCTCCAGAAACACCTCCTTGGCGGCATCCAGGATGCGACGTCGACGCTCCAGACCCTTCGCGGTCAGCCCTTTATCCGAGCATTCAGATAGAAGTGAATGACTCATGCCTACTCTGCCCACTCCTCAATAGAGATTAAACCACCAAGCCGGCGATCATAGTGGATCACACCGGAATATGAGTGGACCCGTCGCAATAATGTAATGTATATTACACTATATTCTTCTACCCTCTCCAACTTTTTAGCCAGTGCCCCTCACGCCCAGAGTTGGCAGTTCAGCCCATCGCGCAACGATAACAGACGCAGGCTCGTGGAGAGCGTTCAGTACCAATACTTGACCCATTACCCATCTGTCGGCTCGCGCGCGCTCGCGAGTTCTGAAGGAGCATCACCTTATATGGAGTCCAAAGCGCTTAGCCATGACGCAGGTCTTGTCATTCCCGGATTCGTGTTTATTCTCGCGGCGTTGACCGCGCTGGCACCCTTGGCCACCGATGCCTATCTGCCGGCAATCCCGACCATTGCCCGGGAGCTGGGTCGCACGGTACCCGATGTGGAGCTTTCGATCAGCTTCTTTCTCGTCGGCTTCTCCATCGGCCAACTGATCGGCGGTCCCTTCTCCGACCATTTCGGTCGCCGCACCGGAATTTTCTGTGGCCTGAGCCTGTTCATCCTCGGCTCCCTGGCGATCACCTTCACGCCATCGATCGAATGGCTCTGGGTATTCCGGGTGGTCCAGGCACTTGGCGGCGGAATCACCGTGGTCAATACACCGGCCATCGTCCGCGATCTGTATAGCGGACGGGAGAGCGCGCAGACCATGTCGCGGATGGCGATGATCCTGATGCTGGCGCCACTGCTGGCGCCGGTGTTGGGCAGCCTTATACTGCAGACGCTGAGCTGGCAGATGATATTCAGTCTGCTGCTGCTCTATGGCTGCATCCTCGCGGCGGTGATCCATCGGACCCTGCCGGAAACACGCCAGGTCCAGGTCAACAAACCCAACGCCTTTCGTCGCTACTGGATGGTCATGCGTGACCGTCATGCACTCGGCTACCTGTTCTCCGCCTGTTTCGGTTACGGCAGTCTGTTCGCTTTCATTACCGGCTCACCTTCGGTCTATATGGGATATTTCGGCCTCAGTGAGTCCTCCTATCCACTCGCCTTTGGCGCCAATGTTATCGCCTTGGTACTGCTGAACAAGGTCAACATACGTCTGCTCTCCAGCCACGCCCCCCGCACGTTGCTACTGGCCGGACAACTGATCCAGATCCTCACCGGCGCACTGCTGTTCGGCTATGCCTGTCTTGGTGGCGATCTGAAACTAGCGCTGTTCATTCCGCTGGTGATGCTGTTCTTTGGCTGCCATGGACTGGTCAGTGCCAACTCAATGGCCGGCATGACCGACCTGTTTCCCACCAACAGCGCCACCGCCACGGCGTTGATGGGTGCCTGCGGTTTCGCCTTCGGCGCGCTATCGGGGTCACTGGTCGGCTTGCTCTATGACGAGACCCCGCTGCCGATGACGCTGGTGATGTTCGCATGTGCGCTGCTGGCACCGACCATACGACTGCTGCTGCAGATGGGCCCCCAGCCACAGGTAGCGCGGTAAATGTGCTGAGGTGAATTAAGACTTCTTTAAGTAAAAGGGGGTAGACTGAGGCATCCCTACATGAACGTGAAAGGCGATGAAGGTACTCCTCGTTGAAGACGACCCCCTGCTCGGTCAGGGGCTGCATAGCGCTATGAAACAGCACCGGATTCCGGCCGAGTGGGTCACCAACGCAACGGAAGCGCTGGGTGCTCTGCGCAGCACAGACTTCGACGCGCTGGTGCTCGATCTCGGGCTGCCGGACATGGATGGCATCGACCTGCTCAAACGCCTGCGCGGTGATGGCCACCCGTTGCCGGTATTGATTCTGACAGCCCGGGACGGCATCAGCGAGCGGGTGCGCGGACTCGATACCGGGGCCGACGACTTTCTTGCCAAACCCTTCGACATCGATGAGCTGATGGCGCGCCTGCGTGCGCTGGTCCGCCGCAGCAGCGGCATTGCCACGCCGACGATTCAGCTCGGCGAGATCGAGATCATCCCCAGCCACCATCGGGTCGAACGGAACGGCGAGGAGGTGCCTCTCAATCGACACGAATATCAGTTGCTGACGCTGCTGGCCTCCAGCCCAGGCCGAGTGTTCAGTCGCGAGACGATTATCGATCACCTCTACCGCTGGGATGAGGAGATCGAAAGCAACACCATCGAGGTCCATGTGCATCACCTGCGGCGCAAGCTCGGTCGTGCGCTGATCGGCACGGTGCGGGGTATAGGTTACCGCCTGGTACTACCGGAGAACGCCTGACGTGCAGCGCTCCATCGCCCAATATCTGATCGTCGGCTTGACCCTGGCCACCACGCTGCTGCTGGGTGCCGGCTATCTGTTGAGCTATATGGACATCCTCTACGAGACCGAAGAGGTGTACGATGCGGAACTCGCCCAGGCCGCCAGGGTGCTTGAATCCCTGTTTATCAGCCAGGATGAGGACGATCCCGCACTGGATATCCACCTGCCCGAACAGATCGCGACCCAGGCGACAGAGCTCAGCGACTTGGGCCATCGCTACGAGAAAAAACTGGCCTTCCAGGTCTGGGATAACGCCGGCCACCCACTGCTCGGCAATAGCGCTGACAGCGCAGCGCTGAACTGGGACGGTATTCCCGGTTATGGTTACGAGCACGATCAGCGCTGGCGCACCTTTACCCTGCACTCCGACAGCGGGCTCTGGATCAAGGTCGGTCAGGATATGGAGATCCGCGAGGAGATCGCCGAGGAGATCAACAAGCACAATATTCAGCCCCTGCTGCTTATCGTGCCACTGCTCTGGCTGATGATCTGGCTGATCGTGCGCCGCGGCTTACGGCCACTGCAGGGGGTCTCCAGCGAACTGTACAAGCGCAGCGCCGAATACCTGGATCCGATCGACATCAGGTCGGCACCGCATGAGATCGCCGGCGTCGTCTATTCGATCAACCGACTGATGAAAGCGCTGGAGCGGTCGCTGCAGCAGCAGAAGCGGTTTACCAGTAACGCCGCCCACGAGCTGCGCACGCCGCTCGCCGCGATCCGCATCCAGGCACAGAACCTGATGCTGACCGATACCGAAAACCTGGTCAGCCAGCAGCAGATCATCAATGCCGTCGACCGGCTCAGTCATATGGTCAACCAGTTGCTGACCTTGAGCCGCCTCGAAAGCGGCGAGCGTCGGGATAATTTCGAGCTGACCGACATCCACGCCGGCCTCAATGGCCTGCTGCAGGATCAGCGCCGCATGATCCGTAATCGCAAGCTTGACGTCAGCTTGCAGCCGGCAGAGCCCGTACACGCACGCGTCACGCCGGATTGCGTCGATATCCTGCTACGCAACCTGCTCGACAACGCGCTGCGTTACACCCCCGATGGCGGACGCATTCTGATCGAGATCGGTCAGCACAATGGGGATCTGCAGGTCAGGATCAGCGATACCGGCCCAGGGCTGGACGATGAACAGAAAGTACGCGTATTCGACCGCTTCTATCGTGCGGCCGGGCAGGGCAGTGAGGGGTGCGGGATCGGCCTGTCGATCGTACAGGAGATCTGCGAGCGCACCGGCTATCGGGTCGCCCTCAGCGACTCCCAACTAGGCTCCCACGGGCTGTGCGTGGAACTGACCTGTCCGGGCGCCGTGGCCAGCGCCGAGCCTGAGCCCAACAGCTAGGGTTGGCAGGTTAACACTGGGCGAACCCGGGCAAAGACGCTAATGCACCAACGCCCGGAGGGTACAGGTAGCCCCCGGGTGTTGATGATCGATCCAGCAGTAGATCCAGCAGTATCAGAGCAGTGGCTTTCAGGCGCTTTGTGCTCGCTCCGATTCGCGCATGCGCAGGCGATAACCGTTTGCCTGCATCTTCCAGCTTGGCAGGTACTGCTTGGCGTTGATGCGGTCGATGTAGTTCTCGCTCAGGCTGGCCGACAGATCCAGATCGAGCTCGTTACCTATCGATGGCAGCAACGCATCGGCAATATGCGCGGCGCTCAGTGGCGTGAAGCTATCGCCCACCGCTTCGTCCGGCTCGTGGTGCAGCAGAACCGCTTCAACCACCTGAGGTGCCAGGTTCCACATGTTGAGCAGGTAGGCACCCAACTCGGCATGGGTAACGCCATAGGCCATCCGCTCCACAACATGCAGCGGCAGTTGCTTGCGTGCGGCATACTTCATCACTTTCAGGTAGCCCTGTCCCTGCTCGGCGGCGAGCATCAGCATGCCGATATCGAGCAGCAGACCGGCCAGAAACGCCTGATCCTTCAGCGCCTGACCTTTGCCATAAGGAGTGCAGATCTCCTGTGCCAGACGCGCCACACACAGCGCGCGCTGACTCATCATGTCGAACGAAAACACCTTCCAGGCGGATGCTTCCGGGTAGTGGGCATTGAGATGGCCCGCCAGCGACAGCCCGCGCACGGTGCGCACGCCCAGCAGCGTCACCGCTTCGTTCAGGTTGGAGATGTGACGGCTCAGCGCGAAGTAGCTCGAGTTCACCAGTCGCAGGATACGGGCCGCCAGCGCCGGATCGCGCTCGACGATGGCGCTGATATCGCGGGTACTGGTGCGATCGCTGTTCAGCGCCCGGCTGAGCTCATGATAGATGGACGGCGGAGAAGGCAGCTGGCGGAACGCGGCAAAGGAGCGCACCACCTTGTCCCGGTAGAGTTGCCGCGTCACCATCACCGTCTGCTCGACGGATGACACGATCTCTTCGATGCTGCTACCCTGGAATATGTTGCGATGCACCACATCGAGCGCCTTGGCCAGGTTAGCCGCACTCAATGCCGGCGACAGCAGAATACGCGCGGTTTTCGGTTTGGCGGACGCCACCTGACGCAGGATACCGATCTCGCGCTCGAAACTGCTCAGCGCCGCAACGATAACGGCATCAAAGTTAGTTTCCGCCAACATGGTGAGTGCCGCACGCCCGTCATCCGTGCGAACGACCTGCCAGTTGCAGCCGTACTGAACCAAGCCGCTGCCCCAGGTCACGAATGCGGCATGCGGATCGATGAAGAGAATTTTCAGTGGCGCGGTTGTGTGTGAACCGCCGGAATCTGCCCTGTTCATAATGCGCCTGTCTTTTTTCTGTGGTCTGCTGATCACCACACCCAAATTCAAAAAGACGCTCAGAGCGGTTAGAGTTCTGAGCGCCGCCCTAGAAAAACGGCATACTCAAGATCCTCAGAAGTCGTGGACTTGCAAGCTCACTCTCCTTCGATGGCCCAGCTATCCCCGGAGGGACCTGAAGCTTTGCGTCGCCCGATTACTCGGGGTTTGCCATTATCGAGAAAGGATCTCTACAACGCACAAGAGAGGGTATCGGCCCCTCTTGAAAAAACTATAGTCTATGCATTGATGATTATTTCACCAATCGTTAGCTCCAGAGCCTCTCTTGTCAAGCAAAAAACACCAACGCCCGCACAAATGCCATACACCGTACCCATTTAGAGACAATGATTTAAATATGCCTCACAAACGTCGATGGCTTTATTTATATACCCGGATTACCTCCCCCTGCCTGACGCATCGGATGGTACTCAGCGAATAACTGAGTGCCGCCGCTCTAGATCTGTACACTTATATAAATAAGTATCTAAAAAGAGACGAAAAATAAACTCCTCAGTTTATTTCCAAGATCGTGCAGGTGGTTTTATTTAAGTTTCATACCAGATTAATGAAACTGTTTTTTAACTGAAAAGTCCCCTCCCAATACTGCGTCAGGCACATTGCCGAGAGTGAGTCGATGCAGTTTCTCGGCCCAACGTCTCTCTTCTGACCCAAGGCTTTTCGAGGAATCATTCATGTTGAAGAAACAGATCTGCGTGGGCATCGCGTTGGCGCTTCTCGGCGCAGGTAACACCGCTGCTCTGGCAGGGGGCGACTCTACTACAGGCCCTTTCGGATTCAAACCGATCAGCGGTTCTGCCTACGGCGCCGAGAACGATGCCGCCGCCCCCTGGCTTATTCCCGAGGGTTTCGAACAGTACCTGGTATCCGGTGAGACCCGTGACATGTGGGGCGGTGACGGCCAGAATATCTATGCCGATGGCCAGGATGACTGGCACGATATGAACACCGTGAACGAAAACGGCCCCCATGCCGGTCGCTTTCTATTCCGCACCCACGAAACCCGTGAGCACCCTGAGGGCGGAGCCCTGTCCATGGTCGACCTGAAAACCGGTCAGCACATCCTGCTGGCGCAGAAAGCGGACAACCCCGAAACCGAAGACTATGACGGCTACACTGCACTGGACGGGATCCGCTGGACCCCTTGGGGCACCCTGCTCTTCGCGGAGGAGACCACCGGCGGCCGCCTGTTTGAAGTGGTGTTTGAGTACAACAAGGACGGCGTGCCGACTGAGGCCACCATCTACGACCGTCCCGAGGTCGGTCGTCTGGCTCACGAGGGGATCGAAGTCGATAACGAAGGCAATGTCTATGTGGTCGATGAGTTCCGCGGCCAGCGCGACGGTCTGGGTGGCGGAATCTACAAGTTCGTTCCCGCTACGTACGGCGACCTCAGCTCCGGAGAGCTGTATGTCCTGAAGGTCGACAGCAGCGATGAGGAGTTCATCGGCCAGGGCGAATGGGCGGGCCCGATCGATCCGCAGGATCCGCGCAGCTCGGGCCTCGCCGTGCAGGCTGCACGTTACAACCGACCGGAAGATCTGCAGATCATCGGCAATACCCTGTACGCCGCAATTACCGAAGGCACCTACACCGGTGGCTCGCAGAACTACGACGGCCGTGTGCTGGCGGTCGACCTGGACAGCCTAGTGGTGAGCGACTTCGTCAAGCCGGGGGTGAATGTGGCGGTGGAAAGCAGCGGCACGACCGGCTTTGACAATCCGGACAACCTGGCCAAGACCCCGGATGGCAAACTGGTGATTATCGAGGATAACGTCCCGTCCGACATCTGGATTGCGCAGCCGAGCCGCAAGGATGCCGGCAAGGCGGCGTGGGCCGAACTCTTTGCCTCCCTGACCGACGACGGCGCCGAAGGCACCGGCATCTATTTCGGCCAGGACCCGGATACCCTGTTCGTCAACGTGCAGCACTCCAAGCACGACGACGGCGACGGCACCTGGGCGATCCGCAAGGTCAGCAAAGGCAACGGGAAATAGAACGGAAGAAAGCCTGGCGTTAACCGGAACCAGGCTTTAACGACACCCACCTGCGGGCGTCGGTTCCGGGACGGCAGCGTATTGCTGAACCGATTTGAGAGCCCCCTTCAAACTCTCGCGCCGCTGAAGGGCATCCCTGTTACGGATGCCGTTCAGCTGCACCGACTCAGCGCACTACCAGTCCCGAAAGGACTATTCCAGCGACGAATCTCCCCCGTCCAAGAGGAGTCGTTTACCCGTTAGATCAGTTAGCGCTACCCTCTTCGGTCGGCGCCATTTCGCCCCCCTGCTCCTGTACCGGCTCGAATGCACTGAACTCGATACGATCGATGGTGCCGCTTTCATCAGCGTCGATGGCGGACCACTTTTCAGTCAGCTCCTCGTTGACGCTAACCTCTTCCGTGCTCAACTGACCATCTTTGTTCTGATCCAAAGCGTCGAACTGAGACACCTGTGCATCTCCTGCCAGGGCCAATCCCGACACCAGCATGGAAGCAGAGAATCCAATTGCAGCGGTAAGACTCGTTTTTTTCATGACATCCTCCTGTAGTCAATAAATGGGGTGTGCACGATGAGTAGAGCAGAGTTTGTGCCACTTTATAAAAAACCTTATACATCAACATGATACGAAATCATCAACCGATATCTGTCCGATATTCGCCGCATCGCTGTCGCCTGCAGGCGACTACAAAACAGCAGTAAAAATTAAGTCATTGATATAAAAAGACTTTATATGTTGTCACGCAGCGACGGCGTAAATTCGGGCAGATCTGCTCGCCTGCCGCTAGGCTGAAGTGGGAACCATTAGCGCCCGCTGCGCTCTGTAAGCTAGCTTTTCAAGTTGCCCATCGATGTCTCAGCCGCTACTTACCGTTGAGCATCGCGTCATCAGGTTATGGATAACAGAGCCCATGAGACTGACATTCAAGCTTCCACCCTCCTTCTCGGCACTCCTGCTGGCAGCTTTCGTTGTCGTCGCTCTGCCGCTGCTGGGCGGGATCCTGGTGATGACTCATGCACTCGAACAGATGGCCCTGGAGGGGCGGCGCTCGGTCAATATCAGTGCCGATATCACCCAAGCCAGCCGTCAGCTCGGCGAAGTGGAGCTGGCCCTCAAGCGAGCGGCCGGACAGTACTTCGTGCTGGAGGACCCGGCGTTGAAGCAGCGTCTCGAGCGTGCTCATCTGCGTTTTCAGGAAACCCTGGATACGCTTGCGCCGATGCCGTGGAACGTTGAGCAGGAGCGCCAGTTGGCCGATCTCAACGCGATGGAGGTTGAGCTTTACGAGCGTCTTATTCAAGCGCCTGCGACGGGCGTTCTCGAAACCTACCGGGAGGATTTCGAGCGTCTGGATGCGGCGACCCGTGCGTTGAGCGATGCTTCAACACAGGTCATCAACGATCAGGTGACCGGCATGAACGAAACCGCCGACCGCATCCAGGCCGGGATGATCACCCTGGCGGGGGCGATGATTCTCCTCTCGCTGCTACTCTCCGGCACCCTGTCCTGGTTGCTTGGCCGCCCCGTATCCCAACTGGCCGCCACTATTCGCCGCCTGGGCCAGAATGATCTGGATACGCCCTGCGCAATACGAGGCCCCCGGGACCTGGTCTATCTCGGCGAGCAGCTGGACTGGTTACGCAACCGTCTGCAGGAGCTGGAAGCCCGCAAACTGAGCTTTTTTCGCGAGGTATCGCACGAGCTGAAGACACCGCTGACCAACCTGATGGAAGCGGTTGCGCTGCTCCGGGACGAAGTGACAGGCCCCCTGACAGTACAGCAGCGGGAGGTGGTCGAGATTATGCGCGCCAGCACGCAAGAACTGCGTCAGCGCATCGAGGACCTGTTACGCTACAACGAGGCGTTGAGCGAACCGCGACTGGAACCCGACTGGTTCGAACTGCGCCTCCTCGTCGACGAAGTAGCCAAACGCTTCGACCTGGCCATGCGCAGCAAACAGCTGAGCTGGCACCTGGAGGTCCCACCGCTACGCATCTACGCCGACCGGGGCAGACTCTCAATCGCGCTGGAAAACCTGATCGGCAATGCGATCAAATTCAGTCCGCAAGCCGGCACCATCGAACTGCATGCGGCACGTCAGGGCCAGCGGATCGAGATCCTGGTCTGCGATCAGGGCCCGGGCGTCGCGCCAGAGCATGTCGACCAGCTGTTCCAACCCTTTTTCAAGGGAACCCCGCAGCCCCGCGGGGCTCTCAAGAGCAGTGGACTGGGGCTGGCCATCGCCAAGGCCCACATCGAACTGCAAGGAGGAGAATTGACCCTGCAACCGGAGATCACCAGCGGCGCCTGTTTCCAGATCAGCCTGCCGCTTGCAAAGGAGATTGCAATGGATAGTGCAAAGGAGAGTATCGACCGTGGCTAACCGATATACGCTGCTTCTTGTGCTGCTGTTCGGCCTGGCCGGCTGTACCCAGTCGGACCTAAAGCCTGGTACAGCTGATGCAACTGGAACACCCGGACAGATGCTGTCGTTAACCGAAATGCTCAACTGTGTCGCGGCTAACGATACCCTGAATCCGGCCCAGGTGAAGCGGCGCCAGACGGAACTGGAGCAGACACTGTCCAGCAATCCCATCGCCGGCCGGTTCAGACTTGCCTGTCTGTTCGGCCGCAGCAGCGCCAGCGATGCCGAACTGATACGGGCACGCCAGCTGCTCGAGGCGTTACAGCGTGAACCGACGCTGGAGCCCGAGCAGTTGAAACTGCTGACACTCCTCCAACGCAACCTGTTGCTGACCCAGCGTCTGCGCCAGCAACTGCGGGAAACACGCGAGTATCGCGACAAGATCGAACAGCTCAAGGGGTTGGAGGAGGAGCTGGAACCCTCGACAGTAGAGCAGGAGACGACACCGTGAGCTCACCCAGGCGTACCCTGCTGCTGGTCGACGACGATGCGAGCCTGCTGCAGCTGCTCTCCATCCGCCTGCGTGCGGCCGGTTATCAGGTGGAGACCGCCGCCAGCGCGGAGCAGGCGCTCGCCCGCATCGCCGTTACCCGTCCCGCCGCCATTCTTACCGACCTGCGCATGGGCGGAATGGACGGCATGGAGCTGTTTGAGCAGATCCATCAACAGGACCCCGCGCTACCGGTGATTCTGCTCACCGCCCACGGCACCATCCCCGATGCGGTCAAGGCGACCCAGCGCGGACTGTTCGGTTACCTGACCAAACCGTTTGATGACCAGGAGCTGATGGAGCTGCTGGATCGCGCGTTGAACACCCCAGGCAGAGATGAAACCGCACTGGCCGACAATGCCGATGCGCCCTGGCGGGCCGGGATCATTACCGCTAACCCAACCATGGAGGCGCTGCTGGCCGAAGCTCAGCTGGTGGCCGCCAGCGAAGCCAGCGTGTTGATTCAAGGCCCCTCGGGCACCGGCAAGGAGGTGCTGGCACGCGCGGTTCACCTGGCCAGTCCGCGTCATGACAAGCCTCTGGTAGCGATCAACTGCGCCGCCATTCCCGAGCAGCTGCTGGAGTCGGAGCTTTTCGGCCATGCCAAGGGGGCCTTTACCGGTGCCACCAGCGCCCACAAGGGGCTGTTCCAGACCGGCTCGGGCGGTACCGTATTCCTCGATGAGATCGGCGACATGCCGCTGGCGCTGCAGGCCAAGCTGCTGCGTGTACTGCAGGATCGCGAGATCCGCCCGGTGGGCGCCAGCCAGTCGATTCCGGTCGATGTGCGTATCGTGTCGGCGACCCATCGTAATCTGGAGAACGCGATTGCCGCCGGCGAGTTTCGCGAAGATCTCTATTACCGACTCAATGTGGTGACGCTGACACTGCCGCCGTTACGCCAGCGCCCGGAAGATATCGCGCTGCTGGCACGCCACTTCCTGACCCTGTTGCGCGAAAAACACCCGCATCGTGCCCAGGACTTCACCCCCGAGGCGCTGGAGCGTCTGATCGGATATGACTGGCCCGGCAACGTGCGCCAGCTACTGAATGTGGTCGAGCAGTGTTGCGTGCTCTGCACCACTCCTCTGGTGCCGGCAACGCTGGTGGCGCGGGCCCTGCACGAAAAACCCACCGGCATCCGCACCTATGTCGAAGCCAAGCAGCAGTTCGAGCGGGACTATCTGGTACAGCTGTTGAAGATTACCAATGGACAGGTGGCGGAGGCGGCACGACTGGCGGGACGTAATCGCACCGAGTTCTACCGTTTATTGCAGAGAAACCATTTGACGCCCGGTATGTTCAAGCGAGCGGACGATGCGTGAATAACGCGGGCCGCCAGCGCCAAGCGCTGCGGCCCGACTGAACCTTTTACTGCGGTGCCGCTTCAAATGCGGAAAACTCGCTGACCGGATGATCCATCGGTACGACCGGTACATAACGATCCGCTACATATTCGCGACGCATCTCCAGCTCAGCGCCGGTGATCGCCATCTGCAGCTGATCATCGGCCATACGCAACTCATCCAGCTCTACGGCGTATTTGGAGGCGCCAATACCGAGAAAACCGCCACGCGAGATCACCGCATACACCCGGCCGCTGACCCGGCCACCGACAACCTCATCTATCGCACCCAACACCTCACCATCAACACCGATCACCTCCCGGTCGACCAGCTCTTGCGGGCTCTTGTTGTACATCATGAGGACTTCGGGCGTTGCGAAGGTGGTCTGCGGTGCGCTCTGTTGCGTTTTGGTCGCAGGCATCGGCGCCGGAGAGGCCTCCTCCACCACGACCGTCTCACTCTGGCTACCTTCCGCCTTCAATGACGGTGCTGCATCCTCTGCGGCCCAAACCTGAGTCGAAAACAGCGCGCTCACCGCAGTTGCCAACATAAACTGACGATATTCCATTTTCATGTGAACCTCCCGATTACGATTAGTTAAATCCATCCGGGGAAACCTGTTTCCGGATGGGTAACCAAGTGATCGCAAGTTCCAAGCCAACTCCGTCATCCGGGGCAAAACAATAAAATAACCTGTTGATGTTAAAAGTAAAAAAATCAAACCAAGACCAAGATTGGCGACCTATCCGCTAGCAACGCCCCGCTACCACCCCCGATCCTGTCGTCTACCGGCGACCGGGCCGGTTCAGGGCTCCAGTTCGGCGGCGAGCAGGTCGGTTTGCGGACAGCGGTTCAGCACCAGCTGCGGCGGATCAAACGAAAATGTGAATGTGCCTACCTGCTTCAACGCACTGAGCCCGAGAATCTGCCGGGTTTTGCCGGGAAAGACTGCCGCCTCGATATCGTTCAGCCGACAGTCGCCTATCTTCAGGCTCGACAGTCGATAGACAGGCACGCGGATCTCCGACCCGTCAGCCAGAACGCCAACCAGATCGCGCCGATAGACAGCCTGTTCAGCCGCCTGTAAACCGGCGAGGGTCTCTTCGTTGATGGTCGTGTAACCTGATCCGGTATCAACCATAAAGTCCATGTTCTGCAAACTCCCGAGGGAGGCCTGCACATAGAAGGTAGTGGCACTACCCTCCTGCATCGGTACACGCATCTCAGTGTCGGCCGCAACCGTGGGGAGGCTAAGGGGCAGGGCGCAAAGCCCGCTAAGGGCTGCAGTTATACGAAAATTCATGACAGGCAACTCGTCTGACAACAGGGTTAAGGCAGCGGTGCCGACTCTGCACTGCCGCTCGCTAATACGCCCTCCCCTGGCCTTTGCACCTTAAACCCCGTTCGTTGCACACCCCGAGGTTATCTCTGTGTCCCTAAACATTGAGCCGCGCGCTGTTCAAAAAACAGTCACGACCCTCCTGCTGTTATGAAGTCTAGTTACTGAATACGCCCTTAACATTGTTCATTCGAATAATCGGAGCAACCACGCACAGCCTTCAGTTACTGCGCGGGACCTGGTCTCCAACCACGATATCGAGCCTGCCCAGCAGCAGCGCCAACCAGCTGACGATGACGAACGGTGCAGTCAGTACCGGCACACCGCTTTGCTTCAGCCATCCGGTGACCGGGACACTGAGCAGAATAGCCGCGATAAGGGGCAGAGCACCCAGATTGGGTCTGACCGAGAGCGCGATGGCAACCAGTACCGCGTTATAGGCATAGGCACCGGTAAAGATGACATCTGGCGTTGCGCCCAATAGAAAGGCGCAGCCGCTGCTGAGCACCACGGCAACCGCTCCCCAATAGAGCGCAGGACGGGACTCGAGCGCCAGTCCGGCCAGTATCAGCAGGCACGCGATCGGGTTATCCAGCAACAACACCTGGCCGAATCCGAGCAGCAGGTTGTCCAACCCGGTGTGCGTAACCGCTGCCCCGGGCGCGGGTTCGACTTCGGCAACCGCCGTGACCAGCCAGATCGAGAGAATAAACGGCGCGGTATAGGCGGGGCAGCCAATCCACGCTGAGAACCGAGGTTCCAGGAACAGACGCATCAGCCCCGCACTCAGCAGCGCCGCGATCGGCAGGATGATCATCAGCAGCGCGCTGGCCGAAGGCCAGAACAGTGCGCAGGCCAACCCCACCAGCGCCCCGTTGTACCCGTACAGCCCCTGCTCGAGATGCGCTTTGTCGGCACCCGATACCCAGGCACCGAGACAGGCGGTCAGGCTGCCGGCCACGGCAGCCAGGCACATCGGCAGCGAATTCACCGCGATAGCGGCCAGAAAACATAATCCAGTCAGGCTGTTCGATTGCAGCATGATCTGGCTGAAGCCGATCAAAAAGGACCGGATAAACTGAAGTCCTGCGGTCACGTCTCACGCTCCCACGGCGTCCGGCAGGACACCTGATGACAAAAAACGGCACCATCCAACAGGGGGTGTCGAATGGTGCCGGAATCAAGCAACGCCCCCCGCAGGCTCGAAAGGGGGAAGCCTGCGGGGTGCGGTTTTTTTCAGCGCGCCCCGATTAGAAATGCCACTTCAGCAGCAGGGAGGGGTTGCGCTCATCGACGCCGTCGATACCGAACTTGTTGTTCCAGTGCGCGTACTCGATACCGACATACACCGGCGCCTTGCTACCGAACAGCTTGCCCGCATTCCACTTCAGCTGTGAGGTGAAGTTCATCTCGGCGGCGTGGTCGGACTCTTCGCTGGACCAGTCGAGGAAACCGTCATAGAGGAACTCGGCACTGCCGAGTTCGAACGGCAGGCCCCAGGTCAGGGTCAGCTGACGATCGTCCTCTTTCAGCTCGTTGTTGACGTGATACAGGTTGACGTTGAAGTAGCGGAATCCCGGTACATTCAGGCTGACCCCGACACCGGCCAGGTAGTTATCGAACCCTTCGCCGCTCTCCCAGGTACCGGCCAGCAGCACGTCCTTCACCGGTCCGAACGACAGCTCGCTGTTGGTCAGATAGCCCAGGCTCAGGCGTGGCGACAGCTCCATGTAGTTTTCGGTGTAGCCGTTGGACGATTTCAGACGGTCGAGGAAGAAGAAGTTGTCACCCCAGTTATGACCACTGGCGTGCTCGACGGTGACCACCTGGCGGTCACTGTCCCCCACTTCATAGTCACTGCCGTTCAGGTAACTGAGGCTGAACGAGCTCCAAAGCTGCTCGGCGGATACCGAGGTTGAAAGCAGTGCGCCGGTCAGAATGCAGGCTGCGGTTTTTGTAATTGTCATCGTGTTTATCATCCTTCGTTGTTATTTTGAGGTTTCATGTCGATCAAAACGGCTGATTCGAGATGAGTTCGGCCCTGCCGGCCCGAAAGCCGGCATTGCCAAATGCGTTGATCAGTGGGTTTTACTTAAGCGGCCAGTTTCCGGGCCAGGCTCTTCTGGCGTTCGATCAGCGCCTGAAGGTCGAAGCCCTCGATCGCGCCATCGGTTACCCGCCAGCGCCCGGCGACCATCACCCGGTCCGCCTTGTGGGCACCGCAGAGCACCAGTGCCGCCAGCGGATCGCCGGCACCGGCAAAGCGCAGTTCATCCAGACGGAACAGGGCGATATCCGCCTGCATGCCAACCCTCAGCGCGCCCAGGTCAGTGCGGCCCAGGCAGCGGGCCGAGCCTTCGGTGGCCCAGAACAGCACCTTCTGGTGGGTGATCTCGGCGGCATCGTAGCGCAGCCGGCCGAGCAGAAACGCCTGGCGCACCTCCTGGATCATATTGGAGCCGTCGTTGGAGGCGGAGCCGTCGACCCCCAGCCCTACCGGACTACCTGCACGCTCAAGATCCAGCGTCGGGCAAAGCCCGGAGGCGAGCAGCATGTTGGATGAGGGGCAGTGGCAGATACCGGTACCGGCCGCGCCCAGACGGCGGATCTCCTCCTCATTGAAGTGGATACCGTGGGCCAGCCAGACCCGGTCGCTCAGCCAGCCAACTTTCTCCAGGTAATCCAGCGGTCGCAGGCCGAACATCTTGATGCAGAAGTCGGTCTCGTCATGGGTCTCGGCCAGGTGGGTGTGCAGCCGCACATTGTGCTTTTCAGCCAGACGTGCGCTGGCCTGCATCAGGCTCTCACTGACCGAGAAGGGTGAACAGGGTGCCAGCGCCACCCGGCTCATGGCGCCCTCTTCCGCCTGGTGATAGCGCTGAATCAGGCGCTCGCTGTCGGCCATGATGGCGTCTTCATCCTGCACCGTACTCTGCGGCGGCAGGCCGCCATCCTCCTCGCCCAGACTCATGGAGCCACGCGTCAGGTGCACGCGCATCCCCATCTTCTGTGCCTGCGCCATCTGGATATCGATGGCGTTCTCCAGCCCCTGCGGAAACAGGTAGTGGTGATCGCTTGCCGTGGTGCAGCCCGACAGCAGCAGCTCGGCCAGCGCCACCTGGGTCGATACCTCGACCATCTCCTCCCCCAGCCGCGCCCACACCGGATACAGGCTTTTCAGCCAGCTGAACAGGGATTTGTTCAGCGCCGCCGGAAAGGCGCGGGTCAGGGTCTGATAGAAGTGGTGATGGCTGTTGATCAACCCGGGCAGCAGCACATGCTCGCGAGCATCGAACACCTGGTCGACCGGTGCGGCCGGGGTCTCGCCGGCGGCCAGCACCTCGGCAATCCGCGTACCTTCGACCACCAGGCCTCCGGCGCAGGTGCTGTCCAGGGTCGCCAGAGGCGATTTAATCCAGATACGTTGAGCGCTGTTCACTCTGCTACTCCAATTGATCGGTATTGATTACTTATTTTGCCACGCTGGAGACGGTTGCCGCGGTCATGGCGAGGTTTTCATCTGACGCCTCTCCGCTCTCGGCCGGCTCCTGCTCATACGCCTCGGCGGTATGGGGCGCGGCATCCAGATGATGCGGCAGCAACAGGTTCAGGAAGATCGCGGACAGGGCACCAATGGTCAGCGGTGAGCCGATGATGTTCTTGATATCATCCGGCATGGCAGACAGTACCTCGGGCACACCTGCAACACCCAACCCCATGCCGATCGAGATCGCGGTGATCAGCATGTTGCGGCGGTTAAGTCCGGCTTCGGCGATGATCTTGACCCCGGCCATCGCCACGGTACCGAACATGATCAGCGTAGCACCACCCAGCACCGGCTTCGGCATCTGCTGCAGCACGCCGCCGATAATCGGGAACAGTCCCAGCAGCGCCAGGATCGCGGCGATAAACAGCGCCACATGTCGGCTCGCCACACCGGTCAGCTGGATCACACCGTTGTTCTGGCTGAAGGTGGTCATCGGTAGGCTGTTCAGGGAAGAGGCGATCGCAGAGTTCACACCGTCGGCCAGCACGCCGGCCTTGATTCTGCGAATGTAGATGGGGCCATCCACCGGCTGCTTCGACACCATGCTGTTCGCGGTCAGGTCGCCTGTGGTTTCCAGCGCGGTGATGACATAGATGATCGCAATCGGCAGGAACGCGGCGAAATCAAAACTGAAGCCGTATTTGAACGGCACCGGAATCGCGATCAGCGACAGTTCACTCAAACCGCTGAAGTCCACCTTGCCGATCGACCAGGCGGCGACAAAGCCCAGGGTCAGGCCGATGATCACCGCACTCAGCCGCAGCATATGCACCTGGAAGCGGTTGAAGATCACGATGGTAATCAGCACCAGTCCTGCCAGTGCCAGGTTGACCGGCGCGCCCATATCCGGCGCCCCGAAACCACCGGCGATATCGGTCATGGCAACCTGGATCAGGGAAAGACCGATCAGGGTAATGATCGTACCGGTCACCACCGGCGTAATGATATGTCGCAGCTTCTCGATAAACCGGCTCAGGAAGATCTCGACAAATGCGGCCAGGAAGCAGACCCCGAAGATGGTTGAAAGGATCTCCTCCGGCCCGCCGCCGTTGCCCTTGACGATAAAACCAGCGGCCAGAATCGAGCTCAGGAACGCGAAACTGGTGCCCTGTACACAGAGCAAACCGGAACCGACCGGGCCAATACGCCGCGCCTGTATAAAGGTACCGATACCGGAGACGATCAGCGCCATGCTCACCAGGTAGGGCACTTCACTGCCCAGCCCCAATACGCCACCGACGATCAGCGTCGGTGTGATGATACCGATAAAGCTCGCCAGCACGTGCTGGAGCGCAGCGAAAACCGATACCGAAAACCTAGGTTTATCATCCAGTCCATAGACCAGATCGATCGAAGAGCTGTGCTTTGCCATTGTGAAAATACCCTAGTTATTTTTGTTGGTCTCTCCCCGCTCCTCTCCCGAGCGAGGTCGTCACAAGCTGTCCGGCAGATGTCTAGCCTGCGCAGGGTTAAAGCTAATTTATCGACCACTTATTGTCCACAAAATAACAAACATCCTGTATTCACTATATGAAATACTATGCACACCTTCGAACAAATATAGATAAAACAAAATAAATTCAATTTGTTAACCCTATATCCCTGAACAGCCACAGCCCAGATATCGACACGATTCGAGGGGATACGGAACCTCAAAGTGAACAGAAAGCAGGGGCAGGAACGAGGAAACCGGAAAACAATAAATGTATACAAAACATTATGAAAAAAAGTACACAAGACCAATTTGACCAATTGAACAGGATTTATATCTATATCCGCGGGATCGGTCGATGAAATTCACTAAAAATCTGCACGCTTAAGTGTTTTCTACCGGAAAATGGGGGATTGACACCTGACCCACAGGTCAAATTATAAGTTGACTTGAAAGTCAGCTTTTACTTTAATCAATCCATACTCAACGAGCACGAGCCCGCGACAAACACGGCTCCGTAATAAACATAAGCAAAGAAGGAGGCCCTCCTTGATCAGGTTCTTACTCAACAGAGAGCTGCGGGTCGAAGACCATCTGGACCCCAACATGACGGTGCTGAACTATCTGCGCACCCAGGCCCGCAAGACCGGTACCAAGGAGGGCTGCGCCTCTGGAGACTGCGGCGCCTGTACCGTGGTACTGGGTGAGCTGGATGGCGACCGCATCCGCTACCGCAGCGTCAACTCATGCCTGACCTTCGTCTCCGCACTGAACGGCAAGCAACTGATCACCGTTGAGGACCTGAAACAGGGCGACCGTCTGCACCCCGCCCAGCAGGCGATGGTGGACTGTCACGGCAGCCAGTGCGGCTTCTGCACACCGGGCATCGTGATGTCGATGTTTGCGCTAGGCAAGAATGTCGGCAAGCCGGAGAAGGAGCAGATTCACGAAGCGCTGGCCGGCAACCTGTGCCGCTGCACCGGCTACCGCCCCATCGTCGAAGCGGCGGAAAAGATGTACGACGATCTCACCCCTGACAGCTTCGATCGCGAGCAGGCCGAAACTCTCGCCCGCCTGCGCGAGATACAGCCCCGGGCCCAGGTCGAACTGAGCAACGGCAAAAGAAAAGCTTACAATCCGACCACGCTGGCCGAACTGGCCGCACTGAAAGAGCAGCATCCCGACGCCCGCCTGGTCGCCGGTGGTACCGACCTGGCGCTGGAGGTGACCCAGCTGCGCAAGGAGATCGGCACCCTGATCTATGTCGGCGATATCGCCGAGATGAAGCAGATTCAGGTGTTCGATGATCGCATCGAGCTCGGTGCCGCCGCATCGCTGACCGACTGCTACCAGGCTTTAAGCAACGACTATCCCGATTTCGGCGCCCTGCTCCACAGGTTCGCCTCCCTGCAGATCCGCAACCAGGGCACCCTGGGCGGCAATATCGGCAATGCCTCGCCGATTGGCGACTCTCCCCCAGCCCTGATCGCCCTCGGCGCGCAGTTGGTTCTGCGCCAAGGTGAACAGAGCCGCAGCCTTGATCTGCAGGATTACTTTATTGACTACAAGGTCACCGCCCAGCAGCCGGGCGAGTTCATCGAAAAGGTGATCGTGCCAAGAGCCGCCAACAACGGCGAGTTCCGCAGCTACAAGATCTCCAAGCGGATCGATGATGACATCTCCGCCGTACTCGGCTGCTTCAACCTGGTGATCCGCGATGGCCGGGTCCAGTCCGCCCGCGTCGCCTTCGGCGGTATGGCCGCGATTCCGAAGCGCGCCAGCCAGTGCGAACAGGCACTGGCCGGGGCCGAGTGGAACCACGACACCATCGAAAAGGCGAAGGCGGCGCTGGCACAGGATTTCAGCCCGATCTCCGATTTCCGCGCCTCCCGCGAGTACCGCCAGCTGACGGCAGTGAACCTGCTGACCCGGTACTTTGTCGAGCTTGAATCCCCAGAAGTTGAAACACGGGTGACCGCATATGTCTAACCATCATCAGAACAAGAAAAGCTACGCCGAGATGCTGGAACTGGTTAAACAGGACCTGACCACCGGCGTCGGCCGCAGCGTCAAACATGAAAGCGCGGCGAAGCAGGTAAGCGGTGAAGCGATCTATGTCGACGACCGCCTCGAGTTCCCAAACCAGTTGCACGTCTATGCCCGCATGTCGGATAAAGCCCATGCCCGCATCACCAGGCTGGATGTGAGCCCCTGCTACAACTTCCCGGGCGTGGCGATCGCCATCACCGCCAAGGATGTACCGGGCCAGCTGGATATCGGTGCCGTCCTTCCGGGCGACCCGCTGCTGGCCGACGGTCTGGTCGAGTACTACGGTCAGCCGGTACTGGCGGTTGCCGCCAATGACCTGGACACCGCGCGCCAGGCAGCGATGGACGCCATCGTCGAGTACGAAGAGCTGGAGCCGGTACTCTCCGTCGAACAGGCGCTGGAGCAGGAACACTTCGTCAGCGAGCCGCACACCCACAAGCGCGGTGATTCCGCCGCGGCGCTGGCGTCTGCCAAGTACAGGATTTCGGGCCGCGCCCATATTGGCGGTCAGGAGCACTTCTACCTCGAGACC
This sequence comes from Marinobacterium ramblicola, assembly GCF_019084545.1. Taxonomy (GTDB): domain Bacteria; phylum Pseudomonadota; class Gammaproteobacteria; order Pseudomonadales; family Balneatricaceae; genus Marinobacterium_D; species Marinobacterium_D ramblicola. The sequence goes on from NZ_JAHREP010000010.1 coordinate 126,332, forward strand.
CAAATCTCTTCGGTTGTGCCCACCGAAGATGGCGGCATGATCGTATTCACCTCCAGCCAGAACCCCACCGAGGTGCAGAAGCTGGTGGCCGAAGTGCTCGGCGTCTCCTTCAACAAGATACAGATCGATATGCGCCGCATGGGCGGCGGTTTCGGCGGCAAGGAGACCCAGGCCGCAGGCCCGGCCTGTATTGCCGCCGTGGTCGCACACCACACCCGTCGTCCGGCCAAGATGCGCCTGCCGCGTATGGAAGACATGATGATGACCGGCAAGCGTCACCCCTTCTTCAACCAGTACGAGGTCGGCTTTGACGACGAAGGCCGGATCACCGGTTGCGAGATGAAGCTGGCCGGCAACTGCGGCTACTCGCCGGACCTGTCCAACTCCATCGTCGACCGCGCCATGTTCCACAGCGACAACGGCTACTACCTGGGCGATGCCACTATCACTGGCTACCGCTGCAAGACCAACCTGGCCTCCAACACCGCCTACCGCGGTTTCGGCGGTCCCCAGGGGCTGATCATGCCGGAGATCATTCTGGACGATATCGCCCGCCGTCTGGGCAAGGACCCGCTGGAGGTGCGCAAGCTCAACCTCTACGGCGGCGAAGGCCGGGATACCACCCACTACTTCCAGAAGGTAGAGGACAATGCGCTGCCGGAGATGATCGATGACCTGGAGCGGAGCAGCGACTACCAGGCCCGCCGCCAGGCGATCCGCGAGTACAACGCCAAGAGTCCGATCCTGAAGAAGGGTCTGGCACTGACCCCGGTAAAGTTCGGTATCTCCTTTACCGCCACCTTCCTGAACCAGGCCGGTGCGCTGATCCATATCTACACCGATGGCAGCATCCACCTGAACCACGGCGGTACCGAGATGGGACAGGGCCTGAACACCAAGGTTGCCCAAGTGGTGGCCGAGGAGTTCCAGGTCGACTTCGATACCATCCAGATCACCGCCACCAATACCGACAAGGTGCCGAACACCTCGCCGACGGCGGCCTCCTCCGGTGCCGACCTGAACGGCAAGGCGGCGCAGAACGCGGCCCGCACCATCAAGCAGCGCCTGGTCGAGTTCTCCGCCCGTCACTTCAACGTGACCGAAGAGGATGTCACCTTCCGCAACAACCACGTGGTGATCCGCGATCAGGTGATGCCGTTCGCCGAGTTTATCCAGCTGGCGTACTTCAACCAGATCTCGCTGTCGAGCACCGGCTTCTACCGTACGCCGAAGATCTATTACGACCGCGACACCGCCCGTGGCCGCCCGTTCTACTACTACGCCTACGGCTGCGCCTGCAGCGAGGTGGTGGTCGACACCCTGACCGGCGAGTACAAGATCCTGCGCGCCGACATCCTGCACGACGTCGGCGCCTCGCTGAACCCGGCGATCGATATCGGTCAGGTCGAGGGGGCCTTCGTCCAGGGTGCCGGCTGGCTGACCTCGGAGGAGCTGGTCTGGAACGACAAGGGACGGCTGATGACCTCGGGCCCGGCCAGCTACAAGATCCCGGCGGTTACCGATATGCCGATCGATTTCCGGGTACGACTGGTGGAGAACCGCAAGAATGCTGAGGACACCGTGTACCACTCCAAGGCCGTCGGCGAACCCCCGTTCATGCTCGGTATCTCCGTGTTCTGCGCCATCAAGGACGCCATTGCCAGTGTCGCCGACTACCGGGTCAGCCCGGCCATCGATGCACCGGCCACCCCCGAGCGGGTGCTCTGGGCGATCCGCGATATGGAGCAGCAGCGCCAGCAGACCCACAGCGAAGCGGTCGCTGAAACCGTATAACCCGGCACCCACGACAACAAAAACCGCTAATACGAGCAGGGGAGCAGAACGATGAACAGCGAGTGGATCAAGGCCCTGAACCGGCTTGAAGCCGACGCCACCCCGGCGGTGTTGATCACCGTCGTGGATGAACGCGGCTCCACCCCCCGCAATGCCGGCGCCAAGATGGTGGTCAGCGAGGCAGAGCGCTTCGACACCATCGGCGGCGGCCACCTGGAGCACAAGTCGATCAAGATTGCCCGTGCCATGCTCGAGGAGAAGCAGACCCAGCCGCGCCTGGAGCGCTTCTCCCTCGGCGCCAGCCTGGGGCAGTGCTGCGGCGGCGCCACCACGCTGCTGTTCGAGCCGCTCAACACCGGCATCGTGCAGATCGCCCTGTTCGGTGCCGGCCATGTGGCCCGTGCCCTGGTGCCGATCCTGGCCACCCTGCCCTGCCGCATCCGCTGGATCGACTCCCGCGAGGATGAGTTTCCCGCTCACATCCCCGACGGGGTCGAGAAGGTGGTCAACGAGTTCCCGGTGGACGAGATCGCGACGCAAGCGGCGGACAGCTACTTCATCGTGATGACCCATAATCACCAGCTCGATCAGGAGCTGACCGAAGCGATACTTAAACGTAACGACTTCAACTATTTCGGACTGATCGGCTCACAGACCAAGCGTAAGAAGTTCGAGCACAGACTGAAGGCCAAGGGCTTTGACGAAGCGCTGTTGGAACGGATGACCTGCCCGATGGGCATACCGGAAGTAAAGGGTAAACTGCCCGCCGAGATCGCGGTCTCCGTGGCCGGCGAGGTGATCGCCCGGTATAACGCCGCGTTCGGCAACAAAGCCAACGCCCCAATGGACACACCTGCGGTGGATCGGCTGGCGATCTGACGCCCGGCCGATCCACCGCCCCAGTTACTCAATATTGCTACTCAATACCGCTACGTAATACCGGAATAACCGACATGACACACACCACCGCGCCCTCAACCGCAATCGCCTACCGCGCCGCCATCCTCGACAGCCTGGGCGACCCGGCAGAGCTGGGGATCGAGAACAGCTATCGCTACTTTGAAGACGGCATGATGGTGGTTGAGGAGGGACGCATCACCGCCCTCGGCCACGCCTCGGAGATCATCAAGGGGCTGAGCGCGGGCACCGAGATCCGCCATTACCAGGACGCCCTGATCACCCCGGGCTTTATCGACACCCATATCCACTATCCGCAGACCGGCATGATCGCCTCCTATGGCGATCAGCTGCTCGACTGGCTGGAAAACTACACCTTCCCCGCCGAGCAAAAATTCGCCGACCCGGCCCACGCCGAACAGGTCTCGGAGATCTTCCTCAACGAGCTGCTGAGCAACGGCACCACCACCGCGCTGGTGTTCGGTACCGTGCATCCGCAGTCGGTGGATGCCTTCTTCAGCAGCGCTGAAAAGCGCAACTTGCGGATGATCGCCGGCAAGGTGCTGATGGATCGCAACGCCCCGGAAGCGCTGACCGACACCCCGGAGAGCGGCTACCGCGACAGCAAGGCGCTGATCGAGCGCTGGCACGGCAAGGGCCGCCTGCACTACGCCGTCACCCCGCGCTTCGCGCCCACCAGTAGCCCGGAGCAGCTGGCCACGGCGGGACAGCTGCTGCGCGAGTACGACGGCCTGTACATGCACACCCACCTGTCGGAGAACCGCAACGAGATCGAATGGGTCAAGGCGCTGTTTCCGGAGCAGAACGGTTACCTGGATGTGTACGACCACCACCACCTGCTCGGTCAGCGCTCCGTGTTTGCCCACGGCGTGCACCTGTGCGACGAGGAGTGCCGACGCCTGGCCGAAACCGACTCTGCCATCGCCTTCTGCCCCACCTCCAACCTGTTCCTCGGCAGCGGCCTGTTCAACCTGCCGCAGGCGGAACAGCACAAGATCAAGGTCGGCCTCGGCACCGATGTCGGCGCAGGCACCAGCTTCTCGATGCTGCAGACGATCAACGAGGCGTACAAGGTGATGCAGCTGCAGGGTAAGAAACTGCACCCGTTCAAGTCGTTCTATCTGGCCACCCTGGGCGGTGCCCGCGCTCTGCAACTGGAGCAGCAGATCGGCACCCTTGAACCGGGCAGCGAAGCGGACTTCGTGGTGCTGGATTACAACGCCACCCCGCTGATGAGCTACCGCATGCAGCAGGCCAAGGATCTGGAGGAGCGTCTGTTCGTGCTGATGACCCTGGGCGATGACCGGTCGATCAAACAGACCTATGCCATGGGCGAGGCGGTGTACAGCCGCGATTGATCTATCGCAAGATCTCGGTTCCGCCAAGCTTGCAGACATCCTGATCGCCCGCCGATCGTGCCCGACCGATAAATCAGTGATGGAAGTACTCCATTAGGCCTTGAAGCAGATCTCCAAGAAATGAACTATGCCGATACGGGACTGGAAACAGGCGATGAGCCTGTTCATGATCCCGTTCGGCGACCGGATGTCGCGGTGATAAACAGCCACCTACACAGAAAAATCTACAGTCTCGAATGTGAGATGTATGGTAGTGTAGTGAAAATTAATCATAAAGCCGAACTGATTTAGTCAATAATTAAGGGAAAAATATGACTGGCTTCAGAATTTTCTTACACTGTTTTGTGGCGCTGCTGATAATTCAGACAAATACAGCCATAGGTGCGAATAGCGAGCAGGAAGTAACAGACAAAAAAGTACTTTCGATATTTAACAAGTTAGATAAAAACCTCAGCAAGCTTGAAGGATTTGTTGATACAGCCATTCCTGCCGTACCTCTTAAAAGCGCTCAGAGTAAGCAGTCAAAATCCATATTCAAAGGAGTTGAAAGTGACCTTAAAAAACTTTCCAAGTCCTACCCGGATATTGACGCATCGAATTATAGAAACCGATTTACCTCTCTAAAGTCCTTTCTTGAAAACAAGGAAAATGAGCCTACCAGCCCGGCGGCAAAAGATATCGAGAATATGATGATGCATGTTCTGTATCTTGAGATGGATCCTGACAAACGCAGTGAAAGTGCGTCTCGAAATTTCTACACTGAAACCTTTAAAGCTTCTACCAAGTTAGCTGAAGCCCAGGAAAAAGACCCTGATTATGACTTTTCCGTATTAATAGAAAGATTCGCTCCCCATGCTCAAAAATTTGTCGAAGATAGTGGTCGTTTGTTACCACATCTATCTGGTTACGCGGAGTACATGAGAGCAGATGAACTGCAAAGTAAGGCTGACGCCTATGTGCTCGCTGGAGCGGCATTAAGCTATAAAGCCGAATTGGACAAGATGGTTGTGGAGATAGATAAAAATCTTGCTCTATCAAAAGAAAAAGGGCCGAAATACTTTAAACCTTCGAAGGCTGAAGCACAGCTTGATTTTACCAAACAGGTTTTAGTTGCAGCAGCGCGTAACGAGCTTAAAGAATTTGATAAGATTGACACTCAATGTCAGACGGAAAATATTGGAAAAGTTGTCTTTGCAAACAAAAAGCTTGAAGACAACTGCGAGAGTAGCAGCTTCATCGAAAGCTATGAAGTCGGACAGCCTCTCTACTTGCGCGCAGCATTCGAAGATATCGCCAGTAACGCTTACGTCAAAATGCGAAATCACGAGCGCACACCGGGCGTTCATGGTGGAATTGAACAGAAGATTGTATTTTCTTTGGATGGAAAAGAAGTATTTACCTTTATTCCTTTTTTAGTCTCTGAAGAAATGGATCGTCCGGCAACATCTTCGGTATTAATGGATACTACTCGATTAGACCATAAAGAGTTTTTTAGACATTTTGACAAAGTTTTGCTGGAAATGGCTAGCACTGGAAAAGACAAGGCAAATTTCGGGATTGAGGTATATGCATACAATAGTACCAAGCAACCCGGTGTCCCCAATGATGGCCCTCTATTGGCCAAGGGGGAAATTTTAATTGATGCGAGTAGCGATGCTGCGAAAAAATTCATGAGAGAAGGGAAGTTGGCGATCAGCTCACCTGGTGAACTGGATGATTCTCTACATGACATGGCAGTGGCTGCATTAGAAAGAAACAAAGTAGAATATGATTTATTCCACATTACCAGTGACCAAATGACGATAGTTAAAAACGTATTAGATATTCCTTTGAAGCGAGTAGTAAGGGGTATTATTGTTAGTAAATCCGATGATAATCGTTGTACAGCATATCCCCAGTGGTTTGCTCAAGTTTTCGATGGAACTGGTTATACAAAAGGGGTTTCCTTAGACAAAAGAGAACATTCGAAAGGGGTCTCATGCTCTTCGGTTGAGCAATACCTTTAAGAAATTCAAACGGGGGCAAAAAGGTTTTCCTGTGAAGACCTTTTTGCCTTCCACCAGATCCGTAACTCGCTGAAGCACGTGGCCAACAAGAACCTGAAAGCCTCTATGGCCGACCTAAAGGGCGTTTACCGTCCAGTTTAACAGGGCCACTCAGCTCAGTTTACGACTGCGGACATTGGAGAAGATCGCCTTCAGGTCGTTGTCCGCGGCCTCTTCGTCCAGACTCAGCTTGTGCTCGATATGATCCAGGTGATGCATCATCAGCGCCACCGCCTTGTCCTTGTCCCGCTGTGCGATGGCGTCGATCAGCTCGAAGTGCTCGTCATAGGAGCAGTGTGACTTGGTCTCACCCTTCTCAAACTGGGCGATGATCAGTGAACAGAGCGACACCAGGCTGCGCTGGAAACTGAGTAACGGCGGATTCTTCGCCATCTCCGCCAGGCGCAGATGAAACTCGCCGGACAGGCGGATACCGGCACCGAGATCGCCACGATCGAAGCAGGCCCGCTCGTCACGTACCAACTGTTTCAGCTGCTCGATCTGGTCCGTTTCGGCGTTGTCGCACACCAGCTCGGTGACCGCTTTCTCCACCACCCGGCGGGCAAAGACGATCTGCCGCGCTTCATCGATGGTAGGGCTGGCCACCACGGCACCGCGGTTCGGCCGCAACACGACAACCTGTTCATAGCCGAGCCGGGACAGCGCACGCCGGATGATGGTACGGCTGACACCGAAGATCTCGCCCAGTGACTCCTCGTTCAGCTTGGTTCCGGGCGGTAGCCGCTGCTCCAGAATGGCGTCGAAGATATGCTCATAGACGATGTCATCCTGGGTTTTCTTCTCACCCTTTTTCGGATCGCTTTTCTTGATTTCGGTTAACCGACTCATAAGGCCTCATTAGCTGTGCTCTGGCGTGGTGACGACACCGGATAAGGATATTCACGCTATCAGGGCGGATAGATAAATCGTACACAATGACCTAATTTTTGTACACATTAATCCCTAACCAAGCACTTGCGTATGCTCCACCGACTGCGGGCATCCCCTCTTTCGCCTGGTCCGCCAATCAAGCCAGCTGCCATCGCTCGCCCGCGTTACGCATCAATCGCATTCATCGACTTTGCGTTTCGCTGTATGAAAAAACCTGACTCCCGGGTTGATTTTTATGTATACAATTCTATTATGGCTTTAAGCACAATCTTCATAGGGACAGTGCCCAGGGGAAGCCATGAACAGGTCGGTGTAATCCCATCCTGACTTGCTCACAGCTTCTCTGGTTTCCAAGGAATGAAACACAACATCCCCCGGCAGTCGAACGCGTTTGACGGCCAGCCATAAAAATAAATAGGGGCGACAGCGCCCCCATTGAGGAGATAAAGTTGTGGAAAGCATACAGCAACAAGAAGTAGCGCTGGACACGGCCATGTCAGACCAAGCTCCGTCAGATCGACGCGCATCAGGCCAACGCCGTTTTATCGACCGTTTCTTCAAACTGCAGGAACACAGGACCAACGTGCGGACCGAGGTGATCGCGGGCCTGACCACGTTCATCACCATGTCCTACATCATGTTCCTGAACCCGATCATCATGTCCAAAACCGGCATGCCGTTCGATGGCCTGTTCCTGGCCACCTGTATAGGTGCCGCGATTGCGACGATCTTTATGGGTATCTATGCCAACTGGCCGATCGGACTGGCGCCGGGCATGGGGCTCAACGCCTTCTTTACCTTCACGGTTGTCCTGGAGATGGACTACAGCTGGCAGGTCGCGCTGGGGGCCGTGTTCCTGTCCGGGGTACTGTTCGTCGCCATGAGCGTGACCCGGCTGCGTGAATGGATGCTCAACAGCATACCGCTCAGCCTGCGTCTGGCGATGACCGCCGGTGTCGGCCTGTTCCTCGGCTTTATCGGCCTGCGTTTTACCGGCATCGTCGTCCCTAACGCGGACAACGTGGTCGCCCTGGCCGATCTGACCCACTTCGGTTTCGGTCAGTTTGGCCCCGAAGCGCCGGCGCTGGGCCTGCTGAGCTTCCTGCTGATCAGTATCCTCAGCTACCGCCGCGTATTCGGCTCGGTAATTCTGGGCATCGGTATCACCACCGCTGTCGCCTTCCTGATGGCAGCGGTACTTCCCTATGACTTCTTCACCGTCAGCGTTGATTGGGCGCCCGCCTCCGGCTTCGTGTCCTGGCCCGAGGGTGGACTGGTTGCAGTGCCCAACTTTGCCGACCTGTCACCAGTGTTCATGCAGCTGGATATCGCCGGGGCCTTTGAAGTCGCGCTGATCCCCGTGATCATCACCTTCCTGTTCGTCAATATCTTCGACACCGCCGGCACCCTGATGGGCGTTGCCCAGCGCGCCAACCTGCAGGATGAGAACGGCAATATCGAAGGTCTGGACAAGTCACTCAAGGCGGACTCCATCTCCTCCGTGATCGGCACCGCCTTCGGTTGCCCGCCGGTGACCTCATATGTGGAATCCGCAGCCGGCGTATCGGCAGGTGGACGTACCGGCCTGACCGCCGTGGTGATCGGTGTGATGTTCCTGTTCGGCCTGTTCCTGCTGCCGCTGGCGCAGATGCTGCCCGGGTTTGCGGTGGACGGCGCGCTGATCTACGTCGCCATGCTGATGATGGGCTCGCTGGCCAAGATCGACTGGGAGGACATGACCGAGTTTACCCCGGCCATCCTGACCACTATCATGATGCCGCTGACCTTCTCCATCGCCAACGGCATTGCGGTCGGCTTTGTCTCCTACACCGCATTGAAGCTGTGTACCGGCAAGGCATCCTCGATCAGTGCCGGTGTCTGGGCCCTGACGGCGATCTTCGTGGCCAAGTTTATCTTCCTGCCCTAACAACGGCAGAAGCTGAATCGACAGACCGAGCCCCCTTATATACAAGGGGGCTCTTTGCGTGAGTGATACCACCATGACATTTGAAAGCTGGTCCCTGTTCTGCCTGGCCTCCCTGCTGGTGATCCTGATCCCCGGCCCGCTGTCGCTGCTGATGGTGGCCAACAGCCTGAACCACGGCATCCGGCGCAGCCTGCCCGCTTTCTTTGGCGGCACCCTCGCCTCGCTGAGCCTGCTGCTGGCCTCCGCCACCGGCCTGGGCGCGCTGCTGTCGGCCTCGGAAACCCTGTTCTCGCTGATCCGCTATGCCGGTGCGCTCTACCTGATCTGGCTGGGCTACAAGGCCTGGCGCGAGGCGGGACAGCATCAGACGGCAAGCGATGCACAGCCGATCAAGCCTGTCGCCTCGCGGATGTTCCTGCGCGCCTTTACCCTGGGGATCAGCAATCCGAAGGACATCCTGTTCTTCGTCGCCTTCCTGCCGCAGTTCATCGCACCGGACACCGCCCTGCTGCCGCAGTTGCTGGTGATGTGCCTGAGCTGGTGCCTGCTCGACCTGATCTGCAAACTGGCCTACGGCAGCGGCGCCCGTCTGCTGACCCCGGTGCTGAAAAACGGCCGTAACCTGCAGCACTTCAACCGCGCCAGCGCCGGCCTGTTCGTCGGCATTGGTGGTGCGGTGCTGATCAAATGATCCTTATGGGAATATATTTGCTCATTATGGGAGATAACTCCTTTTTTTGAGCAAAAATATTCTCAAAAAGAACGTTGCCGTGCTAATTTTGTGAAAAATATTTCACAAAATTGATATGTACCTAACCGTCGAGATATTCCACAGTGGGCAGTGGTTTCCAGCTGCCAGTCTTGAGCTGATCGATCCGAAACTCGGACGCCTGAGCCCCGTGCGTCTGGTCTACCAGCAGAACTATGCGTTGGATTGGATGTTCAGCGACGACGAACATGCCTGCAGCCTGAACCTGCCGGTCGAGCTGATGATGACGCATGACAGCAGACACTGGTTCGGTTTTCTCGACGATATAGCCCCCTCCGGCGCCGGACGGCGTTACTGGATAGATCATTTGGGACTGGGTAATCTGCCCCAAGCGGAACAGGACACGCTGCTACTGCAAAAAGGCAGTATCGCACCGGTCGGCAATCTGAGAATCAGAGAAGCCTTGCCACAGAAGCCCGAGCGACTGACCCAACATCGATTTTCGCCACAGGATGTGATCGAGCGGCAGATCGACTTTCTCGAGTATGCACAGGAGATGGGGGCGGTCAGTGGTGGTGCCACTGGCGCAGCAGGCGAAGCGCCAAAGCTGTTGATCCGTTGTTCAGATAAGGATGAGGTGTGGATCGATACCTGGCAGGATGAGGTCGACAATCTGGATCAGCACTATCTGGTCAAATTTCCCCGCGGAAAAGCTTCGGATAGGGATGCAGATATTCTAAGGGCCGAGTTCCATTTCTATCATGAGCTCACCGCACTCGGCATCGACACGATCGATACGTCAAAGATGCAACTGCATGAGGGGAGCCGCTACCCCTCCCTTTGGCTACCTCGTTTCGATGTCCGTTACGAGACCGGCCGGGTCGAGCATTTTGGTCTCGAATCCGTCTTCTCTTTGCTCGATAAAGCGCCGGGCAGCAATCTCAACCATTTCGATGTGCTGAGGTCCTTGGTCTCGAAGCTGAACAAGCAGTATCGGGTGACTGAACTGGGATCGACATTCGATCAGCAGCGCTTTGTTGCTCAGTGGCTGGAGCGCGATTTGTTGAACCTTATCTTTGGCAACTCGGACAATCACGGCCGCAATACGGCGCTCATAAAACGGCCAGAGGGGATATGGTTGGCACCGGTGTACGACTTTGCGCCGATGAAAGTGGACCCTGAAGAGGTGCTGCGTACCATGAAGTGGGGAAGCCCGTACGAACAAGCGGGCGATCTGGACTGGCAGGCAATTGTTGATCAGCTGTCGGATCTCGCTGACTCCAACCTTCTCATGCAGGTCTTGCGGGTCTTGGCCGCCAAGCTGGTGGGCTTGAAAGACAGACTGTTGGCGCGCGGTGTCTCCGAATCGTTGTTGGCGATACCGGCATTAGGAATGAACAGCATCGACAAACGTCTTCAGCTATGGGGGTTGCTATGAAGCCGCTGACCGGCCAGGAGCGAGAGGCGCTGCTGCGCAAGCTGCTGTTGCAGCTTTACAGTGGCGAGATCAGCGAAGGCGCTATGCTGCGACAATTGCGCAAGGAGGTACTGGGGCTGACGCAGGAGCGCTATGCTGCACTGGTCGGTATCAGCCGGCGCACCCTGTCAGAGATTGAACGTGACAAGGCGCAGCTGACTCTCAGTGTATACTCCGCCGTTTTCAAGCCGCTTGGACTGAAACCTGGTCTACTGCCCCGCAGCGATACCTTGCTGCAGTCCATGTTGAAAGAATGATCATGGAGCGCCCTCATATCACTGTCGGCGCCCCCGTCGCCCCCCCAGGCCCGATATTGGCTACCTTACGTCACAGCCGGATGCTCCCCGATAGCGACTCTCTTTTCATAATCAGCCGCCGCCTCGATCAGGCCTCGGAAGACCCGACTCTCACCTTCATTGATCTGGTACTCCGGATGCCACTGGAAGCCGAGGCAGAAGCTCTGGCCGGGGATTTCGATCGCTTCGATGACCCGGTCGGATGAGACTGCACTGACCAGAATCTCCGGTGGGATATCCTTCACCGACTGGTGGTGGACGCTGTTGACCTCGGCGCTGCCAGCACCAAAGAGTTGAGCAATTCGGGTACCTGGCGTAAAGCTGACGCTGTGGCTGGCGACATCGTGGGGTTCCGGCTGCATATGCTCCAGCGGCGTTTTAACGCCGGTCGGGATATCCTGAATCAGCTTGGCGCCATTGGCGACCGCGATCAGTTGCATGCCGCCGCAGATGCCGATCATCGGTATATCCCGCTGCAACGCCCCGAGCACCAAGCGGCGTTCGAACTCGGTTCGCCCCTCCTTGGTCACCAGCCCGCCCTTGATATCCGTCTCGCCGTAAAGCTCGGGCCTGATATCGTACATGCCACCGCTGATCACCAATCCGTCGACCAGATCGAGATACGCATCAACCTGATCGATAGCGTGGGGCAGACACACCGGCGTACCACCGGCATTTTGGATCGCCGTGCAGTAGTTTTCCCGCAACGCATACCAAGGCTCTCTGGCATAAGTGGGCTGATACTCGATATCCAGCGTAATACCAATATAAATTGAGCGATTCATGCCTAGTTCCTATAAGCAAAAATATTGAATGAACACGCCATTAGCGGCGTATTAACTTCGTGTTAGAGCAGTGATTAATTAGATACCGGCTGATAATCCAAGACGATTTCCGGCAACAGCAGCGACAGGTCGGGAACGAAAGTCGTGGCGATCAGCACCGGGAAATAACCGAAGAAAATAAAGGCCAGCGAATAGCCGATCATCCGGGGCAACGACGAATCACCGATCAAACCCGCAAAATAGAGAATCGGGGCGGTCGGCGGCGTAATAAGCCCCATACCGAGATTGACACCGACTATCGCGCCGAAGTGGACCGGATCGACGCCCAGGCTCTGGGCGACGGGCAGCAGCATCGGCGATGCCAGCAGCACACCGCTGATATCATCCAGGAACATCCCCACCAGCAGCAGGAACAGATTGATCAGCATCAGCAGCACCAGCTTGTTGTCGCTGATGCCGAGCATGAACTCCAGCACCACCTGGGGGACGTTTTCCAGCGTCCAGATACGGGCCAGCATCGACGAGAAGAACACCAGTATCATCAGTACCGCCGCGATCTGGCCGGTCTTCCAGGCCACATCGGAAAACGAGCGGAACGACAGTCCGCGGTAGATGAACAGGGCCACCGGGATCGAATAGACCACGGCGATGGCGGCCGCTTCCGTCGGTGTGGTGATGCCGCCGTAGATGCAGCCCAGGATAATCACCGGCATGGCCAGGCCGAATGCTGCCCGCTTGGTCTTGTACCAGGCATCCAACCGACTTTCCCGAAACGTTCGCGCCGGCGGTTCGATAACCGGCATCTTGCGGGTCAGCAGATAGTTGATCACCGACAGGCAGCTGATCAGCAGCAGCGCCGGGATGATCGGCGCCAGAAACATGGCGGTAATCGAGGTATTGGTGACCCAGCCGTACAGGATCATCGATGAACTCGGCGGTATCAGCAGTGCCAGCACCGAGGATGCCGCGACCAACGCTGTGGCGTAGCCCCGGTCGTAACCGCGCTCCACCATCTTCGGAATCATGATCGAACCGATGGCGGCCACGGCCGCGGTCGACATACCGGATATGGCGCCGAAGATCGCGGTGGAGAACACCACCACCACGCCCAAGCCGCCTTTCACCCGTGCCACCAGGCTTTCCGCCAGGTCGATCAGGCGGTGCGCTATCCCGCCGCTGGTCATCAGGCCGCCGGCGAAGATATACAGAGGGATCGCCAACAGGATCAGCGACGACAGTTTGCTGAATCCCGACGACACCAGGAAGTTGCTGTTGGGGAAATCTCCCATAAAAAACATGAACAGGGCCGCCGCGGCGAAGCACAACGGGGCCGGGACGCCCATGAACAGCAACCCGATCAAGATAATGGCGTCAATAATTACTTCGAAGCTCATAAGGGTGCCGTCTCTTGCGTTGTGTTATTTGTCTGTTGGTCGTCCAGCTCGGCCAATGACCTGTAGGGCTGCCTTTTGACAAAGCAGATCAGCCGCCTGAGAAACTCCACTGTCGAATAGAGCTGCATCAATACAAGGCCGAACACCATCGCGAAGTGGACGTAATAGAGAGGAAAACGAAGCTCCGGTGATTTAGGCGCGCGCAGCAGGCTCCACTGGAAATAATCGACACATATCCAGAGCACACAGGCTACGAGAACCAGGGAGATCAGGCTGACCAGGATATGGTAAAGATCTTTTTTGCGTGGCGATTCCAGCATTAGATCGATCACACCGGCGCAAATGTGATTACCCCGGTAGGTGCCATAACCCGCACCGGTAAAATAGAGCCATACGGCAAGATATACGGCGATCTCCTCCACGCCGAAGAGCGGTAGATCAAACAGGTAGCGGATAACCACCTGAACGAAAACCAGGGCGGAAAAGGCCACCATTGCCACCCCCATAAGGATTTTCTGCGACAGCAACAGGCCGTGGTGCAGTCTGGTCCAGATACCTGCGTTCATGCATTCACCTGTGTCTGGTAGTTTTGCGTTGGAAAGGCAGGATGCGGCGGTTCCGACAGGGCGGAACCGCTGGCAGGGGCCGTTACTGAATGCCCAGTGCGACCTTCAGACGCGCCAGGTTTTCCGCACCGATTTCGCCCTCGATTTGGGGCCAGACATCACTGCGGACAGCCGCGGCGGTACGTTCAAGCTCCTCCTTGCTGAGTTCGACAACCTCGATGCCCTTATCACGCATCTGCTGCAGAAACTTCTGGTGCTCCTGCTCGGCGACTTTGAAACGCTCGGCCGAGAGTTCGGCGGCGGCTTTCTTCAGAGCGTTGCGCTGTTCCGGCGGCAGATTATCGAACCGGGGCTTGTTGACGGCGATGAACGACACTTCGAAGTGATCGTTGTTCTGCACCCACATCTTGGCGATATCGGCGAAGTTGTTCATCGTCAGCTCAGGCGTGGCGCCGATCGCACCGTCGACCACACCGGTCTGCATCGCCGTGTACAGATCTGACCAGGGGATCGGGGCGGTCTTGTAGCCCAGCCGATCCAGTAGCGCCTGATGAGTGGTGCCACCCGGCCATACCCGGATCTTCAGGCCCTGCTCGGCATTGGGGTCACGTGGATGCGGTGCCGGCTTGGTATAAACGATGCCGCCCATGCCGGAAACGAATGCGCCAAGGATCTGGATATCCTGCTCGGCCAGCGCCTGGTTGATGATGTCAAAGACCACCCCGCCTTCGGAGAACGCTTTCCGGCCGGACTCAAAATCAAGCGCCGCATAAGGGAACCACTGCAGCGCGAGTACCTCGTTAAAGGTGTTCGACAGCGGCTGGATGGCCAGGTCGATAGTGCCCTCCATCACCTGCTCATGTACCTCGACCCAGTCGCCCAACTGACTGGCGGGAAAGACCTTAACCTCGAGTTGACCGTCGCTGTAGCGTCCCACCCGGGCGGCGAACTCGTTGGCAAACTCCACCACCGTGGATTGCGGCGGCTCGATGGCGGACAGGCGCAGCGTTTCGCCGGCAACGGCCGGCAAAGCGGTGGAGAGAATAGACGCGGCAAGCGCCAGCGCGCTTAGGGGCTTAAAACGGTTTAACAGATTCATGGCGTGCTTCCTGATTTTTCTTGTTTTGGATCAGCGGTGTTCCGCTACACGACGAATGTAGAGAGTCGCGAAGGGCTCGCCAATTTTGCATATGGCACACCGAGACGCCGTAAGTGCGTCAGGCCTGACGCACGCGGTGCATCCCGACAATGGGCCCACGAGCGCAGCGGGCCGGATCGATTGGCTTGCCCCGACAAGCCCGCTAAGCTTGTGCTTTCCAGCGATAGCCAGACGCCCCGTCGCGAGAGTAGGAAGTCATTACGATGGATTTCGTTCAGAACCTGAAATTGCTGTGCAGTTTTTACAATTCCACGGCCGAAGTGTGCCGCAAGATGGGGGTCAACCGAACGCAGTTCAACAAGTACCTCAGCGGCCAGATTCAGCCATCCAAAGCCAATTTGAAGATCATCTGTGATTTCTTCGGCGTCGAAGAGTTTGAAATACTGATGCCCCATGAGAAGTTCAGGCAGGAGGTAATGCCTGACCATACGCTGGCCCAGCAGCATCCCGCTCTGCCCACCTATTTCAGCAAGATGATGGAGCTTTACGACCAGTCCAGAAT
This sequence comes from Marinobacterium ramblicola, assembly GCF_019084545.1. GTDB lineage: Bacteria > Pseudomonadota > Gammaproteobacteria > Pseudomonadales > Balneatricaceae > Marinobacterium_D > Marinobacterium_D ramblicola. The sequence continues at coordinate 142,153 of NZ_JAHREP010000010.1, forward strand.
CGGCCTGGGACGCTATGTGGGCTGGTACTACGAATATTATTACTCGCTCGGATTCCCAGGGCGGATCTTCTGCTCGCTGATCGAGATCACACCCCGGCAGGACGGCATTGGCTTTTCCCGCTACGAGCGACTGATCCCGGTGGCAGCGAAGGGACGGAAGGTGACCCACTGCCACTACCGGGGCATTGCGATCAACCTATGTGATCGCATCTTCCTGATGGATTACGAAACCCTGACCATCAACGAGATCACCCAAACGGTACTGTTCCCCTCCTACAAGAGCCAACTGACCCGCCTGTTCGGCGTCAAAATCGGCGTATCCTCGAAAAGCCACCGCGAACCCGCCTGTACCCGGGTGATGTACCAGTTCCTGGGTGAAAGTATCGACTTCAGGAAGCATTTCCGGCACTGCGGTCTTTACCAGCCGGATGAAGTGGACGCCGATATCAGGGAAGCTATCGATAACCGGCAGGAACGTGACAATCCGCTGTTTATCGCAATCGGGGAATAGTGTTTATCGGCAACGCGAATGCTGCGTTGCGGAAACGCTTCCAAGTTAAAACCGCCTTTCCCGTAAAGGCTCGGTGAAACTAAAAAGCCGCCGGAACTACCCGACGGCTTTTCCAATTGAACGCATCTGCCTAATCGACCGGGCCGATCAGCTACCCCGATAGGTCGAATAGCTGTACGGCGAGATCAGCAGCGGCACATGGTAGTGCTCTGCCTCGTCAGCGATGCCGAAGCGCAGCACCACGTTATCCAGAAACGCCGGTTCCGGCAGTTCGACACCGCGACGGCGGTAGTAATCGCCGACGCTGAATTCCAGCTCATACACGCCCTTCTGAAAATCCTCACCCTCCAGCACCGGCTGGTCGCAGCGTCCGTCGTCGTTGGTCAGTGTGCGCTTGATCAGCTCACGGCTCTGATCGCTGCCGATACGGTAGAGCGCAACCGGTATATCCTGGCCGGGACAGCCATGAGCGGAATCCAGCACATGCGTAGTCAAGTAACCCATAGATCACTATTCCTCTGTTTCTTCTTCTGTTCAGCCAGGACTGCCCAAGCACCCTCCAGCCAGTTCGCCTCACTATAGAACAACCAACACAAAAAGAACAACAATAACTAATTATTGTATACACTTTTAGATATCACCTTGTGAAAACAGCGATGCACAGCGTTTCTACAGTGTTATAGTGGAGAAAACCGGCATCCTCGCCTATCTATTCAGGTAGTTTTTTGACCCAGCAGACAGCTGTACGCTTGCAAAAACCAAAATTCATTGTATACAATCATTGCATACCAGTTTCGATTCCAACTACACTACTGGAATCACGCCACCTCTACGAATAAAAGGAGTCGAGCCGTGAGTAACGACTATCCACGCGACCTGATCGGATACGGCCAGAACCCGCCGCACCCCCAGTGGCCGGGCCAGGCCCGTATTGCTGTCTCTTTTGTCCTGAACTACGAAGAGGGCGGCGAGCGCTGCATCCTCCACGGCGATAAAGAGTCGGAAGCCTTTCTTTCCGAGATGCCCGGCGCCCAAGCGCTGCAGGGTGTGCGCCACATGAGCATGGAGTCCTGCTATGAGTACGGCAGCCGCGCCGGTGTCTGGCGCCTGCTGCGCCTGTTCAAGAAGCATGATATCCCGCTGACTATCTTTGCCGTCGCCATGGCGGTTGAGCGTCACCCCGAAGTCGCCAGGGCGATGGTCGAAGCCGGCCACGAGATCTGCAGCCACGGCTACCGCTGGATCGACTATCAGTACACTGACGAGTCGGAAGAGCGCGATCATCTGATCCGCGCCATCGAGATCATCGAGCGCGTGACCGGCGAGCGCCCGCTGGGCTGGTACACCGGCCGCACCGGCCCCAACACCCGTAATCTGGTGATGGAGGAAGGCGGCTTCATGTACGACTCCGACGCCTATGACGACGACCTGCCCTACTGGGTCGACAACAGCGGCAAGGGCCACCTGGTGATCCCCTACACCCTCGATGTCAACGACATGCGTTTTGCCACCGCGCAGGGCTTCAACAGCGGCGAGCAGTTCTACCAGTACCTGAAGGACAGCTTCGACACCCTGTATGCCGAAGGCGCGGAAGCACCGAAGATGATGTCGATCGGTCTGCACTGCCGTCTGGTCGGTCGTCCGGGCCGTATCGCCGCGCTGGAGCGTTTCCTCGAGTACGCCCGCAGCCACGAGCAGGTCTGGTTCTGCCGCCGCATCGAGATCGCCAAGCACTGGCACGAACACCACCCCTACAACCCGGAGAGCGGTATATGAGCGACGCGAAGTTTCAGAGCTGCACCCCCAGCCAGATGAGCCGAGAGCAGTTTGTCAGCCAGTTCGGCGATATCTACGAGCACTCCGCCTGGGTCGCCGAGCAGGCCTATGACCAGGCGTTCGCTGAGGGCGCGGCCGAAGAGATCGACCGGATCGACACGCTGCAGCAGCGCATGGCCGGCATCCTGCTGCGTGCCGACCAGCAGGCGCAGCTCGACCTGATCAACGCGCACCCGGATTTGGCCGGCAAAGCCGCCATCGCCGGTGAGCTGACCGCCTCCTCCACCGCAGAGCAGGCGGGTGCCGGTATCAGTGAGTGCACCGCCGAAGAGTTTGCCCGCTTTACCGAGCTGAACAACGCCTACAAAGCCAAGTTCGGTTTCCCGTTCATCATGGCGGTCAAGGGCAGCAACCGGCACCAGATCCTGGCCTCATTCGAAGAGCGCATTCATAACACGCCAGAGCAGGAGTTCGACCGCGCACTGCAGGAGATCAACAAGATCGCCCGCTTCCGTTTGGAAGTGATGTAGTGCTTGCAGCAGTTCTGTCTGGATACCCCATAAACCGTATTGGCGAATTAAGCGCCAGGTAAGGTAGAAAATAATGAGCAACCCAACATTCCTGAAATATATCAACCTGGCCGATGCCCGCCTCGGCACCCAGTCGATCTTCGTCACCGACGACTGGTTCGCCGCCGTGGACCGCATGCTGCAGCCCGAAGCGCCGGTGTGGAAAGAGGGCGTATTCGACGACAACGGCAAGTGGATGGACGGCTGGGAGTCACGCCGCAAGCGTTTCGAAGGCTATGACTACACCATCATCCGCCTCGGTGTGCCCGGCGTGATCAAGGGCGTCGATATCGACACCTCCTTCTTCACCGGTAACTTCCCGCCGTCGGCCTCGCTGGAGGTCTGCTACAGCCCGGACGGCGACCCGGCCGACAACGCCGAGTGGACCGAACTGCTCGGCGCCGTCAGCCTGAAGGGCGACAGCCACCACCTGCACGCCATCGACGATGACCGTCCCTGGACCCACATCCGCTTCAACATCTACCCGGACGGCGGTGTCGCGCGCCTGCGCGTGTACGGCGTCCCCTACCTGGACTGGTCCAAGGTCGGCAGCGAACAGGAGATCGACCTGGCCGCATCGCTCAACGGCGGTCGCGCCCTCGCCTGCAGCGACGAGCACTTCGGCAAGAAGGGCAACATTCTGAACCCGGGCCGTGCCGTCAACATGGGCGATGGCTGGGAAACCGCCCGTCGCCGTACCCCCGGCAACGACTGGGTGATCGTCGCCCTGGGCCATCCGGGTGAGGTCAGCCGCATCGTCGTCGACACCCTGCACTTCAAGGGCAACTACCCGGACAGCTGCTCGATCCAGGCGGCCTACGTCAAGGGCGGCACCGACGAGCAGATCGAGACCCAGAGCCTGTTCTGGAAAGAGCTGCTGCCGGCGCAGAAGCTGGAGATGCACCAGGAGCATGAGTTCACCGAGCAGATCAACAGCATCGGCCCGATTACTCACGTGCGTCTCAACATCTTCCCGGACGGCGGCGTCAGCCGACTGCGTCTGTTCGGCAAGGTTACCGACTGAGCGGAGCCCGACATGTTGATCATTCGACCGGAACCCCTGACCGCCGAGGCGTTTGCCCCCTTCGGCGATGTGATCGAGACCCGCGATCGTGATTTCTTCATGATCAACAACGGCTCGACCCAGCGCTTTCACCGCCTCGCTAGCGTGATGCTCGGCAAGGCAGGAGACCGCGGCATCATCAGCATCTTCAGGGCCAAGCATACGCCGATGCCGCTGCGGGTGCGGATGCTGGAGCGCCACCCGCTGGGCAGCCAGGCGTTTATTCCGCTGAAGCAGAATCCGTTCCTGGTGCTGGTCGCGCCGGCGGGTGACGAGCCGGATCCAGCCTCGATCCGGGCGTTCATCACCGACGGCAGCCAGGGGGTCAACTACCACAGCGGCGTCTGGCACCACCCGGTGCTCACCTGCGTGGAGGAGGATGACCTCCTGGTCGTCGACCGTGAGGGCGAAGGCAACAACTGCGACGAATACTTTTTCGATAACGAAACCGAGATCCTGCTGCAGACCCCGTAAGGCTTAGGCGTGACACCACGCCCGCAAATCTAAGGCGCGTCGTAGGACTACATCCATAAAAATAAGTGTTGGCCTCAGGCAAGATCGCCAAGGCCAACCCAATATGAGGAGTAGACAATGGATCCCCATATCACTGAATGGCTCAACCTGGCCGTGCGCTGGGTACACATGATTACCGGTATCGCCTGGATTGGCGCATCGTTCTATTTTGTCTGGCTGGAAAACCACCTGGACCGCCGCAATCCACGCGAGGGCCTGTCCGGTGACCTCTGGGCCATTCATGGCGGTGGTATCTACCATCTGGAGAAGTACAAGCTGGCGCCGCCGAAGATGCCGGAGACGCTGCACTGGTTCAAGTGGGAGGCCTACGCCACCTTCCTGTCCGGCTTCGTGCTGCTGGCGGTGGTCTACTACCTCAACGCCCAGCTCTACCTGATCGCACCGGGTTCTGACCTCAGCTCTGCTGCCGCCATCGCCATCGGCGTGGGCAGCCTGGTGGTCGGCTGGCTGGTCTACACCGGTCTATGCGACTCGCCGCTGGGCAAGACCCCTGCGCTTTTGGGCGTGGTACTGTTCGCCCTGCTGGTGCTCGCCGCCTGGGGCCTGTCGCAGGTGTTCAGCGGTCGCGGTGCGTTTATCCACGTCGGCGCCATCATCGGTACCATCATGGTCGGTAACGTGTTCCGCGTGATCATGCCCGCCCAGCGTGCGCTGGTGAAAGCGATCGAAGAGGGCCGCGAACCGGATCCGGTCCTGCCGGCGAAGGGTCTGCTGCGCTCACGCCACAACAACTACTTCACGCTGCCGGTGCTGTTCATCATGATCAGCAACCACTTCCCCAGCACCTACGGCTATGAATACAACTGGGCCGTGCTGGCGGGTCTCGCGGCACTGAGCGTACTGGTACGCCACTACTTCAACACCCGCCACGAGAGCCAGAAATTTGCCTGGACCCTGCCCGCAGCGGCACTGGGCATGGTCACCCTGGCCTTCGTCGTCGCCCCGCAAAAGGCGGTACAGAGCGAGCATCAGCAGGTGAGTTTTGCGCAGGTAAACCAGGTGATCAGCGAACGCTGCACCGTGTGTCACTCCTCCAGCCCGAGCTATGCCGGTTTCAGCACCGCGCCGGCGGGTGTGATGTTTGACGATCCGCAACAGATCAAGACCCAGGCACCGAAGATTCTGGCCCAGGCGATCACCACCCAGAGCATGCCGCTGGGCAACATCACCCAGATGACCCAGGCCGAACGAGACCTGGTCGGACTGTGGATCGCCAACGGCGCCAGTATCGACTGACCCCTTCCCTGAATTAGCCCTGCCGTTCCCGCAGGGCTTTTTTTTCCGTTCATCCTGGATCAGCGGCCGAGTGCTTTGCGTTGAGGGATAGCGATCATCCACCCTCCGCCAATACCGGCAAGCGGGTCGACGACTTGATCTCCCGCAGCGACAGATTGGAGCGGATCGCCGAGACGCCGGGCAGCTTTCGCAGAACCTGTTCGACGAACCGGCTGTAGTCATCCAGATCTCGTGCAACCACCTGCAGCAGGAAGTCGGCTTCCCCCGTGGTGTTGTGGCAGGCCAGGACATTGTCGGAGTGACGGATAATATCTTCGAAGGCTCTGGTGGTGTGTTCGTCATGCTCGACGCAGCTCAGCTGCACAAACGCCATCACGCCGAACCCCAGCTTTCGACGGTCCAGGTTGGCCTGATAGCTTTCGATGTAGCCCTCCTCCTCCAGTCGCTTGAGCCGCCGCCAGCAGGGCGTTTCGCTCAATGACAGCTCGGTCGCCAGCTTGGCGTTTGTCAGGCGTCCATCCCGTTGCAGACGCGCCAAAATACCAACATCCACCCTATCCAGTTTACCCATTGGCATACTCTTTCCAATATTCAAATCTATATGAAAGATTATTTCTGATTTCGGCCTGCCGCAACCGGAAAAAGGCAAGGTAATTTCGCCCCCGGCCGGTACCATGGTGCTCAACATCGGTTCTTCGCCAATCCCGGAGGTCACACCACCATGAAAGCCGTCGTTTACGAAAGCTTTGCCACCCTCCCCACCCTAATGAACCTGCCTGATCCGTCGCCGGAGGTGCACGGCGTGATCGTCAAAGTGATGGCCACAGGTGTATGTCGCAGCGATTGGCACGGCTGGATGGGGCATGATCCGGATATACAGCTGCCCCACGTTCCCGGCCATGAGTTTGCCGGCATCGTGTCATCCGTCGGCCGCGATGTGCGCCGGTTCAAGGTCGGCAATCGGGTCACAGTCCCCTTCGTCAGTGGCTGCGGTAGCTGCCCGGAGTGCCACTCCGGCAACCATCAGGTGTGCGGTAGCCAAACCCAACCGGGCTTCACCCATTGGGGGTCGTTTGCCGAGTACGTTGCAGTGCATCAAGCAGACGTGAACCTGGTCGCACTGCCCGAAGAGCTGGACTACGCCACCGCCGCCAGCCTTGGCTGTCGCTTCGCGACCTCATTCCGTGCAGTGGTCGACCAGGGCCAGGCGTCGGCCGGTCAGTGGCTGGCCGTCCACGGTTGCGGCGGCGTCGGGCTGTCCGCGGTGATGATTGCGAGTGCAATCGGCGCCAACGTGATTGCGATCGACATCTCCGATGAAAAACTGGAACTGGCGCGGGCGCTGGGCGCGGTCGCGACGATCAATGCCGGGACGGTGCCGAACGTCGCCGAAGCAGTAGCGGAGATCACCCGGGGCGGTGTTCATGTCTCGCTGGATGCCCTGGGGCATCCGACCACCTGCGTCAACTCCATCAGGAGCCTCAGAAAACGGGGCAAACATATTCAAGTCGGGTTGCTGCTTGCCGATCATGCCAACCCCGCCATACCGATGGATAGAGTGATCGGCCAGGAGCTGGAGATCATCGGCAGCCACGGCATGCAGGCGTACCGTTACGACGCGATGCTGGCGATGATGCAGTCGGGTAAACTGCAGCCGCAAAAGCTGCTGGGGCGCACGATTACCCTTGAGCAATCCATCGAAGCGCTGACCACGATGGACCGGTCGAACCAGGTTGGCGTGACGGTCGTCACCGAGTTCTAACCCCCCTCCCGATAACGGCGGCAGTCTCCCTGTCGCCGTCACTTGCCCGACTCGCCAGCCTGTTCCACTCTATTCACGCCGGCCCTGGCTGTTATTCCATAACGCCAACTTGAGGCGGGATTTCCTCGGGTGGTACCATTGCCACATCTTAACTCCGCGGTCAAAAACAGGAGTCTGCGAAATCGATGTCCAGAATCAGGGAGCACAACCGGGAGCTGATTATCCAGGCTGCCAGTGAAATCTTTGCCGACCAGGGCTATGCCGCCACCAAGATCATCGAGATCGCCAACCGCGCCGGCCTGCCCAAGCCCAACGTCTACTACTACTTCAAGAGCAAAGAGAACCTGTACCGTAGCGTCATCGAGAGCGTGATCGACCCCCTGCTACAGGCCGCACAACCCTTCTACGAGGATGACGACCCGGCCACCGTGCTGGAGCAGTACATCATCGCCAAGATCAAGGTGTCCCAGCAGCACCCCCACGCCTCCAAGGTGTTCGCCAGCGAGATCATGCACGGCGCCCCCCACCTGCCGGAGGATATCGCCGACAAGATGATGGAGCAGACCATCCAGAGCAGTAACAAGATTCAGTCCTGGGTCGATCGCGGCCTGATGGACAGGGTCGATCCCCACCACCTGCTGTTCACCATCTGGGCCGCCACCCAGACCTACGCCGACTTCGACTGGCAGATCTCCCGCGTCACCGGCAAGGACAAGCTGTCACAGAGCGATTACGACACCGCCGCGCAGCAGCTGACTCAGCTGATACTGAAGGGCTGTGGAGTGCAGACTTCGAAAGCGGCGAAAGCCGGTTAACTACAGAAAAGATCCACCTCAATCAGCCTTTTGAATCTTGTGCCTTTGGCCAAAGCGTAGCAAACTGTCTTAAACGTCAGACAGGCAGTAGACGTAGCGCTAGCTCGCACAGGATCCAAAGGGACTGATTGATGGATGTATTCACCTCAATTCGGCCGTTAGCGGCTAATTCAAGTCTTTCCGATAGATCTTTTAATTGGCGGCTGGCTGATTACGTGGCGTCATGCCTGTATCAGCCCCCTTTTCAGCGGGATTGTGGTGGAAAAAATACACTTTTAGGATACGCTTTTAATTCTGACCACAAAATTATTATTGAGAATCAATCGATTACGAATATATTATAATTATTACTAGGTACTACAGGGGTTTACCCTCTGATATTTATTAACCCGGCGGCAGCTCTTGTCGGCCGCAGGCTCAGCATTCACAAGGCCTGTAGCGATGATCATACGACCTGAATTATCGCCGGTTTAATATTATGAGACCGAAAGGACAAATTAACAGGCTGTTATACAAAATAATTGAATTATGGCAGATAAATATAATAAATACAGAGAACTTATTTCTCGAATCGACTTAGCTATTGAAGGCGGCTTTTATCTTGAAGCCACATGGATTGCATATTCAATATTAGAAGATAGATTAGTGTCGGCACTTAAAGAGTCAGGTGGGGGACCACCAATAAGAATGCTTGGTCCTAAAATCGGAGAAATAAAATACAGGCATACAAACTCACTTAAAATGCGACAGGCATTCTTTGGCGACATGATTCAACGCTTAAGTAATTGGAAAGATAAACGAAACGATCTTATGCATGCTTTAGCTGACGAGAGATTGGATGTTCCTTCGATAGATGCGGAATCAAAATCTGTAGCTTTAGAAGGTCGAGGGTTAGCAAGAGAATTTAGTGCTGCATGCAAGAGGTTCAAGAAATTAAATGCTAAAGCAAGCATATAACAGTCTCATACACACGATTAATTTTCTCTGCTGCGCGCCACATATTACCGGTGATATGAGGTGTTAGCTCCCATTAATTCGCTGATACTTTTATAATGGATTCAAAAATGATAAAAGAATTTTTTATAACCAATTTGTTTGAGGAAAGGAATGTAAGAATTCCCTTTGAATCTGAATACAAAATACTTGTTGCTGAGAATGGTTATGGTAAGACCACTATACTAAATTCATTTTACGCCTTAGTCTCTGGTGATGTGTCAAAACTAAGAAAAGTGGTTTTTGAAACTATAGGTCTGGTATTCTCTGATGGCACAAAGATATCCTTTAAAAAATCAGATTTCGACGCTGATCTAGAGTATATAAAAGGACATGGTTTTTTTGAGCACCTTGAAAACCGTCTAGGCGAAGATTTTATTCTTCAGCTAATTGATGACGTTAGAAAGTACCCATTGCATCAGATTGATCGATCCCCCCTATTTCGTCATGCCTTGCGAGATCTTGATATCCCGTCGTCTATTCTTCGGGATTATTTGAAAGAGGTAAGGGGAAATGTACCCAATAGGAGAGTAAACTCATCTACCCAGGAGAAACTTGATAAAATCAAAGCAAAGTTTCCATTGAATACACTGTATCTTCCTACATATAGGCGTGTTGAAGAAGATATTCGCGCTTTCAGTGGAACCATGGAAAATTCTCGTTTCAGCCATGCGTCGATTAATTTCGGTATGGGCGATGTACGTAAAAGTATTGAAAAAATCACCTCTGAGATTTTAATTTCGTCCGTAGAATGGTTCTCTAAAATCAATGGCCAAATGCTCTCTCAGCTTGTTGGAGGGTTCTCTGTAACACCAGAAATGAAGAGTTCTATTTCTAGCCCAAGAGCAGTTGAGATTGTTTTGGAAAGGATAGGGAAAAACATATCCCCCAGCCATAAAGAGCAAATTTTGGAATTGGTTAAAAGCGGTGATATTCAAACCGGACATGATCCACTTATATACTTTGTTAGTAATCTTTTGAAAGTATATGAACAACAACAAGAAAATGATGAGTCAATTCAACAATTTACCAAGGTCAGTAACAGATACCTGAATGATAAGGAGGTTGTATACGACGAAAGCAATGTAACGATTAAAATAATTAGAAAGAAGAATGGAAATGAAGTAGATATTGAGAGCCTTTCTTCCGGGGAAAAACAAATAATTTCTCTTTTTGCCTTGCTCTACCTCCAAAAGAAACATGATATAGCGATATTTTTTGATGAGCCGGAGCTTTCATTATCTATTGAATGGCAAAAAACATTACTCCCTGACATCGTTTCCTCTGGCAAATGTAAATTTTTATTTTCTACCACTCACTCTCCTTTCATATTTGAAAATAATTTGGAAGAAAATACCGTCGATCTAGGCGTATATATTGAGGAGCTGTAATGTCGAGAGTAGCGGCGTTGAAAAAGTCAAGAGATTCACTTTCGGTAAAGTTTTTAGAGTTTACAAGAGTTGTATCAAAAGGTAAGGTTGCAGCATTTTTCGAAGGTGAAGACGAGAAGTATTATTCAATTAGGATAAATACCATTCGCCCTGATATTTCATGGACTGGTGTAAATTGTAATGGAAAATTCAATGTCGTTAATATGAGAAGTCGGATAAGAAAACATACTACCTACAGAAAATATTCATGTTTATTTTTTGTTGATTCCGATTTTGACGATAATAAAGAACTTTATGGACTCACGGATATATACCTAACTCCATGTTATTCAGTAGAGAACTTATATATTTCTGACTCCGCGTTCAAACGCGTCCTTTCTGCGGAGTTTGGTTTAAATGATACCTGTGAAGAACATGAGTGTTTTGAATTATGCATATCTAGATATTGCGAAATAAAATCTCAGTATCTTGATATGATTGAAGGCTTTAACCTTCTAATCAAAGAGGTAAGATTAATAGAGCAATCTGGTGACTCAGCAGGCAAGCTGAACGTTAACAACGTTAATATCGAAGACTTGGTTGAAATAAATCTTTCCGAAGTCAAAAAAGTTTATACGGAGTCATCACCTCGTTCAATCTTTCCTGAGTTGCAAGAAAATTTAGAAATTTCATTTGATAGCTCAATAGAGTATTTTAAAGGTAAAAGTGGTGAGCTTTGGTATAGAGGTAAGCAAAATCTTGATTTCTATAGGATATTTCTTAGTAAACTTAAAAGTGACAGATGCCGAAAGATTGGAAGAGAGTTTTTTTCAAACAGAGGGAATGTCAAACTTCATTTAACTAAAGCAAATTCTATTTCTGAGTTGAGTCAATATGCAGAGACTCCGGAATGTTTACGAAAATTTTTAGAGTTATTCGAGGTTGATAGTCAAGTAGCATAGAAGTTTTTGCTAACAATTGACTTGAGTAGCTAATCGAAAAATATCCGCCTCTTTTACTGCAACTCGACGAATGAAAAAATCAAATAATTTAATAATTGTGGTCAGAGTGATGTTTCAGAATTTTGAGAAGCGACTTTTTGGTCGCCAGCGCTACCATGGGCTTATAGAAAAGCGTTTAAAATCGTTCGCTTTTCTCTCTGAAACCTCAAAAGCCACGCTTTCTTCGGTCCTTTAACGCAGTTATGAGCAAGAAGGAGCTTATTATTAAAATTACATTTCAAATTGCGTCATATGCAATGTTGCTAGGAATAAGCAGTATCTATGGGTTTCTTGAGAGGCCTGCTGAAATGGGGTTGGCGGTCTTGGCTGGGGCATTAGGCTTGGCATTTTCAAATATCGATAAAATTTCTAGATTTAAAGGTGCAGGGTTCGAAGCTGAAATGAACATGGTTCAAACGATGATTGAAAGCCAAACAGAGCCAACTTCTGATCAGAAAGAGGAAGCCAAACAAAAAGATGATTTGACGAATGTAGAAAGCGAAATTTTACAGAAGCTTCAAAAACCTGGTTATACTTGGCGTTACGCGAAAACAGTTGCAGGTGAAATTTCAAAAGATATATCTTCCACAGAAAAATCTTTAGCTTCACTAATGTCTAGGGGCTTTGTAAAGAATGGCAAAGGCTCAAATGGAGAAATATGGGCGATAACAACACTTGGTAAAAGTGTACAAGAACAACATGAGCTTAAGAGCGCATAACCTAGTGTCTACTTTTTTGGGCAAGACCAGTGCTATAGGGAAATGTCAAGCAGGAGAGTAATTGGATGAATGAATTGGCTGTTATCCGAAATGAAGAAGATGCATGGGCCCTGTTAGAGTTCTTTATTCACAATAAAGATGCTGATTCAGCTCTAGAGATTGAATTCAATGGATGGCCAAAGTTCCATGTAGGCATAAAAGGTGAACGCTATTCCGGAACACTTCCAGGCCCGCTGCTAACCCAGCTCGGCAAAATACAAGCTTTGTCCAATACCTATTACGGGAGGATAGTTCATGGAGGCGATGCAAGAAATATCAAGAAACATGAGAAAGCGGAGCTTGAGCTACTTTTTGAAGTACGAGAGGGAAGCACTGAGATTAAAGCCGACCTAACCTCATTTCTTACTAAATTATCGGAAGCTCTCTCTAATAACAAAACATCTAGAAATGCAGCTATCGTGATTATTGTCCTAGCGCTAAGCGTTTCAGGTTCAGTCGTAATTCCTGAAATAAGCGAAGATTTAACAAATCAAGAAAAATATAGAATCGAATTGCAGGAAAGAGCATTGGAAATAGCGGCAGAGGAGTCTGACTCAGCAGCAGATTTCGCAAAAACATACAAAGAAATAATATCAGCTGCATCAGATGCAACATCGATAAGAATCGGAGGAAACGAACTAACCGAAGAGCAAATTCAAGCAATAAGTGGCTCAGTACGCTCAGGAGAAAATGTGGTATTAGAAAACGAATTTCATATTGAGGCTTTACGACAATATGAAAACCACTTTACGCTTACTACTCGCAGCGAGGATGGCTATACGATCCGTGCACGTGTATCGAAAGCATTCCTAAAAAAACATCCATTCCTATTGAGCGAAATATCAACTTCACTTACTTCGGATACTCGTGTTCTTCTGGTGATTAGCGTTAAGAGGTATGAAGACGGATATGGTACAGGTATTATCACTGGCGCCGACACATAACGTGTGACTGTAGTGGTTAGAAAAATTTCCCCGCGTTTTTTACTGCAACGCAACAGGCGAGAATAAGCCTCCGTTAATAGAGACTTATTCTTTCCCGAACTTTTTAGGCTCTAAAGCCCCCCCGCATCCGCAACCAGCCCAGCCGCCTCAATCCCAAACACAGCACACTGCTCATCAACATCCGACAGATCGCCACTGATACCCACGGCACCGACGATCTCGTTATCGCTGTTACGGATCAGTACGCCACCCGGCACGGACACGATCTTGCCCTGCGCCAGGGTATTCAGTGCGGAGATAAACGCCGGGCGGTTCTGTGCGTCCTCGCCCAGGGCGCGGGAGGATTTGCCCATAGCGACGGCGCCCCAGGCTTTGCTGATGGCGACATCGGGGCGGATCATGCCAGCGCCGTCCTGGCGTTGCAGCGAGACCAGCGTGCCGCCGGCGTCCAGTATCGCCACGGTCAGCGGCTCTGTCTTTAGTTCAAGGCTTTTTCCAAATGCAGCCGGGTGATGGTGACCGATAATTTTGGTCAGTGTATAGTTTATTATAAGCACAATAATACGACTAAAATAATTCCAGGATTATAACATTGATAAGAAAATATAGAGATCGTAATAAAAAAGTAAGACAAAGAGTAAACAAACCTCAACAAAAAATAGAAAATTTAAAAACCAGCATAAAAGGAAGGTTACTTTCTATTAGCTTTGTTGGTTTGTTGCTAACCGTTTTCGGAGTATTATACCCCCCGATATCTGACTATATTTCAGGTAAATTTGGAGGGCAGTTATCTTTAGGAGTTCTAAATGAAAGATTCCCGGACCACGAGCCAGTTTATATATTTTTTTTCCACACCAAATAGTGAACGAAACTCTAGATATATGGTCCCAGTTCAGCTAACCATATTTAATGAATTTAATAACTTTGAAGAGAATGCATCATTATCACTAAAGTATTCAAAAGTTAATGGCAGAAGCATATTGGATGAGAAGTATATAAAATATACTGGCATTAGATCTAAGCATGAAGTTAAGCACGAATTAAATATATCTGATAAATTTGATTATTCTTTGTATAAAGTAGACTATTTGACTAAAAATGGAGATCTTAGAATTACGGATGGAGCATTTACATCTAGAATAGATTATGGCGATAAATTTCCTGTTTTTTTTGAGTTAGGTCAGGGACTTGATGTGGAGGCAACTGTTTACAGCAAAAGAGATATTGAGCGCAAATGGAGTCTTAAGTATCGTGCTGTCAATGTTCGTAGTAGTGATGATCTTGAATGGTGGGTCAAAGACTATTATGGAAAGAGTATAGCTCTTGATCTAAGGCAGGAGTTGTCATTTTTTCGATATTTAAGAGGTATTATTTTTGGAAGTAAAATAACAATCTATGGCTTCGAACCAAAGCTAATACAGGTTCCTGAAAATAACCTATACATTCCTAAAGAGGATTTAAGCCGCTACAAGATTTTTAGGTTTGATCCTTACATTGCTAGATTGCTTTTTAACTTTAGCTTGGTAAACAAAATATAGAAGGTGACTTTGGCTGCTTAACTTTCATCGAACGACAAATAAGCCTCCACTGGTGGAGGCTTATTTATTATTCGAACTTTATATTCTCCAGGACCTATAGGCCTCCAGCATCCGCAACCAACCCAGCCGACTCAATCCCAAACACGGCACACTTTTCATCAACATCCGACAGATCACCACTGATACCCACCGCACCGACTATCTCGTTGTCGCTGTTACGGATCAGCACACCACCCGCCACGGGCACGATCTTGCCCTGCGCCAGGGTGTTCAGCGCGGAGATAAACGCCGGGCGGTTCTGTGCGTCCTGGCCCAGGGCGCGGGAGGATTTGCCCACGGCGACGGCGCCCCATGCTTTGCCGATGGCGACGTCCGGTCGGATCATGCTGGCACCGTCCTGGCGCTGCAGCGAAATCAGCGTGCCGCCGGGTTTCGCCTGCTGGCGAGTTAAGGTACTTGTGCGGACAAGTACCTTAACAATCCGAAGCCGCCCCTACGGTTTGGTGGGCTGCGATGCTCGGCTGCACCGAAGGGGATGGGGCACTCAGCAATCACTGATCCAGTCCCCAAAACTTGCCGATAAAGTAGCTTGCGCAAATATCAGCATCGAGAATATGTCCGCCCGGAACACCGCACCGGTCTTCACCGGTTCCCGGATCGACAGGCGCACCATGGCCCATACCGGTGATGAGGTAGGTCTCGATTAATGCGTTGCCCTGATCATCCTGATAGACCTTATGTGGATAGCCCTTCACGGTATTTTCAACGTCGGGCGTGGTATTGTCAGTGCCGGTTGCTAAAGTCCCCAAAATCGCAACTTGAGATGTCCCCTCCACCGAGGCATCAATAAACCGAC
>NZ_JAHREP010000011.1 GCF_019084545.1 Marinobacterium ramblicola
TCTTGCCGGTGGCGTCCTGGCGTTTGTGCGCCCATTTGGTGACGAACCAGCTGGCGACGATACCCAGTGCCAGCGCCGCCCAGATCAGGTGGAAGCCGGGTTCGGCCACCGGCGCCGGCATCGACAGGCCGCGGATGTTGAGGAAGCTGCCGAGGAACTCGATGCTCTGGCGCGGCTGCGGCAGCGCGCGCAGCACGGCGAAATACCAGAAGAAGATCTGCAGCAGCAGCGGGATGTTACGGAAGATCTCGATATACAGCGCCGACAGCTTGGCGATCAGCCAGTTGTCGGACAGCCGGGCGACACCGAGGATAAAGCCGAGGATGGTCGCGGCGATGATGCCGAGCACGGAGACCAGCACGGTGTTGAGCAGGCCGACGAAGAAGGTGCGGCCGTAGCTGGAGGCCTCGGTATACTCGATCAGCGACAGTGGAATACCGAAGCCCGCCTCCTGCGACAGGAAGGAGAAGCCGGTGGTGATGCCGCGCTGTTCGAGGTTGTTCAGGGTGTTGTCGATGATGAACCAGGCGAAGGCGCCCAGGGTCAGCACCAGCAGGATCTGGAACACCAGCGCACGCTTGGCCGGGTCGTTCCAGGGTTTGACATGGTTGTCATTTGTAGCGGGGGTGTTGGATCGATCCGTTGGCATCGGTTGTCTCTCCAGCCTGCGTAAAGCGTTGGGTGGAAGCACGGGGCCGGTGATCGGCCCCGTGTGACGAACGGATGGTTAGCGGATCGGCGGGGCGTACATGATGCCGCCGTTGTTCCACAGGTTATTCAGGCCGCGATCGATCTTCTGCGGAGAGTCCTTGCCCACGTTGCGGTCGAAGGCTTCACCGTAGTTGCCCACCTGCTTGACGATCTGATAGGCCCAGTCTTCAGAGATACCCATCCCCTTGGACAATCCCTCTTCACCGCCGAGCAGGCGCTTGATGTTGGGGTTGTCGCTGGACTTCATCTCGTCCACGTTGGCGGAGGTGATGCCCAGCTCTTCGGCGTTGATCATCGCGTTCAGCGACCACTTGACGATGTTGAACCACTGGTCGTCACCCTGGCGTACCACAGGTCCCAGCGGCTCCTTGGAGATCACCTCGGGCAGTGCGACCACGGAGTCCGGATCCTGCATGCGGGTACGCAGACCGAACGCCTGGGACAGGTCGGTGGTGAAGGCATCGCAGCGGCCGGTATCGAAGCTGGTGGCGGCCTGTTCATTGGTATCGAACACCACCGGGGTATGCTTCAGACCATGAGTGCGGAAGTAGTCCGCCATGTTCAGTTCGGTGGTGGTACCGGACTGTACGCAGATGGTGGCACCGTCCAGGTCCTTGACGCTTTTCAGCCCCAGCTCCTTTTTGACCAGGAAGCCCTGGCCATCGTAGTAGTTGACGCCGGCGAAGTTGATACCGAGCTGGGTATCGCGGGTCAGGGTCCAGGTGGTCACGCGGGACAGCACATCGATCTCACCGGAGGCCAGCGCGGTGAAGCGCTCCTTGGCGTTCAGCGGGATGTATTTGGCTTTGCTGGCATCGCCCAGCGCAGCCGCGGCCACGGCGCGGCACACATCCACATCCAGGCCCTGCCAGTTGCCCTGCTCATCAGGCACCGAGAAGCCCGGTACACCTGAAGTCACGCCACACTGAACATAACCGCGTGCCTTGACCGCATCCAGCGTGCCTTCAGCCTGCGCCTGGCTTGCAAAGCCGGCCAGGGTGATGGAGAGGGTTGCGGTAGCCAGTAAGGTTTTTCTCAACATTATTTACATCCTCGTTGGTGAGTTTTTTCGCAAAGCTCATTAAAGGAGCTTCTTTTCCCTGTTGTTGACTGAGAAGTCAGTTAGCAAAACCTGTTCCAGACCATCGTGAATTCGGTGTTATCCCTGCGAATAGATTCAGCTCTGCTGTGAACTATTCCTGGGTTGGCGTAATGGTCAGGTTATTAGCATATATATGTGTAGTCGTAAAATGACGAAACAGCCAACCAACCAATGAGTTAACCCGGCTGGGCTGAGTTCTGACCGAGAGTCCGTCTGGCTGATATTGCACAGCCGTCGCGCGGCACTGCGCAATTTTGGTGCATCTGTTCGCCTGCGCCGGTTCTGGTTTAAAGTAGAGTGATACCTAAAGGCTCCAAGGAGACGCAGCGAATGTTTGATCCCGCCCAAGTTGCTATACCGGCTTCTCTGCACCATTGTCTGGAGCGGAACTGGAAGCGGATCCTGCCGGCGGTTGAGGGTATCGGCAGCTATCCGGACGGGATCGTTAAAGACCTCCCCCCCGTGCTGATAGGCAGCGATTACCTCTGCGAACAGCTTGAGCGCCAGCCAGAGCTGTTGGCTGAGTTGTGGCAGAGCGGCGAGCTGGAAAAACCCTATCTCAAGGGGCAGATGCGCCGGCGTGCCGAGCGGTGCCTGAACGGCTGTGACTCGGAAGCGGAGCTGAACAGGCGTCTGCGGCTGTTTCGGCGCCGCGAGATGGTGCGCATTATCTGGCGCGACCTGAGCCGCCGCGCCGATCTGACCGAAACCACGCTGAGCCTGTCGGAGATGGCCGATGCATTGATCGACCTGACCCTGGACTGGTTGCATGAGGATGCGGTCAAGCGCTGGGGCAGGCCGATGGGGCCAGGCGCTGACGGCAGCCCGGTCGAGCAGCGGATGGTGGTGCTGGGCATGGGCAAGCTCGGCGCCTTCGAGCTCAACCTGTCATCCGATATCGATCTGATCTTCACCTACCCGGAGAACGGCGAGACCGACGGCAGCAACCGCACCCTGTCCAACCAGGAGTTCTTCACCCGGGTGGGGAAAAAGCTGATCCAGGCATTGGACAACACTACGGTGGACGGTTTCGTGTTCCGTGTCGATATGCGGCTGAGGCCGTTCGGCAGTGTCGGCCCGCTGGCTTGCAGTTTCGATGCGATGGAAAACTACTACCAGGACCAGGGTCGAGAGTGGGAGCGCTACGCCATGGTCAAGGCTCGGGTGGTGGCCGGCGACCAACAGGCAGGTGCCGAACTGCTGTCCCTGCTGCGGCCGTTCGTCTACCGCAAATATATCGATTTCAGCGCCTTCGAGTCCCTGCGCGAGATGAAGGCGCTGATCAACCGTGAGGTGAAGCTCAAGAACCGGGACCAGAACGTCAAGCTCGGTGCCGGCGGGATCCGTGAGGTGGAGTTTATCGCCCAGGCGTTCCAGCTGATCCGTGGTGGTCGCGATCCGCGCCTGCAGCAGCGCGAGCTGAGCGCCATTCTGCCGCTGCTGCCGGAGTGTGTCGGCATGCCGCCGGAGGTGGTCGATGAGCTGCTTGAGTCCTATCGCTTTTTGCGCGATACCGAGCATGCGCTGCAGGCGCTGGCCGACCGCCAGACCCAGGAGCTGCCGCACGACGAATTGGGTCAGGCGCGGCTGGCGTTTGTGATGGGGTTTGGCGACTGGGCAGGCTTCAGCGACGCCCTGACCGGTTACCGGGGCAACGTCTCCCGCCATTTTGCCGAGGTGATAGCGCCGGTGCAGCAGGAGCAGTCTGACAGGGAGCGAGAGCAGCAGAGTGTCGATTGGCACCGGCTGTGGGACGAGGAACTGGAGAGCGAGCCCAGCGAGCAGTTCCTGCAGTCGTTGGGCTTTACCGATCCCTCACGGGCCTTACAGCAGCTGCGCAACCTGCAGCAGTTGCGTACCGTGCAGATGTTGCAGCAGGTGGCGCAGGTCAGATTACAGGCGGTGCTGCCCCGGCTGCTGCAGGCGGTGGGACGCAGCGAGAATCCGGAAGTGACGCTGGAGCGTGTGCTGTTGCTGATCCAGGCGGTGCTGCGCCGCTCAGCCTATCTGGTGCTGCTGGCGGAGAACCCGGGTGCGCTGGATCAGTTGGTGCGTCTGTGTTCGGCCAGCCAGTGGTTCGCCGATCAGATCTCCCGCCAGCCGGGCCTGCTCGATGAACTGATCGACCCGCGCACCCTGTTTACACCGCCGGACAAGAGCCGTTTGAATGACGAGCTGCGGCAACTGTTGCTGCGCATCCCGGAGGATGACACCGAGCAGTTGATGGAGGCCCTGCGCTACTACAAGCACGCCCATGTGCTGCGTGTCGCCGCCTCCGATATCACCGGCGCGCTGCCGTTGATGAAGGTCAGCGATTACCTGACCTGGCTGGCCGAGGTGATCCTCGATGCGGTGCTGGAGATCGCCTGGCGCGATATGACCGGCAAATACGGCGTGCCCCAGCGCGTAGCGGGTGAGCCCTGCGATCCCGATTTCATCATCGTCGGTTACGGCAAGCTCGGCGGCATCGAACTCTCCTACGGTTCCGACCTGGACCTGGTGTTCATCTACGATGCCGATGCCAACCTGATGACCAAGGGCGGCCAGCGCGAGCTGCCCAACCCCGTGTTCTTTACCCGCCTGGGGCAGCGCATCATCCATATCCTCGGCACCCTGACCCCCTCCGGACAGCTGTATGAGGTGGATATGCGGCTGAGGCCCTCCGGCAACTCAGGGCTGCTGGTCAGCACGCTGCAGGCGTTTGAGCAGTACCAGCAGAACGATGCCTGGACCTGGGAGCACCAGGCGCTGGCGCGTGCGCGGGTGGTCAGCGGCAGTGAGCGTCTGGGCGCGCGATTCTACGCCGTGCGTGAGACGATTCTGGGGCGTGAGCGCGATCCCGAGGTGCTGAAAACCGAGGTGCGGGAGATGCGCGAGAAGATGCGGCAGCAGTTGGGTACCTCGACCGCGAAGGAGGGGCAGGAGTTCAACCTGAAGCAGGACCGTGGCGGTCTGGTCGATATCGAGTTCATGGTGCAGTACCTGGTACTGGCCCATGCCCATCGCCATCCGGAGCTGATGCGCTGGAGCGACAACATCCGCATGCTGGAATCCCTGGAGCAGGAAGGATTGTTGACGCCGGAGCAGGCCGAGGAGCTGCGCGAGATCTACAAGGCCTATCGCGCCTTCAACCATCGCCGGACGCTGCAGAATCAGCCGACGGTGGTCAGTGGCGATCAGCTCAGTGAATACCGCGAGCGGATCAGTGCGTACTGGGCCGAATTGATGGAGTCCTGACCATCTTCTGAGGCCGCTGGGTGCATGCGAGCGACCGCAGATGACAGATACAAAAAACCGGGCTTACGAGCCCGGTTTCTATCCAGGGTATCGCTGACTCAGATATCGAGCAGCCAGCCGAACTTGTCTTCGCTGCGGCCCCACTGGATATCGTTCAGCGCGCGGCGCAGACGCAGGGTGGTTTCGCCGATACCGCCATTGCCGACGTTGTACTCCTTACCGTTGTGGATCAACGTACCGACCGCCGTCAGCACCGCCGCGGTGCCGGACAGGGCCGCTTCGCAACCGGGCTTGGCGGCACGCTCGAGCAGCTCCTCGACGGTTAGCTGGCGCTCGGATACCTTCATCCCCATGTCCCGCGCCAGAGTCAGGATGGAGTCACGGGTGACGCCGTGCAGGAAGCTGGAGTCCAGCGCCTTGGTGATGATCTCGTCGCCGTCGATCAGCAGGAAGTTGGCGGCGCCGGTCTCCTGAACGTCGCCACCGGGGCAGAACAGCACCTGGTCGGCCTTGAACTCGGCACGGGCTTTCATCGTCGGCTGCAGGGCGCCGGCATAGTTGCCGCCGCTCTTGACCATGCCCATGTGCGGCGGGCAGCGCATGTTTTTGTCGTCGATCAACAGGCGCAGTGCACGGTCGCCGCCGGAGAAGTAATCGCCCACCGGAGACAGCAGTACGTAGAAACAGGATTCCAGTGTTGGCACCGCGGCTTTGCCGATCGCCGGTTCGGTACCGATATGGGTCGGGCGGATATACATTGATCCCGGCGGTTCCGGCACGTCAGAGGCAAAACGGCTGACGATCGAGGTGATCATCTGCGCCATCTGCGCCGGGTCCAGCTTCGGCAGCGCGAGCAGCTCGGAGCTCTGCACCATGCGGGCGATGTTGCGGTCCATACGGAAGATCTTCACTGAGCCATCTTCATGGCGGAACGCCTTCAGCCCCTCGAAGCAGGTGCTGGAGTAGTGCAGCACGTGGGCGCCGGCATGCAGCTGCAGACTGTTACTGGCCACCACCTGGCTCTCGCTCCAATGGGAACCGTCGAACCAAGAGATCGCCATTTCTGGCATGAAAACGGAGCCAAACGCGGACATAGCAGACCACCCTAATCTACACAGTGAACGAGACGGTGCGCCTGATCCGGTGCTAATCGCCGGCCGAAAGCGCATGAACAAGAGAGTAGATTGTATGCATCCACGCAAAAAATGGAATTGCTCCAAGTCGAAATAGTCGTTTCTGGATGCGCCTTGAGGGGCGCGAGAACTGAGTCGGAATATCCAGCGCAGGCGGAATTGTTTATCATATGCGCGCTGGGACCGGCCGCATTCGGGCGGCAGTCGAAAGGGGTAAAGTTGACGCAGATTCTGATCATCAGTGACGGCAAGGCGGGACATCGCAACCAGTCGCTGGGGCTGGCCGAGGCGTTGCAGCGTCGGCGAGGGCAGGTGGAGATCCGCGAGATGGCGCCGCTGCCGCGGTGGTCGGCGCTGCAGATCCTGCTGATGCGGCGTGCGGACGCCTTGGGCCCTAAGCCCGAGCTGGTGATCGGTGCCGGACATGCTACCCATCTGACGCTGCTGGCGCTCAAGTGCCTCTGGCGAGTGCCGGTGGTGGTACTGATGAAGCCGACCCTGCCTGCGGCCTGTTTTGACCTGTGCCTGGTGCCGGAACACGACCAGCCGCCATCGCGCGACAACCTGGTGGTGACCCGTGGCGCGCTGAATCGGATGCGGCCGGGCGACAAGGTCGCCGGCAGCGGCATGATGCTGATCGGCGGCCCGTCGAAGAGCAACGACTGGGATGAAACCGAGCTGATCGAGCAGCTGCGTAGTATCATTGCGCAGTCCGAGGGTGTTCGCTGGCGCTTGACCACGTCGCGCCGCACACCGCCATCGACCCTGCAGCAGCTGAACGCCCTACAGGGTGTCGAGGTGATACCGGTGGAGGCGACGGAGCCGGGCTGGTTGCCCACGCAGTTGGCCGGCACGGAGCAGTGCTGGGTCAGCGAGGACAGCGTGTCGATGGTATATGAGGCGCTCAGTGCCGGCTGTGCCGTGGGCACGTTGACCGTGCCCTGGACCCGTCAGGGGCGGCTGTATCGAGGGTTGATGTCACTTGCCGACCAAGGAGTGATCAGCCGCTACCAGGCGGGGCGGTCGGTTGAGCTGGTACCGCCGGCCAGGATGTTCGATGAAGCGGGTCGATGTGCCGAATTGATTTTGAATAGAGGGTGGTTATGAGTCTTGCCGCGCTGGGCCGGTTATCGTTGGACGGAATTAGAATAGGCATTGTTGGCCTTGGTTATGTCGGTCTGCCACTCGCCGTTGAGTTCGGCAAGCACTACCCGGTGGTGGGCTTCGATATCGACGTCGACCGGATTCGTGAACTGGAAAGCGGGCATGACAGCACGCTTGAGGTCGAGGACGACGAGCTGGGTGCCGCTACCCAACTGCAGTTCAGTGCCGATGCGACGGTGCTGCAGAGCTGCAATGTGTATATCGTCACCGTACCCACGCCGATCAACGGCCAGAAGCAGCCGGATCTGACGCCGCTGATCAAGGCCTCGGAAACCCTCGGTCGCGTAGTCGGCAAGGGCGACATCGTGATCTACGAATCCACCGTCTATCCCGGTGCCACCGAAGAGGACTGCATCCCGGTGATCGAACGGGTGTCGGGGCTGGTGTATAACCGTGATTTCTTCGCCGGTTACAGCCCGGAGCGGATCAACCCGGGCGACAAGGTGCATCGCGTCACTACGATCAAAAAGGTGACCTCCGGTTCGACGCCTGAAGTGGCCGAGCTGGTGGATCAGCTCTACCGCTCGATTATCACCGCCGGTACCCACAAGGCCAGCAGCATCCGCGTGGCGGAAGCGGCCAAGGTGATCGAAAACACCCAGCGCGATCTGAACATCGCACTGGTCAACGAGCTGGCGATCATCTTCAACAAGCTCGGCATCGATACCCTCGAGGTACTCGAGGCGGCCGGCACCAAGTGGAACTTCCTGCCGTTTCGCCCCGGCCTGGTCGGCGGACACTGCATCGGCATCGATCCCTACTACCTCACCTACAAGGCGCAGTCGGCGGGCTACATCCCCGATGTGATTTTGGCCGGGCGGCGGATCAACTCCAATATGGGCGCCTATGTGGCCGACGAGATGGTCAAGGCGATGCTGAAGCGGCGTATCCATGTGGCCGGCGGCCGCATTCTGATCCTGGGCCTGGCGTTCAAGGAGAACTGCCCCGACCTGCGCAACACCCGGGTGGTGGATATCGTCCATGCCCTGCGAGAGTACGGTGCCGAGGTGGACGTGTACGATCCCTGGGTCGACCCGGCGGAAGCACTGGAGGAGTATGGCATCGAGCCGCTGAAGCAGATGGAAGCCGATAGCTACGACGGTATCGTGCTGGCCGTGGCCCATCAGCAGTTCCACGAGCTGGGTGCCGAGGCGATCCGTCGTTGGGGCAAGCAGGAGCATGTGCTGTACGATCTGAAATATGTGCTGCCCGCTGGTGAGGCGGATCTGAGACTGTGATCAAGGACGAGAGGTTTTCCGTGACAAGCGTGTCCCGACGGGTGTCGTTATTTAGCAAGCAGCGGCTCGAGCAACTGGCGACCATCAGCGTCTACCTCGTGCTCGGCTATGTGATCAATCTGATGTTTTTCCTGCCCGTCGGCGATCAATACCTGAAGCCACTGATCGTGCTGGCGCTGCTTTTCTGCCTCGGCCATCGCGCCGCAATCTCCAGTTGGGGCGCCGGCTCCGTAAAGGCGCTGCTGTTACCGATGTCGCTGTACTCGCTGGTGCTGGTGGTCGCCTATCTGGTCGGTGACGGCTATATGAGCACCATACGGATGTTCCTGTCCTTTTCGCTGTTCATTTACGCCGCATCGGTGATCAGGCTTCAGCCCCGTTATCTGGCCGCACTTTGTATTCTGGCGGCGTTTGAGATGTTGGTGTTGATCGGCTATCAATGTGGTTGGCAGACGTGCTATCGATTCGGTGGCTTTACCAACCCGATCTTTTTCGGCATGTATGCACTGAGTCTGTCGGTGCTCTGCACCTACCTGGCCTGTGCCTTCACCAATGGCTGGCGGCGCTGGCTGCTCTACCTCTCGGCGGCAGTCTTCCTCGGCGCAGCGGGCCTGACCCAAACTCGTGGCGTGATGCTGGCGATGGTGCCGCTGCTGCTGATCTTTGCGTTTTATCTGTATAAGCACAAGGCGTTCTCTGCCAGGCGAGTCGTGTTTACGCTGGTGGCGGCGACCTGCCTTACCGGCTTTGTCGGTTTTGAGTCGGGTGCCCTCAAGCGTATCTCAAAGGTTGACGATGAACTGGTACCGGCGTTGTCGGCGCAAGCCAGTGGCAGCAGCTATGACAGCTCCATCGGATTTCGCATTCTGATGTGGAAATATGCCGTGTCGGTGGCGATGAAGCACCCCGTGTTCGGCGCCGGCAAGGAGCGCTTCATGCAGTACAAGGAGGAGTGGGTCGAGCAGGGTCGGTTCCCCGAGGAGCTGATCGAGTACCTGCCGACGAGCGCCCATGCCCACAACCAGTATTTTCAGGAGCTGGCGATGCGAGGACTGATCGGGTTCGCTGCGCTGCTGACCCTGCTCGGCGTACCCGCGCGAAAATTTGTCAGCATGATCCGTAGTCGCGAGACGGAGTGGGCGGGCTACATCGGCCTTAGCCTGGTGGTGGCCTATGCCACCTTCAGCTTGACCGAGGTGGCGCTGAAGCATCCGGAGAAGATCGCGGTGTTTGCCGTTGTCGGGTTTATCGCCTTGTGCCTCGGGCGCGGGGCGCCTGCACAGACGGGTAGTGCTGCGTGAAGGTGATGCAGGTGCTGCCCGCGCTGGACGGCGGTGGCGTCGAGCGCGGTACCCTGGAGATTGCCCAGTACCTGGTTCAGCAGGGGCATGAGTCGGTGGTGCTGTCTGCCGGCGGAGCGCTGGTTCAGCAACTGGAGCGTGAGGGCAGCCGCCATATCTGTCTGGATATCGGCCGAAAGTCGCCGTTGACCTTCACACAGATCTGGCAGGTGCGGGCGCTGTTGCGCCGGGAAAAACCGGATATCCTGCACCTGCGTTCGCGGATGCCGGCTTGGGTCTGCTGGTTGGCATGGCGAGGGCTGAAGCCCGACGAGCGGCCCCATCTGGTGACCACCGTGCATGGACTCTACTCGGTCGGGCGGTACAGCAGCATCATGTGCCGCGGCGAGCGGGTTATTGCCGTGTCGGATACGGTGAAAACCTATATCGAGCAGAACTACCCGCAGACCGATAAGCAGCGGGTGCGGGTCATCTTCCGTGGCATCGACCCTGAGGTGTTCAAGCGCGGCAACCGGCCTGGCGATGACTGGCTGCAAGAGTGGCGAAACCAGTACCCGCAGCTCGACGGACAGCGGGTGCTGACACTGCCGGGGCGTCTGACCCGGCTCAAGGGCCACCATGATTTCATCGACCTGATCCGTGATCTGCGCGCCGATAAGCTGCCGGTCCATGGCCTGATTGTCGGGGGCGAGGATCCCAAGCGACAGGCGTATGCACGTGAGCTGAGGGAACGGGTGCGCAGCGAAGGGCTGGAGGACGCCATTACATTTACCGGTGCCAGGTCGGATATCCGCGAGATCTATGCCGTGTCGGATCTAGTGTTGTCGCTGTCGACCAAGCCCGAGTCCTTTGGTCGAACCGTCGCCGAGGCACTGAGCCTGGGTGCGGCTGTTGTCGGCTATGCTCACGGCGGTGTGGCGGAGATCCTGGATGCCGTTTTCCCGGCCGGCAGGGTGCCCTGTCGAGATCAGGCCAGATTGAGAGAGGTCGTGACCGATCTGCTGGCGCATCCCCAGGCGCCGGGGGATATGCCGTTCCTGCAGCAGCAGATGTTGCAGCAGACACTGAGTTGTTATCGAGAGTGCCTGGATGGTGACGATGGTTGAAAACAGCGAACGCCCGGATATGAGCGGGGCGGGTGAACAGAACCAGCCGGTCAATGTGGTGTGCCTGAAATGGGGTACCAAGTATCCGGCCGAGTACGTCAACCGCTTGTATCGCATGGTGCGTCGGCATCTGCATCGGCCGTTTCGTTTTTTCTGTATGACCGAAGATGGTCGCGGGTTGGCCGAGGGCGTTGAGGTGTTACCCCTGCAGGAGAGCGGACTGCACGGTTGGTGGTACAAGCTGTCGCTGTTCCAGAGCGATTTCTACGGGCTTCAGGGCGATATGATCTACCTGGACCTGGACGTGGTGATCGTCGACGAGATCGATTTCCTCGTCGATCAGCCCGGCGATTTCCTGATCATCGGTAACTGGTCGCGCAATCCGATGTGGAACAGCTCGGTGATGCGTTTTCGTATCGGCCGCTATGCCCATATCTGGGACGGCTTTCTCGCCGATCAGCAGCGGATCATGCAGGAGTTGAATGGCGATCAGGAGTGGATCTACGCCTGCGTTCCCGAGGCGGGCAACTGGCCGGCGGATCGCGTACTTTCCTACAAGAAAAGCCTGGATTCCAAGTGCTGGCGCTGGGCCGAAAAACTGGGCCTTGGCCAACTCGGGCTGAAGGCACCGGATCGCCTGGACACCCCCCTGCCGGAACGGGCGGCGATCATCATCTTTCACGGCAAGCCGGATCCAGAGGATGTGGCGGAGCACGCCTACGGTTTTTGGAAGCGCGCCTCCTTTATCCAGAAAGCCTGGAGTGGCCGGTGATGCTGCTGAACGCGCTGAAAAGGCGCAGGGCGAAAACGCTGGGGATCAAGCTCAGTCGAGCGGAGTTGATCGACAGCCGGAGTGTGCTGAGGCTTGAAGCGCCGGCGAAGTTGGGTAGCGTGCAGGTACTCAAGGAAGCGCCTGAACTCATCCGCATCGGTGCACACAGCTATATCCGTAGCGGGGAACTGCATTTCGTCACCGAGATCGGCCGCTTCTGCTCGTTCGGCCGGCAGGTGACGATTGGCCAGGATGGCCGGGGCCATCCGCTGGACTGGGCATCCACCAGCCACGAACTGTGTGTCTCCCACCGTCCGAATCCGGGGTTAACCCGAATCGGGCATGATGTCTGGATCGGTGACGGGGCCGTGGTGATGGCGGGCGTCTCGATCGGAACCGGTGCGATCATTGCGCGTAATGCGGTGGTGACGAAGGATGTGCCGCCCTACCAGATCGTCGGCGGTAACCCGGCACGGCCGATCCGGCCCCGGTTCGGTTCTGAGTTGTCTGAGGCGCTGTTGAACTCTGCCTGGTGGCAGTATCCGCTGACCGAACTTCGCGCACTGGACTATGAGCATCCACAGCGCTTTCTGGAGCAGCTTGCGGATCTGGCACCGCAGAGAGCCACCTATGCCGTGATCGACGTGGGCCGGGGAAAGGTCGGCATAAGCGGCGACTGAGTTTAGGATGCGACTTGGAATCGAAAGACGAACTGATGATAAGGACGCGGGCGCGTCAAATCAAACTCTGGGACACTGTCTGTAATGACCAAACAAGTGATCTGTATGAAGTGGGGCACGCTGTACGGTGCCGACTACGTCAACCGCCTCTATGCCATGGTGCGGCAGCAGGTCAGTGGGCCGCTGCGTTTCGTCTGCCTGACCGATAACCGCACTGGCATTCGGCAGGAGGTGGAGTGTCATGATTGCCCCACCATCGACCTGCCGGAACCCAAGTGCCGTCTGGGCTGGCGCAAACTGACCCTGTATCGGCGTAGCGAGCACCTGTTTGGGCTGGAGGGCGACTGGTTGTACCTCGACCTGGATGTGGTGGTCAGCGCCTCGCTCGATCCGTTTTTCGAGTTCGAGCCGGACAAGACCTTTGTCGTGATGCAGAACTGGACCCAGCCCGGCAAGGGGATAGGCAATACCTCGGCGTACCGTTTCCGGGTCGGGGCCGACGAGTACCTGTTCGACAATCTGATCGCGAACCAGTCGAGCATTTTCGAGCAGTTCCGCAACTCACAGACCTACATCTCCCGCAATGTGAAGGAGCTGACCTTTTGGCCGGATGAGTGGTGTGTGCTGTTCAAAACCCACTGTGTACCCTCCTGGCCTGCCCGCTTCTGGCAGGAGCCGGTACTGCCGCCAACCGCCCGCGTGGTCGCCTTCCCCGGTGACCCCAACCCGCACGATGCGGTGCAGGGCAACTGGCCGGTGAAGAAGGCATACAAGAAGCTCTATAAGCATATCCGCCCGGCACGCTGGATCCAGCGTATCTGGGACGATGCGGAAGCCCAGGCCAAGGGTGTCGAGGGATAGTGCCCGGGGTGGCCATTAATATCCTGATCCTCGATGAGGGCTCGCCGGGCCACTGTGCC
The DNA here is from genome assembly GCF_019084545.1 of Marinobacterium ramblicola. Taxonomy (GTDB): domain Bacteria; phylum Pseudomonadota; class Gammaproteobacteria; order Pseudomonadales; family Balneatricaceae; genus Marinobacterium_D; species Marinobacterium_D ramblicola. The sequence goes on from NZ_JAHREP010000011.1 coordinate 13,365, forward strand.
CAGTCCGAGGGGATAGTCGATCTGCTGGAGCGGCAGGGGCTGAGGATTCAGCGTGAAAAGATCTGCGTGCGCAACCGCCTGCCGGGATTGTTTCGCGGCCTGATGCGCAAGTTGATCGCGATTCCGGCCGCCTGGCTGAACGAGGCGTGCCTCGCCCTGAGCAGTGTGCTGGAGTCGCAGCCAACACGGCCCCCCGACCTGATCATCTCCTCCGGTGGCAAAAGTGCCTTTGCCAGCCTGGTGCTCAAACGTCGATACCGGGCCGGCAATATCTTTGTCGGCGTGCCGGACCCCTTTCCCGACCGCTGGTTCGATCTTATCGTCTCGCCGACCAGACGGGACTATCGCACGGCTTCGCTGGTTAGCGGCCTGATCCCCAACTCGGTGACACCGGAGCGCGTTGCCGCCGCAGGCGAGCGTTACTGGCAACAGGGCAAACCATCATCCCCCTGTTGGGCACTGCTGATCGGCGCCAACAGCAAGAGCCATCACTACAGTGATGCGGACTGGCAGGGGCTGGTAGCGGGGGTGAATGCGCTCTCGCAGCGGCTTGGCGTTCGCTGGTTGATCACCACCTCAAGGCGCACGCCGCCTGAAGTGGAGCAGCTGTTGGACGAGGAGTTGGACAGAGACAACCTGGTGGAGTTGGTGCTCTACAACCGTGAGCCGAAGCGGGTGATGCTGCCCTTTCTGGCGGCCGCCCAGCGGGTGCTGGTGACCCAGGACAGCCTGACCATGGCCAGCGAAGCGCTGTGCAGTGGTCGCCCGGTAACCCTGTTGACGCCGTCGGAGCTGCGTATCGACAAGGGCTCCTATTTCGAAGAGATCGTCAACGGTTTCCACCAGTTGCAGGGTGTACAGCGCTGTGCATTGACGCAACTGGCGGGCTATCAGCCCGACGCGATGGAGGGGGAGGCCCCTGTGGGGCTCGATCGTCTGGGCAGGGAGCTTGTTGATCGGGTAACCGGGATGGTCGAGCGTACAACTGAAAACCGGGCAGGGCGGGCTGAATAGGTATGACCAAATTAGTGATCCATTGTGGCTCCGGGAAGGCGGGCAGTACCGCGATCCAGAGTTCCTATCATCAAAGCCGCGCCCTGTTGGCCAAGCACGGCATCCTGTACCCCGATACGCCTTTTTCGCGCAGCGCCCACCACATACTCCAGATCCTGTTTCAAGACGACAGCCTGATGCTGCCCAAATATGTCAAAAAGGCGGGCGGTTACCGGAAGATCAGGAAGCTCTCAAAGAAATATTGGGATTCCGTGCGCGAGCAGGTCAAAAAAACCAATCCTGATCTGGTGTTGATCAGTTCGGAAACCTTCTACCAGCTGGACGAGTCGGCGCTACAGAAGATGAAGACCTACCTGGCCGACATTTTCGATCAGGTCGAATTCGTTTTCTACGTCAGGGAGCCGGCGGCCAAATATCTGTCGCTGTTGCAGCAGTCGATCAAGACGCGGTGCGAGTTTTTCCCGCCTGACGAGATGCGAGAGCTGGACTACCTCGCCACCATCGAGCGGGTTTTCGGCACGTCGGTCAGGGTCATCGCCTTCGACAGAACCAGCCTTGTCAACGGCGATGTGGTCTACGACCTGAGCACTAGGCTGTTGTCATCCAACATAGCGCCGGGCCAGATCAAAACCATCATCAAAAATGAGACGATCTCGCCGGAGGCTATTTCGATTCTCAATAAGTACCAGCGCTTCATGGCCAACCGGGGTGAGACTCTGCCCAAGCATAAGATCAAGCGGATCAGGGAGAGCATTATCCGCTTTGAAAAGGATGCGGGGCGCAAACGTAAACCTGAACTGTGTCCCGGGATCGCCGCATCGATCAGAGAGTCCAGTGCGGAGCTGCTCGGTCTGAGAGAGCGGTACGGAATCGAGTTTCCGGGTATCGACTATGATCGCGTCGGCACCGCCAGCATAGACCCGCATCAGTTCCAGCGGGTAAGCGATGTGATCGATGTCGATACCGAACTGGAGACGGAGATCATGCTGCATCTGATCGACAGCGAGATGCTGACGCTGAAGACCGTCAGAGACAGAACCCTAAGCCTGTTCAGAAAGTAGGCTTAGGGGTCTGTTTATCAAGTGTCCGGTTAGCGTTTGTGATAACGCGCAATCACCTCTTTAAACATGGCGATGTAGGCATCGGTAACCGCCTCGCGGGAGAACGTCTTCCGATAGGTGCGATAGCCCGCTTCCACCAGTCGCTCGCCCAATGCGGGGTCCGCTACCAGGCGGTTGATCGCTTCGGCCAGAGCGTCGCTGTCGTCTATCGGTACCAGTAACCCGTCGCTGTTATCCGTGATCAGCCAGCCGGGTCCGGCCGAGGCGGCGGCGATCAGCGGGCGCTGCTGCGCCCAGCTCTCCACCACCACGTTGCCGAACGGCTCGAAACGCGAGGGGAAGACCGAGATGTCGCAGGCCTTGAACAGGTAGCCGGTGTCCCGCCGCCATCCGAGCAAGTGCACCCGTGTGTTCAGCCCGAGGCGCGCAATCTGCGCCTCAAGCTGTGTTTTCAACGGGCCATCGCCGGCGATCAGCAGGCTGGTGTTTTCGGTCTTGCTCAGGGCATCGATCAGTGTGTCGTGGGCCTTGGCTTCGTGCAGGCGGCCCAGCGCCAACAGCACCCGATGTTCTGCCGGGATCTTCAGCTCCTCACGCAGTCGGGCGCGGGCGGTGTCGCTATCCAGCTCGCAGGGCGCGATTTCGCCAAAGTTGGGGATACACTGGGTCTTCTCCGCCGGGATCCCCTCGTCGCGCAGATAGCGCACGATATCCGGGGTGTTGCCGATCAGGCGATCGCTCTTGCGGTAGCGCTCCACCCGGTAGTAGCCGCCGAGACGGGCGACCAGCGGACAGTAGCCGGTCGGGGCGCGCTTGATCGCCCGGCTCATCCAGGTCAGCATCGCATCCGGTTGCCAGCGCCGCATCAGCAGGTTCAGGCGCACACGCCCCAGGGGCTCATGCAGACCGCGAAAGCGCAGCAGCTTGACCTCGATATTGGGGTGCCCGGCGAACAGGGCTTCCCGGCGCTCATCCGGTTCGATCACCACGCACTGCTGCACACCGGCATCGGCCAGCGCCAGGGTCAGCTTTTCAAAAAAGGTTTCGGCGCCGCCGTTCTGGCTCGACAGCATCAGCTGCATCAGGCGCAAGGGAGTATCGTTATCGTGCTTTTGAGCGTGCATCCGTCAGCCCCCGTCTAGCGCCAGTGTTGTTTGATCCAGTCGGCCGGTAAAAAGAACCGCTTCAGAAAGCGGTAACGGTTGGCGCCGCATTCGCCACTCAGGGCTGCCTTGATATGTTCCAGCCTGCCGCGTACCGGCACCTGGTCGGACCAGCGCCCAAGCATGGCGTCGGCGGGGTCGGGCTTGCCGGGGAAGATCACCACCCGGCAGTTTTTGGGCAGCTTGGGCGGGCGCAGGTAGCGCAATGGCCAAGGCCCGAGGCAGTCCATGCGGAAGTGGCGCACCCAGCCACGGGGCCAGAACTTCACCCCGCCTTCGACGCAGTTGGTGACGTAGCGCTGCTCGAACTGGTATTTGCCGGCGATCCCCTCCGGATCCTTCTGGAAGTTCTCCAGCATGTAGGCGTGGCGGCCGATCTCGAAGCGGAAGATCGAGGTCTGGCCCAGGCGTTCCAGCGGCTTGACCCAGTTGCGCGCCAGGATCACATCTTCTGGGTCACCGTAGCTGAAGAACTCATCCAGATTGCCGGTGATGATCACGTCCAGGTCGATGAACAGCACCACACCCTCGATATCGAACAGGGACCTGCCCCAGAGTGCGGTCTTCGGCCATTTGCCCGGAGCATTGGTCGGCCTCGGGCAGCCCAGCTCGGGCAGGGGGCGGCAGACCACCTCTTCGCGAACCCCCTCGGCGTCGTCGGTCAGACATATGACGCGGAACGGCGGGGTGATGTTGCGTTCCACCATCGAGTAGATACGGTTGACATACTCCGGCCCGTAGCGGGTGCCCCACTTGATGCAGATGACCTGTTTGACCTGATCGCTCATTGCCTGAACACCCATTAAGAGTCGCCTTGTCGATAGAGATAATTCTTGCCCTTGGGATGGGTCTTGAAACGGCGGTGGACCCACATGTACTGCGCCGGATCCTTGCGGATCGCGCGCTCGAGTTCGGCATTGATGCGTGCCGCGTCCGCTTCGGCGTCACCGCTGGGGAACGGCTCGATGACCGGGAACAGCTCCAGCTCATAGCCTGAATCGTCGGCCAGGCGGTGCTGGGCCAGCATCAGGATCGGCGAGTCGTTAAGCTTGACCATGCGGCTGGTGGCGGTGATCGTGGCAGCCGGCACGCCAAAGAAGTCGGCATAGACCGAGTTGCGTGAGCCCATGTCCTGATCCGGAGCGTACCAGACGATGCGGTTCTTGCGCAGGGCGCGGATCATCGAACGGATATCGGAACGTTCGATCGCCTGGCCGAAATAGCGGCTGCGCCCCCGGCGGATGTACAGGTCCATCAGCGGGTTGTTGTGCTTGCGGTACATCGCATCCACCTCGTAATGCTGCGCGAACAGCAGGCCGCCCAGGTCCAGCGTGGAGAAGTGGGCACCGAGCAGGATCACGCCCCTGCCCTGCTGCAGCGCCTGCTCCAGATGCTCGCGCCCCTTGAAGATGATCTTCTGCGGCAGCCGATCCAGCGGCATCCACCAGGCCATCGCCGTTTCCAGCAGGCCGATGCCGTTGTGGCGGAACACATCACGCACCATGCGTTGACGAGCAGCCGGCTCCAGGTCGGGAAATACCAGTCGGATGTTGGTTTCGGTCACCTGTCGGCGGTGGCGGTTGAAGCGGTATAGCAGCGCGCCCAGCAGCGCCCCGATCCGCAGTTGCAGGCGGTAAGGCAGCAGCGATGCGAGGCGCAGTCCGGCCAGCATGATCCAGGTGGGCCAGTAGCGCGGATGCAGGAAGCGATTGCTGTCGGTAGCTGAGTCCTTGGACACGTGAGATCCAATTGTCTGAGATTGATGGCGTGGTGGATTGTACCGTTTTTTTTGTCGTCGGTGTCAGGCCCGGTAAGCGGGGGAACGTGGCAATCGCGGCGTTTAGCCCTGTACAATGCCCGCTCAGTCCGAGATGTGTGAGCCTATGAGCGATTCGACCAAAACAGCCGGCCAAGACAGCGGCTGGCATATCTACCGCCGCATCCTGATCCATGTGAAGCCGCTCTGGTACGGTTTCCTGGCCAGCTTTGTCGGTTACGCCATCTACGGCGCCGGCCAGGCACTGGCGGCCAAGTGGCTGGAGATGGTCGTGGATGCAGTGCAACGCAACGCTTTCGACCAGCGCCTGTGGTTGGCGCTGTCGATTATCGGTATCTTTTTAATGCGCGGTATCGGTGCGTTCATCGGCAACTACAGCATGAGTTACGTGGCGCGGGAGACCGTGCACACCCTGCGCACGCGGGTATTCGAGAGCCTGTTGCGACTGCCGACACACTACTACCACCAGAACCCCAGCGGTGAGATGCTCTCCCGTTTGACCTACAACGTGGAGCAGGTCACCGGCGCCGTCACCAACGCGATCAAGATCAGCATCCGTGAGGGGCTGACCGTGGTCGGTCTGCTTGGTTACATGGTCTACCTGAACTGGAAGTTGACGCTGATCTTCCTGGCGGCAGGACCATTTATCGGCATCGTGGTGTCGATCGCATCGAAGCGGATGCGCAAGCTCAGTCGCCATCTCCAGTCTTCGGTCGGTGACATCACCTCGGTCGCCTCCGAAGCGATTCGCGGCTTTCAGGTGGTGCGCATCTTCGGCGGCGCGCAAGCGGAGCAGCAGCGCTTTCAGCGTGCCAGCGAACAGAACAAGCGCCAGTCGATGAAACTGGTGGTGACCCAGTCGCTGAATACCCCGGCGGTGCAACTGCTGATCGCGCTGGCGATGGCCACCCTACTGTTCATGGCGATGGATCCGGTGGTGCTGGGCGGCATGACCACCGGCGGTTTCGTCGCCTTTCTCACCGCTGCCGGCATGTTGACCAAGCCGGTGCGCCAACTGACCGAGGTCAGCCCGATCATCCAGAAGGGGATAGCGGCGGCGGAGAGCCTGTTTGGCGTCATCGACGAGCCAGGCGAGCAGGACAGCGGTACGCGGGAGCTGCAGGCGGTTCGCGGCGAACTGGTACTGCGCAACCTGAGCTACCGTTATCCGGGTACCGAGACCCAGGCGCTGTGCGATATCAACCTGACACTGCCGGCCGGTAAGACGGTGGCGCTGGTGGGGCGCTCGGGCAGCGGCAAGTCCACCCTGGCCTCGTTGATCCCGCGCTTCAACGACGGTTGGCAGGGCGAGATCCTACTCGACGGCGTGCCGCTGCAGGAGATCCGGCTCGACAGCCTGCGTCGGCAGATCTCGCTGGTCAATCAGCAGGTGGTGCTGTTCGACGGCAGCATCGCCGAGAATATCGCCTACGGTGCCATGGCCGGTGCCGACGAGGCGCAGATTCTGGCCGCGGCCGAAGCTGCCCATGTCACCGAATTTCTCGAGCGCCAACCCGGCGGTATCCACGCCCATGTCGGCGAGAACGGCGTGTTGCTCTCCGGTGGCCAGCGTCAGCGCATCGCCATCGCCCGGGCGATCCTGAAGAATGCGCCGATCCTGATCATGGACGAGGCGACCTCGGCGCTGGACACCGAGTCCGAGCGCCATATCCAGGCCGCGCTGGCTGAGGTGGTCAAGGGTCGCACCACGCTGGTGATCGCGCATCGGCTCTCCACCATCGAGAGCGCCGATCTGATCGTAGTGATGGAGCAGGGGCGGATCGTCGAGCAGGGCAGCCATCAGCAGTTGCTGGCCCAGGGCGGCGCCTACGCCAGGCTGCACGCCATGCAGTTCCAGGACTGACGGAGACTCCGCTTGGCGCGTCGACTTTATACCCTGGTGTTCACTCTGGCACTGCCCCTGGTGCTGGCACGCTTGTGGTGGCGCGGGCGCAAGGCCCCCGCCTATCGTCAGCGTGTGAAGGAGCGTCTGGGTTTCATTCCTGCCCCGGAGTTCAGTGCGAAGCCGGTCTGGATCCATGCGGTATCGGTGGGCGAAACCCTGGCGATCGCGCCGCTGGTGCAGCGGCTGCTGGAGAGTTATCCACAGCGACCGGTGCTGATCACCACGATGACGCCGACCGGCGCCGAGCGGGTTCAGGCGCTGTTTGGTGAACGGGTGACCCATCGCTACTGCCCCTGGGACCTGCCCTGGTTCTGGGCTCGCTTTCTTGAGCGCAGCAAGCCGTTGCTCTGCGTTGTGGTGGAAACCGAGCTCTGGCCCAATATGCTGCATAGCTGTGCCGGGCGCGACATTCCGGTGCTGCTGGCCAACGCGCGGATGTCGGCGCGCTCGGCCCGCGGCTATGCCCGTTTTGCCGCCCTGACCCGGCCGATGCTGGAGCAGTTGACCCTGGTGGCCGCGCAGTCGCATGCCGATGGTGAGCGCCTGCATCAGCTGGGACTGCCCAGCGACAGACTGAAGATCACCGGCAGTATCAAGTTCGATATCGAGCCCGATCCGGCCGATATCGGCGCCGGTGCCGCACTGCGAGTCCAGCTCGGCGACACCCGACCGGTGCTGATCGCCGCCAGCACCCATGAGGGCGAGGATGAGTTGCTGCTGCGGGTGTGGAAAGCGCTCTGTCTCGACTGGCCCAGCCTGGCGCTGATTCTGGTACCGCGTCACCCGGAGCGTTTCGCCTCGGTGGCCGCGCTGGCCAGACGCTACAGCGACAGGGTCTGCCGGCGCAGCGCGGCGGAAACGCCGAGCCTGGAGACCGAGATCTATATCGGCGATACCCTCGGTGAGCTGATGCAGATCTACGCCGCCGCCGATATCGCCTTTGTCGGCGGCAGCTTCAGCGGCACCGGCGGGCATAACCCGCTGGAACCGGCGGCGCTGGGCAAACCGGTGCTGATGGGGCCGGATACCTTTAACTTCGCCCAGATTACCCAGGCGCTGAGCGATGCCGGCGGGCTGGTTCAGGTCGCGGATGAGGTGGGGCTGCTGCGGACGTTACGCGAGCTGGTCGGCAATGCCGAACGCTGTGCGGCGATGGCGCAGGCGGCGCGCCGTTTCGTGGCGGACAACCGCGGCGCCCTCGACCGACTGCAGCAGCTGGTCGAGGGTGAGCTGTCAGCGGCCGAACGCAATCAGCGCTTGTAATAGTCCAGATACCAGCGCGCGAAGCGCTCGATCCCCTCTTCGATGGCGATCTGCGGCCGGTAGCCGGTGTCGCGTATCAACTCGATGACATCGGCGTAGGTCGCCTCCACATCCCCCGGCTGCATCGGCAGCATCTCCTTCTGCGCCTTGGCACCGAGCGCCTGTTCCAGCAGCTCGATGTAGTAGAGCAGCTCCACCGGCTGGCTGGCGCCGATGTTGTACAGTCGCCAGGGCGCGCGCGATGACCCCGGGTCGGGATTTATGCCGGACCAGTCGGGATCGCCGCCGGGTACTCGGTCCAGACAGCGCACCACACCCTCGACGATATCGTCGATATAGGTGAAATCGCGCTTGTGACGGCCATAGTTGAATACTTTCAGTGGCTTGCCTTGGGTGATCGCGTCGGCGAACAGCATCGGTGACATATCGGGTCGGCCCCAGGGACCGTAGACGGTGAAGAAGCGCAGGCCGGTGGTGGGCAGGTTGTAAAGGTGGCTGTAGCTGTGCGCCATCGCTTCATTGGCGCGCTTGGTTGCGGCGTAGAGCGAGACCGGGTGGTCGACGTTATCGTGGATGCTGAACGGCACCGTTTCGTTGGCGCCGTACACCGAGCTGGAGGAGGCGTAAACCAGGTGTTCTATGGCGTTATGGCGGCAGCCCTCCAGGATGTTGAGAAAACCGATCAGGTTGGACTGGCCGTAGCTGAGCGGGTTTTCGATCGAGTAGCGTACCCCGGCCTGGGCGGCGAGGTGGGTGACACGGGAGCAGTCGATCTGCTGGAACAGCTGCTGCATCTGTGTGCTGTCGGCGATATCGGCGTGGATGAAGCGAAACCCGGGTAGCGCCTGCAGGCGCTCCAGGCGGGCCTGTTTCAGGCTGACATCGTAGTAGTCGTTCAGGTTATCGATACCGACCACCTCGTCACCACGCTGCAGCAGCGTGTGGGCCAGTTCGGCACCGATAAAGCCGGCTACGCCGGTTACCAGGATACGCATCGCTCTCGTTTACCTGTCCCTTTGGCGCCGCTGGCTGTCGGTCAGCGCCAAACCCGTGTTGAAAATCCAGCCGCCGAGTATAGCGTCCGGCAGATGACGATTGGTGTGTGTTCGCGCCGCCTCAGATTGCGCTGAAATCGAGCGCCTCGCCGGCCTGATCGGCAAACGCCTGGGTCAACAGTTCCCCCAGATCGGCGCCGTCGCTGTCGCGCACCCAGCTCTGCTGCTCGTCGCTGTAATCGAAGTGGAACCCCCCTGTACGCGTGGCCAGCCACAGCTGCTTCAATGGCGGCTGACGGGTGAAGATGATCTGGCTGCCGTTCTCGCACTTGACCGTCATCATGCCGCCGTTGGTCTCATAATCCAGGTCAGACTCGGCCTCGTCGAGGATCTCCTCGACGCGCTGCAGTGTTTCGTCAACCTGGGCCATAAATTCCGATTCGGTCATCAACGCTTCTCCAGTGCTGCGGGTGGGCGCCCAGTATAACGTGCTTTTCCGTCCCGGTATCCTCTCGCGCCGGTACTCATCGGCCCTCGGCTCAGGGTATAATTCAGCGTTTAACATTTTGAGTGCGCCTGGCTCCTTCCTAGTAGTGAGTAGCCGGGTGCGGACGCGAGGATGCGCCGATATGAAACACTGCTGGCCGATTCTGATTTTGGGAACCCTGCTGCTGGTGGGCTGCGGCCAGAAGGGGCCGCTGTCGCTCCCGCAGACCGCCGACACCCAACAACAGGCGCAATGAGAGAGAGAATGGATAGTTTTGAATACCGCAACGGCGGTCTGTTCTGCGAAGAGGTATCGCTGAGCCGGATCGCCAACGAGATCGGCACGCCGACTTACGTGTACTCCCGCGATGCGCTGGAGAGTGCCTACATGGATTACGCCCGTGCCCTCGAGGGGCGCGATGCGCTGGTCTGCTACGCCGTCAAGGCCAACTCCAATATCGGCGTGTTGAACCTGCTGGCACGCCTGGGCGCCGGTTTCGATATCGTCTCCCTCGGTGAGCTCGAGCGCGTGCTGCGCGCCGGCGGCGATCCGGCCAAGGTGGTGTTCTCCGGCCTCGGCAAGCAGCCCCATGAGATCAAGCGTGCGCTGGAAGTGGGTATTCACTGCTTCAACATCGAGTCCGACGCCGAGCTGGATCGGGTCAACGCCGTGGCGGCCGAGCTGGGCCAGGTGGCGCCGATCTCCTTCCGCGTCAATCCGGACGTGGATGCCAAGACCCACCCCTATATCTCCACCGGCCTGAAGGAGAACAAGTTCGGTATCGATATCGACCATGCGCTCGATGTCTACCGTCGTGCTCATGCCCTGGACAATGTCGAGGTAGTCGGTATCGACTGCCATATCGGTAGCCAGTTGACCGAACTGAGCCCCTTCCTTGATGCGCTCGATCGCCTGCTGCTGCTGATCGACCAACTGGCCGATGAAGGGATCGTGCTGCGTCACCTGGACCTGGGTGGCGGCCTGGGCGTTTGCTATACCGATGAGACGCCGCCGACACCGGCGGAGTATATCGACGCGATCGTCGAGCGCCTCGGAGAGCGCAAGCTGGCGCTGGTGTTCGAGCCGGGCCGCTCCATCGCCGCCAATGCCGGCGTGCTACTGACCCGGGTCGAGTTCCTGAAGCAGACCGGGGAGAAGAACTTCGCCATCATCGACGGCGCCATGAACGATCTGATCCGTCCCTCGCTGTACGGCGCCTACCAGGAGATCGTTCCGGTGGAGCTGCGCGAAGAGGGCGAGACGAAAAACTGGGATCTGGTCGGACCGGTGTGCGAGACCGGCGACTTCCTCGGCAAGGACCGGGCACTGAACCTGCAACCGGGCGATCTGCTGGCGGTCTGCTCCGCCGGCGCCTACGGCTTTGTCATGGCGTCGAACTACAACACCCGCACGCGTCCGGCAGAGGTGATCGTCGACGACAACGAGTACTGCGTGGTGCGCGAGCGGGAAAAACTCAGCGACCTGATGCGCGGCGAACACCTGTTGCCGAAGGATAGATAATCATGCTGGTGCGTTTTACCAAGATGCATGGCCTGGGCAACGACTTCATGGTGATCGATGCGATCTCCCAGCGCATCCGTTTTAACGCCGATCAGGTGAGGCAGCTGGCCGACCGCAATCGCGGCGTAGGTTTCGATCAGCTGCTGCTGGTCGAGCCGCCGACCCGGCCGGAGATGGATTTTCGTTACCGCATCTACAACGCCGACGGTTCCGAGGTAGAGCACTGCGGCAACGGCGCGCGCTGCTTTGCCCGTTTCGTGCGCGACAAGAAGCTGGTGATGCGTGATCGTATCGCGGTGGAGACCGCACGCGGTGAGGCGATGCTGACGATCCGCGCGGATCAGCAGGTCGAGGTCGATATGGGCGCACCGGAGCTGGTACCGGCGCAGATCCCCTTTGTTGCGGATGAAAAGGCGGCCATTTACGACGTTGAGGTCGACGGTCAGCCTGTCGAGCTCAGCGCCGTGTCGATGGGCAACCCCCATGGCGTGTTGCTGGTCGACGATGTCGACAGGGCGCCGGTGAGTACGCTGGGACCGGCACTGGAGTGCCACCCGCGCTTCCCGAAAAAGGCCAATATCGGCTTTATGCAGATCGAGTCCCGCTCAGAGGTGCGCTTGCGGGTGTTCGAGCGCGGTGCCGGCGAGACCCAGGCCTGCGGTACCGGCGCCTGTGCGGCGGTGGTTGCCGGGCGTCTGCGCGGGCTGCTCGATGAGCGGGTGCTGGTGCACCTGCCCGGTGGCGATCTGGAGATCTGCTGGGCGGGAGAGGGGCAGCCGGTGATGATGACCGGTCCGGCCACAACGGTTTTTGAAGGGCAGATCTATCTATGACGGACGAGCTGGCAAAGACGACGGAAGAGGTGCTGAGCGCCGAGCAGGTGGCGAACTATCTGGGTCGTCATCCCGACTTCTTCAGCGATCATGTGCAACTGCTGGAGAAGCTCTATGTCCCGCACCAGCGCGGCAGCGCCGTGTCCCTGGTGGAGCGACAGACCTCCCTGCTGCGGTCGCGCAACGAACAGCTGCATGGTCGCCTGTCGGAGCTGATCGAGGCGGCGCGCTACAACGACGGTCAGTTCGAGAAAACCAAACGCATGGTGCTCGGCCTGCTCGAAGCCGAGACGCTGGACGAGGTCGCCGTGGCGGTGGAGGAGAGCCTGTGCCGCGACTTCTACGGCGATGAGACGGTACTGGTGCTGTTTAGCGAGCAGGCGCTGGATTGCAACGGCCTGAGAGTACTGTCGCGCGGCGAATGCAGCATCGTGCAGCCGCTGATCGACACCAACCTGCCCAGCTGCGGCCGGCTCTCCGAAGCGATGAACCGCTTCCTGTTCCAGGATGGCGCCGTGCGCGTGCAGTCCTCCGCGGTGGTGCCGCTGGTCAAGGGCGAAACCCTCGGCCTGCTGGCGATCGGCAGCTACGACCCGAACTATTTTCAGAGCAGCCAGGGTACCCTGTTTCTGAGCTACGTCGGCGAGGTGCTCAGCCGCATCCTGGCGCGTCTGCTGCATCAGCAGGGGCAGGGCTGAGATGGATAACGGGGATGAACGCTTGCTGGCGGGATTCCTGCGTTACCTGCACAGCGAACGCCAGCTGTCGCCGCATACCCTGAACAACTACCGCCGCGACCTGGAGCGGCTCGAAGCCCAACTGGAAGAGCTGGGCTGTGCCGGTTGGCGCGCACTGGATGAGCGCAAACTGCGACGTGCCGTGGCCCAGCTGCACGGCAACGGCCTCTCCGGACGTTCTCTGGCGCGCCTGCTATCGGCGACCCGCAGCTTCTACCGTTACCTCAGTCGCGAGGGCAAGGTGAGCCAGAACCCGGCGCTGGCGGTGCAGGCGCCGAAGGCGTCACGGCGCCTGCCGCAGACCTTGGACGTGGATCAACTGAGTGCCCTGCTCGATCAGCGCAGCGACGATCCGCTGGTGATCCGCGATCTGGCGATGATGGAACTGCTCTACTCCTCGGGTCTGCGTGTGTCGGAGCTGGTCAGCCTTAACCTGTTCGATCTGGATCTGCGTGATGCCAGCCTGGTGGTCACCGGCAAGGGGCGCAAGACGCGGATGCTGCCGATCGGGCGCAAGGCGATCGCGGCGCTGCAGCGCTGGCTCAAGCAGCGGGCAGCGCTGGCGGCGCTGGATGAAACCGCACTGTTCGTCGGCAAACAGGGTGAACGGCTGGGGGTACGTGCCATCGAGCAACGACTGAAGCGCCACGGTGAACACACCGGGGTCAGCGGTCGGGTCTATCCACACCGGCTGCGCCACAGCTTCGCCAGTCATATGCTAGAGTCCAGTGCCGACCTGCGCGCAGTGCAGGAGCTGCTGGGACATGCCGATATCGCCACCACTCAGATCTACACTCATCTAGACTTCCAGCATCTGATGGAGGTGTACGAGCAATCGCACCCCCGCGCCAAACGCCGGAAGGAGGAGTAACCCATGTTGAAATGCGTCACCTTCGATCTCGACGACACGCTATGGGCGGTGGATCCGGTGATCCGCCAGGCCAACCTGACCCTCTGGCAGTGGCTGGAGCAGAACGCCGGGACCTTCACCCAGCTGCATCAGCCCGCCGACCTGGTCGAGGGCTCGCGGATGCGGGCGGAGCTGCTGGCGGAGTATCCGGAGATCGCCCACAGCATGACGTTGGTCCGCCTGCGTCTGCTGGAGCGCGGCCTGCGTGCGTCCGGTTTTGATGAGCAGGAGGCAGAAGCGCTGGCGGCCCAGGCGTTCGACGTGTTCATGCAGGCGCGTCATCAGGTGGAGCTGTTCGAGCACGCGATGACCATGCTCAAGCAGTTACGGAAGGAGGGCTATCGGATCGGTGCGCTGAGCAACGGCAATGCCGACGTGTCGCTGACCGGCCTGGCCGACCTGTTCGACTTCCAGTTCAATGCCGATGGTGTCGGTACCGCCAAACCCCACCCGCTGATGTTCCAGCGCGCGCTTGAGCATACCGGCCTGCGCCCGGAGCAGGTGGTGCATATCGGCGATCACCCGGTCAACGACGTCCAGGCCGCCCGTGAACTGGGCTACTGGACCATCTGGGTCAAACTGCCCGGGCAGCACTGGCCGGAACCGGCACAGGCGGATGAAACCGTCAGCTGTCTGTCGGAGATTCCGGACGCGGTGGAGCGGCTGCGGCAGCGGGCAGAGCACCGCGCCACGCTTTAAATGCTTGTGAATTCAGGGTTGAGCTAAAACAAATCGCGCTTCCAGTTCCCGGAGAAATTGGAATGTGTTCATGCAGGGAACCCCAAACTGTCGGCAGATATTGGGGACTTTCACTTTCCTTGTGTTGGTCGCGGCCAAGGATTCGTGCGTGACAACCGACGCGCCGATCGATTTCGCCTTGGCGATGATCCATGGGTCCGCTTTGGCGAGGAAATTATCTCGGTTGCCCAAGTTATAATCACCTAGCATGGTTGCTTGCACGATGTCGGAAAAGATCTTTTGGGTGTCAGTGTCGTCATTGCCGATGAAATGTTCGGGGCGTTGTTTGACCCATTCCGCCAACTCATCGTTCCCATCCCTGAGCTCCCTGCCAATCATGTCGATACTGCCGGTCACGCCGTTCTGGAACTGCCTGTCCAGCCATTCCCAGTAGGCAGGGCAGATATCCATTCCGTAATATTGGTTCTTGGCCTGTTGTAGGTATTGGCGTCCAGTAGGTATCTCAAATGCCGAGCTCCTTGGCAAAACGGGCAATACTGCCCGGCTTTATTCCATCCAGAAGGTCACTTGCGTCACGTAACATCAACTGACCGCTTAGGGCTTCGTTGACGACCGCTTCGGAAAAGAGGCGGCTTATTTGCGCCTTCTTTGTCTGATAGTACGTTGGGCCACCCTTTTGGTTGCTGGTTTTGTAGGCTTCCTGCTGCCCTGCAATATAGGCGGCATACTCGTCCTGAGAAATATAACCCAAGGTCAAGGCACGCCTGGCGAGAGCCCAGGTACTTACGTGAAAGTGTGTTTCCAGCGTCGCAAGATTGTCACGCCAGTCATCCAGGTCCTGGCGCCATAACGCAACGAACTCGGCCTCAGGTACAAGGAATTCAGCCGCCACGGCATTGCATAACACCTCTTCCCGGCGTTGATTCCGACTATCGCCATCGGATATACCGGACTGCCCTATCCAGATATGGCAGAGTTCATGAATCAAGGTGAATAGGCGAGCCCCCGGCGCATCGGCATGGTTTACAAAGACAATCGGGGCATAATCATCCACGATGGCAAAGCCTCGAAACTCCTCGACGTTTAGAGGTCTGGTGTAGTGGCCAAGGTTCCCCTGGCGCATGACAAGAATACCGATTGCTTCTATACGGTTGACCAAATCTCGGTAGTACTCTTCCCACCTTCCCCGGTCGGGGTGCTCGCGGACACCGAGTTTGCTCCTCATATCTTGCACGATGGCCGACACGCCATCTTTTACCGTTAAACTGCCGACGATAGGATTAGGTGTAGCAAGCTGCTGTTTCAGATATTCCTTGTACCACTCCTGGTGCTGCTGCATCAGTTTGATCAGGTCCAGTAACTCCGTGCTGGGGCGATTGACTCCTCTGCCATCCAGGGTTCGCAGGTCGGGGATCGGCAGCTCCTCTACAGGAGGTTTTTCCAGAAACAGAAATCCAAAGGGCACATGGGCTTTTTCCGCATACCGCATGGCCTGATTGAATGTCAGAGGGCGTTCGCCGGATTCCCACTGCGTCAAGCGCTCCTCGCTTGCTCCGCATTTTTTGGCAAATTCAGGTATAGGAATGCCGGAGCGCTCTCTAGCCCAGATCAGCATCTCTGTGTTGATATTTGCGGTAGCCACTGTTTTTTTCCCTGGTCTTTCCCTGATCTGTGGGTAATGTGACCGTTACCCAACAACCTATGCCTGCGGGGTAACGACTATTTAACGGCCATCGTCTGGCGTTTTTAAGCAGATGTATGATAGCCGGTGAGACGCTTGGCAGGCCAGTTTATCAACAGCGGAACGCGGCCACCGCCGTTGCGAGTTCCTGCGCCTGTTCCGCCACCATCAGGCTGGCTTGCGCGTTCTGCTCCACCTGACTGCCGGCCTGCTCGATGCTCAGGCTAATCGACTCGACGTTGCGGGTGATCTCCGCCGCCACCGAGGCTTGCTCTTCGGTGGCCGAGGCGACCTGGGTGGTCATGTCGACGATCTGGTGGGCGCCCCGGGTAATGCTGCTGAGCGCTTCGATGGTCTCGTTGGCGCGGGTGATGCCTCGCTCGCTCTCGGACACCGCTTCTCCCATCAACCGCCCCACATCTTCGGTACGGCTCTGCAGCCGGGTGATCAACTGCTCGATATTGACCGCCGACTGTTGGGAGCGGGAGGCGAGGTTGCGCACCTCATCGGCCACCACGGCGAAGCCGCGGCCGTGCTCGCCGGCCCGAGCCGCCTCGATGGAGGCGTTGAGTGCAAGCAGGTTGGTCTGTTCCGATATCTCCTTGATCACGTCCAGCATGGTGCCGATCTCGGCGCTGTCGGTACGTAATCGGTCTACGGACTCCGCGGTCTCCCGGGCCTTGCGGGCCATCTGGTGCAGGGCCTCCATATTGGCGGTTACCTGCGTGTTGCTCCTTTCCGCACCGCTGTGTGCTTCCCGGGCGCCGCTCGCGGTCTGCTCCGTGTTGCCGGCGATCTCCTGCATTGCGTGTTCCATCTCCTGAATGGCGGCCGATATCTGCATCACTTCGTGGCGTTGGCTCGAGAGTCCGGCGGAGGTCTCCTCGGTGTTGGCGGACAGCTCCTCCGCCGCGCTGGCGAGCTGGTCGGCGGTGGCGACGACGGTACCGATCAACTGCTGGAAGGCGTCCATCATCTCGTTGTAGTCCTGTGCCATCCGGCCGACCTCGTCGTTCGAGTGACCGCTATGGCGCAGGGTCAAATCCTTGTTGTTGCGGGCCTTTTTCATGATGCCTGCGAGGGCGGCGATCGGTTTCAGGATGCTGCGTCCGATTGCCAGAGTCGGCACGATGATCAATACCAGCAGCACACCGACGGCAATCAGGGTCAGGGTCTTGATGCCGCGCTCCTTGGCATTGAAATGGTCGGTCAGTTGCTTGCTCAACGCCTCCATGGTTTTTTCGCTGTCATTCAGTTCCCGGTGCATGCTATCCAGTATCGCCTGCGCCTGGGGTGATCCGCTCTGCTCCTCGAGGGTCAGGCGAGCGAAGTTGTCCGCGTAGCCCTCCAGTTCCGCGTTCAGCTCGGTGATATGCGTGGTCTCGATCTCGCTCGCCTGCATATGCGTGCGCAGGGTGCTGAGATCGGCCGTCAGTGCCTTGTGCAGAGGTTCGAAAGCTCGGGCATGCTCGCGGTCGCCGAACAGGAGAAACTCCTTTTCGATCAGTTGCAGGCGCAACTTGTCGTTGCTGATCTGGCTCAGATCCTGGCGTGCTTCGGCCAACAGATCATGCTGATGAGTAGAGTAAAGCTGGATCAGGGTCATGGCTGCCAGTGCAATAATGACCAGCAGCGTCTGCAGAGTAAGCTTGACTTTAATGCTCATATTCCGAGATCTCCGTTGACATGGGGCGACGGTAGCTCAGAAGCCGATATCAGCGGGTATCGGTCGAGGAAACGTGCCGGCATGCCATTCAGAGCCCGGCGGCCAAGACTGCCGGGATGCGCTACAGTCGCTATCCTCCAACAATCCTTTGCCGAGAGCTGTGTTCATTATTACGCTAATGTCACAACTGTCAAGTTAGATATGTTGCTGCCCAGGTCACATCAGCAGATGACATGACCTGTGCCAGGCAAGACTGAGGGCGGCACGCCGCGCTAGCGGCTCTTGAACCGGGAAACCGCTGCCTGCAGCGCCTGTGCCTGCTCAGCCACCGACCGACTGGCGTCGGCGTTCTGCGCCACCTGACCGGACGCCTGCTCGATTATCGCGCTGATCGCCTCGATATTGCGGGTCACATCCACTGCGACAGAGGCCTGCTCGTCGGTAGCCGATGCCACCTGGGTGGTCATGTCGACGATGCTGCGGGTGCCCCGGGTGATCGTTGCCAGCGCCTCCATCGTTTCGTTGGCGCTGGCAACCCCCTGCTGGCTGTCCGCTACCGCTTCCTCCATCATTTCGCTGACGTCGCGGGTACGGCTGCGCAGGCGAGAGATCAGCTGGTCGATCTGCTCCGCCGACTGCTGCGAGCGTGAGGCCAGGTTGCGCACCTCATCCGCGACAACGGCGAAACCGCGCCCCTGCTCGCCGGCACGCGCCGCTTCGATCGATGCGTTCAGTGCCAGCAGATTGGTCTGTTCGGAGATATCCTTGATTACATCCAGCATGGTGCCGATACGGTCGCTGTCGCCCTGCAGCTCGGCCACCACCTCGGCGGTTTCCCGCGCCTTGCTGGCCAGTCGGTGCAGGGCATCCATATTGCCGGCGACCCGCGCGTTGCTATGATCCGCCTCCTGCTGAGCGTTGCGGGCGGAGCTGGCGGTCTGTTCGGTATGGCTGGCGATCTCGTGCATCGCGCTCTCCATCTCCTGGATCGCGGCGGCCACCTGCATTACCGCAGACTGCTGTGTGTGCAAGCCTTTCGAGGTGTCTGCAGTGGTTGCGGACAACTGCTCGGCCGCTGCAGCCAGTTGCGTGGAGGTGCCCAGTACCTGGCCGATCAGTTGCTGGAAGGTGTCCATCATGCGGTTATAGTCCTGCGCCATGGCGCCGATCTCGTCGTTACGCTCGGAGCGGTAACGCAGGGTCAGATCCCGGTTTTCGCTCGCCCCGCTCATCACCCTCGCCAGCGCCGCGATCGGTTCGAGGATACTGCGGCCGATAAAGTAGGCCGGGACAATGATGATGACCAGTAACACCAGAATCGCCGCCAGCGTGATCAGGTTGATCTGCTGCTCGCGTGCCGCGAAGGCGATATCCAGTTGTTCGTTCAGTGTCGCCCTCAGCTGATCGGTACTGGCCACGGCCGCACGCATCTCGCCGATATAGCCTTCGTCCTGGTTCAAGCCCAGGCGCTGCATCCCCTCGACCAGGGCCAGGAAGTCGCGCTGGTACACCTGAAGTCCTTTGCCGAGTGCTGCCTGTATATCCTTGTCGAGGCCGCTGGCAGCCAGGTCGGCCAGCATCTTCTGCTGCTTCTCCTGCCAGGCTTTCGGGTACTTCATATCCTTGCGCAGCAGGAAGTCCTTCTCACTGCGTCTTAGCTGCAGCATATCCACCATCAGCGGCGCATTATCCACCCGGTCCAGCGTTGATTCGACCTCATGGATCGCGTCGCGCAGACTGCCTCTGAGGCCCTCATTCGGCGCCAGCCCTATCTGCTGACTGATTCTGACGACGTCGGCAAAGCTGTCGGCGTAGGTTTCCAGGGCAGATTGCAGTGCACTCATGTTGCCGTTTCCGATGTCTGCGCTGGCGAGGCGCCGGTCCAGGATTTTGAGGTCCTCCTGCAGTTTGCCGTGAACCTCCTCGAACTGCTGCACATATTTCAGGTCGTGACGGGCGAGAAAATCCTGTTCATGGCGGCGCAGACTAAGTTTGTCGATCTCGATCTCATTCAGCGCGTTGCGAACCTCATTCAGACGCTCATAGAGCGACGAGGTGTATTGCTGGATGCCGATCATGGCGGCGAAGCCGAGGATGATCAGCAGAATCTGCAGAGCCAGTTTGTGCTTGATGAGCATGTAGAGAGCCTCAGCCGGCGGGAGCCAGTCCCGGTTCATGGAACAGGTGGTTAGTCGAGGAAAAGTGCCAGCAGGTCGTTCAGGAACAACTGTCCGTGAGGGGTGGCGACAAGTCTGCTGGCGCTCTCCTCCAGCAATCCTTTGCGTTGAGCCAAATTGATAATCGGTTCGACCTCGGCAAACTCAAGCCCGGTGCGTTCGGCAAAAAGTCGCATGTCGACACCGGCGGTCAGCCGCAGTGCATTGAGCATGAACTCAAATGCCAACTCATGCCGCTCGACCAATTGGTCGCCGCCCAGTCTTCGTGCCGGGTCCATGTAGGCGGTCGGCTGGCGAACCTTGTATCGACGATTAATACGTAAACCATCGCCGATTGGATCACTGAGCTTGCCGTGAGCACCGGCACCGATGCCGATATAGTCGCCGAACTGCCAGTAGTTCAGGTTGTGCCGGGCCTGGTGTCCTGTGCGGCAGTAGGCCGAGACTTCGTACTGTTGATAACCCGCAGCGGCGAGCAACTGCTGCCCCCGCTCCTGAATCTCCCACAGCGCTTCATCCAGCGGCAGCGTCGGCGGGCGGGCGTGGAACTCGGTATTGGGCTCGATGGTGAGCTGATACCAGGAGATATGATCCGGCGCCAGGGCGATCGCCTGCTCAAGGTCCGCCAGCGCCTCCTCTGGCGACTGCCCGGGCAGGCCGTGCATCAGGTCCAGGTTCAGTTCCGGGAACAGTTCACGGGCCGCGCCGGCGGCGGCGATCGCCTCCTCGGCGCAGTGGATTCGGCCCAGCGCCTTTAGTGCTGCGTCGTTGAAGCTCTGGATACCGATCGACAAGCGGTTGACGCCGGCGGCACGGTAGTCGGCAAAGCGGGCGCGCTCGAAGGTACCGGGATTGGCCTCCATTGTGATCTCGATATCGGATGCGAACGCCAGGCGCTGGTTGACGCCGCGCAGGATATGGTCGATCGCCCGGGCGCTGAACAGGCTGGGCGTACCGCCGCCGATGAAGATCGATTGCAGCGGACGTCCGCCGGCGGCGTCGAGCTCGCTGTCCAGGTCGGCCAGCAGGGCGTCGACATACTCCCGCTCCGGCAGCGTTTCGCTGCGTACGGCATGGGAGTTGAAATCGCAGTAGGGGCATTTGCGTACACACCAGGGGATGTGTACGTAGAGACTTAACGGCGGCAGTGTCATGATCGGCTCAACAGGTCGCGGGTGCGAACGGCATTCATGCGCGCGACAGGTAGGGCGCGATCGAGGCGATGAGCTGTTGCACCGCCTTGCCGCGGTGGCTCAGTGCGTGCTTCTCCTCCGGGGACAGTTCGGCGCTGGCACAGTTGCGCTCCGGCACCAGGAACAGCGGATCGTAGCCGAAGCCGTTCTGACCGCGCGGCTCGTGCAGGATAAAACCCTCCCAGCTGCCCTGGCAGACCAGCGGTGTCGGGTCTTCGGCATGGCGCATGAACACCAGTACACACTGGAAACGGGCGCTGCGCTCGGCATCGGGAATATTGGCCAGGGCGGTGATCAGCTTGCGGTTGTTCTCCTCATCGCTGGCGCCCTCGCCGGCGTAGCGGGCTGAGTAGATGCCGGGTGCGCCGCGCAGAGCATCGACCTCGAGACCCGAATCGTCGGCCAGTGCCGGTAGCCCCGTCACCTGGCAGGCGTGACGGGCCTTGAGGATGGCGTTCTCGACGAAGCTCAATCCGGTCTCCTCTGCCTCGCGCACGGCAAAGTCGGATTGCGGTACGACGCTGACCTGCAGCGGCGCCAGAATCTGGTTGAACTCGTTGAGCTTGCCGCGGTTACCGCTGGCCAAAACGATACGGTCGATCATAAAGCCTCAGTTGGTGTAGAAGGTCTGCTCGAATTCGATGTTGTAGGGCGCCATGTTGGCATCCGGCTGCACCTCGAGCGTGATGATCTGCTTCTCCTCCTCGGTAAAGCGGAAGCTGCCGATGTAGTACAGCGCCTGGCCCTCGTCGACCAGCTGAAACTCGATCTGCTGCGCCTGCTGCAGCAGGTTGGCCGCCTGTCCTCGTACCTGGGCGCGCACCGGGGTCTTGCTGCCGTCATCCTCTATTTTCAGGATGGTGACGTTGACCAGCGCCCTTACCGAGCTGCGCGTCAGGTTGTACTGCTGTGCCACCTCCGGCGTGATAAAGGTCGAGTTGAAGGCGTTGTAATGGATCTGGTACTTGCCATCGGAGATCGACTGCTCGGCCTGGGCCGAGACTGCCAGCAGACTCAGAAACAGGGCGCTGCCGAGGTGGGTCAGCGTACGTAGTAGGGCCATGATGTTGCTCCTTGTTCTCTAAACACCTAACGCGTGATGCGGTAGATCGCGATCTCACCGAGCATGTTGGGCCAGAGCCGGATCCACCAGCGGTCACGCAGGGTGTGGTCCACTACCGTCCGGTCGAGGATCTGAATGTTGCGCTCCACGCATAGCTTCTCGAAATCATCGAAGGTGCAGAAGTGGATGTTGGGCGTGTTGTACCAAGTATAGGGCAGGAACTTGGATACCGGCATTCTGCCCTTGAAGGCAAGATAGAAGCGCGCGCGCCAGTGTGCAAAGTTGGGGAAGGTGACGATGCACTCCTTGCCGATGCGCAGCATCTCGTCGACGATCTGGTCGGGCCGGTGCATGGTCTGCAGCGCCTGGGTCATCACCACGGTGTCGAAACTGGCGTTGCGGATCGAGGCCAGGCCGTTGTCGATATCCTGCTCGACCACATTGACGCCGTTCTCGATACAGGCGGTGATGTTGTCGTGGTCGATCTCCAGGCCGTAACCCTGAACGCCCTTTCTGCTGCTCAGGTGTGCCAGCAGCTCACCGTCGCCGCAGGCCAGATCGAGCACCCGGGTGTTCGGCTCGATCCACTGCTGAATGATCTCCAGATCAGCGCGCATCGGCGTTCTCCTTCTGTTGCGGCTCGGTATTGATGCCCAGGGCAACGCGGTTCATATAGGCGGCAAACAGCTCCATGTAACGGGGGCTCGGGATCAGGAAGGCATCGTGGCCGTGGGCCGAGTCGATCTCGGCGTAGCTGACCTGCTTGCCGGCGGCAACCAGGGCATCGACGATCTCCCGCGAACGCTCCGGCGAGAAGCGCCAGTCGGTGGTGAAGGCGACCACCAGGAAGCGGCATTGGGCATGACTCAGCGCCGCCACCAGATCGTGATCGTAGTCGGCGGCCGGGTCGAAGTAATCCAACGCCTTGGTCATCAGCAGGTAGGTGTTGGCATCAAATGCAGTGGAGAAGCGCTCGCCCTGGTACTGCAGGTAGGACTCCACCTCAAACTGGGGGTTGAAGTCGAAACTGAGTTTGCCGGAACGCATCTCGCGGCCGAACTTCTCGCGCATGCCGTCTTCGGACAGGTAGGTGATATGGCCCACCATGCGGGCCAGCGCCAGGCCGGTCTTGGGCACCACCTGCTGCTCGTAGTAGTGGCCCTGATGGAACTGGGGATCCTTGGATATCGCCTGGCGCGCGACCTCGTTGAAGGCGATGTTCTGTGCCGACAGTTTCGGTGCCGAGGCGATCACCAGGCAGTCGCGCAGCCGCTCCGGGTAATCGATCGACCACTGCAGCGCCTGCATGCCGCCCAGGCTGCCGCCGACGATCGCGGCCCATTGTTGAATGCCGAAGCGGTCGGCCAGGCGCACCTGGGAGTTGACCCAGTCCTTCACGGTGACGATCGGAAAGTCGGGTCCGTACGGCTTGCCGGTCTCCGGGTTGATGCTGGTCGGGCCGGTAGAGCCGTGGCAGCCACCCAGGTTGTTCAGGGCGATGACAAAGAAATGGTTGGTGTCGATCGGCTTGCCGGGGCCGATGGCGGAATCCCACCAGCCGGGTTTGCGATCCTCCATGCTGTGGTAGCCGGCGGCGTGATGGTGACCGGACAGGGCGTGGCAGATCAGCACCGCGTTGGAGGCGTCGGCATTCAGTGTGCCGTAGGTCTCGATAACGAGGTCGTAGCGCTCCAGCACGCGACCACAGGCGAGCGCGAGCGGAGTGTCGAAATGGAGGGTTTGCGGAGTAACCAGGCCGACCGAGTCGGCGGGGATGACGCTGGGCATGTGTTGGCTCTCGATCAGGTTGTCAGGGGCGAACGGGTCCATGTTGAGACGATCGGATTGAGCGTCACATCTCGTAGTACAGCCCTCGACAGTGGATCAGGAACTTGCTTGCGTACACCTTAGACTCTCTTTGTCAGTTCGCTTTATCAGTCAGCCGCGCGCTATCGGCAGCGGCTCAATCGGAAGTGACGGGGGCAGGCGCGACGGGTGGTCGATCCTGACCCGTTTGGCGCGTCCCAACTCGCCGCTGATAATACTTACATCGCTTTTCGGCACGCCGAACAGTTTCGCCAGAAACTTGATCAGGTGTGCATTGGCACGACCCTCGATCGGCGGTGCGGTGATGCGGATCTTAACACTGTCGGCGTGCAGACCCGAAATCTCGTCCTTTGATGCCTTGGGCTGCAGGTGGCAGTTGAGGATCAGTGCCTCACCGTCCCAGCGATAAAACGCGTCCTGTGCCACGACTCAGAAGGTAAACGGCGCCAGTTGCGAGCGCAGGATCTGGATCAACAGAAAAATCAGGATCGGCGACAGATCCAGCCCGCCGATCGGCGGAATTACCTTGCGCGCCAGCTTAAACAGCGGCTCGGTGATCTGCAGGATCAACTGCGGCGCCGGGTGATAGCTGTCGGGCGCGATCCAACTGATGATGACGGCCGCGATGACGGTCCAGAAGTAGATCTGCAGGATCGAGTCGAGCAGTGTCACTGCCGAGTACAGCAGGATCATCGGTACACTGGCGGCGATACCCTTTACCAGCATCATCGCGACCAGGGTCAGGCCGTAGACGACGAACGCCAGCAGTAGCGGCGACAGATCGATACGTCCGGCCCGCGGCAACAGCTTCTGCAGCGGTTTGAGTGGTGCACCGGTGATACGTACCACGGCCTGCGAGATCGGGTTGTAGTAATCGGCGCCGGCCACCTGCAGCAGAAAACGCAGGATGAGAATGAAGGCGTAGATCTGGCCGACGGTGTGGATAATCAGAATGATTGGATCCTGTGCCATGTGCGGTCCTGTAGCAGTCGCTCAGTTTGGGCGCCCAGTATAGAGGCTTTGCCCCGAGGGTTGAACCACGGGGACCGGTTAGGGCGCCGGGTTTCAGTCGTTGCAGAGCTCTTCGCAAAGGCTCTGGGCGCGGTCGCGGCAGGCGGTCATCGCCTTCAGTACCATCGCGTCGTAACCCTGGGCCTGGAAGCTCAGGATCGCCTGTTCCGTGGTGCCTTTGGGCGAGGTGACGCGAGCGCGCAACTCCGCCGGCGACAGCTCGCTTTCGCTGGCCATGCGCGCGGCACCCAGTGCGGTCTGCAGGGTCAGCTTCAGTGCCGTCTCGGCATCCAGACCGAGCTGCTCGCCGGCCTTGGCCATCGCCTCCATCATCAGGAAGAAATAGGCCGGTCCGGAGCCGGAGACGGCGGTGACGGCATCGATATGGGCTTCCTGTTCTACCCAGAGGGTCAGGCCGACGGCGCCGAGAATGGTCTCGGTCTGCGCTTTCTGCGCTGGCGATACCTTGGCGTTGGCATACAACCCGGCGGCGCCGGTCTGTACCAGCGAAGGGGTGTTCGGCATGCAGCGCACCACTGCCAGGTCTCCGCCGAACCAACGCTCCAGCGCCTCGGCGCTGATACCGGCCGCCACCGAGATCAGCAGCGGACGTTTCTGCTGCACGCTGTCGCGGTGGGCCTCGCCCAGCGCCTGCATCCCCTGGGGTTTGACGGCGAGAACGACGATATCGGCACTGAGGATGGCGCTGTCGTTGTCGCTGGTCGCGTGCAGACCGCGATCGGCCAGGTCCGCCAACTTGTCGACATTACGGGCGGTGACCCAGAGTCGATCCGCCGGGTAACCGGTCGCCAGCAGGCCCTCGATGATGGCGCGGGCCATGTTGCCGACGCCGATGAATGCGATAGTGGGAGTCATGTTGGTAGCAAGGGTCACGAGTTTATCCTGGTGTTAGGCGTTCTTGGGTACACGGGCGCCGAACAGCGCCGTGCCTATGCGTACGATGGTGGCGCCCTCGGCGATGGCCGGGATCAGGTCGCCGGACATCCCCATCGACAGGGTGTCCAGCCCAGGCAGCGCCTGTTGCAGCCGTTCCAGCAGCTGGCGAAGATCGGCAAAGGCGCGGCGTTGATCCTGTTCATCCTCGGTGGCCCTGGGGATCGCCATCAGCCCGCGCAGACGCAGATTAGGCAGCTCGCTCAGCGCCTGGGCCAGCTCCAGCGCCTGCTCCGGCAGACAGCCGGACTTGCTCTCCTCGCGGGAGATATTGACCTGCAGACAGATATTGAGCGCGGGCAGATCCGCTGGACGCTGTTCGGACAGGCGCTGGGCGATCTTCAGCCGGTCGACGCTGTGTACCCAGTGGAAATGCTCGGCGATCGGCCGCGTCTTGTTGGACTGGATCGGGCCGATGAAGTGCCACTCCAGCGGCAGGTCGGCAAGCTGTTCGATCTTGTCCAGTGCCTCCTGCAGATAGTTCTCGCCGAAACGGGTCAGACCGCAGGCGTAGGCGCTGCGGATATCCTCGGCCGGACGGGTTTTGCTCACCGCCAGCAGGCTGACGCTGTCGCTGGCCCGCCCCGCCAGCTGGCAGGCCCGGGTTATCTGGGTGGAAACCTGAGCGATGTTCTCTGATATGCTGGTGTTCATGAGCAAGAATTAGCTATTGTCATTGGAATGTCAGGGCGGTTCTGCTAGAACAGAACTTTGAATGTTACAAGCTCCGGACCCAAACCATGGATATTACCGAACTTCTCGCCTTTGCCGTACAGCAGGGCGCTTCCGACCTGCATTTGACCGCCGGCATGCCGCCGCTGATCCGTGTCGATGGCGATGTCCGCCGTATCAAGTTACCTGCACTGGAGCATAAACAGGTACACACGCTTGTCTACGATATTATGAATGACAAGCAGCGCAAGGAGTATGAAGAGAACTTCGAGACCGATTTCTCGTTCGAGGTTCCCAAACTGTCCCGTTTCCGTGTCAACGCCTTCAACCAGCACCGCGGTGCCGCGGCGGTGTTCCGTACCGTACCCAGCAAGGTATTGACGCTGGACGACCTGGGCATGGGCAAGGTGTTCCGCGACCTGTCCGAGCAACCGCGTGGTTTGGTACTGGTGACCGGCCCCACCGGTTCCGGTAAGAGTACCACGCTGGCGGCGATGATGGATTACGTCAACGACACCCGTTCCGATCATATCCTGACCATCGAGGACCCGATAGAGTTCGTTCACGAGAGCAAGAAGTGTCTGGTCAACCAGCGTGAGGTGCACCGCGATACCCACAGCTTCGCCAACGCCCTGCGTTCGGCGCTGCGTGAAGACCCGGACATCATCCTGGTGGGCGAGATGCGCGACCTGGAGACCATCCGTCTGGCGCTGACCGCGGCGGAAACCGGTCACCTGGTGTTCGGTACCCTGCATACCACCTCGGCGGCGAAGACAATTGACCGTATAATCGACGTGTTCCCGGCGGCGGAGAAGGATATGGTCCGCTCCATGCTGTCGGAATCCCTGCAGGGGGTTATTTCCCAGACCCTGCTGAAGAAACCCAAAGGGGGACGTGTGGCGGCGCATGAGATCATGATCGGTACGCCCGCGATCCGTAACCTGATCCGTGAAGATAAGGTGGCGCAGATGTACTCGGCAATTCAGACCGGCGCCGCCTACGGCATGAAAACGATGGATCAGGCATTGCTCGAACTGGTGCAGAAAGGGCTTATCTCGCGCGAAACCGCACGCGAGAAAGCGAAGAACCCCAGCTCGTTCTGATGCGCTGAAGGAGAGAGAACATTGGATTTCACACAACTGTTGAAGGTGATGCACGAACGCGGCGCATCGGACCTGTTCGTGACCGCCGGTGCGGCGCCCTCGATCAAGGTGGATGGCACCATCAAGCCGCTGACCCGTGAGTCACTGAAACCTTCACAGGCGCGGGCGCTGGTCTACAGCACCATGAACGACAAGCAGCTGGCTGAGTTCGAGGGCACCAGCGAATGTAACTTCGCCATCAGCGCGCCCGGCATCGGCCGTTTCCGTGTCAGTGCGTTCATGCAGCGCAACTCGCCGGGCATGGTGCTGCGTTCGATCAACGACTATATTCCGTCGCTGGAGGAGCTGAACCTGCCGCCGGTGTTGAAAGATCTGGCGATGACCAAGCGTGGACTGATCCTGTTCGTCGGTGGTACCTCCACCGGTAAGTCCACCTCGCTGGCGTCGATGATCGATTACCGCAACATGCACCACGCCGGCCATATCATCACCATCGAAGACCCGATCGAGTATATCCATTCGCACAAGAAGAGCATCATCACCCAGCGCGAGGTCGGTATCGACACCGAGTCGTTCGAGGTGGCGCTGAAGAACACCCTGCGCCAGGCGCCGGACGTGATCCTGATGGGTGAGATCCGCACCGCCGAGACGATGAAGTATGGCTTGCAGTTCGCCGAAACCGGCCACCTCTGTCTGGCCACGCTGCACGCCAACAACGCCAACCAGGCGCTGGATCGCATCATCTCCTTCTTCGGCCCCGAGCATCACAACCAGATCTGGATGGATATGTCGCTGAACCTGAAGGCGATCATCGCTCAGCAACTGCTGCCCACGGTGGACGGCAAGGGGCGTCGTGCCGCGATCGAGGTGATGATCAATACCCCGCTGATTCAGGATCTGATCCGCAAGGCGGAGGTGCACGAGATCAAGGAGGTGGTGAAGAAGTCCACCAACCTGGGGATGCAGACCTTCGACCAGGCGCTCTACACCCTGTATCGAGATGGTGTCATCACCTACGAAACCGCCCTGGCGCACGCCGATTCGGCCAACGACCTGCGTCTGATGATCAAGCTCAACGCCGATACCAATCCGGACCTGGAGACCGACGATATGCCGTCGTTCACGCTGCAGGACGCGGATGACGACCTGAACATTCAGGGCAATATGGATGTGAAGGGGATGTAACTATCCTGCCATCGAAGCAAACAGGCCGCTGGTTCAGCGGCCTCGATGAAGTCGCGCCCCTTTTCGGCCATCTGCCCTCCCTGACCGCCTGACTTCGAAGCCCGTGGCGGCAGTCACTGGCCGGGGCCGGCCTGCAATCCGATATTGCCGAGCCAATCAGTCTGTACGCATCCGGTTATCCGATATCACTCTTTTAAATGTGCGTGAATTATGCATTTTTAAATTGGATAAGCAGCTTTGCGTTTTAAACTGTTTTGATTGGATCTTTTCTTGGCTTTTATAAAGATATTCCTACTCTTTTCAGAAAAGTCCTATTCGTAATCCATGTGGTTAGTGTGTATATTTGTGTCTGATTTTTACCTGTAGGAAAGCGCCATCCTGATACCGATCATCCCTAATAATTAATTAAGAGATAGATATGTTTCATAACATAAACTACGGACAGTACATATTATGAAAAACTCATCATTGATTAAGCGGTTCTCGGTTCTGACGGGTCTGCTATCCCTGATTATGTTTTTTGAGCTGGCGCTGGTGATAGTCGGCGTCGATAAGATCGAGGCGTTGGCAAAGTCGCTGAACGCTCGGGAGATTCCGGTGCTCGACAAGGCACATCAGCTGAAGATTTCGGTTGTTCAGGTGCAGCAGTGGTTGACCGATATCAGCGCCACTCGCGGACAGGATGGTTTGAATGACGGTTTCGACCTGGCACAGGAGTATGCCGATAAATTCAAAAAGTTGATCGATGACCTGATACGCATCGACCCGGAAAACGAGGGGAAATACCGCGAGATGCTACCCCTGTTCGATGCGTATTACAGCACCGGGATACAGATGGCGCGTTTATATGTGGACAGAGGGCCTGAGGCTGGTAACCGGATGATGGGCCAGTTCGATGAAACCGCCGAACGACTCTCGGACAAAGTCGACACGTTTGTAGCCGAGTCACAGCACCATGCCGTTTATCTGGGAGATCTCCAAAGACAATATATGATCTGGGGCGAGTTTGCGATTATCGGCGGGATTATCATGCTGCAGATCGCACTGGGTTTTATCTTCTGGATGATGGCCCGTGCACTCCGCCTCTTGCCGCAGGTGGTGGCCGAATTCAACTCGATTGCCGAGGGGGATCTAACCAGTACCCGAGTCATCAGCGAAGGCGATGATGAGGTGGGATTGCTCAGCCGTGGTTTCGAGGGGATGCGCAATCAACTGAGGGAGGCGCTCGGCAGCGTGAGTCAATCATCTTCGCAGGTCCACCATGCGGCACAAGAGATGACGGAGTACACGGAGCAGACCTTAAGCGCCATCGACAATCAGCGGCGTGAAATCGAGTCTGTTGCATCGGCTATAACCGAGATGTCGGCAGCGGCTCACCAGATCGCCGGTAGCGCCGAAGAGGCTGCCGCCTCAGCGCAGCAGGCAGACGACGAAGCGCGAGCAGGAGCCGAGGTGGTACGCAGGGCCGTGCGTACCATAGAGGAGCTGGTATGCAAGGTTATCGAAGCAGCGGACGTGATTGCCGGTCTTGAACAGGATAGCGAGAGCATCGGCGGCGTTCTGGATGTGATCAGAGGGGTGGCGGAGCAGACCAATCTGCTCGCGCTCAATGCGGCTATCGAAGCTGCACGTGCCGGAGAGCAGGGGCGAGGTTTTGCCGTGGTGGCCGACGAGGTGCGCTCACTTGCTTCGCGTGCGCAGGATTCGACCGCCGAAATTCAGGAGATCATCGAAAAACTCCAGAAGGGCGCACGAAACGCTGTTCAGGCTATTGAGCTGGGGCGCGCGATGACCGAGGAGAGTATTGCTCAGACCAGCAGGGCATCCGAGAGTCTGATGACGATTGAGCAGGCGGTAGCCCGCATCAATGAGATGACCGCGCAGATCGCCTCGGCGTCAGAAGAGCAGAGCGCGGTATCCGGCGAGGTCGCGGAGAGTATCAATCAGATCAGTTTGGTCAGCGAGCGCACGGCTCAGGGTGCTCGGGAAACGTCGGACGCAGGTCGAGGTTTGGTGGAACTGGCTGATCGTTTGCAAGGCGTTGTCGCCGGCTTCAAGCTGCAGTGATAGCCGTCATCCAGATCGTGGGAAAAAGGGCGCCCCAGGGCGCCCTCTCCGTGGTCAGGCGCGGTAGACGATCTCGCCACCGAGCAGGGTGGTGCGTACCCGGCCCTTGAAGCGACGTCCGGCAAACGGCGTGTTGTGGCCGCCGGAACGCATCAGCTCCGGTTCCAGTGTCCACTGCTCTTCGGGATCGAAGATGCAGATATCGGCCTGGGTACCCACCTCCAGCGTACCGTCGTCGAGGCCGAGGATGCGTGCCGGTCCCAGCGTCAGCTTTTCGATCAGCTGCGGCAGTGCCAGCAACTGCTCGTCGACCAGCTGCAGGCAGAGCGGCAGCAGGGTTTCCAGGTTGCTCATGCCGGGCTCCGTGGCGGCGAACGGCGCCTGCTTGGTGATCGCATCGTGCGGCTGGTGGTCGGAGCAGATCGCCTGCAGGGTGTCGGTGACCAGCCCCTGACGCAGCCCGGCGCGGTCGAGCTGGCCGCGCAGCGGTGGCATCAGGTGGTAGTCGGCGTCGAAGCCGCTGACCGACTCGTCGGTCAGCAGCAGATTCTGGATCGACACGTCGGCGCTGACTCTCAGTCCCCGCTCCTGTGCCGATTCGATCAGCCGCACCGAGCGTTCGCATGAGAGCTGGCCGAAGTGAGCGCGCACTCCGGTCTGCTCTACCAGCATCAGGCAGCGGGCGACCTCGATGGTTTCGGCCGCTTCCGGAATGCCGTTCAGTCCCAGCCGGGTACTGGTGGAACCCTCGTGCATGCAGCCGCCCTGGCTCAGAGAGGCGTCCTGGGCCTGGAAGATCACCAGCAGGTCATGGGTCGCGGCATACTCCAGTGCACGCAACAGCACCAGGGTGCTGGCGATGGGGCGGCGGGTGTTGGTAAAGGCGATACAGCCGGAGCCGGCCAGCGCGTGCATTGGGGCCAGTTGTTCCCCCTCCAGGCCACGGGTCAACGCCCCCATCGGCAGCACCCGTGCCAGACCCTGCTCGGCAGCGCGGTCCTGGATCAGCTCGGCCACGGCCGGGGTATCCACCACCGGACTGGTGGTGGGAGGCGTCACCAACGTGGTGATGCCGCCAGCGGCCGCCGCCGCGGTTTCCTTGGCGATACTGCCTTTTTGGGTATAACCCGGTTCACGCACATGGGCACAGAGGTCGATGAAACCGGGACAGACCACCAGGCCGCCGGCATCGATCACCTCGTCCGCTTCGAACCCCTCCGGCCGTTCGCCGATGGCCAGGATCTGCTCGCCGCTAATGTAGAGGTCAGCGACCTGGTCCAGCTGCTGGGCCGGGTCGATCACCCGACCGCCCTGAATCAGAATGTTCATAATCTGCTCGGTCCTTATGCGTTGAGGTTGTCGGCGTCGGGTTGGGTATTTTTGTCGGCCAGCTGACCGCTCATCGCCATCGACATCACCGCCATGCGCACGGCGATGCCGTTGGTGACCTGGTCCAGGATCACCGAGCGTGGACCGTCGGCGACGGCGGATTCGATCTCCACGCCACGGTTGATCGGCCCAGGGTGCATGACGATCGCCTCAGGGTGGGCAAACGCCAGCTTGTCCGTGGTCAGACCATAGAGCTTGTAGAACTCCGACTCGCTCGGCAGCAGGGCGCTGTCCATGCGCTCCTTCTGCAATCTGAGCATCATCACCACATCCACATCGCGCAGACCTCTCGCCATGTCGGTGAACACCTTGACGCCCATCGATTCGATGTTGCGCGGCAGCAGGGTCAGTGGCGCGATGACACGGATCTCGGCGGCGCCCAGCGTGCGCAGGGCGTGGATCTGCGAGCGGGCCACACGCGAGTGCAGGATGTCGCCGACGATGGCGACCTTGAGCGGTTCGAACTCGCCCTTGTGGCGGCGGATCGTCAGCATATCCAGCATCGCCTGGGTCGGGTGGGCATGGCGACCGTCGCCGGCGTTGATCACCGCCACGTCTGGGGTGACCTGGCTGGCGATGAAGTGCGCCGCACCGGAATCGGAGTGGCGTACCACGAACATGTCCGAGTGCATGGCGCGCAGGGTCATCAGCGTATCTTTCAGGGTCTCGCCCTTTTTCGTCGATGAGGTGCTGATATTCAGATTGAGCACGTCGGCGGAGAGACGCTTGGCCGCCAGTTCGAAGGTGGACAAAGTACGGGTGCTGGCTTCGAAGAATAGGTTGACCACGGTCTTGCCACGCAGCAGCGGCACCTTCTTGACCTGCTGTTCGCTCATGTCGACGAAGGAGTCGGCGGTATCGAGAATCTCGGTCAGCAGCGAACGCGGCAGACCCTCGGTGGTCAGGCAGTGGCGCAGCTGGCCGGCGTCGGTCAGTTGGATCGGACAGGTGTTGATCAGGTCAGACATGGCGGTCTCTCGCTATAGCCTCAGTCGCGCTGGCGGATGGTCAGGGTCAGGGGGTCGGGGCCGTTGAGTTTGATCGACTGATCCGCGCCCAGGGCCAGGGTGCCGCCGACCACGTCGGCCTGGATCGGCAGCTCCCGGCGCTGCAGGTCGAGCAGGGTGATCAGCATCACCGAGGCGGGACGACCGTAGTCAAACAGCTCGTTCAGCGCCGCGCGGATGGTGCGGCCGGTCATGATCACATCGTCGACCAGCAGAATATGGCGACCTTCGACGGCAGAGGGCAGCTGCGACGGCTGCACCTTGGGGTTGAGGCCCACCTGGGTGAAGTCGTCACGGTAGAAGGAGATATCGAGAACCCCCAGCGGTGTTTCCAGGCCGAGCTCACGGTGCAGATGCTCGGCGATCCAGGCACCACCGGTGCGGATGCCGATCATCATGGGGGTGTCGAGGTGACGCTGGTCGATCTGCGCCTTGGTTTCGCTGCAGATCCGTTCCAGCAGCGCGTCGACGCTAAGGGTTCCCGATAGCATAGAGATCCTCCAGTCGGGTATGACTTGGTATGCGGGTATCGCTGCCGAACCAGTCTTCGAGCAGCAGTCTCGCTGCGATGCCGTCGACCGATTCCTGTTTGAAGTTGCTGCCGCCGCCGGCGTCGAGATGGAGCCGCTTGGCTTCGGCGGTGGTAAGTCGCTCGTCGATCAGAAAGCAGGGGAGCTGATAGCGGTCCTGGATGCGGTTGGCGAATTTGCGCGCGCGGCGCGCCATCTCGCTGATGCTGCCATCCATATTCAGCGGCAGACCCACCACCAGGGCATCGGGGCGCCACTCCTGGACCAGCGCGTCGAGTGCGGGCCAATCCGGTTTACCCTCCTGGGCGCGCAGGGGTTCCAGAGGGGAAGCGGTGCCGGTAACGGACTGGCCGATCGCCACGCCGATACGGGTGGTGCCGAAGTCAAAACCCATCACCTGCAGATTGTTACAGCTCATCGATAGTATGCGCGCTCAGGCATGTCCGGCGTTGGCCGTCAGTAGATTCAGATTGATTCCGAGTACTGATGCGGCGGCCTGGAGTCGATCCTCGGCCGGCATCCGGAACATTATATCGAAATTGGCCGGACAGCTTAACCAGAGGTTTTCACTGAGTTCCGCTTCGAGCTGGCCGGGGCCCCAGCCGGCATAACCGAGGGCGACGAGAAACTCGCTGGGTCCGGTGCCCTTGGCGATCGCTTCAAGAATATCCAGAGAGGTGGTGAGGCCGATCTCGGGGGTGACCTCGTAGGTGCACAGCCAGGGTGTGGCCGTGCCGTCCATCTGGTGCAGCACAAAGCCGCGGTCCTCGTGCACCGGGCCCCCGGTGTAGATCGGTTGTTGGCAGCGCTGCGCGTCGACCGTCTGCAGCTCCAGGTGGCTGAGGAGTTCCTGCAGTGGGATGCCGGCGCTGCGGTTGATGATCAGGCCCATGGCGCCGTATTCGCTGTGATCGCAGATATAGGTGAGGGTCTGCGCGAAGTTGGGGTCTTCGAGGTGGGGCATCGATAGCAGAAACTGATTGCGCAGGCCGGTTGTAGGCGCCATAGAGCGACCCCTGGCTTGGGTGGATCGGCAATAGATTAGTTACTTAACAATTAGTACACGCGGGCCTGTTTCTCAAATTTCCAGGTACGAATCACCTCAAGACGGTCGGCACGTTTTCTCATCTCCACCGGGAAGGGTTGGAAGGGAGCCGCCAGTTGTACGATGCGTATCGCCGCGTCATCCAGAATCGCATGACCGGAGGATTCCAGGATCTCGACATGCTCGACGCTGCCATCCGGCTTGATCGCCACCAGCAGCCGCAACACGCCGTAGATCTTCTCGCGCCGGGCCTGCTCCGGGTAGTTCAGGTTGCCCACCTTCTCGATTCGCCGTCGCCAGTTGTCCAGGTAGATCGCATCTTCGTGCGACAGGGTCGAGGCAGCGCTGAGGCGGTGTACTCGCGGGCGCTTGGCATAGGCCTGGCGTTCGTTGTCGAGCTGGGCCTGCAGGTTGGCGATCTCCAGGCTGCGGGCCAGCAGCGAGGTTGAGCTGCCGGTTTTCGGTTGCGGCTTGGCGGCGCTCTGCTGCTTGTTTTGTGTCGCAGCCTTGGCTTTCACCTTCTGTGTCGTGGTGACCACCTGCTGACCGCCGCTACGTTCGGTCACCGCGGGCTTGGGGGCTGGCGGTTCGGGCGTCGGTGGCGTGGCTTCCACTGGCTCCGGATTCGGCGTCGGTGGTACAGGGGCGGCTTGGGCCGACTGAGGCTTGGCGTCGTCGCTGGTGAACAGGGCCTGCTCGGTGGTTGTGGGCGTGCGCTTCTCCTCGCTGCTGCCGCTGCCCTGCTGGTTGCTCTGGGCGATGAAGTCGGCTTTCTCCGGGGCTTGCTCCTGCTGGTGCTGGGCCAGGGTGATATCCAGCGTATGCGGCAGCGGTGGTGGTGCGGGCAGTTCGAAACTCAGGGCCAGCGCCAGAACACCGTGCAGGGCGGCGGCCAGAAACAGAAAGAAACCAAAACGCTCGACGCTATGCTCGCGCCAGTCGATCAATGTCGGTTTCTCTCGCTTCATCATCTCGGTATCAGGATCCTGCCAGCTTCTGTTCGATCACCGCCATCAGCTGCATGCCGATATCCAGGCCGAACTGGGCATCCAGCTCGCGCAGACAGGTGGGGCTGGTGACGTTGATCTCGGTCAGGTAGTCACCGATCACATCGAGGCCGACGAAGAGCAGGCCTTCTTCGCGCAGGGTTGGGCCGACCTGCTCGGCGATCCAGCGGTCGCGGTCGGTCAGCGGTCGGCCCTCGCCGCGTCCGCCGGCGGCCAGGTTGCCGCGGGTTTCACCGGCCAGGGGGACGCGGGCCAGGGCGTAGGGCACAGGCTCGCCGTTGATCATCAGAATGCGCTTGTCGCCATCGACGATCTCGGGGATGTACTTCTGTGCCATGATGGTCTGCGCGCCATGATCGGTCAGGGTCTCGATGATCACACCCAGGTTGACGCCATCCTCGGT
Organism: Marinobacterium ramblicola; assembly: GCF_019084545.1. Classification (GTDB taxonomy): domain Bacteria; phylum Pseudomonadota; class Gammaproteobacteria; order Pseudomonadales; family Balneatricaceae; genus Marinobacterium_D; species Marinobacterium_D ramblicola. The sequence goes on from NZ_JAHREP010000011.1 coordinate 49,711, forward strand.
GATGCGGAAGATCGACGCGCCGCCCATGCCGTCGAGCGGCTTGAGGATCACGTCTTTGTGCTCGGCATGGAAGGCGCGCAGCAGCTGCTCATCGCGGGTGACCAGCACCGGCGGGCAGCACTGGGGAAAGTGGGTGGCGAACAGTTTTTCATTGAAGTCGCGCAGCGCCTGGGTGCGGTTGACGATCAGTACTCCCTCCTGTTCGGCCAGGGCCAGCAGGTGGGTGGTGTAGATGAACTCGTTGTTGAACGGCGGGTCCTTGCGCATCAGCACCACGTCGAGATCGGCCAGCGGACGGACCTGGTAGTCGTCGCGCTCGAACCAGCTCTGTGGATCCATCGCCACGCGCAGCGGTGCCATCCTGGCTTGCACCACGCCGTCGCGCAGGAACAGATGGCGCTGCTCCATGTAGTGCAGCTCCCAACCCTTGCGCTGGGCGGCCCAGAGCAGGGCCAGCGAGGTGTCTTTCTTGAAGGTGATCGACTCGATCGGGTCCATCACGATACCGACTTTAATCGTCATCTGGTCATCCTATAGTCTGAGTTAGCCCAAATCGCCCCAGAGATACTGCAATACCGCGGCGGCGGCAACCGGGGCGGTTTCGGTGCGCATCACCCGGGGGCCAAAGGCCACAGGTCTGAATCCGGCGTCCAGCGCCTGGGCGACCTCCTCTTCGGTCAGACCACCCTCGGGGCCGATCAACAATGCCACCGACGCGGGTTTGGGCAGATTGCCCAGTGGTTCGGCCGTGTGATGGTGCAGCACCAGTTTTAGTTCCGCCTCGACGCTGCCGAGCCAGTCGGACAGCGGTTGCGGTTCGTCGATCGCCGGCACCTTGCAGCGCTGGCTCTGTTCACAGGCGCTGATCGCGATCTGCTGCCAGTGGCGCTGGCGCTTCTCCTGGCGCTCCTGATTCAGGCGCACCTCGCAGCGCTCGGTAAACAATGGACAGATACGGGCGATGCCGAGTTCGGTGGCTTTCTGGATCGCGTAATCCATCCGCTCGCCGCGTGAGATCGACTGGCCGACGATCAACTGCAGCGGCGACTCCCGTCCCGGTTCGCAGCTCTCGCCGATGCTGGCCATCGCCCGCTTTTTCGATACCTCGAGCAGTTCGGCCGGGTACTCGCGACCGTCACCGTTGAACAGGGTCAGCGAAGCGCCTTCACCCAGACGCAGCACCTTGATGCAGTGGTTGAAGGCGTTGTCATCCAGCTCGATACAGGCGCCGCTGGTCAGCGTGCCGGGATGGTAAACGCGGGGAATTCGCATAGGGTTCGTCTGTTGGCCAAATAGGGGGATTATGCCATAAGCCGCTACGGCAGCGGAGTGTTATGGAGCGGGTGCAGGGCAATCGCACTATCCTCAGGTTATGACAGGATTGTTCAGGCCGATGAGGTTGGGCCTGTCTGACACGCCTTAAACCCGTCCATGGGGGCTCCGCCGCGCCCTCCCTGGCGCGGAGGGTCAGCCAGACCCGACCGCATCGCCCTTCGGAAAGTACGGTGCCGGCTTCATCTGTCGATCGGCACCCCCCCTCTAAAGCGCGGTGCCGGCCGGCAGGCATCCTTATGGATGCGGCGTCGGGAGTATCACCCCCGTTTAAACCACGCTCTTATTTCGCTCAGAAATTCCTTCAGGGTTTCCAGAGAGGGTGTTGTGATTGACGGTGAACCCTTCTCGTCCCCCTTGTCGTTGCCGTTACTGAAGGAGAAACGCAGCAGGGCCACGGTGATGGAGGTCGGGAGCAGGAACAGCAGTACCAACGTGGTGACGAGCAGCGGTGTCAGGTCGGCGAAGATGTGGCGTGTTTCCGTTGGCTTGACCTTGGTACGAGTCGCGTCTTGAACCGGTGCACTTTGTTTGGTTTGAGTTGTTGTGTCGGTGGCTGCGTTCAAGCCGGAGGGAATGGCTTGCCGAGGATCTGCAGCAGCGGAGGTCAGTTGTGCCGGGGTCAGGTGGACTGCGAGGTTGTCTACGAAGCCATAGGCTTGGCAGTAGGCGACGATGACTATCGTCCAGCCAAATCCAAAGGAGAACAACCGAAACCAGCGTCGGTGTTTGCGCTCCGTCCGAGCTTCTTCGATATCCTTGCTAAGATTGTTTATATCCTCGCTAAGATCGATCTCGGGGATAGAGCTTAGATGCGCGTCACTGCTTAAATCGTCGTCCCTTTCATTTGCCATCTATCGTATCCATCCAAGATTCTTCAGACGATATTCCATCGCCAGCAGGGACACATTGAACTGACGAGCCAGTTCGGAAAAATCGGTTATGTCGCGTTTCTCGATCAGTATCTCGATCGCTTTTGCAGGCATCAGCAGTTCGGCGGCAAAGCGGTTCGCTTCGGATTCCTTTGCGTCGTAGTTGCTCAGGCTGAAGTTTTGCGACGGGTCTCGCAGGCAGGGCGAACTCGGCGTTACGTGGTTCAGCGCGAGGTGACCGAGTTCATGAGCCAGCGTAAAACGCCGCCGGACTTCGGCATCGTTCGGGTTGAAGCTGATGAACGCTCCGTCGGGGGTTATCTCCGCTTTCCCGCTGATGGAACTGTCGGATTCCGTTACCACCTGAATTCCCATGCGTTCGGCAATCCGGGCAGGATTTACCGGCAGGGAGTAGTCCCAGTATCGGTCAATCAGCTCTCTTGCTACGGAGTGAGGCATGGATTCCGGCTCTATAGGTGGTTATTTATACAGTGATAGTAGTGGATGGTGGATGATCTACGCAACCGTTATCGTGTGTATGGCGATCAGAGGATGTCGGCGTCGATCTCCAGATCCTCGTTTAGCAGGGCTTCATAATCGCTGCGCTCAAGCGGGCGACTGAGCAGGTAGCCCTGCACCAGGTCGCAGCCCATCTGCCGCAGTTCATGCAGCTGGGCTTCGGTTTCGACCCCCTCGGCGACCACTTTCAGGCGCAAACCGTGCGCCAGATGCAGGATCGCCTCGATGATCTTGCAGCTCTGCGGACTGGATTCGATATCGTCAATGAAGCTGCGGTCGATCTTGATATGGTCGATATCCAGGTTGCGAATCCGGCTCAGCGAGGAGTAGCCGGTACCGAAGTCGTCGATCGAGATCTGGACGCCAAGCTGGCGTACCGCATCGATCTGTTCCTGGATCCGCTCCATATCCTCGATCAACACACCTTCGGTCAGCTCTAGCTCCAGATGCTTCAGTAGCTTCAGGTCGCCGCAGAAGGCGGTGTTCAGCAACTGCTCGAAATCGGGGCGCAGGAAACTGATACCTGACAGGTTCAGCGCCAGCCTGGGCATGCTCAAGCCCTGTTCGTACCACTGGTGCAGTTGGCGGGCGACGGCGTTGAGCACCCAGAGGTCGATGCGCTTGACCAGACCGGTCTGTTCGGCAAAGGGGATAAATACCGCCGGGGAGATCAGCCCCTGTTGCGGGTGGCGCCAGCGCAGCAGCACCTCCGCGCTGACCGGCTGGTTGCTGCTCAGATTGAAGATCGGCTGGAACACGAGGAAAAACTGGTCCTGCTCCAGTGCGACCTGAATATCCTGCCACAGGGTCAGGCGCTGGTCGACCGGGGCGGTGGTCAGGGCGTTGAACCAGACCCAATCGCGCTCGTCGCGCCGTGCCGAACGCAGTGCCTCTTCGGCACGCCCGATCAGCTGAAACTCCTGATCGCCGTCGCCGGGATAGAGGCTGACCCCGATGCGGCCGTGCAGGGTGAAGGGCTGGCCGTCCACCGATACCGGGGTGGCGATGGTGTCGAGCAGCTCCCTTAGCAGGGCTTTCAACGTTTCATCGTCGCCAGCCTCGGGGCGGATCAGCGTCAGGGTGTCTTCGCCGTGGCGCGCCAGAACATCGTCAACCCGCAGGTGGGGTCGCAGGCGCTCGACGATCAGGTTCAACACCCGGTTGCTGCACTCCCGTCCCCATTGGGTGGTGATCTCGCGCAGCAGCACCAGGCGAATCACCAGCACCGCAAGGCGCGAGTCATGGCGCTGCTGGCGGCTGATCTCACGCTCCAGTGCTTCGCCCAGCGCCTGGCGGTTGTACAACCGTGTGACCGGATCGAACTCCTCCAGGAAGCGGGCGTGTTCGCTCAGCTTGCGCAGGCGCAGCGCGTCCTGGGCCTGGCTTTGCAGCAGTTCGATGGCGCGGGCCAGCGTGCCCAGCTCATCCCCGCGGTGCGTTCCGCACACCTCCCCCTCCAGATGCCCCTCGCCGAGCCGGCGTGCCGTCTGAGAGAGCTGGGCAATGGGGTTGCTGATGTTATGGGCGATCACCAGCGCGGTGGCCAGGGTGAGTAACAGCAATATCAGCATCAGGATCGCCAGGGTCAGCAAGCGCTCCATCAGTTGGCGGTCGATATCCTGCAGGTGAACGCCGGAACCGAGTAACCAGTTGCTACCGGGTATGCGCGTGACATAGCTGACCTTGGCACTTTCGCCGCCGAGCTGCCCCTGGTCGTCGCTGACCGCCCAGTGATAGCGCCAGAACACCTCGTTGCGGTTGCCCAGTTGGGTTAACAGGTCGGTGAGCAGCCCCACCCCCCGGCTGTCCCTGAGGTTGGAGATGTCCGTGCCTTCGAGTTCCGGGCGTCCGGCGTCGCTGATCATCATCCCTGAGGCGTCGAGCAGAAACAGGTAACTGCCCTGGCGGTAACGGGCACTGTCCAGATAGGTACGTGCCTGGGCAATCAGCTCGTCATGGGTCATCTGGTTGGCGGTAAAGCGCGCGTGGAGGTCGGCGATGGTGCCGGCGGTGGCCTCGACGACACTGCGAATCTCGTCCTGGCGGGCGTCGATCAGATCGTTTCGGTGCAGCAGGGCGGCGAGGGCGGTGGAGATCAGGATGCTGAACAATGACAGGGAGACCAGCAAAAGCAGCTTACGCCGGATACTGAAATGGCTCAGCGATAGCAAGGGTCTGTTGTTACGCATCGGCGGTAGCTTGGCTCCTGCGGGTCGAATTGGGCGGCCCGAATAGAGGCCGGTTTGTCAGCCTCCACTGTCCATTTTTATTGTTCTCCACGACCGCGGACGGTCGGGATAAAAAACCCGGCACACTGGCCGGGTTCGAAGCAGTCTAGACCTAACCGGCCTCAGAGGCCAGCCTCTTGGCGCAGCATCTCGGCACGGTCGGTTTTTTCCCAGGGGAAGGCGGTGAAAGTGTCGTTACCCACCGTCATTTCAAAGGGTTGGCGACCGAAGTGCCCGTATGCGGCGGTCTGCTGGTACATCGGGTGCAGCAGGTCGAGCATGCGCGTGATCGCATAGGGGCGCAGATCGAAATGCTCGCGCACCAGCTGGATGATCCGCTCATCGCTGATCTTGCCGGTACCGAAGGTATTGATCGACACCGAAGTTGGCTCGGCGACGCCGATGGCGTAGGAGACCTGGATCTCGCAGCGGTCGGCCAGGCCCGCGGCGACGATGTTCTTGGCCACGTAGCGACCGGCGTAGGCGGCGGAGCGGTCCACCTTGGACGGGTCCTTGCCGGAGAACGCGCCACCACCGTGACGGGCCATGCCGCCGTAAGTGTCGACGATGATCTTACGTCCGGTCAGACCGCAGTCGCCAACCGGACCACCGATGACGAACTTGCCGGTCGGGTTGATGTGATACTGGGTGCCCTTATGCAGCAGTTCGGGCGGCAGGACATGCTTGATGATCAGCTCCTGCACCGCTTCCTGCAGGTCGGCCTGGGACACGTCAGGGTTGTGCTGGGTGGACAGCACCACGGCATCGATCGCTACCGGCTTGCCGTGGTCGTAGCGGCAGGTGACCTGGGACTTGGCGTCCGGGCGCAGCCAGGGCAGCAGGCCGGATTTGCGGGTCTCGGCCTGACGCTCCACCAGGCGGTGGGCGAAGGTGATCGGCGCCGGCATCAGCACGTCGGTCTCGTTGCTGGCGTAGCCGAACATCAGCCCCTGGTCGCCGGCACCCTGGTCCTCCGGCTTGCTGCGATCGACGCCCTGGGCGATATCCACCGACTGCTTGCCGATGATGTTGAGCACGCCGCAGGTTTCGCCGTCGTAGCCCACATCGGAGGAGGTGTAGCCGATATCACAGATCACCTTGCGCACCAGATCTTCCAGGTCGACCCAGGCGGTGGTCGAGATCTCGCCGGAGACAATGGCGACACCGGTCTTGACCATGGTTTCGCAGGCCACGCGGGCGTGCATATCCTCGGCGATGATGGCATCGAGCACCGCATCGGAGATCTGGTCGGCGATTTTGTCCGGATGCCCTTCGGACACGGACTCGGAGGTGAACAGGCTGTATTCGCTCATCGGTACACAGGACCCTTAAAACGTGTGTGTTGACGGCGGTCGATTCGGCGCCGAACGGGGATTCAAAACCGGCATTTTAACGGCCCTGAGCGCGGAAAGCATAATCGGATGGTGCAAAGCGCATGAAATTTTTCCCAATAAGGGATGAATTTGGCTCAAATCGGGTCAATTGGATTTGAAGCTGAGTGTTTTCTGCGCGAAAATTGCGCCCTTCATTTTTGATCTTCTCACCCGCAGATTGGGCCAGGCCCAGGAGTAGAGTAAATGTCCTCTCGTCGAGAACTTGCCAACGCGATCCGCGCGTTGAGCATGGACGCCGTTCAGAAAGCCAAATCCGGTCACCCCGGTGCCCCGATGGGTATGGCGGATATCGCCGAAGTGCTGTGGAACGATTTCCTCAAGCACAACCCGAGCAACCCGCACTGGTTCGACCGCGATCGCTTCGTGCTGTCCAACGGCCACGGCTCGATGCTGATCTACTCCCTGCTGCACCTGACCGGCTACGACCTCGGCATCGACGATCTGAAGAACTTCCGTCAGCTGCACTCCAAGACGGCGGGTCATCCGGAGTACGGCTACGCACCGGGTGTCGAGACAACCACCGGTCCGCTGGGCCAGGGGATCACCAACGCCGTGGGCATGGCGATCGCCGAAAAGGTGCTGGCGGCACAGTTCAACCGTGAAGGTTACGACATCATCGATCACTACACCTACGCCTTCATGGGCGACGGCTGCATGATGGAGGGGATCTCCCACGAAGCCTGCGCTCTGGCCGGCACCCTGGGGCTGGGCAAGCTGATCGCGTTCTGGGATGACAACGGCATCTCCATCGACGGCGAAGTGGAAGGCTGGTTCACCGACGATACCCCGGCGCGCTTCGAAGCTTACGGCTGGCAGGTGATCCGCGCTGTCGACGGGCACGACGCCGACCAGATCCGCGCTGCCATCGAGCAGGCGCGTGAGAACCAGGAGCGTCCGACCCTGATCTGCTGCAAGACCATCATCGGTTTCGGCGCACCGAACAAGCAGGGCAAGGAGGACTGCCACGGCGCGCCGCTGGGTGACGACGAGATCGCGCTGGCCCGCAAGCAGCTGAACTGGAACTACCCGGCGTTCGAAGTCCCTGCCGAGATCTACGCCGAGTGGGACGCGAAAGAAGCCGGTTCCCACGCCGAGAACGAGTGGAACGAGCGTCTGGCCGCCTACCGTAGCGCCTACCCGGATCTGGCCGACGAGCTGCTGCGCCGCCTGTCCGGTGAGCTGCCCACCGATTTCGTCGAGAAGGCCGATGCCTGGATCAAGGAAGTGGCCGACAAGGGCGAGAACATCGCCTCCCGCAAGGCCTCGCAGAACGCACTGAACGCCTTCGGTCCGCTGCTGCCGGAGTTCCTCGGCGGTTCCGCCGACCTGGCCGGCTCCAACCTGACCCTCTGGTCCGGCGCCAAGGGTGTCAGCCGCGAAGACGCCAACGGCAACTACCTGTACTACGGCGTACGCGAGTTCGGCATGAGCGCGATCATGAACGGCATCGCGCTGCACGGTGGTTTCATCCCCTACGGTGCCACCTTCCTGGTGTTCATGGAGTATGCCCGTAACGCCGTCCGTATGGCCGCGCTGATGAAGCAGCGGGTGATCTTCGTCTACACCCACGACTCCATCGGTCTGGGCGAAGACGGTCCGACTCACCAGCCGATCGAGCAAATCGCCAACCTGCGTCAGACCCCGAACATGAACACCTGGCGTCCCTGCGATGCGGTGGAATCCGCCATCGCCTGGAAAGCCGCCGTACTGCGCACCGACGGCCCGAGCGCGCTGATCTTCTCCCGTCAGAACCTGCCGGCCCAGCCGCGCAGCGAAGCCCAGCTCGACGATGTGCTGCGTGGCGGTTATATCCTCAGCGATTGCGATGGCGAACCGGAAGTGATCCTGATCGCCACCGGCTCCGAAGTGGCACTGGCGGTAGAATCCGCTGAAGCTCTGCGCGCCGAACAGCGTCGTGTGCGCGTCGTATCCATGCCCTGTACCGAGCGCTTCGATGCCCAGGACAAGCAGTACCGCGACAGCGTATTGCCGCCTAGCGTGACCGCACGTATCGCCATCGAAGCGGCTCACGCCGACTTCTGGTACAAGTATGTCGGCCTCGACGGCGCCATCATCGGCATGCGCAGCTTCGGCGAATCGGCCCCGGCCGGCGAGCTGTTCAAGCACTTCGGCTTCACCGTCGACAAGGTCGTCGGTCAGGCCAAGGCGCTGATCTGATGTATCCGGGGCGGCGCTCAGTCGCCCCGTTTCCGCTACCACCTCTTAAGATTCTGGTTCGGTAACAACGGTATGGCCTATCGGGTTGCGATCAACGGTTACGGGCGTATAGGTCAGAGCGTTCTGCGCGCGATCTATGAGCGCGGCCTGCAGCATGAGCTGCAGCTGGTGGCGCTGAACGAGCTGTCCGATATCGACACGGTGACCTACCTGACCCGTTACGACACCACCCACGGTCGCTTTCCGCTGCCGGTCAGCAATGACGGCGAGTCGCTGCTGATCGCCGACGACCGTATTCGGGTGCTGAACCAGGAGGACCCGAGGAAACTGCCTTGGGACGAATTGGCCGTGGATCTGGTGCTGGAGTGCTCCGGCTCGTTCAGCAGCCGTGCCATGGCGGAGCAGCATCTGGCCGCCGGTGCCGCGCGCCTGCTGTTCTCCCAGCCGGCGCAGGCCGACGTGGATGCCACCATCGTCTGCGGCGTCAATCAGCATAGCCTGAAAGCGTCGGATCGTATCGTCTCGGCGGCCTCCTGTACCACCAACTGCGTGATCCCGATTCTGGACCTGCTCGACCGCCATTTCGGTATCGAGCACGGCGTGACCACGACCATCCACTCGGCGATGAACGACCAGCCGGTGATCGACAGTTACCACCGCACCGACCTGCGCCTGACCCGCAGTGCGCTGCAGTCGATCATCCCGGTGGATACCGGGCTCGACCGCGGCATCGACCGGCTGTTGCCGCAACTGGCAGGGCGTTTCCGCTGCCTGCATGTGCGCGTGCCGACGATCAACGTCTCGCTGATGGATATGTCGCTGAACCTCAGGCGTGATACCAGCGCCGAGGAGGTCAACGCGCTGATGCGTGCGGCAGCCGAGTCGGGTCCGCTGCTGGGACTTCTGGGTTATACCGAGGAGCCCCACGCTTCGGTAGACTTCAACCGCGATCCGCGCTCCGGTGTGGTCGACGGTACCCAGACCCGCGTCGCCGGCGAGCGGATGCTGAAACTGATGTGCTGGTTCGACAATGAATGGGGTTTCGCCAACCGGATGCTGGATGTGGCCCAGCACTGGCTGCATCTGCGCTGAGCCGCCCGCGGGCGGTTCGGCTTACGCGTTTTATAACAACTTATACAGACTAACGGGAAACTGCGATGAGCGTACTGAAGATGGGCGAACTGGATCTGGCGGGCAAGCGCGTGCTGATCCGTGAAGATCTCAACGTTCCGGTGAAAAATGGCCAGGTGACCTCCGATGCGCGCATCCGCGCCTCGCTGCCGACCATCGAGCTGGCGCTGAAAGCGGGCGCCAAGGTGATGGTGATGTCGCACCTGGGACGGCCGACCGAAGGTGAATACGACGAACAGTACTCTCTCGCACCCGTTGCCGCGCATATCGGCAAGCTGCTGGGTCGTCAGGTGCCGCTGGTCAAGGATTGGCTCGACGGCGGCTTCGAGCTGAACGAGGGCGAGCTGGTGCTGCTCGAGAACGTGCGCTTCAATCCGGGCGAGAAGAAGGACAACGAGGAGCTGTCCAGAAAGATGGCAGCGCTGTGCGACGTTTACGTGATGGACGCTTTCGGTACCGCGCACCGCGCCCAGGCTTCGACCCACGGTGTCGGCAAGTTTGCGCCGATCGCCTGTGCAGGTCCCTTGCTGGCGAACGAACTGGACGCACTGGGCAAGGCGCTGGACAACCCGGCCCGGCCGATGGCCGCCATTGTGGGCGGTTCCAAGGTGTCGACTAAACTGGAAGTTCTGAACGCTCTGTCGGAGAAGTGCGACCAGCTGATCGTCGGTGGTGGTATCGCCAACACCTTCCTCGCTGCGGCGGGCAAGCCGGTGGGCAAATCGCTGTGCGAGCATGATCTGGTCGACACCGCCAAGGCGCTGATGGAAAAAGTGAACATTCCACTGCCGGTGGATGTCGTAGTGGCCAAGGAGTTCTCCGAGTCGGCCGAAGCTACCGTCAAATCGGTCGATGATGTCGCAGAGGACGATATGATCCTCGATATCGGCCCGCAGTCGGCGGCCAACCTGGCGGCGTTGCTCAAGGGCGCGAAGACGATTATCTGGAACGGCCCGGTGGGCGTGTTCGAGTTCGACCAGTTCGGCGAGGGCACCAAGACCCTGTCGCTGGCGATCGCCGAGAGTGAAGGTTTCTCCATCGCTGGCGGTGGTGACACCCTGGCGGCGGTGGACAAGTACGAGATCGCCGACAAGGTCTCCTACATCTCCACCGGCGGCGGCGCCTTCCTCGAGTTCGTCGAGGGCAAGACCCTGCCGGCGGTGGCGATGCTGGAGCAGCGCGGGCAGTAAACAGATCAAGGCCGATGGCACACAAGCCGGGGCAAGGGTACAGGTCGGGTCTGTTCAGGGTCGTCCGCCGCAGGGAAGCGGCGGTCGAAGCGTACAGGGAGGTATTCACAGCGTCCCTGAGCAGACTCGACCTGTGCCCGCATGAGTCAAACGTACCAAGCAGAACAGAATTTTTGATTAACCAAATTAAAAGGGTGACACCATGGCACTGATCTCCATGCGACAGCTGCTGGACCATGCAGCCGAACAGGGGTACGGCATCCCGGCCTTCAACGTCAACAACCTGGAACAGATGCGTGCCATCATGGAAGCGGCGGCCAAGACCGACTCGCCGGTGATCGTGCAGGCGTCCGCCGGGGCACGCAAATACGCCGGCTCCAACTTCCTCAAGCACATGATCCTGGCGGCGATCGAAGAGTTTCCGCATATCCCGGTGTGCATGCACCAGGACCACGGCACCAGCCCGGCGGTGTGCCAGCGCTCCATCGCCCTCGGTTTCTCCTCGGTGATGATGGACGGTTCCCTCGGCACCGACGGCAAGACCCCGACCAGCTACGAGTACAACGTGGACGTGACCCGTCGCACTGTCGAGATGGCGCACGCCTGCGGTGTCTCCGTCGAGGGTGAACTGGGCTGCCTGGGCTCACTGGAGACCGGCATGGCCGGTGAAGAGGATGGTATCGGTGCCGAGGGCGTGTTGTCCCACGACCAGATGCTGACCGACCCGGACGAGGCCGCCGAGTTCGTCAAGGCCACCAACGTGGATGCGCTGGCGATCGCCTGCGGTACCTCCCACGGTGCCTACAAGTTTACCAAGCCGCCCACCGGCGACACCCTGGCGATCGGCCGCATCAAGGAGATCCACGCCCGCATCCCCAACACCCACCTGGTGATGCACGGCTCCTCCTCGGTACCGCAGGAGTGGCTGGCGATCATCAACGAGTTCGGTGGCGAGATCCCGGAAACCTACGGTGTGCCCGTGGAGCAGATCGTCGAGGGGATCAAGTACGGCGTGCGCAAGGTCAACATCGATACCGACCTGCGCCTGGCGTCAACCGGAGCGGTGCGTCGTTTCATGGCGCAGAACCCGTCCGAGTTCGACCCGCGCAAGTTCCTCAAGGAGACCATCAGCGCCATGCGCGATATCTGCATCGCCCGCTATGAAGCCTTCGGCACCGCCGGCAATGCCAGCAAGATCAAGGCGATCTCGCTGGAAGATATGGCGGTGGCCTACGAGGCCGGCAAGCTGGACGCCAAGGTCAACTGAATTGACCTGTTTCGACAAGGGCGGCCCATGGGCCGCCCTTGTTCGTTGTGCAAAGGGCTTCAGCCTGATCGGTGACTGAGTAAAGACCGCTTCCCACCCCGTGCGTCGTCGGGCAGGATAGAGCAAGGAGGGTCGATCCGATCATTTTGTCGCTACGTATAGAGAGTGGGGGACGATCTATTCTGAGGAGGGGGAATGCAACGCTTCGATACCGTCGGCGGTCTCAAGCTGGCTGAGCTGATCGCCGCACTCAGCCATGCACTGGATATGACCGAGGGGCAACCGGCTGGCCACTGCATGCGCTGCTGCTGGATCGGCATGCGGATCGCCGAACAGATCGGGATGCCGGCCGAGCAGCGCTGGGAGCTCTACTACACCCTGTTGCTCAAGGATCTGGGCTGCAGCAGCAATGCCGCACGCATCTGCGAGCTGTATCAAACCGACGATCTGCGCTTCAAACGTGACTTCAAGCAGGTGGACGGCAGCCTGTCGCAGGTGGTGCGCTTCGTGCTGGGGCACACCGGGCTGACGGCCGGTGTTGCCGAGCGTTTCCGCTCGCTGCTCAACATCATCCGCAATGGCGAGGAGCTGGCCACGGAGCTGATCCAGACCCGCTGCGAGCGCGGAGCCGCCATCGCCCGCCAGCTGCGTTTCCCCGAGCCGGTGGCTGCGGGAATTCACGCCCTCGATGAGCACTGGAACGGGCAGGGCAAACCCGACGGCATTGCCGGCGAGGCGATCCCGCTCTATGCGCGCATCGCACTGCTGGCGCAGGTGGTCGATGTATTCCAGGCTGGAGGCGGAGCCGCATCCGCTCTGGACGAAGTGCGCACACGCCGTGGCAGCTGGTTCGATCCAAGTTTGGTCGACGCATTGGAGCAGGTGGCGCACGACGCCGGATTCTGGTCCGCGCTGCAGGATGAGGCGCTGGCCGCTCGGGTGCTGTCGCTGGAACCGGCCCATGCCGAGATCCCGCTGGACGACGACTATATGGATGAGATCGCCGCGGCCTTCGGCCAGGTGGTCGACTCCAAAAGTCCCTATACCGCCGGTCACAGTGAGCGGGTGGGACTGTACACCGACCTGATCGCCGAGGCGCTGGAGATCGACCCGGCACGACGGCGTTGGCTCAAGCGCGGTGCGCTGCTGCACGATATCGGCAAGCTGGGTGTCAGTAACTCTATCCTTGACAAACCCGGCAGGCTGGATGATCAGGAGTGGGTGGCGATGCGGGATCACGCACGTTTTACCGAAGAGATCCTCTCCCGCATCAGTGCCTTCTCCGAGCTGGCCCGGGTGTCCGCGGCGCACCACGAGCGTCTGGACGGTAAGGGCTATCCCCGTGGTGTCGGCGCCGAGGAGATAGCATTGGAAACCCGTATTATCACTACCGCCGATATCTTTGATGCGATCACCGCCGACCGTCCCTATCGGGGTCCGATCCCGGTGCCGAAGGCGCTGGAGATCATGCATCAGGAGGTCGGCACCGCCATCGATGCCCGCTGTTTCGAGGCACTGAAGCTGGCGCTGCAGCGATTGAAGATGGATCAGGAGTTGCCGGCCACCGCCTAGCGGGGTAAAGGCATTCGCCCAAGGAGTTGTTCAGTATGAAGCGCACCGTTGTGCTCTGTTTTGTTGCCGGACTGGCGCTGATCGGCTGTGGTCAGGACACACCGCCGAGTGGCGGCAGGCCGGGCGGTAGCAAGGCGCACCTGGTTGAGGTGGTTCAGGTGGAGCCGACGCGGGTGGCGCTGGAGCGCAGCCGCAGCGGGACGTTGCGCCACCTGCGCGAGGTGGAGATCCACACCCAGGAGGCGGGGCAGATCACTGAGCTGCCCTGGTATCCGGGCGATCGGGTCGAGGCGGGTCAGCTGCTGGTCAAGCTCGACGATCGGCTGCTGCGCTCGGAATATAACCGGGCGCGCGCCAGCCTGCGCGAGGCGCAGCAGAATCTGGCCCGGCTGCGTGAGCTGGCCGCCAACCGCCTGGTATCGCGTGAGGAGCTGCTGCGGCGGGAGACCGAGGCCGAGGTGGCCAGTGCCGATCTCGAGCTGCTGCAGACCCGGCTCTCCTACACCGAGATCGTGGCGCCGTTCGCCGGCGTCATCACCGCGCGGATGAGCGAGCCGGGCAATGTCGCCGAACGTTACGACCATCTGCTGACGCTGGCCGATCCCGAGGTGCTGGTGGTCGATGTCAGCCTGTCCGAGCTGATCCTGGCGCAGTTGAAACAGGGCGATTCGGTGGCGGTGACCATCGACGCGCTGGGCTTCGATCCCAAGCCGGCGCTGGTCAGCCGGATCTATCCCCAGGTCGATCCTGTGACCCGGCGCGGCACGCTGGAGATCCGCCTGGACCCGGTGCCTGAAGGGGCCAGGGCGGGTCAGTTCGTGCGCGTGCAGCTGCAGACCGCCGCCCGCGAGCGCCTGCTGGTACCGTTCAGTGCGCTCCGCTTCGACACCGCCAGCTTCCTCTACATCGTCAACGAGGCTGGAGAGGTGGTACGACGTGAGGTGGTCACCGGCAGCCGCCTGGCCGATCGCATCGAGATCCTGGACGGCCTGGTGTCGGGTGAGCGGGTGGTGACCCGTGGCTTCCTCGGTCTGGTGCCGGGGCAGCAGGTCGAGGTGGTGAGCCTCGCGCCAGATCAGGAGAGCGGCAGCGATGAGCAATGAGCTGCATGACCTGCTGAGACATGGCGGCGGCCTGGCCGGCTGGTCGATCCGCCATCCGGTCGGGGTGACGATGATCGCGTTGGCGGTGATCGTGCTCGGCGTATTTGCGCTGGGGCGGCTGTCGGTGGATCTGCTGCCGCACCTGATCTACCCGGAGATCCGCGTTCGCGTGGCCGACTCCGGCGTACCGGCACGGGTGATGGAGGATCAGGTGACCAAGGTGCTGGAGGAGCAGCTGGCGATCACCGAGGACGCGGTGTCGATCCAGTCGGAGACCGAGCAGGGGCGCAGCTCGGTGGATCTGGCTTTCCCCTACGGCAAGGATATCGATATCGCCCTGCGCGATGCCAGTACGCGGCTGGACCGGGCTCGGCGTCAACTGCCCGACACGGTGGATAACCCGGTGATCTTCAAGCTCGATCCGGCGCAGATCCCGGTGATGGAGTTCGCTATCAGCTCGCCGCTGCGCGACCCGGTGGAGCTGCGCAGCTGGAGCGAGGACACCCTGGCCAACTGGTTCATCAACCTGCCCGGCGTGGCGGCGGTCGAGGTGGGCGGTGGTCTGGTACGCGAGATCCAGATCCTGCCCGATCAACAGCGCCTGGCCGGGCTCGGGCTGGAGATGCAGGATATTATTGATGCCATCGAGCGCGGCAACCGCCAGGATCCGGCCGGTCGCCTGCGCATGAGCCAGCAGGAGCTGGCCGGGCAGATCAGCGGCCGTTTTGAGTCGGTGGAGGCGCTGGCACAGCTGCCGCTGCGGCTGCAGGATGGCAGCACCCTGGCCCTTGGCGAGGTGGCGCAGGTGCTCGACACCCATCAGGAGGAGCGGATCAGGATCCGCGCCGACGGTGTATCGGCGGTAAAACTGTCGATTCAGAAGCAGCCTACCGCCAATACCGTGGCGGTGGCCGATGCGGTGCAGGGTCAGCTCGACTGGCTGGAACGCAATAACCAGCTGCCCAAGGATATCGAGATCGTGCCGGTGTCCGATCAGTCGGTGTTCGTACGTCAGGCACTGAACAACTCGACGCTGGCGGTGATCAGCGGCGCCCTGCTGTCGATGGCGGTGGTCTACCTGTTCCTCGGCAATCTGCGTCGCACGCTGATCATCGGCAGTGCCATCCCGATTGCGGTGATGGTCACCTTCGTGCTGATGGGGTTCGGCGGGCTGACCCTGAACATCATGACCCTCGGCGGCCTGGCGCTTGGCGTCGGCATGCTGGTGGACAACACCATCGTCATGCTGGAGAACATCTACCGCCACCAGCGCATGGGCGAGCATCGCGGCCGCGATGCGGCGGTGGCGGCGGCCGAGGTCAACTCGGCGATCATCGCCTCGACCAGTACCAACCTGGCCGCGGTACTGCCGTTCCTGTTTATCGGTGGCCTGATCGGGCTGCTGTTTCGGGAACTGATCTTCACCATCTCGGCGGCGATCCTGGCCTCGATGGTGATTGCGCTGTCCCTGGTGCCGGCGCTGGCGGCACGGGTGCATACGGTCGAGGAGGGGCGGGTACGACGCTTTATCGACGGTCTGATGGCGCGGCTTGGCGAGCGCTATGCAAAGCTGGTGCTGGTGGTGTTGAAGGCGCGGCTGATCACCCTGCTGGCATTCCTGCTGATGCTGGGGCTGGCGTTGCCCACCTTCCTCAGCGGCAAGCAGGCGTTCCTGCCGCCGCTCGATAACGGCGAGATCTATATGTACATTACCGCCGACCCCGGTACCCGGTTGAATGAGTTGGACCGGCGGGTGGTGCGGATCGAGGAGCTGATTCGCCGGCAGCCGGAAACCCACTCGGTCTTCACCACCAGCGGTGGCGCCGTGTTCGGCAGCTCGGCGAGCGAACGCAGCAACAGCGCCCGGATTCAGGTCCAGCTGGCACCGCTGAATCAACGCAGGGTCAGCTCCGACGAGTGGATACGGCGGGTCACTCAGGAGATCGACGCACTCAAGTTCGCCGGTCTCAAGGTGCGGATGCGCCAGCGTGGCATCCGTGGCCTGCGCACCAGTGGCGGCGATGATGATGTCAGCCTGCGGATCAGCGGCCAGGATCTGCAACAGCTGGACCTGTTGGCGCGGCAGGTGGTCGATCGCCTGAGCGGGGTGCCGGGGCTGCGCAATCTGAGCTGGTCCAGCGAGGAGACGCAGCAGGAGCTGGAGATCCGTATCGACCGCGATCGCGCGGCGGCGCTCGGGTTCGAGGTGGAGGATCTGTCCGACGCGATGGCGATCGCGTTGGAGGGACGGGTGATCACCGACTTCATCGACGGCGACAGCAGCTACGACGTGCGCTTGCGCCTGCCGCGCGAGGAAGCCTCGACGCCGCAGGATCTGGAATCGATTCTACTGTTTCCCGGCAGTGCGGGACGTCCGCCGGTCTACCTCGGCAGCGTGGCTGACCTGCAGCTGACTCGCACCCCGGCCGAGATCAAGCGCGATCGGCAGATGCGTATCGTCGAGATCAGCGCCTCGCTGACCGAGGACGCCACCCTGGGCGGTGTCTATCAGCGCATCGCCGAGGTCACCGCGGAGCTGGAACTGCCGCCCGGCTACACCCTGTATGACGGCGGCGGCCTGGAGACGCTGCAGCAGGGGCAGCAGACCAGCCGCATCCTGCTGGCGCTGGCACTGTTCCTGGTGTTCGTGGTGATGGCGGTGCAGTACGAGTCGCTGCGCAACCCGCTGGTGATCATGACCAGCGTGCCGTTCGGCCTGATCGGCGTGGCGGTGGGGATCAACCTGCTTGGTTTGCCACTGTCGATGCCGGTCTGGCTGGGCCTGATCATGCTCGCCGGCATCGTGGTCAATAACGCCATCGTGCTGGTGGAGTATATCGAGCTGTCACGGGATCGCGGCATGAGCTGCAACGAGGCGATAGCCGAGGCGGCGCGGTTAAGGCTGCGACCGATCCTGATGACCACCCTGACCACGGTAGTGGGGATGATGCCGTTGGCGGTCGGATTTGGTGAGGGAGCCGAGATGCTGCGACCGTTGGCGGTGAGTATCGTCTGCGGACTCAGTTTTTCGATGCTGGTGGTACTGCTGCTGGTGCCGGTCAACTATTCGTTGCTGGCGCGGGCGGATCGACCGTCGGATGCGCATTCTGCCGGGGCAGAAAAGGCGTCTGGGTAAACCCAGCGTTGTTATGGAGTTGTCGCCGATCTTTTCTGGTTGGCAGGGATCTGCCGAAGATGGGATAAGGCGTGCGGTCGGTGGTAGATTACCGAGCCGCAATCACAGGCTTAGAGCGCCGGTGATTGCTGCAGGTTGTAAGCGACACGTACCTTGCTGCCCTTTTCAGACTTCTTGAAGAAAGCCTTGCGGAACAGGCTGGCGATGTAGGCAGAACGTTCGACACGGGCGCGCTCGATGTAGTAGTCGATGTCAACGCGGTTGAACTGGTCATATTTCACTTCAAAGTTGTCCATGGTGTACTCCTGCGTGTGTGTTCAGCATCAATTTATGCTGCTTATACTAAGGTTGTAGTTTTAGCTGGGCAAACGACGCTTTTTCAGTCTATAGTTGAGAAAAACTAAACAGCGAAAAGGAGCTCGCCATTAGACGCCTACCCCCCCTTAACGCCCTGCGAGTGTTTGAAGCAGCGGCTCGTCACGGCAGTTTCAACAAGGCTGCCGAGGAGCTTTGCGTAACACCCTCGGCGGTCAGCCATCAGTTGAAGTCGCTTGAGGAATTCTTGGGCCTCAAGCTGTTCCGGCGTGAAAAACGCCAGGTATATCTGACCAGCGCCGGCGAGCGTTATCTGGGCTCGGTACAGATGGCGCTGGATGAGCTGGAGAGCGCCACCCGGCGCATGATGACCTCCACCAACAGCTCGGCGGTCAATATCAGCGTTGCGCCGTTTTTCCTGACCCGCTGGTTGGTACCACGAATTACCCGTTTTCAGCAGCGCTTTCCCGACGTCGAGCTGCGCTTCAGCTCAACCATGGGCTATATCGACTTCGAACACTCGGATACCGATATGGCGGTGTACTACGGTCGCGGCAACTGGGAGGGGGTAGAGGAGCATCTGCTGCGCAATATCGTACAGACCCCGGTATGCGCGCCGTCGTTCCTGGAGGGACCCAACGCGCTGAAGGCGCCCCAGGACATTGTCAAACACACGTTGATCTACATTACCGGTCGACGACATGAGTGGAACCGGGCCCTGCGCGAGATCGGCGTCAGCCTGTCCGACGCGACCCGTACCATGTCCTTCTCCAGCACCTCGCTGGCGGTGTCCGCCGCCACCGAGGGGATCGGCATCGCGCTGGCGGACCGGGTGCTGGTCGAGCGCGAGATCGAGACCGGCAAGCTCGCCGCGCCCTTCGACCTGGCTTTCGACACCCAGAACGCCTTCTACCTGGTGTACAAGAAGAACCGGGCGCTGACCTACGGCATGGGCGCGTTTCGCGACTGGATCATCGAGGAGATGCAGATGGATATCGCCGCACATGCCGGCGGCAAGCAGGAATAACCAGGCAGATGACGCAAATACCTATCTCGACCCTGATGCTGCTGCCCGGGCTGCTCTGCGATGAGGCGGTCTGGCAGGAACAGATAACCGATCTGCGCGATCTGGAGTGCCGTGTCGTCGATTACGGCGCCGCCGATTCGATAGGTGCGATGGCCGATATCGTGTTGCAACAGGCACCGGCGCGTTTTGCGCTGGCCGGGCACTCCATGGGCGGGCGCGTTGCGCTGGAGGTGTATCGTCGGGCGCCTGCACGGGTTGAGCGGATCGCCCTGCTCGATACCGGCTACGAGGCGCGCCCGGCAGGTGCCGCCGGCGAGCCCGAACGGCAGAAGCGCCTGGCCCTGCTCGAGCAGGCGCAACGGGAGGGGATGCGCGCCATGGGGGCGGTCTGGGCGCAGGGGATGGTGCATCCGGACCGGTTGCGCGATCGCGAACTGATGGAGTCGATCCTGGAGATGATCGCGCGCAAGACGCCGGAGCTGTTTCATGCCCAGATCCGCGCTCTGCTCGAGCGGCCCGATGCGACTCCGGTGCTGCAGTCCCTGCACTGCCCCACGCTGCTGTTGGTCGGCCGGCAGGATAGCTGGAGCCCGCTCGAACGCCACGAGGCGATGGCTGAGCTGGCCCCGGCCGCTGTGCTGCGGGTGATTGAGGACGCGGGCCATATGAGCACCATGGAGCGACCGAGGGCGGTCACGGTGGCGCTGCGGGAGTGGCTGGGCTTATAGCCTCGTGTCAGGCGTAGGCCAGGGTAAAGCGGCTGTTCAGATGCTGTGGCGTCTCCAGCTCATCGATCATCGCCTTGGCGTAATCCTGTACCGAGATCTGGCTGTTGCCCTCGCTATCACTCAGCAGCTGGTCGCTGCCGAGTTGGTACCGGCCGGTCCGCTCACCGGGGGCGATGATCGCCGCCGGTGACAGCATGGTCCAGGCGATCTCACTCTGTGCGCGCAGCCTGTTCAGTGCGTATCGGGCGCCTTCCGCGGTGCCCTTGTACTGAGCCGGGAAATCGGGCGTGTCGATCAGCTGCACGCCGGGCGCCACCTCCAGGGAACCGGCGCCGCCGACCATCAACAGGCGTTTCACCCCGGCGACCTTGGCGGCGGCCAGAATGCTGTCAAATCCTTGGCTATAGTAGCCCTGTACATCCTGCTGGGCATGCCCGGAGAAAGCGCTCAGCACCGTATCGAACCCTGCCAGGCGCTCGCCCAGTACCCGGGTATCCAGGACATCCACTTGCTGGGCGATCAGGCCGGGCTGTGCTGTCAGCCGCTCCGGGCGGCTGACCAGGGCGGTGACGCTATGGCCCCGGCTCAGGGCCTCCTCGCGCAGGGCAGAACCGATAAAGCCGCTGGCACCGATCAGTGCGATATTCATGATGACTTCCTCATGCAGTTATGTGTGATGAGGGACATTGTGCTTGGTGCTATTGATTTGAAAAATAGGTCAAACGATAATTCATTGTTATTGAATTCGTAACGGTCGTGCGATGCTGAACGAACTGGATCTGAACACGCTGCCGCTGTTTATCGCTACCGCGGAAGCGGGCTCCTTTACCGCGGCAGCCGAGCGACTGGGTTGTACCAAGACCAAGGTCAGCCTCAATATCCGCGCGCTGGAAAAGCGGCTGGGACTGACGCTGTTTAACCGCACCACGCGGCAGGTCAGCCTGACCGAAGCGGGCCAGCAGTTGTACCAGGCCTGCCAGCCGTTGTTGGCACGCTTGGGTGAAACGCTTGCCGACGCGGGTACCAGTGCCCGCAGCCTGACCGGAACCCTGCGTATCACCGCACCGGTAGACCATATGGCACAAAGCCTGGCGCCGGCGGCGGCTGCCTTTGGCAGGGCACACCCCGAACTCGATGTCGAACTGCGCAGCGGCGACAAGGTCAGCGATATGGTTCGCGAAGGGATCGATCTGGCGATCCGTATGGGGTGGCTGAAAGACTCCAGTCTGCGAGCGCAGAAGCTGGGTGAGTTTGAGCAGATGATTGTCGCCTCGCGGGCCTATCTCGACGAAATGGGTGAACCGCATCATCCCGGAGAACTGAGTCGGCACCGCTGGATCGAGTTCACCCCGCTGCCCAGTGCGCTGACCTGGAGTTTTACCAAGGGCGCAGAGCGGATCCAGGTGCAGATGCATAGCCACTTCAGGGTCGACAGTACCGCCGCCCTGCGCAGCCTGATTCAGTGTGGTGCCGGTTTGTCGGTCATGCCCAGCTATCCGGGTTGGCAGGAGGTTGGGCTGGAGAGGCTGCTCCCCAACTGGCAGCTGCCGAGTGGCGGCATCTACGCCGTATTTCCGCCCGGCGCCTTTGTCCCGGCCAAGGTGCGTGCCTTTGTGGATTTCTACCGTCAGTGGTTGAGTGCATAACCGCCGAGCAACCGTTGCCGGACCGCGCGTCGCTGCTTGATCCGATCCCCGCAGGCCGATCAATGGCGCGACAGCGGCGGCTTATCGTGCTTCGAACAGGGACGCCAGCCGGTTGCAGGCTGTAGTCAGCTCCGTCTCCGGGTACCAGGCAAAACAGAGGCGCATGCTGTTGGCGCAACCTTTGTCTGCCGAGAACAGCGGGCCAGCAAAATAGCCGACCCCCTCAGCCTTTGCTGCCTCCAACCTGCGTATCGGTTCGTTGCCATCGGTAAAGCTGACCCAGAGAAAATAACCACCGTCGGGCCTGGCGATCTGTACGCGCCCGCCAAATGCGCTGCACAAACCCCGGTATAACAGATCCAGCCGCGACCGGTAGGTTTGCCGTAATCCGACCAGATATTGCTGGAACTCGCCATTGGCGATCAGCGGCTCAACCAGTGCCGAGCTCACCGGTGCCAACCCGCCACCACTCTTGAACAACGGCGAGCTCAACAGTGACAGCAGAGTTGCTTCGGAGCCCTGGATCCAGCCCAGTCTCAGCCCCGGCGCAAGGATCTTGGAAAAACTGCCCAGGGAGAGGACCGGCGCCTGTGGATCGTAGCAGGCCAGGGGAGGGGGCGGTTTGCGGTCGAAGTAGAGGCATTGATACACCTCGTCCGCCAGCAGCGGGCAGTGGTAGCGTTTGGCCAGTGCCACCAGCTGTTCACGCCGTTCACTGGGCTGGGTGACGCCGGTGGGGTTATGGTAGCTCGGTATGGTGTAGATGAAGGCGGGTTGGTGCTGCTGCAGCGCCGGCTCCAGCAGATCCGGTCGGATACCCTGATCATCCATCGCAATGGCGACCGGTTTCAGTCCGTGTTCGGCGAACAGCTTCAGCGCAATGAAATAACTGGGATCCTCCACCAGCACGGTGTCACCGGGACGGGCCAGCCGGGTGCAGATCAGATCCAGAGCCTGGCTTGTACCGGCCGTCACCATTAGCTGGTCGGCATCGACGGGATGGTCATATTCACCACTCAACCAATTGGCCAGGGTGTACCTGAACCGGCCGTCCCCGGCCTCCTCGCCATAGGCAAGGTCCTCTCTGCGCAAGCTCAGGG
This sequence comes from Marinobacterium ramblicola, assembly GCF_019084545.1. Taxonomy (GTDB): domain Bacteria; phylum Pseudomonadota; class Gammaproteobacteria; order Pseudomonadales; family Balneatricaceae; genus Marinobacterium_D; species Marinobacterium_D ramblicola. The sequence continues at coordinate 72,449 of NZ_JAHREP010000011.1, forward strand.
AGCGGAACAGTGCGGTCGGCAGCAGGTCGGGGTCGGGTTGGCCAATCCCCAGGTCGATAATCTCTTCGGGTTTCGGAATCTGTAGCGCCATCTATTCAGACTGGCAATAACGGGGCAGGAGTGCAACCGGAGGCGGGATATTGCCCGTCTGCGCGACCACGCCCGGTACCTTGATACCGGGCATGACTTGCCGTGATCAGCTCAACGCCTGCGCAAAATCGGCGAGCAGGTCCGCCTGATCCTCGATCCCGACCGAGATGCGGATGGTGCCTTCGGAGATCCCCATCGAGGCGCGGCGCTCAGGACCCATCTCGTAGAAGATGGTATGGGCGACCGGGATCGCCAGCGTGCGGTTATCACCCAGGTGGCTGGACAGCACCACGCACTGCAGTTTGTTCAGCACCTCGAAGCAGGTGTCGTCGTCGACCAGATCGATGCTCATCAGCGAGCCGAAACCGCTGAACAGCTCCTGCGCACGCCGATTCTGCGGATGGTCGGCGAGACCTGGGTAGTACACTCGCTTGACCGCCGGATGCCGATCGAAAAACTCGGCCAGCGCCTGGGCATTGCTGCACGCCTTCTCCACGCGCAGGGCCAGGGTCTCGGCGCCGATGGCGATGCGGTGGGCGGAGTCCGGTGCCAGCGTGGCGCCCATATCGCGCAGCCCCTTCTTGCGGATCTGCTGCAGGCCCCATTTCTGCGGATCGCCGGTGCGGTATGAGGGGTTGATGTTGGGGTAGCCGCTCCAGTCGTACTGGCCCAGGTCCGTCACCGAGCCACCGAGCACCTCGCCGTGACCGGCGATGATCTTGCTCAGCGAGTTGATGCTCAGGCTGGCGCCCACCGCCTTCGGCCGAAACAGCGCCGGTGAGGACATGGTGTTGTCCACCACGTAGACCAGCTGCTGCTGGTGACAGAACTCGCCGATCGTCTGCAGGTCTGCCACCTGGGTGCAGGGGTTGGCGATGGTTTCGACAAATACCATGCGAGTGTTAGGCTGCAGCGCCGCCTTCACGTTGGCCGCGTCGGTGGCGTCGACGAATGTCACGTCGATGCCGAACTGGGTCAGGGTCTGGAAAAAGCTGTTGGTATTGCCGAACAGGAACTGGCTGGAGATCAGATGATCTCCGGCTTTCAGCAGCGTCAGGCAGGTCGCGGCGATTGCCGCCATGCCGGTGGCGAAGCAGACGCTGTCGCTGCCCGCCTCCAACGCACTGATCTTGCTCTGCAGGGCGGTGGTGGTGGGGTTGTTCTGGCGGCCGTAGGAGTAACCGGGCTGCCGGTTCTGAAACACCGCGGCGAGCTCTTCCGCGCTCTTGTAACCGTACAGCACGACATTGTGCACCGGCTTGTGCACCGAGCCGTGTTCGATCGGCGATTCGCGATCACCGTGTACGATCTTGGTGGTAAAACCCTTATCTTTCATCTTGATAACTGCCTTGGATAGCCGGTCGATAACTGTAGCTGTTAACCTGAGTCGCGCCTCGACGTGACGCCGGTTGAAATGAACGGTCAGCTGTCCACCGAACTGCGGAGAAAGACCGGCAAGTCCGTAGTGGGTGGAAAAACATCGAGCGTGTATAGCATGTCGGCAACATGTCCCCGATGATACGTCGTATGGTTGACGACGTGGAGGATTATATCTTCACGTGACATCGCACCCTCACCGCCGCCAATGAACTCAAATGGCACCACTTCCTTTAATTGTGTGTCGGTCAGGGTATCCGCATAGTCGATAAACCAGCGATCGATCGCATGTTGATCAATGACGAGGTCGCTCATGGCGGGCGGGGTGGTCGGGTTGCGTGTTGTCAGGCCGTGCGGCTGACCCGTCAGGTGACACTTCCAGACGAAATCCATTGCATAGCTATGGTTCAGCGTGTGGATGATGCTGCCAAACCTGATGGGGCGCGGTGCGATGAGCTCCGATTCGGGCAGTTCGGCTACCGTCGACAGAAACAGATCATCGGCCCAAGCCTTGTAACGTGTGAGTGTCTGTACTGCATTCATGTGGCCCTTCCATTTAGCTCATGACGGTCGACTGACCGAATTATGCCCGGTTTGATGCCGCTCGCTTCAAGAACTGCTCGGATGTTGATACTGGCGATAGAGCAGCCAGGCACCCCAGCAAAAACTCAGCAGCATCAATACAACCCCTGTGCCGAACCATAGGCTGGCATAGGTTCCCGCCCGGTGCAGTGTGCCGCTCATCGACAGCAGGTTGCCCCAGTCGTGATAATCCTCGCTCATCCCGCGGATCAGCGGAATAGCACGGTAGGGGGCATCGGCGATATAGGGCGAGACATCGATGAAGTTCTGCCCGCACCACCATAACATGATCGAGGCGGCAAAATTGTCGCGCCGTTGAAGGATAAACGCCAGCATCAACCCAAGCGGCATCAGCACCTGAAATAGACTACCACCCAGAATCGCCATGTAACGGCCGAACGGGCTGAACAGCACATGGCCGAACTCGTGGAAAGGCAGGTTGGCGTTGTGCAGGAAGGAGCCGCCGATGGAGACCCAGTCGATGCCGCCGAGGATGAACGACCAGCCCCAGACAAAGAACGCGGTAAACAGCGCGACCTGACCCCAGAAGGTCAGCGAGTCCACCCGCTCGGGGAGTTCGGTCAGTCGGCTGAATACCCGTCGGGTCCAGGGTTCGGTGATTTCAATGATCAGGTTATCGGGTTCAGCCTCGGCTGGTCGTTCCCGAGCCGCGGGTTCCGGTCCTTTCCACTTGGCATAGGCGATGCCGCATCGGGGGCAGACACCGGCCATGACATGGTTGTCTTCCTGCTGGCGGAGGTAGCCGCATTTGGGACACTGCATCGGATCACCGCATCCTGCTGTTGGATAGGTCTATTGTCCGATAAAGCGGACGGCGGGTCACGGGGGATGAAGCGACCCTATTTTTTGCTCCCCTTGCGCGCATCCCGTACCGACAGCACCTTGCCGTCCCGCTGCAGCTCGAACAGACCGATCGCCTCGATCAGCTCGCTCAGCTTTTGATAGCCATAGTTGCGGGGGTCGAAATCGGGGCTCGCCTTCGCGATGTAGCTGCCGACAGGCCCCAGGTGTGCCCAGCCGCTGTCATCCGAGGCGGAGTCGATGCCGGTGCGGAGCAGCAGCAGGAGTTTTGCATCGCTCCTCAGCGTTTTTGCGGGCTGCCTGGACAGCGCGGTGGTCGTTGCGGCTTCCTCGCTTTCGGTCTGTTGTAGGGTGAACACTTCTGTGTAGATGAACCGGTCGCAGGCCGCCACGAACGGCTTGGGCGTCTTCATCTCGCCAAAGCCGTAGACCACCTTGCCCGCTTCGCGCAGGCGGGAGGCCAGGCGGGTGAAGTCGCTGTCGCTGGATACGATGCAAAAGCCCTTGAAGGGGCCGGTATAGAGCAGATCCATCGCATCGATGATCATCGCGCTGTCGGTCGCGTTCTTGCCGGTGGTGTAGCGAAACTGCTGGATCGGCTGAATCGAGTGCTCCAGCAGCACCGACTTCCAGCCGCCGAGATTGGGCGTGGTCCAGTCGCCGTAGATACGTTTCACGCTGGCGATGCCGAACTTTGCCACCTCGGCCAGCAGGCCGTCGACGATATTGGGGTTCGCGTTATCCGCATCGATCAGTACGGCGAGGGGCCGTTCGTTGTCCGTTACCTTGTCGCCGTTAGCCATGTTGTCCCGTCTCTTGCCGGTTGCCGATATCGACCGAGTTTAGCACAGGCCGGCGTACTGTAACGGAAGCCGATCAGCGGGTGCCTTTAAATCCGACCGAACCCGGCGGGCCGGTATCCTGTCGCCCCGGCAACACGTAGAATGCGCGGATGAACACAGTACTTGAACAGATCGACACCCAGCCCTTAAAGATCGGCATAGACCGGGGGCGATGGAGAACGTGTAACGTGGCGACCACCACCGTGTATCTGGGGACTCAGTGAACCATGAAAGCGCCTAAACGCCTTATCCCGCTGCTGGAAGATGGCCTGATCGACGAGGTTCTGCGGCCGCTGATGAGCGGCAAGGAAGCGTCCGTGTATGTGGTGCGCTGCGGCGATGAGATCCGCTGCGCCAAGGTTTACAAGGATGCGGAGAAGCGCAGCTTCAAGAAGGCCGCGCTGTACCAGGAGGGGCGCAAGGTGCGCAACTCGCGCCGTGCCCGCGCCATGGAGAAGGGCTCACGTTTCGGTCGCAAGGAGACCGAAGAGACCTGGCAGAACGCTGAGGTCGATGCGCTCTACCGGCTCGCCGCCGCTGGTGTGCGGGTGCCCGAACCCTACGGCTGTTTCGACGGCGTACTGCTGATGGAGCTGGTCACCGATGACGAGGGCCGTGTCGCCCCGCGCCTGAACGATGTCGCCATGTCCGCCGAGCAGGCCCGCGAGGATCACCTGATGGTGATGGAGTACGTCAAGCGGATGCTCTGCGCCGGGCTGGTCCACGGCGACCTGTCGGAGTTCAACGTGCTGGTGGACGACTACGGCCCGGTGATCATCGATCTGCCCCAGGCGGTGGATGCGGCGGCCAACAACAACGCCCGCGCCATGCTGGAACGTGACGTCGACAACATGACGCGCTACTACGCCCAGTATGCCGAAGAGCTGCTGCAAACCCGCTACGCCGCCGAGATGTGGAACCTGTTCGAAGCCGGTGAGTTGACCCACGAATCGGAACTGACCGGCCTGGTGGTGGAGGATGAACACGAGGCGGACGTGGATTCGGTGATGGCCGAGATCCAGCAGATCCTGCGCGAAGAGGAGACGCGGCGTGAGCGGCAGCGGGCGGAACTGCAGGGCGAGGAGCAGTAACGCCCTCATCCCCATAGATCCCCAAACCGATCGCGGTGGCACAGATACAAGCGCAGCTCGAACTCCAGCTGATGGTAGTCCGGTTCCATATAACAGCAGAGCTTGTAAAACGCCTTGTCGTGCTGCTTCTCGCGCAGATGTGCCAGCTCATGCACCAGTATCATCCGCAGCAACGGCTCCGGCACCCGGCGGAACAGCGACGATACCCGAATCTCGTTCTTCGCCTTCAGCTTGCTGCCCTGCACCCGCGATACGTAGGTATGCAGGCCCAGCGCGTTGTTGATGACGTGGATCTTGTCGTCGTAGATCACCTTGCTGATCGGTGACGAACTGCGCATAAACCGGTTCTTGATCCCCTGGGCATAGTCGTACAACGCCCGTTCCGAGCCCAGCTCATGGGTCTGTGGATACTTTTTCAGTAACCAGGCGCCCGACTTGTTGCTGTCCAGCAGCGCCTGCGCCTGTTGTTGGACCTCGGGGCTGTAGCAGCTGAGGTAGTTGGAGGGGGAATTGGATGGTTTGGGTTCGTTCATGGGAGGGGAGGTGTGATCGACCATACAAACAGGACTCAGCTTGGTATTCTATGTTGATAACACTAGGCGCTACTACGTCCGGTATACAGACGAGAAGTTTACACCTTAAACGGTGCGCTGCGGCTGCTGGTTTGAGACTTAACCGAGGCTTGGCTTTCCTATTCCTTTACTTAGTAAAGTTGTTAGTTAAAGGAAGCTCGTTTTGTTTAACTAACCGCATGGATAAGTTAAGGAAGTGTTGATTTGTTTTACTTAGAGTCGCCGTGCTGTGTCCAGTTGTTTTCAAGCAGCGCCCAGAACTGCTGCTGGAAAACGACTGGCTGTATCAGCTGAGTTCGGTTCGCCACCTGTTTTCTAGATTGTGAAATAGTGCAATCCCGCGGTACCGCTATCTGCCTATCTGGGGACGCGTTTCAGGTCGCCAGCAGCTCGGCGAAGAGCTCTCCTTTCGCCTGCACGTAGTCGAGAAAGGTCGAAGCGATCACGGACATCTCCTTGTTGGCGAGCCGTGCCAGGTACCATTCGGAGCGGATCGGCAGGTGTTCCACATCCAGCTCCTTCAAACCGCTGCTGCCCCCAAGCGCCAGGGTGTGGCGGGAGAGGATCGACACGCCCAGCTCCGACATCACACAGTGCTTGATCGCCTCGTTGCTCTCGATGGTCATGCGCACGTTGAGCTCCAGCCCCTTGGCCGACAGGTGTCGGTCGATGGCGTAGCGGGTGCCCGAGCCCATCTCCCGGATCAGAAACGGCTCGCGCGCGAAGACTTCGAAGGGGATCTTCTTCTCCCGGGCAAGCGGGTGCGACAGGGCGGCGATGGGGACCAGCGGGTTGGCCGAGAAGGGCACCAGCTCCAGCTCGTAATTTTCCGGTGGATGGCTGAATACGTAGAAGTCGTACTCGCCGGTTTCCAGGTGTTCGATGATCTGCCGCCGGTTTGCCACTTTCAGCACGATGTCGATGGCGGGGTAGGTTTTGACAAACTCGCCGAGGAAGTGGGGCGTCAGGTATTTCGAGGTGGTCACCACCGCCAGCCGCAGGGTACCGGCCTTCAGGCCCTGAAGATCGGACAGTTTCATCTCCAGCCGGTCAAAACTCTCCATGATCTCGCGCGCGCTTTTGACCAGCTCCAGTCCGGCTTCGGTAAACAGCAGCTTGCGGCCCAGCTGCTCGTAGAGTGGCACGCCGACATCGTCCGCCAGCTTTTTCAGCTGCACGGAGACCGTGGGCTGCGTCAGGTGCAATAGCTTCGAGGCTTTGGTGATCGACCCTGTCCGAGATACCGCGAGCAGTATCTCCAGCTGGCGAATGGTGCCGACCCGTGCGTGCAATCTGGCCATTTTTGGCTCAATTCATTTATTAATGTCTATGTAAAATATAGTAATTATCGATTTTTATCTATGTTTTGATTGGTGCAAACTGCTCAGCAAGTGGGCAGCAAGCGCCCGCGTCAAAAGAGGAGGATCTCTTATGTGGAAGCATCAGTTTGACGAAGCGGATGATCAGGTCGCAGCGGACTGGCCACAGAAGCCGATTCCGTTGCCACCGCAACCCCGCTGACCTTGCAAGGGCGCTCATGGAAGCGCCCTTCTTATGTACAGGACGTACGGTACTCGGCGGGCGCATGGATGCGCAGGAGCGGCGATGACGCAATCTGAGAACCAAACCTTGCACCCAAATCCTGCAACCAAAGGAGTTGAATTTTGATCGATAAACGTCTGGCTTTTGAGCTGTTCACCACACTGCTGCTGTTAACCCTCGGTACCGCCCTGGTGATGCAATCCCTGCCCGGATGGGGTCTGATTAGCGTTGCGCTTCTGGTGGGTGGTCTCTCGCTTGTACTGCGTACTGTGCCGCTGCGTGTAGCTGCGGAATGATTGGTCGTGGTGAAGAGTTGAGCTGAGGGGTAAACCATGGGGTTGGATATAGTGGCGGCGTTTTTCGTCTTCGGTGCGATCGCCCAGCTGCTGGGCGCGCCGATCAAGATGCCCAAGGGGCTTTATCAGAGCCTGACCATTTTTCTGCTGATCGCCATAGGACTCAAGGGCGGTATCGCGCTGGCGGAGAACGCCAGCGGCGCGCTGCTCTGGCAATCGCTGGCGGTGATCGCCTTTGGCGCGCTGCTGCCGTTGATCGCCTTCCCGGTGCTGTGGAAAGTGGGCGGGCTGACGCGGGAGGACTCGGCATCCGTGGCGGCGCACTATGGCTCGATCAGTGTCGGCACCTTCGCGGTCGCACTGGCGGTGCTGGAGGCCAACCAGATCGCGTTCGAGCCCTATTTCGCCCTCTTTGTTGCCCTGCTTGAGGTGCCCGCAATCGCGGTGGGGCTGTTGCTGGCGCGCGGCGCCGGTGCGCACAAGGGGCTGAAATCGCTCTGCCATGAGATGTTCTTGAACCAGGGCGTGCTGCTGTTGGTCGGATCGCTGATCATCGGCTGGCTGGGCGCCGCGCAGACATCGAAGCTGATGCCCTTCTTCGGCACGCTGTTTTACGGCGTACTCGCACTCTTCCTGCTGGAGATGGGGCGCCAGGCCGCATCGCGGGTGGGGCTGATATTGCAGTTCGGCTCGTTTATCGCCAGCTTTGCCGTCCTCATGCCCCTCGTCGGCGCCTTGCTGGGTGCCGGGCTGGCCAGTGTGCTGGGGCTGTCTGCCGGAGGTACGGTGTTGTTGGCGACGCTTGGCGCCAGTGCCTCCTATATTGCGGTGCCCGCGGCGATGGCAAATGCGCTGCCGGAGGCCAATCAGAGCCTGTCGATTACCGCATCGCTGAGCATCACCTTCCCGTTCAACGTGCTGGTGGGGATCCCGCTGTATCTGGCGGTGATCGTGCAGTGATCGGCGGTTAACGTTGCCGGTGTAAGTATTTCCCCCCTGTTTCGACTAACCCAGGACAGTGCCGATTGGGCACTGTGCTATCGGGCCCGATAGCAGCGTGGTGACGAATTCATTCTGTCTAGATGGATGGGGGAAACATGAAACTGTTGATTGGCGTAGTGCTCTGCTATTTGCCCGCCCTGCCGGTAGCGGCGGAAACTTTTCACTCCTCACCGGGCTCGACGCTGGTCGAGCTGTACACCTCGGAGGGGTGCAGCAGTTGTCCGCCGGCGGATCGCTGGCTGCGCGACCTGGGTGCGCGGCCCGAGCTGTTCAAGACCCTCTACCCGGTCGCCTTTCATGTCGACTACTGGAATCGGTTGGGCTGGGCGGACCGATTTTCCAGCGCCGAATTCAGTGCCCGTCAGCGTGACTACGCCCGCCAGGGGCTGATCAGCCAGGCGTATACACCTGGCTTCGTCGTCAACGGCCGGGAGTGGAGTGCCTGGTTTCGCGGGCCGCGACAGCTGCCGGGCACGACTCTGAAGGGGGCGGAACTGGTGCTGGAGTATGACAGGGGTAAGCTCAGTGCGGTCTACTCTGGTGCAGATGCCGACAGCTTGACGCTTAATCTGGCCTATCTGGGGATGGGGCTGAGCTCCGAGGTCAGCGGGGGGGAGAATCGGGGGCGTCGGCTGGAGCATGATTTCGTCGTGCTCGGCTTCTGGCAGCAGGACTCGGATCGGGGAGAGTGGCTGCTGAGTCTGCCGCGGCCTCAGGCGCAGGGGCAGTCGCGCACCGCGTTGGTGGCCTGGGTCACGGCCAAGGGGGATATGTTGCCGCGGCAGGTGGCCGGCGGGTATCTCGACTAGGGCGACTTTTCCGTTTTTAAACGGCAAACCGGATATTTTGCCCTGCTGTTTGTCGATTTTGCTCGGAAATCAGCTAAGCATTGCCGTTTCTTGCCAATCCGGGGGCGTCTGAATCATAGTGTCGACTTGACCGAACCTGATAGCAGGCGAAAACGATGCAAGGAAAGCGTTCCGGTTTACCACTCCAATTGCTGGTGAGTGGGGCAATTGTACTGAGTATGCTGGTGCTGGCCCTGGCACTGATTGCGAAATCCTATACCGGCAATCGCAACACGTTGATTGCGGCCTCGGAGACCAGCGCCCGACAGCTGGCCGATAACCTGGATACCCATCTGCAGCGCCTGCTGGAGCCGATCGAGAGCATGCTGCAGATCCTGGTGCTGGATCCGCTGAGCCGGGCAGAATCGCTGGAGCAGCGCCGTTCCCGCCTGCCGGTGTTGGTGGAGGCGCTCAAGGCCAACCCGGTGCTCAGCGCGGTCTATATCGGCTATCCCGATGGCAGCTTTCTGCTGCTGCGCGGCCTGACCAGCCAGGCATCGCGGCAGGCGGTGCAGGCACCCGGTAGCGCTACGTATATGCTGCAAAGTGTAGAGCGGGATGAAAATGGCCAGGTGCTGCGCGGCAGCTGGCAGTTCTACAACCGCCAGCTGCAGCTGGTCGAGGCGCGTGACAAACCGGATTATCTGTACGATCCACGCGAACGGCCCTGGTTCAAGGATGCGAAGGCATCCGCCAAGACGATCCTGACCAGCCCCTATATCTTCTATACCACCGGCGAAATCGGCGTAACGCTTGCCCGCCGGGATCCGGTGCACGGTGCGATAATCGGTGTCGATGCCTCGGTCGATGACCTGTCCCAGCTGATCGCCTCGCTGCAACCCACGCCCGGTAATCAGATGGCGGTGGTCAACGGCGATAACCGGGTGGTGGCCTACCCCGATCTCAGCCGTATCGTCAGCATGGATGCCGAGCAGGGGTTGAGGCTGATCTCGCTCAACGAACTCGGCGTCCCGGTGCTGGTGCAGGTGGCGCAGATGGATGGTCGCATGGGTGCGATGGGCGAGTTCGAGACTGCTGAGGGCAGTTGGTACGGTCTCAAGGTGGCGATGGGAGATTCGCGGGATGTTGACCTACACCTGCTGTTTGCCGTACCGGAGGCTGAGCTGCTGGCCGATGCCAAGGCGCAGGGGATGGAGCAGCTGATCTGGTCTGCCGGGATCATGCTGGTGTTGATGCTGCTGGGCTGGCGTATCGGCCGTATCGTGACGCGCCCGCTGGGTGAACTGTCGGACGCCATCGGTGCGCTGGCGGCGTTCGATTTCAGTCAGCGGCTGGAGCTCGCCTCGCCGGTGCGTGAGGTTAATCACCTCAGTGAGCTGATCGCTCGAATGTCGGGTGCAATCAACAGCTTCCAGGCCATCTCCCGTACCCTGGCGCGTGAGCCGGACCTGGACCTGATGCTGTCACGGGTGACCGATCATCTGGTCAATATCACCTCCGCCGAGGCCGGGGTGGTGTATCTGCTCGACCCGGACGACGGCACGCTGAAGCGGGCCGCCCGGGCCCGTCTCAACGGGGCACCGGAACAGCTGGCCTGTGCCGGTAGTGGCATGGCCGAGCTGCGTAAGACGGTGCGGGCGGCGCTCAGCCAAAATGGCGACAGGGTGATGACCACGCCGCTGCTCGATCGCGAAGGCGAAGCGCTGGGCGTGCTGGCACTGCGGCTGCCGGAGGATTCCACCTTGGGGGAGGAGGCGTTCCGCCGCTTCGTCGATGAGGTATCGGGCTCGGCCGCCACGGCGATCGAAACCCGGCACCAAGTGGAGGCGCAGCAGGCGCTGATCGATGCGATCATCCGTCTGCTGGCCGATGCCATCGATGCCAAGTCGCCCTACACCAGCGGCCACTGCGAGCGCGTGCCGGAGCTGGCACAGATGTTGGCCGACGCGGCCGAGGGGGCCACCAGGGGTGAGTTCGCCGAGTTCAAGATGAGCCCGGCGGCACGGCGCGAGTTCCGCATTGCCGCCTGGCTACACGACTGCGGCAAGATCACCAGCCCCGAGTATGTGGTCGACAAGGCGACCAAGCTGGAGACCATCTACAACCGTATCCACGAGATCCGCACCCGGTTCGAGGTGCTCTGGCGCGATGCCGATATCGCCTACCTGAAGGGGGTGGTGACCGGGGAGCCGGAGGCGGAGCTGCGCGCCCGCCGCCAGCGTACCCAGCAGGAGCTGCGCAATGACTTTGCCTTCGTCGCCCAGGCCAATATCGGCGGTGAGCAGATGTCGGACGAGGATCAGCAGCGCCTGCGCCAAATCGCCCGCCGCCGCTGGGTGCGCCATTTCGACAAGCGTCTGGGGCTGTCGCGCGATGAGTACAACCGCATCGCCAATCAGGATGAGGAGCTGCCGGTGATCGAGCATCTGCTGGCCGACAAGTCCGAGCATCTGATCCCCTGGGACGGTCGGCGGCCGCCGGTAGAGAAAGACAACCCCGATAATATCTGGGGCTTCGACATGGCGCTGCCGGCGTACTCGTTCAATCAGGGCGAACTGTACAACCTGTCGATTCGGCGCGGCACGCTGACCGAGGAGGAGCGTTTTGCGATCAACGATCATATCGTGCAGACGATCCGCATGCTCAGCGCGTTGCCGCTTCCGCGCGATCTGCGCCGGGTGCCCGATATTGCCGGCAACCATCATGAGAAGATGGATGGCGAGGGCTATCCGCGCCGCCTGGCGGCGGGCAGCCTGAGCGTCCCCGAGCGGATCATGGCACTGGCGGATATCTTCGAGGCGCTGACCGCGGCGGACCGCCCTTACAAGGATGCCAAGTCGCTGTCTGAATCGCTGCGTCTCCTGGCCTTCATGACCCGGGATCGGCATATAGACGGCGAACTGTTCAGGCTATTTCTGGAGTCTGGCACCTATCTCCGATACGCTGAGAAGTATCTGCAACCGGAACAGATCGACTCGATCGACAAGCGTCAGTTGCTGGCGTTGGCGGGGCTGCTGTAACGCCTCGCCGCGCCGCTGTGCCCTGCGAGGAACCGATGGTCGATAACCCACTGCTCGTACCGATAGCGCGACTGCTGCACCAGTACCCCGACGGGTTGAGCGAGTATGCACTGATGAAGCAGCTCGAGTTCGACGGTCTCGAACTCGACGCCGATCCTGACGTGACCGCGGATCTGCTGCTGTTTCGCAAGCATTTCCTGGTCATGAACGCGCTCTACCGCCTGGAACCCGTGCTGTACGAACAGGGCTACGAGATATCGATATCGGCGCTGCATATTCAGCTCCACCCGCTTGAGAACAGAAGCACCTCGGCACAGCAGGTGCCGGCGAAACCCCACCCCCTGCGTAGCTATTATCTCGACTGGAGCGAGTTTGAGAAGAGCAGCAATGCCTATGTGCGCAGGCTGCTTGATGCCTTCTGGCGCCGCTACTGCGGTGATAACCGCATCGACGAGGCCTGTCAGGTGCTGGGCTTGGAGCCGGGCGCCGCGCCCGAAGCGATTCGCCGGGCCTACCGCCGCCTGGCGGCGCGTCACCACCCGGATCGTGGCGGCGATGCCGAACAGTTTCGCCGTGTGCGCGAAGCCTATGAGCTGCTGATGGCATGACGATCATGCCGCCGCAGCGCGCTTTTACCGCCACAAGCTGTCGTGGCTATCGGCTCCTCTGGTATAAAGCCTGGCGGTACGCTGGGCGGTTATGGCCGAGTCTTTACGCAATTTTTACGCGTTGACGTAATTCTTACACTCGAATTTTCATATCGGATTGGGTGACAATAGCGGACTGTTATTCATCGAAGCCGATCGGTCGGCGGTGTTCCATCATGCGAATCATAATCCTCGGTGCCGGACAGGTCGGTGCCACCCTGGCGGAGAAGCTGTCCAGCGAAGACAATGACATCACTGTGGTCGACAGCGAAGTCGAACGTCTGCGGCTGCTGCAGGACCGACTCGATATACGTACCCTGGAGGGGGTGGCGTCGCATCCGAGCGTGCTCGAGCAGGCCGGTTGTGCCGACAGTGACATGCTGATTGCGGTGACCGGCAGCGACGAGATCAACATGGTCGCCTGTCAGGTCGCCAGCACCTTGTTCAACACCCCGCGCAAGATCGCCCGCATCCGTTCCCCTCAGTATCAGCAATACGCCACCGGCCTGTTCGGCGACGACGCCGTGCCGGTGGATGTGCTGATCAGCCCCGAACAACTGGTCACCGCCTACATGGAGCAACTGCTTGACTACCCGGGGGCGACGGAACTGCTCGACTTCGCCGACGGGCGGGTCAAACTGGTGTCAATTCGGGTCGACACGCAGGCTCCGCTCTACCGGCGTAGACTGAGTGAACTGAGCCGGCTACTGGGCGAAGTACGGATTCGCGTGGTGGCGATCTACCGCTTGGGCGAGCCGATCCATATTGCAGGGGGCACGTGTATAGAGGCCGGTGACGAACTGTTCTTCCTGGTCGCGGCAGATCATGTACAGCAGGCAATTACGCGCTGCCGTGGCGAACTGCCACCCTATGGGCGGATCCTTATCGCAGGCGGCGGCAATATCGGCAAGGCGCTGGCGCAGCGGCTCGAGGCGCGCCACAGTGTCACCGTAATTGAACGCAATATTGCCCGTTGCAACCAGATCACGGCGGAGCTTACGCAAACGGTGGTCGTCAACGGCAGCGCCTCGGCAGCGGATCTGCTCGAGGCGGAGGGGATCGACCGCGTCGATCTGTTCTGCGCGCTGACCAACGACGACGAGGCCAATATCATGGCCTCGATGCTGGCCAAACGGATGGGAGCGCGAAAGGTGATGACGATCATCAACAACCCCGCCTATATCGAGCTGGTCGAGGGCGGCGTGATCGATATCGCCATCTCGCCGCAGCAGATCACCATCGGCGGCCTGTTGACCTATGTACGGCGTGGCGAGATGGCGCGTATCCATTCGCTGCGTCACGGTACCGCCGAGGCGCTGGAGGGGGTGGCGCGGGGCAACGGCCGCAACTCACGGCTGGTCGGACGGCGGATCGTCGATCTGCCCCAGCCCGCCGGCGTCGTGCTTGGCGCCGTAGTGCGCGAGGGGCAGGTCTTGATCGCGAAAGGCGAACTGCGCATCGTCGAGGGGGACCACCTGATCTTTTTCATGACCAACAAGCAGAGCTTGGGGGCCGTGGAGAAGCTGTTTCAGGTGGGTCTGGCCCTGTTCTGAAACGATGAGTGTATTCGAGCGTTCCCCGACTGCAACGAGGGCCTGGCGTGGCTACGCCGTTGCGGCACTGACCGTTCTGGCCGCAACGGCCCTGGCTGTGCCGCTGGAATACTGGGTGGAAAACTACAACCTGGTTCTGATCTATGTGCTTGCGGTCGTGGCAACAGGGCTGGGATATGGCTCCGGTGCTGCGATCTTTGCGTCGATGCTGGCGTTCTTGAGCTTCAATTTCTTCATGACCGATCCGCGCTACACCCTGGAAGTGGCGCGTCAGGACGAGTTGACCACCCTGTCGTTCCTGCTCTTGATCGCCCTGATCTGCGGATCGGCGGCCTCTCTTATCCGGCGCCAGTTCATCCTGCTGAAGATGGCCAATCGCTATTCTGAATCCATGCGCCTGCTGGGACAGCAACTGTCGGTCGCGGAAGATGCTGAGGCCGCATGGCTGGCCGTGGCGCGGGAGATGGGCAGGGCGCTGGAGGCGGAGTGCTGTGTGCTGGCCTGGGACCAAGACAACGTGCGTCACCGGTTTCTCGCTGCGGGCTCCGCTTTTGGCCGGGACGACGAAGCCGCCATCGAGTGGAGTCGACGGCATCGGGTGTCATCGGGACGGTTGACCGACTGCCTGAGCGGTGCCGCCTGGACGCTGTTTCCCATCCACAGCGGCGATGCCATCGCGATCGTGGCCATGAAGTGGGCAGACGGCAAAAAACGGCTGGATCATTATGATCAGGAGTTGATCGGTGCGATGCTGCAGCAGGTGTCCGATACCTGGCGACGCATACAACTGGTCGGCGATCTGGAATCCGCCCGTGTCACGACCGAAGTCGAGCGGCTGCGCTCGGCACTGCTATCGTCGGTGTCCCACGACCTTAAATCGCCGTTGGCGGCCATGATGGGCGCCGCCGAGAGCCTGCAGTTGCTGGAAATTCAGTTGGCGCCGCAGGACCGGCAGGAACTGCTGGACACCATTCGCCATGAAAGCCGGCGTCTCGAAGCCTACATCCAGAATTTGCTTGATATGACCCGCTTAGGTCACGGGACCCTCAAGATCGAGCGTGACTGGATCCCCCTGGCGGATATCATCGGCAGTACGATTGCCCGTCTCAGGCGCTATTCGCCCGATGTCAGGATCGAATATCACCCGATGGATTCGCAACCCCTGCTGTATGTCCATGCCGCCTTGATCGAGCAGGCGCTGTACAACATTCTGGAAAATGCCGTGAGGTTCTCGCCTCCGGAGGAACCCGTTCGGATTACTGCAGGACAGCGTCAGGGGCGGTGCCGGATCGAGATCGAAGACAAGGGACCCGGGATTCCAGAGTCGTTGCGCGAACAGGTCTTCGACATGTTTTATGTCATGTCCGAGGGCGATGAGCGCAAACAGAATACCGGCATGGGGTTGGCCATTTGCCGGGGCATGATCGGTGCGCATGGGGGGACGGTCCATGTCATGGATGGAACTGGGCACCGGGGGAGTCGGTTCGTGGTTGAATTGCCGATCGATTCGCCGCCACCGTTCGACGATAGCCGTGAAACGGATGAGGAACCCAGGTGAACGCCAGGATTGTGATTATTGATGACGAAGCCCAGATCCGCCGGATGCTGCGGATCGCGCTGAAAAGCGACGGCTATGAGGTGGTCGAAGCCGAAAACGGCGAACAAGGGCTGGCGGCCGTCGTCCGCCATCAGCCCGATCTGGTCATCCTGGACCTGGGGCTTCCCGATATGGATGGCCATCATGTGCTCGAAGAGTTGCGCGGCTGGTCGCGGGTGCCGGTGATCGTGTTGTCCGTCCGCAGCGGCGACAGGGAGAAGGTCAGGGCTCTGGATGCCGGGGCGCAGGACTATGTCACCAAGCCCTTCAGTGTCGAGGAGTTTCTGGCGCGTATCCGGGCCAGTCTGCGTGATTACAACAAGCCCGATGCGCCGAAACGGCTTGATGATGGTCACCTGTGTATCGATCTGGCGAAACGCCAGGTCTGCGTCGCCGGTCGACTCATCGATTTCACGCCCAAGGAGTATGCTGTCCTGACACGGCTGGCGCAGTCACCCAACTGCGTTATCACCCAGACCCAGTTGTTGCAGGAGATCTGGGGGCCGGGCCACGAACAGGACACCCATTATCTGCGCATCGTTGTCAGCCATCTGCGGCAGAAACTCGGCGACGAGCCGGCCGAACCACGCTATATCCGCACCGAGGCCGGGGTGGGCTATCGCCTGGTTTTCCGCGAAGCCTCGCAATAACCACCCAGTAACACACGGACCTTCCTTGCCATGATCAGACACCTGAGAACCTGTGCTGCCCTGTTGCCGTTCACCCTGATCGTCGCCTGCTCGGAGCCGGAGCGGATGCACGCCTTCGAGGGGTTTGCCCAGGGCACGACCTACCACGTCAGCTTCCGGGCGGCCGAGCCGGTCGATCTGCCGGCGCTTCGGCGGGCGGTCGATGATGAGTTGGGGCGCATCGACAAGGCCATGTCCGGCTATCGCCAGGATTCGGCGATCGAGCAGTTCAATGCCGCCCGGGATCTCACGCCTCATACGACGGGGCGCGAGATCGTGACGCTGGTACAACAGGCACGCAGCGTCAGTCAGGCGAGCGAGGGCTGTTACGACCTCAGCATTAAGCCGCTGTTCGATCTGTGGGGCTTCGGTGACGACCGGTTCTCGCCACCGTCCGCCGGCGCGATCGGCCAGACACTGGCTTCCACCGGGATGGACAAGGTCGAGTCGGTGGGTGACGACGGCCTGCGCAAAACCCGACCGGATCTCCAGATCGACCTGTCGTCGATCGCTCAGGGCTACAGCGTCGGCCGGGTGGCGCGGGTGCTGGAGCAGCGGGGGATCCGCGATTACCTGGTGGAGATCGGGGGCGAACTGCAGACGCGGGGCGGCAAACCCGACGGTCAGCCGTGGCGGGTGGCGATTGAGCGGCCGGTGCCCGGCGAACGGAAGGTCGAGAAGGTGATCACCATCGCGACCGCGGATCCCCTGGCCGTGATGACCTCCGGCACCTATCGCCACTACTTCGATGCCGACGGCAAACGCTACAGCCATATCCTCGATGCCCGTACCGGCAGACCGGTCGAGCATGCCACCGTGTCCGTCACCGTGCTCTATCCGGAACCGGCCGCCGCGGATGCCTGGTCGACGGCCCTGCTGTGTCTGGGGCGCGAGCAGGGGCTGAAAGTGGCCAATGAGCAGGGCATACCGGCGTTGTTTATCGACCAGAACGGCGATCGGTTGACCGAGGCCTACAGCCGGGCGCTGCAGAGCCTTGGGTCCGTGCACATCGAGTAACGACGGCTCGGTGTCAGAAGAGTGTCAAGCCGACCTGGCGGCGCCCGGCCGGATAATCTTCATGGCGGTCAGAATCGCCGGAATGTCTTGGACAGAATCACGAGAATCGGGAATATCTCGATGCGGCCGAACAGCATCGCGACGGCCATCAGCCATTTGCCCGGATCGGTCAGCGTGCCGAAGCCCGACGAGGTGTCGCCGTAGCCGACGCCCATGTTGTTGATGCAGGCAGCGACGGTGCCGAAGGCGGTGACGAAGTCATGCCCCGACGCCACCAGCCCCCAGACGAACACGCAGGCAAAGAAGATCCAGAGGAAAAACAGTCCCCAGACCGACTGAATCATGCGATCCGATACCGGATTACCGCCGACCTTGGTGACGAAGGTCGCGTTCGGGTGGATCAGTTTCTTGATCTCCGTGCTGCTCTGGCGATGCAGCATCAGAAAGCGCATCGCCTTGATGCCGCCGCAGGTCGAACCGACACAACCGCCGAAGAAGCTGGCTCCGAGCAGCAGCAGAACAATATGAGCGGGCCAGGAGGGGTAGCCGCCGGCCCCCAGGCCGTTATCGGTCATGATCGATATGGCCTGAAAGAAACCGTGTACCGCCGAGCCTTGAGCGTCGAAGGTTCCGGTGCGGTAAAGCTCCAGACAGGTGAAGCCGACCACCAGAGTCACCATCAGAATGAAAAACTGGAACTCGGAATTACGCAGGATCGGCATCAGGCTGACTTTGCTGATCGCCGCGAAATAGAGTGCGAAGTTGATCGCCGCCAGAATCGAGAATATGCCGCCGACCAGCTCTATTGCCGGGTTGTCGTAAAAGCCCAGACTATCGCCATGCGGCGAAAAACCGCCCAGCGACACCGTGGACAGGGCGTGGCAGAGCGCCTCGAACCAGTCCATTCCGGCCAGGAAATAGGCGATGCCGCATGCCAGACCGAGGCCGGTATAGATCAGCCAGAGATGTTTGGCCGTATCGGCCAGGCGCGGCGTCAGTTTCTCCTCCTTGAACGGCCCCGGCAACTCGGACTGGTAGAGTTTGGCACCGCCGATGCCGAGCAGGGGCAACACGGCGATGGCCAGTACGATGATTCCCAGCCCGCCGAGGAAATTCAGTTGCGCACGGTAGTAGAGGATCGACTTGGGCTGATTGTCGATATCGTTCAATATCGAGGCGCCCGTCGTGGTGATGCCGGAAACCCCTTCGAACACCGCGTCCACGATGCGCAGGTCGAGTCGCTTGTCCAGCAGGAACGGCAGGGCGCTAATAATGGACACGGTGATCCAGAACAGTACGGCGACCATGAAACCATCGCGAGTGCGCAGGTTCTTGTCGGCGTTGCGCGTGCTTAGCCAACCGGCAAGCCCGATCGTCGATGAGCCGGCCAGCGTGATGATAAAGGAGGAAAGGTCCGCCTCGACAAAGACCAGACCCATCAGAATCGGACCGAACATGGAGAGGCTGTACAACAGCACTAGAAAACTGCATAGATGAATAATGGTGGCGAGTCGGGCTGTCGGTTGCATCGGCTGAGTCGAGTCTTTCGCAGTGGTGGGTGCGGATTCTTGACGCAAGGCTAGCGACGGGCGCCGTAACGAATCTAGATGGCCGGGCGGGAATGGCGTAAAGAAAACGTAAAGCCGAATCGGGGGCCGTTACGGATGCCGGGCATAACCGTTCTGTCGGCGACGATCTTACGAATATCGGGTGGAGGGAAGGTTGAATTTATACCCTGGTTGAATCTAGTGTTGGATGCTTATTCGGTTCTTATCGATGGCCTTGTAGATGTCACTAAAAAATAGCGCTCATTGGCGATTGGCTCTTGACTCGTTACTGGTATCAATATGGTTGCTGGGTCTGGCAATCGTAAATCAGAGAAGTCAACAGCCGGTTTACTCCATTTTTCCGTATGCATTTCCGGTGATGTTCATCTCTTGGCGATATGGAATCCTGCTCGGGTTTCTCGTTTCCGCACTGGCTACTCTGGCGGCATTTCCTGGCGGCTATCTAACGGAGCATGCCAAAAGCGATATGTTTTGGGCGGCCGTCGCGACGTATGTGAAACTGTCCCTTGTCGTTGCACTGACTCTTTGGGTCAAGAGATGGTCTGCTCGTCACGCAGATGATTGAAGATGTTGGAGTTATTCTTGACTCTGTCAAGTAGACAGGACGTTTACGAAGAATTTACACTCTTCGCCGTTTCGTAATTCGACTGTTTTCGCGTGCCGTTCGGACAATGCAAGGGTCGACCGAGGGAAGAGATCATGCTCAAACTGTTCAAACCCGTGCTGTATGTCTGTGGTCTGCTCTCGTTGCTGATGGCGGGGTTGATGTTGATACCGGCTATCACCGGCTGGGTTCAGCAAGATAGCGAAACCTACGCCTTTGTGTTCTCCTCCATTGTCACGGCCGTTGCCGGGACCGTGCTGGTGTTGAGCTGTCGTTCGCACCATTTTTCGCTTACCCCGCGCCAACTGTACCTGATGACCAGTTGCAGCTGGGTGCTGTTATCGGTCGCAGGCGCGCTGCCGCTGATCTTCGGACATGGAGAGATCGGTATTACCGATGCAGTCTTCGAATCGGTATCCGGTATCACGACGACCGGCTCCACGGTGCTGAGCGGCCTCGAAAACATGCCCCACAGCCTGCTGCTGTGGCGCGCCTTGCTACAGTGGATCGGCGGTCTGGGCGTGATCGGTATGGCGGTGTCAATCCTGCCGTTCCTTCGGGTCGGCGGCATGCGTCTGTTCCAGACCGAATCGTCGGACTGGTCCGATAAATCCCTGCCGCGTCTTGGTAATCTGGCCCGTTTACTGCTTGGTGTCTATAGCATCATCACGGCAGCCTGTATTCTGGGCTACTGGTTGAACGGCATGTCCCTGTTTGATGCCGTCAGCCACGCCCTGACGACCGTATCGACGGGTGGTTATGCCACCGACGACCGTTCGATGGGGCGCTTCGATAACGGTATCCTTTGGGTGTCGATCCTGTTCATGCTGCTTGGCGGCATGCCCTTTGTGCTGTTCATTCGGTTCATGTCGAACCCTTCGCCGAAAGCGCTGGCCGATGAACAGGTGTTCGGCTTTCTGGTCATAGTGGCCGTACTGGCCGTGATCATGACGTTTTACTTGATCCAGTACGATTACTACGAACCCTTCGATGCGTTGACCCAGGCGACATTCAATATCGTCTCGGTTATCACCACGACGGGGTATGCGTCGACAGACTACAGTCTATGGGGTGGATTCAGTCTGATCTTCTTCTTCTTTGTCACCTTTATCGGCGGCTGTTCGGGATCGACCAGCGGTGGGATGAAGATCTTCCGCTTTCAGCTGTCTTATCTATTCCTGCACCGCCAGATCAAGATGCAGGTGCATCCACGTGGCCAGTTTTCGATCCTTTATAACGGCAAGGAGGTTGAAGACGACATCATTTTCTCCGCGGTGGCCTTTTCGTTCCTGTTCTTTCTGACACTGGTGTTCACCTCCATGATTCTGGCGATGACCGGCCTTGACTACATGACCAGCCTGACCGGCGCCGCCACGGCACTGACCAATGTCGGCCCGGGCCTGGGCGATATCATCGGCCCCGCCGGAAACTTCAAGCCGCTCTCGGACACCGCGAAATGGGTGCTCTGTTTCGCGATGTTGTTGGGGCGGCTGGAACTGCTGAGTATCATGGTGCTGTTCACGCCGGTGTTCTGGCGGGGTTAGGAAGCAATGTGGCGAAATGTGGCGAGTAGGGCGCATAGAGCTAAAGACAGTGCCGATTGTTGAATATTGCTATCTGCGCTGTTGTTGTCCAGGATTTCATTACAGAGCAGGAATACAGAGGATCGGAGATGAGCACGCCGATTGAACTGACTCAGGAGGAGCGGCGATGTTTGCTGCAGGTCTCCGTCGGTAGTCAGGTTGAACAGAGTTGCCGACGGGGTGTTCTCGAACGATTGCAAGAGATGGGGCTGGTGGAAGTCGCGATTCAGGTGTTGCCGATGTTTCCTCTGGAACGCCGCTATAGGATTACGCCTCTTGGAAAACAAGTTGCGGGAAGTATGCCGTAAGGCATATCGACGCTAACTGATACCGGCTGATTGATAAACGCAGCTCGCTTGCTATGCGCTGCACAGCTAAAATGCCGCTGAAGCCATAGCAGCGGTAGCCTTCATGACAGACAATCCGAGCCAGCCCTTCTACCAGCTCATGCCCGATACCGTGATCGACGCGGTGGAGTCCCAGGGCTATCTCAGCGACGGTCGGATTTTGGCGCTGAACAGTTATGAGAACCGCGTCTACCAGGTGGGAATAGAGGAGGCGCAGCCGCTGATCGCCAAGTTCTATCGTCCGCTGCGCTGGAGCGACGAGCAGATCCTGGAGGAGCATGCCTTCTGTTTCGAGATGGCGGAGCAGGAGCTGCCGGTGGTGGCACCGCTGCGCGACGCAGAGGGCAACAGCCTGTTCCGCTTCCCGGCCAACGGCAGCGAGTACCGTTTTGCGCTCTATCCGCGCCATGGCGGTCGAGCGCCGGAACTGAGCGACCCGGAACACCTGTACCGGCTCGGCCATACCCTGGGCCGCATCCACCTGATCGGTGCCGTGCGTGATTTCGAGCATCGGCCCAGGCTGGATATCCAGAGCTATGGCCATGACAGCGTCGAGCTGATCGCCCGTGACTTTATTCCCGCATCCTTGCGCCAGGCCTATGTCAGCCTGACCGCCGACCTGCTGCGTGAAGTGGAGGCGGCGTTCCGGCAGGCGGGTAACGTGCGTTATATCCGAGCCCACGGTGACTGCCACGGCGGCAACATCCTCTGGCGTGACGACACCCCCAACTTCGTCGATTTCGACGACGCCCGCATGGCGCCGGCGATCCAGGATCTGTGGATGCTGCTCACCGGCGATGACCGCAACGAGCTGCAGCTGCAGTTGAACGAGATCGTCGAAGGTTACAACGAGTTCGCCGAGTTCGATCCGCGCGAGCTGCACCTGGTCGAACCGCTGCGCTGTCTGCGCATGTTGCACTACAGCGCCTGGCTGGCGCGACGCTGGGACGACCCGGCCTTCCCGCGTAACTTCTCCTGGTTCAATACCGAGCGCTACTGGGGCGAGCACCTGCTGCAGTTGCGTGAACAGTTCGCCAAACTGCGCGAGCCGGTGTTGGAGCTGATATAGACAGGATGCGTCCTCGCTCCCGGCTCGCCATGTTTCGCTGCCCGTTATTCACTATTCGAGCGGGGGACGTGCTATAAATGGTGGTGATTTTGCGTTAAGTAGACGGATCTAAATACACATCTCTTGGCAGGGGTCGCTCATGACGAGCAGCAAAGGAGCAGAGGTACGGCTGCAGGTGCTGATCACCGCTGCCATTCTGCTGAGCATGTTGCTACTCAGTACGGTACTGGTGGGCAAATCCTACCTGGACAAGCGTGCCCTGCTGTTAACCGATACCATCGAGTCGGCAGAGCGGCTGGCGCACGATGTCGACAGCCGAATCAGCCATCTCGTCTCCCCCCTGGAAAGTGCGCTTCGGGTGCTGGCACACGATCCCTTCACCACCGCCCGCAATCAGCGCAGTCGACTGCAGCGGTTGCCTGTGCTGGTCGATATCCTGCGTACCTATCCCAATGTCGTTGCCGTCTATGCCGGCGATCCGGATGCTCGCGTCGTGCGCGTCCGCGCGGCTAGCGCCGACATCCGGCGTCGTTTGCATGTGCCTGAGCGGGCCGCGTTCGTCGTCGATACCCGCGACGAACCCTTGGCGAAAGGGGACATGCTGTTTTTCGACGAGCAGCTGCAACTGCTTGAAACCCAGAAAGGGGTTGAGGATCAGGGCATCCCACTACCGCGCTCCTGGTATCAACGGACAGCGCAGTCGCGGGCGGTGCAACTGAGTGCGCCCTACCTGTTGCCCAACGTGGATGAGCTCGGTGTGACCCTGGCGCTGCGCAGTGCGGACGGTGCCTCTGTGGTTGCGCTGGATGCGTCGATCGATGGGCTGTCGGCGCAGCTGGCCGGGATCGCCGGCAAGCCGGGGACGCAGTTGGCAATCATCGATTACGCCGATCTGGTGGTGGCGTTCGCTGACCGTTACTGGGGCTTGAAACTGACCGATAGCGGGGTGCGCCAGGCCAGTGTTCAGGAACTCGACTCACCGGCGATCGAACGGCTTGCCTACCGGGATCAACTGGCGGGGGAGTTGCAGACCCTGGATATCGGTGATAACCGTTACTTCGGCGTCTGGATACCCCTGTCCTCCTTTCCGGATGCATCGCTGAAACTGCTGATGGCCTTCCCCGAACAGGGGGTACTGGCCGAGGCCAAGGCGCAGAGCCTGCAGCAGGTGTACTGGACCCTGGCGGTGATCTTCATCCTCGTGCTGCTGGGTGCCCTGGCCGGCAGGCTGGTGTCTCTGCCGCTGAGACAACTCGCGCGCGAGATGCGCGCGGTGGCCAACTTCGACTTTACCCGCCCGGTCAGGGTGAACTCGCGCATCAAGGAGTTGAATGCTCTGGGCCGGGTGTTCGCCAGCATGTCGCGCACCATCCATCACTTTCAGCGGATGAGCCTGACACTGTCGCGGGAGCCGGACCTGGACTACATGCTCAACGGCGTGGTGCGCCATCTGAAGGACAGCCTGGCGGCAACCTCGGCGGTGCTCTACCTGTTCGAGGATGAGCAGGCCTCGCTGCGGCTGGTGGCGATGAGCGGCTTGCCCGATGCACCGACCACGCTGCGACACGACCGCAAGGACGTCGAGCATATGAAGCAGCTGGTGCTCAAGGCGTTTACCGAGGACCGTCACAGCGATGTGCTGATGACCGCGCTGATGGGGCGTAAGAATCAGCTGCTGGGTATTCTGGCGCTGGATCTGCCCCATGAGGCCGATGTCAGTATGGAGCTGGTGCAGCGGGCGGTGGATGAGCTCTCCGGTTCGGCGGCCACGGCGATCGAGACCCGCCAGTTGATTCGCCGCCAGCGCCTGCTGCTGGACGCCATGATCCGCCTGCTGGCGGATGCGATCGACGCCAAGTCACCCTACACCAGCGGCCACTGTGAGCGGGTGCCAGAGCTGGCGCAGATGCTGATCGAGGCGGCGGAGAGTTCGGACAAGCCGCCGTTCAGTGATTTTGCCATGACCGAAGCCGAGCGTGACGAGTTCCGGATCGCGGCCTGGTTGCATGACTGTGGCAAGATCACCAGTCCGGAGTATGTGGTCGACAAGGCGACCAAGCTCGAGACCATCTACAACCGCATCCATGAGATCCGCACCCGCTTCGAGGTGATCTGGCGCGATGCCGAGATCGCCTACCTGCAGGGGATGCTTGAGGGGCGGCCCCCGGTCGAACTGCAGCGCGCGCTGGCGGAGAAGCAGAAGCAACTGCAGGATGACTTCGGGTTTATCGCCGCCGCCAACATCGGTGCGGAGTTCGGCGGGGCGGAGAACAGGGCGCGACTGGAGCAGATCGGCAAGCAGACCTGGACGCGGCATTTCGACCGGCGGCTGGGGCTGTCGCGCGAGGAGTATGAGCGCCTGCCGGCGAGCGTGCACCTGGAGGAGCTGCCGGTGATCGAAAGGCTGCTGGATGACCGTCCCGATCACCTGGTCGAATGGGGCGACCGCCGACCGCCGGTGGAGCGCGATAACCCCAATAACCGCTGGGGCTTCGATATGGAGTTACCCGAGTACTCGTTCAACCTGGGTGAGCTGTACAACCTGTCGATCAATGCGGGCACGCTGACCAGGGAGGAGCGGTTCCATATCAACGACCATATCGTGCAGACCATCTGCATGCTGAGCAATCTGCCGCTGCCGCCGGAACTCAAGCGGGTGCCGGAAATCGCCGGCAACCACCATGAACGGATGGATGGCAAGGGCTACCCGAGACGGCTGAAGATCGGTGAGCGCAGTATCCCGGAGCGGGTCATGGCGGTGGCCGACATCTTCGAGGCGCTGACCGCCTGGGATCGGCCCTACAAAAAAGCCAAGACCCTGTCCGAGTCGCTCTGCATCATGGCCAGGATGGCCAGCAACCAGCATCTCGATGTCGATATCTTCGAGCTGTTCCTGGAGTCGCGAATCTACCTGACCTATGCCAAGCGCTTCCTGCGTGCGGGGCAGATCGACGAGGCCAATGTCGACCGGCGCCAGCTGATGCTGCTGGCACGGCGCGATGAGGATGGCCGCAAGCAGCCGATCGGTGACAAGACACCGGCCTGACGCGGCAGTTCGAACGCCTTGGGCGTATAGCGCCTGAGCCGAGTGCATTCTGTGGTCTGGCTTTGGGGTAACTGATAGATTAGCACCCTGATGTTGGAGTTTTCGTCAAGGAGTGAGCGTGTCTATCCCCGATTTTCAAGCTTGTATGCGTCCGCTGTTGGAAATGGTTAAAGATGGGCAGGTTTACCGCTTCAAAGAGGTGGTTGAAAACCTCTGCAATGCCTTTCAGCTGACGGAAGAGGAGAAGCGCGAGCGGCTGCCCTCAGGGAAACAGACCTATATCCACAACCGTCTGGCTTGGGCGCGCACCTATATGAACAAGGCAGGGCTGACGCAGGCACCGGGGCGCGGGCAGATCCAGATAACGGCCCGCGGGTTGCAAGCGCTGGAGGAGTGTCCGCAGCGGGTGGATGTTCGTTACCTGAAACGTTATCCCGAGTTTGTCGAGTTTCATACCGTCAAAGCGAAGCCGGAATCGCAGAGTGGCACCGGGAAAAGCGATAATGACGTGGAAGAGCAGGATCCACTGGAGCGTCTGGAACAGGCATTTGCGGAGATCGAGACCACCCTGGCCGAAGAGTTGCTGGAGCTGGTTAAGCAGCAACCCCCGGAATTTCTGGAAAGCCTGGTCGTCCAACTGCTGCAAGCGATGAATTACGGTGGCTGGAGCGAAGAGTCCGGCAGCGCCACACAGTTGACCGCCGATGGCGGTATCGACGGTGTGATTAATGAAGATCCGCTGGGCCTCGACTCCATCTATATTCAGGCCAAACGCTATTGCGACAACAGTGTCGGTCGCCCCGATATTCAAGCCTTTGTAGGCGCGCTGGAGATGAAACGTGCGCGCAAGGGTGTCTTTATCACCACCAGCCAGTTCAGCCGTGATGCGGTTGAGTACTGCCGCATGATCGAAAAGCGCGTGGTGCTGATTGATGGCCGCAAACTGGCGGAGCTGATGATTGCCTACAATTTGGGCGTATCCACCCGACAATCCTTTCAGGTGAAAGCGATAGACACCGACTATTTCAATGACTAGGCTGCTGGCCGCCAACGAGTACGCCGGTGTCCAATCTACATACGCAGTACCGAGATAAATAACGCATGACCGAAGATCAAAAACGAAAACTGGAGCAGAAGCTCTGGAACATCGCCGACGAACTGCGCGGCAAGATGAACGCCGACGAGTTCCGCGACTACTGCCTGGGGTTCATCTTCTACAAGTATCTCTCGGAACACCTGCACAACTTCGCCAACGAAATGCTTGGCGAGGACGGCATCGACTACCTCGATATCGACGAGAAGAGCGACGAAGGCAAGGCGATGCTGGAAGCGATCAAGGAGGAAGCGGTCGAGGAACTGGGCTACTTCCTCAAACCCTCCGAACTGTTCGGCAGCATCGCCCGGCGCGGTGCGCACCAGAGCGCCGACGGCACCGATATCGTCGATAACTTCATCCTCGACGATCTGACCCGCGTACTCAACAGCATCGAGCGCTCCACCATGGGCACCGAGAGCGAGGACGACTTCGACCAGCTGTTCGAAGATCTGGACCTGACCTCCAGCAAACTGGGCCGCACCGAAAAGGCAAAAAACGACCTGATCGCCAAGATTATGCTGCACCTGGACAGCATCGACTTCGCCCTCAGCGACAGCGACAGCGACGTGCTGGGCGACGCCTACGAATACCTGATCGGCAAGTTCGCTGCCGGGGCCGGCAAGAAAGCGGGCGAGTTCTACACCCCTCAGGCCGTATCCACCGTGCTGGCGCGACTGGTTACCAGCGGCAAGAGCCGGCTGAAATCAGTCTACGACCCCACCTGCGGCTCCGGCTCCCTGCTGCTGCGCGTGGCGAAAGAGGTCGAGCATGTCGGCGACTTCTACGGCCAGGAGATGAACCGCACTACCTACAACTTGGCGCGCATGAACATGATTCTGCACGGCGTGCACTACCGCAACTTCGACCTGAAGCAGGAGGACACCCTGGAAGAACCCCAGCACCTGGGGATGAAGTTCGAAGCGGTGGTGGCCAATCCCCCCTTCTCCGCCAAGTGGAGCGCCAACAAGCAGTTCGAAACCGACGACCGCTTCGCCCAGTACGGCAAACTGGCCCCCGCCTCCAAGGCCGACTTCGCCTTCGTCCAGCATATGCTGCACCACCTGGCCGACAATGGCACCCTGGCGGTGGTGTTGCCCCACGGTGTGCTGTTCCGCGGCGGCGCCGAGGGCCATATCCGCCGCTACATCATCGAAGAGGGCAACTGGCTCGATGCGGTAATCGGCCTGCCCGCCAATATCTTCTACGGCACCTCCATCCCCACCTGCATACTGGTGATGAAAAAGTGCCGCGAGCACCCCGACAATGTGCTGTTTATCGATGCCGGCGCCCACTTCGAGAAGGGCAAGAACCAGAACATCATGCGCGAGCGGGATATCGCCAAGATCGTCGCCACCTACCGCGAGCGGCGCGAAGAGGCGCGATACAGCCATATCGCACCGCTGAGCGAGATCGCCGAAAACGACTACAACCTCAATATCCCCCGTTATGTGGATACCTTCGAAGAGGAGGAGCCGGTGGATCTCGCGGCCGTGGCGGCCGAACTGAAGCAACTGGACCGGGATATGGTCGAAATAGACGAGGCTATTCGCGGCTATTGCGATGAGCTGGGCATAGACGCGCCGGTATAAGGGCTGCCGTTAAGGAGGGCTCCATGCAGGAAAAACTGGACCTGAGTGTATTGGCAAGAGCGATCGCCACACTGAAAGTGGCGCTGGACGAGTACCAAAAGGACCCGTCCAACGAATTCGTGCGGGACTCCTGTATCCAACGCTTTGAATACAGCTACGACCTGTCCACCAAAATGATCAGGCGCTACTTGAGCCTGGTTGCCGCCAACCCCGGCGAGGTTCAGGAGATGAGCTTCCAGAGCCTGATCCGCGAAGCCTATACGCTCGGCATCGTCGAAAACAGCTGGGACCAGTGGTGGGAGTATCGCGACAACCGCAACAAGACCTCCCACGGCTACAATCGGGATACCGCTATCGAAATCGTGGAAGGGCTGCCTCGCTTCTATCAAGAGGCCGACTTCCTGCTGCAGGCGCTGACGGAAAAGAATGAAGATCAAGTTTGATGTGACCGCCCAGGAACTGAAGATTATCCGGCAGATCCTGCAGCAACACCTGCCCGCCCGGTGCAAGGTCTGGGTGTTCGGCAGTCGCGCCAAAAACCAGGCCAAATTCAACTCCGATCTGGATCTGGCGATCGAGTGCGAACAGCCGCTGGACAAGCGGACATCGATGCAGCTTGAGATGGCATTCGATGAAGCGCCTTTGCCTTATAGGGTTGATATTGTGGATATGCAGAAGGTTGATCCGGGGTTTAAAGGGATCATAGATAAGCAAAAAGTAGTGTTCCCGATTCAGTCAAATGTGCCTGAATTGAGGTTTAAAGGCTTTTTTGAAGAGTGGAAATCTGTATCATTAGGTGAGATATCCTCTCAGGCAGAGTATGGATTAAATACGCCAGCAGTAGATTTTGATGGAGTCAGGAAATATATTCGAATCACGGATATCGATGATAAAACACATCAGTATTCACCAAACCCTGTAACGTCGCCTATGGGTAATGTAGACGATTCATATAAGCTTAAGGAAGGGGATCTTCTATTCACGCGGACAGGTGCAAGTACGGGAAAAAGTTACTTGTATACTTCGAAGGATGGGAATCTGTATTTTGCTGGATTTCTTATTCGTTTTCATATAGATGGAGCATTCCCAGGCTTTGTCTTTTTTCAAACATTACGGTCAAGCTTCTCCAAATGGATTAAAATTGAGTCGATCAGATCTGGCCAACCCGGAATTAATGCAAAGGAGTACTCTTCGTTTAGGTTTTACTGTCCGAGTGAAGAAGAACAAAAAAAAATTGCCACCTTCCTAAGCTCCATCGACGACAAGCTAAATTCTCTGCGCCGCAAACGCGAACTACTGGAAACCTACAAACGCGGCCTGATGCAAAAGGTATTCTCGCAAGAGATCCGGTTTAAAAAGGATGACGGCACTGATTTTTCAGACTGGAAAAGGGTGCAAATTGGCTCCCAGCTGGAGGAAGTGTCACGCCGGGTAGATGCCAAAACCACTCTTCCTGTATATAGTTCTACACGGGAAGGATTAAAACCGCAAAGTGAATATTATAACGATAGAGAGTTGGCCAATGATGGCGAATACGGCGTTGTACCTGTTGGATGCTTTGTATACAGACATATGAGTGATGATCTCACCTTTAAATTTAATGTAAATAAAACAGATGGCGATATCGCTGTTAGTAAAGAGTACCCTGTATTCAAAGCGGTTGGAATGGAAAACGATTTTCTGCTTAATAAATTGAACAATAGTATTGAGTTTAAACGGTTTGCGGCGATACAAAAGAAAGGTGGAACAAGGACTAGGCTTTACTACAAGACATTATGTAGTTGGAAAACAGAGATTCCTATCCTTGAAGAGCAACAGAAAATTTCTGTTTTCTTGGCTGTTTTTGATAAAAAAATAAAATCAACATCGAAACAGATCAACCAACTGGAAACCTTCAAAAAAGGCCTGCTGCAAAAGATGTTTGTCTGAGTAGTGGCGGGAGAACGATATGACCGAGGATATTCGCTGGATACAGCGTTTGCAGAACTGGAACCGGGCGCTGGCGCAGCTCGGCAAGTTCATGGAGCGCGAGTCGCTGAACGAGCTGGAGGAGCAGGGGCTGATCCAGTCGTTCGAATACAACCATGAGCTGGCCTGGAAAACCCAGAAGGACTTTCTGGAAAATCAGGGCTATACGGATCTGTTCGGCTCCAAGAATGTGGCGCGCAAGGCGTTCGAAGTGGGGCTGGTCGATGACGGCGAGGCGTGGCTGGCGATGATAGAGAGCCGCAATCTCAGTTCGCACACCTATAACGAGGAGGTAACGGCCAAGATCGTTACCGCCATCGTGGACAACTATTACGACAGCTTCTGCCGTCTCAACCGCAAACTCAACGAACTGGCCGAGCAGGAATCATGAAGGATCTATCCGGTGCCGATACAGGACTGCCCGCCGACGCCATCGCCGCGATTCAGGCGGTGTTCGCCCGTTACGAGCAGATCGAGCGCGCCGTACTCTATGGCTCCCGTGCCAAGGGCAATTTTCGCCCCGGTTCCGATATCGACCTGACGCTCTATCTGAAACAGGAACCCACCTTCAGCTTGCTGACACGGGTGTCGCGTGAGCTGGACGAGCTGCACATCCCCTGGAGTATCGATCTGTCGTTGGTCGCCTATATCGACAACGAGAAACTGCTGGACCATATCCGGCGCGTCGGCATCGAATTCTACAACGCCGACGACTACCGTGCCCGCCAACGCATGCAGGAGCAGCGCCTGGAGTACGCGCAGAGCGGTATTCAGTCCGAAGCGCAGCTGGAAGAGAGCCTGATTCTGCGTCTGCAGGGGCTGGGTTACGAGCGTGTCCGTATCGATACGTCCGAACAGCTCAAGGCCAACCTGAAGACACAACTGTCGCTGCACAACGAAGCCGCGCTGGCGGGCACACCGCTCAGCGCCGGCGAGTTCGACAAGGTGCTCAACCATCTGGACAAGGGCAACGTGTTCCAGCGCGCCAAGACCCTGCGCGACCGCTACCAACTCACCCTCGACGATGGCTCGAGCTGCTATCTGCAGTTCATGAACTGCGTGGAGTGGTGCCGCAACCGTTATCAGGTCACCAGCCAGGTCACCCAGGTGGGCCGCTACGAAAACCGCTACGACGTGACGCTGCTGATCAACGGTCTGCCGCTGGTGCAGATCGAGCTGAAGCGGCGCGGCATGGAACTGAAGGAAGCGTTCAACCAGATCAACCGCTACCAGCGCCACTCCTTCTGGGCCGAGAACGGCCTCTACAACTACGTGCAGCTGTTCGTGATCTCCAACGGCGTCAACACCAAGTACTACGCCAACAACCGCAAGCAAGAGTACAAGCAGACCTTCTTCTGGTCCGATGAGAAAAACAGGGCGATCAAGAAGCTGGACGCCTTTACCGACGCCTTTCTCGAACCCTGCCATATCTCCAAGATGATCGCCCGCTACATCGTGCTGCACGAGTCGGACAAGATCTTGATGGCGTTGCGCCCCTACCAGTACTACGCCGTGGAGAAGATCGTCGAACGGGTGAAAGAGGGGCGCAAGAACGGCTATATCTGGCACACCACCGGCAGCGGCAAGACACTGACCAGCTTCAAGGCGGCGCAGATCCTGACCCAACTGCCCAAGGTGCACAAGGTCGTGTTCGTGGTCGACCGGGCGGACCTGGACTACCAGACCACCAAGGAGTTCAACGCCTTCAGTCCCGACTGCGTGGACAACACCGACAACACCGCCTCTCTGGTGAAACAGATGGCGGGCGACAACAAACTGATCGTCACCACCATCCAGAAACTCAACAACGCCATCTCCCGCACCCGCCATGAACAGGCGATGGATGCCCTGCGCGACAAGCGGGTGGTGTTCATCTTCGACGAGTGCCACCGCTCCCAGTTCGGCCAGACCCACAAGAACATCACCGGCTTCTTCACCAAGGCGCAGATGTTCGGCTTCACCGGCACGCCGATCTTCCCCGGGAACGCGGCGGCCAACGAACACGGCAAGCGCACCACCGCCGATCTGTTCGGCGACCGCCTGCACCAGTACGTGATCACCGACGCGATCCGGGACGAAAACGTGCTCAAGTTCGCCATCGAATACTGGGGCAAGCTCCGGCGCAAGGACGGCAGCCTGATCGACGAGCAGGTGCACGCCATCAATCGCAAGGAGTTTTTCGAGAGCGACGAACGTATCGAAGGGGTGGTGAACTGGATCATCGCCAACCACAACCGCAAGACCTACGACAAACAGTTCTCGGCGATGATGTGCGTCGGCAGCAAGGAGCAGCTGATCAAGTACTACGACTGCTTCAAGCGCAAGCGCGAGGCGGGCGAACACGATCTGCGTGTGGTGACCATATTCACCTTCGGAACCAACGAAGAGGACGCCGACGCCAACGGCCTGATCGAAGAGCCCGACTTCGATATCAAGACCGACGACCCGGCCAACAGGCACAGCCGCGACAAGTTGGCGCAGTATGTGGCCGACTACAACGCCCTCTACAAGACGGCGCACTCGGTGAAGGACAGCAAGGCGTTCTACACCTACTACAAGGACATCGCCAAGCGGATGAAGGAGCGCGACAAGGAACAGTTCAAGGATCGCGATCGCGCCGACATCCTGCTCGTGGTGAACATGTTCCTGACCGGGTTCGACGCCAAGAAACTGAACACCCTCTACGTAGACAAGAACCTGAAACACCACGGCCTGATCCAGGCGTTCTCGCGCACCAACCGCATACTGGGCGAACTGAAATCCCAGGGCAATATCGTCTGCTTCCGCAACCTCAAGGACAACACCGACGAAGCGATCGGGATGTTCTGCGATACCGACCAGCCCGACACCATCCTGATGGAGCCCTACGAGTTCTACGTGGAACAGTTCAACAGCCTGCTGCAGGAGCTGTTCAGCATCGCCGCCACCCCCGAGGCGGTGGACGACCTGGCAAGCGAGGACGACCAGGCGCTGTTCGTCAAGGCGTTCCGACGGCTGATCCGGATCCTAAACAAGCTGAAACCTTTTACCGACTTCGACTGGCAGGATCTGGAACTGGCCGAGCAGACCTTCGAGGACTTCAAGAGCAAATATCTGGATATCCACGACCGCAGCCGCAGCAACGAACCGGGCGCCTCGATCATCGACGATCTGGACTTCGAGCTGGAACTGATCCACCGCGACGAAGTAAATGTCGCCTACACCCTCAAGCTGCTCGACGATCTGCGCCATAAACAGAGCCGGGGCGATACGGCAGAGAGCCGCCAGGCGATGCAGTCGCTGCTCGATACCTTGGGCAAAGAGGCGCAACTGCGCAGCAAGCGCGAACTGATCGAAAAGTTCATCCTCGACTATATGCCCGACCTCACGCCGGAGCAGGACCTGCAGGAGATCTTCGTCGGCTTCTGGAGCAAGGAGCGGCGTCTGGCGGTGCACCGGCTGTGCGAGCGGGAGGGACTGGACAAGGAGGCTGTCTACCGGATGATCGACCAGTACAACTTCACCGGCAAGGACCCGCTGCGCGAGCAGGTGTTCTCGGCGATGGCCTACAAGCCGAAGCTGATGGAGCGCAAGACGCTCTACTCCCGCGTGCTGGGCGACCTGAAGGAGATCATCCACACCTACGACGACGACACCGGCAGCCTGCCGCTGGCGGAGGACCCGGCCGACTACGATGTCGATACCCTGGCGCAACTGGCACACCGCATCGGCGATCTGGAGATCTTCTTCACCGACGAAGTCGCACGTGCGCAACAGAACACGCCGCTGGTGCACTTCACCATCGTGTTGGACACCCCCTACCGTCGGCAACTGACCAGCTTGCAGAACTATCCGCCGGCCGGCGACCTGCTCGGTCACGGGATCGTCAGCGACGACGTACTGACCGACTACATCGCCCTGACCACCGACTTCCAGCAGCAACTAAGCAGCTACGGCCTGGCGTTCGGCTCAGCCAACGCCGACAACGGGCAGGCCGTGTTCTGGTCCCTGTCGGAAGCGCGCGAAGGCAGCACAGTGCTCGAATTCGTACTCAACGCCTGGGGCTACACGGTCGCCGTCGGCGGCCCGGTCATGGCCTTCCTGGCCGCCTACCCGAAAGCGGCGCAGGGACTGGAGAAGCTCAGGGCCGATGTGGAAAAGCGTTTTGGTCGAAAGGGCAACGCCCCGGAATCCAGCGTCATCCTGACCGACGAGATCGCCGCCGAACTGGCTCGCATCAAACGCGAACGCAATTAAAGGGCAGGGTGACGGCTGTCCGGAATCTGCCGTTGCCGTTTATCCTCAAAGCTTGCGCACCCGGTAGCTCTTGCCCTTGATGGTACGGGACTTCAGCTTGTCCAGCGCGATCTCCGACAGCTCCCGTTTCACCGCCACATAGGCGGTGAAGTCACCGATGGCGATATCGCCGATATCATCGCCGGAGATTTGGCCGCCGGCGGTCAGGGTGCCGACGATATCGCCGGGACGCAGCTTGTTCTTACGCCCACCGGCGATCGCCAGGGTGCGCATCGGTGCGCGCGGCGGGCGAAAGTCGTGATCGGGCTGCGGCAGCAGCTCGATCACCTCGATCGGCGCCGACTGCATGGTGTTGATCCGCTCCAGCTTCAGGCTCTCCTTCGGCCCGACCAGGCTCAGCGCGGTGCCGCTGCGCCCGGCGCGGCCGGTGCGGCCGATGCGGTGGGTGTAGACCGCCGGGTCGCGCGGCAGGTCGATATTGACCACCAGGTCGACGGCGTCGATATCCAGGCCGCGGGCGGCCACGTCGGTGGCCACCAGCAGGGTCAGGCTGCGGTTGCTGAACAGGGTGATGCGCTGGTCGCGCTCGCGCTGCTCCATATCGCCGTGCAGCACGCCGACCTGGAAACCGGCAGTTTTCAGCGCCTGGGCGTATTCGTCGCAACGCGCCTTGGTGTTGCAGAAGATCACCGCCGCGTCGGGTGTCTGTTGCTGCAGTAGTGCGATCAGGGTGTCGGCCTTGTAGGGTTCGTCGCAGAGGTAGGCGCGCTGTTCGATCTCCACCGCGCTGTGCTGCTCCGGCGCGGTGACCCGCTCGGGCTCACGCTGGTAGTGGGCGGAGAGCTGCTCGATATCCTTCGGGTAGGTGGCGGAGAACAGCAGGGTCTGACGTGAGGCCGGCGTGCTGTCGATGATGGCGCCGATATCCTCGGCGAAGCCCATATCCAGCATCCGGTCCGCTTCGTCGAGAACCAGGCACTGGACCCGATCCAGCACCAGGGTGCCCTTGCGCAGGTGGTCCTTGATCCGCCCCGGGGTACCGACGACGATATGGGCGCCGTGCTCCAGCGAGCCGATCTGCGGGCCGATCGGCGTGCCGCCGCAGAGGGTCACGATCTTGATGTTGTCCAGGTAGCGCGCCAGTCGGCGCAGCTCCCTTGCGACCTGATCGGCCAGCTCGCGGGTCGGGCAGAGCACCAGCGCCTGTACCGCGAACAGTCGCGGAATCAGACGGGTCAGCAGGCCGATACCGAAGGCGGCGGTCTTGCCGCTGCCGGTTTTCGCCTGGGCGATCAGATCCTGCCCGGCCAGCACCACCGGCAGGCTCAGCTGCTGGATCGGCGTCATCTGCGCATAGCCGATCGATTCGAGGTTGGCGAGTTGCGCGGCGGGCAGGTCGAGGCTGCTGAAGCGAGTCTGAGTCACGGGCGTTCCGGGATAAGGGGTTGGCGGTCAGGACGCCTGTGGCGCCTGCGGGTCAAAGCGGCGAAGTATAGCAGATGCGTCGCAGTTTAGTGGTCATGGTATTGAACCGGATCGACCCCGAGCGGTCTATCCGGCACTGTATCGGGTAGTGGTAGTGCAACCGGTCGGTTCAGCGCGGCGGGTCGATCTGGTTACCGATACTGGCATTGACGCGGAACCAGCCGGCGATGCTGTATCGATCCATGCGCGCCGGCAGTACCTCGTGTGGGAAGCGATCGCTGAGGAACACCACCAGCCGTCCGGACTGGGGTGCGACCCGCTCGAGTACGCAGTCGCCCTGGCCCGGGTAGATCAGCAGCTCGCCGCCGTCGTCGTCCTGCCACTCGCTGTTGAGGTAGAATACGGTGGTCAGGATACGGTTGGTCTGGCCGCGGAAGGCATCCAGATGGCGTTTGTAGAAGGCGCCGGGCGGGTAGTGGGCAAAGTGGCATTCGTAGTCGAACAGGCCCATAAACAGGCGTCGGTTCAGCCCTTCGCGCAGCCGCTCCATCCACGCCAGGTAGGCGGCTTCGCTGGCATCCAGCTGTTCGAGCCAGCGGATCTGGTCGAGGCGGATGCGGTCGTTAAGCTGCTGTGCCTGTTCACGGCCTACCCCGGCGCGCTGAAATGCTTGGTCGTCGAGGTGCTGAACGCGGTGCAGCAGGGCTGAGGTCAGTGCGCTATCGAGGGCCTGGTCGCAGATGATGTAACCCTGGTTGACCAGCGCATCGGCGATGCGGTCGAACAACCTCTCGTCAGGTGTATTCGGTATACTGTTCATGAGCGTTCGTGGCGACACTCCGGGAAGGGGAACTCTATATAGCCCCAAATCCTGTGCTAGTCACGCGAAATGTTTTAAACCTGCAAACAAATGGTATCAACAGTCGTGATCGAGCGTTTTCGAACCGATGCAAAAAAAGCGATCCGTTACGGGTGTTGGCTGCTCTGCCTGCTGCCGATGCTGGCGGTCTATCGCTGTGTCGCGGAATCGGAACCGATCACGATGACGGTGACCGCATCAGCCTACAACTCGCTACCCGAGCAGACCAACTCCGCGCCCCGTACCGCCGCCTGGGGGGACAAGCTTAAGCCGGGCATGAAGGCGATTGCCGTGTCGGACGATCTGATACGCGAGGGGCTGACTCATGGCACCGAGGTGCGGATCAAGGGCCTGAAGGGGCGCTATGTGGTGCTGGACCGGATGCATTCACGCTGGGAGCGCAAGATCGACATCTATATGGGCGAGGATCTGGAGGCGGCCCTGCAATGGGGTGTGCGCAAGGTGCAGATCAGCTGGGTTGTGGCCGAGAACGAGCCCTGACGCATGCAGAGGATGTGGCGTGAGGGAATGGGCAGTAGAGCGTTGTACTGCTAGAATCCCGAGTAACTCAGTCAACAATAGCTGTGCTCAAGGAGGTCTCAAATGTCTATTCAGGTTGGCGATACACTGCCGTCGGTAACGTTCAAGGTCATGGGCGAGAAGGGACCGGAGTCGATGACCACCGGGGATTTGTTCGCAGGCAAGAAGGTGGTGCTGTTTGCGGTGCCGGGTGCCTTCACGCCGGGCTGCACCCTGACCCATCTGCCTGGTTTCGTTGTCAATGCCGACAAGATCAAGGCCAAGGGGGTGGACAGTATTGTCTGCACCGCGGTGAACGATGCCTTTGTCATGGACGCCTGGGGCAAGTCGCAGAACGCCGACGAGATCATCATGGCAGCCGACGGCAGCGCCGAGTTTGCCAAGGCGGTCGGGCTGGATAAGGATCTGACGGCGGGTGGTCTGGGCGTGCGCAGCAAGCGCTACGCGATGATCGTCAACGACGGCAAGGTCGAACTGCTCAATATCGACGACAAGGGAGTCGATCAGAGCAGCGCAGAGACCATTCTGGCGGCACTCTGATCGCTCACTGACGGCCCGCTCCGGCGGGCCGATCTGTTTCTACGGCTCAACACACCCGATCCAGCCAGTCACCTGTACGCTTGGGGTCTATCCCGGGCAGCTCCAGCCAGGGTACTTCAGCGAACAGGTCATCAAGCGGCTGAGCGCGTGAGCGCTCGATCAGCACCCAGTCACGGGCACCGTTTCGGCGGCAGTATTCGATGTACAGAAACCAGCGCGGCTGCGGGATGCTCTGGTCATTCTTGCGCTTGCCCTGCGCAGCCCAGACGTGCAGCGGGCACTGGTGGATATGGCTGTGCAGACGGCGGGTCAGAGCTGGCTCGGCTGCCGCGCTGAATAGCGGGAACCCGGGTTGGGATAGCGCTTGAGATGGCGCGTGATATAGCTCTTGAGATGGCTCTTGAGAAAAGTAATGTGCTTCGAACATGTCCTGCTCCTCTTGTCTTCGCACTGGGGCGAAGGCTGTCTTGGGAGCTGACGTTTTGAGTGCGGATACCTGTTTGGTTGTCGGTATCGACCGCATCGCCGCTTGGCGGCAACCACCTTGCCCAGGTAGGCAGGTTGGCGAGGACGTCAGCCCTTCTCTTGATGCATAAAAGCAGGGGATAAGTTATCCGGGAGTGGCGGCGAAATCAAGATTGGAGCGGGAATTACCCGCTCCGATCGGGTCTTACTTGAGCCCCAGCGCC
Organism: Marinobacterium ramblicola; assembly: GCF_019084545.1. Classification (GTDB taxonomy): domain Bacteria; phylum Pseudomonadota; class Gammaproteobacteria; order Pseudomonadales; family Balneatricaceae; genus Marinobacterium_D; species Marinobacterium_D ramblicola. The sequence goes on from NZ_JAHREP010000011.1 coordinate 111,156, forward strand.
TTGGCGTGGTGTTCGAGGTGGTCGCCGATGAAGGTGGCGATGAAGAAGTAGCTGTGGTCATAACCCGGCTGCAATCTCTGGGTCAGCGGGTGGCCCGCCGCTTCACAGGCATGCTTCAGCGCTTCCGGCTTCAGCTGTTCCGTCAGGAAGTCATCCGCTTCGCCCTGATCGACCAGCAACGGCAGACGCTCTTTCGCGTTGGCGATCAGTTCGCAGCTGTCCCAGGCTTTCCAGCTTTCACGGTCATCGCCGAGGTAACCGCTGAACGCCTTCTCGCCCCAGGGGGAGTTGATCGGGTTGCTGATCGGCGCGAAGGCGGATACCGACTTGTAGCGGCCCGGATTCTTCAGCGCGCAGATCAATGCACCGTGACCGCCCATGGAGTGGCCGCTGATGGCGCGCGCGTCGGTGACCGGGAAGTGCTCCTCGATCAGTGCCGGCAGCTCCTGCACCACATAGTCGTACATGCGGTAGTTTGCGGACCAGGGCGCCTGGGTGGCGTTGACGTAGAAACCGGCGGCGGAGCCGAAGTCGTAGCTGTCGTGCTCGCCGGGGAAATCGGTGCCGCGCGGGCTGGTGTCCGGACAGACGATCGCCATGCCCAGCTCGGCCGCCAGACGCTGGGCGCCCGCCTTCTGGGTGAAATTCTCGTCGGTGCAGGTCAGGCCGGAGAGCCAGTAAAGTACCGGCACCGATTGATTCTGCGCCTGCGGCGGCAGGTAGATGGCGAAGATCATCTCCGTGCCGGTGCTGCTGGACTGGTGCTTGTAGCGCTTGAGCCAGCCGCCGAAGCTCTTGTTGCAGGCGATCAGCTCAGGGGCTGCAGGATTGGTAGAAAGATCAGACATGTGGCGATTCTCCTTGAGGAGCGTCTCGGATAGCACAGCGCCGCCCGCGGAACTGGGCGGCGCTGCTACCAATTCAATCAGAACAGGATGACGGAGCGGATGCTTTCGCCTTCGTGCATCAGATCGAACGCCTTGTTGATATCCTCAAGGCCCATGGTGTGGGTGATGAACGGATCGATCTCGATCTTGCCGTTCATGTAGTCCTCGACGTAGCCCGGCAGCTGGCTGCGGCCCTTGACTCCACCGAAGGCGGAGCCTTTCCAGACACGGCCGGTGACCAGCTGGAACGGACGAGTGGAGATCTCTTCGCCGGCACCGGCAACACCTATGATGATCGACTCACCCCAGCCCTTGTGGCAGCACTCCAGCGCGGAGCGCATCACCTGTACGTTGCCGATACACTCGAAGGAGTAATCGACGCCGCCGTCGGTCATATCGACGATCACCTGCTGGATCGGATCGGAGAAGTTTTTCGGGTTGACGCAATCGGTGGCACCGAACTGCTTGGCCATCTCGAACTTGGATTCGTTGATATCGATGGCGATGATGCGGCTGGCCTGCGCCATGCGGGCGCCCTGTATGACCGACAGACCGATGCCGCCGAGACCGAATACGGCCACGGTGGAACCCGGTTCAACCTTGGCGGTGTTCAGTACCGCACCGATACCGGTGGTGATACCGCAACCGAGCAGGCAGACCTTCTCCAGCGGCGCGTCGATACTGATCTTGGCCAGGGAGATCTCCGGTACTACGGTGTATTCGGAGAAGGTGGAGGTGCCCATGTAGTGGTAGATGGTTTCGCCGTTCAGCGAGAAACGGCTGGTGCCGTCCGGCATCAGGCCCTTGCCCTGGGTAGCGCGCACCGCCTGGCACAGGTTGGTCTTGCCGGACAGGCAGAATTTGCACTTGCCGCACTCAGCGGTGTACAGCGGGATGACATGGTCGCCCGGCTTCAGCGTGGTCACACCCGGACCGACCTCTTCCACGATACCCGCACCCTCATGGCCGAGAATCGACGGGAAGATACCCTCGGGATCGGCGCCAGACAGGGTGAAAGCGTCGGTGTGGCAGACACCGGTAGCGACGATGCGTACCAGTACTTCACCGGCCTTCGGGCCCTGAACGTCCACCTCTTCGATGGTCAGCGGTGCGCCTGCTTTCCAGGCCACGGCAGCGCGTGATTTCATGATTCTCTCCTAAATTATGTACAGGATGTACGGTATCCCGCGAGCGCATGGAAGCGCAGGAGCGGGGTTACAGGATGTACGGTATCCCGCGAGCGCATGTGGACGCAGGAGCGGGTAACGAATGTGAATGCAAAGTGTAGTTAATGAGTCGGATTTCATCTCGGCACAGATGACAAATTATTTTTGCCATATAGCAATAATGCTGGCATAAATCTGATTTTTGGCAGGAGTCCGGCGTGCGGCGGTGGGATGCAATTGAGGCCTATGTGGCGGTTGTACAGCAGGGCAGTTTCTCCGGCGCAGCGGACAAGCTAGGTGTGTCGGCCTCCCATATCAGTCGCCGGGTGGCGGAGCTGGAGGCTCATCTGGGCACGCCGCTGATCTTTCGAACCACCCGCTCGATCCGCCTCAGCGAGGCGGGCGAGCAGTATTTCCAGCACTGCCACCAGCTGCTCGAGGGCTTCTTGAGTGCCGAGGAGCGGATCAGCCGTCAGCAATCCGAACCCGCTGGGCTGCTGAAGCTGACCTGCGCCGCCACCTTCGGTGAGCGCTTTATCGCCCCGCTGCTGCCGGAGTTCATGCGCCGTTACCCCAAGCTGGAGATCGATCTTCACCTGAGCAATCAGCTGGTCGACCTGATCCGCGATGGCTATGACCTGGCGATCCGCCTCGGCACGCTGGAGGACTCCAGCCTGCTGGCGCGGCGTCTGTGTGACCGGCGCGAATACCTCTGCGCCTCGCCCGACTACCTGGAGCGCCACGGCGCGCCGCATACCCTGAGCGAGCTGGCGCACCATAACTGCCTGCTCGGCACCAGCCCCACCTGGCTGTTTCAGGATCGCGGCCAGCGCCGGGAGCTTCGTGTGCACGGCAACTGGCGCTCCAACTCCGGGCCCGCCGTGTTGTCCGCAGTGCAGGCAGGCCTCGGCATCGCCCAACTGCCCGACTACTACGTCGAGCCGCAGTTGGAGCGCGGCGAGCTGATCAGCCTGCTGGAGAACTACCGCTATCGCCACTCCGGCGTCTGGCTGGTCTACCCCAAGGCACGGCAGCAGCTGCCGCGGTTGAAGCTGCTCTGTGATTATCTGACCGAGCAGTTTGAGACCCTGCCCTGGCGAGTACAGTGATATGGGGAAGGGTTAAAGCTGGTCCAACCGGGCAAAGGCGAGTTGCCAAGGGAGACGGCTGCCAGCTGATTTCATTAATGCGTAGGACTTTCTGGCATCGTCTTTGTTGATCAGGTCGTGGACAACAAGTTGCTCCACAACCCTAGCGTACCCATCACGATAACGGCTTCTTGTGCTGCTGCTTGGCGCAGATCGCCATCTCCGGTCAGAAGAGGGCAGTTCTCCTGTTTGGCCAGGGCCAGGGAAAAACAGTCATATCGGCTGGGGCCTGCGTAGGTTTGGGTCATCCTGAAAGCGTCCAGCATGCCGTCGGCCGTCAGCTCTGAAATAACAAGTCCCAGTCCAGGCAGATGGGCATGTTGATCGGAGAGTTCGTCATGGTAGAGCAGGTCGGACACCTTGAACTGAAAGGGTAGCTGAAACATCAGCTCCAGCAACTGTCCGGCCTCCATGTCAATCAGGACATTGGCGTCGCTGATAAGCACCTGCATCTAGGCGACGGCTCCTTCCATCATTTTCGATTTTCGGAACATCGCCTGCGGCATCAGTAACAGTTCGGCTGCTTTCGAATCGGATATCAAGCCCTCGCCGGCACCCCGGTAGACGAGTTGTTCAAACAGCTGGGTACGCTCTGCGGGGTAGGGTTCACCTGGTTCCTCTCTTTTCCAACCTCTGCGGGAGAACTCGATAGTTAAGCTCTTGTAGCGCTCGGCGGAGATAATTCCCAGGTCTTTGCAGCGATACAGTGAACCGGCCATGCTCAGGCCATACTCCTGCTTGAGCAGGTACAGCTCCTTCCAATCGATATTCTGACGTTTATGCCCCAGGTGCTCGAATGCGCCAATGGCCGGCAACAAGAAAGAGGAAGCAAAGCGGTTGCATGCTTTCTCCTCATCGAGATGACCGGGCAAGCGGCCATGCAGCAGCAGGTGTCCCAGTTCATGGGCCAGAGTAAAGCGCTGGCGGCATCCCGGCCATTGGCTGGAAACCACCATCACCGGTTGCCTTTCGATCTGTGCCTGCAGACCGTCGAACTTATCGGCCTGATCCGACTCGGTCAGGATCACCAGAACCCCTTTGGATTCCAGCAGGTCGATCAGCTCCGGCAAAGGGTTGAGCCCCAGTTGCCACTCTTGTCGGAGTGCCAGACTGACCTGCTCAATATCATCCAGCGACTCGACGACGGGAATATCTGCCGGTAACGAAAATTCGGGTACGGGAAACTCGGGCCACAGGTTTTTCAGCTCGAACCAGCGCTCTGCCTGATCCAAAACATCGGCGGCAATGCGATCCAGTATCTTTTTCGGAGTGCTGGCTCGTTTACGGTACTCCACGCCCGAGAGTCGGATCCGGTTGGGCCTGAAAAAGAACTCGGCTCGCACGCCGAGCTCATCCGCCAGCTTTATAAGCACGGAAGAGGAGGGCATGCTCTGGTCATGCTCGTACTTCTTGATCATGTTGGAGCTCACCCCAACCGCTTTGCCGAGCTTATCCATGGACAAGCCGGAAGCAGCTCGGGCTCGCTTCAGTCGCTCGCCAATCATACTGAGCCTCGGTTTATAAAATTACTTTAAGTAATAAAAATATAAACCATCGGGGTTATATACACCACCTTTCAGGTAATGGCGGTTAGCTCAAAAGACGGCGGTCTAAAAGACTTGACCACTACACACGGGTGATTGCTGAGCAGATCTGCAAGTCTGTCGTATACGGGAAGTAAAGAAGAAAAGAAATGCCCCAGTCTTATCGGCGACGAGGCGCAGCCACGACCCTGAACCTTGGGTAAAGGATCAAACACTAACCGGCCAGCAATTAGCTGTATCCATGGTATATGAGCCACCTTATCTCTTGAAGTTATGATCCAATGCTTTTCATCTCCGATTGAATACGCTGCGTTTGACCATGTCCCCGGGATACTCCTACAATTCCGCCTTGCTTCCGGTGTGCCAGGCCCGCTTATCCACAGGGTCTGGAACTTAATCGGGAAGCCGGTGCGCGCTTTGACGTAGATGTCAGGTGCAATGCCGGCGCTGCCCCCGCAACGGTAGTGGAGTGAGAACGGCACAGGCCACTGTATCCATCGATATGGGAAGGCGCTGTTCTTGGATGCCGCGCAGACGCGAGCATCGACTCCTGAGCCCGGAGACCGGCCTGAAGCATATGCAGTCGGCATTGCGGAGGGCAATCGGTACTGAATCGGGCCCGCTGTATCAGGATAGCGGCTCGGTTCTCTCCCTTTCCCTTCGCTGGCCGTTTTTATCCACGAATGCGTGCGGGCGGTGCGCAAAGGGCAATCAACTTGATGAACAGATTTACCATTCCAGCAGCCATTCTGCTGGGCAGCAGTGCTGTTTCTGCCGTTCAGGCGGAAACCCTTCCCACCAGCATTATCGTGACGGCCAGCCGCAGTGCCGAGACCGCCGATGAAACCCTGGCCGCGGTTACGGTCATTACCCGCGACGATATCGAGCGCACCCAGGCGCAGACGGTACCCGAACTGCTCGGCAGCGCGCCGGGCGTGATGCTGGTCAACAGCGGCGGGCGCGGCAAGGCCAGCTCCCTCTTTCTTCGCGGCACCAACTCCGATCAGGTGCTGGTGCTGATCGACGGCATCAAGGTCGGTTCGGCGACTCTGGGCACCACCGCGTTCGAGCAACTGGCGGTGGATCAGATCGAGCGGATCGAGATCGTGCGCGGGCCGCGCTCCTCGCTCTATGGCTCCGAGGCGATCGGCGGCGTGATCCAGATCTTCACCCGTCGCGGCGGCGAAGGGTTCAGCCCCCGCTTCAGCACCGGCGTCGGCAGCAACGACAGCCGCGAGGTGACGCTGGGTGCCTCCGGCGGCAGCGATCGGGGCTGGTACAACCTGGATCTCAGCGATTTCTCCACTCAGGGGTTCGACGCCAAGACCGAAGGGGCGTTCGGCCACAATCCGGATGACGACGGCTACAACAACCGCTCCTGGGCAGTGAGTGGCGGCTATCGTTTCAACGACCTGGCCAAGGGGCGGTTTAACTGGAGCCGTAACGAGGGGATCAACGAGTATGACGGCGGCTCCAGCTTCGATGACTACGAGACCCATCAGCGCCTGGACACCCTCGGCGGCGTGCTGGAGCTGACCCCGAGCGACGACTGGGCGCTGAGCCTGACCCTGGGGCGCAGCCGCGACGAGTCCACCGAGTACGGCGACGGTGCGGCGCAGAGCCATATCGACACCGAGCGCGATATCGCCTCGGTCGTCAGTGAGCACTACCTGACCGATACGGTCGAGTTCAGCTGGGGAGTGGACTATCAGCAGGACGAGGTGGACAGCAGCACCGACTACGCCGAAACCTCACGCGACAACATCGGCGTATTCGGTCTCTATCAGCACTACTTCGGTGCCCAGGATATCGCCGTCAGTCTGCGTCACGACGACAACGAGCAGTTCGGTGGCAAGAACACCGGCTCCCTGGCCTGGGGGATTCAGATCGATCCGGATCTGAGACTGTTCGTCAGCTACGGCACCGCGTTCAAGGCGCCCACCTTCAACGACCTTTACTGGCCGGAGGACGCGTTCTCCGTCGGCAACCCGGATCTGCTGCCGGAGGAGTCGGAAAGCGTTGAGGTCGGCCTGTCCGGCGAGCATGCCGATATCCGCTGGTCCGCCAACCTGTACCAGACCGAGATCGAGAACCTGATCAGCTGGGAGTTCGACGGCAAGTTCACGCCGAAAAACGTCAGCGATGCGCGTATCCGCGGCCTGGAGCTGAGCGCGGCGACCCGGCTGGCCGGCTGGGACCTGCGCTCGAGCCTGGATCTGACCGACCCGAAGGATCTGGAGGACGACAGTCTGCTCAGCCGCCGTCCGCGCAAAGTGCTGAATCTGGCGGCGGATCGTGACTTTGGCACCTGGTCGCTGGGCGGCTCGCTGAAGGCAGTGGGCAAGCGCAAGGACAGCTCGACCCATCTGGCCGGTTACACCACCGTTGATCTGCGCGCCGGTTATCGCCTGGGGCGCGACTGGTCGCTGAAGGGGCGGGTCGACAACCTGTTCGACGAGCAGTACCAGACGGTAAACAACTTCAACCAGCCGGACCGCGAATACTGGCTGTCACTGCACTACACCCCCGGTGCCTGAGCGCAGCGGACAGACTGAAAGGAGTTGTTGATGAACAACCTGACTAAAACGCAGCAGTATGGCATAGGTATCGGGCTGATCCTGCTGATGGCGGTCACCCGCGGTCAGCACTTCGCCACTGTCGAGGCGCTACCCAGTGCCTCCTGGGCTGTGTTTTTCCTCGCCGGCGTGTTCCTGCGACCGGCCTGGGTCTTTCCGCTGCTGTTCCTGCAGGCGGTGACACTGGATCTGGTTTCGTTGGGCGGTTTCACCGAGGCGGCCAAGCATCACTGCGTGTCGCCGGCGTATGCGCTGCTGCTGCCCGCCTACGCCTCGCTCTGGTTTGGTGGCCGCACCTATGCACGCCTGCACCGCGACAACTGGATGACCCTGGTGCCGCTGGCGCTGCTGCTGTTCGCCAGTGCCTTCGTCTCCAACCTGTTCTCCAGTGGGGGGTACTACTACTTCTCCGGTACCTACTCCGACCCCAACCTGATCGGGCTGTGGGTGCGCTTCGAACTCTACCTGCCGGCGCGGCTGGAGACGCTGTTCGGCTATGTTGCGGTGCTCGGTGGTCTGATCCAGCTCACGCTGCACAGCGCCCGCCCGCGTCAGGTTGCCCGGGCATGAGCGACACAAACAGCCGGGACCAGCGCCACCGGGCGCGGATGCAGCGCAAAAAGGCGGTGGTCGACGACGCCATCGCCCGCGCCGATATCGACCGCGGGGTGCTGCTGGTGTTGACCGGCAACGGCAAGGGCAAGAGCAGCTCCGCGTTCGGCATGCTGGCGCGTGCGCTGGGCCACGGCATGCAGGTTGGCGTGGTGCAGTTCATCAAGGGCAGCTTCAGCACCGGCGAGGAGGCGTTTTTCCGCCGCTTCCCCGAGGTGCGCTACCACGTCATGGGCGAGGGCTTCACTTGGGAGACCCAGGATCGGGCTCGGGATGTGGAGGCGGCTCAGGCTGCCTGGGCGCAGGCGTGCGAGCTGCTGGCCGATCCGACCATCGGGCTGGTGGTGCTGGATGAGCTGAATATTGCGCTGAAATACGGCTATATCGCGCTCGACGAAGTGCTTGAGGCGCTGGCCCAAAGACCGCCGATGCAACATGTGGCGATCACCGGCCGTGGTGCACCCCAGGCGCTGATCGATGCTGCCGATACGGTGACCGAGATGCAGGTGGTCAAACACGCATTCAAGGCCGGGATCCGGGCGCAGAAGGGCGTCGAGCTGTGAGGGGAGTCTGGCGGTGAAGGGAGTCTGGCGATGAAGGGAACCGAATGGAATACCGAAGCTCCACAGTCCGTGCGTCGCTGTCCGGCACTGCTGGTCTCCGCCCCGGCCTCAGGCCAGGGCAAAACTACCGTCACAGCGGCGTTGGCGCGACTGCATACCCGCTTGGGACGGCGGGTCAGGGTGTTCAAGACCGGTCCCGATTTCCTTGATCCGATGATCCTGTCCCAGGCCTGCGGCAGCGAGGTCTATCAGCTCGACCTGTTTATGGGCGGCGCCGAGCACTGCAAGCACCTGCTTTGGGATGCGGCCGGCGAGGCGGACCTGATTCTGATCGAAGGGGTGATGGGGCTGTTCGACGGTGCCCCCAGCAGTGCCGACCTGGCCGAGCTGTTCGGTATCCCGGTACTGGCGGTGATCGATGCCGGCGGTATGGCACAGACCTTCGGCGCTCTGGCGCAGGGTTTGGCGAATTACCGTACCCCCCTCGAATTCAGCGGGGTCATGGCCAATCGGGTGGGCAGCACCGGCCATGCGCAGATGCTGCAGCAGGCGTTGCCGGAGGCGCTACGCTGGTACGGCGCGTTGCCAAGGGAGCAGGCGTTCGAGCTGCCCAGTCGCCATCTCGGCCTGATGCAGGGTAGTGAGATCGACGACCTGGAGCAGCGGCTGGATGCTGCCGCGGATGCGATCGCCGACAGCGCCGGTACCGAGTTGCCAGCGCCGGTGACGTTTCAGCCCCAGCCGGTGGAGGCAACGCCGCGACTGCTCGCGGGTGTGCGGATTGGCGTGGCACGGGATGCCGCGTTCAGCTTTCTCTATCCCGCCAACCTCGACTGCCTGCGCCAGCTCGGCGCCGAACTGGTGTTTTTCTCGCCGCTGCAGGATACCAGGCTTCCGGAGGTGCACAGCCTCTACCTGCCGGGCGGCTATCCCGAACTCTACCTGACCGAGCTTGGCGCCAACTGGAGCCTGATGGAGCAGGTGCTGGACCACCATCAACAGGGCAAGCCGATACTGGCGGAGTGCGGCGGCATGCTCTGGCTCAGTGAATCCCTGACCTCGCTGAACGGCGACAGGGTGGAGTTCTGTGGCGTGCTGCCGGCTCGGGCACAGATGCACGCGCGTTTTACCGCGCTGGGCCTGCAGCGGCTTCAGTTGTCGGTCGCGGGCGGGACTGCCGAGCTGCGCGGGCACACCTTTCATCATTCCAGCCTCGACACTGTGCTGGAGCCGATCGCGCGTGGCGAGTGCCCCAATGGTCGCCGGGCGGCCGAGCCTGTGTACCGTGTGCGTCGGCTGACCGCCTCCTACTTCCACTGCTATTTTCCATCCAATCCGGCGGCAGTGGCGGAGCTGCTCAGGCCATGAGTGACGCGTTCAGCGAACTGGAGCGGGCGGCCGTCTATCGTGCCATCCGTGAGCGACGCGATATGCGTCACTTCAGCAACGAGCCGATGTCTGCCGAGGTTCTGCAACGCCTGCTGCAGGCGGCGCATCAGGCGCCCAGTGTTGGCTTGATGCAGCCCTGGCGTTTTATCCGTATCCGCGATGTCGATCTGCGGGGCCAGGTCCGCGCATTGGTCGAGCGGGAGCGGCTGGCAACCGCCAAAGCGCTTGGCGGACGTGAACAGGAGTTCCTCAGGCTCAAGGTCGATGGACTGGACCGTTGTGCCGAGCTGCTGGTGGTGGCGCTGATGGATCAGCGTGAGCGACACCTGTTTGGCCGCCGCACCCTGCCGGAGATGGACCTGGCCTCGGTCGCCTGCGCGATTCAGAACCTGTGGCTGGCGGCCCGTGCCGAGGGCGTGGGCGTTGGCTGGGTCTCCCTGTTCGACCCTGATGCACTGGCCGAGCTGTTACAGATGCCCGCGGGCAGCAAAGCGGTGGCGATCCTCTGTATCGGCCCGGTGGACGAGTTTTACGAGCGGCCGATGCTGGAGCAGGCGGGCTGGGCCAGCGCGGCGCCGTTATCGGAGATGCTGTTCGAGAACCACTGGCCAACGGCGGATACACCGGTATGAGTGCGCTAATGCTGGTTGCTGGCGTATTGCTGGACCTCTGGTGGGGAGAGCCGCGGCGCTGGCACCCGCTGGTCGGCTTCGGCCGTTGTGCCCGGTGGATAGAGCAGCGGCTGAACCGCGGTGACGCGACAGGGAGGCGGCTATTGGGGCTGATCGCCGTACTTCTGCTGGTAGTGCCGCCGGTCCTGCTCTGTGTATGGCTGGTACAGCAACCCTCTGTCGGCTGGTTGATCTCGGTGCTGGTGCTCTGGTTCGCGTTGGGGCTGAACAGCCTGCGCGCCCATACGCTACCGATCATGACGGCGCTCTCGGCGGGCGATCTGGCTGAGGCGCGACGGCTGACCGCGCGTATCTGTAGCCGGGATGAGGCGTGGCTGGAGATCGAGCGCAGCGCCGTGGAATCGATCCTGGAGAACGGCAGCGATGCGGTGTTCGGCGCCCTGTTCTGGTTCTGTGTCGCCGGCGCACCGGGGGTACTGGCGTTCCGGTTGATCAACACCCTGGATGCCAGCTGGGGCTACAAGAGCGAGCGTTTTCTCCATTTCGGCTGGGCCGCGGCGCGGCTGGACGACCTGGTCGGGCTGATACCGGCGCGGCTCACCGCGCTCGCTTATGCCCTGTGCGGTGATACTCGACGGGCGTTGTCCTGCTGGCGGCTGCAGGCATCGGCCCATGACAGCCCCAATGCCGGACCGGTGATGGCCAGCGGCGCCGGCGCTCTCGGGGTGCGCCTGGGCGGGCTGACCTGCTATCGCGGGGTCTGGATCGACAAGCCTTGTCTGGGCAAAGGCGCCGCAGCCCGGCGCCAGGATCTGCAGCGGGCGCTGGACCTGGTCGGGCACAGTGTCGTGCTCTGGCTGGCGGCGATCCTGCTCATGCAGCTGATACTGGAGACCTGGTCATGATGGCAATGGGGCAGCCGGAGCATGGCGGTGGTCTGAATGCCGCCGCCGAACGGCACGGGATTCCCCGCGGTCACTGGCTGGATCTGTCCACCGGGATCAATCCACGGGGTTGGCCGGTACCGGATATTCCCTCCGAGGTGTTTGCCCGTCTACCGGAGGTGGATGATCAGCTGGAAATGGCGGCGGCGGACTACTACGGTTGTGATCAACTGCTGCCATTGGCTGGCTCACAACAGGGAATACAGCTACTGCCCAGGCTGCGACAGGCACTATGCGGGAGTGGTCGGGTCGGCGTACTGACGCCGGGTTACGCCGAGCATCGGCATCACTGGCAGCTGCATGGCCATGATGTTAAGGGGCTGAGTGCATTGCAGATCGAGTCCCGGCTGCCGCAGCTGGAGGTACTGGTGCTGATCAACCCCTGCAATCCCAGCGGCTGCAGTTTCACGCCCGAGCAGCTTGAGCGCTGGCGTGCGCAACTGGCTGCTCGCGGTGGCTGGCTGGTGGTGGACGAAGCGTTTATCGACGCAACGCCGGAGCTCAGCCTGCTGGGCCCCGAACTCCCGCGCGGACTGATCATTCTACGCTCTCTGGGCAAGTTTTTCGGCCTTGCCGGTCTGCGTGTCGGATTTCTGTTTGCAGAATCGACAATCAGACACGCGCTCGCGCCACTTATAGGCCCCTGGGCACTGGCCCACCCCTCGCGCTGGCTGGCGACCAAGGCGTTGCAGGACCAAGAGTGGCAGCGGTTTGCCCGGGTCAACCTGCGGCTGCAGCAACAGCGTCTGGTCGATCTCCTGGCCAGGTTCTTTGTCGAGCCTGTTAGCAGTACGTCGTTGTTCGCCTGGATCCCGACCGAGCGGGCCGAATCGATTCAGCAGCGTCTGGCGATGCGGGCGGTGTTGGTGCGTTGTTTTAACGATCCACCCGGCCTCAGGTTCGGCCTGCCCGGTAGCGAGGCGCAATGGCGGCAACTGGAGCACGCATTACAGGAGATCAAGCAGTGACGGGTGAAGCCCTCAGCGAGCAAGGCGCTCATACCTTGATGGTCCAGGGGACCACATCCGACGCCGGCAAGAGCACTCTGGTGGCCGGGCTGTGCCGAGTGCTCAGGCGCCGCGGCATTGCCGTGGCGCCGTTCAAACCGCAGAACATGGCGCTGAACAGCGCCGTGACCGCCGAGGGGGGCGAGATCGGTCGCGCCCAGGCGGTGCAGGCCCAGGCCTGTGGACTGGCGCCCCATGTGGATATGAACCCGGTGCTGCTCAAGCCCTGTTCCGATACCGGTGCCCAGGTGATCATCCACGGCCGGGCTGTGGATAACATGGAGGCGGCCAGCTACCACGATTACAAGGCGGTGGCCTGGCAGGCGGTGGCCGACTCCCATCAGCGGCTGACGACGCAGTACTGCGCCGTGCTGGTGGAGGGCGCGGGCTCGCCGGCGGAGATCAACCTGCGTGACCGCGATATCGCCAATATGGGCTTCGCCGAGCGGGTGGACTGCCCGGTGATCCTGATCGCCGATATCGACCGCGGCGGCGTATTCGCCCATCTGGTCGGCACGCTGGAGCTGCTCAGTCCGAGCGAACAGGCGCGGATCAAGGGCTTCGTGATCAACCGCTTTCGCGGCGACATCGAATTGCTGAAACCCGGCCTGGACTGGCTGGAGCAGCGTACCGGCAAGCCGGTGCTGGGCGTGCTGCCCTACCTGCACGGCCTGCACCTGGAGGCGGAGGATGCCGTGGCCACGGCCGAAAGCGTGGAGAAAAGCGCCGATGCCCTGAACATCGTCGTGCCGGTGCTGCCCCATATCAGTAACCACACCGATTTCGACCCGCTGCGCCTGCATCCCCAGGTGCGCATCAATTTTGTCGGCCCGGACCAAGCCAAGCCGCCAGCTGATCTGCTGATCCTGCCCGGTTCCAAATCGGTGCGCAGCGACCTTGACTGGCTGCGCGAACAGGGCTGGGAGGGCTACCTGAAGCGCCATCTGCGTTACGGCGGCCGGGTACTGGGGATCTGCGGCGGTTACCAGATGCTCGGTGAGTGGGTGGACGATCCGTTGGGTATCGAAGGGCCGATCGGCAGCAGTCCCGGGCTGGACCTGCTGCCGCTGAGTAGCGAACTGAAACCTGAGAAGATCTTGCGTAACAGCAGTGGCCAGCTGTTCCTCGGTGGTCGTCAGGTGCCGATTCGCGGCTATGAGATTCACTGCGGTGTCAGCCAGACGGCTTCCGATGCGCCGTCGTTGCTGGCACTGGAGCAGGGACTCGACGGCACCCTGTCCGAGGATGGACAGGTGGCGGGCTGCTACCTGCATGGGTTGTTCGAGCAGCCCGAGGCCTGTGCCGCCTTCCTGCACTGGGCGGGACTGGATCAGGCGCCGGGCATCGACTATGTCGCTATCCGCGAGGCGGGTATCGAGCGGCTGGCCGATACGCTGGAGCAGCATCTGGATCTCGACGCTGTACTGGCGCTGTTGGGGCTGGATGAGGGAGGTGGACGATGATCCGTTTCATTACCGGCGGCGCCCGTTCCGGTAAAAGTCGCCGTGCCGAGCAGCTGGCCGAAGACTCCGGGCTGGAGGTGGTCTACATTGCCACCGCCGAGGCGCGGGATGCCGAGATGCGAGCACGGCTGGCCAGCCATCGCGCGCGCCGCCCGGCGCACTGGCACACCATCGAGGAGCCGCGGGCGTTGGTGCGGGCGATCCGCGAACAGCAGGGGCCGGGGCGCTGTCTGCTGGTCGACTGCCTGACCCTGTGGATAACCAATCAGTTGCTTGCCGGTGCCGATATCCGTGCCGAACGCGACGCGCTGGTCGCTGAGCTGGCGCGTGCCCGGGGCGAGATCATCCTGGTGTCCAACGAAACCGGTATGGGCGTGGTGCCGCTGGGCGAGTTGAGCCGGCGCTTCGTTGACGAGTCGGGCTGGCTGCACCAGGCGGTGGCGGCACAGGCCGACCAGGTGGTGTTGATGGTGGCGGGTTTGCCACTGGTGGTGAAAGGGGACAGGGTTTGAGTTACGTGGAGGGCTATGACCAGGCATTTCTGGGCTGGCTGGCATCACCGGCGGCAGAGCTGCACCGGCAGGCCGCAATCGAGGCAGAACGGCGGCAGAGCCAGCTGACTAAGCCGCTGGGTGCACTGGGAGATCTGGAGCGGCTGGCGATCCGGCTGGCCGGGATGCAGGGCAGGGCCTGCCCGCAAGCGGAGCGGGTGGCGATCGCAGTGTTTGCCGCCGATCATGGTGTGGCGGCCGAGGGAGTGTCGGCTTATCCACAGGCGGTAACGGCACAGATGATCGCCAACTTCGCTACGGGTGGTGCCGCGATCAGCGTTGCCGCCCGGGCGCTCGATGCCCGGTTACGGGTCTACAACCTGGGCACGGTGATCGAACTGGCACCCATGCCGGGTGTGGAGAGCTGCGTGATCGCGCCGCAGAGCGGCAATCTGGCCTGTGAGGCCGCGATGAGCAAAGAGCAGTTGGTACAAGCGATGGGGGTGGGGCGGCTGGCGGTGGAGCGCGCCGTTGACGAGGGCGATACGGTCGATCTGTTTATCGGCGGCGAGATGGGCATCGGCAACACCACCGCCGCTACCGCGCTGGCGGCCGCCCTGCTCGAGCAGCCCGCGGCGGCGTTGGCGGGCCCCGGCACCGGGCTCGACAGCAGCGGCATCCTGCACAAGGTCGCGGTGATCGAGCGCGCACTGGCACTGCACCAGCCCCGGGCCGAACAGCCGCTAGAGCTGCTGCGCTGTCTCGGCGGATTCGAGATTGCGGCGCTGTGTGGCGCCTATCTACGTTGTGGGCAGCAAGGCGTGCCGGTGCTGGTCGACGGCTTTATCTGCACCGTGGCGGCGCTGATCGCCTGCCAGTTGCAACCGGGCCTGAGCGACTGGTTGATCTTCTCCCACTGCTCCGCCGAGCCCGGTTATGCCCTGCTGCTGGACAACCTGCCCTCCTGGCCGCTGCTGGATCTGGGGCTGCGCCTGGGCGAGGGTAGCGGCGCCGCGGTGGCCGTGCCCCTGATCCGCATGGCGTGCACGCTGCATGCGCAGATGGCCACCTTCGACGAGGCGGCGGTATCGGGAGCGGTGGAGTGAGCCTGCATATCGAGCTGCTGCGCCATGGCGAAACCAGTCGTGGCCGCTGCTACCTGGGGCGCACCGACGCAGCGCTGACAGAACGCGGCCGACAGCAGATGTGGCAGGGGCTGGTGCAACGCTCACCCGAGGATTATGACGCGATTATCAGCTCGCCGCTGATACGTTGCCTGGCGTTCGCCCGCGACTGGGCCGGGTCAGATCGCCTGACCGTGGAGCCACGTCTGGCGGAGTATGACTTCGGCGATTGGGACGGGCTCACCGGCGAGCTGCTCTATGCCCGCGATCCGCAGGCGCTGGAGCGGTTCTGGCAGGATCCCTGGCGCCACCCGCCGCCCGGTGCGGAGAGCATGGACGGTTTCTTCGACCGCCTGAAGAGCGTGCTGGACGATCTTCGGCATCGCCACAGCGGGCGTGTGCTGCTGATCTGTCACGGCGGCGTGATTTGCGTGATGCGCTGCCTGATCCTGCGTCTGCCGCGTGAGCAGCTGTTCGAGCAGATGCCCGAGCACGGCTCTCTGCACAGTTTCGGGCTGATCGAGCATTGAACGCCCCGCGCCACCACCTGCGGGCATTCAAGTCCGCCCTGCAGTTCCTGACCCTGCTTCCGGTGCATCTGCCGGACCTGCCGGATCGACGTCAGCAGGCGCTGTCGCTGCTGTATTACCCGGCGGTGGGGTTGTTGATCGGTGTCCTGCTCTGCCTCGGCGAGATGTTGAGCGGCGGATTGCCGCTGGAGCTGCGGGCCACGTTGCTGCTGCTGCTCTGGTGCGGCCTGACCGGCGGTCTGCATCTGGATGGCCTGGCCGACAGTGCCGATGGCTGGATGGGCGGGCTGGGCGATCGCGAGCGCACGCTGGCGATCATGAAAGACCCCCATATCGGCGCCAGCGGTGTACTGGTGTTGTTGCTGCAGCTGCTGTTGAAGTGGAGCCTGCTGCTGGCGTTGCTGCCGCAGGCCGACTGGCTCGCGCTGCTGCTGGCGCCGGTGGTCGCACGCACGGCCGCGTTGCTGCTGCTGGTGCAAACCCCCTATGCCCGCCCCGGCGGTATCGCCAGTGATATGCTGGCCGAGAAGCCGGTAACGGCTGTGTCTCTGCTGGCCGCCGCTGTCGGGCTGGGGCTGATACTCATACAGCCGCTCTGGCTGGCGCTGCCGGCGCTGGTCTATCTATTGGTTCGCCGGGCGACGCTGCAGCGTTTGGGCGGCTGTACAGGGGATGTTGCCGGGGCGCTGATCGAACTCAGCGAGAGCGCCCTGCTCTTAGCTGCAGTACTGGCAACAGTTTTGGCATAGATAGTGGCAACGGTATAGCCCTATTTGGCGACCGAATCCCTTGCGATTTCAGCGGGCTGAACGGTGGTGGGCTTAAGCGCCTGGATCAACTGCTCCAGTGTCGGTCCGATCGGCGCGTCCAGTTTCAGATCGAGCAGCTCGTCGGCGCGGGTACGACCCAGGGTCAGTGCCGCCATCGGTTTGCCCCACTCCTGGGCCCGTTTGCAGAAGCGAAAGCCGGAGTAGACCATCAGCGAAGAGCCGATCACCAGCAGGGCGTCGGCCTGTTGCAGGGCATCGAGCGCCTGTTGCACGCGGGTCTTCGGCACGTTGTCGCCAAAGAACACCACATCGGGTTTCAGAATGCCGCTGCAGCGGGGGCAGTGCGGCACCTCGAAACGGCTGAAATCCACCTCCAGGTCGGCATCGCCATCGGGTGCCGTTTCGGCGCTGAAGTGGATGAACGCCGGGTTCAGCGCCGCCGAGCGACCGTGCACCTCGTCACGACTGCAGCGGTAATCGCAGCTCATGCAGATCACCTGGTCGGCGCGTCCGTGCAGGTCGATCACCGCCTGAGAGCCGGCGCGCTGGTGCAAGCCGTCTACGTTCTGGGTGACCAACAGTTCCACATGACCCAATTGCTCGAGCAGGGCCAGTGCCTTGTGGGCCAGGTTGGGCCGTGCGCGCTGCATCACCGGCCAGCCGATCAGACTGCGCCCCCAATAACGCTGACGGGTGCTCTGGCTGTGCATGAAGTCGGCGTGCTGCATCGGTTGCTTGCGCTTCCACTCGCCGTTGCGGTCACGGTAATCCGGGATGCCCGAATCGGTGCTGATACCGGCGCCGGTCAGCACCAGCAGGCGCGGATGTTGGTGCAGAAACTGGAGCAGAGAGGGACTCAATGGCATCGGTGCAGGTTTCCCTTGGCAGATCGAAAGTGGATCGATAACAGGCGCTTGACACTGTTTGTTACGGTACCAGACGCTGGTTGGATCTTTGCTTGCACGGGTCGACAGCACCCTCGTCACGGACTGACCTCTTTATAAGGGTAGCAGCATACCATCCCGGCTGATCAGCCAGCTGGCCAGGTCTTCGGCCAGCTGCAACTGGCCGCTGTAATGGCGTCTGGCCTCGGCGCGGATCTCGGCGACCAGCCGATCCCCCTGACGCCGGGGTTTGCTCAGGTAGCGGGGGCTGAAATGGGTCAGGATCAGGTTCGGTATCCGCTGCTGCTCGGCAAAACGCGCCACCCGCTCGGCACTGCTGTGCTGCGGCTCGGGCCCGACCTGCAACAGGATATCCTCGGTGTATGTCGCTTCATGCACCAGCAGGTCCGCCCCCTCGCACAGCCCGGCGAGGAGCTCGGGACGGTCGTTGTCGCCGGCGATAACCGCCACCCGCGGCCTGCGCGAGAGCTGGGTGTAGTCGGCACTGCTCAGCCAGCGACCATCCGCCAGCTGCAGATCTTCGCCCCGTTGCAGGTGGGCGTACCCGGGGCCCGGCGCGATGCCCTCCGCCTGCAGACGCTCAACGTTCAACTGCAGTGGAACCTGAGTCTCGCGCAGGCGGTAACCCCAGCACTCGGTACGATGGCTCAATGGCGCGGCGCTGATCTGGAAGCCGCCGGCGCTAACATCCAGCTTTTCATTCACCGGCAGAAACTGCAGCGGGTAGTCGATACGCATCTCGGTGAACTGCATCACCGCCTGCAGATACTCCCAGACCGCCTGCGGACCGACCAGGGTCAGTGGCGCGGTGCGGCCGTTGAGCTGGCAGGAGGCGAGCAGCCCTGGCAGGCCGTAGCAGTGGTCGCCGTGGATATGGGTGATCAGTATCGCCTCCAGCCGCAGCGGCGACAGCGGTGTGCGCAGCAGCTGGTGTTGGGTCGCCTCGCCGCAGTCGACCAGCACCCAGGGTTTGCCGCGCTCGGGCTGGACGGCGGTGGCGCTGAGGTTGCGATAACGGGTCGGAGCACCGGATGAGGTGCCGAGAAAGGTGATCTTCACTGCATGCCCCGTGCAATTTGCCTGAGCTGTCAGTGTAAAACAGCCCGGCGCCGTTGTATCGGGGTCGGGCCTTGGTTGTGCTGCTCTGGCGGCTGCCAGTCAGTCGATATCCTGGGGCAGCGGTGCACGCTTGCGTCCGGTCAGCATCGCTTTGACCAGGCTTTCGCGGTGGCGCAGGCTGGCCAGCACCACGCCGGCGAGATGCAGTCCGACCAGCAGCAGGACCAGGTTGCCGATCAGCTCATGCAGCTCCTCGACCCACTCCACGCCCCAGAAGCGGTCGGTGGTGCCGAGCCAGCCGCTGAAGGTGAGGGTGCTCAGGCCGATCAGCAGCGCGATCACCATCATGCCTCCGGCCGGGTTATGGCCGATGTGGCGTGCCTCACGGGCGTGGCGGATATCGTGCAGATAGCCGACCACGGTGCGTGGATGGCGCACGAATTGGGCGAAGCGCGCATAACGCGAGCCGACCAGTCCCCAGAACAGACGGAACAGCACCAGACCCACCACAACGTAGCCGCAGGTCTCATGCAGATCCTGCCACTCATCGGCACTGATCCAGGCGATGGCAAAGCTCAGCACCAAGGACCAGTGGAAGACGCGTACCAGCGGGTCCCAGACTTTGACCGTTGCCGCTTGTGGGGTGGTTGGCGCAGTGGTGGATTTCATCCCGGACTCCCGTTAATCCTGCATCTTGACGATTTCGAAGCTCTTCGGATCGAAGTAGGCCTCGACCCGCTCGCCCTTTTCGTTCTTCGCGTAGACCTCGTAGCAGCCCTCGTCGACCTTGACCTTGCGGATCTCCCAGCCCTTGGCCTGCAGTGACTGCTCCAGCGCCTCCTGGGGCTGCCACTCGGCCTTGGGCACGTCGCAGAGCTCCTCTTCGGCATAAGCGGTGGCGGAGAGGGCGGCGGTTGAGATCAGCAGAGCGGAGATGAGTTTGTTCATGGTAGCGACTCCGTTGTTCGCGGTTTCAGGATGGAGCCAATTTAGGCGGGGCAGCTTAAATAAAACTTAAGAGGTGCAAGGAAATTGACCCCGAGACGGCAGGGCAATCGCACTACCTGATCACGATGGGTGCCGGTCCGGGCCGGTGGTACCGCTTCCGTGTGACACGCTTTTCGTCATCCATGACCGCTCGACTGCCGCCCTCCCTGGCGGCAGACGGCCTCCCGGAAGCGGTACCACCACCCCTCTACAGCACGGCGCCAATCGACCGGTGTGCTCTTCCCGACAATGGCGAACCCCGGTGACAGGCGAGAGTCATCACTGTTCATGCGCGGGGAGCTGCAGCACCGAGGCCCGGAAGGCGTCGTCATAGGCAGCACGCAGTCGCTTGTTCTTGACCCCGAGTTTGGAGCCCTTGGACTGGCGTAGCAGGTTCAGCGCAAAGCGTCGGACGATGGCCAGGTTTTCCGCCGCATGCCCCACTCTTGCCCGTGATTGATCCTCGTTGAAGGCCACGTCGAGCACCCAATGCAGGCTATTCTCGACCCGCCAGGGTCTCCATGAACAGGCGAACGTCATCATGCAACATGCTCTGGTTCCCCGTGAGGGCCAATACATAATCGCCCCCGCCTTCGGTGATCTGCCGCGCCACGGTTTTTTGGCAGCCGATGGCATCGATTGAGACGGTGACACCCCTCAGATCGAACAACGACAGGATGTTCGGGATCGCCGTTATCTCGTTCGATTTTGCGTCCACCGCGCGCTGAGCCACGAGCAGATTGGCCTCGCAGGACCAGGCGTGGAGCAGGTTCAGCGCACGACCGGGTGAACCGCGATGGGAGCGGCGCACGCTCTTGCCGTCCAGTGCCAACTGAGCCGGCGCGTCGCCGCCGATGCGTGCATGGGCGGCCCAGTCGAAAAAGGCCGCCTCGAACGCCTCCGGGTCGATCAGGGAAAATACGCGGCCAAAGGTATCGTGGGAGGAAATACCGTTGGGCAGCGGCAAGAATTGTCGCAGCCAGTCCTTCTTGACGCGGCCAAATTCTGCCACCGCTTCCCGGTCATCCATGCCGGCGAGTTCCCATACTGGAGAGTACCGCACAGAGGGCGATGCAAAGGATATCCGATAGCGAGTGAAGCTTATTGGGCGCGGCCCGACCACATCGGCCCAACGCCTGGAATAGTGCGATTGCCCGTGCGCCAGGCTAAGCCTGGGTAAGGAGGAAGTAAGAAACAGACGGAAACCTTACGTTCATCCCCTGCGGGTGGAAATCCCGTCCGATAAAGCTGGCCTGCAGTCGGAACCGAGTGTTGCGTGGTGCTGGGGTAACCCAGGCTGCGAAGCGTACACGGGGAGTCAGCGGGCTGCGTGATTGAGCTCCGAAAGGCACTTGTCGTGAGGGCCGATGCCGTGGGTAAGGCCGAAGGCAGCGACGAAACGCCGTAACTGGCCTGGCGCGTAGGTCTCACCGGAGTCATAGAGCGGGGCACGCTGGCATAGGGGGATGCCAGGAACCTGGGAGGCCCTGTCGCCTCCGACAGAGATCGTGATGGGCGCTCACGTAAAACCGTCCAGGCCTGCCATGGGATGTCGCCTGCGGCAGGAGCGAAGCAACGGCACTCGGTCGGTACCGTCAAGCGAAGGAAACGATGCGCGACGGGAAGGGGGGCAGGGAGTCGGAGCAGACAATAGTAGTGATGAAGGCGGGGAACTGATCCGATGGACCCGCCGGAGCGAAGGGGCTGCCGGAATACGGAACTGTTGGAGGGAAAGATGGCGGAAACATTGGGTTCCACACGCGTCTCAACGAAACAACAACAGATAGCGGAATTGGCCAGGAGCGTGCCGGAGAAGGCACTCAATGCGTTGGCTCACCATATGGATCTTGACTGGATGATGGAAGCGTACCGCCGCACCCGCAAGGACGGTGTCGTGTCCCCGCTGCTGGCCAATATCTACCTTCACGAAGTGCTGGACGTATGGTTCGATCAGGAAGTCATGCCCCGGCTTCAGGGGCAAGCCTTTCTGGTCCGCTACGCGGACGACTTTGTGATGGGGTTCAGCAATGAAAGGGACGCACGTCGTGTCTTGTCGGTTCTGCCGAAGCGACTCGACAAGTACGGACTGACGGTCCATCCGGACAAGACGAGACTGGTGAACTTCCGGCCACCGCGGGTGCAGTCTAACCCGGGCGAAGAGTTCGGCAGCTTCGGATTTCTGGGCTTCACCCACCACTGGGCGAGGTCAAGAAAGGGGTGCTGGGTGGTCAAGCAGAAAACGGCCAAGGATCGTTTTACCAAAGCGCTGGGACGGATCAAGGAGTGGTGCCGAAAGAATCGACATCAGGCGGTACGCGAGCAGTGGAAAACGCTGAGGCAGAAACTGGAAGGACACTACGGATACTACGGGATAGCCGGGAATGCGGCGAGTCTTGGACGTTTCCGTACCGAGGTGGTGCGGTTGTGGCACAAGTGGCTCAGCCGTCGCTCACAGAAGGCCTGGCTCGACTGGTCTACCTTCCAGCGTTTGCTGAAGCGCTACCCGCTGCCCCCGCCGCGCCTGATTCGCCGGTTCCGCCGTTCGGTAGTGAAACCGTAATTCCGAGGAGCCGGATGCGTCAATCGCGCACGTCCGGATCTCTGGAGGGCAGGGGAACGTAAGTTCCCCAGTCCCCCGACTGTATACCGGTAGGGAGCGGATAGTAAGAAGAATCTGTAGATCCTGTATGAGCGAACCCTTGATTTTGCGCAGTCGTTTTTTCTAACGCCTTGATTTTGTGGGCGGCGCTTAGGTCCCGCGCCCAATCTCAGGCGGGAGCACTGACCAGC
The DNA here is from genome assembly GCF_019084545.1 of Marinobacterium ramblicola. GTDB lineage: Bacteria > Pseudomonadota > Gammaproteobacteria > Pseudomonadales > Balneatricaceae > Marinobacterium_D > Marinobacterium_D ramblicola. The sequence goes on from NZ_JAHREP010000011.1 coordinate 133,743, forward strand.
GCCGCTCTATATGATCGCCACGGATACCAAGCAGTTCGCCGAACTGCAGCAGCACCGCTTCGGACTGCGTTGGGCGCAGGAAGAGACAGTCGTCCACCGCCAGCTTGACGCCTTTGGCTGCGTAGTAGCCCTCCTGATTTGAGCTTCTGTAAATATCCGCTCGGCGCACCCCCAAGGGCGATTCGGGTTGCGCCAGCCAGTTCCCGCCATAGATAAACAGCGTATCGGCGCAGTTCGCATCCCATAGTTCCATCGGGCCTGCCAACCACTCCAGGGTGGGCACTCCGGTGCTCGGGTGGCGCTTGAGTACCGGCGAGGCGATATAGGCACAGGGCTCGAAGTCGGCCAGGAGCGGCAGATCGTAATGGCTGGGTTTCAGCAGTGCGGAGCCGACCGAAATATCGTTGAGCGGTGAGTCCTGTTCGTAGTTGCGAAAGGTTGGGCTGCCGGCGCCGTTGAAGGTCAGCGGTCCCTGGGCCAGTTGCGGGAATTGACTCTTCAGTAGTTCGATGCAGTCGGCATAGCGTGCCTTCACACGCCCTATCTCGACATGCGCCAGAAGCGAAGGGAGTGCCGATACATGGGCGTCGTAGCCCATGAAGCCGGAGAAGGTCAGGTGATCGGGGTTGTCGGCGATGGTCGTCAACACCGGGCGCAGCGCTTGTGGATCGGCGAAGCCCCCGCGGTGCAGTCCGACATCGATCTCCAGATTGATGCGTAGCTTAAGACCGCGTACCTGCGCCAGGTGCAGGTATTGGTTCAGCCGCTCGGGGGTGTCGACCAGCCACTGGAGCTGCCGGGCCGGGTCGAACTCCCCCGCCGGCCTATCGTAGAAGCGGGCAACGGCGGCGACCGGAAGGGGTTTACCGAGCAGAATGTCGTCCCGTGGGCGCAGACGTGTGATTGCTTCGAGAAAGGGGCGGTGGAACACCATGCTGGAGGCGGTTCCCGAGCGTGTCGCGATATAGTCCACCAGACCGGGGGCGGGTACCGATTTGACCACGACGCGGTAGTTGCTCGGCGTGCCCGTGCTCACCGACTGCATGACCCGATCGATATTGCGGTCGAGCCGATCCATATCGATCAGCAGCACCGGCCGGTCGATACCCTGTGCACGCAGCACCGAATTTAGCCGGGCAAAGTAGGGCGAATACCCACCCGCGTGGGTGCGCGGTTGAGCGATCACCAGCGCAGCGGCGGCCGCACCGCTGCCGATCAGAAAGCGTCGTCGGTTGATCATCTCAGGCCACACCGAACAGATGCTTGAGATAGGGGTTCAGCATCTTGCCCTGGGGGTCGATGCTCTCCCTGACGGCATGAAACTCCTTCCAGTGACGGGGATAGAGTGCTGCCAGACGCTCGGTATCCAGGGTGTGCAGCTTGGCCCAATGGGGGCGGCCCTCATATTTCCAGAAGATCGGCTCGATCTGCTCGAAATAGGACCTGTGGTCCAGGTCGCCGAACTGGTGTACGGCGATGGCGACGCTCGGCCGTCCCTCGAACATGGATAGCCAGATATCGTCCGCGGCCACCGTGCGGTATTCCAGCGGGAAGCAGGTGGGAATTCCGCGCTCGCGTATCGTATGCAGAATCTCCCGTAGGCAGGCCGGACCGGCTTCAGCCGGCACGATGTACTCCATCTCGCGAAAACGCACCAGACGTGGGTGGGCAAATATCCGATAGGAGGGGCCTGTGCGCGTGGTGGTCGCCTCGTCGGCCAGTGTGCGCTTCAGCAGCCAGTCGTAGACCCGCCCGGCGCCGGGTAGCCAACTGATGTTGTCGAATAGGCTGCGCAGTTTATTAAGTGCTTCCGGGTCGTCTTCGCCCTGGCTGATGTCGCCCGGCTTGGCCAGATCGGTGGATACCGTTGCAGCCAGGTCGGAGTTGGGCAGCGGCAGAAACTCGAAATGCCGGTGCACTTCCACGCGCCGCTCCAGGTCGTCGAGCACGTCTTCGGTGTATTCGACCCGGTTGGTTTCCGTCAGGTTGAAACTCTTGACGTTCTGCAGTCGCACGCGCGTGACGATGCCCAGCGCGCCGAGCGAGACGCGTGCGGCCTGAAACAGTTCGGGGTTCTCGGTGGCCGAGCAGCGGAGCAGGTCGCCGCCGGGAGTAGCGAGGGTGAGCGCGCTGATCTGTGTCGACATGGATCCGAAACCGGCGCCTGTGGCGTGGGCCGAGTTGGCGAGGGCGCCGGCCAGGGAAAAGCGATCCACGTCGGGCATGTTGGGCAATGCCTGGCCCACCTTGGCCAACAGCGGACCCAGGTCGTGCAGACGTGTCCCGGCCCACAACTCGGCCTGAAGGCTCTGGCTGTCGTAATCGATCAATCCGCTGAGCAGGTCGGTTGCGATCAGCGTGTCATCGGTTGGTACCAGCGGGGTGAATGAATGGCTCGCGCCGACCGCCCGCACGGTGCCACGGCTTTGTTTCATCGCCTCGACAACCGCGGCCTCTGCATCGGGCGCCACGCGTTGTGCGGGATTGCAGTACTGATTCCCGGCCCAGTTGATCCAGGGGAGGGGTTTGTCGGGGTCGTGGACGACGGCGACGCCCGGTACGGCTGGATCAGGGGGAGATCCGCAGCCGGGCAGTAAGCCTGCGGCCATAACGGCGGCGCTACCCTGCAAAAAACGACGACGACCGTTTCTCATTGTTGTCCCTCCTTCAGGCCTGCGACCAGACGCACCAGCACACGAATATCGGCTTCGTCACAGGCGGAGCAGTAACCTGAGGGCGGCATGCCGCCCAACCCCTGCATTACGCTTTTCACCAGGGCGTCCTCGCCACGCCGATTGCGCTCTACCCAATCCTTCGCTCTGCCCATGGTCGGTATGAAGCGGTTGCCGCCCACATGACACTGGGCGCAGTTGACGCTGAACAGTTTGATCTGACGTGTGCTAGGATCCGCTTGCACATGGCCGATATAGAGCATCGCGCAGGCGATCAGCAATAGATTGAGCCGTTTCATGTTTCGTACTCCCGGCTTCAAAATCTGCACAGCCACTGGATCAGGCTGCCGATGAGTTTGCGTTTGACGGGGGTGTAGGGCGGGAAAAACGTCTTCACCACCAGTACCGGACCACCGCGAAGGCAGGCGCGTTCGTGGGAGAACGCCTTGAACCCGTAGATGCCGTGGCTGCTACCGATGCCCGAGTTGTTGACGCCGCCGAAGGGCAGGCGGCTGTGTGCGTATTGCAGCATGCAGTGATTGAGTACGAAGCTGCCCGAGCTGGTGTTATCGCGAATCTGGCGAATCGTCGCTTGGCGTGTGCTCCACAGGTACAGGGCCAGCGGTTTGGGCCGGGCATTGACGTAGGCGATCACGTCATCGACCTGCTCGAACTCGATTACCGGCAGCACCGGCCCGAAGATCTCCTCCTCCAGGATACGGGCGGAGTCGGGGATGTCGGTGAGCAGTGTGGGGGCGACAAAGCAGCCGTCCACATCATGTGGGCCGCCTGCAATGCGTTTGGCCCCCAGTTCGAGTGCCTCGTCGACGAGTGCCGCGATCCGGCCTGCATGCCGGGTGTTGATGATGCGGGAAAAATCCGGGCTGTCGGCGATGTCTGTGTCCCGGGTTCCGTAGCGGCGGGCGATGATCTCCTTGCAGTGCTGCATCAGCTTGTCGCGGACGCTGCGTTGCACGAACAGCGTATCGGGGGCGATGCAGCTCTGGCCGGCATTGATCAACTTGCCCCAGATGATCACCTCGGCCGCACGCTGGAGATCGGTGCTCTCGTCGACGATCACCGGCGACTTGCCGCCCAGTTCCAGCGTCACCGACGCCAGGTGCCGTGAGGCCGCCGCCATCACCAACTTGCCCACCTGGGGCGAGCCGGTGAAGAAGATATGATCGAAGGGGCAGTCGAGCAGTGCCTGGGCGGTAGTGGCGTCGCCTTCGACCCAGGCCACTTCGGTGACATCGAACACCTCGGCGATGAGATCGGCCAGTACCGCGTTCACCGCCGGGGTGAACTCCGAGGGTTTCAGAATGACGGTATTGCCCGCGGCGATCGCCGATACCAGCGGGCCGATCAGGGTCGAGACCGGGTAGTTCCACGGTCCGATGATTAGACAACGGCCCTTGCTCTGGTAGGTCAGGCTTGCCCTGGTACCGAAGGTGGCAAGCGTCGAACCGACAGACTTGGGTTTCATCCATCGGCCCAGTTCGTGTCGGGCCATGTGAATCTCGTCGACCACCGGCAACAGCTCGGAGAGTTCGACCTCGGCGGCGGGCTTGCGAAAGTCGGTCTGAAACGCCTCATACAGTGCTTCACGGCGCCCCAGTAGTGCGTCGTTTAACCGTTTCAGCTTGCGCCGGCGCTCGTCTGCACTGCTGGTGCGCAGCCGTAGTGCCGTTTCCCGCTGTGCGTCAAAGAGTTGCCGGATCGGCACGTCGGTGCCGTTGGGGATCTGATCGTCCGGGCTCATGGCGTGTTCTCCAGAAGAGCTGCCTGTCGCGACAGCGGTATATGGCCAAGGGTTTTCAACACCAGTGCGAGCATGGCAAAGCCGGCGCTGAAGACAGGTACCAACAGCGCGTTATCATCCTGTACCGCCAGCGACACGATCAGTGGGCCGAAGGCACTGCCCAACAGCTGTGCGGCGGGCACGAGCACCGCTACCCGTCCGCTCGGATCGACGATAAAGGCCAGGACGATATGGAAGGGCATGATAAACAGCCAAGTGAACCCGAAGGCCGCCAGCAGCATGGAGAAGAGGGCGAGACTGGGTTTATCGAGCTGGAGCAGGGTGAGCGCAATGCCACCCAGCGCCACCGTGCCCAATGCCAGAATCAGTCGGGTGTTGAGGCGCCGCACCGTGAAGATGGCGACGATACCGCCGCATACCTGCATCATCAGCACAAGCGATACCACGCCGCCCACATCCTGGTCGTGCAGACCGTAAGCAAGGCCTAGCGGCTCCAGATAGGCCCAGAGTGAACCGATCGACGCCATCTGCAGAAAGGCCAGTGTCAGCGGCAGCAGGGAGGTGAAGCTCCAGCGCATGCCGGCCGAACTTTGGCTGTGCAGCGGCCGCAGGCGTTGCGGTAGCGAACGGGCCAACATGCAGGGCAGCAGCGACAGAGCGGCCAGTACCGCAAAGCCTCCCTGCCAGCCCGCCATCGGTACGACAACGCCCGTGAACAGTGCCGCGACAATCGCCTGACTCAACGTTTGCGCCACCATGAAGACAGCGGCGAGCCGGTCGGGGTTGTGGCTGCGGACGATGATACTGGTGGTGAGCCACACCAGTATCCCCTCGGGCAGCCCCGCCATTGTACGAACCGCCGCCATCGGCAGATCGCCATCGATGAGACAGGTGATACCATCCAGAACCATGATGGTCAGCGATGCCAGTGCGGCGATCCGCCAGGCGCGCGACAGCGGCAGAAAGGCGTCTGCCAGTACCACGCCTAGGCCCAGCGCCACGATCTCGCCCATGGCGATCAGGCCGATGCCCTGGATAGTGACGACCTGCGCTGCAAATAGCTGACCGAGCAGTATCGGTTGCAGGCCGAGAATCAACAGCGCGATCGAGCCGATCGCCAGTGCCAATGCCGTTGAACGCAGCGATACGTCGCGTGGAGACAGGGGTTGCATGGAAACACCTCCGCTATTCGGTTCGACCTAGTAGCCGCGGCTCTCGGTCGGCAGCTCGCCCCGGGCGAATGCCGCCTGAGCGCGCGCCTGATCCTTGGCCAGACGGCCGTTGGCGATTCGCCGCACCCACCAGGGCAGGCTTTTGATCCGCCCACCGGTGGCTGCCGCCAGCACATACGCCTTGGCACATTTCTCGAACAGCTCGGCATTGAGCGCGAGCCGCGTGTAGGTGATGCCCAGACACAGGGGCAAGCCACCCCAGAGCAGCACGTTGCCGCCAGGACGCAAGGCAGATTCCAGCCGGCTTTTGCGATCGATCGGCTGTGGCATGGGGCCGATGTGCCGGGCCTGCTCGTCGAACAGCTGCGGCATCATGCCGTTGAAGCCGGCCATCAAGGCGCCGAACGCGCCGGCACCCAAGGCTATGGCGCCGACATCGCCGCGCAGTTTATAGGTGGCGGCGTGGAGCGAGGCGGGCTCTCCGGCGCCGTGGGCCTGTCGATCGACGAGCACGGGCTGCTCATCGGTTACCAGGCCGAACCACATCTTGTCTTCGTTCGGGCAGCGCACCGACAGGCTGGCGAGGCTACCACCGAGCAGCGCCTTGGCCACCAGCCGATTGCGGGTTTCGATCCAGCTGTTCTTCAGGTTGTTTGCATCAGTCATAGCGTCACACCAGATCGAAAACATCGTCAAAGCGGTTAAGCGCGTCGTCGATCACCTCGTCGGTATCGGCAAGGCTGGTGTAGATCCGGCTGCCGGCCAGCGTGATGAGGCCGTGGGCCGAGTACGCCGCGCCCATCTCCTCCATCATATGTTTGCGCTGCCTGGCTTCATCCTTGACGCGCCACAGCTTGTACAGGTTGCTGGTATCGAGCAGCAGCACGCCGGATGTCTGCAGGTGGACGATCGATCCCATGTTGTACACCACGTAGGGCAGGTTGCGGCGCTTGATGATCTCCTCCAGTCCGCGTCGCAGGCGATCGCCCGCCCGTCCCGCCTTGCCCGCTGCATCCAGGCGTTGAGCCTCGAGCAGCGCGTGGTAACCGGCCACGCAGGAGAGTGGGTTGGCGGATAGGGTGCCGCCGACGAAGGCACGCTTCGAGGTGGTGCCGATACCGCCCACCAGCATCATCATGACATCGCGCCGGCCACCGATGGCACCGGCCATGGGGTAGCCGCCGGCCAGACACTTGCCCAGCACGGTGATATCCGGCTTGACGTTGAAATAGGCCTGGGCGCCGCCGGGGCCAAGGCGGAACCCGGTGACCACCTCATCGAAGATCAGCAGCGCGCCGAACTCGTCGCACAGCTTGCGAACCTCACGGTTATAGTTCGGATGTACCGGACGGGTGCCGCTCTCCGGACCCAGCGGTTCCAGCATGACGGCGGCGGTACCGCCGCGCAGGCGGTTCAACTGCAGCTTGCGGCGCAGGGCGCCCAGATCGTTGGGCAGACACTCCTGGGTATGGGCGGTGGCGCCGCGCGGAATGCCGATCGCCTCCATGCGTCCGGTGCTGGGCAGACGCATGCCGTAGACCAACTGATCGCTCCAGCCGTGGTAAGCGCCGCCGATCTTGATGATCCACTTGCGCTGGGTATAGGCGCGGGCCAGACGCACCGCACCCATCACCGCTTCGGTGCCCGAACCGAGCAGACGCACCATATCCACACCGGGCATCGACTGGCACACCAGCTCGGCAAGCTTGGCCTCGGACTCGTGCAGCAGGCCGGTAACCGGGCCGCACTCCTCCAGCACCTCGTTGACCTTATCTCTCAGCGCCGGTGGATTGGAACCGAGCAGGGTCGGGCCGCCGGCCTGCAGGAAGTCGATGTAGCGGTTACCGTCCACATCGGTCAGGTGCGCGCCCTGCGCCTGCTTCATTGCCAGCGGGAAGGGGTAGTTGAAGGAGAGGTTGTGCTGTACACCGCCGGGGATCACAGCCTTCGCCTCTTCGGCCAGGCGTTTGGAGGTTTGGCAGCGCTCTTCGAAGTAGTTCAGCACCTTCGACATGGCGTCGCGCCGGATCGTGCGCATCGGCTGCTTCACGAGTTCGGCAAAGCGCTCGTAGAGATTATCTACGTCGGGCCATTCCGAGATGGCGGGCGTCAGCGGGGCGTCGTCGGATTGAGCGATAGTGTTTTGTGGCGCTTGGTTCTGGGCGTTCATGAAAGGTCTCCTAGTGCTGTCTGGACGCGTTGCAGGATGGCAGCTCGTTCTGGATGGATACGTGCTTCGGCCGACATGCCCTGGCATAGCCAGGAGTGGGCCTGACTCTCCAGTGTTTCGACGGCGGCAACGGCACTGTCGATGTTGGCGCTGCAACAGAGCACGCCGTGATTGCGCATGAGGTAGGCGTTGATATCGGGACGTATCGCCCGGCCGACCATGCTCGCCAGCAGACCGGTGCCGGAGGGCATGTAGCCGATCAGCGGTACCCGGCTGCCGATAACACGCCTGGCCTGTGGATCGGTCACGTTCAGCGCCTTGCCGAGCAGTGTGCAGGCGCTGGCGACGGGCTGGTGAGTATGGATGCTGCAGCCCACGTCGGGGCGGCGTCTGAGCAACTGGGCATGGAGCCCGGTTTCCACCGACGGGTCGCGCTCGCCGTCGATCAGGCTGAGGTCTGACAGTCGAACCACACAGACATCGGCGGCGTTCATGGTCAGGTAGTCGGTGGCCGAGGGGGTGACGGCGACCTGTTCCGCATCGATACGCAGTGCGACGTTGCCGCCGGTGCCTGCGAGATATCCGCGTCGGGACAGCGCCACACACAGATCGACGACCTGCTGTCGTTGGCGTTCAGCCAGCATAAGCGGCTCCTTTCGGGGTTGATTGGTTAAGGCGGGCATAGACCGGGGACAACTGGCGATGCAGCTCCTTGAAAAAGCCGAAGCGCTCGTCATACAGCTCGCGCAGTTGAGCGTTCGGCTCGTAGATACGGCGGTGGCGTTGCAGGCTAGGGAGATCGGACGGGCGTAGCGCGCCGATACCGATACCGGCGAGGAAGGCTGCACCCTGAGAGTTGGCCTGGATCGGATTCTCCATCTGCCGAATCGGCCGGCCGCTCACATCGGCGATGATCTGACACCAGAGGTCCGACTGTGCGCCGCCGCCGACCGCGGCGATCGGCCCCGGATCCCGCCCCAGCAGGCGCACGAAGGGTTCCATCATCCAACGGCTATTGAAGGCCACACCCTCCAGAAAGGCGCGGATGATGTCCTCACGCGAGTGGCCGAGCGAGAGATTGACAAGACCGGCACGCAGGGTGGAATCCTCCACCGGGGTGCGCTCGCCGAACAGCCAGGGCATATAGATGAGGCCGTTGGCACCGGCGGGCACTCGCGCGGCGATGATGTTGAGGATCTCGTATACATCGGGTTGCTCCTCATCGCTAAGGAACTCGTCCGAATGAAACAGGATTCGGTCGCGCAGGAACGACAGGTTGACGCCGGCCGAGGACTGAAGGGCGATGGCGAGATAGCGTCCCGGGATGGCGCAGGGCACCGAGGCGATCTTGCTGCGCACATCGGTCTTCTTGAACGGTACATGCGCGCCCAGCCAGGAGGAGGTGCCGAGGTAGAGGTGCGGCTCAAAATCCTGGACTGCGGCGCCGACGGCGACCGCCGAGGTATCGATCGCACCGGCCACGACAACGGTATCGCCCGGCAGCCCCAGCTGTTCGATCACCTCTTTCAGCACCGGCCCGACCACCTCGGTGGAGGGGATGATATCCGGCAGCTTCTCCCGGTCGATGCCAAGCAACGTCAGCAGAGAGGCGTCGTAGCGGATCCGGTGCGGGTCGCGGTTGTCCGTGACCCAGGTCGTGAGCATCGAATCCGGCGTAGAGCAGTAGCGGCCGGTGAGCCTGAGGTTCATATAGTCGAGTGCATTGAGGAACTTGTAGGTTCGCGCGTAGCGCTCGGGTTCGTGATCGCGGATGTAGGCGATGTGTCCGGCGTTGTCCTTGCCGGATTGGGCAGGTACACCCCCGGTCAATCGCAGCCAGCGCATCAGCTTGCCGGGCGCGTGACCCATCACGTTGAAAAAGCGGCCGCGCAAGCGCCGGGCGATCGCCTGGGCGCCGCGCATATCCAGCCAGAGCATGGCGCGACCGAGGGTGTTGCCGTCTCGGTCGACGCAGACCGTGCATTCGGCCTGTGTCGAACAGCAGACCGCGACGACTCGCTTGCGCAGCTCCGGGTCGCTGCAGACCGCAGCGGCGGCATCGATAAACGCCTGCCACCAGTCATGCGGATCCTGCTCGACGCCGACACCGTCGACGTGTAACTCCACCGGCTCGAACGCCCAGGCCGCTACCGTCCCATCGAGAGAGACGAGCGCGCACTTGCATCCCGAGGTGCCGAGATCGACCGCGAGCACCAGCGGACCTGAGGTTGTTTTGCCTTGATGAAGGGAGGGGTGTGACATCAGAAACGCCTCGTAATGGAAAAGACGACCGCATCCCCGTCGGTCGCGCGTAACTTGTTGCCGTCGGCCACCTTGTACAGCTCGCCTGCATTGGTGTTGGTGGAGTACCAGTCGAGACTCCAGTCCAGCCCCCACTGGGTGCGTGTCAGGCCGACTCCGTAGTCGGTGAAGTCGGCTTCCTTGAAGTTCTTCACCTTTTGGTGGCCGACATGCAGGGTGAGTGTGGTGGCGGGCATCAAATCGACCGTGTAATCGAGATCGAAAAGCATGGTGCCGCGTGAGTTGTGGTCGCCCCGGCCGTAGCACTCAAGTGCCTTGGTCGGATCGGTGGCGAGTTGCAGCATCTGACCACAGACTCCGCCGGTATCGGCGCCGCGATAGGTGTCGGAGATCACATAGAGCATGCGCCCCTCGAGCGCGCCGTAATTGGCCTCGAACAGCAAGAAGTCACTGTTGAAATCGGTGGTCTTGAAATCGCCGGGGGTGAAGGTGCCCATATCGAACGAGTGCGGCGCCTGAAACTTGGCCCCCGGGAAACGCTCGGTGGCGGCACCGACGCCGAAGTGCCAGGCATCGGGGTCGCCCCAGCGATAACCCAACCCAAGGGTGATGGCGGCTCCCGAGCCATCAGGAAACTGCTTCTTGCTGATTCGAGCAACTTCGAACAGACCAATAAGACCGCTTTCGTGCGCGATCTCGGTATGCAGCATCAACGACGGCTCCAGCAGGGAGTCCGAGATGCCGCGTGTGCGTTGGTCTGTCTTGATCGTGATGTCGGTATCGATATTGTAACTATCCGCTTCACGCTCAACCGCTTGAGCGGAGCCGAACAGGGCCGATGCGAGCAGTATCGACAGTGATGAAATGCGCATGCTTGGATCTCCTCAATTTATTGTTTTTTTCGAGGGGGAACAGTGATCGGGACTTTTTAGGTTTTATTTGCGGCAGGCCGGTTTTGTCGGAAGCCGTTCCGTACGAGTGAGATGTTCCGTCTCACCCAGCACCGCCACACCGATAAAGGCCCGAACGTCAAGCTCATTGCCATCGGCACTTAGCTTGCCCTTGTAGGTCCTGTCTTTTCGCGGGTCATAGACCCAGCCGTTACGCCAGGCACCGTCGCTGTACTCATCCAACTGAATAACGCGCTCGCCGCAGGTATCGGTGGAGGTGCCGGCGTCCACGTCCCAGACAATGGTTCCGCACACTGAGCCGGGTCGATCCGGACAGTCTTCGACCTTGATGACGGCATCTCCCACTTCCGTAAGCCATAAGCCTTTGGCGTCGTTTGGAGTGTTGGCGAGAGCATGCTGAGCACCGAGCAGCGCCGACGTCAGCAAAAGGAGAGAAGTTGCGTACTGCCGTGTTGTTATTTTTGTCATCTTTGCCTCCTCAGAAGGGATTTCCCGTAAAGGTAGTGATTACTATCGTATAGTCATCGCTATCGTTTTTGCAACACTCTTGTGCAATAATTCTTCGCTCTACTCACGTTCTGGTTTTCGACATGACATCGACACGCACTTGTACATCGCCATCCAACCCGGCTCTTGCCACTAAAAAACGGCCCGAGCAGAAACGAGCCAACAAAACCTATGAGCTGATTCTCGAGGTTGCGGCCAACATGCTGGGTGAAGTCGGGATAGAGCGCTTGTCCACCAATATGGTCTGTGAACGCGCGGGGCTGACGCCTCCGGCGCTCTATCGATACTTCCCCAACAAGTACGCCCTGATGTCCGAACTGGGACACAGATTGATGCAAAAGCAGAATGAGCTAATACCGCACTGGATTACCGAGGAGGTACTGAAAGGGCCTATCGACAAGCTCGAACAGGCACTGGAGGGTTTGCTGATAGACACCTATCGAGTAACCCGGGATACCCCGGGAGGTATCTGGATCATGCGTGCACTCCGCGCGATCCCCTCATTGCAGGACGTGCGTCTGGATTCGCACTTGATGGTGACGGAGGCACAGGGAGAGCTCCTGCAGTCGGCATACCCGGACGCCGATCCCGCGGAGCTGATGCTGGTTAGCCGAATTGTCGTCGACATGATATATGCAGCAGTGGAGCTGTTGCTGGATATTGATGTTGATGAGCAACCTGTCGCCAGTATTGTCGCCGGCATGATCGCCAGCTATCCGGCTCGTCTTCGGGCCGGTGCAGGAGAAAAGTAAGGGGGAGTCCGGTATGCGGCTTCGCAACCGGTTCCCCCTCGATATCGTAGCTTTCTGGTGTGATCTGCTCCGGGGCTGTTTGAGCTTACTCAGCCCTATAGCCCAGCTGCTCCGATATCGCTTGTCCCGCCGCGACCACATCCGCAATCCACTCATCCTTGCGCCGCTCCATCGGGGCGGACAGGGAGAGTCCCGCCGCCGGCTGGTTGCTCTGATCGTAGATCAGCACCCCGATGCAGCCAACGCCGATCTACGCTTCCTCGTTATCCAGCGCATAGCCGCGCTCGGCAGCGGCCAGACACTCTTCGGTCAATGCTTCCAGTGAATTGAATGTGTTGCGGGTGTAGGCAGGCAGGTTGGTGCGCTGGGCATAACCGGCGATCTCCTGCGCGCCGCTCTTCTGGATAACGAGGCATGCAAATCTTAAGGATTAAGAGAGTGTAACAAAGGGGGCGACGTCAATCCTGACAGAGGGGGGCATCTCCAGGGCAATCGCACTATCCCCATACAGTGGCAGGATCGTCGGGCTGAGGGACGAAAACGGCTTGATGTCGGTATTTGCCGGATACTTTGCCATGCTGCCGAACCCTAGGCCTTTCTTCGAATCAATCCCCGATCCGCGCCGGGCCACGCCCAATAAGCTTCACTCGCTATCGGATATCCTCTGCATCGCCCTCTGTGCGGTACTCTCCAGTATGGGAACTTGCCGGCATGGATGACCGGGAAGCGGTGGCAGAGTTTGGCCGCGCCAAGAAGGACTGGCTGCGACAGTTCTTGCCGCTGCCCAACGGCACCCCCTCTCACGATACCTTTGGCCGCGTATTTTCCCTGATCGACCCGGAGGCGTTCGAGGCGGCGTTTTTCGACTGGGCGACCCATGCCCGTATCGGCGGCGACGTGCCGGCTCAGTTGGCACTGGACGGCAAGAGCGTGCGCCGTTCCCATCTCGGTTCAGCCGGTCGTGCGCTGCATCTGCTCCATGCCTGGTCCTGCGAGGCCAATCTGCTCGTGGCTCAGCGCGCGGTGGACGCCAAATCGAACGAGATAACGGCGATCCCGAACATCCTGTCGTTGTTCGATCTGAGGGGTGTCACCGTCTCAATCGATGCCATCGGCTCCAAAAAACCGTGGCGCAGCAGATCACCGAAGGCGGGGGCGATTATGTATTGGCCCTCAAAGGGAACCAGAACATGTTGCATGATGACGTTCGCCTGTTCATGGAGACCCTGGCGGGTCGACCTGACCGCCATGGACGGCGGGAATGCCGAAAATGCAGGAGCATTTTTCGGCCAAGGCCAGGCCGTGGAGAAGGATCACGGTCGGATCGAAACACGCCGCATCTGGGTCAGTGACGAGATCGACTGGCTGGCACAGAAGCCGGACTGGCCGGGACCGAGGACACTGGTCATGGTGGAGAGTCGACGCGAATTCAACGGCCCGGACCGGGCACACATCGTTGCTACTTAGTGCGATTGCCATAGAAATACCAGTGAGCAGGCTTGCGCAAGAATATAGTTTTTACTATAGTTTGAAGTGTAGTTTTTACTATAATAAGCACACTGCAATGAGGTTCTGAGATGTCTTCCACTGCGCTTCTGAATCAACTCCCTTCCGTCTTCAACAAAGGGGCCTCGGGCTCCCTTCGCTGCATCATCCAGTTTGTTACCCATGAGGCTACCTACGTCACGATCGACGGAGAGCAATGTACGGTAACCACCGGTACCGCCCCGACTGCAGACCTGGTAGTGACCATTTCCGATCAGAACCTGACCGAGCTGCTTAAAGGCAAGCTGAATCCTGCAATGGGATTGATGCTCCGGAAGCTGAAGGCCGACGGTGATCTGGACCTGGGCATGCGGCTAACCAGCCTCTTCAACTTTTCGAAGCTTTGACCCTCTCGCCACGATCGGAGCAGCCCCATGACGACCAAAACCCAACAGCCAAATTCCTCCATCGGAGAGACACGTCAGATCGATGATCTGCCTAGCGTCATGCCGTACTTCACCGACGAGGAAGGGTTCGCAGCCGTGTATCCCGAGCTCTTCGGTGATGCCCAATTAGGTCTGATGAAAGTCGAAGGGTTCGGCCCGCTCAAGCTCGCAGTTTTCCGCAACCATCAACTTCGCAGCTTGATGGTTCACCCTGCTCTCACGGCCAACACGCCTTCCGCCATGCTTTCGGACCAGGCCTTCTACAGCGCGCAGGCAGATGAGGGGAAAGAAGAAGCACGCCATTACGCTGGAATTCTTGCCCGCTATCTGCAGAACCAGGTCTTCACACTTGACCCGCCGATCCATCGTGCGTTCCGAGGTGTGTTGGGACGTCACATGATGGGTACCAACGTCGAAAGTTTCGCGCCGATTATGCGAGACATCGTGAGAGGCTTGTTGGACGATAACCTAGGCGACAGAACATCGCTCATGTACGGCAACAACAATCCCATAACGACGTTCGCTTCATCGGTACCGATGCCCCCTGTACTGTTCTACCTGACATGTGCCTTGCGCGCAGGGGCGACGGCTGTGCGGATGAAACGCTTCACACCTACCTGTGCGAGAGAGGATATATGCCATGGGTGAGACCGTATTAGTTACCGGCGGCAGCGGGTATGTCGCCTGCCATTTGATCCAGCAATTGCTCGCTGCTGGCAACAGAGTACATACAACGGTACGTAGCCTAGGCAATGCAGCCAAGCTGCAGCCATTGCAGACCCTGCAGAAAGAGTTCCCGGGGCGCCTGCAGCTATTCGAGGCCGACCTGCTGGCAACTGGAGCCTTCGATGCACCCATGCATGGCTGCTCGGTCGTGCATCATGTGGCATCGCCATTTCTGCTCCCCGAGAAGATCAAGGACGGCCGTCGGCAGATGCTCGAACCGGCTCTGCAAGGTACTCGCAATGTTCTGGGAAGCGTTGAAAGAACACCCAGCGTCACACGAGTGGTCATGACCTCGACTGTCGGGGCGATCTTCGGCGACTACATCGATGTCATGCAGATGGATCGACAGACCCTCTCAGAGGCATACTTCAATACCAGTAGCACTCTGGAGAACAATCCTTATCACTACGCCAAGACCGCAGCCGAAAAGGAAGCCTGGGCCATCTGCGCCCAACAGGAACGCTGGACACTGGTGACGATCAACCCTGGACTGATCCTTGGCCCCTCGCTAACACCTGCCTCAGACTCCGGCAGCCTGTTTCTTCTGGACGAAATGCTCAGGGGCTATTTCTTTTATGGCATGCCCGATCTTAGCATCACCACGGTGGACGTTCGCGAAGTGGCACAGGCGCATATCGCAGCCGCCCGCAATCGCGATGCGCATGGTCGATACATCCTGGCTGAAAAACGCATGCTGTCGTTCATCGAGATTGCCAAGATCATTCGTCAGCAGCATCGGCGCCCCTGGTCCTTACCAACCTACAGCCTGCCAAACGGACTGATCAGGTTGATCGGGCCACTCTTCGGCCTCAATGCAGACTACCTGCGTAAGCACCTAGGCATTCGCTTCGCCATAGATAACCAGCGCAGTATCGACGAGCTGGGGATTACCTACCGCCCTGTCGAGCAAACGCTGATCGATCACTATCACTGCTGGGAAAGCCAGCAATCGTCTCGCTAACCCAGCACGAACCTGTAGCTGTATTGACAGCTCGAAGCAATAGGGGGGGGCGCGGTAGAGACGGTGGTTACCCACCGCCCCCGCACAGATCCGTACGTGCAGCATTACCGCATACGGCTCCTGCCTCAGGTTTTGACGCGAAAACGTTCTGTCGGGTAGGGGTGTGCCAACCTGACATAAGGTATGAATGCATTCACCAGTCGCTTGAAGCGGCGCCACGGTAAGCGGTGCTTCTGGCTACGGCGCAACAACGACTGCCGCCAAGCACGTGTCAGTTCCAGCCGGAAACCGTTCAGTCTCCGCAGGTTTCCTGGCACGGCGTGATAATTGAAGTACCCCCGCACCACCTTCTCCAACCAACGGCCAACATCGACCACCGACTCATGTCGGCGACGCTTGACGGCCGGCATCCCGGCCTTTCAGTTGCTGGCATCGAGTTTCGCCATCGCGTTCGTGGCCAGCGTGTCGGCCACATGACGAAGCGGCGTGCCGGCAAGCACTTGGTTTACCGCTTCGCGCTTGAAAGACTCGGGAAAATGTCGTTTGGCCTGTGTCAGAAACACTCCTTGCGACGGACACAGGCCGGGGATGTCTACCGGAGCGGGTAGTCCACCCTATGCAGAACCCAGGTAGCCGGACATCAAAATACCTGTGAGCAGGCTTGTGCAAGTAATATAGTTTTTGCTACATTGCACAGTGTAGTTTTTACTATAACAAGCACACTACGATGAGGTCCTGAGATGTCTTCCACGGCGCTTCTGAATCAACTCCCTTCCGTCTTCAACAAAGGGGCCTCGGGCTCCCTTCGCTGCATCATCCAGTTTGTTACTCATGAGGCTACCTACGTCACGATCGACGGAGAGCAATGTACGGTAACCATCGGCACCGCTCCGACCGCAGACCTGGTAGTGACCATTTCCGATCAGAACCTGACCGAGCTGCTTAAAGGCAAGCTGAATCCTGCAATGGGACTGATGCTCCGGAAGCTGAAGGCCGACGGTGATCTGGACCTGGGCATGCGACTAACCAGCCTTTTCAACTTCTCGAAGCTTTGACCCTCTCGCAACGATCGGAGTAGCCCCATGACGACCAATACCCAGCAGCCAAATTCCTCCACCGTAGAGACACGTCAGATCGATGACCTGCCTAGCTTCATGCCGTACTTCACCGACGAGGAAGGGTTCGCAGCGGTGTATCCCGAGCTCTTCGGTGATGCCCAATTAGGTCTGATGAAAGTCGAAGGGTTCGGCCCGCTCAAGCTCGCAGTTTTCCGCAACCATCAACTGCGCAGCTTGATGATTCATCCTGCTCTCACGGCCAACACGCCTTCCGCCATGCTTTCGGACCAGGCCTTCTATAGCGTGCAGGCAGATGAGGGGAAAGAGGAAGAAGCACGCTATTACGCTGGAATTCTTGCCCGCTATCTGCAGAACCAGGTCTTCACACTTAACCCGCCGATCCATCGTGCGTTCCGAGGTGTGTTGGGGCGTCACATGATAGGTACCAACGTCGAAATTTTCGCGCCGATCATGCGAGACATCGTGAGCGGCTTGTTGAACGACGTTGTAAACAAGGGATCCATCGATTTCATTTCGGACTTCGCAGGGCTGACTGCTGCTCGCTTCTGGGGCACCTTGATCGACCTGACTGAGCAGGAGGAGTTGCGCATCGTTGAGCTGATGCATGGCCTCCTGCCGATGTTCAACATCATGATGTCCCATGAGGATCTGAGAACCGCCGGCTCGGCCATGGGCGAGTACATGGCCATCGTGGCTCAATCGGTTGAGCGTGCCTTGGCTAAGGGCGACAACGATCTGATCAACGCTATCGCGGCTGATTTCGCCGCAGTCGATGTGCAGGTCGATCCCACCTCTACTGACGTTCCCCCAGAGAGCGTCGGCATGTTGATCGCGTCGAACCTGTTCGACGGATTCCATACCGCCGGAGCGGGCGCAGCGAACTGCGTGTATCGCCTGCTCACCAACCCATCTGCAATGACGCAGGTGCGCAGTGATCGCTCACTCGTGGCCAATGCAGCCTTTGAGGGCCTGCGTCTGGATCCACCTCTGACTCTGTCGCAGCGGTACGCGTTGGAGGACTTCGAGTACGAGGGTGTTCACGTACCGAAAGGTACTCAGGTCGTCATGATGTGGGGCGCGGGTAACCGAGATCCCGAGGTTTATGCAGATCCAGACTCTTACAGCCTGGAGCGCTCGCCGCGCGGAGCAACGACCTTTGGCGGCGGCGTGCGCATGTGTATGGGTCGGTCGGTCGCTCAGCTGCTTATCGAGACAGTCATCGAGGCTGTAACCGCGCCGGGGATCGAGATCGAACTGACCAGTGATCGCTATACGCTGCTGCCGTTCTCGCTGATGCGTCAGTTCGATGTCATGCCCGTCTCGATCACGAAGCGCAGCTGAGGTACGTCCCAATGCAACCTGCATCTGAAAGCCTGGTGGTCCAAGTCGTCCACAAGCGCTATGAAACCGCCGATGTGGCGCTATTCGAACTGGCGATGCCATCGGGCAGCGACTTGCCTTCCTTTACGGCTGGAGCACACATCGATGTGTACCTGCCCGGCGGCGCGGTAAGGCAATATTCGCTGTGCAATGGCCCTGACGAAACAGATCGCTACCTGATCGGTGTGTTGCGGTCCGCCACTTCGCGTGGTGGCTCCGAAGCGATGCACGCCCAGGTGATGGAAGGTGATCTACTGACGATAAGCACACCTCGGAACCTGTTCCCTCTGCATCCTGCCGAACACACTCTGTTTTTCGCGGGTGGAATTGGCATCACCCCAATTCTCGGCATGGCAGAGCAGTTGTCGAAGAGGGGGGCCAGTTTCGAACTTCACTACTGTGCGAGATCAGAAGAGCACGCAGCATTCCTGAAGCGCCTCGAGACCTCGGCCTACAGCGATAAGGTCTTCATTCATTTCGATGATGGAGCCCCGTCGAGCCACCTGGACCTGCCTGCTTCGCTGCGATCGGACCACGCTGACACCCGCCTCTATGTATGTGGCCCACAAGGGTTCATGGATTGGGTAATCGGGACGGCTCGCGCTCAAGGCTGGCCGGCGGATCGCATTCACTCCGAGTCATTCGGTGGCACATCCAACGCCGGAGTTCAGGGTGACTCGTTTGAAGTTGAGCTGAAGAGAACCGGCGCCGTTTACACTATTGCGGCCGACAAATCAGTCGCGACGGTCCTGCTGGAGGCCGGCTTCGACATTCCGGTTTCTTGCGAGGCCGGTGTCTGCGGCACCTGTATGACCCGCGTGCTCGAGGGTGAGATCGACCACCGAGACTCGTATCTAACAGACGAGGAGCGAGCAAAAAATGATTGCTTTACTCCCTGCTGTTCGCGTGCTCACAGCCCCCGAATAGTGCTTGATCTCTGATCAGGCCTGACGTGTCTACTCGGCGACGGTAATGTCCTTGAATAGACTGTGGATCATGCGCGCCGCTTCCCGGATGGTTGTTTCGCGCGTGATCCTGTCCTCTTCATATACCAACTCATCCACGACGTAGCTGAACTCGACCACTATGCGTATACGGCTCCAGAGGAGCGGCCATGCGCTCTCTGGCGTGAAGCGGCGTGTCACATTAAAGATCTGGTCGGTATACCGACGCTGCCAACTGAGCCTGACATGACTCAGGTTCGGGAGTGCGCGCAGTGCGCGGATTGTCCAAATGCCGCCTGGCTCCTTCGATACGAAATCCGCAGCGGTGAAGAACCAGCGCTCGATCATTTCGAGAGGCGGGGCCGCTTCCTGGCGCGAAGCATAATCAGCAAGCCATACGTCGAACTCCTCGTTTTGCTTGCCCAGCAACTGCTCTGCAAGCTCCTCAAGGACTTCATATTTATCTTTGAAGTAATGATAGAAAGTAGGCGGAGTGACGCCTGCACGAGCACAAATAGCGTTCGATGTGAGCTTCTCAAAGCCCACGTCAGCCAGTACCTCCGCTGCAGCTCTCACTAGCTTTTCACGCCCAGTTGTCGGGCGTGCAGAAGCTCCTTTCGCCTTTGAAGTCGCAGGCTTTCGTTTTGTGGCCCTAGTAGGTGAAGGCTTTTCGACCTGGGTTGTGCGCGCATTACCGATTGCATCAGCGCTGCCTGAGGGGAGCTTCTTACGCATGCATGCCCCTTACTGCGATGGTCATAAGAGTTTCCTTAGGTGATGCGGCGAGCTAAGCGCAAAGGCCAGCTAACGCCCTGAGCGATACGAGCAGTCCAACAGCCACAGCTTCCTGAGTACAGTCCTAGCCGTATAGTACCAAGGAAGAGTCGGGGCGATAGGATTCTACCCCATTTCCACGGACGGTTTGAAAAGGGCTGAAAACTTCAGATCTTGCCGGGCGACTCTACGATGTATTCGTGGATTATGGAACCGCTCAATGTCGTCGAATAGATCCGCCCGTGCTTCATCGCGAGTTCTATATGATTGTGGCTACCGGGCACCACCG
>NZ_JAHREP010000012.1 GCF_019084545.1 Marinobacterium ramblicola
TGGCTCCTCGAGCTGGACTCGAACCAGCGACCAATAGATTAACAGTCTACTGCTCTACCAACTGAGCTATCGAGGAACACCTCAACCGAGGCGCGTATATTAAAGACCGGGGCAGAGTGCGTCAAGCACCCATTTTAAAAGTTTTCGTGCGCCTGTCTTTAGGTGTAATCTCCTGATCAAATAATGACTTACGTTTAGCTCAGTGCAGCCAGGAGCTAGTGCCCCATGACCCGAATTTCCGGAAAAGATCTCCCTCTGGAAGAGTCCATCGAGTGCATGAGCAAGGGGCTCAAAGCACTCGGATTTGATATCGAAGAGGTGCGTTGGCTCAACCCGGTCCCATCGGTCTGGTCGGTGCAGGTTCGCGACCGTAACTGTCCGATGCTGTACGCCAACGGCCAGGGCTCGATTCAGGAGGCGGCGCTGGCCAGTGCATTGGGTGAGTTTTACGAGCGCCTCGGCACCAACTATTTCTTTACCGACTATTACCTGGGTAAAGAGCACGCCGCTGCCGATTTCGTGCACTACCCCAATGAGCGCTGGTTCGACCCCGTGGTTGGACGTTGGCCGGATGGGTTGCTCGATGATGTCACCCGGGATCATTATGACCTTCACGATGAACTCAATCCTGCGGAGCTGATCGATCTTAACTCCAGCCGAGCCGATCGTGGCATCTGTGCGCTGCCTTTCATCCGTCAGCGCACCGGCGACGAAGTGTGGTTTCCGGTCAATATCATCGGCAACCTGTACGCCAGCAACGGCATGGCGGCCGGTAACAATAAGTGGGAAGCGAGGGTACAGGCGCTGTCGGAGATATTCGAGCGCCATATCAAGAGCACTATCATCTCCACCGGGATCAGTTTGCCTCCGATCCCCGTTGCCGTTCTTCGCCGCTACCCCAAAATTCAGGCCGGTATAAAGGCGCTGCGCGCTCGGGGTTTTGTGGTAGAGGTGCGCGATGCGTCTCTTGGCGGCAAGTTCCCGCTGGTGAATGTCACCCTGATCAACCCGGAGGATGGCGGCTGCTATGCGTCCTTCGGTGCTCATCCCAAGTTTGAGGTTGCCCTGGAGCGAGCATTGACCGAACTGCTGCAGGGGCGCGAACTGGATCAGCTGGGAGCTTTTCCATCGCCCACCTTTAATGTCGATGAGGCCGCATCCCCTCTTAATCTGGAAACCCATTTTAGCGATTCCAGTGGAGTGATCGCCTGGGACCTTTTATCCGACAACAGCGATTACCCCTTCACGGAGTGGAATATCGACGGTGACCGGCAGGAGGAGTTCAACGAGCTGTGCCATCGTATCCATCGTGTCGATATGGATATCTACATTGCCGACTATGAGCACCTTGGCATCTATACCTGCCGTATCATCGTTCCGGGTATGTCTGAGATCTATCCCGTCGATAAGCTGATATGGCGCAACAATAACGCCGCGATCGATCTGCGTGCTTCGGTGCTGGCATTGGCGGAGCTGGAGCAGGATGACCATGAGGAGCTGCTTGATGCTCTGGTCGCGGGGCGTTTCGATGACGATCAACAGGTCGCTGCCCTGCTCGGCGTAGTGCCCGATGAGGGAGGTATCTGGGAAACCCTGAGTGTGGGAGAACTGCGCTGCCTGTTGTTGCTGGCAACCGGGGATAAGGAGGGGGCGCTTGATTGCGTGGAAACAGTGCTGGAGTCCGCTCGACTGCCCAGGGAGCGTCGGTCGCTCTACCGATGCCTGCACACGCTGCTGAATATAGAACTCGACCCCTTGCGATCGCTTGAGAGCTACCGGGCGTTACTGATCCGGGTCTACGGCGAAGTGCTGATGGACAGGGCGGTGGCGATGCTTGAGGGACGAGAACTGTTTACCGAATTCGTGAGCAGCAGCGAATTGCTGGAGAACTTTAAATCTCATCAAACACTGATAGGTGTTTACTCCCGTTTACAGTTGGCAAAAACGGGAAATTGACAGCCCCCCCTGATGAGCATCAATAAAAACGACCGCATTGTACCTGGGTACAGTGGTGACTGTACCCAGGCCTGCTTTACTGAATCCTTGATGCAAATAATTTACACCGGAGCGTCGGCCCTGTACTGAGGTCCACTTACGCAAAGGTGAACGAGTGTCTTTAATCGAATTAGAGACCTATTCAAGGAACCGGGGGTGTGTCATGTCTGAAGTCATCGGGAATGTAACTTTTCTGGATGGTAACGCCGTAGCGGTGTCGGCCGATGGTACCGAGCGCGTGCTTGCGCTGGGCGATGCCATTATGTCCGATGAAGTTGTACGCACAGCAGAGGGTGCTCGTATCGAGATCGCCCTGGCGAACGGTGAGGCCGTTGCTATTAGCGGTAACGACAGCTGGGTCGCCTCCAGTGCAGGAGCTGAAACCGCCGAGATGACCGGCGAAGTCATCGGCACAGTCAGCAGCGTTTCTGGGCAGGTAGTTGCCGTTGCGGCTGACGGATCCGAGCGTGTGCTGTTGGCCGGCGATGTGGTTTATGCCGACGAAGTGATCCGCACCGGTCCGGATGCGCAGATCGAAATCGCCATGAACGTTGGTGGACCGGTTGTGCTTGAGGGCGGCCAGAGCTGGCTCGCCACCTCCGATACCTATACCCCGGCCGATCAGTTCGATACCAGTGAAGCAGTTGCTGACAGCGGCTCATTCGATGACGTAGACGCTATCCAGGCCGCCATCCTTGCCGGTCAGGACCCGACTCAGATCGGTGAAGCCACCGCAGCGGGTGCCCCGGCCGCAGGCGCAACCGGTGGTGATGACGGTGGTGCCGACTTCGTCACCGTTAACCGTACCGGCAACGAAGTTGATCCGACCGCTGGTTACGACACTGTGGGCATCAGCTCGACTGTTGAACAGCCGGTGAGTGAAGAGCTGGCACCGCTCGAAGAGTTGCCGACGGTTAGCGTCTCTGTTGAAGTCAGTGTAGATACTCCGGCAGATCCGTCTTTGCCTGGGGTTCCAGATCAACCTACGGAAGAGTTCCCTGTCATTGTTAGCGGCAACGTGGTTAATCTTCTCGAAGGCACAGCTGAGGGTGAGGGCGAATATAAAGATGTGACCTTTAACCTGGTGCTTAGTCAGGTTTATGACAAGGACGTTACGGTTACCTACCAGCTTAATAATGGTACCGCGACCCATGGCGAAGACTGGCTGGATGGTGATGATCCGAACCATATCTACAGTGTCGTGATCCCCGCGGGTGAAACCTCGATTCCGGTCACGATTCATATTATCCAGGATAGCCTTGTAGAAGGTAACGAAACAGTGGGTATCGTGCTGTTAAGCGCTGATAACGCCACGGTCAATCCCGATGCCAGCTCGGGCACTATCGTAATTTTCGATGATGACTTCACTACCTTCAGTGTGACGGACGCCAGCATTCAGGAAGGTGGTTTGATGACCTTCACAGTTACCCGTATGGGCGATGCTACGTTTGATCAAACTGTGGACTTCTCCACCAGCATCGGTGCGGGCGATACGGCTGCGTCTAGTGACTTCACTGCTACTACCGGTACTCTTACCTTCGCTCCTGGAGAGACCAGCAAGACCTTCACGGTCCAGACTACGGCGGATACGATTGATGAAGAGAACGAAACTTTCACCGTATCTTTGAGCAATCCCAGCACCGGCGCGCTTGTCTCTGCTACAGACGGCAGTGCCACCGGTACTATCCTGGATGACGACAGCGTCAGCGTGCAGAGCGTCAGCGATGCCACCGAAGTGGAAGGCACCGACCTGGTCCACACCGTGACCATGAGCGGCGTGGCCGATACGGCGAAGACCTACAGCTTCAGCTTCAGTGACGTGAGCGCGACAGAAGGTACGGACTACGACGGCACCCCGGTGGTGTTCAGCGACGGCGTCACCTTCGACAGCAACACCGGCCTGATCACCGTGCCGGCAGGCGTTGACAGCTTCACCGTCACCTTCGGCGGCCTGGATGACTCGATAGACGAAACCAACGAGACCTACAGCCTCAACGTGGGTGGCGTTGGTGCCACCGGTACCATCGTTGACAACGATGAGGCGCCTATTACCTACGATGGCTCGGATTGGCAGGTGAACAAGAGTCTTATCCAGCCGAAGGGTAACGGAAGCATCACTTTCTCTGCCGGAGGCCAGATCCACTTTGACTTCTTTGTCACCGACCCGGATGCAGCGCTAGCCATCACTGCTAGTGACCTGGCGGCATTGAGTGCGCTTGGACTGGAGGTCAGTATCACCGAGGCATCTAATCAGGATGGTACTAGCTGGTTCAGGATCGACGTGCTCAATACTACTGAGGATCCGGTTGTCATTACCAACAGCCAGAAGATCGGTCTTGAATGGAGCAACGTGAGCAGTAACCTTGCTGATGTTGGATTTATCAACTCCGATGAATATGTGCTGCTGAATAACGACGGCAATAGTGCACCGTTGATCACCGGCTCAGGTGAAGATTTTGATGCATACGATGGTGATAATACCGACGTTGATCATATCTGGGCTTCCAGCGATCCGAACGGTCAGGAGTTTGTACAGACCACCCCGGTCGTCGAGGCTGGTGAAACCATCAACGGTGGTGACGGCAACGACATTATCTACGGTAATCCGGGTGTAAACCAGGCCAATCTGATCAACGATACAATCTCCGGTGGAGCAGGTAACGATATTATCGATGGCCGTGCGGGAACGGATATCCTGAACGGCGACGCTGGGGATGATGTCATCTTTGGTGGTTACGGCAACGATACGATCGATGGCGGACTCGGTAATGACGTTCTGACTGGTGGTTACGGCGAAGATGTCTTCCACTGGGATGTGCTGGATGCTGATGGTGGTACCGATACCGTTACCGACTTCAACTCGCATGGTGAGCATGATGTGCTTGATCTGTCAGACCTTTTGGATCCGACGGGGGCTAACGTCATAGATAGTGGCAATATCTCTTCATACCTTGAAGCGAACTTTGACAGTGTCTCCGACACAACGACCATTAAAGTCTATACCAACGGAGATGCAGGCCAAGGTGGTGCAGTGGTTGCCCAGGAGATTGTTGTTAATGGAGATGTGTCTGACCTTGCAACTCTCGTTGATAACGGATCCATCGTAGTCGATAACAGTTAATCCGATTGGCCATATGAAGCTCAGCTGTCTTGCTGAGCTTCAATATACTACCAAACCCCGCTTCGGCGGGGTTTTGCGTTTATCAGAAAGTGCTGAAGTTGCGTAGCCGGTTCTGTTGTTGCTACGGGGGCATATCAGCTTCTATGTTCCAATCTTGATCCATAGCAAAGATTGGTGCGCTTTATAGCTGGAAGCGCAGGATCCAGCTGCTCGACCAGCTTTTTTGAGCTGTAATTATATTAAGAGTGGCTAATAAATAAGGAGGTTCGTGATGACTGATGTCATTGGGCGGGTTTCTGCAATTCGTGGCCAGGCGGTGGCGGTTGCTGCCGATGGATCCGAGCGCGTGTTGCTGTTGGGTGATCAGGTTATCGATACTGATCTGATCCGCACGGGGACCGACAGTCAGGTCGACATACGGCTTGAGGGGGGTGAGGTTGTCCATCTGAATAGTGGTGTCGAGTGGCTGGTAAGCGGTGACCCGGGTCGTGTCGAAGTGCTTGAGCGCAGCGATCAGGCCGCGTTCGAGGTCGATGCGATCCAAGCGGCGATCCTCGCCGGTGAGGATCCGACTGCTGTAGCGCAAGCGCCCGCGGCGGGCGGTGATACCAGCGCCACGGGTAACGAGGGCGCGGAGTTCGTCGTACTGGACCGTGTGGCGGGAGAGGTGACGCCCGAAGCGGGCTACGCTACGCGCGGGATAGGCTACAGCGTCGAGCAGCCCGAGAGCGAAGAGCCTATTCTGGTCGCCGCTACCGTTCCCATGCCGAGCGAAGCACCCGAACCGCCTCGACCACCTGAGCCTCCTCAACCACCTGAGCCGCCAGAGCCGCCGGCCCCGTTGATTGCCGATTACCGAGGCTATGCCGCCGGGCAGGGCAGCGACACCAACCCGCATGGCACCGGCGGTACTTATGCCGACGCCAATGGGCTCAAGGACACCGGGGCGGAGAATGCCTGGGCGCTCTATAACGCAGAGAGCGGATATTACTCGGTCGGTCGTGTCGGTAATCCCCAGGGGGAAACCGATGAGCATATCGACCCGAACGAGGCGCTTGCTTTCAAGCTCAGTACACCGATGACTGAGGTCTACTTCCACTTCGACGGCGATGTCGGCGGTAGTCAGTGGTCGATCTACTCGGCGGACGGCGAGCGTATTACGCTGGCGAATAATGAAAAGTCCTTCTCCCTTGATGAGTATGTCGACGAGAGTGGGCTAGGGCACTTCTACCTCAACGATGCTGGCGGTGAGCCGCTGCAGTTTCAATATATCGCCTTCGATGGCGGCGATGATGCCCAGTTCAGCGTCAAACCGTTGGAGTTCGACGCGGTGCAGAGTGGCGAGTATCTGGGCGGCAGTGAACTGTTTATGGTACAGAGCGCCGATGCGCCGGTGGTGGATCCGAATGGGCACGAGGACGTCCGTGTGGATCTGTCCGATGTTCTGGATGGAGCGAATTCGAGCGATCTGGCGGCGCTGACCGGCTATATCCACGTCGCAGAAGACAGCGATAACGGGGGGCTGCTGCTGTCGCTGAATCATCAGGGTGCCGGTATCGAGGCCGGTATCGATCAGGTGATCAGCGTCGACACCTTGTCTCTCAGCGATCTGGGACTCGATATGGGGATGGATCAGACCGATATCCTGTCGTCGCTGCTGGATAACGGCATCATCTACGTCGACTGATAGCGGTTTGGGATCAATGGGGTTATTGCTCGACTCGCCGGCGCAGATCGGTCCATAACCCCAGTTTTTCCGAGCCGCCTACCCGTTTACCGGTACCACGCTCCTTGGCCAGCCATAGGCCGTCACCGTTGAAACTGTATACGGGCACCAGATCCTTGCGCTTGTTGGCGGGAAGGATCTCGGGGTTCAGGTTATCCAGTACCAGCGGGATGGAGCGAGGCTGTGGGAAGTAGGTCAGCACCATATGGGCCTGGTTCCAGTTCAGTGCCTTGACGTACATGATGCGCATGCGGTCGTCGGGGATACCGAGTTCGATGAGCGAGAAATATTTCGCAATGGCGTAGTCCTCGCAGTCGCCGCCGAAGGTGGTCAGCTTCTCGAACGGTGTTGCCCAGTAGTCCTCTACCTTCCAGTGCACGATGTCGGTGTAGTAGGGGACCAGGTTGAAGAAATCGTTGACCTCTTTGACCTTCTGCATCTCGGTCATGGACTGGTTGGATTCGATCAGTTTTTTCAGCGCGTTCAGCCTGAGTACGGCCTGCTGGCCGAACTTGGCCTCGACGCGGCTGAGCAGCGCCGGGCTGAAATCGACCAGCCCCTTGGCGCTGGCCGCCAGCGGTGAAAGGCTGAGCAGAACGCCCAGGCCAAGGCCGCAGAGTCGTCTGCGACCTCGCCTTAGTCGGCTGAACACTGATCTTTTCATCGGCTTGCCGCAGTCAATCCGATCTCGCGTACGGCTCGGTAGTCGGCTTCGCTTTCCACCGACTCCGCGAGGATGTTGACATTGAGCAGCTCGCCCAGCTCCTTCATCGCCTCGACCAGACGACGTTTCTCCGCATCGCTGCCGATATTTTCGGTGTAGATCCGTGCCAGACGGATATAGTCGAGGCGGAACTGCTTGACATCGTCCATTGATATGAAGCGGCTCTCGAAACGCTTGAGGATGATCCGTGCGCCATTGCGGTGGATGAAGTCGATAAAGCTGGAGAAGGATTTGATGTCACGGGTCGCGCCATAGGCGGTGACGCTAAACACCAGATGCCGGGCGACATCCTTGTTCTCCTGCAACAGCGTATACAGTTCGGAACGGAACTCGTTGCTGGCCAGGGCGGTGAAGGAGACGTTGACCGCGATATCGTGCTCGATCTGCTCGCGGCGGATCCGCTCGATCACCTGCTGTACGATGTGCAGATCGAACTCCAGGATGCGGCCCAGATTCTCGGCGACCGAGATGAAGGTGCCGATCGGCAGTGCATCACCCTTCTCATCCAGGACCCTGGACATCGCTTCCTCGAGTACCAGTTTATCCAGTTCGCCATCGGCAAGGCTGTACGCTTTTATACCGTAGTCGATCTCGACCCGTTTATGGTCAACGATCTCGCCGACGAGTCGCTTCCATTCATCCATACTGCGGGTATTGGCGCTGTACTGGGTGATGGCGAAGCTATTCTGCCCGATCAGGCGGGCCTTCTCGTAGGCTTCGGTGGCTGCTGATACCAGCTCGGCGGTGGTGCCCTGCGGGTCGAAGGCAACTGCGCCGATATGGGCAACGCTCTCCTTGTCGTATGCTTTACCCAGATCTGCCAGCCGCTTCAAAATCGCCTGACAGAGCTGCTCGGCGCTGCTCTGGTTCTGACAATCAGCGATCAGAATGAACTCGGAGCCGACGATACGGTAGAGGAAGTCACCGGCGACGCCTTGTTCCTTGAGCGCGGTACGGGTTTCATGAACGAACTGCCTGATGAAGGTGTCGACCTTGTCCGAACTCAATGTGGCCGCCAGCTTGCCCAGTTCGTCGATGCGGATGATGAACAGGTAGCCCTGCTGGCGTGCCATGAAGCGCTCTTTCATATCGGTTTCGAAGGTGGCGCGGGTCTCCAGCCCGGTCAACTCGTCGATGCGCAGGCGCTTGCCGGTCTCCTCCAGCCGATTGTTCAGGTTGGTGATCACCTTCTCGATCTTGCCTGACATCAGGTTCATCGAGTGCGCCACGTTACGGATCTCGGTGGTCCAGGGCAGTTTGTCGATGGTGGCAAAATGACCGTCGGCGATGCTCAGGGCCAGCTTTTCGATGCGGCCCAGCGGGCTCAATACGAAGCGAATCAGAATGAACAGCAGCGCGATGAACACAACCAAACTGATAGCCGCGAATGTCAGCGAGTCCTTGGCTTGTTGCCAGAGTTTCAGATAGCCGAGTCCCGGATGGATGGTGACGTAGACGGTGCCGCCGACAACCCAGCCGCCATCGATCTCCGAGTCTGCGGTTACCGTGTTCATCGGCAGCAGCTCGGTGAACCACTGGGGTACCTCTTCAAAGGTCTTGGGGTTGGTTCGGCGTACCAGCTCTTTGCCATCCATATTTTCCAGCAGGATCTCGAGATAGTAGCCGCGGTCGAAGATGGTGTTCACCATCGTCGCCAGGATGGTGTCATCCTCATCGAGAATATAGGGGCTCAGAGACAGACCGAGAGAGGTGGCGGTATCCTGGGCGTGGACCTCCGACTCCACCTGCAGGTAGTCGCGGATGTTGGTCAGGCTGGTATAGAAGTTGATCGCGAAGATGGCCAGGAACATGGCCGAGATCAAGAGCATCAGCTGCTTGGACAGCGTCATCGAAAGACTCCCTTTTCAAAAACGGCCCGTTAGCCGACCCAGTTCTGCCCCGATTAGTCAGGCAAGAAAAACTCTAGCATGCCGGGATGACGGAGCGATCTCCGTTCACCCTGCTTATCGGGTCAGTTTAGGCGAAAAGGGACTCAATCGTCATCATCCTCGTCGTCATCTTCATCCATGACGCGGATGATCTTGCGGTATATCTCAACCCGATCACCGTCGCTGAGCTTGGTGTCCAGCTTGCTCAGCTTGCCGAACACACCTACTTTTTGGGTTTTGAGGTTGATCTCCGGGAAGCGCTGCAGAATACCGGATTCGACAATGGCGTCCTCGACCGTCGCATCCTCGCTGAGGGTCAGCTGGGTCCACTCCTGTTTCTGTTTGCCGGAGTACGCAACTGCGACCTTCATAGCGCACCCTCCATCCTGGTGTTGTTGCCGGAAAGTTCGACGGCAGCGCTCTCCCGTGCGGCGAGCATGCGGTCGACCACCCGCTTGCCGGCCAGCATCAGGCCGAGGCAGATAAAACCTCCGGGGGGCAGGATCAGCAACAGCGTGCCGCCGTAGTCGGGGAATACCTCCAGCTCGATCAGTGACGCCCACTGGCCGAGCAGCAACGAGGCATCGGCAAACAGAGTGCCGGCGCCGAAAAACTCGCGCATGGCGCCGAGCAGTACCAGTACCCAGGTAAAACCCAGGCCCATGGCGAAACCATCAAGCATCGACGGCGCCACCAGGTTTTTCGACGCGAAGCTCTCGACCCGACCAAGGATGGCACAGTTGGTTACGATCAGCGGGATAAACAGCCCCAATACCTTGTACAGTTCGTGCATCCAGGCATTGAGGAACATGTCGACCATGGTCACCATGGCGGCGATCAATACGATAAATACCGGGATGCGCACCTGAGGTGTGATGATGCCCCTGAGCATCGACACCAGCAGGTTGGAGAACACCATTACCACCAGCGTGGCCAGCCCCATGCCGAGACCGTTACTGGCCGTGGTGGTGACCGCCATCAGCGGGCAGAGTGCCAGCATCTGGCTCAGTACGACGTTGTTGTGCCAGAGGCCTTCGCTCCAGATCTCTTTGTAGGATGGACCGCTCATGGCTGCTCCTCCGAATTGACTGCGTTCAGACCGGCAACGGCGGCCTGCAGGTGTAACTTCTGTTGCTCGAACACTTTCAAACCTTCATGCACCGCGCCAACGTAGGCACGTGGTGTAATCGTTGCACCGGTAAACTGGTCGAAGCGGCCGCCATCCTTCTTCACCGCCCAATCCTTCTCCGGAATGTTGCTCAGGGAGAAGCCGTTGAAGCCCTCGACCCAGTCATTCTTGGCGATCTCGATCTTGTCGCCGAGTCCCGGTGTCTCGGCGTGGGTGATGGTGCGTACACCGGTCAGCTCACCATTCGCGTTGACGCCGATGATCAGCACAATGGTGCCGCTGTAGCCGCTATGGGTGATCACTTCATAGGCGGCACCGGTGAGCTTGCCATCTCTGCTGGCCAGAAAGACGGTCGGGTCGCCGCCGAAGGGGTTACCCTCGAGCTGCGTGGTATCCTCCAGCGGATTGTTATCGTACATCTCAACCGGCAGTACCTGACTGAGCATGGCACTGCGATCCTCTTCTAGGCGTGC
Source organism: Marinobacterium ramblicola (assembly GCF_019084545.1). Classification (GTDB taxonomy): domain Bacteria; phylum Pseudomonadota; class Gammaproteobacteria; order Pseudomonadales; family Balneatricaceae; genus Marinobacterium_D; species Marinobacterium_D ramblicola. The sequence continues at coordinate 11,058 of NZ_JAHREP010000012.1, forward strand.
CTTGATATCGTCGCGGGTACCGTGTTCGCCCATCATCAGGATGATACTGACGATCATGGCGATACCGCCGAGTAAACCCGCCTGATAGCCGATGCCACGGGTATAGCTGGGTACCAGCGGCGTTGTCGTCATACCGTTACTCATCGGCTTACTCCTTCGACTTCAGCGGCTTGCCGGTGTAGCTGTAGCCATAGATACGGGGGCGGAAGTAGCGGTCGATAATCGGCGTCAGTGCATTCATGAACAGCACCGCGAAACCGACCGCCTCCGGGAAGGAGCCCCAACTGCGGATAATGAACGTAACCAGAGCGACGCCCATGCCGAACACCAGCTGCCCGTTGTGGGTTGTAGGCGAGGTCACCATATCGGTGGCGATAAAGAATGCGCCCAGCATCGCCGCACCGGTCAGCAGGTGGAAGCTGGGCGGTTCGAAGCGGTCCGGATGCACCAGGCTGAAGATAAGCGCGAGCAGCGCCAGGGTGCCAAGCATCGACACCGGGATATGCCAGCTGATCACCCGCTTGTAGAGCAGGAACAGTCCTCCGAGCAGGATCAACAGGGCGGAGGTCTCGCCCAGGCTGCCGCGCATGGTGCCGATGAAGGCATCGCTGATAGCGAAGGCTTGGGGTATCGATTCCGTTACCGGTATGTTCATGGTCAGGGCGGTTTTGACATGACCCAAAGCGGAGGCTCCGGTCATCGCATCCGGGATCGGCATCAGGCCGGCGGTGATCATCAGGCTATCGACAAAGCCGGGTGCAGCGGCGCTGGTGATGGGTGCCGGATCGATCCAGGTGGTCATCTCCACCGGGAAGGAGATCAGCAGGCCGACACGGGCCAGCATCGCCGGGTTGAACAGGTTCTGGCCCAGTCCGCCGTACAGATGCTTGCCGATCACCACCGCGAACAGGGTGCCGACGACGGCGATCCACCAGGGCGCCCAGGGCGGCAGTGTCATCGCAATCAGCCAGCCGGTCAGTAGCGCCGAGCCATCCCGGCAGGGCTTCAGTGAGCGCCCGGCCAGCTTCAGACAGGCCGCTTCACTGCCCAATGCCGTGAGCAGGCAGAGCAGGAACAGGTTGATCGCGGGCCAACCGAACAGGTAGAGGCCGTACAGGGTTGCCGGTAGTAGTGCCACGCAGACCAGCAACATGGTGCGCTGCACCGAGCTGCGATTATGCGCGTGGGGGGAGGAGATCAACTGAATCATGATCCGCTTTCCTCATTGGCTGGGGCGTCAGTTGCTTCCGTTTCGGCGGCCTGCGCCTGTGTGGCTTGCGCTTGTTCCGCTTTCTGGGCCTTGGCGCGCTCTTTTGCCTCTTTAGCGGCTTTGGCTTTGGCGGCTTTCTCCGCTTTTGCCGCGGCTTTTTCAGCCTCCTCACGCTCCTTGCGTGCCTTGCGTGCTTCGGCCAGGGATTTGGTCAGCTCACCCTTGCGGCTCTGTATGCGTTGGCTGCTCAGCTCCCCCTTGGCGAACTGGAAGTAGTGCACCAGCGGAATATGCGAGGGGCAGACATAGGCGCAGGAGCCGCACAGAATGCAGTCGCGCAGGCCGAACTCCTTGGCGCCGTCGAAGTCATCGCCCTTGGCGTGGCGGGCCATCTCCAGCGGTACCAGCCCCATCGGGCAGGCGGATACACAACTGCCGCAGCGGATACAGGGGGAGGGTTCGGTTTTGCTGATCTCCGGGTTGGCCAGCGCCAGTATGCCGCTGGCTCCCTTGGTGATCGGTACCTCGGTGGTGTGCAGAATCTGCCCCATCATCGGTCCGCCCATGACCACACGGGCCGGTGTTTGGCTGAGGCTTCCGCACTGCTCGAGCATCCAGCTCACCGGTGTGCCGAGCAGTACCTCGACATTTTGTGGCTGTTCGATGCACTGGCCGGAGACGGTGACCAAGCGTGATATCAGCGGCCGGTGTTCATACAGCGCCTGATGCACGGCATAGGCGGTGGCCACGTTATGCACCAGCGCCCCTACATCGGAGCTACGCCCGCCTGCCGGCACTTCACGGCCCATGATTGCCTGAATCAGCTGCTTGGCCGAGCCCATGGGGTAGCGGGTCGGGATCGGCTGGACCAGCACATCCGCATAGGGAGCGGCGGCCGCCGTCATCGCCGCGATCGCCTCCGGTTTGTTGTCCTCGATACCGGCCACGATCCTGTTCGCACCGATGGCACGCTGGATCAGTCGAGCCCCGGAGATGATCCCCTCACCGCGCTCGCGCATCAGCATATCGTCGCAGGTGAGATAGGGTTCGCACTCGCTGCCATTGAGGATCAGCGTATCGATCTTCTGCCGCGCGCCCGACTTAAGCTTCAGTGCGGCGGGGAAGGTGGCACCGCCCAAACCGACGATACCGGCCTGGTCGACCCGGTCGGCGATCTCGGCCGGTGTTAAGCTCATCGGATCCAACTGTTCCCCCGGCTGCAGGGACTCATCAAGACCATCGCTCTCGATGGTGATGGCGGTGGTGGTCAACTGCGAGGGGTGGGGTGCAACCACCTCGCCGATCGCGGTTACCGTGCCGGAGGTGGGCGCATGCAGCGATGCACACACATCCTCGCCGGTCGAGGTGGCGATCAGCTGCCCCTTTTTAACCCTGTCACCTACCTTGACCACAGGTTCGGCCGGTTTGCCGGCATGCTGACGTAGCGGCAGATGCAGCCGCGGGGGAATACCCAGCGTCCTTACTGGCTGACCGGTGCTCTGCTCCTTGCGCTCTTCCGCATGAACACCGCCACGAATCTTGAGTTTATTGAACATCGCTTATGTCACTCATGCCGCTGCGGGTTTGGGCCAGTGCCAGGTATCCAGCGTCTGCTGTTCCGGGCGCATGGAGATACAGTTCTCGGGGCAGGCGTCAGCACACTTTTCACAGCCGGTGCAGGCATCGGCAAATACCGCGTGAATCTGCTTGGTGGAGCCCAGTATGGCGTCGGTAGGACAGACGCGGTAACAGCGGCAGCAGCCGGTGCAGAGGGACTCCTCGATAACCGCGATCATCGGTTCGCTGGCCATACCGGAGAGGTCCGCGCTGATGCCGAGCCTCTCCGCCAGCGCCTGCGCCAGTGCACGCCCGCCCGGCGGGCAGCAGGTGACGGAAGCATCACCACGCACCATCGCCTCTGCAGCGCCGCCGCAACCGGCAAAACCGCACTGGCCACAGTGGGTGCCGGGGAGCATCGACTCCACCTCCTTGACGATCGGATTCTCCTCGACGGCGAACACCTTGTCGGCGTATCCCAGCATCAGGCCCAACGCCAGACCGAGCAGCGTAAGCACAGCAACAGCAGTAATCATGATGTGACTCTCCTCATGATGTGATTCTCCTTGACCCGCGACACCTCAAACGAGGCCGCCAAACCCCATGAAAATCATCGACAGCAGACCCGCTGTCACCAGACCCACCGGCGCGCCGGCAAAGGTGGCCGGAACATCCGACAGCGCCAGCCGTTCGCGCAGGCCGGCAAAGATGATCAGTACCATCGAGAAGCCGATGGAGGCACCGAAGCCGTAGACCACACTTTCGATAAAGCTCAGTCCCTCCTGCACGTTGAGCAGCGCGACACCCAGCACCGCACAGTTGGTGGTGATCAACGGCAGAAAGATGCCCAGTGTCTGGTGCAGCAGGGGGCTGCTCTTTTTCACCATCATCTCGGTGAACTGCACCACCGCCGCGACAACGAGGATGAAGGAGATGATGCGCAGGAACTGCAGTCCCAACGGCTCAAGCAGGTAGTACTCCATCAACCAGCTGCTGACGCAGGAGAGGGTCAGTACGAAGGTGGTGGCCAACCCCATGCCGGTGGCGGTGCTGAACTTGTTGGAGACCCCCATCAACGGACAGAGCCCGAGGAACTTGACCAGCACCACGTTGTTTACGAGCACGGTGCCGATGAGCAGGGTGATTAATTCCATGGTGCGCAAACCTCCGGAAATGCCGCAACTGGATGTCTGAGCGGGAATTGCACCAACTATGCCATTGGTAAGTTATTGAAATTAAAGGATGTCGTGGGCTGGGTGGCTGTGTGAATGATGACATTGTGGGTTTTGTGACAGATCGGTGCAGGGCTGCACTCTTATGTGTCATCAATCCGACATTATCCTCTCATTATGTGTGGAATTGCCTTTATATAAGGCTGTTTCTGTCTGTGGCGCAGTAATTGCTAATCCTGGTTATCCCCGTCATCTGAGGAGCTGACATCATGGCGAAAGAGATACAGCCGGGCATTACCGATGAAACTCCTGTCGTCGATAAGGGCGAGCTGTTGGAAGGGTTGCCCGCGAGTGTGTTTTTTCAGGCCGTGGAGCATTCGCCCGTTGCGATCTCGATAACCGATCTGCACGCCAACATCCTGTACAGCAATCGCGCCTTCACCAAGGAGACCGGCTATACCACCGCCGAGGTGCTGGGCCGCAACGAGTCGGTACTGTCCAACCGCAATACGCCCAGACTGGTCTATGACGCACTCTGGGGGCGTCTGAAACAGCAGAAACCCTGGTCGGGTGTGCTGGTCAACCGGCGCAAGGATGGCAAACGCTATCTGGCCGAGCTGATGGTGGCACCGGTTTTGGACGACGATAACGAGCCGATCCACTATCTCGGCATGCATCGCGACGTGACCGAGCTCTACTCGCTGGAGCAGCGGGTGCAGAACCAGAAGGCGATGATCGAAAAGGCGGTCAATGCCGCCAATGTGGCGATGGTGCTGCTGGATGAGGAGGAGCAGATCGTCCTCGATAACCTGGCCTACAAGACCCTGGCCACCGACATGTCACCGCAGGAGCCCAGTCATGTGATTCTGCGCGCGCTGCGCGATGAGATGGGGGATCGCTTTAACACCATCCGCGAGCGGGGCTTGGGGTTCAACGACTACGAGATCCGCCTCGATATCGGCAAAAGCCGTTCACCGCGCTGGTTCTCTGTGGATGGCAGCATGATCGAGATCGGTGATGAAACCGCCGACTCCTTCTTCGCCCAGCCGGAGCGCCACTACCTGATGCTGGTGATCAACGATGTCACCGAGCTGCGCCGCCGCCAGCATGCCGAGCAGATGAATGCGCTGAAACTGCTGATCGCCGAAGAGGAAGCGCTGCAGAGCATGCGCGAAGCGCTCAACGGTGCCCTGTATCAGTTCCAGCGTCCGCTCAACCTGATGAACGCCGCCGTGCGTATGCTGGAGCAGCGCCAGGGCGATGAGCACGCGTTGACCGAGCAGGTGATTGCGGCACTCAAGGAGGCTATTGCCGCCGGTAATGAAGCGCATGAGACGCTGGAAAACGCGGTGCCCAAGGAGCATCCGGGGGTCAAGAGCGCGATCAACATGAATGAGCTGCTGCGCAATGTGCTGGAGCTCTGCACCGCCGATCTGCTCAAGCACGGCATACTGGTGGACTGGCATCCGCCGCTGCACATGCCGGCCATGATCGGCTTTGAGAGCCGCCTGCACAGCCTGTTCAAGCAGCTGGTCGACAACGCCATTGAGGCGATGGCCAGTGCCAAGTGTTCGCGTCGTGAGCTGAGTATCGTCGCACGTATCGAGGGCGGCGAGGTGGTGGTGACCATCGCCGATACCGGTCCAGGCATCTCGCAAGAGCACCGTACCCGGGTCTTCGAACCCTTCTTCAGCACCAAGCCGCATACCTATCAGGGTGCCGCCTACGGTATGGGGCTGACCATTGTGCAGGAGATCGTCGCCGAGCATCTGGGTACCGTATATATCGACCCCCAGTACCAGGAAGGTTGTCGTGTCTGCGTGCATCTGCCGCTGAATGCTGAGCGAGGCTGAGGAGGTGATGATGAACTCTCCTGGAATATTTACCCCGCGTAACCGATCCGAGCTGCTTGACCGTCAACTCAGTGTGCTCAGTATCGTCTGCCGTACCCTGACCCGCTCGCTCGATCTCAGTGCCAGTCTCGACGAGCTGCTCAAGGTGCTGCATATGGAGGGCGGCATGAAGCACGGACTGGTGGCACTGATGGATCCAGAGTTGGGTGAGCTCTGCGTCAGTGCCGTGCACAGCAGCTCCGAGATGGTCCAGCAGGCGAAGAACGCCGTGCGCTATCGCCGTGGCGAGGGGATCATCGGTTCGATTTTGCAGAGCGGTCATCCGGTGGTGCTGAGGAAACTGTCGTCGGAACCCAAGTTTCTCGACCGTCTGGCGCTGTACGACTGGGAGTCTCCCTTTATCGGCGTGCCGCTGAAGGACCAGAGCGGCGAGGTGATCGGTGTGCTCAGTGCACAACCGGTATCGGAGCTGGAGGAGTTCCTGTCCGATGAGTCCCGCTTCATGGAGATGGTCGCGAACCTGATCGTGCAGGCGGTGCGTCTGTTGGCTCAGGTGCAAACCCAGCAGCGCAACATTACCGACGAGCGAGACGAACTGCGCCGTACCGTACGTGCCAAGTTCGGCTTCGACAACCTGATGGTCGGGCACACCTCGGCGATGAAGCAGGTGTTCGACCAGATCCGCCGCGTCGCCAAGTGGGACACCACGGTACTGATCCGCGGTGAGTCCGGTACCGGTAAGGAGCTGGTGGCCTGTGCCATTCACTACAACTCGCCCAAGGCGCACAACAGTTTCGTCAAGCTGAACTGTGCCGCGCTACCGGAAAACCTGCTCGAGTCCGAGCTGTTCGGTCATGAGAAAGGCGCCTTTACCGGTGCCGTGAAGATGCGCCAGGGGCGCTTCGAGCAGGCCGATGGCGGCACCCTGTTCCTTGACGAGATCGGTGAGATCTCCCCGCTGTTCCAGGCCAAGCTGTTGCGCGTGTTGCAGGAGGGGGAGTTTGAACGGGTTGGCGGTAACAAGACGATCCGGGTCAATGTGCGCATCGTCGCCGCCACTAACAGGAACCTGGAACAGGAGGTGCGCGAGGGCAACTTCCGCGAGGATCTCTACTACCGCCTCAACATCATGCCGATCAACCTGCCGGCGCTGCGTGAGCGCAAGGCGGATATCCCTGAACTGTGCGGCTTCCTGCTCGACAAACTGTCGAAGAACCAGGGGCGCAAGCTCAACATCACCGATGCCGCGATCCGCATACTGATGGGGCATGGCTGGCCCGGTAACGTGCGTGAACTGGAGAACGTGCTGGAGCGCGCCGCGATCATGACCGAGGATGGCGAGATCGACCCCTCGGCACTCTCCCTGCAGGGGCTGGATACGCCGCGTCCAACCGCTCCGGTTACCGCGCTGTCGATGGCCCCGGCAGCGATGCCGACCGATGCGGGACGACCGTTGGACGATCCCGAGCTGGATGAACGCGAGCGGGTTATCGCTGCACTGGAGCAGGCCGGTTGGGTACAGGCCAAGGCGGCGCGTCTGCTCAATATGACGCCGCGTCAGATCGCTTACCGCATCCAGACCATGAATATCGATGTGAAGAAGATCTGAAACCCGCTGGTTCGAGACTTCCAGCCGATTAATATCCGGGGGTGGATCGCTGGGCGCAACGGAGCGATCCGACCCTCCCTCACTCGCTGTCTCTGTCGCAGATGAGATCTAAACTGCCGAAGGCCCTTGACACTCCCGCGCACTAGACGCGTAAACTGTCGCCTAAGAAAATCATACTGTTAAGTGTATCTTGGTGATCCTGGATACAGGAGTGTACAGAGTCCCGCCAAAAGTTTCCGAGCTGGGGCGGCGACAATTTCCAGAGTAGAAAAATAAGGAAGAACAGGGATGACCCGGTCGCTCATCGATGAGAATAATGTCCTGCTGGCTTCGCAACCGATCTATGACAATGACGACCGCGTAGCGGGGGTCGAGCTGCTCTACCGCAACGATCTCGGGCAGCGCGTGGATGAGGTTGGCGAGGTTCGCGCAACCAGTGAACTCCTGTTTAACTTCTGCGCCGGCATCACCCGGCAGACCGACCATTATCAACAGCCTGCCTATATCAACGTGTCGGCGGATTTTCTCCATTCCAAGGCGTTTTTCCCCATCGATCCAGCCCGTGTCGTGATTGAACTGGTCGAGACGATCAAGCCTGACCGTCGTCTGATCGAAGCGGTGGCCGACTGGCACAGTCGCGGCTTCCGTTTCGCGCTCGACGACTTCGGTTTTCAAGAGCGCTGGCTCCCACTGCTGGACTATACCTCGGTGATCAAGGTCGATGTGTTGAACACGGAGTTTCAGGCAGCAACCGACTACCGTCAGCAGTTTGACCGTCCTGGCCTGAGCTGGCTGGCCGAAAAGGTCGAGGATCAGCGTACGCTGTCAGCCTATCGCGAAGCGGGTTTCGACCTCTACCAGGGTTATTTCCTCGCTCGTCCGGTTCATATCTTCGGCAAGAAGCCGACAGCCAATGTCGTGCAACTGACTCGTGTGATTCGAGAACTCTATGCCGAGGAGCCGGAGCCGGGACGTATCGTCGACCTTATCGCGACGGACCCTAATCTTTCAGTGAGTCTTCTCAAGGTCGTCAACAGTCCGTTGTACCGGGCGGCGCATCCGATCAAATCGCTGCAGCAGGTGGTGATCTGGCTCGGTATGGATAACCTGCGGCGCTGGGCGATCATCATCGAGGCGATCAAGCTGAGTTCGACGGAAAAGGCGCGCATGGTGTTGATCCGGTCGGAGTACTGTCGCCTGCTCGCCATGCGTAGCGCAAATGAGATGCTGGATCCCTCTCATGCCTTTCTGGTTGGCCTGTTGTCCGGTGTCGGGATCCTGCTATCGGTAGAGCCCGAACTCTTTCTGCAGGAGATACACGTCGACGACGAGATCGCGCAAGCGGTGCTTGAACACAGAGGGCGGCTCGGAGCGCTACTGTCGCAAACCCTGGCGATCGAGAAGGCGATCTCGCTGAAGCAAAAGCCGGAGCTGGAGACGGTTCCGATGCAGGATCTGGTCGAGTATGGCCGGGTTACCCTCCAGGTCCAGCAGATGCTGTCCGAGTTCCTCTAAGCCCGCTCCAGGCCGGTTAACAGCCGGCCCTTTCTTCCGAGCCATGTGTCGTAGATATGACAATTGCCCGGAATCTGTCCCATACGATACAAGCCATCAACGCGAATGTTTTTAATTAATCCTTTTAAAACAGGTGGATAGACTATGGCCTGAGGTTTGCACTCTGCTCTGCAAGCAGGTGATCTGCATCTGAAAAACAGGCCGCAAGGCCAGCAGAGGAGTGAAACCGATGGAGTTGACAGTCCTGAACGATACCCCGAGCGAAAGCGCTGGCGGTTGCTCTACCAGCTCATGCGGCAGCAGCAACGATCAACTCAGCCATCTGCCCGACGAGATCAAGCAAAAGGTGCACAATCACCCCTGCTACTCGGAGGAGGCGCACCACTACTTCGCCCGCATGCACGTTGCGGTTGCACCGGCCTGTAATATCCAGTGCCACTACTGCAACCGCAAGTATGACTGTGCCAACGAGTCGCGCCCGGGCGTGGTGTCCGAGCTGCTGACGCCGGATCAGGCGGTGAAGAAAACCAAGGCGGTGGCGGCCAATATCCCGCAGATGACCGTGCTCGGTATCGCCGGCCCCGGCGACCCACTGGCCAACCTGGAGCGTACCTTCGAGACCTTCCGTCGCCTCAGCGAGGAAGCACCGGATATCAAGCTTTGTGTATCGACCAACGGCCTGGCGCTGCCGGCAGCGGTGGAGGAGCTGTCCAGGCACAACATCGACCACGTCACCATCACCATCAACTGCGTCGATCCGGAGGTCGGGGCGCAGATCTACCCTTGGATCTACTGGAACAACCGCCGTATCTACGGCAAGAAAGCCGCCAGGATCCTGATCGAGCAGCAGCAGAAAGGGTTGGAGATGCTGGTGGCCAAGGGGATTCTGGTCAAGGTCAACTCGGTGATGATCCCCGGTGTCAACGACCAGCATCTGAAAGAGGTGAGCCGCATCGTCAAGCAGAAGGGCGCCTTCCTGCACAACGTGATGCCGCTGATCTCCGAAGCCGAGCACGGCACCTTCTACGGCGTCATGGGGCAGCGCGGCCCCTCCAACGAAGAGCTGATGGATCTGCAGGACGAATGCTCAGGCGACATGAACATGATGCGCCACTGCCGCCAGTGTCGTGCCGATGCGGTGGGTCTGCTCGGTGAGGACCGCGGTGACGAGTTCACCATGGACAAGATCGAGCAGATGGATATCGACTACGAGGCGGCGATGGTCAAGCGTGCGGCGATCCATCAGGGCATCGCCGAAGAGCTGGCCGAGAAGGAGAAGAAGCGGGCGGTACTGGCAGCGGTCAAGGTGCCCAGCGGTCCGGCGGCGGAGAACACGCACTTCCGTCCGGTACTGATGGCGGTGGCGACCAGCGGCGGTGGCATGATCAATCAGCACTTCGGTCACGCCACCGAGTTCCTGATCTACGAAGCTTCCTCCAACGGCGTGCGCTTTATCAGCCATCGTAAGGTCGATCAGTACTGCATCGGTAACGATACCTGCGGCGAGAAGGAGAGTGCGCTCTCCGGCAGTATCCGCGCCCTGGCCGGTTGCGAGGTGGTGCTCTGCTCCAAGATCGGCTTTGAGCCCTGGGGACTGCTGGAGGAGGCGGGTATCCAGCCCAACGGCGAACATGCCATGGAGCCGATCGAAGAGGCGGTGATGGCGGTGTACGAAGAGATGATCGCCACCGGTCGGCTTGACCATGCCAAAGGTGCAAGCAGTCAGATGAGTGCCTGAGGAGGTGCCTTATGTCCCTGAGCATTATTGAAAGCTGCGTCAACTGCTGGGCGTGTTACGACGTCTGCCCCAGCGAGGCGATCTATGAGGCGGCGCCTCACTTCCTGATCGATGCCAAGAAGTGCACCGAGTGTGAAGGGGATCACGCCGATCCGCAGTGCGCCAGCATCTGTCCGATCGAAGGTGCCATTCTGGATGCGGCCGGCGAGGCGATCAACCCGCCCGGCTCGCTGACCGGGATACCGCCGGAGATGATGGAGAGGGCGATGGCCGAGATCCAGGCACGCTAGGGGTGTAGTCAGGGGTACTGGAGAGAGGAGGTTCCATGGCGCAGGTGGTGTTTTACGAAAAGCCCGGTTGCATCAACAACCGCAAGCAGAAGCAGTTGCTCGAACAGGCCGGACATCAGCTCGATCTGCGCAATCTGCTCAGCAGCACGTGGACACCGCAGAGCCTGCGCCCCTTTCTTGGCCCCGAGCCTGATGGCTGGATCAACAACAGCCATCCGGATCTAAAGGCGGGCAAACTGGCGCTCGACCTTGATGATCCTGACGCGGTATTGGCACAACTCTGTGCCGATCCGCTACTGATTCGACGTCCGCTGATGCAGATCGGCGGGCACTGTCTGCAGGGTTTCGATGCCGGGCAGGTCGACCGCATGATCGGCCTGACCCAGCTCCCCGAAGGGGATATCGAAACCTGCCCCAAGCGCCACACCCTGTCCCCGTGTTCGGCGGAGGGGGTGAAGTAAATGGCACTGGCGGCACTGCAGACATTGAGCCGGTTCGAGCGATTGATGGCGGTCGCGGCGGGTGGAGAAACCGACCGTCATCTCGCTCACCTTATTCTCGGCCCCCGGCTGGGCCTGGGTTGTCTGCCGCTGAACCTGGGGTTGGCACCCGAGCGTTTCGCGGCGCTGGTCGAGCGTCACTTTCCTGATCTGTGCGATAGCGATGCAGAGGAGTGTCTGCTTCCGAATCCCGGTGAGGCGCAGCTGCTGGAAACCCGTTCGGCCCTGCGTGACGAGCTGTGCTCAATGCGTGATGACGAGCGCGAGGAGCTGGTAGCACTGTTGGAGGAGTATCGAGCGGCAGGAGTTGCACCCGAGCTGTCGCTGATCGTCGCCACCGGTTGCCTCGGCGGCGAACATCTCTGGCGCGACCTGGGTTTCCCCGACCGTGCCAGCCTGAGCGAACTGATGCAGAGCGCGTACCCAGGGCTGAAAGCGCTGAATGACCGCGATATGAAGTGGAAGCGCTTTTTCTACAAGCAGTTGTGCGAGCGGGGCGGCGGTTACGTCTGTCGTGCGCCGAGCTGCGATCAGTGCAGCGCCTACAGCGACTGCTTCGGTCCCGAGGAGTAGGCGGATGACTGGGCTGCACTCTGGCGTGACCCACGAGACGATGACACAGCTCAGCGCCTACCACAGACTGAGCAAGCACCGTCTTGATAGCTACGCACCGGGGCCGGAAACCCTGGACTGGGACGATCAGCCCAACGTGTTCCGCAGCTTCGACGGCGCGCCGCGTATTGCATTGCCGCTGGTGGACGATCGTGCCGATTCGGTGCCGGTGGAGGTACTGTTCAGCGCCGATCTGGCGCGACAGCCGCTGGACCTGGCATCGTTGTCCAGCTTTCTGCGCTACGCCGGCGGACTGACCGCCTGGAAGGTGTTGGGCCCCGACCGCTGGTCGCTGCGTGCCAACCCCTCCAGCGGCAACCTGCACCCGACCGAGCTTTATCTGCTGCTGCCCAAGGCCGAATCCTGGGACGCCGGGCTGTACCACTACGACGTACTGTCGCACTGCCTGGAGCAGCGTCTGCCACTGCCAGGCGATACGGTGCCGGGCATCAGCCTGATCCTGACCTCCGTGCTGCAGCGCGAGGCGTGGAAATATGGCGTACGGGGGTTGCGCTACTGCCTGCTGGATACCGGTCATATGCTGGCCCAGTGCCAGGCCTCGGCGGCGATGCTGGGCTGGGCAGTGCAGTTGCACAGCATCGATCATCAGACCCTGTGTCGGCTGACCGGCATTCGCCGCGAAGAATACCGGGTGGTGGAGGCGGAGTATCCGGAACTGCTGATTCGCATCGGCCAGGCCACTACCGACTACCAGAGGTTGGCCGAGCTGTGCGAACAGTCAACCGACTGGTGCAGCGTGCCGAGCAGGCTCGGTCCGCGTTCCCCCTACAACTGGCGTGAATGCCATGCCATGGCGCAGGCGTTCAGCGCGACACCGAGTGCTCAGCTCGCGACTCGCGCCGAGGTGCCGGCGACCGGACCCGGCGGGTTCGGTGAGCGCCAGGCCGCCGAGGTGATCCTGAGCCGGCGCAGTGCCCAGGGCTACAACCATGAGCGGGTACTGTCCCAGGCCGAGTTCAGCGCACTATTGCAGCCGTTGATTGCCGGGCAGAGCCGGATGCAACTGGAGCCGGCACAGCTACACCTGCTGCTGTTCGTGCACAGCGTGGAGGGCGTGCAACCGGGCATCTACCTGCTGCCACGTTCGGAACAGGGCGAACGCCTGATGCGCAGCGCGATTACGCGCTGGCCAGAGTGGCAGCCGGTCCGGCTGGGGAGCGGAGTGCAACTGATGCAGCTGAAAACCGCCAATACCCGCAAGGTCGCGGCGCAGCTGTGCTGCAACCAGATGATCGCGGCGGCCAGCGCCTGCACGCTGATGATGCTGGCGGAGTACGAAGCGCCGCTGGAACAGCAGGGATTGGCTGGATACCAGCAGCTCTACCACGAGGCCGGCGTGCTGGGTCAGGCGCTCTACCTGAGCGCCACGGCACTGGGCTTGAGCGGTACCGGCATCGGCTGTTTCTTCGACGATGCCGTGCATGAACTGCTCGGACTCGAAGGCGAGGCGATGCAGGTGGTGTATGGATTCGCACTGGGTGAAGGGAAGCAGGATTCGCGGGTGACCGGTCTGTCCGGTTACCACCATCTTCGGGATACGAGCAATGTCTGAGTTCAATTCTGCCGAAGTCGGAGTCGGCGATATCGATCAACCCGGCGATCATGGTCTGACCCAGTTGATGGTCGCGGCCCATCGCGGCGACAGCCTGGCGGTGGCACAACTGATCGCCCGTGGCGCCGATGTGAACCGGCGTAACGATGACGGCAACAACGCGCTCTGGTTCGCCTGCCGCGCGGACAGCCCCGACTGCGTACGCGAGCTGATCCGCCAGGGCATCAACGTCGACAACCAGAACCTGAACGGCGCCACGCCGCTGATCTGGTCCAGTGCTGCGGGCAAGCGGGAGATGGTCGAGATGCTGCTGGCCGCCGGAGCGGATACCGAATTGAGAACGCTGGACGACTTCTCCGCACTGGATGTCGCCGGCAGCCGCCAAATCATGAAACTGCTGATGGCCACAACCCGCATTGCGATTGGCCAGTAAACCTGAGGACAGGCTATGACTACCGAAGAGAAGATTCGCAAGCAACTGGCCGAGAACTCCGTGCTGCTCTATATGAAGGGCACACCGGACGATCCGAAATGTGGATTCTCCCGCAACGCGGTGGAAGCGTTGAAGGGACTCGGCAACAGCTACGCCTTCGTCAACGTGCTGGAAGCGCCATTCATCCGCGAGAAGCTGCCGAGCATCTCCAACTGGCCGACCTACCCGCAGCTGTTCATCAACGGTGAACTGATCGGCGGTAGTGACGTGATCGTGGCGATGGTCGAGGACGGCAGTCTGAAGCCGATGCTGGACGCCGTTGGAGGTGCCTGATGCTGAGCAGTGAAGTGGAAGCGATCGTGCAGGCGGCGCTGCCGGATGCACAGATCGATGTCAGCGGCGAAGAGTGCAGTTTCACCCTGGCGATCATCAGTGAAACCTTCGAGGGGCAGAGCCTGATGCAGAGGCAGAAGGGCATCCTCGCCCTGTTCGAACAACAGCTCAAGAGTGGTCAGCTGCACGCGTTGACGATCAAGGCCTACACGCCGGCGCAGTTTGCCGAACTGCAGGATACCTATCTGGTACAGCTCGAATGCTGATACCGATATAAGCGATCGAGGTGATAGCGATGAAACAGCTAAGCGCACAAGACAGTTCGATCCAGGCACTGGATCAGTTCGAACACCTGGCCCAGGAGTCCCAGATCGGCCTCGGCCGAGGCTCTTCACCGCTGACCCTGGCCCGCATCGCCATGCTGCTGGCCGCCGGGCGTTATTGCCGCCATCGCCATCTGTCGATCGGGCGCCAGTCCACCTTTCAGCGTAAATTGATGGATCAGGAGAGTCACCATGAGTATTGATGAAAACATGTTCGACGACGAGTTCGTCGAAGCGACCAACAAACTGATCGAGATCGCCAACGAGATGGGCGGCAAATACGGCGATCACAAGATGGGCGTGGCCTTTATCTACGCTGCAGCGCGCTTCAATGCCTACATCGCGGCAGGCAGCGTGACCAAGGCCGAGGAGCTGGCCGGCAAGCGCGACAAGGCGGTGGAGTACTTCACCGACCGCTTCCGTCAGCTCTATGACGGCAACCTGGCTGATTATATCGCCAACTTCGATGAGTACATGGGAGAAGCGGCCGAAGAGGAAGCTGCTGCCAGTACTGCACACTGATCGCCGTTCTTCCTTGCAGCAGGCTCGACCCGGCCACACCACCAGGTCGATCTGCTGCAGCCTACCCACCGAGCCGTTTCCGCTCAGGGCGCCCAAATAGTTCGCTGCTATTCGTTGCTACCCCGTTGCCATCCTATTCTTGCATCCTGGATCCAGCCGTTGGCTGGCCTCGATATCTGTCCCCCTGACTTGCCATCTGACCATCAGTACCCCACCTTTATCTGAAACTTCGGACACCGATCAATACCGCGGATAGAAAATGGATAAGGCCGTCATTCAGAAACATATCGATGAGCTCTACCAACACGAGGCGCGCCGGGTGTTGGCAACGCTGATACGCCTGTTGCACGGAGACTTCGATCTGGCCGAAGAGGCGCTGCATGACGCCTTCACGGCTGCACTCGCTCAATGGCCGAAAGAGGGTATTCCCGACAAGCCGCGTGCCTGGCTGGTGAGCGCCGGGCGATTCAAGGCGATCGACCGCCTGCGTCGGCGGACGCGGTTGGATGCATCGAGAGACGCGTTGACAGCGGAGTTGGAAGCGCAGGAGGAGAATGCCGCAGGGGAGGAGGATATCGTCGATGATCGCCTGCGACTGATCTTCACCTGCAGTCACCCGGCACTATCGCCGGAAGCACAGGTTGCCCTGACCCTGCGCGAGGTGTGCGGTCTCACCACCGAGGCGATCGCCGCGGCGTTCCTGGTGCCGGCGCCAACGCTGGCGCAACGCATCGTCCGCGCCAAGGGTAAGATCCGCGATGCCTGTATTCCCTATGAGGTTCCGGGACCCCGTGAGTTGCCGCAGCGGCTCGATGCGGTATTGCAGGTGATCTACCTGGTATTCAACGAGGGGTACTCGGCAACATCCGGCGACAATGTCACACAAGGGGAACTGTCCCAAGAGGCAATTCGTCTGGGACGGCTATTACTGGAGCTACTGCCGGAGGCGGAGGTCGCCGGCCTGCTCGCACTGATGCTGCTGCACGATGCTCGACGCGAGGCCCGTTCCTCTGCAGAGGGGGATCTGATCCCGCTGGAGGAGCAGGATCGTAGCCGTTGGAACCGACAACAGATTGTCGAGGGCTGTGAGCTGGTGCTCAACGCACTGCAACACCCTGTCGGGCCCTATGCGCTGCAGGCAGCGATCGCTGCGGTGCATGCCGAAGCGCCGAGTTCGGCACAGACAGACTGGTCGGAGATTGCCGGTCTCTATGACGTGCTGCTGCGCCTTCGGCCCTCGCCGGTAGTGGAGTTGAATCGCGCTGTCGCGATCGCCATGCGTGACGGTCCCGCCGCTGGATTGCAGTTGATCGACGCGATCCTCGAACGGGGCGATCTGACGCGATACCACCTGGCACATGCGGCGCGGGCGGACCTGTATCGTCGCTTGGGTCGCATCGACGACGCACGTGCCGCCTATCGCCAGGCGTTGCAGCTGGTGCAGCAGGAGCCTGAACGTCGCTTCCTTCTTCAACGCCTCACAGCACTGCACTGAAAAAAGTGCAAAAAAATTCTCTTACCCTGTCGAATCGGTCTGGTCAGGAACGACTAGTAGATAAAACAGACCAAAAAGGAGGCAGTGCAATGGCGAACAAACAGGGCGATTTTCTTTGGTACGAACTGCTCACCGACGATGCGGACGCCGCCCAGGCGTTCTACAGCGACGTGATCGGCTGGCAGACGGTAGACAGCGGTGTGCCGAACATGGATTACCGCATTCTGCAGGCGACGGACCCGGACAGCGGTGAGGTCAATCCGGTCGGCGGCATGATGCCGTTGACCGAGGAGATGAGAGCGGGTGGTGCGCGTCCGGTCTGGCTGGGCTATATCGCGGTGGAGGATGTCGATCACTGCGTCGCCCGCATTACCGAAGCCGGCGGTCGCGTGATGCTGCCGCCATTCGATATCGATGATGTGGGCCGTATTGCGATGGTCACCGACCCGCAGGGCGTGCCCTTTTATATCATGCGTGGATTCAGCGAGGAGACCAGCCTGGCCTTTGCCTTTGATCGCCCCCGCGTCGGTCATTGCGGCTGGAACGAACTACGTACTACGGATCCCGCAGCGGCAAAACAGTTCTACGGAGAGTTGTTCGGCTGGCAGAAAGAGGGTGAGATGGATATGGGGGAGGAGGGCTGCTACGAGTTCCTGCGTCACGGTAGTGTCCTCGGTGCCGTGATGCCCAAACCCGATACCATGCCGATGCCGATGTGGCACTTCTACTTCCGTGTCGCCGATATCGATCGAGCCGTCGATAAGATCGCCTCAGCCGGTGGACAGCTGACCTTTGGTCCGGTGCAAGTGCCAGGCGGCGACTATATCGTCAAAGGGATTGACCCACAGGGGGCGTCGTTTTCACTGGTCGGTGCCAGGCAGGAATAGAGGATAAGAGCATGCCCCATCAACAACATGGGGCACAGTGAATGACAACGGCATGCAGGAATAGAAGGAGTGAATACGATGTGTGAATCCAAAACCTTGGATGACGTATACGAACTATCCGTTACCCACTATATCGACGCCCCGCCGGACAAGGTGTGGCGGGTACTGACCGAACGCCTGCAGGATTGGTGGTGCCCCAAACCCTGGCGCACGGTGGTGAATGCCATCGATTGGCGCGCCGGCGGCGTATTCGATACCAAGATGATCGGCCCCGAAGGTCAGGAGTTCGATAACGCTGGTGTCTTTCTCGAGGTCACGCCCGGTAAGCGTTTTGTCTTCACCGATGCCTTCGATGGCCAGTGGAACCCGAAGCCCGCCTTTATGATTGGACTATTTGAAATCGCGCCGGAGGGAGTAGGCACCCGCTACACCGCCAGCGCGCGACACTGGAAACAGGAAGAGATGGAAAAACACAAGGAGATGGGCTTCACTGACGGCTGGATGGCGGTGGCCTGCCAAGTAGCCGAATTGGCGGAAGCGGCCGATTGAACAGGGAGGGTAAGCCATGAAATACCTGTGTCTGGTGTACTACAACGAAGCGATCATGAAAAAGATGAGTCAGGCGGAGTGGGACGGTTTGAACCGTGAGTGCATCGCCTGCGTTGAGGATCTCTCCGCTGCCGGCCACTTCCTCGATGGCGCACCGCTGCAGACCACCGATAGCGCCACCACACTGCGGGTGCGCGACGGCAAGGCGCTTGTCACCGATGGTCCTTTTGCCGAAACCAAGGAGCAACTGGCGGGCTTTTACATGTTGGAAGCGCAGGATCTGAATGAAGCGATCCGGCTGGCGGAAAAGATTCCGCCGGCCCGCTACGGCAGTGTTGAGATCCGTCCGGTCAGGGAACTACTGGAGAGCAATAACATTCTCGGCTCTGCGGTTTAGTCAGGGATACTCAGTGGCCCTTCCGTTTTGCATCGTCAGCGGCGGTAATCCACGCGGTTATCGTCTCGGGAGAGCAGGTCGGCCCGGTTATACCACCAGGTCGATCTGCTGAACCGTGCCCACCGAGCCATTTTCGCCCACATACAGGCCGCTTGAACGGATCTGTCCGCGCAGGTCGTTGCCCTCGGTATAGAGTGAGAAGGGGGTGCTGACCGAACCCAGATAGATCGCGCCCACATCCTTCTCCTTCAGGCTCGCGTACTGGTCTGCGCCCTCGGCACCCTGTATCCAGATCTTGAGCTGGCCGTAGACGCTGTCACCCTCGTCGATAAAACCGTTGCCATCTTCATCGTAGGTGGCGAGGTCGGCGAAGCCGTTTCCGCTCAGCGCGCCGAACAGTTCGCGGCCGTCGCTGGCTTTGCCGTCACCGTTTTTGTCCAGCATCAGCAGGCCACTATTGGAGGAGAGGACGTTGATGCGGTCCAGCTCGCCGTCGGCGTCGATATCGAAGCTGAGCTGCTCGGCGCTGAGCTCGGCGGCGCTGCCATTGAAGTTGATCACCAGCGGGTCTTTCATCTGCACACCGGCGGTCATCACCAGACTCTCCCGCTCGGTGTAGCTGTACTCCATCTGCAACTGCAGCGCGATATCGATGCTCTTTCCATCCGCGGTGGTCAGTTTGCCGACGGCGGAGAAACGGGTGGACTCCGATATCGACTCCTCGCGGCTCCACTCGTAGCGCATACCGGTTTGGCCGGGTGCTGATGGTGGCGGGGTGGCGTTGCCCGGCTGTTCTACCTCAACCGCTTCCGTGTCGGCGGTCAGTGCCTTGGCGTCGAACAGTTCCACCTCGCGGTTGCTGAGCATGCTGACGATAGCGGCGAGCAGGCGAAGTCGTGGCTCGGTGGTGTCGATATCCTCGCTTGCCTGTTCCGCCTCCACCTCTTCGGGTTTCGCAATCGGCTCGGGGGCCGGGCGCTCGATTCGAGCGGCAAGTGCGGAGGCTTCGAGGCGTTGCGCGGATTGGGCGTTATCCCGGGTGATGGAGGACGCTACACGGACATTGCCCTGGGCATCGGTTTCAAACCGCTGCAGGGACTCGCGCTCGTGTACCTGATGTTGGCGCTGGTGAGCGGCGCTCATGCCGATCTGGCTGTTGCTGATGATCATGGTTATCGACAGTTGGAGAACAGAGTCGAAGATATCGGCAGGGGTGGTTAAATATTGAGCAGCAAGGAGGGCTTTTTTATCGGTGTAGGGGCTGGCCACAAGGGGAGGGATGGCCAGCCCGTTTAAGCTAGCGCTTAAGCAAGTTCTTCGAGCGGGCCGAAGAATTCGTAACGGATCTGCTCCTTGGGCACGTTAAGCGCGTTCAGGCTCTGGTAACAGGCTTTCATGAACGGCTTTGGACCCAGGAAGTAGACATCCGGGTTCTTCTCCAGCGGCAGCAGTGAGGCCAGACGCTGTTGATCGAAAAAGCCCTGCGCCACCTCCTGGTCGTGCGGCAGCGGCTCGCTGTAGCAGTAGCTGACGTGCAGGTTGTCGTACTCCGCCTTGAGCTTGTCGACCAAGCCCTTGAATGCATGGCAGGCGCTGTTCAGGGCGCCGTGGATGAAATGCACCTCGCGCCCCTTTTCCAGTGCCGGACGCAGCATGCTGATGGTCGGTGTTACGCCGACGCCGCCGGAGAGCAGTACCAGCGGACGGTCGCTGTCGTTGAGCACGAAATCACCGCAGGGCGGGGTCAATCGCACCAGATCACCCGGATTCAGGGAGTCGTGCAGGTAGTTGGATACCCGGCCGCCGGCCTCGCGCTTGACGCTGATCCGGTAGTAGGGGTTGTTCGGGCTGTCGGACAGGGAGTAGTTGCGACGGGTGGTATCGCCGTCGATCTCCAGCACCAGACTGGTGTACTGCCCCGGCTGGAACTCGGCGACCGGTTGACCGTCCACGGGTTCGAAGTAGAACGAGGTGATCACCTCGCTCTCGCGCTCCTTGCGCACCAGACGAAACTCGCGCTCGCCACGCCAGCCGCCCGGTTTCTGCTCGTTGGCCTGGTATACGCTCTCTTCGGCGCCGATCAGGATATCCGCCAGCTGCTGGTAGGCTTCACCCCAGGCGTTCAGTACCTCATCGGTGGCTACGTCGCCGAATACCTCCTTGATCGCCGCCAGCAGGCACTCACCGACGATCGGGTAGTGCTCCGGCAGGATGTTCAGCGACGCGTGCTTGTGCACGATCAGGGATACCGCATCGCCAAGCAGCTCCAGCCGATCAAGATTGCTGGCATAGGCAACAACGGCGTTGGCCAGGGCCTGACGCTGAGTCCCCTTCTCCTGATGAGCCTGATTGAAGTACGCCTTCACCTGCGGGTAACGGCTGAACATCAGCGGATAAAACACCTCGGTGATATCCCGGGCGTGCTCTTTAACCGCAGGCAGGGTGGCAGCGATGATCTCACGGGTCTGGCTCGACAGCATAACTCTCTCCTAGGGGTGTCCTCCCCGAAACGGGGTAGTAGTTGTTTGTGTCGTTATAAGCGGATATCGTGCCAGCCCCCTGAAAAGCTTGATAACGCATACATCTTTTGAAAGCATTGTTAAATTGACTTCGGTCAAGCTTTGTCAAAATAACAATCGGGTTGTTGAAATGACTGTTTTTTCCATGGCGGATTCGATGATCTCTGTAGTGTCGGATCTGTCCAGCCAGATGACACCGGAGACGCGCTTCGAACGCTTGCTGGAGGCGCTGTTGAAAGCCTTCCCCTGCGATGCGGCGGCGCTGCTGCGCTTGAATGGCTCGGTGCTGATTCCGCTTGCCACCCGAGGTCTGTCGGATGACACCGCCGGTCGCGCGTTCCAGGTCGAGGAGCATCCCCGCTTCGCGCATATATTGATGAGCCGGGAGCCGGTACGTTTCGCTGCTGACTCCGAGCTGCCAGACCCCTATGACGGTTTGATCGACCATGTCGAAGAGCGTCTGCATGTGCATGACTGCATGGGCGTGGCTTTGTATATCGACGAACAGCCCTGGGGCGTGTTGACCCTGGATGCGCTGGAACCCTGTGTTTTCGATGGCATAGAACCGTTGGAGCTGCGTGCCTTCGTGCGTTTGACCGAAGCCTCTATCCGCGTTTCCGAGCTGATCCAGTCCCTGCAGAAGCGCTGCAACCTTGAGCATGAGGTGGCGCAGGTGCTGATTGCCGATCTTGGACGCACCGACATTATCGGCGACAGTCCGGCGATCAAGGCGATGCTGCGCGAACTGGATGTGGTCGCGGCGTCTGATCTGTCGGTATTGATTACCGGTGAGACCGGTGTCGGCAAAGAGTTGGTTGCGCGCCATCTGCATGCTGCTTCGGCGCGGGCCGATGCCCCGCTGGTGTACGTGAACTGTGCGGCACTGCCGGAAAACCTGGTGGAGAGCGAGCTGTTTGGCCACACCCGCGGCGCCTTCTCCGGCGCCGCCAGTTCCCGCACCGGCAAGTTCGAACTGGCGCAGGGCGGAACCCTGTTTCTCGACGAGATCGGCGAGATGCCGTTGGCGATGCAACCCAAGCTGCTGCGCGCGCTGCAGAGTGGCGAGGTGCAGCGGGTTGGCAGTGATCAGTTTCATCAGGTGGATGTGCGCATCATCGCCGCGACCAACCGTGATCTGGCGCAGGAGGTGGCGCAGGGGCGGTTCCGCGCAGATCTTTACCACCGTCTCAGCGTCTACCCGATACAGGTGCCGCCGCTGCGGGAACGCGGCCGCGATATTCTGCGCCTGGCCGGCCACTTTCTCGAACTGAACCGGCGTCGCCTTGGGCTGCATGCGCTGAGGCTAGACAACGGCGCCCGTGAAGCACTGCTCTGTTACGACTGGCCCGGCAATGTGCGTGAGCTCGAACACCTGCTGAGCCGCGCCGTTTTGCGCCTGAAAGCCGATGCCGGTGGCATCGGTCGGGTTTTGAGTCTCACCGCCGACCTGCTTGATCTACCGCAGGAGAGGGCCATTGAGATGGAGTCGCCCGGCACCGACGACAACCTGGCCTATGCAACCGGCGCGCGCACCCTGCGCGAGGCGACCGATGCCTTTCAGTGCAATCTGGTGATCGACTGCCTGGCCAGGTGCGGCTGCAATCGCGCGGCGGCTGCGCGGGAGCTGGGGCTGGACCCGGGAAATTTCAATCGTCTGCTGAAGCGTCTGCAGATCGACGTATCGGAGGTTAAATCTGGTGTCTGATTCCCATCAGAAAAAAGAGCATAACAGACTGCTGACGCTGCTCGGCGTAGGCGAGAATACCACCGGTCATAGCGAAAAACTGATATCCGGGCTTGGTGCGTTGTTGGGTATGCTCGGCGTTTACTGGATATCGAGCTGGTATCTGGGTGCGAACGGCAGCACGTTGATTGTGGCATCCATGGGAGCTTCGGCGGTGCTGCTGTTTGCCGTGCCGCATGGCGCTCTGTCGCAGCCCTGGCCACTGGTGGGCGGGCACCTGCTATCCGCCTTTATCGGCGTCAGCTGCCAACAGCTGCTGCCGGATCATCCCTTGGCACCGGCCCTGGCCGTAGGCCTGTCGGTCGCTACCATGCACTACCTGCGCTGCATAAACCCGCCTGCCGGCGCCACGGCATTGGCCGCAGTGATCGGTGGCGATGCGGTCCATGCCTTGGGTTACGCTTTCCTGCTCACACCGGTACTGCTGAACCTGACCGCTCTGCTGACAGTCGCGGTCCTGTTTAACAGCCTGTTTTACTGGCGTCGCTACCCAGCGGCCTTGGCACGTCGCCCTTCGCATCCGACGGTTTCGCCGATGCATCGTCATAGCAGCATGCTGACCCATGAAGATCTGGCGGCGGCGATGGAGCAGATCAACTCCTATGTGGACGTGACCTCCGAAGAGCTGGCCGAACTGTTCGACCTGGCGTTGGAGCACGCTGCCCAGGCGCAGCAGAGTCCGCAGCAGTTGGTCGTCGGCACGTACTACAGCAACGGCCAGCTCGGCACGCAGTGGGCGGTGCGCCAGATCATCGACGGACCGGACAGCATGGAGTCGGAGCGCGACCGGCTGGTGTTCAAGACCGTAGCCGGTGCCGGTAGCTACGCCACCGGAGCCTGCACCCTCCGGGAGTTTCGAGAGTGGGCCAGATTCCCGGTCGAGTACACCGGCGAGCGCTGGGTGCGCGTTCGCGCCGAGTGAGCTGATTATTCGAATTCAACTGACAAAGCTGTACAGATTCACTGTCAGCTTTGTCTCCTTCTTGCCATCCGCCACAAACAGAGCCGGTTTCAATGATCACTGGCGTCCCGGCACCCAGTTGGACGTCTCCACGCAATGAGCGGATGAAACAGAGCATTGTCGCTATCCAGCGACTTGAGATATAGTCAGACCCGGCGGGTAAGAGGAGTACCCCTATCGTAGTCCGTAATTGGCAGCTTCCTCAGAAGCTCAGGATAATCAGGATGATAACTTACGACCTATCACATTCCCCATTCTGTTTTTGTCTTTTGAAATTGCGAGATCTTTTGCCGAAATTGCGGGCTTTCGGGTGCGAGCACCTCTCTGCATCTTGGGAAATTTCGGTACCTTGCAAGGTGACAATGCTTGCATGGAAAACTCAATACACCGCTTTTATTCGCTATAAATTCAACAAAACAGCAAGGAAGTAAAAATGAAAAAGCATCTCATACTAATCGCTGGACTATCTCTGATATCTGCTTGTTCAACAATGCAGCCTCCACGTTACTCCATATCCGTAGATAATATTCAAGAGCTTAAGAAGTTTGATGGAGCGAAGGCTGAGGTGTCGAGCCTGAATCAGGAAGCAAATTTTGATGCTAACTGTCGTTTGATGGGGCCAATTGAGCCAGCTGATGGTTTATCAATTCCACAGTTCATATCTAAGGCGATTAACGATGAGTTTAAGATGGCAGGTATACACTCTACAGAGGGAGCTAAAATAACTGGATCCATAACCAAGATCGAATTTTCGTCTGTAACTGGGTTAACAAATGGGTACTGGGATATAGGTTTAAACCTTAACTCATCTAATGGTGAATCACTTTCAATTGATAATAAGTACACTTTTAAAAGTGGCTTTGATGCAATTACAGCATGTAATGCTACTGCTGACGCGCTAGCTCCTGCAGTACAAGATTTAATCAAGACTGCTGTTACTCATCCTGAGTTTGGTAAGTTGATTAGAATTTAATAAGTATAAGCACGTGACCCTAAAAGGTGGAATTTTTCGGTCACGTGTTAAAAGTTTTTAACTGCCGATGTCACCCACGAAGAGCAGGTGGAAGGGATTCAAATGTTAAGACTACTGGTTGTGTTGTTGGTATTTTGGTCTAATCAGGCTTTATCATTAGATATTGTACCATCCGAATCTGTACTCGGTGTTCCATGGGACAGTACGGAGCAGGAAGTAGCTAAGATTTTGGGAGAGTCTAATGGTTACTTTCAAACGACGAAATATAACAAACTAGTGTTTTATGGTAAATCAGTAGTTCTTATTTTCACTCGTGGAAAGCTAAAGGGCTTTAGATACCACGATGTATGTTGCACCGATCTTTATAATACATCCGTCTCAATAAACTCGAAGTACTCCAGAGAAGCGGTTGTATTCAATGGGATTGATTTGAAAGGTAAAACCTTCCAAGAGATAAATGAGCTGCTTCCATTTGAGTTAGGTAAACCAGATTACAGGGCGGAGATTGCAACCGACGAAGTGACAATAGAGTTTGGTTTTTCAAGTAGAGGCTACCCGGGTCAACAAGATCAATTTAATTTTAATAGTTTAAAAATAGACTATGAGCTATAGGGTAGATGATAAAGTACTTGATTAATGCACAGTGCTTGTTGTCGCTGTTGGTTATATTGTTTGTTGTGGTGCTTGTCTCCCCGGCAGGACTCATCGTGACCTTTGGCTGGTTTATGGAACTGTTTTCAAACGGACTTGATCACGAGTTCGATATAAGATTTGACGGGATGTTGTTTCTATATTTGATAAGTATCATGGTTATATTAAGATACTTTTATTTTGTTGTGATTTTTATTACTGAATCATGGGTGAAAATATCGGATTTCAAGTACAGTATTCTATCTGGTTTTGTAATAACGATAATTATGATATACGGAACGTTGAGCTCTTCGATGTCAGTTTTAAGAATGATAGGTTCATTGCTAATACTTTCTTGGCCTATGCTATGTGTCGTACAGGTATGGATCTATAGTAATTCCATTCGCGACGTAAAATAGATATTTGTAAACTTGGAAGTTGACGTTGGCTAAGGTGGCAGTTTAAAAGAATAGCGCCAATGAGTTTTGTGTTGTCTATCCATTCCTACTGCTATCATCCAACCCTCTTATACCCCTCATGCGGCCCGCGTATAGCCCTAGTTGTAATTTCGATTGGTCCTCTTGCGGGGATCGACTAAGGTGCCTTCTGTTCGCTGAAAAGCCTCATAACAATAACTTGGGAACAGAACCGATGATGAAGAAAACTGTTTCAGTACTGGCTGGCGCCATACTGAGCCTCGGCATGATGAGCGCGCAGGCCGCCACGCTGAAGATGGCGTACGATGCCGATCCCGTATCACTCGATCCGCAGGAACAGCTCTCCGGCGGCACCCTCCAACTTTCCCACATGGTGTTCGATCCGCTGATCCGCTGGACCAAGGATCTGGATTTTGAACCGCGTCTGGCGGAAAGTTGGGAGTGGGTCGATGGCCTGACCATGCGCTTCCACCTGCGTCAGGGGGTCAAGTTCCATAGCGGCAACGAGATGACCGCGCAGGACGTGGCCTTTACCTTCAACCGCCTGAAAAGCTCCGCCGATTTCAAGGCGATCTTCGAGCCGTTTGCTGAACTGAAGGTGGTCGATGATTACACCGTCGATCTGGTGTCGAAATCACCCTATCCGCTGATCCTGAATGCGGCCACCTACATCTTCCCGATGGACAGCAAGTTCTATACCGGTGAGGATGAGAACGGCAAACCGAAGGATGCGATCGTCAAGGGTGGTAACTCCTTTGCGTCCAAGAATGAATCCGGTACCGGTGCCTATACCGTGGCCTATCGTCAGCAGGGTGTGAAGGTGGAGTTCAAGCGCAACCCGAACTACTGGGACACCAAGTCGCCCGGTAACGTCGACGATATCGTGCTGACACCGATCAAGGAGGCACCGACCCGTGTCGCCGCGCTGCTGTCCGGTGATGTGGACTTCATCGCACCGGTACCGCCGACCGATCTGGACCAGATCCGCAACAGTGATCGTACCGATCTGGTGACCATGAGCGGCACCCGCATCATCACCTTCCAGCTCAACCAGAACCGTGTCGAAGCGTTCAAGGATAAGCGTGTGCGCCAGGCGGTGGTCTATGCGATCAACCAGAAGGGGATCGTCGACAAGATCATGAAGGGCTTCGCCACCCCGGCCGGTCAGCTGAGCCCGAAAGGTTACCTCGGTTATGACGAGAGCCTGACTCCGCGTTACGATCTGGAGAAGGCCAAGCAGTTGATGAAGGAGGCCGGTTACGAGAACGGTTTCAGCGTGACCATGATGGCGCCGAACAACCGCTACGTGAACGATGCCAAGATCGCCCAGGCGGTGGCGTCGATGCTGGCGCGGATCAACATCAAGGTGGATCTGAAGACCGTACCGAAAGCGCAGTACTGGCCGGCGTTTGATGCCCGTGAAGCGGATATCATGATGATCGGTTGGCATGCGGATACCGAGGACTCCAACAACTTCTACGAGTTCCTGACCATGTGTCCGAACGCGGATACCGGTGCCGGTCAGTACAACTCCGGTAACTACTGCAATCCGGAGCTGGATAAACTGGTGCAGGCGGCGAACGTCGAGACCGACAGCGCCAAGCGTGCCGAGATCATGCAGTCCATCGAACGTGGCCTGTATGAAGACGCTGCTTTTGTACCGCTGCACTGGCAGGATCTGGCCTGGGGTGCCGGAAAGAAGGTCGATATCGCGCCGGTGCTCAACGTGATGAACTTCCCCTACCTCGGGGATCTGGTCATCAAGGAGTGATACTCCGGGGTGCCGGCAGGGAGGTGTCGGCATCCTTAACGCCGTACAAGGGGAGCCTGTCGGCGCCCCTTTCTCCAATAGATGGTATGTGGCAGGGCAGCCATATGTCTCGAGGTTGAAAAACCATGATTGCTTTTCTGATCAAACGTATCGTCCAGGCGATTCTGGTGATGTTCATCATCAGCCTGGTCAGCTTCTCGATTCAGGACAACCTGGGTGACCCGCTACGTGAGCTGGTGGGACAGTCGGTATCGGAGGAGGAGCGACAGGCACTGCGCGACCAGCTGGGTCTGAACGATCCGTTCCTGGTGCAGTATGGCCGCTTCGCCGTTAAAGCCCTGCACGGCGACCTGGGCACCTCCTATTTCTTTAAGGAGCCGGCGCTGCAGGTGATTCTGCACAAGCTGCCGGCCACGCTGGAGCTGGTGTTCGGCGCGACCCTGATCATCGTGCTGCTGTCGGTGCCGCTGGGGGTGTACTCGGCGATCAAGCCCAACAGCCTGTTTTCTCGGGCGGTGATGGGGCTGAGTATCATCGGCATCTCGGTGCCCGTATTCCTGACTGCAATTGGCCTTATCTATCTGTTTTCGATCTATCTCGGCTGGATGCCGTCGTTCGGCCGCGGCGAGACCGAGCCGGTGTTCGGTCCCTGGGAAACCGGGTTCTTGACCGTCGACGGCCTGCAGCACCTGGTCTTGCCGTGTATCTCGCTGGCGTCGATCATGCTGCCACTGTTCATCCGGCTGATTCGTGCCGAGATGATGGAAGTTCTGCAGTCCGAATATGTGAAGTTCGCCTGGGCCAAGGGCCTGGCGCCCCGCCGCATCTATTTCCTGCACGCGCTGAAGAACACCATGCTGCCGGTGATCACGGTGGGTGGTGTGCAGATCGGCACCATGGTGGCCTATACCATTCTGACCGAGACCGTATTCCAGTGGCCCGGCATGGGTTTCCTGTTCCTGGAAGCGGTCAACCGCGTCGACACCCCGTTGATCGTTGCCTATCTGATCGTGGTCGGCGCCATCTTCGTGGTGACCAATACCTTGGTCGACCTGATCTACGGTCTGGTGAACCCGACCGTCAAATTGACAGGTAAGAAGTGATGACTGAACAAGTAGAGATTCTTGAGGTCCGTCCCAGCGCCTGGCAGCGCATGCGCGACAGCCACCTTTGGCACAGCTTCGTGACCGACCGCGTTGCGCAGCTTAGCCTGTTGGTATTTGTGGCCTTTGCCCTGATGGCGTTGCTGGCGCCGTTGCTGGCACCGTTCAACCCCTATGACCCGGCACAGATCGACATCCTGAACTCGGAGTTGCCGCCGAGCTGGGAGGAGGGGGGCGACCCGGCGTTCTGGTTGGGCACCGACGCCCAGGGACGCGATCTCTGGTCCACCATTCTGTACGGTACCCGGATCTCGCTGACGATCGGGCTCTGCGCCGTGGCGCTGCAGGCGGCTCTGGGTATCGTCATCGGCCTGCTGGCCGGTTACTTCGGCGGTCGTATCGACAGCCTGCTGATGCGCTTTGCCGATGTGCAGCTGTCGTTCTCGACCATGATGGTGGCGATCGTCGTGCTGGCCGTGTTCCAGGCCACCTTCGGCACCGAGCTGTATCAGAAGCTGGCGATGCTGATGCTGATCCTGGTGATCGGTATCGCCGAGTGGCCGCAGTACGCCCGCACCATCCGCGCCTCGGTGCTGGCGGAGAAGCGTAAGGAGTATGTGGACGCCGCCCGTGTTATCGGCCTGCGCCCGGCGCGCATCATGTTCCGGCATATACTGCCTAATACGCTGTCGCCGATTCTGGTTATCTCCACCGTGCAGGTGGCCAACGCGATCATCTCAGAGGCTTCGCTGTCGTTTCTCGGTCTGGGTATGCCGGTGTCGCAGCCCTCGCTCGGCTCGCTGATCTCCAGCGGTTTCGAGTACATCTTCTCGGGCGCCTGGTGGATCACGGTAATTCCCGGTGGCGTACTGATCGCCCTGGTGCTGGTGATGAACCTGCTCGGCGATTGGCTGCGTGATGTCCTTAACCCGAAGCTGTACAAGGGGTAAGACGATGGCACTGTTGGAAGTTAAGAACCTCGAAGTTCGCTTCGGCCTGCGCAGTGGCGAGGTCCACGCCCTGCGCGATATCAATTTCACCCTAGAGCGCGGCGAGCGCCTCGGCGTGGTCGGTGAGTCCGGTGCCGGCAAGTCGGTGCTCGGTTTTTCGATTCTGAACCTGCTGTCGCGCCCCGGCTATATCGCCGGCGGCGAGATCCTGTTCGAAGGGCGCAACCTGGCCGTGATGTCGGCAAAAGAGCTGCGCTCGATCCGCG
This sequence comes from Marinobacterium ramblicola, assembly GCF_019084545.1. GTDB lineage: Bacteria > Pseudomonadota > Gammaproteobacteria > Pseudomonadales > Balneatricaceae > Marinobacterium_D > Marinobacterium_D ramblicola. The sequence continues at coordinate 40,980 of NZ_JAHREP010000012.1, forward strand.
GTAACCGCATCTCGATGATCTTCCAGGATCCGATGATGACGCTGAACCCGGTGCTGACCATCGGTCAGCAGATGGTGGAGTGCCTGCTGGCACACCGTAAGATCAGCGGTCGCGACGCCAAGAACATCGCGCTGCAGAAGCTGAAACAGGTGTATATCCCGTCGCCGGAGAAACGCTTTGACCAGTATCCGCATGAGCTGTCCGGCGGTATGCGTCAGCGTATCGTCATCGCCATCGGCCTACTGATGGACCCGGATATCATCATCGCCGACGAGCCGACCACGGCACTCGATGTGACGATCCAGGCGGAGATCATGGACCTGATGCTGGAGCTGTGCGAGCGCAACAACGTGGCGCTGATGCTGATCACCCATGATCTGGGTGTGGTGTCGCAGGTAACGCAGCAGGCGATGGTGATGTACGCCGGTCGTATCATCGAGCAGGGGCCGACGCGGGAGATCATCAACGACGCTCAGCACCCCTACACCCAGGGGCTGATGAACGCACTGCCGCAGATGGCGATTCCGGGCCAGCGTCTGAACCAGATCCGCGGCTCCATGCCGCCGCTGCAGAAGATTCCGGACGGTTGTGCGTTCAACCCGCGCTGCGAATACGCGATGGAGGTGTGCCAGACCCAGTTGCCGGACTATACCAGTTCCGGCGGTTGCCGCGTGGCCTGCCATCTGGTGGCAAAGATGAAGCTCGAGGAAGCCGCTGCACGGCAGATCGAGGAGGCGAATTAAGATGACCACGACGGTACCGACAACTGTTAAAACGGCGGCCGAATCCCTGGTGCAGATCGAGGATCTGTACAAGCGCTTCTCGATCTCCGGCGACTTTCTCGAACAGATCAAACTGCGTGGCGGCAAGCTGGTGCGTGAGCAGGAGCATGTGCACGCGATCAACGGCGTGACGCTCGATGTGCGCAAGGGCGAGGCGCTGTGCGTGGTGGGTGAGTCCGGCTGCGGCAAGTCCACCGTGGCGCGCACCGTGATGGGGCTGCTCAGCCCGAGCGGTGGCTCGATCAGCTACCAGGGCAAGCGCATCGACAACCTGAGCGACCGTCAGTTGATGCCCTACAGACGCAAGATGCAGATGATCTTTCAGAACCCCTATGCATCGCTGAACCCGCGCATGACCATCGCGCAGACGCTGGAGGAGCCGGTGCGCTTCCATAACCCAAAGGTGTCCATCGCCGAGGTGCGCGATAAGGTAAGTGAGGTGATGCAATCGGTGGGGATCGACCCGACCTGGGGCAAGCGCTACGCCCACGAGTTTTCCGGCGGTCAGCGCCAGCGTATCAGTATCGCCCGCGCGCTGGCGGTGGACCCGGAGTTTATCGTGGCGGATGAGCCGATCTCGGCGCTGGATGTGTCGATCCAGGCCCAGGTGCTGAACCTGATGATGGATGCGCAGGAGAGCCGCAACCTGACCTACCTGTTCATCACCCACGACCTGGCGGTGGTCGAGCATTTCGGTACCCGGGTGGCGGTGATGTACCTCGGCAGCCTGTGCGAGCTGGCGCCGACCAAGGCCCTGTTCGCTACCCCGCGCCACCCCTATACCCAGGCGCTGCTGTCGGCGATTCCGCGGCTGGAAACCGGTCGGCCTGCGCATATCAAGCTCAAGGGCGAGGTGCCGACGCCGGTGAACCTGCCCTCGGGTTGTGTGTTCCACGGTCGCTGCCCGCACGCCAACGAGCGCTGCAAGCGGGAGATCCCACAGCTGATCGCCACCGACGAGGGCGGTCAGGTGGCCTGCCACGCGGTCGAGGAGGGGCGGATCTGAGATGAGCCGGATACAGATCAGCGCCGCCTTCGACAGCGGCAATATCGAGGTGGTCGATGCCGACAGGGCGGACGATATCCAGCTGCGCATCCGCATCGACAACGGCTCGACCTTCTTCCAATGGTTTCACTTCCGCGCGCTGGGCGTGCGTGGTCAACCATTGCGGATGCGCTTGACCAATGCCGGCGAGGCCTCCTATTCAGCAGGCTGGGAGGGCTACCGCGCGGTGGCCTCCTACGATCGCGAACACTGGTTTCGGGTGCCGACCCAATATGCAGACGGTGAGCTGGTGATCGAACACCAACCCGAGCATGACGCAGTCGACTATGCTTATTTCGCGCCCTACAGCCATGAGCGTCACCTCAATCTGATCGCCCGGGCCGGGCTGTCGGAGCGGGTACGTATCGAGAGCCTCGGCCAGAGCCTGGACGGGTGCGATATCGAGCTGCTGCAGATCGGCGAAGCGGCGCCAGGTCGCCCTGTGATCTGGGTGACAGCACGCCAGCATCCCGGCGAGACCATGGCCGAGTGGTGTGCCGAGGGGCTGCTGACCCGGTTGCTGGATCGGCATGATGCCCAGGCGCGTCGGCTGTTGGAGCAGGCGGTGATCTATATGGTGCCGAATATGAACCCGGACGGTTCCGTGCGCGGACATCTGCGCACCAATGCGATCGGTGTCAACCTGAACCGGGAGTGGCAGATGCCGAGCCTCGAGCGCAGCCCGGAGGTGTATTGCGTGCGGCAGCGGATGGAGCAGACCGGTGTCGATCTCTATTTCGATCTGCATGGCGACGAGGTGCTGCCGTGCAACTTTATCTCCGGGCAGGCTGGCGCACCCTGGGTCGAAGAGAGCGTTCTGGAGCAGGAGGCGCAGTTCGGACGTGATCTGCAGGCGGCGAACGCCGACTTTCAACTTGAGCGCGGTTATCCGCCCGGCAAGTTCGGCGCTGAAACCATGACCATCGCCGCGTTCTGGGTCGGGCGCCGCTTTAACTGTCCGGCGATGACGCTGGAGATGCCGTTCATCGATTTCGACCTGCAGCCCGATGCGCTGCAGGGCTGGTCGCCGGAGCGCTCTCAGCGTCTGGGCGCGTCGCTGATAGAGCCGACACTGGCCTGGCTTGGCCGCTCGCTTCACAGGTCGTAGGGGGCTACATGGAGTTGCGCTGGTTGGACGACTTCATTGCGCTCGCAAGGACGCGACACTTTTCCCGCGCGGCGGATGAGCGTAACTGCACCCAACCGACCCTGAGCCGGCGTATCAAGCTGCTCGAGGATGAGATGGGAGTCACGCTGATCGACCGCAACACGCTGCCGTTGTCACTGACACCGGCCGGCGAGGTATTTCTTGCCGGTGCCGAGCAGATGAGCCGCATCGCCCGCGAGACCAAGTCCCGCTGCGGCGAGATCCGCGAGAAACAGCTCAACCGACTGGTCTTCGCCACCACGCAGACGCTGTATCTGTGCTTCTATAACGCCTGGATCGAGCCGTTCTCCTCCGAACATGGCATCGATATCGAGCTGAATCTGAAATCCACCGCCTGGGTGGGCCCCGATTTCGTCAGCGCCCTGGCGCAGGGGGAGTGCGATCTGGCACTCTGTTACTGGCATCCCGCGGTGGATTTCCTGCGCGCGCTCAATGACGATCGCTTCGAGTCGCTCACGGTCGCCAACGAGGTGCTGGTGCCGGTAACGGCGCTCGACGAACAGGGGCAGCCGCTGCACCAGTTGCCGGGCAAGGCGCGCAAACCCCTGCCCTACATCGGCTATCACGAAGGCGCCTTCGCCCGTCCGGTGATTCAGCAGTTCATCCAGCAGCAGTTGGAACCGCCGCAGCTGGTGACGATGAACGAGAACTTCCATGCCGTCAGCGTCAAGGCGATGGTCAAGGAAGGGTTCGGCCTGGGCTGGATACCGAAGCGGCTGATCGGGGATAGTCTGCGCTACAACCAGTTGGCACTGGCCGGCGATGAGCGCTGGCATATCCCGCTGCAGATACGGCTCTACCGATTACGCCATAACCACAACAGCAGCCTCGATGTGCTCTGGTCGCTGATCGCGGATCAGGTCGCGGAAGGGGTCACCACAGCCCTTTAGTTTGCTCAGGATGATTCAATGCAGTCTCTGTTTTTTACCCATATCGAGACCCTGAAGGCGCGTACCGAAAACGCGCTGGCGACGCTGGGATTCGATGCCCTGCTGTTGGGCTCAGGCTCCGCGCCACGGCGTTTCCTCGACGATACCTACTATCCGTTTCGTACCCAGCCCGATTTCGTGCAGTGGCTGCCGCAGCTGAACCAGCATCCCGGATCCTGGCTGTTGCTGCAACCGGGACGCACGCCGAAGCTGTACCTGTACAGCCCCACCGACTTCTGGCACCAGACACCGCAGCTGCCGACCGCTGACTGGACCGCGGCTTTCGAGATCGAGTCGTTCGGCGATGCGCAGCAGCTAGGTGCTGAATTCGCCTCGCTGGGGCGGGTGGCGTTGGTCAGTGCCGAACGTCCGGCCTTTGCCGTAGAGGATTGGCAACACAATCCGCAGCCTTTGCTGGACGCGCTGCACTTCGACCGCGCGATCAAGACCGAATGGGAGCTGCACTGCCTGCGCGAGGCTAACCGCATCGCGGTACGTGGCCACCTCGCCGCCGAGCAGGCGTTTCGTGCCGGTGCCGGCGAATACCGGATCCACCAGGATTATCTGGTTGCCACCGAACACAACGAGCGGGATCTGCCCTACGACAATATCGTCGCGCTGAACGAGCATGCGGCGGTGCTGCACTACCAGTTCCAGCAGCGCCAGGCGCCGAACGACCCGCGCACGCTGCTGCTCGATGCCGGTGCGACTTGCCAGGGCTATGCCGCCGATATTACCCGCACCCACGCCTTCGATCCGAGCTCCGAGTTCGGCCAGCTGATCGCGGCGCTGGATGAGGCGCAGAGAGGCATCCTTGCGAACGTGAAGGCAGGCGTCGACTTTGTCGACCTGCACCTGGAGATGCATACGCGACTGGCACAGGTGCTGGCCGACAGCGGGCTGGTCAATGCCAGTGTCGAAGCGCAGCTGGAGCAGGGTATCACCCGCACTTTCTTCCCCCACGGTCTTGGCCATCTGCTCGGCATCCAGGTACACGATGCGGGCGGTTGGCAGCAGGACGCGGCCGGTACCCTGCGCGAACCGCCGGCCGAGCACCCCTTCCTGCGCCTGACTCGGATTTTGCAGCCGGGCTTCGTCGTCACCATCGAGCCGGGGTTGTACTTCATCCCGTCGCTGTTGGCCGACCTGCGCGCTTCAGCGGCAGGCAGTGCGGTGGATTGGAACCGCGTGGAGAGGTTGTCGCCCTTTGGCGGTATCCGCATCGAGGACAATGTGGCGATTACCGCCGAGGGTCATGAAAACCTGACGCGGGATGCGTTCGAATTCGTCAGCCAGTGTCAGCCAGCCGGATGAGAGACGTGGTCCAGGCTCTCCAGCAAACAGCTCTCCAACACTTTTACGGCAGCGGGCGGCGTCGAATCCAGGCGGTGCAGCACCAGCTTTAGTGAGGGGAGCGCGGGCAAGCCGTGTTGCTGCGCGAGAATTTGTAGATCACTCGGCATCCCGACTGCCGTGCGCACGGTAAGCCCAAGCCCCGCTTGAGTGGCAGCCCAGATGCCGGCCAGGCTGCGGCTGGTCATGCTGATGTGCCAGGGAATACCGGCCTTGTTCAGGGCGTCGAGCGCCGCCTGGCGTACCATGCAGGGCGCGTCGAACAGGATAAGGGGCAGGGGGCGCAACCGGTAAACCTCGTTATCGCGAGCGCCAATCCACCGCATTGGATATGAGCACAGGAGCAGGGTGTTGGGCAGAGGGTGGCCATCATCCCAAGCCAGCGCAAGATCCAGCTGTCCCTGACGCATTCCCTGTACCAGTTCGGCATTGCGTGCGACCACAACTTCGATCTGAATGCCGGGATAGGCACGCTTGAACCGCCCCAGCGTCTGCGTCAGCACCTGCTCGCCGAAATCCTCCTGCAATCCCAAACGGACCTTTCCCTTCAGATTCACCTGCCGCAGTGCCAACACCGCTTCATCGTTGGTGGCCAGCCGGTTGGTGTGCGATCGCGACTATCTGGCGCCGGCGGGCAGAACAGAGGAGATGATCATCTTCCAAATTACCGCCGGGCGTGAACGCAGCGATGCGACGCGTAATGCCTTCTATGCACGACTGGTGGATGAGCTGCAGGCGAGCGTTGGGCTGAGAGCGGCCGACGTGATGGTGATCATCACCACCAACCGGCTCAGCGAGTGGTCGTTCAGCGGTGGTATCTCGGCAGGAGTGCAATCATGATTGCGATGCAATACCGCTTCGGGCTGCCCGCCGACAACGTACAACATGGGATCGATGACCGGGGCGCTCTGGTACAGAACATTACCGGGCCGGTTATGCAGCGAGAGGCGAAGGCGTGCGCGATCAAATCTGATCTGTCCAGGTGAAATAGCGGTTAGGATTGGAAGACAATAGTTGCAGCGCGTTTTGTGCTGAACCACTATCATAACCGGGAACGGAAACAGCCTGTTCAGAAAATAGTTTTCGAAAACAAGGAGATCGAGGCATGGCCCAGGATTACCAGTCCGGTGTGATCGCTGAATCGAATCGGGATGCCATATTTCTCAGTTTCAACCAGACGCACCAGCCCGGTGCTGTCGAAATTATCAAGCAGTTGCTGGCGAGCCTGCCGCAACGGATATCAGCCTTGCGGCAGCGACTGCCGGAAGCTCAATTGCACCTGACCGCTGCGATCGGTTCCGCCTACTGGGATCGTATCAGCCCAGAGGCCAGGCCCGCGTTGCTGCGCCCCTTTCCTGCGCTGGAGAGAGGCGAACGGGTAGCACCTTCGACGCCAACCGACCTGCTGTTTATTGTTCGGGCCGACCAGTACGACGCCTGCTTCGAGCTGTCAGGTGAGATCAATCAGGCGCTGCAGGGCGCCGCTGAGCTGGTCGAGGAGGTGCATGGCTTCCGGTATCTGGATATGCGCGACATGACCGGCTTTGTCGACGGTACCGAGAACCCGCAGGGTGACGATCGGCTGGAGGTGGCGTTGGTAGGGGAGGAAGATCCCGACTTCGCCGGTGGCAGTTACCTGCACCTGCAACGCTACGAGCATGATCTGGAGGCCTGGAACCGACAGTCGCTGAAGGAGCAGGAGGATACCTACGGCCGCACCAAGGCGGATAACATCGAGTATCCAGGGGCCGAAAAATCACCCCATGCCCACACCAAGCGTACCTCGCTGAAGCGGCCCGATGGCAGCTCAATCGAGATCCTGCGCCAGAGTATGCCCTACGGCGATTCGGTCCGTAAGGGGCTGATGTTCGTAAGCCTGTGCCGCACGCCGGAGAACTTCGAACTGATGCTCAAGAGCATGGTCGAGGGCGACGAGCAGGGGCACGCGGACCGTCTGCTTCAATTCACCCGGGCCGTAACCGGGGCCGCGTTCTTCGTACCGTCCAACAGCTGGCTGCGGCGACTTGCCTAAACCCTCGGCAGGTAACAGGGATCTCATCGATGAGCTCCCTGTTACCTCCTGCAGAGTTCGCACTACTTCACTATATTTTCAGGTAAGCAGTCTGTGGTAGAGAAGTTGTTATGAACGGCTAAGTCCAGCGGGCTGCAGGGGTTAGTTTGCAGGAGGTTTCACCATGGCGCTGACACCCTCAACGATGATTGCATTGGGCCACGAGGCAACCGAGTTCAACCTGCTCGAGCCGAAAACCGGCCGCTACGTTTCCAGCGCGGATCTTCCCGGACCGACCGGGCTGCTGGTGCTGTTTATCTGTAACCACTGCCCCTTTGTGCGGCACATCGAGCAGGGGCTGATTCAGCTCGGACGGGACTACGCCGGCAAGGGGATCGATATCGTGGCGATCAGCAGCAACGATGCGGTAACCCATCCCGAGGATGGCCCGGACCGGATGGCGGAGAAGGATTACCCCTTCCCCTATCTGTACGACGAGAGTCAGCAGGTGGCCAAGGCGTACGACGCGGCCTGCACGCCGGATCTCTTTCTATTCGACGGCGAGCGAGAACTGGTCTATCGCGGGCAGTTCGACGATGCCCGTCCAGGCAACGATATCCCCGTCACCGGAAAGGATTTGCGTGCGGCGATGGATGCACTGCTGGCCGGGAAGAATCCGGCCGGCGAACAGAAGCCGAGCATCGGCTGCAACATCAAGTGGCGGACATACCACCGGGCGCCTTGATGGCGCCCGGAAGGCGGGTTAGCGTTCGGATGACGGGGCCCAGAGGTTGAGGTTGCCTTCGGTGGCGTAGCGGTCGATCTCGGCCAGTTCTTCGGCGCTGAAGTGCGGGTTGTCCAACGCCGCCAGGCTGTCGAGCAGTTGCTCGGGCCTGCTGGCGCCGACCAGCGCCGAGGTGACCCGGTTGTCGCGCAGCACCCAGGCGATCGCCATTTGGGCCAGGCTCTGGCCGCGACGGCGGGCTATCTCGTTCAGTGCTCGAATGCGAGTCAGGTTGTCCTCGGACAGGTGGGAGCTCTGCAGCGATTTCTCCTGCGCGGCGCGGCTGCCCTGCGGAATCCCGTCGAGGTACTTGTTCGTCAGCAGGCCCTGCGCCAGCGGCGAGAATACGATGCTGCCGGTGCCGATATCCTCAAGCGTATCAAGCAGGCCGTCCTCTTCGACCCAGCGGTTCAGCATGGAGTAGCTGGGCTGGTGGATCAGGCAGGGGGTGCCCAACTCGCGAAGGATCTTCACCGCTTCCCGCGTGCGCTGAGAATTGTAGGAGGAGATGCCGACATAGAGCGCCTTGCCCTGGCGCACGGCGCTGTCCAGCGCGCCCATCGTCTCCTCCAGCGGCGTGTCCGGATCGAAGCGGTGGGAGTAGAAGATGTCGACATACTCCAACCCCATCCGCTTCAGGCTCTGGTCCAGGCTGGCCAGCAGATACTTGCGGCTGCCCCACTCGCCGTAAGGGCCGGGCCACATGTCGTAACCCGCCTTGGTGGAGATCACCAGTTCGTCACGGTAGCCTGCAAAGTCGGATTTCAGGATCTGTCCGAACAGGGTTTCGGCGGAACCCGGCGGCGGACCGTAGTTGTTGGCCAGATCGAAGTGGGTGATACCGTTGTCGAATGCGGTGCGGCAGATCGCCCGCGCCGTGTCGGGGCGGCTGTCCTCGCCGAAGTTGTGCCACAGGCCCAGGGAGAGGGCGGGCAGTTTCAGGCCGCTGCGGCCGCAGCGGTTGTAGCGCATCTGCTCGTAGCGTGTTGCCGATGGCGTGTAGGTCATGTTCGGACTCTTAGTTGTGTGCAGAGGAGTCGCGGGTGCGTGCCTGCAGGTAGGCGTTGTAGTCCGGTACCCGGCGCTGATAGGCCCCCGTCAGGTAGCGGGAGCTGAAGATGAAGTCGGCCGAGGCTTCGTTGCAGGCGACCGGGATGTTCCAGACCGCGGCAAGGCGCAACAGTGCCTTGACGTCCGGGTCGTGCGGCTGGGCATCGAGCGGATCCCAGAAGAAGATCAGCAGGTCGATCTCGCCTTCGGCAATTCGGGCGCCCAGCTGCTGATCGCCGCCCATCGGGCCGCTGAGCAGGGCCGCCACCGGCAGGCCGAGCTGCTTGCTCAGCTTGTTGCCGGTAGTGCCGGTGGCGTAGAGCCGATGCTTGGTCAGTTCCGCCTTGTGCCGGTCGGCCCAGGCCAGCAGGTCGGGCTTACGGTTGTCGTGTGCGACCAGCGCGATCCGCTTCTCGTTGGGCATCGCGACTTCGGTTGTGTGCATCGGCAGCCTCCGGTTATAAGAGCCCTGTTATTGGCCCTTGATCTCTTTCAGACCATTGTAGACCGCCTTGTCGCCCAGCTCCTCGGCGATGCGCAGCAGGCGGTTGTACTTGGCCACACGGTCGGAGCGGCACAGTGAACCGGTCTTGATCTGCCCGGCGGCGGTGCCCACCGCCAGATCGGCGATGGTGGTATCTTCGGTCTCGCCGGAGCGGTGCGAGATCACCGCGGTGTAGCCGGCCTCCTTGGCCATGCGGATCGCGTCCAGGGTCTCGGACAGGGAGCCGATCTGGTTGAACTTGATCAGGATGGAGTTGGCGATCCCCTTCTCGATCCCTTCCTTCAGGATCTTGGTGTTGGTCACGAACAGGTCGTCACCGACCAGCTGCACCTTGGCGCCGACCTTCTGGGTCAGGTAGGCCCAGCCGGCCCAATCGGACTCGTCCAGTCCATCCTCGATGGAGACGATCGGGTAGTTTTCGGTCAGCTCGGCGAGGAAATCGCTGAAGCCTTCGGCATCGAACACCTTGCCTTCGCCGGACAGGTCATACTGGCCGTTCTTGTAGAACTCGGACGCGGCGCAGTCCAGCGCCAGGGTCACGTCCTTGCCCAGCTCGTAACCGGCGTTGGCGATCGCTTCCTTGATCACCACCAGCGCTTCTTCGTTGGAGCCCAGGTTCGGTGCGAAGCCACCTTCGTCACCCACCGCGGTGTTCAGGCCACGCGCCTTCAGCACCGCCTTCAGCGCGTGGAAGATCTCGGCGCCGCAGCGCAGGGCATCGGCGAAGTTGTCCACGCCCACCGGCTGCACCATGAACTCCTGGATGTCGACGTTGTTGTCGGCATGCTCGCCGCCGTTGAGGATGTTCATCATCGGCACCGGCATGGAGAACTGACCCGCAGTGCCGTTCAGTTCGGCGATGTGGGCGTAGAGCGGAATACCCTTCTCGGCTGCAGCCGCCTTGGCCGCGGCCAGGGAGACCGCCAGGATGGCGTTGGCGCCGAGCTTGGCTTTGTTGTCGGTGCCGTCCAATGCCAGCATGCGGTTGTCCAGCTCGCGCTGCCTGGTGGCGTCCATGCCGATCAGCGCGGCACGGATCACGCCGTTGATGTTGTTGACCGCGCTCTGTACCCCCTTGCCCAGATAGCGCGACTTGTCGCCGTCACGCAGCTCCAGCGCTTCGCGCGAGCCGGTGGAGGCACCCGAGGGCGCACAGGCGCTGCCGATGATGCCGGAGGCCAGGATCACGTCGGCTTCGACGGTGGGGTTACCGCGGGAGTCGAGTACTTCGCGGGCCTTGATATCAGCGATACGGGTCATTGCGCGTCGAACTCCTCGTGGCTGTGTTGTTTGTCATCTTCGTGCGCCTGATGTTGGGTGTGCTGCAGCATCTCCTGCTGCTCGGCGTATTCGGCACGGATGTCGAAGCCCTGCGGCCAGTCGGCGCAGAGCGTTTCGTTGGCTGAGGCATGAGAAGCGGGGTACATAGCTTCCTCCCGTTATTGTTGTTAGCGTATCTGGTCGCCTACACGGACGATCTTCAGGGTGTTGGTGCCGCCCTGGGCATTGAGATAATCGCCCTTGGTTATCAGCACCAGGTCGCCCTTGTCGACGACGCCGCGTCGCACCAGCTCATCCACGGCCAGCTGATTGATCTCGGCGGCGGGCAGGTTGGCGGTGTCGAAGGGAACCGTTTTCACGCCGCGGTAGAGTGCGACGCGGTACTGGGTCGCGGGGTGGCGAGAGTAGGCGAAGATCGGCTGCGGTGAGCGGATACGCGACATCAGCAGCGGCGTGGCGCCGGTCTCGGTCATGCAGATAATCGCCTTGACCCCCTCAAGGTGGTTGGCGGCATACATCGCCGACAGCGCGATCGACTCGTCGATATGAGCGAAGGATTCGCTGATACGGTGTTTCGATTTATGCGCCTGCGGGTGCTTTTCGGCACCGAGGATCACCCGCGCCATCGCTTCCACGGTCTCGATCGGGTAGGCACCGGCGGCGGTTTCCGCCGACAGCATCACTGCATCGGTGCCGTCGAGCACGGCGTTGGCCACGTCGAACACCTCGGCGCGGGTCGGCATCGGCTGGGTGATCATCGACTCCATCATCTGGGTCGCGGTGATCACCAGGCGGTTCAGGGTACGGGCACGGCTGATGATGTGCTTCTGCACGCCGATCAGCTCCGCGTCGCCGATCTCGACGCCGAGGTCGCCACGGGCCACCATCACCGCTTCCGAGGCAAGGATGATCTCGTCCAGTACCTTGGAGTCCTGTACCGTCTCGGCGCGTTCGATCTTGGCCACCAGACCCGCCTTGCCGCCGGCGGCGTGCAACAACTCGCGTGCCTGGTTCATGTCGGCGGCACTGCGCGGGAAGGAGACGGCGAGGTAGTCCACGCCGATCTCGGCGGCGGTCTTGATGTCGGCGAAATCCTTCTCGGTCAGGGCACCGGCGGAGAGACCGCCGCCCTTGCGGTTGATCCCCTTGTTGTTGGACAGAGGGCCGCCGATCAGCACTTCACACTGGATGCGCGAGCCCACGACGGCGACCACTTCGAGTTCGACGCGGCCGTCGTCGAGCAGCAGGATGTCGCCTGGATTGCTGTCGCTGACCAGCTCTTCGTAGTCGATACCGACGCAGGTGGCGTCACCGGCGTTCTTGTCCAGCGCAGCGTCCAGGTCAAAGCGCTGGCCCTTGGTCAGCTGTACCTTCCCCTCCGCGAAGCGGGCGATACGGATCTTCGGGCCCTGCAGGTCACCCAGTACGGCGACATAGCGGCCGTGCTTGGCACCGAATTCGCGCACCAGGGAGGCACGCTTCAGGTGATCCTGCGGACTGCCGTGGGAGAAGTTCAGCCGCACCACGTTGACGCCGGCACGTACCAGCGCCTCTATCGCTTCAGGCGTGTCGGTGGCGGGCCCCAGTGTCGCGACTATCTTGGTCCTGCGTTGCATCGTCTCAGGCCTCTGCTTGCATCAGTGCCAGGGTGTTGTCGAGCATCCGGTTGGAGAAGCCCCACTCGTTGTCGTACCAGCTCATCACCTTGACCAGTCGGCCGTTCACGCGGGTCTGGCTTGCATCGAAGATGGAGGAGTGGGGGTTGTGGTTGAAGTCCACCGATACCAGCGGCAGCTTGTTGACCTCCAGTACGCCCTTGAGCGCACCCTTGGCCGCCTCTTCGATTACGGCGTTGACCTCTTCGACGCTGGTGTCGCGACCGGCTTCGAAGGTCAGGTCCACCAACGATACGTTGATGGTCGGTACGCGTACCGCCATGCCGTCCAGACGGCCGTTCAGTTCCGGCAGCACCAGGCCTACGGCAGCGGCGGCGCCGGTCTTGGTCGGGATCATCGAATGTGCGGCGGCGCGGGCACGGTACAGATCCGAGTGGTAGACATCCGACAGCTTCTGGTCGTTGGTGTAGGAGTGGATGGTGGTCATCAAACCGTTGTTGATGCCGATGGCGTCATGCAGCGGCTTGGCGATCGGCGCCAGGCAGTTGGTGGTGCAGGAGGCGTTGGAGATGATCCGGTGCTCGGCGGTCAGCACGTTCTGGTTGATGCCGTAGACCACGGTGGCATCGGCACCCTTGGCCGGTGCGGAGATGATCACCTTGCGCGCACCGGCTTCGAGGTGGGCGGCAGCCTTTTCCCGCTCCGTGAACAGGCCGGTGCACTCATACACCACGTCGACCTCGAGCGCTTTCCACGGCAGTTTGGCCGGGTCGCGCTCGGCGATGATGCGGATGCTGTCGCCGTTGACGATCAAGTTGTCGCCATCCACCGCCACATCACCGTTGAAGCGGCCGTGCACGGTATCGAAGCGGGTCAGGTGGGCATTGATCTCGGCGTCGCCGAGGTCGTTGATCGCGACGATCTGGATCTGTTCCCGCTTGCCCGATTCGTACAGTGCACGCAGTACATTGCGACCGATGCGTCCATAACCGTTGATTGCGACTCGAATGCTCATCTGGTACCTCGATTATTGTTGGGGTCGGGAGTTATTAGGTAGTAAAATTACGTATTTTATCGCCTTTATAAAAATAAAAGTCAAATTTATATTTGTATTATTACGCAACTGATTCATTGTTTCTCGCTATTATTGCGAGTGCTGCTCCGCTGGATGGCGGGTGGTCGAGTGAGCAGAAAGCGGGGCGTTGTGGAGGTAAGGATGGATCGGTTAGGGGTAGAAAACCTGTCAGTGAGGTAATTTTCTTACATATTTGCTATTCTGCAGCGCGAGTGTCCCTTCGATGTTGTGAAAACTACTAGGTGGTTCTCCTGGATAGGTGTTCTCCTGGATGGTTGTCCTGTGGCAGATCCTCATCGGTTAGCTATTACCGGCGGCCATGGATCAGAGAGGGGCGGTGAGTCAGTTTTGAATAGGGTGTGGTCTGTCGGATGAGTTCATTCAATATATTGCAGGAGATTGCGGCAGCGCTTGAGTCGCTGAATCGTTCGGAGCGTAAGGTTGCCGACGTGATTCTGTCCGATCCCCAGGCGGCTACGCGCTCCTCGATTGCGGCCTTGGCCAAGGCGGCTCAGGTCAGTGAGCCGACCGTCAACCGCTTCTGCAAACGTTTCAATACCGCAGGTTTCCCCGATTTCAAACTGAATCTGGCGCAGGCGCTCGCCAGCGGCGTGCCCTACGTCAACCGCAATGTGGAAGCGGATGACACCGCCGACAGTTACTCGCCGAAAATTTTCGAGGCGACCATCGCCAGCCTGGCCTACGCCAGAGAAAAGATCAGTCCCGCGGTTGTAAACCGGGCTGTCGACCAGCTGATTCAGGCCAAGCAGATACTGTTCTTCGGTCTTGGTGCCTCGGGGCCGGTGGCTCAGGATGCGCAGCACAAGTTCTTCCGCTTCAATATTCCGGTTGCGGCTTACGATGACGTGCTGATGCAGAGGATGGTCGCTGCGGCCTCTGCGACCGGTGATGTCATCGTGATCATCTCCTACACGGGGCGGACACGTGAACTGGTGGATATCGCCGAGCTGGCGCGTGGCACTGGCGCCACAGTGATCGGTATTACTGCACCGAACTCGCCATTGGCCAGACACTGCACGGTTGTGCTGGGTGTCGAGGCACCGGAGGATACCGACGTCTATATGCCGATGACCTCCCGTATCGTGCACCTGACCGTCATCGATATTCTGGCCACCGGGGTTACTTTGCGCCGTGGGCCGGATTTCCTGCGTCACCTCAAGGCGATCAAAGATAGCTTGAAAGAGACGCGCTACCCGATCGAACCGCTGGCTTAACGGGAGGCGCTGCGCGAGAGGTGGGGGGCTCAGTCGGAGCCTTTCTCTGCCCGCAGCAGCTGTTCCTTCAAAGCGCTGTTTTCCTGCTTCAGTTTCTGTTCGCTGAGGCGCAGTTCGAACGCCTTCTGGTACTCCTGGTCCAGGCGTTGCTTAAGCTCATCCATATTCTTGCTTTGCTGGGAGTTTTCCCGCTCCAGTTGCTCAATTCGGCGCTGCAGGGCGATCAGCTGTGAAAGCTCCGTCGCCTGGTGCTCCCGTATGGAGGTCTCCAGGTTCTCAAGCGTTGGGTGCAACTCGCTGAACAGGTGGCTGTAGAGCGCTTTCAGGTCGGACTCTTCACGGTCCGAGTAGCGCACGCCGTTGGCGATCACGCTATGCGCGGCGGCCGCGCCGATCGAGCCCGCGAGCAGGCGCTCCAGCATGCGGTGAAACTCCATCAGTTCGATAACGGTAATCTGTTTCCGGCTACCCACCTGGAGGCTTTCGCGCAACAGGTTGAGTGTCGTTCTGACCTTGTTGGGATGCAGGTAGCGTGTCAGGACTGTCTCGGCCTCGGTAATCTTGGGATCCAGGTCGATATAGGCGGTCATGCCGGTGGGGCGTGCGCGTGCATGCACCGGGTTGCCGCGCATGCATTCTAAAAGCTCGTTGGTTAGCCTGAGTTCAGCCTTGCCGCTCCGGCAGAGCTTGCTGAACAGCAGGTAAGCCAGAATATTCACCGTTAAAGACCAGAATACGCTGTGGCTCAACGGCGGGAGCAGCTCCATGCCGAACAGGTGCTGGGGTCTTAGCAGCGTTAAGCCGAAAGGACCTTCCGTCAGTATCTGTGCGCTGAGCCAGCCTTCGGCGACCCATTCGGGCAGCACCAGAGTGTAGAACCAAAGGGCAAAGCCGCAGCTCAGCCCCCAGATCGCGCCGTAGCGGTTGCCGCCACGCCAGAACAGTCCTATCAGCATGGCCGGTGCGCACTGGAGAACGGCGGCAAAGGAGATCACACCCATGGCGACCAATATGTAGGACTGACCCAGTGCGAGGGCGGTCAGATAGGCTGCGCCCAGAATCAGGGCGACCATGGCCCAGCGCAGTTGCAGTCCCCAGCCGCGAAGCGCTTCGAGCGGGTGAAGGCGCTCGCACAGAGGCAGTATCAGATGGTTGGATGCCATGGTGGCCAGCGTCATCGTGGTGATCAGGATCATGCCGGTGGCCGCCGCGTATCCGCCCAGAAACGATAGCAGGGTCAGGGTTTGGCTGTCGGCCATTTGAGGAATCAGCAGCATGAATCGATCGCCCTGTTCGGCGGGAATGCCAAGCAGCAGCCCAGCGCCGGTGATCGGGATGACGAACAGGCTGATCAGCAGGGTATAGAGCGGCATGGCCCAGATCAGTGTCCGCAGGTGGTTGCTGTCACTGTTTTCGACCACCGCCACATGGAACTGCCGGGGCAGGCAGAAAAAGCCGGCAAACCCCAACAGGGGCAGCGTTATCCAGTTGGCCAGGCTATGTTGGCCGGCATCGATACTGAGGACGGCGGCGTTACCGCTCTGGCGGAGTTGCCGAAATATGTCGCCCGGGCCGTCGAACAGCTGGAAGGTGATAAAGGCACCGACGATCAGCATCGCGCCGAGCTTGACCACGCACTCTACTGCCAGCGCGGCGATCATGCCCTGGTGTCGCTCCGTGGGGTCGAGCCTGCGCACGCCGAACAGGATCGTGAATAGAATCATCATCAGGGTCACGAGCGCGCCGGCCATATTCCACTCGGCTTCGCCGCCTTGGCCGGCGGCAATGACGCTCAGGGAGTCGGTCACCGCCTTGATCTGTAGTGCGATATAGGGAAGCAGGCCGAATAGTGCAATCAGCGTGACCAGTGCCGCGATCGACTGGGAGTGACGGTACCGGGTAGCAATAAAGTCGGCGATGCTGGTGATGCGGTACACCTCCTTGGCGCGCACCATCCGTATCGATATCACTCCGACCAGAGCGGCGCCCAGCATCGTGCCCAGATAGATGGCGACAAACTGCAGACCTGATTCGGCAGCGAAACCGACGCTGCCGTAGTAGGTCCAGGAGGTGAAGATGACCGCTTGCGAAAGCACATAGGGCCAGCGGGAGGTAAAGCGAAAACGCCCCGTGGCGAGCCGATGCTCCACCCACTGGGCCAGTGCGAACAGCACGCCCATGTAGATCAGCACCAGTAGTAGCACGCTCAGTGGAGAAAACATTGCCAGATAACCCCCTGCTTACAACAGGGTTTATTGACAGTATTGGCAGTGGCGGAGCGGGCTGCAACCAATCGGAAAAAACAAAGCCCCGCACTAGGCGGGGCTTTGTCTACATATTCGATGGTGGTGAGGGGTGGATTCGAACCACCGAAGCTCGCGCGTCAGATTTACAGTCTGATCCCTTTGGCCACTCGGGAACCTCACCAGAGGGCGCGTATGTTAGAGTGATGGCGTGTGCTTGTAAAGCTTGCATCGACGATATTTACCAGCTTTTTTGACGTGCATGGGATGCGCGAAAAATGGGGCTGGATTGAAAAAAATTCTTCTGTATCCTGCTCCGCCGTTAAAGCCCGCTATGGCGCGGTTTTGTTTGTTTCTGAGTGGTCGCCTACCTCCACTGGCGATGAAATTCAACTCTTGAAATAAACCGGATGCTCACTATATTTAGTGCTCTTAAATAGAAGTCGTACTAGATGTTGTGCTTTGGTGGTTTTTTGATCACTGGTATACAAAGTCGCGACATTGAATTCAACGACCAATAATTATCGGCTGAGGGACCGGCTTGAAACTGGCCCTTCGGTTGTTATCCACGCTTTCGACTGAGGGATGGGCATGCAGCAAGATCTGATGGTAACCAAACGCGACGGGCGACGGGAATCGATCGATCTCGAGAAGATTCACCGGGTCATCATCTGGGCCGCTGATGGGCTGGAAAATGTTTCGGTTTCACAGGTTGAGCTCAAAGCCCACCTGCAGTTCTACGATGGCATCAAGACATCGGATATCCACGAGACGCTGATCAAATCAGCGGCTGACCTGATCTCCGAAGAGGCACCCGATTACCAGTATCTGGCTGCGCGCCTGGCGATCTTCCACCTGCGCAAGCGCGCATTCGGCAGCTTCGAGCCGCCGCACCTGTACGACCACGTGGTCAAGCTGGTGGAAGACAAGCGCTACGACCAGCATCTGCTGACCGACTATTCGCGCGAAGAGTTCGATGAGCTCAACGCCTACCTCGATCACGGCCGTGACATGAATTTCAGCTATGCGGCGGTGAAGCAGCTCGAAGGCAAGTATCTGGTACAGAACCGTGTCTCCGGTGAGGTGTATGAAAGCCCGCAGCTGCTTTATATGCTGGTGTCGGCGTGCCTGTTCTCCGGTTACCCGAAAGAGAAGCGCTTGGACTATGTGAAGCGTTTCTACGACGCGACCTCGCTGTTCAAGCTGTCACTGCCGACGCCGATCATGGCCGGCGTGCGCACACCGACGCGTCAGTTCAGCTCCTGCGTACTGATCGAGACCGATGATAGCCTGGACTCCATCAACGCCACCGCGGCGGCGATCGTGAAGTACGTTTCCCAGCGTGCCGGCATCGGCATCAACGCCGGTCGTATCCGTGCGCTGGGCAGCCCGATCCGCAATGGTGAAGCTTTCCACACCGGTTGTATCCCGTTCTACAAGCACTTCCAGACGGCGGTGAAGTCCTGCTCCCAGGGTGGGGTGCGCGGTGGTGCGGCCACTCTGTTCTACCCGCTCTGGCACCTGGAGGTGGAGTCCCTGCTGGTGCTGAAGAACAACCGGGGTGTTGAAGAGAACCGCGTGCGTCATATCGATTACGGCGTGCAGATCAACAAGCTGATGTACACGCGCCTGATCAAGGGCGAAAGCATCACCCTGTTCAGCCCGCACGATGTGCCGGGGCTGTACGATGCCTTCTTTGCCGATCAGGATGAGTTTGAGCGTCTCTACGTCAAGTACGAGCAGGACCCGAGCATCCGCAAGAAGACCATGAAAGCGGTCGAGTTGTTCGGTCTGCTGGCGTCGGAGCGTGCCTCTACCGGTCGTATCTACGTGCAGAACGTGGACCACTGCAATACCCACAGCCCGTTCGATCCGGAGGTGGCGCCGGTCAAGCAGTCCAACCTCTGTCTCGAGATTGCGCTGCCGACCAAGCCGCTGAAGGATGTCAACGATCCGGACGGCGAGATCGCCCTGTGCACGTTGTCGGCGTTTAACCTCGGCGCGCTGGAGAACCTGGACGAGCTGGAGAACCTGTCTGACCTGATCGTGCGCGCGCTGGACAGCCTGCTCGATTATCAGGACTACCCGGTACCGGCGGCCTACAATGCCACCATGGGACGTCGCACTCTGGGGGTCGGCGTAACCAACTTCGCCTACTACCTGGCCAAGCACGGTGTGCGTTACTCCGATGGCTCCGCCAATGGCCTGGTGCACAAAACCTTCGAGGCGATTCAGTACTATCTGCTGAAGGCGTCCAACCAGCTGGCCAAGGAGATGGGTGCCTGTCCGAAGTTCAACGAAACCACCTATGCTCAGGGCTTGCTGCCGATCGACACCTACAAGCGCGATGTCGATGATTTCTGTGACGAGCCGCTGCACTACTTCTGGGAGACTCTGCGCGAGGATATCCGCGAGTTTGGTCTGCGCAACAGCACGCTGACCGCGCTGATGCCGTGTGAGACCTCATCCCAGATCACCAACTCTACCAACGGTATCGAGCCGCCGCGTGGCTTCGTCTCGGTCAAGTCGAGCAAGGATGGTGTCATGAAGCAGGTAGTGCCGGAGTTCCTGCAGCTGAAGGACAATTACGAGCTGCTCTGGTCGATCCCGAACAATGAGGGTTACCTGCAGCTGGTCGGCATCATGCAGAAGTTTGTCGATCAGTCGATCTCGGCAAATACCAACTACGACCCGAGCAAGTTCCCGGGCGAGAAGGTGCCGATGAAGCAGCTGCTCAAGGATCTGCTGACCGCCTACAAGTACGGTGTGAAGACGTTGTACTACCACAACACCCGCGACGGTGCGAAAGATTCGCACGATGATATGGGGTGTGAAGGCGGTGCCTGCAAGCTCTGATCGTCTCTGTCAGACGGAACTAACTGACCCCCTCCCGCCGTCGAGCGGGAGGGGGCTCTACGCTTTTGCATTCAGGAAGGATTGAATGGCCTACTCTACCTTCAGCCCGAGCGATCACGACGCGACTCGTGAGCCGATGTTCTTTGGTCGTAGCGTAAACGTGGCGCGTTACGACAAGCAGAAATACCCGATTTTCGAGAAGCTGATCGAGAAGCAGCTCTCCTTCTTCTGGCGTCCGGAGGAGGTCGATCTGAGTACCGATCGCAAAGATTTCCAGAAGATGCCGGAGCATGAGCAGCATATCTTCCTGAGCAATCTGAAGTATCAGACACTGCTCGACTCGGTGCAGGGGCGCTCGCCCAACGTGGCATTCCTGCCGATCGTGTCGCTGCCGGAGCTGGAGACCTGGTTCGAGACCTGGGCATTCAGCGAGACGATCCACAGTCGCTCCTATACTCATATCATTCGCAACATCGTTACCGAACCGTCGACCGTCTTCGACCAGATCGTGACCAACCCGGAGATCGTCCGTCGTGCCGAATCGGTCACCCGTTTGTACGACGAGTTCATTGAGCTGGTCCAGGTGTATACGGTTCACGGACCGGGTGTGCATCGTATTGGTGGCAAGGATCTCGATGCGACGCTGTATAACCTCAAGCGCACCCTGTACCTGACCCTGGTGTCGGTCAACGTGCTGGAGGCGATCCGTTTCTATGTCAGCTTTGCCTGCTCCTTTGCCTTTGCTGAGCGTGCAATCATGGAGGGGAATGCCAAGATCATTCGTCTGATCGCCCGTGACGAAGCGCTGCATCTGACCGGTACCCAGCATATGCTGAACCTGATGAAGACGGGCAGTGACGACCCCGACTTCAAGCAGATCGCCGAAGAGTGCAAGCCGCAGGTGTACAAGATCTTCGAAGAGGCGGCGCAGCAGGAGAAGGACTGGGCGGAATACCTGTTCAGCGAAGGCTCGATGATCGGTCTGAATGCGCGCATTCTGGGTGACTATGTCGAGTACATCACCAACGTACGTATGAAGGCGCTTGGGCTGGACGAGATCTTCCCGTCGCGGCAGAACCCCTTACCCTGGATGAACGCCTGGCTGGTCAGTGACAACGTTCAGGTCGCACCGCAGGAGTCCGAGATCAGCTCCTATCTGGTGGGGCAGATCGATAACGACGTCGATTCGGAAGATTTCGACGGTTTCGACCTATAGGAAGGGTGTGGTGGATGTCCGGTATTCCCCGTATCAAGGTTAATAACTTCCATACCTTTTACTACCAGTATGAGTTCTCGCTGCTGGACGCACTCGAGGCGCAGGAGATCCCTGCGCCCTACAACTGTCGCGGTGGATATTGTGGCTGCTGTAAGGTGCGTTTGATCGATGGCGAGGTGGAGCCGGTTCAGGACAGTCTGGTGGATCTGGATGACGACGAGATCCTGACCTGCTGTTGTCGACCGAAAGGCCATATCGAAATTGAATTGCCCGACCCCTGAGTCGGGCTTTTTCATATCTGCTTTGCGCAATTGGGAGACATCAAAAAAAGCAAGATATTCTCTCGGGGGGATTGACTTCTTCACAGCGCTCCTGAAGCGTTTGTCTGCCTGTGTACAAACTGTATCGAAGTTGGTTTAGTTCGATGGAATCATCTCTAAGTATTTGATATTTATATTCTAAGTGTCTTCTGGTGGAATAAGCGCCAATTTTCGGAAAGCCAGTAAATACGCGTGCTGGCGCGGTTGATCCAGAAACTACTCACCGTTTTATCAACAGAATCTGTGAGTATTCGCCGCCCCTTCGGAGGGCAGAAATCGCCGAGCCAGGAATGATAACGGTGCATCGGATTTTGGGTTGAAAGGGCGGGGTGAACGGCATTGTCGGAACCGCTATGAAGCTGTCAAAACGGTGCTCCGGTATGAGGATGGTGGTGTTCGGAATTGGTGCGCGCAACCGGCTACTCCGGAATGCTTATCCACCGCGGCTTCGAGATCGAAAAAAATATCCACGTCAATACTTGATTTCCAACTATTTTTTTTGCCTTTCGCATTAAAAACAATCAGTTAACGCGTGCTGGTCAGGAAGAAGACACTTTGTGTCAGGCCTAGTAATCATGCCGCCCGGAGGCGGTTTTCATAGTGTTGTTCACAGTTTTATCAACAGAAAATGGGTATAACCTGAGGCGCAGCACAACCGTTTAATCGGCGTATTCCGTCTTCTCTTTGAACTCGCACAGGTCTTCGATGATGCAGGCGCCGCAGCGGGGCTTTCTGGCGGTACAGACATAGCGACCGTGCAGGATCAGCCAATGGTGGGCATCCTGCAAAAACTCCTTGGGCACGAAGCGGAGCAGTTTCTTCTCCACCTCCAGCACCGTTTTGCCGGGGGCTATGCGGGTGCGGTTGGAGACGCGGAATATGTGGGTATCCACCGCCATGGTGGGGTGGCCGAACGCGGTGTTGAGGACCACGTTGGCGGTCTTGCGGCCGACACCGGGGAGCTTCTCCAGCGCTTCCCGTGTCTGGGGTACCTCGCTGCCATGGAGTTCGATCAGTGTCTGGCAGGTCTTGATCACGTTCTCGGCCTTGCTGTTGAACAGGCCGATGGTCTTGATGTAGGACTTCAGTCCGTCCACGCCCAGCGCCAGAATCGCCTCGGGTGTGTTGGCGACGGGGAAGAGTTTGGCCGTCGCCTTGTTGACTCCGACATCGGTGGCCTGGGCCGAGAGGATGACGGCAATCAGCAGTTCGAAAGGGGAGTCGTAGGCTAATTCGGTCGTAGGGTGGGGGTTCTGTTCGCGTAACCGGGAGAAAATTTGATGGCGTTTATCAGCGTTCATGCGGTATTTCAGTTATCGGGTGGCGGCGATGAATTAATCGAGAGAGGTTTGATTGCGGCCGTTCTGTTTCGACCTGTAGAGCGCCTCATCCGCTCGCTTCAGCCAGTTTTCGTAATGGGTGTCGTCGACCTGGCTCTCGGCTATGCCCAGGCTCAGAGTGAAACGTATGGTTTCATCGCCGTAGTAGATCTTGGCATCCTGCGCGGCGCGGCGCAGACGCTCCGCCAGCACCTCGGCATGAGAATCGGAGGTGTCCGGCAGCAGAATGCCGAACTCCTCGCCACCGTAGCGCCCGGCGCTGTCGGTGGAGCGTATATGCTCTCCGATCAGGTGTGCCAGTGAGCGGATCACCTGGTCGCCCGCCTGATGGCCGTAGGTATCGTTGATCTGTTTGAAGTGATCGATATCGAGCATGATCAGGCTGCTGGAGCGGCTGCTGCGCAAGTAGCGGTCATATTCATGCTGCAAGCACTCCTCCCAGTAGCCCCGGTTGTGCAGGCCTGTCAGCCGATCTGTTCTGCTCAGTCGCTCCAGCTCCTCATTGGCCGACTGCAGATCTTGATGGCTCATTGCCACATCGGTCATGTCATAGACCAGGATGCCGATCTGATGTACCTCACCATCCGGGGAGGTAAGCGGAATCAGGGTCAGGTTCTGGTACATCTGCGTTGCCTTGCCGGTAAACGGCCGGTTCGGCTTGAAATTGAACAGCCGGGGGCGCTCCTGCCAGGTGATGAATGCTCTATTGCGCAGATGAAATACGGTGTTGAGCTTGCGTTTAAACCAGGCGGCAGGCAGATCGGGGAACAGCTCGAACAGGTTGCGTTCGCGTACATCGGAATCGGTGAGCCCGGAATAGTTGGCCATAAATGTATTCCACAGATGTACCCGATGCTGTCTATCCAGCACGATCAGGCCGACATCCAGGTTCTGCAGCAGACCCATATGCCAGTGGAAGGCGTCGATGCTGAGTGTTTTCTGATCGGACTGGTTGTGTTCGTGCTCCATCACAGATACCTCGTCCTTTCATACAGTTCGTCAATAGAGTCGTCGGTAAACAGCAGCAACAGATTGCAGTTGATGTTGTAGCCCTCGATCTTGTATCCGACCTCAATTGTGAGCGTCCGTTTCCAACGCAAGAGAGTGTCCCAATCGGGTAGGTGGTAGTGTTGTCCGAGGATGACCGGGGTGCCTTGGCTGAAACTGACATCGATCTGGCGGCCGAGTTCACCCAGATACGCGCTGACCAGCACGTTGGCGACATCCAGCAGCATCTCGTGCTGCAGGGCCGGGGTCAGTTCGTCGTCACCCTCCATCAGGCGCGCCATATCTTCCAGGCTGTTGCGGTCGAAGATAAGCAGTGCTTCACCGGATATGCCCGGGCCGATAAAGCCCTGGCATAGTGTGGCGTTGGTGCCGGACTCTACGCGTAACTGCTCAAGCAGGGTCACGATCTCGTCCGCAGCGTTTATTCTTGCTCTGGGTACGGGCAGTTGCACGAATACGCCAAGCAGTTCGGAGAGCAGTGCACCGGCTCGTCCCATCGCCACATTGGAGAGTTCCTGGTAAAGCTCTTCCAGGCTGGCGCCACTGTTGCCAGTGGCGCTACTGTCCTCGTTTCGGCGTTCCAGTTCGTCGGCCAGACCGTATTCGGCGAGGGCGTCATGCAGGATCTTGGCATCAATGGGTTTGTTGATAAAGCCAAGAGCGCCGAGTGAGGTTACGCGCTCGCGCGCTTCGCTTTGGATGTCACCTGACACCACGACCACCAGTGTCTGCATATCCTGGGCACGGATCCGCTCAAGAACCTGGTAACCGTCAAGAATGGGCATGTTCAGGTCCAGGAACAGCAGGTGGCCTTTACCGGCTCGCACGGCTTCCAGGGCCTCCAGGCCGTGACTCGCCTCGGTGATGCTGACATTCCATTCAGACAACGCGCGCACCATCTGCTTACGAGCAAACGCGGAGTCATCGCAGATCAGAACGGGTATAGGCGCACTCACCATAGCTCCTTGATGGGTGTGGCTGGTAATGGGCTTTTAGCTTTTATATTTATGTCTGATTTCTGCCATTGGTCGCCAATGGCTGGCAGATTAAGCCCGACATTTGAATATAAAAGCCCCCTCTGGTCAAGTAATAACCAGATAAGATTCAGCCAGTTACCCTCACGCGCTTGCTACCGCTGCTCTGCGGGGCCGGCGCGATGCTGCGTTTTGCTTCGGCCCGTGCATCGATGATGTTTTTCAGTGCGATCAGCAGGCCAAGCCCGACGAAGGCGCCCGGTGGCAGAATCGCAAACAGGAAGCCCTCGTAATGTTCGGCGAGCACGATCATCCAGTCACGTGCGTTTTCCCCGAACAGCAGATGCATATTGGAGAAGATGGCGCCGGTGCCGAGTACCTCCCGAATCGCGCCCAGTACCACCAGTACGCTGGTAAAGCCGACGCCCATCATCAGGCCGTCAAGCACCGAGGCCGACACGGGGTTCTTCGCGGCAAAAGCATCGGCACGACCCATGATGACGCAGTTGGTCACGATCAGCGGAATGAAGATGCCGAGGATCAGGTAGAGCTCATAGGTGAACGCCTGCATCAACAGCTCGATCGCGGTGACGAACGAGGCGATGATCATGACGAAGATCGGCAGGCGCACCGTCTCCGGTACCAGGCGGCGGAACAGGGAGACGGTCAGGTTGGAACTGCTCAGCACCAGGGTGCTCGCCAAACCCAGGCCCAGGGCGTTGACTACTGAACTGGTGACCGCCAGCAGGGGGCAGAGTCCGAGCAGCTGTACCAGGGCCGGGTTGTTGTGCCAGAGCCCGTTGAGGGTGATCTTGCGGTAATCGACACTCATGCTGTTGCTCCTGTTATGCGTCGCCGCTCTTGTTATTCGAGGCGACGGGGGTGAGCAGTTGTGCCTTGTGGGCACGGAAATACTGGATTGCGCGTCCGGCCGCATTGACTACGGCGCGCGGCGTGATCGTGGCACCTGTGAACTGATCGAAGCGCCCGCCATCCTTCTTCACCGCCCAGCTGCTGTCATTGGGCCCGTCCATTACCTGGTTGACGAAGCCGTCGAGCCAGTTGGATTTGGATAGCTCTATCTTGTCGCCCAATCCCGGCGTTTCCTTATGGCTGGTGACACGGATGCCGGCCAGGCTCTCATCCCGGTTGATACCGACCAGCAGGTGGATATCGCCGCTGTAGCCGTCCGGTGCGGTAACCTGCAGGATCACACCGCGAACCTCGCCATCCACGATCGCCTGCCAGGCGTGGTGGGCCTGGTCAAGACCGAGTTCCGGTGTGGGGGCGATATCCAGACGCTGCTCGTGCAGTCGGTCATCAAGCGAACGGGGCAGGATCTCGTACAGAGCCTTGGCTTCCGCCTCGGCGATGTTGGCCTCGATTTTTTCCTTGGTGGCAACCTGGGTGGCGGCGATAACGCCTGCTGTCACGATAGCAAACACGCCGATACCAAGGGTGCTGCGGCGGACCGCGCTGAACATCTCTGCCATTATTGATTCTTCCCTTTCATGCCCCGGTTCGCGCGGTTATGACCGTAGGTACGCGGTTGGGTGTACTGGTCGATAAACGGTGCGCAGAGGTTCATCAGCAGCACGGCAAATGCCACTGCATCAGGGTAGTTGCCCCAGGTGCGGATCACATAGATCAGGACGCCGAGCAGGGCCCCGAACACCATCTTGCCTTTGTTGCTGGTGGCTGAAGTGACCGGATCGGTGGCGATGAAGAAGGCGCCCAGCATGGTAGCGCCGACGCTTAGATGAACGACGGGGTTGACGTAGTTATCCGGGTCGAAACCATAAAACGCGCTCGCGGTGAGGAACAGCGCGACCAGCATTGACAGCGGAGTGTGCCAGGTGAATATCTTGCGTGACAGCAGGAATATTCCACCCATAAACCAGGCGGCGCTGACGGCATACCAGGCACCGACGCCGTTGGTTAGCACGTCTGACTGACGCCAGAGCTCTTCGGTGGTCAGGCCGCCGCGATGTTTGAGTACGTCAAGTGGGGTCGCACCGGTGAAGCTGTCGTAGAAGCCGGCGTCGACACTGCCGAAGATCACCTGCAGGGTGTCGATGAAGCCGGCAATCTCCCAGCCGCCACCATGCTGGGTCATCGGCGAGGTCCAGCGCGTCATTTCGACCGGGAACGACACCAGCAGCAGTGCATAGGCCACCATTGCCGGGTTGAAGGGGTTGTTGCCCAGGCCTCCGTATAGATGTTTGGCGATCACGATGGCGAAGAAGATACCGGTTGCGGTGACCCACCAAGCGGAGAAGGGTGGGATCGCCACGGCCAGCAGTATCGCCGTCACCAGCGCGCTGCCGTCGCTGAGGAAAAAGCCCGGCGGGCGTTTACGCAACTTGAGGACGGCGGCTTCAAATGCCAGTGCCAGGGTGCAGGCCAGTGCGATCTGAATCAGCGTGCCCCAGCCGAAAAAGAAGGTCATCGCCAGAATGCCGGGCAGAGTGGCGATCAGCACCAGACGCATCACGTTGGCGGTGCTGTTCGCCTTATAGACATGGGGCGAGCTTAAGCGAATAAGCGCCATCGATTACAGATCCTTCGACAATAGGTTATTCATACTGACTCAGTGTGAGGTTCAGCTCCTCGGCTTTGGCGCGGGCGGCGACCAGATCCTGTTCGATCTGGCTGCGCTCGTCGTCGCTTTCCGCCTTGCTCAGAGAGCGTTCGCCCTTGGTAACGGCCGCACGCGCCATCGCGGCGTCGATGCGCAGCTGCTTCAGGTCGATGCCGGAGTTCGCGGCGCGCTCGATCAGTACCTGCTCGGCTTTGTCGAACTCGGCTGTTGCCTGCTCGAAACGCTGCTTGAGTTCATCAGCCTCGACTTGCAGGCGCGCTTTTTCCGTTTCATCCTCGCAGCCCTCCAGTGCCGATTCCGCCTTCTTCAGCTTGGTGCGCATGATCGACACCTGCTGTTTCAACGCTTTGATATCGACCTCGGCGGGCTTTTCCTCGGGCACTGCGGGTGTAGTGGCCTTGCCTGCCTGTTCAAATGCCTGCTGGGCCTCGTTGGCCTTCTGCTCCAGCGTAGCGACGGTGGTGCGTAGCTTGTCGACGCCATCCAGCCCTTTCTCTTCCGCATTTTTCAGGGCGTCCTGGGCCTTTTTCAGCTTGGTGCGTGCAACGGCCGCCGCGACCTTGAGCTGCTTCAGGTTGTCATCGCCGCCTTCAGTGGCGGCGGGGGCGCCTGCCGTTAGCGCTTTCTCGGCCTCGTTCGCCTTGCTGCGGGCATCGTTCAGTGCAGCTTCAAGCTCTGCCAGATTATCGGCGTTGGACGCCGCGGCCTCATCGTAAGCTTTTTGGGCTTTCTTCAGCTTGGTGCGCGCGACGGCTGCTGCGGTCTTGAGCTGCTTCAGATCGGGCTCGGCGGTCGCCGCGGATGCCTGCTCGACGCTGGTGTCGTCTTTCGCGGCAGTTTTTTGCTGTTGAGCCTTGGCGGCTTCCTCGGCCCTGGCTTTGCGTCGAGCCTCTTTCTCGGCGGCCTCGCGCTCCAGTCGGGCCTGGCGCGCTTCAAAGCGCAGGCGCGCATGGTCCGCCTTCTGTTGATCGCGCTGCTCGGTACGGATCTCCGATTTGGCGTAGCGGTAGTACTGGACCAGTGGAATGCTGCTCGGGCAGACGTAGGCGCAGGCGCCACACTCGATGCAGTCGAACAGGTTGTGATGTTTGGCCTTGTCGAACTCCCGCCCTTTGGCGAACCAGTACAGCTGTTGCGGCAGCAGCTCGGCGGGGCACGCCTGTTCGCACATGCCGCAGCGGATACAGGCTTGGGCCGGCGGGGCCTCGGGCATCTCCTGTGCGGTCGCGGCGATCAGACAGTTGGTGGTCTTGATCACCGGGATCTGATCGTTTTCGACGGTCACGCCCATCATCGGGCCGCCCATCACCAGCTTGGACAGGGCTCCCGGTCGCAGGTCGCAGGCTTCAAGCAGGGTGCTGAACGGGGTACCGATCAGGGTTTCCAGATTGCGCGGGTGAAGCACGGCATCGCCGGTTACGGTGACGATGCGGGAGATCAGCGGTTCGCCGAAGTGTACTGCACGGTAGATCGCGGCGGTTGTGCCCACGTTCTGGCAGACGATACCGATATCGGCGGGTATGCGGCCGCTGGGAACCTCGATATCGGTGAGCAGCTTGATCAGCTGTCGCTCGCCGCCGGAGGGGTATTTGGTCGGCACGACGACCATGTCGATGTTCAGCTCGGTGTGCTTGAGCACCGATTCCAGGGCGTGGATCGCATTGGGTTTGTTGTCCTCGATACCGATCAACACGTGGCTTGGGCGCAGCAGATGGGCGATGATCTCGATCCCGCCCAGCACCTCGTGAGCGCGCTCGCGCATCAGCATATCGTCGGCGGTGATGTAGGGCTCGCACTCCGCCGCATTGATGATCAGTGTGTTGACGATATGGTCTTCGCTCAGGTGCAGCTTGACGTCGGTCGGGAAACCGGCGCCACCCATGCCGGCGATGCCGCAGCCGCGGATATGCTCGATCAGATCGACCCGCTTCAGCCGCGTATAGTCGCCAAGACCCTGATGCTCGATCCAGCGATCTTCGCCGTCGGCCTCGATCACGATGCACTCTTCGCTGAGGCCGGAGGCGTGCGGGATGGGGTAGGCGGCAATATCCACCACTTTGCCCGAGGTTGGGGCATGGATGGAGGCGCTGATGCGGCTGATCGGTTCGGCGATCAGCTGGCCCTTGAGTACTGTATCGCCGACCTTGACGATAGGGTCGGCCGGTCCGCCGATATGCTGCTGCATCGGTATCATCAGCGTTTTGGGCAGCGGTGCCTTGCCGATCGGTGCACGGGTGGAGCGTTTCTTGTTGCCGGGCGGGTGGATGCCGCCATGGAATGAGAACACCTTGGACATCAGTGGGCCTCCGCCGCGGCTTCGCCGCGTCCCCGGTCTGTCGCTATCAGCTGCATGGGGCTCGGTGGCTCCGGCCATTTCCAGGTGTTGGGTGTGGTTTCGATCGGGATCATGTCGATACAGTCAACCGGGCAGGGCTCGACGCAGAGGTCGCAGCCGGTACATTCACTGGTGATGACGGTGTGCATCTGTTTGGCGGCACCGAGGATCGCATCCACCGGGCAGGCCTGGATGCATTTGGTGCAGCCGATGCATTCGTCCTCGCGGATATAGGCAACGGAACGCGGCTTCTCCTCGCCATGTTCGGCATCCAGCGGTACCGCCTCGACATCGAGCAGGTCCGCCAGGGCATCGATGGTGCTCTGGCCACCGGGAGGGCATTTGTTGATCGCATCGCCACCGGCAATCGCCTCGGCGTAGGGGCGGCAACCCGGGTAGCCGCACTGGCCGCACTGGGTCTGCGGCAGGATGGCGTCGATCTGGTCGACGATCGGGTTGCCCTCGACCTTGAAGCGCACGGAGGCGTAACCGAGCACGATGCCGAACACGGCAGCGAGCAGAAACAGGACGATAACGGCGGTCAGTACGGTACTCATCTCAACTCCTGTCTCAGAACCGTACCAGGCCGGTGAAGCCCATGAAGGCCAGTGACATCAGGCCGGCGGTGACCATGCCGATCGCCGCGCCCTTGAACGGCACGGGAACATCGGCAACAGCCACGCGTTCGCGGATCGCCGAGAACAGCACCAGTGCCAGCGAGAAGCCCACCGCGGCGCCAAAGCCGTACCCGATCGACTCGATGAAGTCGTTCTGCTTCTTGATGTTGAGCAGGGCGACGCCCAGTACCGCGCAGTTGGTGGTGATCAGCGGCAGGAAGATGCCAAGCAGCTTGTACAGCAGCGGACTGGTCTTGTGTACCACCATCTCGGTGAACTGCACCACCACGGCGATCACCAGAATGAAGGAGATCGTCTGCAGGTAGGTCAGGTCGAAAGGCTTGAGCAGGTAGGTATAGACCAGGTAACTGCACACCGACGACAGCGTCAGCACGAAGGTGGTTGCCAGCGACATACCCATCGCCGTTTCCAGCTTGTTGGACACGCCCATGAAGGGGCAGAGTCCGAGAAACTGGACCAGCACGAAGTTATTGACCAGCACGGTGCTGATCAGGATGAGTAGGAAATCGGTCATAACGCCTGTCGTAACCCCAGGCCGCATCCGATGCGACCGCTTGTTAGGAAACCTGCGATTTTACCCAATTTGGCGTAATAGGCTAAGCCCGGATCTCATGGAGATCCGGGCTGGCGTAGCTACGGCCTGCGGTTTGAGTATCCCGCGTATAGCTGGCAGGTGCCGTCGATCAGATCAGCTTGGCGGCTGCCAGAGCCTTGATGACGCTGTCGACCTGAGCACCCGGGCTTTGATCGGCATCCAGTACCAGATCGGCGCCGGAGGAGTATGCAACGCTGAGCGCGCCCTCTGCCTTGACGTCGGTCAGCACGATAAAGCCCTGATCTTTAAGCAGTGCGCTGACCGCGGCGGCCCCATCTTTGGCCGGCAGTGAGGCTTCGGCGACGACCAGTGGCATGCGGCCGCGGTCGAACAGGCGCTTCTCCAGCGTATAGAGCAGGGCGGTGCTGTTGTCACCGGCCTCGATGCTGACGATCGCCGGATGCTGGCCGAAGCGGCGTGCACGCTCCTCGGTACCGATGGCCGGCGCTACGTAGATCGAATCGTCGTCGGCGGCGAGATCATCAGCGATGATCATGCCGGCGGCGACGGTGGCGTTGCTCAGGCGGTCGACAATGATGAATGAGCCTGTGCCGGCGTGTTCCCGGTAGTCATCGGCAACCAGTTCACGCTCGACATCGACCTCGACACGGGCGATCTCGTTCAGCCCAAGGGTAGCAGCCGGAGACCGCTCCAGGGTGTTGACGTCGATGCGGTGGCGGATCGCGGTCACCGTGCCGGCGCTGCGAGAGGCGGCCAGCTTGATGTCGTAGGTGCGGCCCGGTACCAGCTCCTGCTCCGCCATCCACACCAGGTGGGCGTCGAAGCGGCGGGTGACCTCCGGTTTGTGGTGCTTGTGTACAATGATGTCACCGCGGGAGATATCGATCTCGTCCTCCAGCGTCAGTGTTACCGACATCGGTGGGAAGGCCTCCTGCAGTTCACCGTCGAAGGTGACGATCGATTTCACCTTGCTGGACTTGCCGGAGGGCAGCACGGTGATCTCGTCGCCCGGGCGCACGATGCCGGAGGTCAGGGTGCCGCAGTAGCCGCGGAAGTTCAGGTTCGGACGATTGACGTACTGTACCGGGAAACGCAGCGCCTCGATATTGATGTCGTTGGCGATCTCGATGTTCTCCAACAGCGCCATCAGCGGCTCGCCGGCGTACCAGGGAGTGCTCTCGGAGACGTTGACCACGTTGTCGCCCTTCAGCGCCGAGATCGGCACGAAGCGGATATCGGGCAGGTCGAGCTGCTCGGCAAACTGGATGTAGTCCTGTTTGATCTCCTCGAAACGCTCTTCGCTGAAGTCCACCAGATCCATCTTGTTGATGGCGACGATGGTGTGTTTGATCCCCAGCAGCGAGACGATGAAGCTGTGACGACGGGTCTGCACCTGAACGCCGTGGCGGGCATCGATCAGGATGATCGCCAGGTCGCAGGTAGAGGCGCCGGTGGCCATGTTGCGGGTGTACTGCTCATGTCCCGGGGTGTCGGCGATGATGAACTTGCGCTTGGCGGTGGAGAAGTAGCGGTAGGCTACATCGATAGTGATGCCCTGCTCGCGCTCAGCCTGAAGGCCGTCGACCAGCAGTGCCAGGTCCAGCTCCTCGCCGGTGGTGCCCACTTTCTTGCTGTCTGACTGGATCGCCGCCAACTGATCTTCATAGATCATCTTGGAGTCGTGCAGCAGGCGGCCGATCAGGGTGGACTTGCCGTCGTCGACGCTGCCGCAGGTCAAAAAGCGTAGCAGCTCCTTGTTCTCGTGCTGGTGCAGGTACGCTTCGATATCGTCGGCGATCAGTTCGGATTGGTGACTCATATATCTCTACTCGTTCAAATTCTGTATCCGGAGGAAATAGTGACTTCGATCGACCCTCTTTTCTTATCTGGAAAGGGGGATCAGAAGTAACCCTCGATCTTCTTCTGCTCCATGGAGCCGGCGCTGTCGTGGTCGATGGCGCGGCCCTGGCGCTCGGAGGTGGTGGTTAGCAGCATCTCCTGGATGATCTCCGGCAGGGTGTCGGCCTCGGACTCCACGGCACCGGTCAGCGGGTAGCAGCCCAGGGTACGGAAGCGGATCGGTTTCATCATCGGGACTTCGCCGTCGTTCAGCGGCAGGCGATCGTCATCGACCATGATCAGCATGCCGTCGCGCTCGACCACCGGACGTACCGCGGAGTAGTACAGCGGCACGATGGGGATGCTCTCCAGATAGATGTACTGCCAGATATCCAGCTCGGTCCAGTTGGAGAGCGGGAAGACGCGGATGCTTTCGCCCTTGTCGATACGGGTGTTGAAGATGTTCCACAGCTCCGGGCGCTGGTTCTTCGGATCCCAGCGGTGGTTCTTGTCACGGAAGGAGAATACACGCTCCTTGGCGCGGGACTTCTCTTCGTCGCGGCGGGCGCCACCGAACGCAGCGTCGAACTTGTACTTGTTCAACGCCTGCTTCAGCGACTGGGTCTTCATCACGTCGGTGTGCTTGGCAGAGCCGTGGGTGAACGGACCGATTCCCATCTCGACACCCTCCTGGTTGATGTGCACGATCAGGTCCATGCCCGCTTCCTGCGCCATCTTGTCGCGGAACTGGATCATCTCCCTGAACTTCCAGGTGGTGTCCACGTGCATCAGCGGGAAGGGCGGGGTGCCGGGGTAGAACGCCTTGCGTGCAAGGTGCAGCATCACCGACGAGTCCTTGCCGATGGAGTAAAGCATTACCGGGTTATCAAACTCCGCCGCCACTTCGCGGATGATGTGGATGCTTTCTGCTTCCAGCTGCTTCAGATGGGTCAAACGGTGTTCCGGTAACTGGTTCATCATTCGGTTCTTCAAGCTGATAGGTTGGTGAAACTGTCTCGGTCCGCGTAACGCAGCAGGCGCTACGCCGCCAATTTTGCGAGAGATTATCGCTGAGTTTATTTAAAATCAAAAAGAATAAATGGAAATTCTTAAATTCCATTTTTGTATAAGCGGTTTCGCTGCCGGCCTGAGGTCGTATAGTGCAAATTCGTATAACAAAATTCTTATTAATTATTTTGTGTTATATAACAAGGCCGTTAATGTTAATATTGCCCACTGACTATATCTATCCAGGACAGGGTTGAGCTCATGGAGTTCGCGTACATAGTAGCAGGAATGGTTGTCGGTGTGGTGGTTGGCTTGACCGGTATCGGTGGCGGAGCCTTGATGACGCCGATTCTGATCGTCGTATTCGGTATCCCGCCGTTTGTCGCCGTCAGCACCGATCTGCTCTATGCCGCCGTGACCAAGTGCGGCGGTATCTGGTCCTACGCACGCAAGCAACTGGTGCACTGGCGCATCGTGGGTTTCCTGCTGCTGGGATCGCTGCCCGGTAGTCTGGTGACGCTGAATTATCTCGAAGGGCTCGACGGTCTGGAGCAGATCGAATATCTGATGAACCTGACCCTGGGCGTTTCCCTGGTGTTGACCTCCGTCGCTGTATTTCTGCGCTCGCGCATTCGTGCGTTTGCCGAGTCGCTGCAGGATAACGGCTTGGCGGCAGGTTTGCGCAAATGGCGCCCTGCCATTACAGTGGCCACCGGTTTTGCGTTGGGGGCGATGGTGACCCTCTCCTCCGTGGGCGCCGGTGCCCTGGGTACGGCACTGTTGATCGTCCTGTATCCGCGCATGAGTATGCCGGCCATCGTCGGTACCGACCTTGTGCATGCGGTGGTGCTGACCTCGGTGGCCGGTGCTGGCCACTACCAGATGGGCGGTGTCGATCTGCAGTTGCTGGCGTTCCTGTTGATCGGCTCGTTGCCGGGGGTGTTTGTCGGCAGCCATATCGGTGCGCGTTTGTCGCCGCGGCTGATGCAGCCGATCATGGGCACGCTGTTGATGGCGATCGGGTTGCGCTTCGTGCTGTCGGCCTGAGACTGAATTGAATCATCCTTTAACCTGAAGAAAGAACCTCAAATGAGCCGGGCGTGAGTCCGGTTGAAGGTAGCCAATAATGTACATTTACAACGAAGTCGATCAGAAGATCGTCGACGAACGGGTAGCACAGTTCCGTGACCAGACCCGGCGTTTCCTGGCCGGAGAGCTGTCGGATGACGAGTTCCTGGCCCTGCGTCTGATGAATGGCCTGTATATCCAGCGTCACGCTCCGATGCTGCGCGTCGCCATCCCCTATGGTCTGATCTCCTCCGTACAGCTGCGCAAGCTGGCCCATATCGCGCGTACCTACGATAAGGGCTACGGTCACATCACCACCCGTACCAACATCCAGTTCAACTGGCCGAAGTTGGAGGAGGTGCCCGATATTCTGGCCGAGTTGGCGCAGGTGCAGATGCACGCGATCCAGACTTCAGGTAACTGTATCCGTAACACCACCACCGACCCGTTCGCCGGCGTGACGCCGGATGAACTGGAGGATCCGCGCCCCTGGTGCGAGATCATCCGTCAGTGGTCGACCCTGCACCCAGAATTCGCCTACCTGCCGCGCAAGTTCAAGATCGCCGTCACCGGCAGTCCGCGCGACCGCGCGGCCTCCCAGGTGCACGATATCGGTCTGCATCTGGTGCAGAACGCAGCTGGCGAAACCGGCTTCGAGGTTCTGGTCGGTGGCGGTCTGGGCCGTACCCCGGTGATCGGCAAGCAGATCCGTCCCTTCCTGGCGAAGCAGGATCTGCTCTCCTACCTGGAGGCGATCCTGCGCGTGTACAACCTGAAAGGGCGTCGCGACAACAAATACAAGGCGCGTATCAAGATTCTGGTCGAGGCGATGGGGATCGATGCCTTCCGCGATGAGGTGGAGGCCGAGTGGGAGCAGATCCGCTCCAGCGAGCTGACCCTGACCGATGCCGAAATCGCCCGTGTGAAGGGCTTCTTCCAGCCGTTCGAGTACGATGCATCCGCTGCTGCCGATACCAGTCTGCAGCAGAAGCTGGAGAGCGATACCGATTTCCGTACCTGGTACGAGCGCAACACCCACGCGCATAAGGTCGCGGGTTACCGTAGCGTTGTCGTGTCGTTGAAGCCGCAACTGCAGCCGGCGGGCGACATCACCGATCTGCAGCTGGAAGTGGTTGCCGATCTGGCTGAGCAGTATTCGTTCGGCGAAGCACGCTCCACCCACGAGCAGAACCTGGTGCTGGCGGACGTCAAAAATGCCGATCTTTACGCCGTTTGGCAGCAGTTGGCCGAGCACAACATGGCGCGTCCCAATATTGGCACCCTGACCGACATGATCGTCTGCCCCGGTTTCGATTTCTGTGCCCTGGCCAACGCCAAGACGCTGAATATCGCCGAGCAGATCAACCAGGCGTTCGACGATCTGGATTATCTGTACGATCTGGGCGATATCCGCCTCAACATGTCCGGCTGCATCAATGCCTGCGGTCATCACCACATCGGCAATATCGGTATTCTCGGTGTCGATAAGAAGGGTGAGGACTGGTATCAGATCACCATCGGCGGTTCCGACCGTGAAGATGCTTCCCTTGGCAAGGTGCTGGGCCGCTCGGTGGCCGCCGACGAAGTCGCCGATACGCTGAAAAAGATTCTTGAGACCTACGTCGAGCAGCGCACCGACGAAGAGAGCTTCCTCGATTGCGTGCGCCGTGTGGGTGTCGACCCGTTCAAGGAGAAAGTTTATGCCGCTGCTCATTGATAGACAGTTAGTAAACGACGACAGCTGGCAGCTGGTCGAAGAGGCGGATGCACTGCCGCAGAGCGGCGATCTGCTGCTGCCGCTGGCGCTTTACAACGAATTAGCGGGCAACCTTGCCGGTCGTCGTGTGGCGCTGCGTATCAACGGCGATGACGAGCTTTCCTCCGTACTGGAGGCGCTGGAGCGCTTCCCGATGATCGCCATCGAATTCCCGATCTTCCGCGACGGTCGTGGCTTCTCTCTGGCGCGCATGCTGCGTCGTGCCGGTTACCAGGGTGAGCTGCGTGCGGTGGGCAATCCGGCTCGCGATCAGCTCGGCTACCTGGAACGCTGCGGCTTCAACGCCTTTCAGTTTGCCGATGAAGCGTTCTCCGAGGAGTTCCTCAACGCTTTCGGCGAGATCAGCGTGCGCTATCAGGGCAGCTCGGACGATCCGCGTCCGGTCTATCTGCAAAACCAGCAGAACTAATTCAGGGGGAGAGTGTTATGAGTATCGATCTGGCTGCCGCCAACGCCGCGCTGGAAGGCAAGACGCCCCAGGAGATCATCAAGTGGGCGCTGGAGCAATCGCAGAATCCGCTGGTCACCACCAATTTCCGTCCCTATGAGGCGGTGATCCTGCACATGGTTACGCAGATCAAGCCGGACGTGAAGGTGCTCTGGGTGGATTCCGGCTACAACACCTCGGCCACCTACCGCTTTGCGGAGAAGGTGATCAAGGATCTGAACCTGAATATAGTCACCTATATCCCGGAGATGACCGCTGCGCGCCGCAACGTGCTGATGAAGGGTATCCCGGAGGTGGACGATCCTCTGCACGA
Organism: Marinobacterium ramblicola; assembly: GCF_019084545.1. GTDB lineage: Bacteria > Pseudomonadota > Gammaproteobacteria > Pseudomonadales > Balneatricaceae > Marinobacterium_D > Marinobacterium_D ramblicola. Next base: position 78,355 of record NZ_JAHREP010000012.1, read on the forward strand.
GGAGTTTACCCGCCAGGTGAAGCTGGAGCCGTTCCAGCGCGCGCTGGCCGAGCTGAAGCCGGATCTCTGGTTCAACGCCATCCGCAAGGATCAGACCGAGTTTCGTCAGTCGCTGGATGTGGTCACAGCGAGCAAGGATGGGGTAATCAAGGTCGCGCCGCTGTTCCACTGGAGCGAAGCGCAGATGGAGGCCTATCTGAACGAGCATGGTCTGCCCAACGAGACCGATTACTTCGATCCGACCAAGGCGCTGGAAACCCGCGAGTGCGGCTTGCATACCCAGCTTTGATCGGTATTGTCGTATAGCCCGATATCAAGCCGGACGCTACGCCGCCCGGCTTTTTTACATCTGTGTTTTTGTAATCGTGCCTGACGTTAAGCGCAGACATGAACCGGTTTGAACCTCACGTTGTCGTAACGACTGGGGTAGAATCCGACCAATACATGAAAAGATTTTGAACTCTTTGCAGCAGGGAGCGATAGCGATGAAGAAACTGGCGATACCAGCGCTGATACTGGTGCTCGTGATCGGCGTGGGAGCCTGGCTTTGGCAGTCGGGATTGCTCGGCGGGGGCGGTAAGGGCTATACCGCCTATGTGCCAGCCGATACCGTTCTCTACTTCGGTGGGAAGACCAATCCCGAGGTGACCAAACGGATGTCGGACTACCCGATAGGGGCGATCGATCCCGAGCAACTGACGGAGTTGTTCGACAGGATGGGGCAGCGTGCGGATGAAAACGCGCCGGGTATGAAGCTGCTGCAAGCATTCCTGCTCGATTTCAGCGCTCACTCCGCCACCTATGGGGAGCTGTTTGCGCACTATGGCTTTGATCTGGATGCCGAACAGGCGATCTACATGCATGGCCTCTATCCGGTCATGCGGATGCCGATTGCCGATAAACCGGCATTTGAGGCGTTCTGGGCGGGGCTGTCCAAAGAGTCGGGTGTGATGCCCACCGAGGAGGTGCGCGAGGGCGTCAGTCTCAAGCGCTGGCCGCTTGGTCGGATTGGCGGCCAGGGCTCCATCGAGCTGGTTGTGGCGATGCAGGAGTCGCTGGCGACGATCACCCTGTTCTCATCGATCGATAGCGAGCCGGCTCAACTGGAACGTATCGGGCTGCGCGAGCCGGAGTCCAGCCTGGCCGATAGCGGTGAGTTGGCAGCACTGATCAAGGCTCAGGGGTTCAGCAAGGAGTTTGCCGGATTCATCCATATTCAGCGTTTGGCTGAGGGCTTGCTGAGTGCCAAGCAGAATGGCTTGGCCCGGGATCTCGATGCGCTGGCCGGATCTCTGGGGGAAACCAATCCGATAGGTCGGGAGCTATCGCCGGTTTGCCGTAACGAAATTGCTGGTCTGGCCAGCGGGATGCCGCGGATGCTGTTCGGATATCAGGGTGTTGGCGTTGACGGCGACAGTGTCAGTATCGAGGCTCGTTCGCTGCTGGAGATAAGCTCTGCCGAGGTGGTCGGACCGTTGATGGATCTGCGCGGCCACCTGCCAGGGCATGTCGCTGGGGATCAGATGCTGGGCCTGGCGCTGGCGGCCAATATGGATACCCTGGTGCCAACGCTGACCAAGCTGTGGCGTGAGGCGGGCAAGCTCAGTTTTAACTGTCCGCAACTGCAACAGGCGCAGCAGCAGATGATGGCGACCAGCCCGGCCCCGCTCGGGGTGGTAACGGGCATGGCGCAGGGTATCAAGGGTGTTGCGCTGTCGCTGTACGATGTCCGCTTCTCCGATGCCAGTGGCATGCCTGAGTCGCTCGATTTTCTGCTCAGTCTCGCGACCGAGAACCCGGAGTTGGTGCTGTCACTGTTCAACACCACGGTGGTACCTCAGTCCGGCGGTCGGGTGCCCGAGCTGCCGCTCAATGGTGAGTTGACCGATGTCGATCTCGGCTTTCTCTCGCCCGGTCTTAAGGCGACACTGGGGTTGCAGGGGCAGCATCTGGTGATCTACTCGGGTGAGCAGGGCGCGAAAGCGGCCAAGGCGCTGGCCGGTGAAACGCTGGAGAGTAATGGCTTGATGGCGATGAGCATCGACTACACGCGTATTGGTCAGTGGATTTCGGCTATGCCAAACTCCATGTTGAGCCAGGTGGCCGGTGCGACCGATGAGTTTTGCCTGGCGCAGGCTCGTACTCGCAAGGCGCTGATGACCCAGCCGATGCGGATGACCTATCGCATGGATATGGAGGCGGGCGGACTGTCGGCGCAAACCCATCTGGAGATGCTGCCGGTGAGCCGTTCGATTCCGGAGGTCGATCAGCTGATTGGCCGTTACGAGTTGCGTGATTTGAACCAGAACTGTGGCCAGCCGCCGATGATCGGGCATGAGGAGATCAAGGCCGACGGTACCGGCTTCTATACCGAATACGATGCGACCGGTCAGTGTGAAACCCTGCGTTATAGCTACCGATGGACCAAGGTCGGTGATCTCCTCAGATTCGATGTGCAGGGCGGTGAATATCGTGATGGTTGTAATCAGGAGTGGGGGGCGATGGATGCGCATGCCGCGCAGTGCGAGATCCTGGCCTCCGACGGCGGATTTGATTGCATCTACACTGATGATGAAGGCGAAGGGCTGTACCGTTACCAGCGGATGAATTGACAGGAAGCGGGGTGGGAGCCAGAGCCAGGGAGCGGCTTGAACCATAGCGCAGTTGAAAATCGGGAGTACAACGGGTGGATTACCTGCCGCTGTTTTTTGATCTGAAGAATCGCGTCGCGCTGCTGATTGGCGGCGGTGATGTCGCGTTACGCAAGGCGAGGTTGTTGGTGCGCGCCGGTGCACGGGTCAGGATAGTCTCGCGTGAAGTCGATCCCGAACTCGATGATCTGGTCGAGTTGCATGGTGGTCAGGTGATCATCGGCGAGTATCATCCGGCGCTGATGGATGAGGTCGCGCTGGTGGTAGCGGCCACCGACGATCAGGCCCTGAACGAGCGGGTGCATTACGACGCGGTGGCGCGTTCGCTACCGGTCAATGTGGTCGATAACCCGGCGCTGTGCACCTTTGTCTTCCCGGCGATCGTGGACCGCTCACCTATCGTGATCGGGGTCAGCTCCGGCGGTCAGTCGCCGGTATTGGCACGGTTGCTGCGGGCCAAGCTGGAGACGCTCATCCCCTCGGGCTACAGCCGTCTGGGCAAGCTGGTTGGCGGCTTCCGCGATCAGGTGAAAGCACGTTTCGGCAGCGTCAACGAGCGGCGCAAGTTTTGGGAGCAGGTGCTGCAGGGCGAAGTGGCCGAACGGGTGTTTGCCGGGCGCGACGACGAAGCGGCGCAGTTGTTGGAGCGTGCGCTGGAGAGCGCTGAGACCGGATCCAGTGTTGGCGAGGTATACCTGGTTGGTGCCGGTCCCGGTGATCCGGAACTGCTCACGTTCAAGGCGCTGCGGCTGATGCAGCAGGCCGATGTGGTGATCTACGACCGCCTGGTATCGCCGCAGGTGCTCGATCTCTGTCGTCGCGATGCCGATCTGATCTACGTCGGCAAGGCGCGCGATAACCATAGCCTGCCCCAGCAGGGTATCAACGAGCTGCTGGTAGAGCATGCCCTCCAGGGGCGCCGCGTGGTCCGGCTGAAAGGGGGGGATCCATTTATCTTCGGCCGCGGTGGCGAAGAGATCGAGGAGCTGCACGCTGCGGGCATACCCTTTCAGGTGGTGCCGGGGATTACTGCCGCCAGCGCCTGCTCCACCTACGCCGGGATCCCGCTAACGCATCGGGAGTACGCCCAGTCGGTCAAATTCGTTACCGGCCAGCTGAAGAATCGGACCTCGGATCTGAACTTCGATGAACTGGTGCATCCCAATCAGACGATCGTGTTCTACATGGGGTTGCACACCTTGGAGCGGCTCTGTGCTGGTCTGGTCGAGCATGGCAAGCCGGAAGAGACGCCGGTGGCCATCGTGTCCCAGGGGACAACGCCTAATCAGCGGGTGTTGACCGGTACACTGGCGGATATCGTGGAGCGTCAGCGCGAAGCGCAGCTGCCGGCACCTGCAATCCTTATCGTAGGTGAGGTGGTGAAACTGCAGTCGCGTTTGGCCTGGTTTGGCGAGGCTGAGGGGGCGCAGGCAGAAGCCTGACCCCCAGGGCAAATATTGCGCTTAGTTATCGCGCTTAGTGCAGCAGGCTGCCGATTACCAGGCTGCCGGTAAAGCCGACCGAATAGGCGATCAGCAGGTAGAAGGAGTAGCGGGCGAAGGAGCCGAAAGTGACCGCCTCCACCTTGCTCATCGCCACGATGCCCGCAGCGGAACCGATCACCAGCAGTGAACCACCCACGCCTACTGAGTAGGTCAGTGACAGCCATTGGCCATGGCTCATGGCGATATCGGCTTTGAGCAGCGCGGCGGTCAATGGCACGTTGTCCACCAGTGACGAGAGCAGGCCCATGACGTAGTTGGCGCCGGTGGTGGGCAGCATATCGTAGATACCGACCAGGGAATGCAGTACGCCGATCTCCTTGAGCATCCCCACCAGCAGCAGAATTCCGAGGAAGAACAGCAGCGTGTCGTACTCGATGACACGGATATAGTCGAGCAGGCTTTCACGCTCATCATCCTCGTAACCGAGGCGACCGATCAGGAACATGATCGACAGACCAAACAGGAAGGTCAGTACCGGCGGCACGCCGGCAATTACGTTAAGGATGATGGTACCGATGATAGTGGACAGAAATATGGCCGCAATTACCTTACCGACCCGGTCATCCCGGCGCTCGGTGGGGATGATCTCCACTTCGCCCTTCAGCGGTCGTGCCAGCAGGGCGGCCAGCAGCATCACGCTGATCAGGGCCGGCAGGGAGAGGAACAGCAGGTCCTCGATAGCGACCTTGTCGGCCATGAAGATCATCAGCGTGGTCACGTCGCCGGTGATCAATGCCACGCCACCGGAGTTGACGGCAAACACCACCATCACGGCGAAACGCAGGGTTTTGCGAGCCTCCATCCGCAGCGACAGTACCAGTGCAATGGATACCAGTGTCGCGGTAATGTTGTCGGAGAGTGAGGAGAACATGAAGGCGAAGCCGGCCACCATGAACATCAACTTGCGTTCGCCCACCTTACGCGGCAGCACCTTGTAGATCAGAGTTTCGATCAGACCCTGGTGGTTGAGGAAGGCGACGAAGGTCATCGCTGCCATCAGGAACAGCCAGAGGCTGGCGATCTCCAGCAGGTTTTCGTCCAGTTTTTCGAGGATGGTTTCCCGGCTTTGCCCCGCTTCCGGGAACAGGAATATCAGCAACCAGGACAGGGTACCGAAGAATAGGGTGGTTTTGGCTTTGTTGACGTGGATGACGTCCTCAAGCACGATCGACAGGAACGCCACTCCCGCGATCAGGATTAAAAGGGTATGCATTCGAGATGCTCCGGTAAGTGAGTGCACAGACGTTGTAAACGGCGGGGCGACCATGCGAGGCGGCAGGGCTAAACGTGGACTGGGTGCTGGCGATCAGACCCAGGAGATCGTTTCCCGAGCGAAGCAGGGGGTCAGTCCGTTGGACTGCGCAGGATTGGCGCCAATTCTACCCGCAGACCCCCTTAATCGAAAGTCTAAATACCCTACTTAATTGGTACTGTTTTCAGCGGTGCGTTTCAGAAACCGTCATCGATGATTCTTATGCCGCCGTTTTTGCACGTAAAAACCGGCATCAGGCGAGGATGATAGTGGATGTTTAACGCACGTAGTCGTCGGCTTCGCACCTCAGTCGGGTGTAATAGGGGTAAAACAGTCGCCCAGCCTCTCGGCTGTGTACCGGGTGCTCCGTGTACAGGGTCAAGCTCTCCTCGATTACCCCGCCGGGTGTCTTGGACAGGCCCAGAATCCAGCGGTGTGGGGTATCTCCCGGCTGGCTGATCAGCTGCAACCTGCGGCGCAGATGCAACCCATGCTGATCGAGGCCCGGCAGCAGTTGTGCGGCGCAGTCGGTCGGCAGTAGCAGGTAGGCGGATCCCTCTGACAGCAGCAGTCGCTGCAGGGCGTCGAGCAGCGCGGTCAAGGAGAGTGTGTTGTCGTGCCGCGCCTGTCGCAGTCGCTCACAGTTATTGGGGGTGGACTCACTGAAAAAGGGTGGGTTGCACAGGATGGCATCGTAACCCTCGCTCGGCTCGAAGGTGAGAATGTCGCCCTCGATCAGCTTAAGTCTGGAGGCGAAGGGGCTGGATTCGAAGTTGGCTTTGGCCTGTGCCGCTGCCTCAGCATCGAGTTCGATGGCATCCACCTGAGCCCTTGGCGCGCGCTGAGCGGCGAACAGCGCGAGCAGACCGCTGCCGGTGCCGATATCGAGTACGCGTTGGGCTCCTTCGACCGGTACCCAGGCGCCCAGGGTGCAGGTATCGGTGGTGACCTTCATCGCCGCGCCCTGTTGCTCGATACGGAACTGCTGGCACTGAAAGTAGGTATTTCGCTGGCGTTTGGTCATGGCGCGGATCTGGCTCTCGATAGAACATGGCGCATCGCCCTGGATACTGGCACACTCGCGACCATGCAGCATTGGTATGTCTATATTGTGCGTTGCGTTGACGGTAGTTTCTATACCGGCGTGACCACCGATCTTCAGCGTAGAGAGCGTGAGCATAACGGCTGTGGCCGGCTCGGTGCGCGCTATACGCGTGCCCGGCGTCCGGTACAGATGGTGTGGGCGGAGGTGCAGATGGATCGTTCGGCGGCGCTCAGGCGCGAGTATGAGATCAAGCGATTACGCCGGAAGGATAAGCTGAAACTGGTGGAACAGGGGGGGGTGAAAAGGTGCTAGTCGGCACGCCTTGAGTCAGGTGGCTAAGCGGGGTCGGCGGGTATGAAAATCTTTCAGGCCGATGTTGGGGTATTTGCCGGGCAGGAGCGGAGGGCTTGTCTATACTGGCAGTGTATCAACACACGACAGGTGTGGTGAGCAGCAGGCATCCATTACCTCCATGCTCTAGCATGGTCCTTAGCCGGAATAGTTCCGGCAGACAGGGGGTATCCTCGGCGGGGATACCCCCATTTTATTGCCGGTCGATCTTAAGCGCGTTTCTGGTACTGGCGTTTGCCGCCATTACCCTGGCGGCGGGGCGCGCTACCGCGATTCTCGGTCCAGGGGCGGATATCGAGACGCTGTCCACAGATACGGGCGCGCTTCAGGGTTTGCAGCGCATCTGACGACAGGCCGCGCGGCAGGTCGACGGTGCTGAACTCATCGCTGATATTGATGCGGCCGATATTGTTGCTTTCCAGGCCGGCCTCGTTGGCGATAGCGCCGACGATGTTGCCCGGCTTGACCCCGTGCTGGTAGCCAACACCTATCCAGAAGCGCTCCATACCCTCCGCCGGCGGGCCGTTGCGGACCGGCTTGCGGCTGCTGCTCTGGCTGTTGTCGCGCGGCTCGCGCGGCTCGCGCCGCGGACGCGTGGCGTTCGGGTCGGGCTCGTTCTCGTTGAGCAGGAACGGCTGGTCGGCGTAGAGCAGAGACAGGGCGGCGGCGCAGACGGCGGCCGGATCCATCGCATCCTCACCTTCGGTCAGAGAAGCGATCAGGGAGCCGAACTGCTCAACTTTGCTGCCTTCAGCGGCGGCTTTGACGCGCGCCTTCAGGCGCTCGATGCGCAGGGCATTGATCTCTTTCGCCGTCGGCAGTGCCAGTTGCTCCAGAGGCTGGCGCGTGGTGCGCTCGATCTGGCTCAGCAGGCGCTGCTCGCGCGGTGCCACGAACAGGATCGCATCACCCTCGCGGCCGGCACGGCCGGTGCGGCCGATGCGGTGGATATAGGATTCGGCATCGTAGGGGATGTCGTAGTTGATAACGTGGCTGATTCGCTCCACGTCCAGACCACGCGCAACCACGTCGGTGGCGATGACGATATCCAGCTCGCCGCGCTTGAGCTTCTCCACGATCCGCTCGCGCTGCTGCTGGGCGATATCGCCGTGCAGGGCTGCGGCGGGGAAGCCGGCAGCGGTCAGCTGCTCGGCCAGCTCTTCGGTGGCGGTTTTGGTGCGCACGAAGATAAGGCTGGCATCATGCTCCTGCAGCTCCAGCAGCCGGGTCAGGGCGGCCATCTTGCTCATGCCGCGAACGGTCCATACGCGCTGGCGGATGGTGCTGGCGGTGGCGGTCTGGGCGGCGATCTTGATCAGTGCCGGTTCACGCAGGTAGTTATCGGCAATATGGCGGATCGCGGTCGGCATGGTCGCCGAGAACAGGGCGATCTGACGCTGCGGCGGCGTGTGCTGCAGGATCCACTCGACATCGTCGATGAAGCCCATGCGCAGCATCTCGTCCGCTTCGTCCAGCACCAGAGTCTGCAGCTTGTCCAGCTCCAGCGTGCCACGGCGTACGTGGTCCATGATCCGGCCCGGCGTTCCGATGATGACCTGAACGCCACGGCGCAGCGCGCGCAGCTGGCTGTCATAACCCTGGCCACCGTAGATGGACAAGGTGCGCAGACCGGTCAGGTGACGGGCGTACTTTTCGCAGGCCTCGGCGACCTGAAGTGCGAGTTCACGGGTCGGAGCCAGGATCAGCAGTTGTGGGTACTGTTTGCTGGTGTCGATACGCTGCAGCAGCGGCAGTGCGAACGCGGCGGTTTTACCGGTGCCGGTCTGGGCCTGGCCCAGGATGTCGCGACCTTCCAGCAGGGGCGGAATGGCACCGGCCTGAATCGGAGAGGGGGTTTCGTAACCGACCTCGGTCAGAGCCTGAAGAATAGGAGTGGAGAGTCCCAGATCACCAAAAGAGGTGGGAGCTTCGGAGTTTGACATGCTTTGATTGTATACCTGAGTCAAGATGAGGCGTTGCTGCAGGAACAATCAGGCAGCGTTGCCAGTAGGAAAGGCGTACATACTACGCATGCCGGTGACTAATGTCCATGCCATTCCGGAGGATTGTACAAAAAATGTTCAGTTTGTCGTTGCTGGTCAAGGCGGCGGTAGCGGTTCAGGGGACCTGCATGCCGCGCTCGACGAAGGGTAGGCGGGCCATACGCGCCATCCATCCTGCCACGGCCGGGAAGTCGCTCAGCTCGACCATCTGCCATTCATGTCGGCAGGCCCAGGGGTAGATGGCGAAGTCGGCTATGCTGAGCTCATCGACGACGAACTCACGCCCTGCAAGGCGTTTATCCAGCACGCCCCACAGACGTTGTGCATCCTGGTTATAGCGCTCGATGGCGTAGGGGATCTTTTCCGGTGCAAAGCGGTTGAAGTGATGAGCCTGACCCAGATAGGGACCAAAACTGCCCATCTGCCACATCAACCACTGCAGCACCTCGTAACGGGCACACGGCTTGTCGGGCATGAACTGCCCGCACTTCTCGGCAAGGTAGATCAGGATCGCACCGCTCTCGAACAGGCTGACCGGTTTTCCCTCAGGACCCTCTTCATCGACGATGGCGGGTATCTTGTTGTTCGGTGAGATGGTCAGGAACTCCGGCTCGAACTGCTCCCGATTCTTGATATCCACCGGGTGCACGCTGTAGTGCAGGCGGCAGGCCTCAAGCATGATCGAAACCTTGCGTCCGTTGGGGGTGCTCCAGGTGTACAGGTCGATCATCTCAAACTCCTCTGCACTACTCGGTGATCGGCGCGCGGTTGGCGAAGTGGTTATAGATACCGATCAGTTCCTGCTCGCTGAAACGGATGATCAGCAGGTGCTGGCCGGGCTGAATCATATTGGGATCCCGGCCAAGAAGCCCCTGATGGTAGTTATAGACCAGGGTCTCTTTCACCTTGCGGTCGAGGATATGGCCAAGGAATGAGCTCGAACTGTCGGCCAGCCGTTCATCGGCGTCTTCGGGAATGGTCGCGCTCAGGGTCCGGCTCTGCTGGCCCAGCCTGATTCCTTTGGCGAAGGTTTCGGTCAGGCCGCGCTGCATGATGCCCCAGAGCCCCTGACGATCGTAATGGTCTACGGCATGGATATAGAACACGTCGCTGGGATTGCGGTTGGGATCGTTCAGCAGCTCCTTGAGGCGCAAACGGTTCAGTTCGGGCATCTCGATCCGGGAGATATCCGAGCTGGTACCGATCAAGCCGAGATCGACACCGAAGCTGGTCGCGGTGCTGGCGCCGTCGGTGGGCGCGCTTTCGATGCTGGCGGCGCTGGAGTCTGTAGCGGGCAGCGCGATCAACTGTTCGCTGGTGACGAAGTTGTCGGCGGCGGCGATGTCGATCGGCTCTTTGGCGCTATCGCCGGTCAGCGTTGCGATATGCTCCTTGGCGGCGGCCATTGTGGCTGAGTCTATCGGCGGCTCAATCTGGGCGTCCGGTTTGGGCTGGTCAGCGGACCAGAACAAATAAACAGCGGCGGTAAGGATGCCGACGATCAAGATAGCGGCAAATTTCTGCATGATATCATCCGCAATATTCCCCGGCCGGTTGGCAGCACGGCTGCCCTGAACCGAACCTGTTGTTGTGATTTCACCTTAATCGACTATTGCGTCGAGGGAAAGGTGCCCGTTGATCGGATGGAGTCTGGATACCGGGGGTTGGCTGGCGTTATGCTCTGGTTATGTACCACGATGTCGCTATACGGAGGACCGGATCCATGAGCCAAGAGGATGAGTTCTTCGAGATGATGGAAGCCGACGGTGTGCGCCCGATCAAATCGGACAGACGGGTGCATGTGCAGAGATCGGCACGACCAAGACAGGATCCCCGTCATCGTGCACGCCGTCTCGCCGCCATGGGCGGTGAGCCTGAGGGGGTGGCATTGATGCCCGAGCACCTGCTGGATCCGCTCGACCCGATCGAGTGGAAACGCGATGGCGTGCAGGAGGGGGTATATCGTAACCTGCGCTTGGGTCGCTATACCGTCGATGCGCGGCTAGACCTGATCAACCGGCCGCTGGTGGCGTGCGTGGACGAGGTTGTCGACTTCGTGCAACAGTGCGTCGGGCTGGGGATCCGCACGGTATTGATACAGTACGGGCGGTCGCGCAACGCGCAGTCGCACGCCAACCTGGTGAAGAGCAGCTTGAACCTCTGGCTGCCGGCGATGGAGGAGGTGATGGCCTTTCACTGCGCTCAGCCCCAGCACGGCGGCACCGGTGCAATCTATGTGATGCTGCGCAAGAACGAATACCAGAGACAACAGAATCAGGAGCGCCATCTGCACCACGGCCGCTGAGCTTTGGCTTGGGTCGGAGTGTTGACGGATTGCGTCGTAAGGAAAAAAACGCTTTACTGTCAGCGGTTAAGAGTATGTCAGCAGTGGGGCTGGCGCTTAGGACCCCTATTTCGGCGAGAGCAATAGTACGATGGAACCCCCTTTCCAAGAGGATGGTTGGCGAGGCCTGGATGCGTTGATGTTGGCTGCAGCGGTGGTCATCCTGGCACTGACCGGTTTAGCCTTCATTCAACTCACTACCCTATGGATCCCTGTACTGGGTTTGGTGGCCCTGGTCTTGCTGGGCCTCGGTTATGCGCGCCTGCTCAGCCAGCGCCGGTGTTTGCACGCACGGCTGCGGGAGCTGGAGCACTCGTTGATTGGTCAGCATGTGACCGATACCGAAACCGGAGCCGCGCTGCCAGGCTGGTTTTCCAGGGTGCTTGAAACCGAATGTCGCCGGGCGGTGCGCGAGTTTACCCCCATAACGTTGATGCAGCTGGAGATTCAGTGTGGCGATCCGGCCGTCAAAGCGGCATCGCGGGTGCGCCTGGCGTCGATGCTGACCGATGAGATCTCCCGTCCGGGCGATCTGGTTGGTCTCAGTGAGCAGGGGGATCTTCAGTTACTGCTCCCTTCGACCAATGAGAACGCGGAAGCGCTGGCGAAACGCTGTATTGAGCATGCCGCCAAACTGACGGGCGCCGATGAGGTTGAGGTACGGCTGGCGGGCTGCACACTGCAACCCAAATCTGACCTGACACCGGAGAAGGTGAATCACCAGCTGAGCCTTCGGTTGGAAGAGGTCAGAGCCAAGTCCTCGGGTAGTGTCAGTTACCGGGCTGAACCCACCAGCGTGGAAACGTTGAACTCCGCCTATTCCCTATGATCCCGAACGAGCTTGCTGCGCTTGATGCGCAGCTGAGCGCTCGCCGTCATCGTGCCCTGATCTGGATTGCCGTCGAACGAGACCAAGGTGATCGACTCGCCGCCGAGCTGGTGCAATGGCTGTCGTCTGCGCATGGTGAGGGCGTTGTGCTCAGTAATCGTGAGTGCCACTACGCGGCGTCGACCACGCCCCTGGCGCGTGCCGGCCAACTGCTGGGCCGGACCCTGCCTTGGGCGGTCTATGATGCATTCAGCGGTTTCAATCCCAACAGCTTCGCTCAACTAACTGGCACCATCGCGGCTGGGGGCTGGCTGGTACTGCTCTCACCTGACGCTGGCGACTGGCCTGGCTATGACGATCCCGAATACCAGAAACTGACAGTGGAGCCCTGGACGGTTCAGATGTTGGAGCCGCGCTACATCCGTCGCCTGGTTCGGTTGTTGGACGCCGATAACGGAGTGTTGAGACTGCGGTCGGGCAAACAGCGTTTGCCGAACTGGCCGATCGCGCCGGCGCAGCAGGATAAACCTGCCCCACCTCCCTGTAGAAGTGCTGATCAGCAGAGAGTCGTCGAACAGCTGGTCGAATCAGTGCAGCGGCGCCGCTGTGCGCTGGTGATCGGTGCTGACAGAGGGCGGGGAAAGTCCGCGGCCATCGGCTTGGCGCTGGCAGCGATTGCCCGCAAACGCCACCTGAGTGTGTTGCTGACGGCGCCGTCACGGCAGGCGCTGTCGGCCCTGTTCGAACGTATTGAGAGTGAATTCGGGCCGTTGAATTGGCAGGGCGAACGAGCGTCTGCAGCGCAGTTGGAACTCTGCTACATGCCCCCCGCTGAGGCCTTGCGGCGGCTGCCGGCTGCGGATCTGCTGGTGATCGACGAAGCCGCGGCGGTTGCAACACCGGTGCTGAGTGGGCTGAGTGCGCACTATCACCGCCTGATTTTTGCCACGACCCAGCATGGCTATGAGGGTAATGGCCGGGGGTTTACCCTGCGTTTTCTCGATGAACTGAAACGCCTGGTACCCAGCGTGCAGCAGTTGCAGATGCGTACGCCGATACGCTGGGCCGCAGCGGATCCGCTGGAGCAGTTGGTGTCGCGACTGTTGCTGCTCGATGCGGAGCCGGTTGAGCCCGGCACCGAGGTCGATCTGCCGATCCTGATCTCCAGGGTGTCGCGGGAACAGCTGGCAGGCGATGAGGCGCTGCTGCGTCAACTGTTCGGTTTGCTGATCCTTGCTCACTATCGCACGACGCCAGGGGACCTCAGGGTACTGCTGGATAGCCCCAATCTTCAGGTTCACCTGTTGAAGCGAGGGACTGATCTGGTCGGCTGTGCCCTGGTGGCGCGAGAGGGCGAGCTGTCGGATGAACTCGCCCAAGGGGTCTGGGAGGGGCATCGCCGTCCCACTGGACACCTGCTGCCGCAGGCACTGCTCGCGCACGAGGGTGAGCTGTCCGTGGCCTCCTGGCGCGGTTGGCGCATCGTGCGCATCGCCATCCATCCCCAGCGTCAGCAACAGGGGATGGGGAGGCAGCTGCTGAACGCGATCATCGATCAGGCCCGGGCGGAGGGCGTCGATTATCTGGGCGCCAGCTTTTCGGCCACAACGGATCTGCTGGGCTACTGGCAACGCTGCGAATTTTGGCCGGTGCGTGTTGGCGATCAGCTCGATCCGGTGTCCGGATCCCACTCGGTCATGGTGCTACACCCCTTGTCCAGCCGCTGTCAGGCCTGGTGTCAGGGGATGCGAGAGCGCTATGCCAAGCGCCTGCGTTACCGCCTGAGCGGCGCTCTGACGAGTCTGCCTGTCGAGCTGATGCCGGCGCTCTTTGCCGGTTTGTCCCCGCCTGAACTGACAGCGGACGAGCGGCAGCGTTTGCTTGGGTTCGCGCTGCATCAGCGCTCGCTGGAGAGCACGCTGGTGGAGTTGGACCGACTGCTGTCGGTCACGGTACAGAGCTGGTGCAAGTGGGGCCTGAGTGGAAGCGATCAAGCGCTGCTGGTCGCACGCATCTGGCGACAGTTGCCCGCAACTGAGGTCGATTCGCCGGCGGGGCGCCATGCTCAACTGAAGCGGCTGAGAGCGATAGCCGCCTCTCTGCTGAGTGCCTTGGATTCGGGGATGGATGTAGGGGCGTGAACGCTATTCCAGAATCCGCACCTGTGCGCCCACTTCAAGCAGTCCGGGTTTGGTTACCATCAGGTTATGTCCGAAGCAGACACGGCCATCTTCGCTGCGATGAATGCGGGCCAGTGTGCGCAGAGGCTCGGAGCGAGAATCCTTCTCTCCGCTGAGCGGGTCTCGGGTGATCAGTACGCAGCGCTCACAGGGTTTGACCAGCTCCAGCTCCACATCGCCGATTGCTATTTTTTTCCAGCTGTCTTCAGCCCAGGCGGGGGCGCCCTTTACGACCAGGTTGGGCCGGAATCGCCTCATCTCGGTAGCCGACGCTCCCTCGTCCCGAATCGCTTGTAACGAGTCCTCGCTGGTCAGCAGGATCGGATAGCCATCACTGAACAGCACCGGGCGCTCCGGTGCGCGGCCGGCGACCCTGTAGCTCTCGGGATCGTTGTAGATCAGGTGTACCGGCTGCTGCAGATAATCGCTGAGCCAACGGTCAAGCGTTTCGGGGCAGCGTCTGCCGGCCAGAATGTCGTTCCACACGGCGACCTGCTGACGCTGGTCGCGTATCTCATGGTAGTGCAGATATATCGGCAGCTTGCCTGGTGCACTCAGGATCAAGCCGTCATGCACCAGGGTGGACACCAGGTGCAGCAGTCTGGGCTCCTCCCGCGCGGTAATGAATTGGCCTTCGGGGTCGCAGACCATGAACCGGCGGTCCATCGCCAAACCGCGAGTCTCGGTCCAGGCGGTGGGCAGGGATATCGGCGCACCCGACTTGATCGGGTAGATGTAGAGGCCGGCGACCTGAAGGGTACTCATCATTTACTCCTTACGCCTCGCGTTCCGAATTGCACGAGAGGCGGCAGATGACCATCAATCCTGTCTGCATCTTGCCCTGTTCCTCGCGCAACGGGAAGCGCTCACAACTGAGTATATCGAGTCCCGTTTCTCTGGCACGCTGACGAACATGGGTCTCGCTGTGCTGGTAACGACCGCTGCTGCTCAATCTCAGTTCGCTGGCACAGTCCTCGACGCTGAATGCAAACAGCCCATCAGCGCTGAGTGACGCGGCGACGGCTCGCATTACCGGCTGAAGATCCCCGGTATAGATCAGTACGTCGGTGGCGCAGACCAGGTTCAGATTAGCTTGGCGGGACAGCCAGTCGAGCAGCTCCTGATGGCAGAGCTCATCGTAGCCGCCTTGGCGGCGGGCCTGTTCCAGCATGCCCGCAGAAAGATCGCAGCCACGCAGCTGTTCTATCTCGAACCGTTGACGCAATGCGCGACCGAGCAGGCCGCTGCCGCAACCCAGATCGGCAACCTGGCCGATCTGCAGCGGCAGGATCTGCTGCAATCGTTCGGCCAGCAGCTCCGGTGCCCTGTAGCCCAGCCTGCCGACCAGCTGTTGCTCGAAGCGTTCGGCATGGCTGTCGTAAAGGTCGCGGACATAAGTGGCTGGCGCGCAGGCTTCGATATGCCCCCTCGCGGCATCGAGCATATGGCGCGCGCCGGCATGTTCGGGAAAACGCTCAAGCAGCACTTGGTAGACCAGTTGTGCAGCCTGGCCTTCACCCTCTTCGGCCATATAGTCAGCGAGCATCTGCAGCTCGCTCGCGTCGAGCTTGCTGGTCTCGCTCCACAGCCGTTGCTCCTGTCCGCACAGAATCAACAGCAAGGCTCGCTCACTCAGGGCGTCCGGTGCCAGCTCGGAAACGGATGCAGCTGAGTCGAGCCGCTTGAGAGCGGTTTTGATTTCACCACGCTTGCGTGCGGCACGGGCCAGTGGGTACTGTGCGTCCGGCAGGTGGTGCAGCGGCGGAAATTGGGTCGCCGCGTCAACCATCGCCTGCCAATGCTCCATGCTCTCCAGCAGATTAAGGCGATTGAGGTGGAATGCCTGTTCATCCGGCGCCAGAGAAAGGGCCTGGTCGATCGCTTCAAGCGCCTCTGCTATACGCTCTTGCTGCTGCAGTGCCAACGACAGATTGCTCAGCGCCTGGGCTTTGAATCTTGGTGCAACGGGCAGTGAGGCGGCCTGCTTGAGTTCCTCGCCGGCTGCGAGCGGGTTGCCCGACTGTAACTTGATAACGCCGAGCAGGTGCCGCGCGTTGAAGTCGCGCGGATTTTGCGCCAATAGCTGCTGGCAGATCGCGTCAGCACGGCTGTACGCCTGCTGCTGCATCAGCATCAGCGCCTGATGTAATGGGTTGGCTTCTGACATGGTGACTAACATATTTATGCAGTTTGCGTGGCTGGTGCGGATATTACAGCGCAGGGAGGGGCGTCTTCCAGTCGGCAACCGCTGCGCCGGGTGTATACTGCGGGCTTAATTGGAGGCGATATGGAACTGGATAGCGAGCAGCTGGTCGATCTGGTGCGAATGAAGATGCCGTTCGGCAAGTACAAGGGGCGGGTGTTGCTCGATCTGCCGGAGCCCTATCTGGTCTGGTTTGCCGGAAAGGGGTTTCCGGCCGGAAAACTGGGTGAGCGCCTGGCGCTGTTGTATGAGATAAAGCTGAACGGGTTGGAATCGATCGTCGAGCCGTTAAGGCAACAGCGTTAATGCGGTTTGGTTTGTGTTCAGCTAACGCTGTTTACGCTGGCCGTCAGATATAGGAGAGGGAGCAATGATGAAAAAGATCGTACTGGGCGCGTTGATTGCGTTTTCGTTGCCGGTTCTTGCCGCCAAGCCGGAGTGGGTTGAGGAGAAGCCGCAGGGCAAGAAGGGGAAGCCTGAACAGGTAGTCACGCACAATGGTTCATCGCATGAGGAGCGTGATAAGGGCAAATCAAAAGAGCGGCATGACGACAAAGATGACAGCCGCTCTTTGGAGCATTATCACCGGCTCTCCAATGACGATCGGGACCGTTTGCTTAGAGGTGTGCTTGTCGATTACTACGGGGTTGAGTACGAAAGTGAAGCCAAACGCTACAAATCTCTGCCGCCAGGTCTGCGCAAGAAGCTGGAGCGTGGTGGTGAGCTGCCCCCGGGGTGGAGGGATAAACTGGTGCGTGGCGAGGTGATCGATCCCGAGGTGTATCGCCATGCCGAACATCTGCCTTCCGATCTGCTCAATCGCCTGACCGGACGTCAGGACGGTATCGAGCTGCTGCGGGTTGGCGACCGCATTGTGCGTGTAATGGAGGGTAGGGGCACCGTTGTCGACGTGATCGACCTCACCGATCGCGCACTTGGCCTTTTTGATTAACGGGGGGGGCGTACAGGTGACGCCGGCCATCAAGACGCTGGAACGCGCCCGGATCGCGTTCAGCGTGCATGAGTACGATCATGATCCTTCCGCTCCCGCCTATGGCCTGGAGGCTGCGGAAAAGCTGGGTCGACCGGTTGAGCAGGTGTTCAAAACCCTGCTGGTTGCCCTGGAGGGGGATGCCAAGCGGTTGGCTGTCGGCATAGTGCCGGTCGCCGGTCAGCTCGACCTGAAAGCGATGGCCAGCGCGCTGAAGGTGAAAAAAGTGTCGATGGCCCAGCCCGCGGATGCTGAGCGGGCCACCGGCTATATCGTTGGTGGTATCAGTCCCCTGGGGCAGAAGAAACGCTTGCCGATGGTGCTTGATGCCAGTGCAGCGGCACAGCAGACTATTTTGATCAGCGGAGGACGGCGCGGGCTGGATATCGAGTTGTCACCGGTTGATCTCTGTCGGATCACCGGCGCTCAACAGGCTGCAGTCGCACGTAGTTAGGCGGTAGTGGCGGGCAGCAATGAGTGCTGCCCGCCACTTTGCGTGTATTGAGTACGCCTTAGGTTCTAACCTTCACGGGCTGTGCTGTCACTAGCCCTGAGTGCCTGTCCGATTCGCCACGGATTCGCTCTTGGCGCGCCGACGGCGAGCCTTGAATCTTGACGGTTCCAGATCGTGTTTGCCCAGCAGCTTGTACAGATCGGTACGGTTACGTTCGGCGATTCTCGCCGCGTGGGTCACGTTGCCCTCGGTGATCTGCAGCAGCTTGATCAGGTAGCGGCGTTCAAACTCCGCTCTGGCTTCGTTGAAGGATGGGATCACACGCTGCTGATTGTCCATCGCTTCCGCCACCAATGATTCCGAAATCACCGGAGAGGTGCTGTTGGCAACCGCCTGTGCGACCACCTTTTTCAGTTGTGCTACGTTGCCAGGCCAGGCCGACAGGCCAAGAAGGTGTATCGCCCCGGGCGAAAGGTTGCGTACGCGACGGTTCTGTTTGCTGGCTTCCTGAGCGAGAAAATGACGGGCCAGGAGCGGGATGTCCTCGGCGCGTTCCTGAAGTGACGGGATCTCCAGGTTCACCAGGTTGAGCATGTAATAGAGTGACTCGTTGAGCTCGCCGTTGAGCATCGCGTGTTCCAGGTTACGTTGCGAGCTGGCGATAACGCGCACATCGATCGGTTCATCGTGTTCGCTGCCGATTGCCCGGACTCGCCCCGATTTCAGGGCCGCAAGCAGTTTTGCTTGTAGCGCAAGTGGAAGGTCACAGATATCCCTCAGCAGCAGTGTGCCGCCCTGGGTGCGTGAAAGCAGCCCCTGCTGATCGGTAGTGGCGCCGCTGAATGCACCACGGCTGTGGCCGAACAGCTCCGATTCCAGCATCTGTTCCGGCAGGTCGCTGCAGTTGAGGACTTCGAACGGTTTTTCGGAACGGCGGCTGGCGAGGTGAATCGCTCTGGCCAGAAGTGCCTTGCCGCTTCCGCTGGGGCCGTTAATGATCAAGTTGACATCCGATACCGCCACCCGGCGTGCCTGATCGAGCAGGTTCTCCATGATCGGGTTGCGGGCGACTATCTCCGAGCGCCAGCGTTGATCGCGACGCTGATTCGCGGCGTCGAGAGCGGCTCTGACGGTATCAAGCAGGTGGGCACGATCGAAGGGGGGCATGAGAATGCCAAAGGCTCCTTGTGCAGTCGCTTCAAGCGCTTCCGGCAATACCTGCTGGTTGACGATCAGTATGCGGCTGATCGCCGGGTAGTCGTGCTGGATCAGCTCACTCAGCGTTAGCCCATCGCGTGCGCTGGTGCGAAGGTCGCACAGCGCAAGCTCGATTTTACGGGATTCAAGCATCTGCATCGCTTCGTCGCCGGTGGTCGCTGTGCGTACGCGGTAACCGGCGCCGATAAGGTATTCGTTGAGCTGCTCGAGCTGATCACAGTTTTGATCGACAAGAAGAATTTGGGGGCTGGCGGTCATCTTAATTTGCTCCTGGCACGGCTCAACGAATGCAGTGCGACGATGAACACAGGTTCAGTTCCGTTGAGTCATTACTGCCTGATTAATAAAGCAGCATCTCTTTGGCGACACTATTGAACAATTGTAACAGGTGTTTAAACGATATCGAAGAGTGGAATGCCGACGGCGGTCACCCGCAAAACGCCAACAGAGACCGGCGAACCGGTTACTCAAGACGAAAGCCGATCTTCAGTACGACCTGGTAATGGGCGATAGCGCCGTCCTTGATATGGCCTCGCATCTCTTTGACCTCCCACCAATCCAGGTGCTCATGGCGTGAACTGGCTTCGGCGATAGCGCCGCGAATCGCGTCATCGTAACTGCTGGTGGAGGATCCTGCGATCTCGATGAGCTGATAGTTATGTCCGGGCATGTCGATCTCCTTTTCGGGTCGGAATCTGTCGCTTACCTGATACTGAATAATAGCAGTGGTTCCGGGTTTTGCCGTTTGTTGATCCGCTAACACTCAGGGGGTAGCTTGAGTCTGTTGGCGGTCGCTAATAAGATCGGCTAAAGCTCGCAGGGATCGCCCGGATGCACCGCTTCGTTTTACTTCTGTTTTTCTCCCTCCTGATCGGTGGTTGTCAACTGCGCCCTCAGTTACCCGATGATGCTCTCTATCAGCGAGGGCTGATATCCCTCGAGGGGGCCGATATCCGGTTTCAGCCCTGCGGGCGCACCCAGTGGCAATCGATGGCGACCATTCCCGATCTGCTCAGGCAGGAGTATCTGCGTTTGAGTGCCGGTGGTGAGGGCTTGCCGGTCTATATGGAGGGTTGGGGTAGCGATGTGGCGGGTGAGTGGCAGGTGCTGGAGCCGCGTGTGATCGGCGGTGACCTGAGCAGTTGTGCGGAGTATTTCTCCGCCGTGGCGCTGTATGCTTCGGGTATGGAGCCGCCCTGGTCGGCCATGCTTGAGCAGGAGCGGCTGGTGTTCAATGAGCCGCAGCGACTGCGTACCTTGGTATTCGATAAACCTGAAGCGACGCGCGAGGGTGTGATCTGGCGTTGGTCTCAGAGTCTTCGTGATGGCAACAGCGACCGGGATATCGCCTTGGATGTGGTCAGGCGGCCCTGCTGGGATAGCCAAGGGACCTGGTATGCGCTCAGTGCACTGCTCGATCTGGATGGGCGTCTGTTCACCGGTTGCGCCCGTTATGGCGATCTGCAAAGACTGGCGCTGGTATCGCATTACCGCACCGCTGCTGGGCAGTACCTGCGTGATCTCCACCTGCTGCTGCAGACGAATGGCGATGTGCGCCTGGTCGAAGACAACCATGACGGCCTGCCGTTGAAACCTCGTGCGGGCCGTTGGCGTTTCTTAAACGCCGAGCGAGTGTTGCTGGAGCTGGAGCGTCCCGGCGCGGTCGGACGGTTCGACACGCAGCTTTGGCAGGTGCGGAACGATGGCGCGCTGGTGTTGCTGCATGACGATCCTGCGCTGGGGCGAGGGCTTGAGCTGCAGCCGGCAGGGCGTTTGCTGCAGTGGCCGGAGGGGCGTATCCCCTTGCCCTGATCGATTAATCCCGTAACAGAAGTGTCTTGGCCTCGTTGATGCGTGATGCCAGCCAGGTGCTGCCACCCCGATCCGGGTGGTTACGTTGAATCAGGCGGCGATGGGCTTCGATAATCGCCACCCGGTCCGCACCGGGTTCCAGGCCGAGAATCGCCAGCGCCTCTTCGCGGGTCATCGAGGGTCCATCCCGAGGGCCGCCTTCATCCTTGGAACCAGTACCGCCGGGATCATCGGCACGCCAGGCAGCTCCGAAGCGTTTGTCGAGGTAGGTTTCGAGCAGCCGGGTCGAATCCCGGTCGCTGTCGCGACACTCGCGCAGCAGCTGCAGAAACTCCTCTTTGCTCAAGCTGCTCAGCTGACGCCCGCACAGCGAACCCTCCAGTACTTCGCCGTCCATACTGCCGGAGTCGTGGGCCAGACTCATCGCGATCATGCGACTGCGAACCTGGGAGCGACCACCGCTGCTGGACTGGCGGCTTTTGTAGGACTGGGCGCCGCGCTGTATCCAGGGCAGCAGCCGCAGCAGCAGCGGAACGATGCGTTGTGCCAGGGGCAGCAGCAGGGCGACAAGCGCGCCTAGCCAGTGCAGTCGACCGGTGATGGCGAGAAACAGCAGCCCCAGCATGATCAGCAGAAAGGCGAGCTTGACGCCGGCACGCGTACGCTCCTGCGGCGGCTGGCGTCGAAGCCACAGCCAGCCGAGGCCTGCGATCAATACGAACAGTACTAACCCAATCGGGTTCACAGTTGCTCCTGGTCAGGTTGTCGAGTGAGGTGTTATTTGCGCAACTGCTGGGTCAGCGCGAGCAGTTGCCGGTTGCCCTTGCCCGCGTAACGTTCGAGTGCCGCCAGACCTCCAGTGGCATAGACAGCGGCCGCACCGAGCAGTTCTCGCAGTCGGCTGGCGCTCTTCAGGTCGAAGCGGGCAAAGGCTCCGCCCGAGAGGCGGGCCAACTGCTCGAACAGCAGGCGGCCATTGGGGTCGTTGCCCTCGTGGAAGCTGAAGATGGGGGTGCCGTGCAAGCCGAGTTCGCCGGCCATTTCGCAGAGCGGATCGATCTTCTCTTCGCAGCAATCGCCCACCAGTACGATGGCGTTGAGCGGGTGCAGACTGTTCTCGCGCAGGGCATGCTCAAGCACCCGTCCTATTTGAGTGTGGCCACCGAGGCAGCTGACAGCATCCATCTGATCGAGCAGGGCGGCGGCACTGTCGACCCAACCGGTATAGTGAAACTCGCGATAGCCGCGATAGTAACAGAGCTGCACCAGTAGTTGCCCGCTCTCGGCGCTGGCGAGAAACATTTCGCTCTGCAACTGGCAGGCGTGATCCCAGGTTGGGCGGCGGCTGGCGGTGGCGTCCATTGCGAACAACAGTCGACCGCGGCCGGTATCACGTACCGCCAGATCTTTCGCTTGGTTGATAAAGGCCTCAATCTCCGTGGAGTCAGAGGCCGGCTTCAGTGATTTACCCATGCTGTGAGCCCGCTGTCCTGTCACCGATTTACAGGTTTTAGTGTAGACCGCGGGCTTTGTCGGGCACAGTTTTTCAGGCGATTTCCGTTTCCGGCTCCACAGTCGCTGTGGGCCCGGCCGCGGCTGCATCGCCGATGTAGCGCTGACGCTTGCGCGCCTTCACATACTTGGTATCAACCAGCACAAGTCCGTCGACGCAGTAGTTGAAGTCGGCATCGACGCCAAAATCAAGGAAGCGCACGCCTCCCGGTTCGCATAGCTCACTGTACTGCTTGTACAGCGTGGGTACGGAGACGCCGAGGAACTCCAGTTGCTCCTTCAAAACGGTGAAGTCGGCCGTGTAGTCATCCCCCTGGAACAGCCTGAACATCTCGGCACGGGTGTCGTCGTCCAGCGTATAGGGGCTGTTGGCGCGCCCCAGCTCCGCCCGGTCGGGGAAATAGTGGCGGTAGAACCAGACCAGCAGGTCGCGGGCCCGTTTCGGGTAGCTGTTGCTCATGCTCACCGGACCGAACATGTAGCGGATCTCAGGACGGCTGCGCAGGTAGGCCCCTATGCCGTACCAGAGGTAGTCCAGGCTGCGGCGCCCCCAGTAGCGTGGTTGCACGAAACTGCGGCCCAGCTCTATACCCTGTTCGAAATAGGGCGACATCTCGGCGCTGTAGCTGAACAGGCTGGCGCTGTATAACTGTTCGGAGAGCGCGGAGCGATCCATCCGTACGACTTCGGCCAACCGATAGGCACCGGCGATTTCGAGATCATCCTCGTCCCATAGAATCAGGTGGCGATAGTGGCGGTCGTACTTGTCGAGATCGCGTCGGTCTCCGGTGCCTTCGCCGACACAGCGGAAGGCGATCTCGCGCAGCCGGCCGATCTCGGCCATGACGGCTGAATCACTGCGATAATCGAACAGGTAGATCTTCTTGCCATCCGAGGTTTCGCCCAAGAGCTCGGCATCGCGCAGCTCCTGTTTCAATATCTGCCGGTTCTGCGGGTGAGCAATGGTCTTTTCGGTCTTAAACAGCGGCGTTTTGTTGCGCGCGATGCGGTACAGGTGCTTTTTCAGCAGTTTGGCCTTGATCTTGGCCGCTACCGGCAGGGTATCGATTTGACTGAATGCGATCGGTTCGCCGATGCGGATCGGGAGGTTTTTCGAGCGTTTGTTGAACATCTCATGCGCCAGCAGCAGTGACGACATCGATTTGTTCAGCGTCGACAGACCGTAGAACAGGGCTGAGTTTTTGCCGCCAACGAATACCGGCAGGATAGGGGCGTTGCTCTTGCGTGCAAACATCAGGAAGCCGCTGTTCCAGGGGCCATCCTTGATACCGGTAAAGCTGGCGCGGGATACCTCGCCGGCGGGGAATACGATGACCGCCTCGTCGTTTCGCAGGCAATCCACGATACGGGCGATGTCGCGTTTGCGAGTGCCCTTGCCCAGGTTGTCGACCGGGAGAAACAGCTCTTGCAACGGATCGAAGTGCATCAGCAGATCGTTGGCGATGATGCGCACATCGCGGCGTACCTCGCCGACCAGTTTCAGTAGCGCCAGGCCGTCCAGGGCGCCGAGCGGGTGGTTGGCCACGATGACGACGCGTCCGCTGGAGGGGATGTTGATCCGCTCCTTGCTGTTGGCGCTGTAGCTGAAATTGAAATAGTCGAGTACCCGATCGATGAATTCGAAACCGGTTACCTCGCGGTTCTCTTCCAGGAAACGGTTGATCTCGCCCTCGTGCACCAGGCGCCGAAGGCAGAAGAGGGTGGAGCGGCGGACCGGGGCGGGCTTGGCGGCAAACCCCGGATACTTGCTGAGAACAACCTGTTCGACGTTAATCTGCATCTTGCGTCCCGACAGTGTTACATGACGGCGACCAAGATAAGTCGAACAGGTGACGGTGAATTGACGTTAGTGTGACGCTTGGATGACGCCTATTTGTCTTTCATCGCATCTTCCCACATGTCCCTGTCTTCGGTGCGGCGGCCGCGATTCTGTCTGCGGTCCTTCTTGCCCGGTTCAAAGCGTATCTCCTCGCGGCGATCGGGCTGTTGGCGCCGGTCTTCGCTTGTGCGGCGATTGCGACCGTTCCACTCCTGGCTCTCTGACATCGCAAAGTCCTTGTCTGGTTATTATTCAGTCCTAGGATAGCGCAGCTGGTTGCTCAGATGTAGAGCGTCGATCAAATTCGCTTCAGCGCTTCACCTTCGAAACGGACGCCGCTCCAGCCGGTGCGCATGAAGTTGCGGATATTGCCGTGGTCGGATCCTTCCGGTGTGGCCAAAACATCACGGTAGAAGCGGCCGAAACAGTGCAGGGTCTGCTGCTCGCTCAGCCCCATCAACTGGCCGAATGCCAAAATTTTGCAGGAGCCGCCATTTTCGCCGGCAGCGTTGGTCTGCTCGCCATTGCGGAAAGCACAGAGTGTGTAGTCGAAGTGGGCCTCGATCACGGCGATGCTGTCTTCGAAATCCAGTGATGTATCGGTGCCGACGCGTGCGGCAAACTGTTCTGGTGTCATCGGTGTGTCCAAAATCTCAGGGGTGAAAAGTTCAACTGTGCCTACACCCAGTTCCAGCAGTCGGTGGACCAGGGCTGTAATCGGTGTGTCGATGTTCAGCTGCCGACTGCGCCGAAGCACCGCGCCGCTGATGCCGTCCAGCTCCAGTGCGCGGCCTTTTTCCCGGTCCACCAGCATCGATGTCTTGATCGCATCGAACTGGCTGATCAGGGTGAACATCTCCTCCACATCGGTCGGCGTAAGCTCGACCTCATCCGCGGCGGCGACGGCGGCGGTTTCCTGCATCATCCGGTAGACACTGCCGCCGAGCGCCGGGTCGGAGGTGAGACGGCGGGTGTCGAGCCCGGTCAATGCCGACAACGGATTGACGCCATTGTTGATCAGCAGTTTGCGCCACAGCTCGCGCCTGATGTCGGCACTGAGCTGGGTGGGGATGGAAGCAGCGTTGAAACAGCTTTCGATGCTGCGTGCCAGGGGCAGGCTGGAGGGTGTTCGTTCGCTGTTGGGCCAGGGGCCGAAGATTACCTGAGCGGGGCCCGTAGCCTCAACGATTCCCGGTTCGAGGATATGACCGCCGATCCGTACAGCCAGGCCGCCAAAGGTGCGCGCGTCGCCGAGCGACGCGGCGATGATCGGCTCGTTATCGACACCGTTCTGCAGCGAAAGCACAGGTGTATCACTGGAAACAAACCACTGGTTTAGCTGTGCCATGATCGAGCCGGTGGCACCGGCTTTCAGCGTCAGCAGAATCAGGTCGAACTCTGTCGCGGCGTAATGCTCGAGCAGCGTTTCGATATCGGTGGCGATAACGGCAGCGTTGAAGTTGAAGTCGGGGTGGTGAACTTCCAGCCCGATACGACGCATGGCGTTCAGGTGCTCGCCACGGGCGACGAAGACGCAGTCATGTCCGGCCTGGATAAGGCGTGCGCCGTAATAGCAGCCGATGCCGCCAGCCCCAAGAATCAAAAAACGCATGGCTCAACTCCTGCTCAGATCGAAAGGCACCATTGTCGGGTGCCTTGTTCGTTCTGCCCACCCTCAACTTGGAACTATCAATTTCCATTCGCTGGAAGGTGGGGTGCTGCTTACTTGATGCGCATGCCGGGCTGGGCGCCTGCGTGTGGCTCCAGAATCCAGAGATCCTGACCGCCGGGACCTGCCGCCAGCACCATCCCTTCGGAAACGCCAAACTTCATCTTGCGCGGCGCCAGGTTGGCCACCATCACGGTCAGCTTGCCCTCCAGGTCTTCGGGCTTGTAGGCGGATTTGATACCGGCAAAGACGTTGCGGGTTTCGCCGCCCAGATCCAGTGTCAGTCGCAGCAGCTTATCGGCTCCATCAACATGCTCCGCCTTGGCGATGCGTACCACGCGCAGATCCACCTTGGCAAAGTCGGCGAACTCGATGGTATCGGCGATCGGTTCCATCGTGCTGGCCGGCTTGGCAGTCGGGGCAGGAGCCGCTGCAGCTTGAAGATTCTGTTTCGAATCTTCGATCACCTTTTCGATCGCTTCCGGCTCGACGCGCTGCATCAGCGGCTTGAACTTGTTGATCTTGTGGTTGAGTAGCGGTTTCTCAACAGCGCTCCAGGCGAAATCGTCGATATTGAGGAAGGCGGCGGCATCCTCGGCTACCTGCGGCAGTACCGGCGCCAGGTAGCTGACGATGACGCGGAACAGATTGATGCCCAGAGTGCAGCAGTCCTGTACCTCCTGGGCACGTGCGTCATCCTTTGCAATAGCCCAGGGTTCGGCAGTGTCGATATATTGGTTGGCCTTGTCGGCGATCTGCATGATCTCGCGCATGGCGCGGGCGTACTCACGCTTCTCGTAGGCCTCGGCGATACTGCGCCCGGCAGATACCGCTTCGTGGTAGAGGCCGGCGTTGTTCAGTTCGTTGCCGAGCGTTCCGTCGAACTTCTTCTGGATGAAGCCGGCGCAACGGCTGGCGATGTTGACCACCTTGTTGACCAGATCGGCATTCACGCGCAGACGGAAGTCATCGAGGCTCAGGTCGATATCGTCGATGCCGGAGCCCAGTTTGGCGGCGAAATAGTAGCGCAGGTATTCCGGACGCAGATGGTTGAGGTAGGTCTCCGCCATGATGAAGGTGCCGCGCGACTTGGACATCTTCTGGCCGTTGACGGTGAGGAAGCCGTGGCAGAACACGCCGGTCGGGGTGCGGAACTTGGCCCCGTGCAGCATCGCCGGCCAGAACAGGGTGTGGAAGTAGGCGATATCCTTGCCGATGAAGTGGTACAGCTCGGCATCGGATCCCGGTGCGAAGTATTCGTCAAAATCGACGCCGTTTTTATCGCACCAGTTCTTGAAACTGGCCATATAACCGATCGGCGCGTCCAGCCAGACATAGAAGTACTTGCCCGGTGCATCGGGGATCTCGAAGCCCCAGTAGGGCGCGTCGCGGGAGATATCCCACTGCTGCAGACCCGATTCGAACCACTCGTTGAGCTTGTGCTTCATCTGTGCCTGGACATGGCCGTCGACCCACTCGCGCAGGAACTGCTCGAAATCTTCCAGCTTGAAGAAGAAATGCTCGGAGTCTTTCTCGATCGGTGTGGCACCGGAGATCGCGGAGTAGGCGTTTTTCAGCTCGGTGGGCTGGTAAGTAGCACCACAGACTTCACAGGAGTCGCCATACTGATCCGCGGCGCCGCACTTCGGGCACTCGCCCTTGATGAAGCGGTCGGGCAGAAACATCTTCTTCTCTGGATCGTACGCCTGGGTGATGGTGCGGCGTGCGATATGACCCGCATCGCGCAGGCGCTGATAGATCAGCGTCGCGAAGTGACGGTTTTCGTCCGAGTGAGTAGAGTAGTAGTTATCGAACCCGACCATGAAACCGGCAAAGTCACGCTGGTGCTCGGTGCTGACCTGGTCGATCAATTGCTGCGGCTCAATGCCCAATTGATTGGCCTTGAGCATGATAGGGGTGCCATGAGCGTCATCGGCGCAGACGTAGGTACACTGGTGGCCGCGCTGCTTCTGGAATCGTACCCAGATATCGGTCTGGATATATTCGACGAGGTGGCCCAGATGGATAGGGCCGTTGGCGTAGGGCAGTGCACTGGTGACGAGAATCTTGCGCTTGCTGTCGGTCATCGGTAGCTCAAATCGGGTTCGTTAGAGATTCAGGCGCCTGATTCTACGCCGAATCTCGTCCGTTATGAAGGTGAAAGGCTTTGCCTCGGGCCAGTACTGAGCGAGAATGGCGCCAAATTCGATATGAGTAATCAGGGATGTGCAATGGGCAGATTGATCATATGTGATCTGACTGAAGAGCAGGGTGGTCAGCTCGATTTTTCCGTGCTGCAGCCGGAGTATCTGGTTGGCCAGGAGGCGTTGTTCGACGCACTCGATCAGGGTGATGTGGAGTCGGTGATACTCAGGAGCCAGGGGGATGATCCCACAGCACACCTCTGCTTGCGTCAACTGGCCTTGCGCTGGCCCTGGGTGATCAGAATTCAGCAGAATATGGATGCCACGGCCCGCTATCAAGCGGAGGGGGGCGACGTGGCGGATGCGTCGTTGCCCTATAACGCCGAGGCGTCGCGGCTTGACTATATAATCGAGCGCACCCGGCCGGTGATCGCCCGTCTTCGCAATCCCGCAATCGAAGCAATTATGGTCGAGTTGGGTGAGTTGCCGCCTTTGCCGGAACAGCTCGCCGGGCTGAACCAGATGATCGATGAGCAGGCGAATGAAAGCACTGCCTCGGTTGCCCATCTATTCCGCGGCTGTATGCCCTACCTGAAGCAGCTGATGGAGTTGCTGAACAATCCGCTGCTTGGCTGCGATCGCCACCTGTTTAGTGTTAACGAGGCGGTACGTCTGGTGGGGCTGAGAACGCTGCGCGATCTTGGCATCATGGCGCATATCATCAACACCTTTCCGCAGCCGGAAGGCTGGAGCAGTTTCTCCTTCGAGCACCTGTTGGGCCGCAATCTGGTCTGTGCACATCTGGCCGAGCGCATAGCCCATAGCGTCGGGTCGGACCGGGTCAGTATGTCCAGTGCACTGGCTGCGGGGCTTTTTCATGATTTTGGTATGCGCGTTTTGGTGCGTTTGGACCAGCAGCGATACTTCCGGGTGATGGAAAAAGCCGCTGCCCTCAAACAGCCGGTCTATGCCGTTGAGAAGCTTGATTACAAGCTGACTCACGGTGAGCTGGGCGCGTCGATTCTGCGCCGCTGGGGGGTGTCGCCCCGGATCGTGCGCGCCGTGCTTTATCATCATGTGCCCAAGGCGGCGGGCGACAACACCTTTACCACCTTGACGGCTGCACATGTTGCAGATGCGATGCTGCCGCCACTGTTCAATACCATGGAGTGCCTGCTGGGCGGACGTCTGTCATTGAGCTATCTCGACTCAATTGGCGAGATGGAGCGGGTCAGCCTCTGGGAACGCCTGGCAAGCGATCACGGCAAGCAGCTGGAGGCGCACTGGTAGCAGGGCTTGGCGTGACGCAACAAGTGGAGTTGGACCTGGCCGGGGCGCCTGATAGAATCGCGCCCTGTTTTGCCAACCCCGCCGAGGATGTCGATGTCGTTGCCCCAGGTCGATCCGACCCAGTATGAAGCTCAGCTCAACTGCAAACGTGAGCGAATCGAACAGGATTTCGCCGAGTTCGAACTACCCGAGATAGATCTCTATCGCTCGCCGGCGACGCACTATCGAATGCGCGCCGAGTTCCGGGTTTGGCACGACGGCGACGACCTCTACTACGTCATGTTCGAACCCGGTGATAATCGGACCCCAATCCGCCTCGAGGCCTGTCCAATGGTGTCCGAGCGGATCCACATCATGATGTTCGAACTGCTCGACGCTCTCCGCCCGGATCCACGTCTGCGCTTCAAGCTGTTTCAGGTCGATTTCCTCAGCACCCTGTCGGGTGAGCTGCTGGTCAGTCTGCTGTACCACCGGCCGATAGGGGAGGAGTGGATTGAAGCGGTACGGCCGCTGCGGGAAAAGTTCGGCATCGATATCGTCGGTCGCTCGCGCAAGAACAAGATCGTATTGGAGCGCGATTATGTGATCGAGCAGTTGGAGATCGACGGTCGCAGCTACAGCTACAAGCAGACCGAGAACAGCTTTACCCAGCCCAACGCCGAAGTCTGTCGCCAGATGATCCACTGGACGCTGGATGCCAGCCGCGACGCCGGCGGCGATCTGGTGGAGTTCTACTGCGGCAACGGCAACTTTACCCTGCCGCTGGCCAAGAACTTCCGTCGCGTCGTGGCCACCGAGATCTCGAAGGAGTCGGTGCGTTCCGCACGCTTCAATATCGAGCAGAACGGCATCGATAATATCGATGTGCTGCGTATGCCGTCGGAGGATCTGTCGCTGGTGCTCAAGGGACAGAAAGAGACGCGCAAGGTTGCCGGGCTGGCGCTGGATGAGTGCGAGTTCACCACGGTGCTGGTGGACCCGCCCCGCGCCGGACTCGACGACGAAACCGTGTCGCAGGTGGTCGAATACCCGCACATACTCTATATCTCATGTAATCCTGAAACGCTGAGGGAGAACCTGAGGGAGATTACCAAGACGCACAGGATCGAGCGCTTTGCGATCTTCGATCAGTTTCCCTATACCCACCATCTTGAGTGCGGTGTCTATCTGACCCGCATCTGATCCGCATCAGACCGGAGTCGCCGTGGAGGGCGTATGGCGTCAAGGCAAGAGGAACACCTGAGACACTATCGCCCGCTCTGGCGGATCGCCGGATTTCTGCCCTTTATCGGCGTTGCGTTTCTCAATGCGATGCTGGATCTGGGGCACAAGATCCTGATCCAGAACACCCTGTTCAAGTCCTACGACGGTCCCGAGCAGGTGCTGCTGACAGCGGTGGTCAACGCCCTGATCCTGCTGCCGTTCATCATGCTGTTTACCCCTGCAGGGTTTCTCTCCGATCGATACTCCAAGCCGAAGGTGATGCGGGTGTCGGCCGCCGTGGCGGTGGTGCTCACCTTTGTCATCACGCTCTGCTACTACCAGGGCTGGTTTATCCCCGCCTTCGCGATGACCTTTCTGTTGGCGATGCAGAGTGCGCTCTATTCGCCGGCCAAGTACGGCTATATCCGCGAACTGGTCGGTAGCGATAACCTCAGCGGCGCCAACGGCTGGGTCCAGGCGGCGACGATCATCGCGATCCTGGGGGCGATTGTACTGTTTTCGCTGCTGTTCGAGCTTCGGCTCGAACAGACGACGCTGATTGAGCACACCCCCGAACAGATTCTGCGCCAGGTGGCGCCGTTGGGCTGGCTGCTGGTAGTGCTGGCGCTTATCGAGTGGTTGATGGCGCTGCGTCTTGGCACGGGCGTGGCGCAGCCCGAACTCAAGCTGGACAGGCGTGAATACCTCAGCGGACGGCTGCTGAAGCGCAATCTGTCACGCATCTATCGACACCGCCCTATCCTCTGGTCGGTGCTGGGGTTGGCGCTGTTCTGGTCGATCAGCCAGGTGATGGTGGCGGTATACCCGGCCTATGTGAAAGCCCATCTCGGCGAGCTGAACACCTTCCTGATCCAGGGCGCCATGGCGCTGGCCGGCGTCGGAATTCTGTGTGGCTCGATCTTCGCCGCGTCGGTGTCCCGCCACCATATCAATACCGGTCTGGTGCCGGCTGGTGCACTGATCGTCACCTTGGGCCTTGCATTACTGCCGGTGAGTCAATCGCTGGGGCATGCGGCCATACTGTTTTTTGCCATCGGCCTGGGTGGGGCGATGACCATCGTGCCGCTGAATGCGCTGATCCAGTTTCATGCGCCGGAGGGCGAAAGCGGATCGATACTGGCCGGTAACAACTTCCTGCAGAACGTGGCGATGTTCAGCTGTCTGCTCGGCACCGTGGCCAGTGCGTTCGCCGAGGTGCCGGCACGCATTCTGTTGGTTGTGCTGGCGCTGAGTGCTGCAGCAGGGGCTGTGCTGGCGTTCGTGCGCCTGCCAGAGGCGTTACTTCGCTTGCTGGTGCGGATGCTGATGCGTAACCGCTATCGCCTTGAGGTACTGGGGTTCGAACATATGCCGGCGGATGGCAAGGGGGTGCTGCTGCTGGGTAACCATATCAGCTGGCTCGACTGGGCCATCGTGCAGCTGGCCTGTCCGCGCCACGTCCACTTCGTTATGGAACGCTCTATCTATGAGCGCCGTTACCTGAAGTGGTTGCTCGATCTCTACCGTGTAATTCCGATCTCGCCGGCCAGCAGTCGTGATGCGATGGCCAGGGTTGCTGCCCTGCTGCAGAAGGGTGAGGTGGTGTGCCTGTTCCCGGAGGGGGCGATCAGCTATAGCGGACAGTTGGCGCCCTTCAAACAGGGCTTTGAGCGTATCGCACGGGAGGTGGATGCCGACCAGGTCGAGATCCTGCCCTTCTATCTGCGTGGGCTCTGGGGCAGTCGGTTCTCGCGTTCCAATGCGCGCTTGAAAGACGCGCGCAGGGCAGGCTGGAAACGTGACGTGATTGTCGCCTTCGGCGAGCCGATGGCGGTGACGGCCAGTGCGGTCGATGTCCGTCAGGCGGTATCGATCCTGTCGATCAAGGCCTGGGAGGCCTATACCGATACTCTGCCGACCTTGCCACGTGCTTTCGTCCGCACCGCACGAGAGGCACCCTCTGAGTGGGCGCTGGCGGATCTTAACGGTCCGGCGCTCAGTCATCTACGAGTGTTGACCGGGTGCGCGCTGTTGCGACGGCGGCTGAAGCGCTGCCAGGGCCAACGCGTAGCTGTGCTATTGCCGTCGGCGCCTGGCGGGGTTATCGGTACGCTGGCGTTAATGATGAGCGGACGCACGCTGGTACCGTTGAACTACACAGCACCGGTGGCGGTGCTCGAGCGCTGTTGCGAGCGGGCCGGTGTGGAGACGGTGGTCACCTCGCGTCAGTTCATCGAGCGCCTTGAGCAGCGGGGTATCGATATGAAGCCGCTGCTGGCCAAGCTGTCGGTGATCGAACTCGAGTCGCTGAAGCAGAGTATTGGGCAGTTGGAGAGTGTTCTGACACTGTTGCAGGTACGTTTGATGCCGGTGGCTTTGCTGGAGCGTTGGTTGGGAGGCAGGCGTCGACTGGATGATACGGCGGCGATACTGTTCTCCTCCGGCAGCGAGGGAGAGCCTAAAGGGGTGATGCTCAGTCATCGCAATATCATGGCCAACCTCAAGCAGATCGCCGATGTGTTCAACATCCGTGACGATGACTGCGTGCTTGGCACCTTGCCCCTGTTTCATGCCTTTGGTCTGACCGCGACCACCATGATGCCGTTGATCGAAGGGGTGCCGCTGGTGTGCCACCCGGATCCAACCGACGCGGTCAATGTCGGTAAAGCGGTAGCGCGCTGGCGGGCGACGCTGCTGTGCGGTACCAGCACGTTCCTACGCCTGTATACCCGTCAAAGCCGCCTGATACCGGCGATGTTCGAGTCTTTGCGCCTGGTGGTCGCCGGCGCCGAAAAGCTGTCACCACAGGTGCGGGAGCAGTTTGAAAGCCGCTTCCATAAAACGGTGCTGGAAGGGTATGGCTGTACCGAAACCACGCCGGTGGCCAGTGTGAATCTGCCCGATTATCTCGATACCAGCTACTGGACACTGCAGGTCGGCAACAAGCCCGGGACCGTCGGTATGGCATTGCCGGGCTCCTGGTTCAGCATCGTCGATCCGGAGAGTTTGGAGCCGCTGCCGGTCGGCGAAAGCGGGATGGTATTGATTGGCGGTACGCAGATCATGCGGGGGTATCTGGATGATCCGGAGCGCACACGGCGGGTGATCATCGAGCGTGATGGCGTGCGTTGGTATGTCAGCGGCGACAAGGGGTATCTCGATACCGATGGTTTCCTTACGCTGGTGGATCGCTACTCCCGCTTTATCAAAGTCGGCGGCGAGATGATTTCGCTTGGCGCCGTGGAGGAGCATGCTCGACAGATATTGGCGGCCGAGGTGGAGCTGATGGCGACCTCTGTGCCGGATCGGCGCAAGGGGGAGCAGGTGGTATTGCTCGTTGGATCCGAGGAGGCAGGCGAATCGGATGCGTTGGCCGCTGAACTGCGTCAGCGCCTGATCGACGGCGGGATGCCTGGGCTGATGCTGCCGGCACGTGTATTTGTCTTGCCATATCTACCCTGCCTGGGCAGTGGAAAGCCCGATCTTAAAGGCGCCAAGCAAACGGCACTGGACTTGATAGGGATGGATTCGTCACAATAACCGACATAAGTAGTCGGAATTGTCTGTCCCGTTTAGCGTGTACAAGAGGTAAATCGATGTCAGAGCTTGATCGAGCCCGCATTCAAGGGTGTATCGAAAGTTGGGTGGATCCCGTGCTTGAGCAGTCGCTGGGTAGTGTCGGCGCCGTTAAGTCTGTGGCCATAGAGGGGAAGCGGGTCAGTGTAGCGCTTGAGCTACCCTACGCCTGTGCGCATGAGCACGGCACGTTGAAGCGCGCGCTGTCTGCCAGCCTGGCTGAAGTCAGTGCCGAGGCTGAACTGGAGCTTCAGATCACCCAGAAGATCGCGGCGCACAGTGGGCAGCACAAGCTGCCGGGGCTTGAGGGGGTGCGCAACATTATCGCCGTCGCCTCCGGCAAGGGCGGGGTCGGCAAGTCGACCACGACCACCAATCTGGCGTTGGCGCTGAAAGCCCAGGGCGCGCGTGTGGGTGTGTTGGATGCCGATATCTACGGACCGAGTCAGGGGATGATGCTGGGGGTGCCATCGGGGACTCGTCCGCAGACCGCCGAGGAGAAGTACTTCCTGCCGGTGGAGAGTCTGGGCGTACAGGTGATGTCGATGAGCTTCCTGGTCGATGACAATACACCGATGGTGTGGCGTGGGCCGATGGTCAGCGGTGCGCTGCAGCAGCTGTTGAACCAGACCCGCTGGGACGATCTCGACTATCTGTTGATCGATATGCCGCCCGGTACCGGCGATATCCAGCTGACCCTGTCGCAACGCGTACCGGTATCGGGTGCCGTGATCGTGACCACGCCGCAGGATATTGCGCTGCTCGACGCCTGCAAGGGGATCGAGATGTTCCGCAAGGTGGATATCCCGGTGTTGGGCGTGATCGAAAACATGAGCACCCATATCTGCAGCAACTGCGGTCACGAAGAGGCGATCTTCGGCAGCGGTGGCGGTGACAGGCTGGCCAAGGATTATCAATGCGAACTGCTCGGCCAGATGCCGTTGGCACTGGCGATTCGTGAACAGGCGGATGCTGGCAAGCCCAGCGTGGTAGCGGATCCGGAAGGGCCTCACGCCCAGCGCTATCTGGAGATCGCCGCGAAACTGTCGGCCCGGCTGGCGCAACGCGCGAGCCAATCGAGCCGCATCCCCAATATCTCAATTTTCGGTGACTGATCCAGTCGGCCTCTGATGGCGATGCCGATCCGGGTTATCGGAGTCGAGTAATCGACCCCGATAACCCGTTGATACTGGCGTTTTTGCACTGAAGCACTGTAGAATGGCGCCTCTTTATCTCCGTGCAGACAGGGGCTGGAACAGGTTTTTATGGGTATCAAGTCAGACAGCTGGATTCGCCGGATGGCGGCCGAACAGAAGATGATCGAGCCATTCGAGCCGTCACAGGTGCGTCGTGTCAACGACCAGCCGATCGTATCCTATGGCACCTCGAGCTATGGCTACGATGTACGCTGTGCTGATGAGTTCAAGATATTCACCAACATCAACTCCTCTGTCGTCGATCCGAAAAATTTTGACGACGGCAGCTTTGTTGATGTGAAATCCGATGTCTGCATCATTCCGCCCAACTCCTTCGCCCTGGCGCGTACCGTCGAGTATTTCCGCATCCCGCGCGATGTGCTGACGATCTGCCTGGGCAAGAGCACCTATGCCCGCTGCGGCATCATCGTCAACGTTACGCCGCTCGAGCCCGAATGGGAGGGGCACGTCACATTGGAGTTTTCCAACACCACTCCACTGCCGGCGAAGATCTATGCCCATGAGGGGGTCGCCCAGATGCTGTTCCTCGGGGCCGATGAGGTGTGCGAAACCTCTTACCGCGACCGTGGTGGCAAGTACCAGGGCCAGACAGGCGTCGTTGTGCCCAGGACCTGAGAGCAGATCATTCGTAATCCATGAACATTAGTCTCAAGCAGATAGAAGATTTCTGGCATCAGGTTGAGCGTACGCTCGATCAGCTGCTGGCGAGCCAGGGTGACACGCAGTTCGAGGCGGACTCGCTGCTGGCTGCCTATCGCCTGTCGTTGCAGAAGATCGATCGCAATCTGACCTTCCACTTCGAGCGTGAATCCGACGGCGGTCCGGTGGAGATGGTCTTTGGTTGCGATGGTTACCCGGAGTCGATCCACGCCGTACTCAGCGTCGTGGGCGCGGCACCGGCGTTGAGCGGTATCAACTTTCGCGCCTTCAACGAGCGCTATGATCCGGTGCCGGCGTTCGTCAACATGGGTGACGAGCTGTGCGAGATCGATGAGTTCTGGTGCTCCCTGCGGGAGTTGAACGGAAAGCTGCAGCTGGCGATCTACCTGGTCGATGCGCCGAAGATCCTGGAGATGGATCCGCGTGTCGAGGCGGCGATGATCCTGCTCGATGCGCTGATCGGCGAGTACGAGCTGATGACCCGTGTCTGGTCGCTGGACTGGTACGAGCTGCCGGCCGATCCTGTCGACTTTGGGTTGATGCCGCTGTCTCACCTTCGTCACGCTTTCGACGAGATGAAAGCGAGCGTTGCACCTGTCGGTATCACCATCCACTGATCATGGACGTCAGATTTATCTTTTTTGCGTCTGCGCAGTTGGGCAAGCCCCGTGATGACGGTTAGTATTAAGTCTGATTACGCATGCATTGGGAGAGCCTGATATGAGCCGTCGTTTGGCCGATCTGTTGGATCGTGTGCGCAAGGAGTATGTGCAGGCGATGCTGGATCATGGCGAGGTTGAGCCCTACCTGACCGCCCACCGTATCTGCAATACGCGCCTTTGGCTGTCCGGCCCCGATCTTGCCACGCTGATCTCCGAAGACCCCAAGCTGTTGTCCGCGCGTGCCAGTGATCTGATCGATGACGACCGCGAGCGAGCCAATCCCTGCGTCGGTGCGATCGTTACCAGCAATATCGTGGCTGCCGCGTTGGAGGGGTTGCTGGCCGTGGCCGTGAATCGCGAGTGGCTGGCGGTGGATTCCGACGGTCGGGTGCTGGTGGATGCCCATGAGCTCGACTTGGTGCCCTCGGTGACCGGTGTCGATTACTCGGATGCCGGGGATTTTACCCCCGCGCGAGGGCGCAGCCGATTAAGTGATATCTTTCATGCGGCGGAGCAGGCCTATCTGGAGCGCCTGCAGGATGGCCCGCACGACGCCTATCAACTGGCGCTGATGGTCTCCTCCGATCACTCCATCTTCACGCCAGACGATCTGGCACCGCTGATATTGGAGAATCCGTTGCTGCTGGGGCTGAGGGCCGATGACCTGGTGGACGAGGAGCTGTTCGATGGCGATCCACCCGCCGGTATCATTATCAGCGCCCATCTTGCGGAGATGCTGGTGCAGCAGTTGCTCGAGCGGGCGATGGAGACGGGGGCGATCGGTCATGACAGCGAGGGGCAGCCCATACTGTCAGAGACCGATGAAGATAATCCGACGGTTCACTGAAACGCCGGATCTCGGCTGAGTCGGGTGCTGGAGCCGCTCAGGGCTCCAGCCAGCTATCCAGGGCCAGGATGTCCTCCGGACTCAGGCTGCCGATCACCTGCTTGAACTGAAACAGTGTGCTGACATGATCGTAGCGGGCGTTGGCGTAGTTCAGTTTGGCCTGGTACAGCGCGTTCTCCGCATCAAGCACATCGACCACGTTGCGTGTGCCCACCGAGAATCCCTCCTCCGTTGCCTGCAGCGCGGTTTCCCGCGACTTGATGCTCTGCGCGCGCGCCTTGACGCTCTCCACGCTGGTATTCAGATCGCGCAACAGTGAGCGGGTCTGCTCGGTCAGGTTGCGGCGCTGGTCCTCCAGGCTGAACAGAGCGGCCTGGTTGCGCAGATCCGCCTCGCTGATGCCGGAGCTCAGTGAGCCGCCGGTGTACAGCGGCACGCTCAGCGACAGTGCGATGCTGTTGCTGTCGCTCCAGTCGCCTCGCTGGGTGTTCTCTCCATTCTGCATCTCCAGTGTCACCTTGGGTAGGCGCTCGGCTCTGGCGGCTTGAAGTGTGCGCCGGGTGGCATCCTGGTTGTATTGGCTGACGCGAAAATCGAGATTGTCCTGCAGTGCGCGCTCGAGCCAGGATTCGGGCGAGTTCGGGCTGACCGACTGGATGGGGTAGTCGCTCTTGAGCGGGGAGATCTGTTCCACACTGGTGCCGCCCAGGCGCTCGACCGCCTCGAAGCTGTTGCGCAGGGCGCCCTGTGCTTCGATCAACTGTACCGCTGCATCGTCATAGGATGCCTGGGCGTCGAGGACGTCGGTGATGGCGATCAGGCCGACGTCGAACTGAGCGTTCACCTGATCCAGGCGGCGTTTCAGTGCGCGCTCCTGGGCCTGGGCCAGATCCAGCGCGCTCTGCGCCCGCAGTACATTCAGGTAGATATCGACGGTGCGCTGAATCAGCGACTGCTGTGCCAGGGCAAACTCGGTTTGCGCTTTTTCATCGAGCACCTGACCTCGACGGAAGTTGAACCAGCTGCCGGCATCGAAAACCGGTTGGCTCAGTGCCAGGGTGTAGCCGTGGCTGTTGCCGTCGAAGCTGCGGCTGTCGGTGCGGGTCGTGTCGGCGCTCAGGCCGATCTGCGGTAATAGCGCGGCGCGTGATTGAGGCAGTGCCTCACGATCGGCATTGTAGGTGGCTTCGGCCGCCTTTAGCTGCGGATCGTTCGCCAGCGCGCGCAGGTAAAGGTCATGCAGGGCGCCGGCTTGCGCCTGGCTCGTTCCCAGAGCTGTCAGCAGGGCGGTGGTCAGCAACCATCTTCTTGATCTCAACACTTCTCTATTGCGCATTGTCTGTTCCCTGAGTTTCGTTACGTGCCGCTTTCGCCTGCTGCAGACGGCGGTCGCTCAGCAGCATTAGATTGTCGCTGCTGCCGCCGGTTTCCGACAGGTTGGCGATACCTGCGCTGGCGCTGAATCTGTCCAGTTCCGGCAGTTCGCGCATCTCCTGTTCAATTTGGTTCAGGCGCTGCTGCAGCGGTGGTGGTTCATGACGATAAGGCATTAAGACGACAAATTCATCTCCGCCGAAGCGAAATACCCGATCCTCGGGTCGGCAGATCTGGCTCAACTCCTGGGCAAAGCGGCGAAGGACTTCATCGCCAAATGCCGTGCCTTTGAGCAGATTGATAGACGACAGGCCGTTGATGTCGAGCATCGCCATTTCGCAGTTCTGTCCGTAGTGTCGATAGTGCTCCTCGAACGCTTCCAAAGTGGCATCGAAGGCGGCACGGCCGGGTAGCCCGGTGAGTGCGTCTACCGGATGGTCGAGAGGGGTGGGTATCGCCTTGCCGGGCGAGCGCTCGTTCAGCTCCAGATGGCAGGCGAGCAGGTCGGCGGCGATCGCCAGCAATCGGGTTGCGAGCGGCAGGCTGTCGGCGTCGGGCGTACCCCATACGCAAAGAGTGCCGACAGCCTGGCCGCCAGTAAGATCCACGCGTTGCATAATCGCCATGGCTGGCCTGTCGTGCCGGAACAGGCTGTCCTGGGGGTAGCGCTCGACGGGGTCCGATAGAAGCAGCTGCTCGCTGCCGCCGTAGAGTTCCGCCGTGGCAGTGCCCGGCAGGGGGAGTTGCTCCGGGGCGCAGAGCTTTCCGGCGTGCCAGTGACCCAGCAGCTCGTCGGTGCTGGCCGATTTATGCTTGATGGCCGCGCAGTGGTCCCAGCTCAATAGTGGGCCAAGCACGGAAGCGGTCGCCAGCCAGGGATCGCCACCTTCCGCCAATGCAGGGAGCAGGTTGCGGATCATCTGCTTCTCGCTGTCACTGCGGGTGCAGGGCGCGCCTATAATCAGGTGTTGTTGCTTGGCGCTCAGTGACTCGAAAAGGTAGCCGTCCAGCAGCAATGGTCCCGGCTCGCCCCTAACCGCGTGATCGATCAGGCGCTGGCGGTTGTCCTCGGACAGTGTGGCGAAGGGTGGGTTATGCCATTCGGCGGTGTCATCTTTGACGAGTGCGACGGGGTGTTGGGCAGTCTTGAACAGTTCGGTGATGATGCGGGTTTTCAACACCGGGCCTCCATTGCAGCGGGAAGGACAGCGGGAGAGTCCTCCCGCTGTCTGAACATCAGCTGTTGAGTGCCTTTGCGATGCGTCCGATCGCGTCTTTAAGCACATCCATGCTGGTGGCGAATGACAGGCGCAAGTTGCCGGGTGCGCCGAAGGCGGAGCCCGGTACCAGTGCGACGCCCGCTTCGGTCAGCAGGTACTCGGCGAGCGCGATATCATCGGCAAACTCGGGGCGAGAGTCGATCACTTTCTGGAAGCTGGGGAAAGCATAGAAGGTGCCGTCTGCCGGAATGCACTCAACGCCTTCGATCTCGTTCAGGGCCGATACGACGTAATCGTGACGCTCCTTGAACGCCTTGACCATCTCCTTGACGCACTCCTGATCCCCCTCGAGGGCGGCCTGTGAGGCGACCTGGGAGATTGAGGTAGGGTTGGAGGTGCTCTGCGACTGGACCTTTTTCATTGCGCCGATCAGCTTGGCGGGGCCGGCGGCATAGCCGATGCGCCATCCGGTCATCGAATAGGCCTTGGATACGCCGTTGAGCACGATGGTGCGCTCGTAGAGATCCGGGCAGGCGTTGAGGATGTTGCAGAACGGCTTGTCGCCGAACAGGATGTGTTCGTACATGTCATCCGTGGCGATCAGCACATCCGGGTGGCGACGCAGGACTTCGCCCAGTGCCGCCAGCTCTTCGAGCGTGTAGGCAACGCCGGTCGGGTTGGACGGGCTGTTCAGGACTACCAGGCGGGTACGCGGCGTGATCGCATCTTCAAGCTGCTCCGGCGTGATCTTGAAGCGCTGCTCCTGAGTAGTGGTGATGATGACGGGCTTGCCGTCGGCCACCAATACCATGTCCGGGTAGGAAACCCAGTAGGGTGCAGGAATGATGACCTCGTCGCCCGGGTTGATCAGCGCCAGCGACAGGTTGAAAAAGCTCTGCTTGCCGCCACAGGAAACCAGAATCTGGTTCGCTTCATATTTCAGGCCGTTGTCACGCTCGAACTTGGCGATGATCGCTTTCTTCAGCGCCGGAGTGCCATCAACAGCGGTGTACTTGGTGAAACCGTTGTTGATTGCGTCGATGGCCGCCTGCTTGATGTGAGCCGGAGTGTCGAAATCCGGTTCGCCGGCGCCAAGACCGATGATGTTCTGTCCCGCAGCGCGCAGTTCGGCGGCACGGTTGGTGACCGCCAGTGTCGGCGAGGGTTTGATGCTGTTTACGCGGTTGGAGAGTTGCACGTCCAAGCCTAGGTTCCTCTTGCTATCAGTGCCCGAAATCGTCATGAAGTGTAACTCGCAGAGCATACAGGATTCAGGGTCCACTCTAAATCCCTGTTGTCGTAAAAAACTGATCAGCAGGTGACTTTAGTGAATAAAGTTGCGGATAAGAAATCCGCACATGCTTGTTGATACCGACCGGGAAGCGAATGCTTTGCACGGGCGTTACGCGTTATACTTCCGGGTTGGCTTGAATGCAGGATAGAAGGATGAAAGAGAGATTCAAGGTCAGCTCGCCGTTTGAGCCGGCGGGTGACCAACCGAAGGCGATCGCACAGCTGGTCGAGGGTCTTGAGTCGGGGCTGGCGGCGCAGACGCTGCTGGGCGTGACCGGTTCGGGCAAAACGTTCACCATGGCCCATGTCATTGCCGCCGTGCAGCGTCCGACCATCATCCTTGCCCATAACAAAACGCTGGCCGCCCAGCTTTACGGCGAGTTCCGCGAGTTCTTCCCGGACAACTCGGTGGAGTATTTCGTCTCCTACTACGATTATTACCAGCCGGAAGCCTATGTGCCGTCCTCCGACACCTTTATCGAGAAGGATGCCTCGATCAACGATCACATCGAGCAGATGCGGCTGTCCGCGACCAAGGCGCTGATGGAGCGGGAGGATGCGATCATCGTCGCTACCGTCTCCTCGATCTACGGCTTGGGCGACCCGAAATCCTACCTGTCGATGATGCTGCATCTCGACCGCGGCGACGTGATCGACCAGCGGGCACTGCTGCGCCGATTGGCGGAGCTGCAATACACGCGTAACGATATCGAGCTGCATCGCGGTACCTACCGGGTACGCGGTGATGTGATCGATGTGTTCCCGGCGGAATCGGAGAAGGAGGCGGTACGGATCGAGCTGTTCGATGCCGAGATCGAGCAGATCAGCTACTTCGATCTGTTGACCGGTGAAGTGTTGCGGAAAGTGCCGCGTGCCACCATCTATCCCAAGACCCATTACGTCACTCCTCGTGAAGTGCTGTTGGAAGCGGTGGAACATATCAAGGAAGAGTTGCGCGAGCGTCTCAAGCAGATGCGCGACAATAATAAGCTGGTCGAGGCCCAGCGCCTGGAGCAGCGGACTCTCTATGATATCGAGATGATTATGGAGCTGGGCTACTGCTCGGGCATCGAAAACTACTCACGTTACCTGTCCGGCCGCGGCCCCGGTGAACCGCCGCCGACCCTGTTCGAATACCTGCCCGACAATGCGCTGGTGATCATCGACGAATCCCATGTCACCATTCCGCAGCTCGGCGCCATGTATCGAGGCGACCGGTCACGCAAAGAGACGCTGGTCGAGTACGGCTTCCGCCTGCCCTCGGCGCTGGATAACCGGCCGCTCAAGTTCGAGGAGTGGGAGCGGCTGGCGCCGCAGATGGTGTTTGTCTCGGCTACGCCGAGCAAGTATGAGGCGGAACATACCGAACAGGTGGTGGAGCAGCTGGTGCGCCCGACCGGGTTGGTCGATCCGGTGGTCGAGGTGCGCCCGGCGTCGACGCAGGTGGACGATCTGCTCTCCGAGATTCGTAAGGTCGCGGCACGCAACGAGCGCGTGGTGGTCACGGTGCTGACCAAACGGATGGCGGAGGATCTGACCGAGTTCCTCGCCGAGCACGACGTCCGCGTGCGTTATCTGCACTCCGATATCGATACCGTCGAGCGGGTCGAGATCATCCGCGATCTGCGCATCGGCGAGTTCGATGTGCTGGTGGGGATCAACCTGCTGCGTGAGGGGATCGATATGCCGGAGGTGGCATTGGTGGCGATTCTCGATGCCGACAAGGAGGGCTTCCTGCGCTCCGAAACCTCGATGATTCAGACCATCGGCCGTGCCGCACGTAACGTGAACGGACGCGCGATCCTCTATGCCGATCGCATGACCGGCTCCATGGAGCGCGCAATCGGTGAGACCGAGCGGCGTCGCGAGAAGCAGATCGCCTTCAACGAGGCGCACGGCATAACGCCGCGCGGTATCGTTAAATCGGTCGCCGATATCATGGAGGGCGCCAACATCCCCGGCCGCAAGAGCGGGCGGAGTGGGCGTAAGGTTGCCGAGCCCGAAACCAGTTATCGGGTGGATGAGGGCAAGCTTAGCGCTCAGGAGCTGGCACGTACCATCAATCAGCTGGAGGACCGTATGTATGAGGCGGCGCGGAATCTGGAGTTTGAAAAGGCGGCTCAATTACGCGATGAACTTGAACGGTTAAAACATGCGTCGTTGCCCTAAACCATGCATCCGGGCTTGTATTGCACTGGCGTTGTGTTAAAAAGTGAGTTCATTGCGACTAAAGTAGGAAAAAGTCGCAAAATACGGACAAGACTCAATTGGGGGGCCCGGAGTGGGCTTGAGAATCGTCCGAGAAAGATCCCGCCAAGAAGCGGGCGAATTATTATAAAGCTGCACAAGGGAACATCCATGTCCTATCTGAAACTCGGGTTCAAACAGAATCTGTTACTCGTGGTTATTCTCACGATTCTTGGTTTCGCTGCTCTCGTGACACTCTCGATCACCTCTCTCAACAAGCAGAGCAAAGCGGCCGAGCAGGTCGATCTGCTCGGTCGCTGGGTGATCGATCTGAGTAACCTCAAATCCGAGGTGTCCAACGTTTCGCGTCTCGAAGGTGAGCGAGCGGTCGAAGCGCTTGCAGCATTGCAGGAGCAGCAGGCCGGTGTACTGAACACCCTTCTTGAGCAAGGTATGGACAAGGCCGAGACGTTGCAGGTAACCCTGGACGGCTGGGTCAATGCCAAAAAGCGCCTGCTGGAAACCACCGATTCAATCGGTCACTCCAATGAGGGGGGGCAGCGAGCGGCAGTGAATCAGGAGATGGATGCCTTTGAGCGGACGCTGTTCTCGTTCATGCGCCAGCCGTTCC
Organism: Marinobacterium ramblicola; assembly: GCF_019084545.1. Lineage (GTDB taxonomy): Bacteria > Pseudomonadota > Gammaproteobacteria > Pseudomonadales > Balneatricaceae > Marinobacterium_D > Marinobacterium_D ramblicola. The sequence goes on from NZ_JAHREP010000012.1 coordinate 122,518, forward strand.
GGGTATTGAAGGAGAGTGTTTCCCAGGTTATCGAGCAGCGCACCCCGGAAAGCTTCGCCGCCTACAAGGAGGCTGCTGCAGGCCTGAGAACCAGCCTGATCGAACTCGATTTCCTCGATACCTTTGATGAGCCGCTGACCAAGATTGAAACCGAGATGGACAAGTTGATTGTGTTGCTGGAGCAGCAGAACGCGGTCAGCTCGGAAGCCGAGCAATATCTGGTCAGCCTGAATCAAGAGGTTGCTACCGATCTCGACTTCGTGCTCTCTGAACTCGCCACTGCGCGCAGTGAAGCCAACGAAGCCAGCGGTAAGGCGCGGATGACCATTCTGATCGCCGGGGCGGTGGTCTCGCTGATCATTTTCATCCTGCTGATGAACACCTGGCGCAAGTCGACCCGCGCACTTACCGCCACACTGGACTCTCTGGAGAAGGTGGCTGCCGGTGACCTGCAGCTGCGTCTGCCGGTAAGCGAAGGGCATCAGGACGAGTTCGATCGACTGGGTGCTGCGGTGAATAATCTGACCGAACAGCTCGGCAGCGTACTCAACGGTGTCAAGAGCAGCAGCGAACAGCTGCAGCGGATGTCGTCCGAACTCAGCCAGACGCTGAAGGTGCAGATTAGCGAGAGTGAGCAGACGGAAGCGGAAACCAGTTCGGTTGCGGCGGCCGCGGAAGAGATCAGCCAGACCGTAATGGAGATGGCGAACGCCTCCGAAGAGACCAACAGGCTTTCCAATCAGGCGCAGGATGCAACCGAGAAGGGCGGTGCGGTGATTACCGGCGCGTTGGGCTCGCTGGAGCAGATCTCCGATCTGTTCGCCCGCATCCATGATCAGTTGAATGACCTCAATGCCGCTTCCGGTCGCGTCGATGGTGTCACCGACATGATTAACGGATTGGCAGAGCAGACCAACCTGCTGGCGTTGAACGCGGCGATCGAAGCGGCGCGTGCGGGTGAGGCCGGTCGTGGCTTCTCGGTTGTCGCGGATGAGGTGCGTGCGCTGGCGGAGAAGACCGTCTCGGCGACCTCCAGCATCAACGAGATCAACAACAATATGCAGGTCCAGATGAAGCAGATTCTGTCGGCGATGGAGAATGGACAGAATCAGGTCAGCGAAAGCCGCAGTCAGGGTGGGGAAGCGATTCAGGAGATGAGCCATATTCGTGCGCTCTTCGGTGAAGTCAGCGATCGCAACCAGCAGCAGGCGGCGAGCATCGAGCAGATCTCGGCAACCGCGCAGTCGATTGCGCACAGCATGAACGCGGTGCTGGATAACGTATCGCGCGGCTCAGAGCGTAGTCGCGAGATCGGCAGCTTCTCGTCCGATGTGGTCGGGCATGCTCAGGGGCTGAAGGAGATGATCTCCCGGTTCCGTTGCTGATCAGGGTACGGAGTTGAAAGGCAGAGGGCGGCTCAGTAATGGGGCGCCCTTTTTGTTGGGGGCTGATTTCACATTACCTACGTAAAAATACGTAGGCAGAGCTGCGTGCTGGCACGGAACCATACCGCGTAATTACGGGTTGGATTGCGCGCTATTGCGAATAGGTCTGTCCAGTTGACCCTGAGATACTGAAGATCGCTCGATCAGCGTCTAAGCTGATTTGGTGAACCCCAATATAAAAGGACATAAAAACAATGTTGAAACTGACGTTTGCCCGTAAGCTGATTGCGGCTGCAGCCTGTGTTGCTGCCGTTATCGCGCCGGCTCAGGCCGCAGAAAAAACCTACCGTCTGAAACTGGCCGAGACCTGGCCGACCAACTTCGGTGTGTTCAGCCACCCCGCGCGTGAGATGGCGCAGCTGGCGGAACAGATGTCCAACGGCAGACTGAAGATCGAGATCGACACTGCCAACAAACACAAGTCCGCTTTCGGCGTGTTCGACATGGTCCGTGCCGGTCAGTACGACCTGGGTCACTCAGCTTCCTACTACTGGAAGGGCAAGGTGCCCAATACCCTGTTCTTCACCACCATGCCGTTCGGCATGACCGCGACCGAGCAATATGGTTGGTTCTACTACGGTGGTGGCATGGAGCTGATGCAGAAGGTGTACGAGCCGTTCGGCCTGATGTCGGTTCCCGGCGGCAACACCGGTATGCAGATGGGCGGCTGGTTCCGCAAGGAGATCAACTCCGTCGAGGATCTCAACGGTCTGAAGATGCGTATTCCTGGCTTCGCCGGTGAGGTATTGGCCAAGTTGGGCGCAAGCCCGACCAACATCGCGCCGGGTGAGCTCTACACCTCGCTGGAGCGTGGCACCATCGACGCACTGGAGTGGGTCGGCCCCTCCATGGACCTGCGCATGGGCTTCCACAAGATCGCGCCTTACTACTACACCGGTTGGCATGAGCCGGGTACCGAGCTGCAGTTCCTGATCAACAAGAAGAAGTTCGAAACCCTGCCGGAAGATCTGCAGAAGATCCTGTTGACCGCGATGAAGGTGTCTGCCTACAACATGACCATCGAATCGCACCATGCATCGGCCGAGAACTGGTTTAACATGAAGACCGAGTTCCCTGACGTACAAGTAAAGAACTTCCCGCCTGAAGTCATCGCTGCGCTGAAAAAAGCCAACGATGAACTGCTGGTCGACGCGGCTGCAGCGGACCCCCTGGCCAAGGAGATCATCGACTCCCAGGCCGGTTATCAGAAACTGATCCGCGTATGGACCAATATCGGCGAACGCGCCTACCTGAACAGCATGGCTGAGGAGTAAACTCCGCCCTGCGGGAGCCCAGCCTCGGCTGCGGCTCCCACGCCTCGTTCAAACTTACCCCTCGGGCCATGAGGTCGCTGACCATGTTTCTGTTACGTCTTGAACAGACGATCGATCGGTTTTCCGATCTGCTTGGCAAAATCGCCGCCATCCTCTTCGTGCTGATGCTGTTCAACGTCTTTTACGACGTTGTATCCCGCTACCTGTTCAACGCCGTCTCGATCGGCATGCAGGAGATGGAGTGGCATCTGTTCGCCGCCATGTTCATGCTTGGCATCCCCTTTACGCTGCGCGCCGGCGGGCATGTGCGGGTTGATGTGATCTACGAGGGCCTCGCCCTGCGCAAGAAAGCCTGGATCGATCTGGTGTGTACGCTGGTGCTGCTGATCCCGTTCTGTCTGCTGGTGGCCTGGTACGGTGTCGACTTTGCACGCGAGTCTTTCCAACTAGGTGAAGGCTCGGGCGACCCGGGCGGCTTGCCTTATCGCTGGATCATAAAATCGATTATCCCGTTTGCGATGTTTTTTAACTTCATCAGCGGAATAGGGCTGATGCTGCGTTCGATCAATATCCTGGCGGGACGTCACCAGGATGATGACTATACGCCGATTCAACATTAAGCAGCCGGAGTTCAGATAATGATCGGTATTATCATGTTTTTCGCCGCCCTGCTGATGTTGCTGGTCGGCTTTCCTGTGGCCTATACCTTCGGTGGTGTGGCTTTGATCTTCGGCGTGCTTGCCGAGGGACCTGATATCTTCGCTTTTATGCCGTTCCGCATTCAGAGCATCATGGAAAACGTGACGCTGATGGCGGTGCCGCTGTTCATCTTCATGGGTATCGTACTGCAGCGCACTCGCCTGGCCGAGCAGCTGCTCGAGTCGATGGGTCAGTTGTTTGGCGGGGTTCGTGGTGGTCTGGCGATCTCCACTGTGCTCGTGGGTGCGCTGCTTGCGGCATCGACCGGTGTGGTCGGGGCGTCTGTCGTCGCCATGGGGCTGATCTCGCTGCCGGTGATGATGAAGTACAACTATGACAAGCGCCTTGCCTGCGGCACCATCTGTGCCTCCGGTACGCTGGGTCAGATCATCCCGCCGTCGATCATCCTGATCATCCTCGGGGATGTGCTGGGGATTCCGGTTGGCGATCTGTTTCAGGCGGCGGTACTGCCCGGTGCGGTTTTGGTGGGTGCCTATCTGATCTACATCCTGGTGATCGCCTGGGCCAAGCCGGAGATGGCACCGACCATCCCGCGCGATGATTCGCTGAACCGCAAGCAGTTCTACCTTAAGGCGGTCTCCTCCATCGTACCGCCGCTGGCTTTGGTGCTGGTCGTATTGGGCTCGATCTTTGCTGGTATTGCGACACCGACCGAATCGGCTGCGCTCGGTGGTGTCGGCGCCCTGATACTGGCTATTCTGTACCGTCAGTTCAGCGTCAAGATGGTGATGGAAGCATCGATCGAAACCGTCAAGGTGACGGCGATGGTGTTTGCGATCCTGCTCGGGGCAACCGCGTTCTCCATGGCGTTCAGTTACACCGGTGGTGACTACATCGTCGAGGAAGTACTGTCTGACCTGCCCGGCGGGGCCACCGGCTTCCTGATCCTGTCGATGATCGCGATTCTGATCCTCGGCTTTTTCATCGACTTCGTCGAGATTGCCTTCATCATCGTGCCGATTCTGGCACCGGTGGCGGACCTGCTCGGCATAGCGCCGCTCTGGTTCGCGATCCTGATCGCGATGAACCTGCAGACCAGCTTCCTGACCCCGCCGTTCGGCTTCTCGCTGTTCTACCTCAAGGGGGTGGCGCCGCGCGAGGTGACCACGATGGATATCTATAAGGGGGTCATGCCCTTCATCTTGATCCAGATCCTCATCGTGATCTCGATCATGGTGTTGCCGAGCTGGTACGGTCTGGTATAAACAGAGCCTTGTACGGGCAGGGAAGAGCCGGGTGTGGGGAACCACAGCCGGCTTTTTTGTTATGTACGGGATGTACGGTTCCTGTCATCCATGGCGTTCATGCGCAGGGGTGGCATTTCCGGTGCTGAGGACTAATGACTCACCATGACACTTAAAATAAAAATTATGCTGTTGGCGATTCTGCCGATGGTGCTGGTGGCCTCCTTTACCACCTGGCTGGGGAGCAACGGCGCTCGGTTGTTGTCGGAGCAGGAGATCGAGATCTTCGAGCAGAGCCTGCTGGAGTCCAAGCGGCGCGAGCTGCGTCACTATGTCGATATCGCGCAGACACTGATCCGCCAGGTGATCGCGGAATCGGGTGACGACAGGGAAAAGGCCCAGGCCGAGGTGAAGCAGATTCTGCATGATATGACCTTCGGTGATGATGGTTATTTCTTCGCGTACGACGCCGACGGCGTTAACCTGGTGCATCCTATCCAGCCCGAACTGGTGGGACAGAATCTGCTCGATATTCAGGACCGCAATGGCGTCTATGTCATTCGTGAATTGATGCAGGCGGCTGTGGAGGGGGGCGGCTACCGACACTACCTGTGGCAGAAGCCGTCGCGCGAAGAGATCGAGGAGAAGATCAGCTACGTGGTGCGTATCCCAGAATGGGGCTGGATGATGGGCACCGGACTGTACATCGACGATATCAGTGCCGAGGTCAACAAGATCCGCAATGAGGTAAGCCGTAATATTCGTGAGAACGCCTTTACCGTCAGCGTCATCGTACTGGGTACCATGCTGCTGATTGTGCTTGTCGGTGTGGCGATTAACCTGCATGAGAGCCGAATGGCGGACGTACGGCTGCGCTCGTTGGCGCAGCGCTCAATACTGTTTCATGTGAATGAGCGTCGTCGCTTTTCCCGTGAATTGCATGACGGCATCAACCAACTGATGGTCTCGGTGCTCTATCGTATGGAGCTGGCCCAGCGGCGGCTCTCCTCCGGCGACAGCAAGGGGTTGGAGGATTTGAGTGCGGGGCGCCAGGTGCTCAACGAAGCGATTCAGGAGGTGCGCCGTATCTCTCACGACCTGCGGCCGAGTATTCTGGATGACCTGGGCCTGGAGTCGGCGCTGGGTAATCTGCTTGAGCAGTTTTCCGAACGCACAGGAGTGCGGATCAAGCGAGAGATCGCGCTGCCGGAGAAGCGACTGCCCGAGGATATCGAGATGACCCTGTATCGATTGATCCAGGAGGCGCTGACCAATGTGGAGCGCCACGCCGATGCCAGCGAGCTGGTGCTCAGACTCGATCATCAGCGCAGTCTGGTCAAGCTGGATCTGCGCGATAATGGCAGGGGTTTTGATCCTGAGTCGAACAGGCATATATTGGGCATCGGATTGCGCAATATGCGCGAACGCGTGGAGTTGCTCGGCGGTGAATACCGGCTGGATAGCGGCGTGGGTGAGGGGACTCGGATCCGGGTTCGGTTACCGGTCAAGTCGGCGCAGGTGTGAGGAGAGGCGATGAACGACACCCCGATAAAAGTGATACTGGTTGACGATCATCCACTGGTGCTTGATGGCATCAGGGCCAGATTGGAGGATGAGCCCGGCATCGACGTGGTGGGTGAGGCCTGCAATGGACTGCAGGCGGTGGAAAAGGCGCAGGCCCTTAAACCGGATGTGATGCTGATGGATGTGTCGATGCCGGTCATGAACGGCTTCGAGGCGACGCGGGAGCTGCGCGAGCGTTGTCCCGAGGTGCGGGTGTTGATTCTGAGCATGCACGACAACCGCGAGTATATCCTGCAACTGATCCAGTCCGGTGCGTCGGGTTACATTCTTAAAGATGTCTCGTCCGAAGAGATGGTCAAGGCGATCGAGACGGTGCATCAGGGCGGCACCTATTTCAGCTCCGGTGCTTCGCAAACCCTGTTTAGCCGATTCGATGAGCCGGTATCTGCTGCGCAAGACAGTGGTGTGCTGACCCGGCGTGAGCTGACCGTGCTCAAGCTGCTTGCAGAGGGGCGCAATAACAAGGAGATCGCACGGGAGCTGGATATTTCGGTGCGCACCGTCGAGACCCACCGCCAGAACATCAAGTCAAAGCTTAATATCCAAACGGCGGCGGGCCTGGTGCGTTATGCCATCGAGCACAACCTGGTTCAGATATCCTGATCGCTGACCACGGCCGGTAACAGGTCGTGGTGGCTGGCGGCTTCCTTTAATCGGCCGTCTCGCTTGATTTGAGTAACGAACTGATTAACCCGTGCCAGCCACTCCGGCTGCTCCTTGGCGACAGCATACGCATAACGGAAAGGGCGTGGCGAGTTGAGCTCGGCGGGTTCGATCAGCTTGGCCCAGTCATAGAAGCGCAGCACCTTGCGCGAATATGGGTAGTCGGTGATGAAAATATCGGCACGACCCGACAGCACCGACTGCTCGCGCTCGCGCGGGTCACGCACCACCAGCAACTTTGCCCTCTTCAGGTGTTCGCGCATGTAACCCTCCATATAGGTTCCCTCCTGTACACATACCACACCGCCGAGCTGGTCGATATCGGCCCAGCTGTTCAGACTCTGATGGGTGCGGGTGGTGACGCCATACATGTGGCTGGCCAGATAGGGTTCGCTATAGTCGATACGCTCGGCCCGTGCCGGGGTGATGGCGATGGAGAACATGCCGATATCGCATCTGTCCTGCTCGATATCGTCCATGAATCGGCCGAAATGGGTTTCGACGAAGCTCAGGCTGACACCCAGATCCTGCGCAAACGCATGCGCGAGCTCGATATCGATCCCCTCCAGCTCACCGGTTTTCGGATGTCGGGCGCTGATCGAAAAGTACTCGGGCCAGATGCAGACGCGTAGCGTGCCGCTGGCCTCGATCTGCTGCAGGCGGTCATCCGCCTGGCTGACGGATGGCAGAATCAACGTCAGCAATAGTGAGAGCAGGGTCAGAAAACTCTGACCTGAAGCAAGTGGCCGTACACTCATGGTGCGCTCCTTATTCGTTAACGTATATCATGCCGACTATAAGCAGTTTGAGGTTGTCTGCCATTGATCTGGAATCGTTTATCAGTCGTTCCTTTGATCGGAGTTGTGCTCAGCGCCTGTTTCATAGCGGTGTTTATCCTGTTTCAGGCCATAGGCGAGTCTCGTGCCCGAGTCAGCATCGAGTCCGAGTCGGCGGTGCTGGCGCACACCCTGGAAGGCGGCCTTGTACGCAGCATTCAGGATATACAGGGGCGTCTGAACAGCATGCGGGCGCAGCTGGAATACACATCGGAACTCTTGCTTGAGCCTGACGAATTACAGCGTCGCCTCACGCTGTTGATCGAGATGAGTCCTCAACTGCGTGAGCTTGCTGTGGTCTCTGCCGAAGGGGTGGTCCTGGGAAGTTCGCAACCCGACGAGATTGGACGGACTGTTGCGGGTTTGAGTTGCCTTTCGCAGGCGGATACTCATCTGCCGATGGTGTTTGGCCAGGTTATCCCCGGCCGTTTTCTGACCGAGACGCTTGCGCCTGCCGGAATCTACCAGTTACCGATCTGTATGCCCTATAAGTTCGAAGGCGCTCTGCGGGGCTGGATCGTGGCGGTGTGGAATCCGGATGCGGTAAGCGCTCTGTTTCGGCCACTGATCGAGCAATTGCCCATCAGCCTGCGACTACTCAACTACGACGGCAGCCTGATGGTGTCTGCTCCCTCCATTGGCGAGCTTCCGGGATATAGCCTTGCCGGGCAGGAGCCCTTCAACTCCCTTTTGGACGAGAGGGAGTGGGGCAGTCTGGAGCTTGACAGGAATGGGCGTCAAGTCCTGTTGCACTACCGTGCGACGTCGATGTTTCCCGTCGTCCTGACGCTGGAGTACGACCTTGATGCAGGGCTGGAACATTGGCATGGTTTGGTCTCCCGGTTGCGCTGGTTGGTGGTCGGGATCGTGGTGATGATCCTGCTGGCGTCCGGTATCATCTTCCGCCTGTCCAGACGTCAACAGGGGATGGCCGATCGTCTGCAATTGCTCGGCACGGCGATCAGTACTACGGCGAACGCGGTCATCATCACCGATGCCAAAGGGGTGGTGCAGTGGGTCAATCGCGCCTTTACCCTGCTAACCGGGTACGAGCCTGAGCAGGTAGTCGGACGGACGCCGGCAATTCTGAATTCGGGCGAGCACCCGAAGGCGTTTTTTAACGACCTCTGGCAAACCATTACCCAGGGCAGGGTCTGGCGAGGCGAGGTGGTCAACCGCACCCGCAGCGGTGCTCGGCTGATCGTCGATCAAACCATCACGCCGATTTGCAGTGAGAACAGTCTTATCGATCATTATGTCGCCGTTCACGAGGATGTGACGGCGCGCCGCGAGGCCGAGCAGCGGGCACTGTTCCTGGCGTTCCATGATCAGCTCACCGAACTGCCCAACCGGCGTCGACTGTCGGAAAAACTCGCCGAAGCGCTACAGGCCCCCGGTGAACAGAAGGTGGGCCTGCTCTACATCGATCTGGATAATTTCAAAACCGTCAATGACACCCTGGGCCACAGTATGGGCGACGAGCTGCTGGTGATCACTGTGCGTCGGCTGATCAATGCAGTCACCGAGGATATCTGCCTGGCACGTCTTGGCGGCGATGAGTTTGCCATGCTGGTAACCAAAGACGTTGATACCCAATGGTTGGAGGAGCTTGCTATACGCCTGGTCAAGGTGCTGGCTCAGCCGGTTGAGTTGAACGGCACGCGCTTTCAGCTATCAGCCAGTATCGGTCTGGCGATCGGTATAAGCGGCGACACGGAGCCGGCGACTCTGCTGCGGCAGGCCGATCTGGCGATGTACAAGGCAAAGCACGATGGTCGCAATCAGTACCGTTTCTTCGACGTGAAGATGGACTACCTGATGCGTCGGCGTGTCGAACTGGAGCAGGGACTGCGAGCGGCGATGGCCGGTGAGGGAGAGTTGTCCATGCGCTACCAGCCGATTTTCGATGCCGCTACGCTCAAGCCGCTCGGGGTCGAGGTGTTGATTCGCTGGCAAAGCGAATCGGGGGAGTGGGTCTCCCCGGCCGAATTTATTCCGGTGGCGGAAGAGAGCGGGATGATCGTGCAGATTGGTGCCTGGCAGATGGAGGAGGTGATCGGGCAACTGGCGACCTGGGACAAGCAGGGGCTCGAGGTTGGCTATTTGAGTCTCAACGTGTCAGCAGTGCAGCTGGCGCGTGACGATATCGCCGGACGCCTGCTGCGCGCGCTGGCCCGCCACCATATAGGGACCGACCGTATCGTGGTTGAGATCACCGAAACCACGCTGATGAGCAAGTCGCTGCTGGTCAAGAGCAACCTCGCCGCACTGGAGGCGGCCGGTGTGTTTGTTTCTGTCGACGACTTCGGTACAGGCTACTCGTCGATGAGCTATCTGAAGGAGTTGCAGGCGGACTACTTGAAAATCGACCGTAGCTTCGTCATCGGTATCGGCAAGAATCGCAGTGATGAAGAGATCATCCATGCCATGATAGCGCTTGCGCGCAGCCTGCAGATGAAAGTGGTGGCCGAGGGGGTTGACGATGCCGCACAGTTGCGCTTCCTGCAGAGCGCAGGGTGCGATCTGATTCAGGGCTTCCTGCTCAGCAAACCACTGACGGTGCTGGAAGCCGGCGCGCTGTTCGACAGCGCGCGCCGGGGTCTGACCGTTCTGGCGGGATATGGCTGATCAAAAATTGATCTCTAAGCTGTTGAAAAGAAATAGAAAAATCATGAAAAAATATTGTGAGTGGGGCTTGCCAAAGTCCGGGGCATCTATATAATACGCACCACGTTTGACGGCAAGGCTCCTTGCTCAAACATCTAGGACTATAGCTCAGTTGGTTAGAGCACCACCTTGACATGGTGGGGGTCGCTGGTTCGAGTCCAGTTAGTCCTACCAGATTCTCGAACGAGAACAGCCACTTACGGGTTAAGCCGAGTGGCTGTTTTTGTATGTGCTTGAGCGTGTCAGCACATTGTCAGCAAAATACCAAAGCCCTTTTCAGGGCTTAGCTATCCGGTGTTTGCTCTGCGGCGCCAGCGGTTCCAGGGCGATACCCGGTATCCGGGTATCGATCAGGTCGTTAGCGTTGGGGCTGCACGAATTGTGGAGACCTGCCGGTCTTCCACCAATGGTGGAAGTTATCTGTCGCCCTGGCGCTTCGTGTGTTTGGGGCGTCGGCCATGGCTCCTCAATCTGAGGTGGAGATCTGGCGTAAACTGTAGCACTGCAATGCGCTATGTCCTTAACGTATCAGGGAGGAAGTACATGAAATACCCAGTGATTGTTGAGCCGGACGGCGGCGGGTGGCTGGTGACCTTTCCGGATGTTCCGGAAGCGCTGACCGGCGGCGATACTCGCGAAGAGGTGCTGAAGGAGGCTGTGGGTGCCCTGGTGACGGCGTTCGAGTTCTACTTCGAGGATCGGCGGGCGGTACCGTTGCCATCGGATATCCAGGCAGGAGCTGAATCGGTGGTCGTGCCGGATAGCGTCTGGCGCCGGGTGCTGCAGTTCAATGATTCGCTGGCGCTCCCGGAGTAAGCGCCAGCGAAATTGTTCTCCACCAATGGTGGAACACCGGCTGGTGTTCCGGATCAGGCGGCCTGATCGCAAAGGCGGGGCGCTTTATCATCTCCCCTTGGCTGGTTTGGTCAGTTGATCCGCATACACTCTTGGACCGCGGCGCGGGCTTCTCGGATCCGCTCAACCAGGTCGATCATCAGCACGCTTTTGTCCGAATCGCTCAGCCCGTCGTAGTTTTCAAATGCCGTGTTGCCGACCACTTCAGCCCGCTCCAGCAGGCAGTTCAGAGTGAACAGCTTGTTGTCGAGTTCGCGCGCCCTGCTCATTGTTGAGTCTCCCGTGCTTTTGTGGCCACTCCCGACTTTTCGGGAGTGTACCAGGCAGCAAATAGCCAGCCCTTGCTGAGAGGAGTGCAGCCGACATCCTCGGCTTCGCAGTTGATCGAGTTCATCGTGTCTTGTGCGATCCCTCGGATCATAGTCAAAGTGTTCTGGATATCGTTCCAAAGGTCTTGTGTCGCCGCACCCTGCTCCAGTCGGAGCATGGCCAGGTTTGCTAGGGTCTCGATGTTCGAGAAGTTTTCTCGGGACAGCCCGTCCATCGCTTCGACGGCGCCTTTTAACCGATCGATGCTCATGCTCATGATTGCTTCTCCTCTTCGGCAGCGGAATCAACGGCTTCGGTAAACAGCGGTGCCAGCTCTTCGACCTGGTTGAGGAGGTGTGCAAACGTCACTGTCTGCTCGTTCTCGCTCATGCCGCTTTGATCGCGCACCCGGCTCTGGCAGAGCTTCAGGTGCTGGCGCAACATCTCCAGCCGGGCCTCGAACAGGTCGTAAGCTTTCAGCCCGGATTCGCTCATCGTATTGGTCATGACTGCAGTTCCTCGTCTTCTTCATCGAGCGTGGCCATGTACGCCTCGTTATCGAAGTTCAGGCCCGCGTTGGCGGCCTTGAGCAGGGTCTTGTTGTCATCCTTGTCCAGTCCGCCTTTCAGGTGCTTGGCGGCGCCGGTCAGCCAGATCTCCAGCTCGGTGAAGAAATCGACCACTTGGCCGCGCAGGACGTCCTGCTCGGCGCTGGCGCCGTTCTTGCGGTCGAACTCCAGCACCATCCTCCCGAGGTTGCTGCCGTCACAGCTGGCGCCGTGCTCCTTGAGGTGCTTCATGTAGATGCGCGCCAGGGCGCGGCCGGTTTCGTTACCGCCGAAGTAGCCGCCAGTCTTGGGCACCGCCCAGAAGGACAGGTCGAACCTGCCGGGCACGCCATCGACGAACGGGAGGCGGTGGAACGGGAGTTCCTTGCGGTTTTTGAACCTGATCGCACTGGCAGCAGGTTGGCGGACGAACGCGGTCGGGAGTCGGGTATCAGCGGATTGAGCAGCCATGGTGGCCTCCGTTTGATTTCTTCGAATGCCCCTGTTCCGCAGGGGTGTCGGGAGGTTCGAAACGGTTCAAACGGACCGCGGAGTTATTCCCCTGACGGGTGTTGTATTCCTCGCCCTCCCGACTCAACGGGATTTGTGCGCGGCATCCAGGCGGATTTCGGGCACAAAAAAACCAACGCTGACGGGGTTGGAACATTCCGGTTTGAAAGAGGTTTCGACGCCTCGGGAGTAACCATACACACAAGGCTGCAGATGGCGCAAGTTTCTGTGATCGATAATTATCGGTTTATTCTATTTTGTTATAGATCAAAAAACAAACATCTGTTCAGGTCTGGTATGTGCATACTTATTTCAAGTAAATGATTATTAGTAATAAATTAGTCGACCTATATTTTTTATCGTCCATTTAAGCAATTTTCGTTCTCATATTGTTTTGTTATATATCAGCGGACTACCGACGCATGAACACGCGGTGATTGTGCTGACGGCGCGGCTCTCCAGTGAGCCGGTACAGGACCGGTCGAATGTCTCTTGATGTGACGAGCCTACGCGCCAGCAACAGGAGCAGGCCTGTATCCGTGCTTACTGGGCTGGGGGGGCGCCAAATTTGGGGGTAGGTAGATGGCTGCTGGCGCTTTTGTGGGCGGGGGTGTCCGCCGTCGGCGCATACCCTGGGGAGGTTTAGGATCTCCTCAATCTGAGGAAAAGTGCTCAGGAGGTGACGCCGCTGGTCGTCGCGGCAACTGCCGGCACCGACCGTGTTAAAGCCGGCCTTCCAGCATCAGGCTCGTCAGCCGCTCGAGTTCGGTCAGCGTTCGGTCCGTGGCCGTGCCAATTGCTCGATCGGCCAGGCCCGGAGTGTTGGCGAACACGTTGGGGATGGATGGGCCGGACTTGGATCTGAACGGAGTGCGCCCGTCATAGGCAGGACTATCGATGTTCCTCTCGACTACGCGGCCTTTGTAGTAGAAAACGTGCCGGTACTTCTCTCGATCGCCGTTGCGCCAGATCTTGAAACTGACGCCACCCTTGGCTAGGTTTCGCACGTTGAACTCTTCCAGCGGCAGCGGGAAGCCAGTGACTACAAGCCTGGCGCTGATATACCCGTTGTCCAGGCTGCGCGGGAAGAATACATGGTTTTTCACGGTGCCGCGTTTGACGTTCAGCTTGGCATAGATCTCGTCGATGGTGATCTTGCGGCCCTGATTGGCACCGTAGTTCAGGGCACGGCGGAGCATCTGGGCGCCCTTGTCCGAGCCGTTGAACACGCTGCGCATCCATTGCAGATCTTCAGGCTTGAAGTATGCGTCGATCCGTTCGGTAGTCATTGAGTTACTCCTTTCGGTCCAGTCCGGCTTTTCGCTCGAGTTCCACTTTGCGCTGCCGCGCTTCTACGTTCTTCCGCTGTACATCGGCCGCACGATAACCACGCCGTGCAACGGCCGCTTCCAGCGATTCCAGATCGTTTTCAATCTCCAGTACGGTCGCTTCGACATCTTGCGTCGGGTGGATGTGCGGCCAGCGCTGCGGCCGCCAGTCGCGCAGGTGATAATCCGTGTAATGCTGACTGTAGCCGGGGGCTTGAACCAGCCCCAACAGCACGGCTTGATCGGTGAACCAAGAGGCGATCCTTTCGCAGATCTGGTGGATGCACAGATGATCCTGTGCCACCTCAATTTCGCGGCGGTACTCCTGGATCATTGCGCGATAGATACGGTCATTGATGTTTGACCAGTCGCCGGTCATCAGCTCATACAGGCTCTTGGCACCGGCGGCGATCGCCAGCAGCTGTTGCCGCTGGTAGTCGGCGTAGCCGTCGCCTGTCTTGTCGCCGTCGAACAGGGTGATCTTCTCGCCGGGCAGGCCGGTCAGGATGGTACCGGGTTGCGCGTTGATCTCTGGCACGTCCTGATCTTCATCGATCGGCTCACCGGAGATCGGGTCGAACTTCCAACCGTCCTCGCCCTGATATTCCTTCTGCAAGAACGCCGTGAACGGCGCACGGGTCTCCTTGCGCTTGAGTTCGGCATCCTCATAGCTGTCGTAGGTATGGGCACGCAGCAGCGCCGGGACGATATCCGGCTCACCTCGCACCTGCCCCGGGCGCAGCGGTAGGTAGTGATGGATGATCTGCGCGGCGGGAATGCGGACCAACTCTGTGGAGGCATACCCGAATCCGTCACCGGGATGCTCCTTGTACACCCATACGGCGACCAGCTTGCCGCGCCTGGTGAACTCCTTGCCGGCAATGATCCGGTTGCCATTTGACCGGGTGCGATCATGATCGGATGGCACCATATCGGGCTCAATGACCTGAAGCGCGATAGGCACCTGTTGAGACCCAACCGGCATATAGCGCAGGCGGATGAATACCTCGCCGGTGATCCGCCGGGTTCTCGCCGCCAGGGCGAGTATGCCGTAGAAGTCGAGTGTGCGGTCGACGGAGGCGTATCCGGTCCAGGCATCCCAAACCGCGGCCATTCGCTCGTTAAAGGCGGTGTTGCTGCTCGCAAAAAGCGGCGTTATGCCCGTGCCGACCTCGTTGCTCACGTTACGCGAGATTGCCCGCTCGATCCACGGGTTGTTTCGGAAAGCGTGGCGGGACCGATTGCGCAGCGTCGACAGCGAGCCATTGAGCGCGCGGTTCGGGCCGGATGCGGGGGCGACTATGCCGGCAGACCGTCGACCGTGTGTAGCGCCTTCATACGCCTGGTTGCGGAACGTCGGTCGAGTCGCGCCAGCAGTGACCGGCAGGCCGTTCTTGATACGAACTCTTGGCTTTTCCATGGAAGTCCTCAGCGCCTGGGGCGTCGACACGCTTTTTGATTCGCTTGGCGATCAGTGTATCGTACTACATGGTTATGCATACAGCATGGATGGATATCCAGTTGTCTTGTGAGGGTGGGAGCATGGCGATAGATCAGGTTTTGAGAGCTGAAATCGAAGAGTTGCTGGTAATCTACCTGAACAGCCTGGAACAGCATCAAGCGGGCTGGGACGCCCAATCGATACTCCAGACCATCGCTGACCATCATGGCGAAGTCGGCGGCCGGCCTGCGCGCTGGAAAGCGAGCGATAAGGTGTTGCACCAGAGCCAGCGTGTCCGGCGGGCGCACACCAAGCTGGCCAAGGCGGTGTATCTCTTCGGAAGGGTGGCGGCCGACACCTCCTCGAATATCGGGATTACGCTCAAAGGCGGCATCGTGCCTGCGCGCAACGCGCTCTGTCTGATCGCCTCGCGCTTTTACAGTAGCGCCAGCCAACTGGCGATCGCTGATCGCCTGGGACTTACCGAAGGCGCCTATACCGGCCGATTGCAGAAGGGCAAGGAGCTTGCCGCGGTTGAACTGGAGAAACTGGCTCAACTGGAAGCACTCCTGTCGTCGGAACCGTCCGGGCTGTTTGGTTCTGGCGAGCCGTCCTCAGGATTGAACAATTCCCGATAGAGTTCTTCCCGTACCTGGTCGAGACTGTCCTGCACCTCCTGCAGCGTTTTCACATCCACGCCGAAATCCCGCTCCAGAATGTCCGGCAAGCTGTCGAAGAAGTTGGCGACTTGCCGCACTATGACTGCCATGTCTCGCCGAACATCGTGAATGTCTTCGACCTTGCCGGTGGTGACCAGGAACTTAAGCCGTTCGGTTTCTGACTGAAACCAGTGCAGCCGGTCCCTGGGTAGGAATAGGTCCGGTTCACCGGTATGCATCGAAACCGCGGTGGACTCGTAATACCTCTCAAGCACCGGGGCCATATCCTTCAGCCGGTAGAGGGGGATGCCTGCTTTTTCTGTCGACGGTTTTACCCCTTCTTCCAGGATGTACTTTCGGAGCGTGCTTCGGTGGATATCGAACATCCGGCCGATAGCGCTTATGTTGTATTCAAAATCTCTGTCTGCCATTGGCAAGACCTCCTTGCTCCTCGGTCACTGTCGCCTGGTTTGTCTTCAGTTCCGCGGGCTGGCGCCGCCTGGTGGTGGCGGCCATGAAACCCCGAAAATTTCTCGGAAACCGCGTGGTTGCGCCCCCGTGGTAGGGGTTGAAAATGCCAGGGGCCCCCGGCGTTCTGGTGGCTCTGGCTTCCCGTTTTCGCTTGAGAGGTGCGCGGCTGTTTTTTTCTGGCTGCTGTTCATGTTTTCCAATCGCCTCTCCTGTGGACTCTGCGTGTCTCTCTGGCGAGACGTTGATATAGGTGTCTGTTCGGGGAGGGCGAATAGGGGGTATGCTCGATTTTGAGCACACCCCCTCGGTAGCCTGACCCATCAGCGCCGGCTCTAACTCAGCAAATCGATTTTGTGCAGTGCCAGCGACTCACCCGCGGCTTGAATGTCGTCAGGAGTGGCGCCGTCGAAGAAGGATAGGTCGGCGGTGATCACTGAGGCCTCACGGCTGACCATGACACCCTTCCGGTCCTGATCGGTCGCATCTATTGCGGCAAACAGGATACCGGCCGGGGTGTCGCTCCCATCGGTGTTTCCGGGATTCCACTCGATCACTTTGCCGGTGCTCTCTACCTCAATGGTGAACCTGTCACCGAGGACAAAATCGGTAGATCCATCTTGAAGCGTAAAGCTCAGGCCCGCTTCTACGAATGCCACGCCGACTACGCCGAAGCCTACAACTTTCCCGCGGGGATCGCGCAACTGGAACTGACCGCCATCTGGCGCCTTTTGGATGATGGTCAGATCGTAGGTTCCTTTCTTGAGGCCGGTGACCGTGGAGAGGCCTGTTACTGTGCCGTCTCCTGTATTGCCGGTGGCCGCCGTCGCTGTGATAGTGGTGTTCAGAACCTCGCCCAATACGTGCCCGGCATTCAGGATCTGCCCCTGTTGAATCGTTACCGTGTTGATTGAGCGGGCTGTGCTACTACTGAGAAAGGCGCCAGCCGGCAGATCCATTGTTTTTACTGTCATGGGTTTGTCTCCATATGGGGTGTGGTGGAAAAAGGCCCGGCTCCAACCTGAAGAGAAAAGCCGGGCAAGGCTCACCACCAAGTGAGTTACTGAATCCCGATCTTCTTCAGACGCTGGGCAGCCAATTGGGCGCTTGTCTCGCCAGGTGCAAGGCGGGTGTGTTGAAAGTCAGGTGGTAGATCTTCGTGCCGACCGGCAACCAGGTTGAGTTCAGACGGGATACGTCCTCCCACAGTTGCACCGGTGCGGCGCGCGATCGACTGCAATGCGCACAGGTCTGCATAGGTTGCGCCCAGCTTTTCGGTTGCGGCGTTGATCTCGGCAACGACCCTCGCCCGCTCGGCAGTTAACCAATGGCCCATCAGTTCTTTGAACGCCTCTTCCGCTGTTACCAGGTCCGTCTTAAGCCGTTCCAGTTTTGCTGCGTAGCCACGGGCCGTTGACTCGGCTGTGCGCTTTGCTTCCCGGGCGCCGGCCAGCTTTTTACCGAGTGCCGTCAGTTGCTTCTCCATTGCGGTCAGTTCGGCCTGGGGAGACTCCCCGAGCGCGACATCGGCGGCCAGCAGGTCACGCTCTGCGGACAGGGCATCATGTTCAGCCTGCAGATCGCTCGGATCTCCGATCACCATCTCCGCAAGCGCACGCTCAACCCGTTCGATCTGTGCCCTGGTATCGTCGACGGCCTTCTTGGCTGCCTGCAGATCCTTGGGGGTCACGTTCATGCTTTCGTTGTTGAGGCTGTCCTTCTCCGCTTCCAGTTCGTCGATCTCGGCGAGGATGGGGTTGAGAATGGCGAGGGCCGCTTTCAACTCGGCGTTGGCACTGTCCGTTTCGCTCTTTATCTCCGAGGCGTAGTGGCTGGAGATTCGGCGATGATCCAGTGCCGCGGCGTCGCCCTTGAGGCGGGCCAGTGTGCTTTCGTGCCGGCTGACTGCTCGCTGAGCATCTGTTTTGGGCTCGTAGAGCTCGTTGAGCCGCTGCTCGATCTCCTGAACTCGTTCGCGGCGCTTCAGCGCGTTGGATATCGCGTTGTTACCGGTCAGCATTTGGGTGATTGCATTCATGGTGTTTCCTCGTGTCTGCGTTGGTGGTGTTGTGAATCGGATTTAGTTCTGTACGCCGGTTATGAAGGCGAGGTTGTCGCGGCTCATCTCGATCCGGATGTTGTCGAGAATGCGGTACATGAAGGCGCGGATCTCGGGTTCGAGCCCGTCTGCCTGGATCTTGATCAGGCCGTCACCGCTCTCAAGGTTGGCGATCTGAGCATCCATTAGATCTATCTGCTTTTCCGTAAGCTCCTTTTGTAAATCAAGCTGCTGTTGGCGCCGCTCGTTTTCTAGCTCGATCTGATCCTGGATGTACCAGCGCTCACTTATGTTGTCCGCCTCGAGGAAGTAGCCAAATAAATCGCTCAACAGTCCCGCCGTTACTCCAATCGAGTCAGATAAGCCATCGATAATGGCAATAGCTCTCTCAGCGTCCGACTTGAGTTGTTCAACCTGAAGATCAAACGTGAACTCCATGTGCTTGAGCCGTTCATTGCTGGCGAGCGCCTCGAGTTCTAGCCTGGCGTCCGTCATGATCTCAAGCTCTTTCAGTCGAACATCCGCCAGCTCTTTGGCACTAAGCTGAGCTTTAACCTGGGCGTCTGTCAGTTCATGGGTGGCTTCGGTTTGTTTCTCGGTAGTGGTGAGCCAGTTGTTCTCGGTCGCGATTTGCTTGGAGTGCTCCAGCGTCCGGCGCTGCTCGACGGACAGTGCTTCGATCTGCTCTTCGGTCAGCGAGGCAAGGGCCTTGGCATTCTGGATATGCCACTCTCGGAGTTCCGCTTGAGCTTTGGCGCCTTCCTCGTTGACCTTGTTCAGGTTCTGCTGGGCCACTGAGCTGTTGAACAGGATCTGCACCTGCTCCTCATAGCTCTTGTTGCTGAAGGCCACCTGTTCGGCGATGCGCTTCTCGGAGTCGGCAAACCATGCCTTGGTTTCCACAAGCTGCTTGGTCTGCTCATCTGCGGCAGCCAGGGCCTCGGCGTCGCCGTTGAGTGCCTTCTGCAACTGCACCAACTGATCAGCCATCTCTTTGGCGCGGCGTTGCGCGGCATCGGTGCTGGTCTCCAGACCGAGCAAGCTGCGGCTGAGGTCGTAGACGTTGGGGGCGACCGCAACCAGCAGGCCGAAACCGGCGATCAGGCCCGTGACCGGGTTCATAAGCAGGGGAAGGATGGTCGATATGCTGGAAGCAGCGCCAGCCATCCCCTTGGCGCCGGCAAACAACGTCAATGCGCCGCCGGCGGCACCGAGTACGGGAAGCAGATGGTTGAGTCCGGTTGCGAGCCCGAGCAGTTGGCCAACCAGTTCTTTCAGGTCCTGTCCGAGTGCATTGGCGCCGTCGATCATGGCTGCCAAGCCTTGGATGAACGGCTTAAGCCCGCTCACTGCGCCAGCGCTCAGATTGGTCAGGGTGGTGACCGTATCGATAATGGCTTGTATAGCCACCTTGAGATCTTCCGGCTTGGTGAGATCCAAGCCACCGAACAGAGCGGCAATTTCGGTACCGAGGCCGTCAAAGGCTGCCAGTAGTCCCTCAAAGTCCACGCCTTCCAGTGCTTCAGGCAACGCTTTGGCGATGCCCTGAAGTGTCTCCGTGATAGTCTCTGCCGCTTCGTCGGCAGCGTCATAGAGGGGCTTAAAGGCATCGCCCCTGAACTCGAAGCTCAGTGACTTGAACACCTCGGCCAAGGCGCCAGCAGCTTCTCCATAGCTATCCAGCAAGGGGAGTCCTGCCTCAGTGAAAGCCACCTGAATGTTGTTGAGCAGGTTCTGGTTGATGTTCTCGAACTCCTTGGCCATTGCGGCTGCGGCATCGCCGGCGACACCGGCGCGCTCCGCCATCTTGCCGAGGATCTCAACGAACTTGCCGCCCGGGTCATTTACCAGCGCCAGCGCAGCCTGAAGCGCTTCGGTGGAACCAAACAGCTTGCTCATCTCCTCGGCGCTGCCGCCAGTGCTCTGCATCAGCTGCAGCATGACCGCCTGAAGGCCATCGCCGCGAAGAGATACGTCACCCAGCGCCAGACTTAGGCTGTCCGAAGGCTTGATCAATTCGGTGAGAAGGGCCTTGAGCTTGGTCGCAGATTCGGCGGTGCTGCCTTGGGTCAGGGTCAGAGTGGAGAGGGTGGCTACCAGTTGATCGAAGGGGACGCCGGCGGCACTGGCGACACTGGTTACCTTGCTGAGGTTCGCGCTGAGCTCGGGAATGTTGGTGGCGCCGGTCTGTACTGCGGCAAACAGCACATCGGAGTAATCGGCCGCTTGGTCGACCGAGGCGCCATAAGCGTTCATGCTACCCGTCAGCAGCTCGGTGACCGACTGAAGATCGGCACGGCCAGCGGTAGCAAGCGTCTCGGCAGCGGCTACCAGCTCAATGGAGTCTGCCCAGTCGGTACCGGTTGAGATCGCCTGATAAACCGCGCCGTTAATCGCGTCGATCGACTGGGTGGAGTTCCGGGCGTAGTCCAGGATTTCGGATTTAAGCCCGTCCACCTGCTCGGTGGTGCCATTGAACAGGGTCCCGATCTCGGCAACGCTGGTGGAGAACTGCCCCGCCTGGTTGATCGCGACACCGGCCATCGTTACGCCGAAGGCGACCACCGCCGTTTCAGCAGCCAGTATGTTCCGTGTCCAATCCTCCATCGGGCTGGTGACGGAACCAAGGTTGCCTTCCAGGTCCTGCATCCCAACACCGATACGCCTCATAACGCCCGACAGGTCATCGGTACCGGCGAATATCACCTCAACTGTTTTCTTCAGATCTGCCATCGGTGATACCTCCTGTGATTCAGTTCAGCGCCAGCGATTGGCAGTCGGGGTTTTTATCCAGGTAGATTTCGCGACACATCTGGGCGGTGTGCTCGCCGATCACGCCACGCTTCACCATCGCGTCGAAGAAGGTGCCCACCTGTGAGCCGGGCATCAGTTGCGCGGTACCGACCACGGCGCCGGCAATCTGCACCGGGTCACTTTCAAACTTCACCAGGTGTTCTATCCGCTCCAGTCCGATCAGGACCTGCAATGGATACTCGCCGGTCGAATCGGTGGGCAGGGGCGGCCGCTCGGGGTGGGCTTCTGCGTAAAGCTGTCGGCAACCCACTGCCTCTGTGTCTGACAGGTAGCCAAGCTTCACCATCGAATCGAGGAAGAAATTCACGGCGAAGTGAGGGGTTTCCTGTGCTGTGGCGCAGATCGCGCCGAGGATCTCGTTGCGGGGTGCTTCCCGCTTAACCAATTCGTTGATAAGGGTCAGTCCAACCATGGCTTTTAGCGGTGCTCGGGCCGGTTGGTGGTTGTCAGGTGGAAACGTGCTCATGGTTATCCTTCTGTCTTCGGTGGGTGTGTGCGATTTCCTGTCCCTCGATGGCTTTCCCAGTTGAAGGCCAGGTACTTGCCACCGCCATCTTTCAATCTGTCGATTACCCGCTCCCCAAGGAGTGCCTTGATCTCTTCGCCAGCCAAGTTGCTGATCAATATCGTGGGTGCACAGTTCGCGTAGCGGTCGTCGATTACTTCGAACAGCAGGTTCAGTTCATCGTCCGTGCCGCGCTGAACACCGATCTCATCGAGGATCAGCAGGTCGAGGCGTGCCAGCTTGTCCAGCACATCTTGAGTCGACAGGCGAGAGTCTTTGCGGTAGGTATCGCGGATTGTGCGCAGCAGCTTCTGCGCGGTGTTGTACTGGGCCTGGTACCCCTCGTGCGCGAGGTGGGCCGCAATGGCACAGGCGAGGTGGGTTTTTCCTGTCCCCGGCATACCGGCGAGAATCAGACTGGCGCCAGAATGGCGGTGCTCGGAGAAGTTTTCGGCATAGCCCTGCAGTACACGTAGCGTCTTGGCCCTTCGCTCATCGTTGTTGATGCGATAGCCGGTGAAGCTGGATTGCTGGAAGCGCCGAGGGATCTGAGCACTATCCAGACGGCTTTGGAGTAAGCGATTTTGGCGCTCCTGGTCGAATTCGCGCTGGCGCTTGATGGTCTGCTGCTGGATTTCCTCATCGTGGCACACGGGGCAGGCGGATACGACGTGCCGAGGGCCGACCCTATTGGTAACCGCCTGATATTCGCAATCATGCTTTTTGCAATAGGCTGTCTCTGTCGCGATGACCGGGAATATCTCGGCCAGAGTTGCTGAGTTATGCATCCTCGAAGCCCTCCAGGCCTTGTTCGTAGTTGCTCTGGTCGAACCGGCGCCGTTGCTTAGCGGTAGCCCCACCCTTCGGACGGAATACACCCTGCCAGCCGTTCATGATCGACTCCTCGAGGCATACAATGGGGTCATGGCCTTCGGAGCGGAACGAATCCAGTTTGCCGATCAGAAGGGTCAATGCCTTCTGTGTCAGGGGCTTCTTGATCGACTTGCGGTGATCGATGAATTCCTCAACGGTCTTGAGGCTCAACCACTCTGGTACGACCGACAGGTCTGGCGCCTTGTTTTTTGTAATAGTGTCTTTTGAATAGTTGTCTTTCTTTTGTGGGTGTTGATTTCTATCCGTTTTCGGATTGGTTTCAATCTGCTGGCGGATTGATTTCGATCTATGTGCAGATCGATTTCTATCTGTTTCCGGTGGATTGATATCAATCTCTTTTCGGATAGATTTCGATCTGTTTGCAGTCTGCTCCCACTGGCCGTAGCGTGTATTTATGGTGATGCTTTTCCCCGTCCTTGAAATAATGTTGCGTCTTTCAAGCTCTCTCATATCTGCCCGGATATTGGTGAGATCGCCTGAATATCCGATCTGATCCGCTATTTGTGCCGGCGCCAGCCAGTCGGTGGTTTTATTGAAGCCGAGCAGCTTGCGGATAATCGCCATAAGCACGCGATACTGCCGGCCACTGAGTTCAACGCGGCAAAGGATATCAGCCATCTGATTGGGCACTCTGGTAAATCCAGTTGCCTCTGAACCGGAAGCTCTAGAGGCTTCAATGGGATAGACCTTCGCTGTTTCAGCCACGGTATTACCCTTCAGGCTGCAGTGTTCGGCTTGCTTTCGAACTGCGCCAGCCATTGATCGAGGACGCCGGTTTCGTAACGAACCGTTTTACCGATTTTCAGAAACTCGGGTGTTTGAACGCCAGCGAGAGTGCCGGTAGAGCGGGACCATCTGAGAGTTGAAGAACTGAAGCCGATATAGTCAGCGGCTTGGTGGGTATCCAGAAGGGCGCGGTTATTACGCCCTTGGTTACGTGTGTCATTTGTAGTCATGCGCCGCACCTGCTGTCTGTTGTTGGTCACAGGTGCATAATAAAGATTCTGTTTTTTAAATTCGCCTCAAAACAGTGTCACAGTTCTGATCTTTTTTTATTTTGTAGGGTATCGCTCACAATCTTTATTGAGCCATATATCATGTTTATTGCAGTTTCGTTGAAGTTCTCTCCAGCTGATTTCATACATTTTTTCAATAACTTCTACAGCGTCTTTATGAGAGCGCGGCTGTAGTCGATCAAAACCATTGTCGCTATGCCAACCGGTTCCACTTCGTAAAGCATTATAATGCGACGCCATTTTTTTATATTTACGCTTGGCTGTGACACTTCCCTCATTATGCGCGTTGCCAATTAAACCAAGAATACGAAGAGCCTCACTTTGCCTTTTTCTAAAATCCTTGCTGGTATCTGCCAACTCGTTGTTTGCATCGGCTAGTCTTTGCAATACATCTTCTTCGAATCGCTCGGCCGCATGCAACTGCTGGCGCTCCCGTTCGGCTATTTTCAGGCGGGTCACAATCCGCTCAATCTCTCCT
Source organism: Marinobacterium ramblicola (assembly GCF_019084545.1). Lineage (GTDB taxonomy): Bacteria > Pseudomonadota > Gammaproteobacteria > Pseudomonadales > Balneatricaceae > Marinobacterium_D > Marinobacterium_D ramblicola. Next base: position 146,775 of record NZ_JAHREP010000012.1, read on the forward strand.
ACGGTCAGACCTGAATCGGTTAATTCATCGGCCTGAAGTCCTCTCCATAGATGGATAATATATTCTCCGTATTCCAACTCAGCTGTAGGACCGACCTGAAGGTCTGGAGCGCCAGCGCACACCCGCTGATAAGCGCGACCTGCCGAGCGAATCAGTTTCTCGACCCCAGTCAAATTTCACTCCTCCAGCGTCAACTGACTGATATGAATTCCAAGAGCCGAAGCTATCCGCTTGAAAGTGGTGTGGCGGGGCCGGGCCTCCAGGCGCTCCCACTGCGCAACCTGTGACTGAGATACGTCCAGCCGGCTCGCCAGCTCCTGCTGGCTCACGTCCAGGTACTCGCGCCAGGCACGGATCATTGGCACGTCATCAACCAAGTGGCGCGAAACTACCTCGTTGGGGATTGTCAGCGACTCGGCCTCGCCGGCCTGCTCCATCAGGGCTGTAAACTGCTCGAGCGGTACGACGGCATAGCGGCGGCCGTCGATCTCGTTGATGCGGTAGTCAATATGTGCGTTCATCGCGCTTTTTCACCTCCTCGATTGAGATGATCCGGAGCCCGGTTTCAACATCGAACAGAACTCGATAGTTGCCGACCCGGAGCCGGTACTGGTGTGTGTGGTTCCTCAGCGGTTTAATGTCGCTGCTGCTCATACAGGCAGGCCAGTCGGCAAGATCGGTGACCTTCTTCACGATTCTGATCCGATCCTGCTTGGCCAATCGCTTGGCCTGCTTAACTGCCTTGGGCTTCCATTCAACCGAATGCGTCATAAGTTTATATAAGTCTATATTGTTGGGCTCAGTTAGCCAAGCTGGAGATGGAGGCCGATTCTGCTGTTTGGTGGGCGACCGGAATGTCAGGCGTCTGTGACGCCGCGAAGCGCTCGATATACTCCCTGGCAAGGTCCGGGCGCAGGTGGCCGTAGTGTTTGATGGTCGTCTGGATATCTTCGTGGGCCATCAGTTTGGAAACGGTCAGCAGGTCGGCGCCGGCCAGGATCAACTGAGATGCGAAGTTGTGTCTCAGGGTGTAAAGCTGCAGATCCTCGGACAACCCAGCGAACTCTCGCACTTTTCGCCACGGCTTCTGCATCGCGTGCTTATCCATCCGTCCGCTCTTGCTGCTGGCGCTCGGGAACACATAGCCGCTGGTCGGTTTGCCGCGCTGCTCGTGCCAGACCGTCAGCACCTGGATCAGCGGCTTGGAGATCGGAAAGGTGCGCGGGTCGCTCTGGTGGTGTGCTGTCTTCTCGATCACCTTGCGAATCGTGCCGAAGTTCAGGTTCACATGCTCCCAGCGCAAGCCGAACAGGTCTCCCGGCCTGAAACCGCAATAGAACATGGTGAGGATCCAGGGCTTAACGTGGTCGACATATATCGCCGTATCCAGATCGGGGAGGTGGGCTTTTCCATGCGATCGGCTGTTTCGCCGACCGCGCCGGGCCTCCTCCTGATAGGCATCGATCCCGTCGAACAGTGCTTTGGTCTCATCTTCGGAGAGGTAGCGCCGGGCGGTACCGGCTTCGGCGAGTTCCTCGTCGGTCAGGTGGGGCTTTTCCAACTGACACTTGGTCAACTGGTGACTGTCGATGGTGCCGGTTTTAACCGCGTGATTGAGGCAGGTCTTCAGTGCGCCGAATATCCGCTTGCTGGTCTCGAAAGCCAGTCCTGCGGTTTCTTGCTCGGCCTGCCACCGGCTGATATTGCGCGGGGTGATTGCGTCCATCGGCTTATCCAGCCAGGTCGCAAAGTGAGTACGCAGCATCTTGATGGTCAGTTCACCGGACTTGCGGCGGCGCTGGTGCGCTTCGTACACCTCAACGATATAGGCCCCAAGACTTTGCTGCTGCTGGCGTTTCGCGGCCCTACGGGCTTCCTGCTTCTGCTCCAGCACATCCTCACCGGCGGACACCCGGCCGATCATCTGCCGCGCCAGCTCTCTGGCCTGGTCTGCTGTCAACGCGGGGTAGCGGCCAATAGTCAGCGTCTTCTGCTTCCCTTCTGCGTTCCGGTAGAAGAGGCGGTATGAAATGCCGGTGGTGGTCTTGAGCGCGTGGAACCCTTTTAACTCGGTGTCCCAGATCTTGGAATTGGGCTCGGCTCCCTTGGCGAACGCCTTTAAGACGCCTGCGGTGATTTTCGTGGTGGTCCTGGAAGCCATCGCCTTCTCCGTGTCAGCACTATGTCAGCAGCGTGTCAGCACATTGTAAGCAAAAACTTATAACTTTGACAAACATGTACCAACCGTAAATAACCGTTTTTTGTTATCTAAGTATTTGATAAATATGCAGTGTGTTTGTTTGTTATTGTTTGGATTGGTTAGTGGTAGATTATAAGTTATACGCCTTGACATGGTGGGGGTCGCTGGTTCGAGTCCAGTTAGTCCTACCAGAATTTTTAAACAGAAACAGCGGGTTAGCGAAAGCGGCCCGCTGTTTTTGTTTTTGCAGCTAAAAACGGGCTGCACCAGGCAGCCCGAAAAGACCAACGTCTATCGCGTTGGGACTAGAGACTGAGCGCTGACACGAGAAACGTCAGTCCCGAAGCAAGACAGATAAAGTGTTAGCGGATCAACTCGCTGAGCAGGGCGTATTTTTGCTGGAAGGCAGTCAGTGCCTTGGCGGCGTCGACCTTGGTGTCCATGAAGATCTCGAAGGCGTCGATCCCCTGATAGATGAACAGGTCGAACCCTGACATTAGCGCCAAACCATGGCGGTGGGCTTCGATCAGGAACTCGGTATCCAGCGGGGTGTAGACGGCATCGAAGGCCCACTTCTGGCCGCCGAATAGCTCGGGTTGCAGCGGGTTACCGGGGCTTTTGTAGTGCCCGACCGGTGTGCAGTTGGCCAAGCCGTCGGCCTCGCGCGCGGCATCGGCCAGGGCGTCAGTCCCTGCCACGCGGGCGCTGTAGCCTGCCGAGTTGATGGCGTCGGCCAGTGATTGTGCGGCGGCCTCGTTGAGATCGAACACGATCACTTCGCTAGTGCCGACCTCGAACAGGCCGAATGCAACCGCTCGCCCCACGCCGCCAGCGCCGATCAGCAATACTTTGCCGGCCGCCTGGTCGCCCAGGCGGGCACGGTAACCACGGATAAAGCCTGTGTAGTCGGTATTGGCGGCCAGGACTCCGTCAGTCAGCAGCAGCGTGTTGGTCGAGCCGACAAGTGATGCATCGGGCCGGGTTCGATTTGCCAGATCCAGCGCGACCTGCTTGAACGGGTAGGTCACGTTACAGCCGCGATAACCTTCGGCGCGCAGCCGGCTCAGGGTGTCCGCAAATGCGGCCGGGCTGTCGTCACGCGGCTCGTGCAGTTGGTAATCGATGGCGTAGTCGGTCAGCTCTCCGAGTAGTGTATGCAGGGAGGGGGAGCTGGATTTGGCGATCGAGCGACCGATTAGTCCCAGTTTGATCATGTGGTTACCTTCGATGCGGGGCGCCTGCCGGTTGGCGGCGCCCGCGGTAGAGTGTGGTTACTGGTTCAGGCCGCCGCATCCTTGGACTTGCCGGAATCGTTGGAATCGTCCTGCTCCGATGGGCGCTTGATGCAGCGCCTCATCAGCTTCCACAGCGGCGTCTGGCTGACGAACACCAGGGTGATGATCGAGAACAGTACGATCGACAGCGGGCTGGCGAACAGGTTGCCGAAGAACTCGCCCAGGTCGCCGCGCTCGGAGATGATCGCCCGGCGCCAGTTCTCATCCACCAGCCGACTGAGGATCACGCCGAGGATCACCGGACCCACCTGGTAGCCATACAGCTTCATGAAGTAACCGAGCACGCCGAAGCCGAGCATCCACCAGATATCCGCCACCGAGTTGTTGATCGCGTAGGCGCCGACGATCGACAGCAGGAAGATCAGCGGAATCAGGATCCCTTTCGGGCACTCGACGATGCGGGCGAACAGCTTGATCCCGGTGAGGCCGAAGATCAGCACGAAGATGTTGGCCAGGGTCAGGTTGCCGACGGTGAACCAGAACATCTCCGGCCGTTCGGTGAGCAGCAGCGGGCCCGGGTTCAGGCCGTGGATGAACAGTGCGCCGATGAACACCGCGGTCACCGCATCGCCGGGGATGCCGAGGGTCAGCATCGGGATATAGGCACCGCCGACGGC
>NZ_JAHREP010000013.1 GCF_019084545.1 Marinobacterium ramblicola
ACCATCCACACCGGCTCGATCCACTCGGAGCGCTTCATCTTCATCAGCAGGTCGGTGCCGATGTTACCGGGGCCGATGATTACCGCTTTCAGTTTCTTGGCCATGCTGTACTCACCCGTTAAATAATGCTGATCACTGTGTCTTGTGCCTTTTCTGCGTACAGGCGCTTCACGTCCTCACTGCGCGTCTCCAGCAGCCGACGCTGGTTCAGGTTGCCCTTGTCGGTCACCTCGCCCAGCTCCAGCGACGGCGGCGTTTCCAGGATCAATGCCCTGCATACGCGTTGCGCTGAGCCCTGGGCCTGCCTTGCCATCACCACCAGTTCGTTTTCGAGCGCGTTACGCACGGCGGCACTCGCCATCAACTCACTGCCGCTCAGTTCGCCCTTGGCATCGCCGGCCAGCTTGCGCATACCGGGACCCGGCACCAGCATCAGCCCCAGATACTCCCGGTCATGCCCGGTCACCACGGCATCGGTGACCAGATCGCCGAGGTATTTGTGCACATTGGCGCGGATACCGGCGACGCAGACCCAGGTACCGGTGTTGAGTTTGAAGTCCTCGGAAACACGGCCGTTGAACAGGATCCCCCTGGAGGGGTCCTCGGCATCGACCAGACGCCCGGCATCGCCGATGCGATAGAACCCCTGCTCGTCGAATGCCGCTGCTGTGGTGTCCGGATCGTGCAGATACTCGCTGAAAACGTTCGGCCCCTTGATGCGCATCTCCAGCTTGGAGCCGTTGGGCACGAAGCGGATCTGCACACCCGGAAACGGCACGCCGATATTGCCCGCCCTCTCCAGCCGCCAGTGCACGTTGGTGTTGGCCGGCGCGGTCTCGGTCGCGCCCCAGGAGGTGGTGAAGAACACATCGTTACCGGTCTCGGCGCACATCTGCTTGAGTTCGTCCCATATGGGAGCAGGCAGCGCGGCGGCGGCGTAGAACAGCATGTCCAGATTGCCGAAGAACTCCCGCTTCAGCTCCTCGTCCTCGCGCAGGTAGCCCAGCAGCACCTCGAACCCCTTGGGCACGTTGAAATAGAGGTTGGGCTTGATCTCCCTCAGGTTGCGGATGCTTTGATCCATCAACCCCGGCACCGGCTTGCCGTTGTCGATATACAGGGTACCGCCGTTACGCAGCACCAGGTTGAAGTTGTGATTGCTGCCGAAGGTGTGGCTCCAGGGCAGCCAGTCCAGCACCCGCGGTGCTTCGCGCTCGATGAAAGGATAGTACTGCGCGATCATCTGCTGGTTGGCGCACATCATGCGCTGGGTGTTGACGACGATCTTCGGCACTCCGGTGGAGCCGGAGGTGAGCATGTACTTGGCATGCGTATCCGGCGTCAGTGCCGCAAAAAGCCGTTCCACCTCGGGACCCGCCGGCGTGTCGAGCAACTGCCGGATCGGCAGCACACCGTCGCACTCCAGATGGTTGCGCGAGGCGATAAACGTATCCACACCCTCGCAAGCCGCGAACGCCTCGGCAAACTGCAGCGCATCGTCGGCATAGACGGCGCAGGGATTGAGCCGCTCGATGATGGAACGCAGGCGCTCATGGGTTTTCGCCACCAGCGAGTAGGCCACCGACACCGAGGTCACCGGAATGCCGATATGCATCGCCGCCACCATCATCAGCGCGTGATCGACGGAGTTGCCGGACAGGATCACCAGCGGCCTTTTTTTGTCGGATTCGGGGTCCAGCAGCCCGAGATTGATCATCCCCTGGGCGATGCGATGAACCGAATTGCGGAACTCCCGGTAACCCAGGGCTCTCCAGCCTTCACCTACGCGCTCACCGATAAAGATCTGATCGCCGCGCTCCTCGGCCCACTTCTCCAGCCAGTCGCCGACACAGCGCTCATAGGGCTGTAACGGGGTTTGCGATTCGAGTACAAAGGAGCCATCCGGCTGATAGGTCGCTGTCGTGCGGGTAGCCGGCAGCGAAGCGAAGATATTTTCACCCATAATAAATACCCTTATTTTTATATTGGGCACCTCGGCAAACCTACTGCGCGACTCGTGAGCTGCGTTGCACGGTTTTTCGAGGTGCCTGTGGGTCTATCAGCGCGCGGTCAGCACCAGGCGCTCGAGTCCAGCGAAGTCGAACGCGATCTCGCACCCCGGCGTGATCGGCACCATCGGCGCCATCGCCCCGGACAGCACGATCTGACCCCGCTTGATCGGCACTTCCAGCTCGTTCAGCTTTTTCACCAGCCAGTGGGTCGCCAACAGTGGATTACCCAGGCACGCCTCGCCTCTACCCTTCACCACGCCCTGGGGGGCCGAGATGCTCAGTTCCAGGGCACCGAAATCAACGCCGCGCGGACTGAAGGTCTTGGCGCCGACCAGATAGCGCGCCGAGGAGGCGTTATCGGCGATGGTGTCGACGATGCCGATCTTCCAATCGCGTACCACCGAGTCGACGATCTCGATCACCGGGAAGAAGAGGTCGATCTCCGCCTGCAGCTCCATGAAGGTCAGATCGGCGCGGTCGATATCGTTTTTGAATACGAAGCCGATCTCGCCCTCCGCCTTGGGCGCAATCAGGCGGCTGCAGTCGAGCGTTTCGCCCTGGTTCAGCTCCATATCGGCGAACAGCACACCGTAGTCGGGCTGGCCGACGCCGAGTTGCTCCTGCACCGCCTTGGAGGTGAGGCCGATCTTGTAGCCGACCACGCGCCCACCGTCGGCGATACGCCGGGCGTTGACCCGCTGCTGGATCGCGTAGGCGTCGTCCATATCGAACTGTGGATACGCCGCCGAGATGGGGTCGATGGCACAGGCGTCGGCTCTTGCGTTAATTATCCGTTGCGCGACAGCATCGAACTGTTCGCTAAAGGAGGCGTGAGACATTACAGATACCTCTCCGACAGCTGGTTGATCCGCTGCAGTGCCGTGCAGAACTCAGCGTGCATCTCATCCACTATCGCCAGGCACTCCTGTACCTGTTTGATGGTGCCGACCCCTTGACCTGCGGACCAGACATCCTTCCACGCCTTGTTGGCGGTGGAGATATCGCCGGAGAAGTCGATCGTCTTGCCCTCGCCGCTCGCCTCCGGCGAGATGCCGCACCTGTCCAGGCTGGCTTTCATCCAGTTGGCGGCGACGCCGCTGACCGCCTTGGTCTCGATGACATCGTCCAGGCCGGAACTGACCAGCATCGCCTTGTACTCTTCACTGGCGAAGCTCTCCCTGGCGGAGATGAAGCGGGTGCCGGAGACGACGAAATCGGCACCGGCCGCGAGCATGCCGGCAATATCGGCACCACGGGAGATACAGCCGGCGATCCCGAGCGGGCCATCCCAGAACTCACGCACCTCGGCGATAAACGCCAGCGGGTTGTAGCGGCCGGTATGGCCGCCTGCGCCCTGAGTCACCAGGATCAAGCCATCGACACCGGCGGCGATCGACTTCTTCGCCATCCCCGGCGTGATCACGTCGGCGAACACCTGGCCGCCGTAGCCCTTGACCACATCCATCACCCGCGCCGGCGAACCCAGCGCCGTGGACACGATGGAGGGCTGATACTTGCGCACCAACTCGATCTCACGATCGAAGCGGTCGTAGGTGGAGTGCACGATCATGTTGAACAGCCAGGGCAGCCCGTCATCACTGAGCTCGGCATGGACCTGGCCCATCCACTGATCCAGCGTTTCCACGGTGCGGGCGTTGGCTGCAGGCAGGCTGCCGACCACTCCGGCGCGGGCACTGGCGATCACCAGATCAGGCGAAGAGACCAGGAACATCGGTGCCACCAGCAGCGGCAGACGCGTGGTTTCGAAGAGGTTCACTATTCTTATGCTCCTTTCTAATTTTTATCGGGCGACTTTTTATCGAGCAGCCATTTATCTGGCGACCCAGCCACCATCGCTGTGGATCACACAGCCAGTGGTCATCGGCGACTGCTCGTTCGAAGCCAGCACAACATAGAACGCAGTATGATCTTCCGGCGCCGCAATGCGTTTGAGCGGTACCGCATTGGCGGCGTTTTCACTGAAGCCGTTGATATGATTGAGCGGTTGCGCACGGTCGGTCAGCCCCTCCACCGATTTCATCTCGGTATCGGTCGCTCCCGGTGAGACGCCGTTCACCCGAACCTCCGGCGCCATCTCGTAAGCCAGCTGTTTGATCATGCCGACCACCGCATGCTTGGAGGTGACATAGAGAATACCGCCACCGCCGGGATAGAAGCCGGAGTTGGAGACGGTCAGAACGACCGCCCCCCGGTTCCGCTTAAGCTCCTCCATCGCCGCCCGCACCCCGTTCAGATAACCGAGCAGGTTGACGTGAAACAGCCTATCGAAGCTCGCCTCGAGCTTTTCCGGCGCGATCTTGCATAGCGGTACGAAGTAATCGAACAGCGCCGCGTTGCCGACGAAAATATCGAGCTTGCCGAAAGCGGCGACCGTATCGGCCACCGCCCGGGCATTATCCTCGTAGCAGGTCACATCGCCATGCACGATGATCAGCTGATCCGGATAATCCCGCTTCAGCGCCTGCAGCTTAGGCTCGTTGATATCGAGCACCGCCACCCTGGCGCCTTCGCGGATATAGCGCTCCACCACCGCACGACCGATCCCTTCGGCACCGCCGGACACCAGAGCGACTTTAGACTCGAGTGTTTTCATACCCACTCACAGGAAAGTGTTGATGTTCTTGCAGGTCAGGGTCGCGTTGGGGATCAGGATCAAGCGTTGCTTGATCTTGAAACTCCCCCCCTCCTGCACCAGCAAATCCCTGCGACGGCCATGGATCACATACTGCTCGTCAAGGCCGCGACTGCGCACGCTCTGGAACACCGAGTGCACGACGTACTCGCCATCCGTTTCGCCATAGTACACCTCTATATTGGAGACTTGGTGCACATTGCGCGTGGCCGGGTTCTCGGCCCAGGCGGAGGGCTGCTTGAAGCGGGCGACACGACGCCCCAGATCACGCAGACCGTCATCGAAGTAAGCCATGTGGTCGGCGGCGTAGAAGCCGTGCTCGAGCAGGTTCTCGCGACGACGGTTCTCGATGCCGGGCATCCAGTAGTGGATATCCTCATGCATCAGCGCCAGCCAGTCGTCAAAGCGCTCCTCGTCCAGCAGACGGTACTCGTAGGCCAGAAAACAGCTGATCTTGTGGTGCTGCTCGAAGGAGACCGGGTACTGCTGCCCATTCTGTTTTTCGATCTGTGCGCTCATTACTCGGCCTCCTGCTTGCCAAAGTTGCGATTGGGCAGTTCCGACCAGCGCTTCGTGCTCAGGTGATCGAACCACTGCTGGTAGTAGGCACGGGCGTTGGCCTCGTTCAGTTGCCCCTTGAACACGTTACCCGGCAGTGAGGTCTCTTCCGCGCGACTGTTCATGCCCAGCCCGATGTAGAGATCCTGCGCCGCAGTCACCCGCCCCTTGGCGGTCTTGGTGCAGTACTCCCAGTTTTCGCCATCGTCCATCTCGAACACGCCGGTGGGCGAGAAGGTCATCATCGCGCCCTTGCGCCACTTCTCCTTGATCTCCTGCGGCGCGCTCTTGTTGACCACCACCCAGGTGAACAGCTCGATCTTGTTCGGCCCGCGTGGCTGCCAGACCCGCACGGTGTTCTGCCCGGCCAGGAAGGAGAAATTGGGGAAGAGGGTGCAGGAGGAGACGGCACCGATCATGTTGGCGCGGAACTCGCCCAGGCGTTCGGCCACCGACGGTTTGATGGTGTGCAGATACTTGTTCAGCGCACTCTCGCCCAGCACCGCCACGTTGCCGACGGTATCCAGCGCAAACTCGTAGCCGTGGCCGTTCCAGTTCACCGAGTAGGACTCCTCGAAATCGCTGACCTTGGCCACCGAACCGCCGAGCATGGCACGGGCCGCGGAATCGTGGGTCCAGCCGGCATGCAGGATATCGCCGACGAAGTTCTCCGCCGCGATCTTCCAGTTGCAGTCATAGGTGGAGCGGATACAGCCGCCGACAAACTCGGTGCCGCCCTCCTGGTTGTCGAACAGCGCATCCAAGTACCAGGTCATCGGCCCCAGGTACTCCTGCAATGTCGGCGCTTCCGGGTCGAAGGTGGCGAACACCAGCCCCTTCCAGGACTCGACCTGGGCTACCTCTTTCAACCCCCACTTGGCCTTGTCGAAATCGCTGGCCTCATAGATGCCGGATTCGTGCTGACCGACCAGATTACCGGCGACGTTGAACGACCAGCCGTGGTAGTTGCAGATAAAGCCACGGGTGCTGCCGGACTCGGCGAAGCAGACCTTGTTGCCACGGTGCGGGCAGGCGTTCAGGAACACCTTGATACCGCCATCCTTCTGACGAATGACGATCACCTCGTCCTCGCCCATGGTGGTGGTGACGTAGTCGCCGGTATTGGGGATCTGTGACTCGTGCGCCACGAACAGCCAGCAGCGGGCGAAGATCTTCTCCAACTCCTGTTCGTAGATCTTCTGGTCATAGAAGATCCTCCCCGAGATACGGCCATCCTCGATATCGCAGACCTCCTTCAGGTTCTCCAGGCTGTCCGTCACATCGATCGTTTTTATTATGTTGCTCATCAGTCGTTACCTTTAGCCTTTTGCGATCAATGCAGGTGCGGCTACTTCGACGAGGGCGTAGATCGCATCGCCCTCTATTGCGACTGGATAGGTGCGCAGATCGATCTCGCAGGGAAACCCCTGCGCCCTACCCGTTGGAATATGGAACTGCCCCCAGTGCACCGGACAGACGATCATCTCGTCCTCGATGTCACCTTCGGCCAGAGAGGCGGTGGCGTGGGTGCATAGATCGGCGGTGGCGTAGTAGTTGCCTCCCAGGTTGTACACCGCGATATCGCCGTGCTCGCTGTTGTCGATTCTCTTGACCTGGTTTTCCGCCAGATCCGAGGTTTTGCACAGGTATACCTTTTCCATCACCGCCTCACACTTCACGCTGTTTTCAGCTCAATTAGACTCGTAATTCAATCAGACCCAGCCCTGTGACCCAGGCCGGTACCGGCTGGTACTCGACCAGTTCACCGCGAGCCGCGCCGGACGCCGCCATGGCGCAGATAAAGTTACGGATCTCCATCGCGCCGTTGCCACCCCGCGCCAGGATCTCGTCGTCGCCCAGCGCAACCAGAGCATCGATATTCATCGTGCAACACAGATCGATGATGTAACGATCGAACTCCTCGTTGACCTGACCGGACTCCTTGGTACCGACCCAGTGACTGATGCCGCCGCTGCCGATAAAGGCCACCTTGTCATCGCCCTCGAACGCCAGCACCGCAGCGCGGATCTGCTCGCCCAGTTCACGGGCACGATGAGTGGTGATAAAGGGATCCACCGCACTGGCCAGATAGACCGGTACCGCCTTGATCTCACGCCCGCTCAGTTCTGCGGCACGCTGCACGATCAGTTGGTAGGGGATGGAGAAGGCATGGTCGGTGGTAAAGGAGCGTGCCACCGCCCAGTCGAAACCGAACTCGGCGCCATGCTCGGCGATCGCCGTGGCCAGCGCCTCGTTGTTGGCAATCTGCTCCCTCTTCAGCCCCGGCAACTGATCCAGCGGCCCCTCGACATGCCCGGTGGCGATGCAGTACTTGGGTAGGCAGGTGGTACCGAACAGCATGTAGTGGTCGTTGCCGACGATCACTGCCGTGGTCGCGCCACTCGCGGCGAGACGCTCGGCGCAGTTCTCGAACGCACCCCATACCCTTTCCGCCTGATCGGCGGGCGCCGCATCGCGCGCCACGAACATCACCGGATCGTGCGGCACCAGAAAACCGCCGACTATCTCTGCCATCTTCACTTACCCCTTGATTGAGCCTGAGAACCCGGATTCGGAACCGAGCTTCCTGTTATAGGTGGACATCTGACGCTCGGGGGACATCTCGATCCAGTACCCCATGGTCAACAGCGGACTGACGCCCGCCTCCTGCAGCCCCTTGACGTCAAACTCCAGGATCATGCGGACATCCTCGGCACCCAGCGGAAAGCGGCTCAGGAACTGCGTCGGGTTCTCCTTGAATTTCACCTTCGAGAACCGGTCCACCGACAGATTCCACAACACCCTTTCAAGCACATCTCGTTTCATTGAAATCACCCGTCTCTCAATCACCCAGCAAGAAAGCCGGTTACGATGTTCAGGAACTTCTGCTTCTGTTCGGTCTGCACCCAGTGGCCGCACTTGCCGAACACGTACAGATCGCTGTTGGGGATGTTCTCCGACAGGATGCGGCCGCACTGCACCGGCACCACGCCATCTTCCCGTCCGTGCAGCACCAGCGTCTGCGCGCGAATGTTCTGCACCGCTTTCTCCGGGAACGCCTTGACCAGCGTCTCGCCCTCTTCCGCCGGTTTCGGGATCAGCTTGCGCAGTGCATCCTGAGCACCGGCGCGGGCACTGGCCTCGTAGCGCGACTGCACCAACTCGTCGGTGATCAGGCTCTTGTCGTAGGGGAACAGCTCCATCAGCGCACGCATATTCTCGACCGAGGGCTCATAGCGCCAGGCACCGGCCAGACCTGCGGTCTGCACAAAGGTGCCGGCCGGGGTACCGAGCAGCACCAGCTTATCGAGACGCTCGGGGTTGAACAGCGCCAGGCCGATACCGACCGCACCGCCGAAGGAGTTACCGACCAGCGATGCGCGATCGAGTCCCAACGCATCCATGAACTCGACCAGATGGTTGACCCAGAACTTGATGTCGTAGGTGGTGCCCTCCTTGAACTCGGTAAACCCGAACCCGGCGATATCCGGCACGATGACATGAAAGCGTTCGGCCAGTTGATCCATCACCCCGCTCCAGTTGGTCCAGCCGGATACGCCAGGACCCGAACCGTGCAGCAGCAACAGGGGGGCACCCTGGCCGCATTCGAAGTAAGCGGTGTTATGACCGGCTGCCTGTACGTACTTACGATCTGCTTCGTGCATTGCAAAACCCCATTAACATACACAACTGTATTGCGAATATAATCACACAATTGATATACGTCAACAGAGAATGTCAAAAAACAACCAGCGCCAAAAAACATCGCAAGGGACAATACACAGACAGAAATATTATTTTTTAATATTAATATTCAATAACTTAACAAATATAACGACATGATAAATCGACATGGCATGATGGAGGTAGAAGAAATTTTTTCGCTGCTTTATGCTTGCACCTCAGTTGGCAGAACTGAACCCACACAACTAGATACATATATGTAGCTTTAAGAAATAGATAGACGACAGGACTCCGACTCGCCGGAAATCCCCCAATTGAGGTTGAGTGAATACTGCAATTCGTTAGCAGGCTTGGCAGAATCGTCTGAGCACGACTCACCTAAGCAACCGAACAGGGATCAACGCCTATGTCTGAGCAACTCGGAATCCTGGGTACGGGCCATCTGGCCACCTACGTTGTCACCGGCCTGCGCAACGCCGGCGATAACCGGCCGATACTGCTGGCGCCGCGCAACCGGGAGCGCGCACTACATTTGCAACAGGAACAGGCATGCGAGATTGCCAAGGACAACCAGCAGGTAGTCGATCAGTGTCCTCTCCTGCTGCTGGCGGTAAGGCCCGCCCAGGTCGACGCGCTGCTGCAGGAGCTCAGCTTCAAGCCCGGTCAGCTGATCATCTCCTGTGTCGCCGGCGTACCTCTGCAGAAGCTGCAAGATGCTGTCGCGCCGGCACAGGTGGTACGCACCATGCCGCTGGCCTGCGCCGAGGTCGGTTCGGGTGCCGTGCCCCTCTATCCGGATCACCCGAAAGCGCATAAGCTGCTGGAGCGACTGGGCAAACTCCTCCCATTCGACAGCGAGGAGCAGTTCGAACTCGCGGCAACCGCCGCCTGCATGAACGGTTGGGTCTACGCGTTTCTCGATGAAGTGAGCGGATGGTTCGCCAAGCAGGGGCTGACCGACGCCCAGGCTCGTGAACTGGTCACCCATTCGGTGCTCGGCGCTGCCGATCTGGCGGCCGCCAAGCCGGCGCTATCGCTGAGAGCAATCTGCGACTCCATCGCCACCGACGGCACCTTTACCCGACTGGGGCTGAATACTTTGGAGAAACAGAAGGCATTTCAGCCCTGGCAGGAGGCTTGTCAGCAGGTCAAGGATGCGCTGGAGAAGTAGCTAACCGCGAAGCGCCACGCTTCGGTGTATAAACTAACGCCTGATGGGCTCACTGCTTAAAGGTTTCCAGCAGCACACTTTGCAGCGCCTCAGCCGCAACAGACAGCCCATGTCGCGTCCGGGTCAGTATCCCGACCTGGCGCGAGATGGTGGGCTCCACCAGTCGCGAGCAGTGAGCCCCCAGCTCCTCCATCTGCTGCCGGCAGAGGGCGGGAACCGCACCGACCCCGAGACCGGTGGCGACCATGCGGCCTACCGTAGCCAGTTGGTGCGCATCGAAGGCGACACGAAGCGACATCCCCCGTTGCGCCAGTTGTGTCTCGATCAGTTGACGCACCGTCGACGGACGCTGGAGTGTAATGAAATCGTAGCTGAGCAGTTGCGTCCAGCTGATCTCGGGCGCTCCAGCATCGGGATGGTCGGCAGGCAGTACCGCGATAAATTCATCGTTGAACAGCGGCTGAAACTGCAGATCCTCATTCGCGCCGGGATCAAAGCTGATACCGATCTCGATCCGCCCTTCACGCACCATATCCACCACCCGCTCCGCGATCACGTCGTGTACCTCAACACGAATATTGGGGTACTGGGCGCGGTAGGCGAGCAGCGCGCTGGGCAGCAGGCTGCCCGCGAATGACGGCATCGCCGCCAACGCCACCTTGCCGCGTTGCAGTGAAAAACGCAGCTGCAGCTCCTCCTCCGCGTTGTCCCAATCCGCCAGCAAACGCTGTCCGATCTCGTACAGGGCTTGCCCCTCCGGGGTCAGCGCCACGGTGCGCGTGGTCCGGGTCAGCAAGGGGCCACCGAGTGACTCCTCCAGCTTCTTGATTGCCAGGCTCAGCGCCGGTTGCGACAGAAACACCTGCTGTCCCGCTTCGGCGAAACTCTTGGTACGGGCCACCGCCAGAAAGGCGCGAAGCTGCTTGACCGTCATATTTATTTTCCAAATCAATACGAACAAAAAACAAATTTAATAAATATAAAGAGATACGGCAAACTCATCCGCCAGTCACAAAGAGTTTCACCTCGCTGATAACGCTAACTAAAAGCAGGAGTGTTGTATGGCCGGATTCGACAAGGTCGTAGGCAGTTACGAAGAAGCTATGGCAGGACTGGACAACGGCATGACCGTTATCGCCGGAGGATTCGGCTTGTGCGGCATCCCGGAGAACCTGATCGCCCAGATCAAACGGATGCGGGTCCGCGACCTGACCATCGTCTCCAACAACTGTGGCATCGACGGCTTCGGCCTCGGCATTCTGCTTGAGGACAAGCAGATCCGCAAAATGATCTCCTCCTATGTCGGTGAGAACGCTCTGTTCGAGAGGCAACTGCTTGAGGGCGAGATTGAAGTCGAGCTGACCCCGCAGGGCACCCTGGCCGAGAAGATGCGCGCCGGCGGCGCCGGTATCCCCGCCTTTTACACCGCCACCGGCTACGGCACCCCGGTTGCCGAAGGCAAAGAGGTGCGCGAGTTCAACGGTCGTCCGCACATCCTGGAACAGTCGATCCGTGGCGACTTCGCCATCGTGAAGGGCTGGAAAGCCGACCGCTACGGCAACGTGGTCTACCGCCACACCGCACAGAACTTCAACCCGATGGCCGCCACCGCTGGCAAGATCACCGTGGTCGAGGTCGAGGAGATCGTCGAACCTGGCGAGCTGGATCCGACCCAGATCCACACCCCCGGCATCTATGTCGATCGCCTGATACAGGGCACGTTCGAGAAGCGTATCGAGCAGCGCACCGTTCGCAGCGCCTGAGCCCAACGACCTTTGAACCCTAACGCCGGACGGCGGAACGATGCTGGAGAGCACCATGGCCCTTTCTCGTGAACAGATTGCAAAGCGCGTGGCGCGCGAACTGAAAGACGGTTACTACGTCAACCTGGGGATCGGTATCCCCACGCTGGTAGCGAACTACGTCCCGGAGGGGATGGAGGTGATGCTGCAGTCGGAAAACGGTCTGCTCGGCATGGGCCCCTTCCCTACCGAAGCGGAACTGGATGCCGACATGATCAACGCCGGTAAGCAGACGGTAACCACCCTGCCCGGCGCGTCGATCTTCTCCTCGGCGGAGTCCTTCGCCATGATCCGTGGCGGCCATGTGGACCTGACCGTACTCGGCGCCTTCGAGGTCGACGTTCAGGGCAATATCGCCTCCTGGATGATCCCGGGAAAACTGGTCAAGGGGATGGGCGGCGCCATGGACCTGGTCGCGGGCGCCGACAACATCATCGTCACCATGACCCACGCCTCGAAGAGTGGCGAGTCCAAGCTGCTGGAAAAATGCACCCTGCCGCTGACCGGTGCCGGTTGCATCAAGAAGGTGCTGACCGACCTGGCCTGGCTGGAGATTGAGAACGGCGCCTTCGTGCTGAAAGAGCGCGCCCCCGGAGTCTCCGTTGAGGAGATCGTAGCCAAGACTGCCGGCCGTCTGGTGGTACCCGATCACGTCCCCGAGATGACCTTCTGAGCGTTTAATACCTAGCTTTGCACCTCCGTTGTTGTAGCCCTGCTCAAACCCAATCCGTTCTCCTGCGGATTGGGTATTTTTTTATCTGAACACGGCGCATCAAGAGGCCGCTACGACTGTGCATAGCGCCGCCCAATCTCCTGGGCCGCGGCCTGCAGCGCTCGGCTCCGGCGTTAGCGGATACCCCGATGTGCCTCACTTCAGGCCTGTTCGTTGGAGTACTTTCCTAACCCAAGCCGGTTGAACTCCCTACCAACTATTTTGATTCAAGCATATAGGGCGCCAGCCGTTTTCTATCATCCTGACTGACAGGAATCGGCCGTCGCGTTTCCATATCCAGCGCAGCGATAGTGGTGCTGGCTTTCACGCAGCACCGCTCGTTCTGCCAGATCTCCTGAGCAAAGCAGATCGAGCTATTGCCGATCCGCTCCACCGCGGTCTTGACCGTCACCTGAGCACCCCACAGCAGCTCCTGGTGATAATTCACATTCAGGTTCACCACCATCCACGGCTGGGTGATACCCAGGTGCTCCCGGCACAGGGAGCCGCGCCCTTCGCTCAACCAAACGGGTACGACAGTGTTGCTGATATGCCCTCGCATATCCGTTTCACTGAAGCGAGGTTTGATAAGGGTCTCGAAATAATCGGACATTTGACGATCCTTTTACGAAAGTGGTCTGAGCACGTCCCCCATATTCGGTGGCCGGGTTCTCTCATGTGGAATCGGCAGATTGGCCTTACCATCTGTACCATACTGGTGTACTGTATTTCAGCTATTATTATCAGAAATAAGGACAGCTGGCGCTATAATCGGCCTCTGACGTGGCATCCGGCTCACCCATCCAAGCCCCACCGAGCCAGAGAGCTAAGCGGACAACTGAATCGGCTAATAACACCAAGACACAGCTGTAAGGTATCTATATGAAGTATCCCCTTCCTCCGCTCAATCCGCTCAGGACCTTTGAGGCTGCAGCGCGGCTGTGCAGTCTGACAGCTGCAGCCGAGGAGCTGAACGTGTCCCAGGTTGCGGTCAGCCGTCAGGTCAAGGTGTTGGAGGAGTATCTGGGCGTCACCCTTTTCCGTCGACTGCATCGTGGGATCGAGCTGACTCGCGAGGGCAAGGAGCTCTATCAGGGCGTTACCCACGCATTTCAGGATATCAGCTATGCCGCACGCCAGGTGTCACGCAGAGGACGACGCGACATTCTATCGATCCAGTCCTACACAACCTTCTCCCAGCGCTGGCTAATCCCTCGCCTGGCGCAATTCAACGACGAGAATGAAAGGATAGAGGTTCGTCTTACCTCCTCCTTGCAACCGGCAGACTTCGAGACGCAAAACATCGATGCCGCGATCCGTTCGGGACGTGGTGACTGGCCCGAATTGCATTCGGAGAAACTGGTCGATATCGAATTGATCCCGATCTGTTCCCCCGCCCTGATGGAATCCGCCAATCTCAAAACACCCCGGGACCTGTCACGTGTTCGGCTGCTGCACTCCACCGCACGCCCGCATGACTGGGAGACCTGGATGAAGGAGGCCGGCCTTGATCTGAACCCCACCGCCGGTATTCGCTTCGATACCTCTGCACTCTCCTACGAGGCCGCGTCCATGGGCATCGGCGTCGCCATGGCCGTCAAGGTCTTTGTCGACTCTCAAATTCAGAACGGCAGTTTCATTGCGCCTTTTCCCACCCCCTGCAAGACCGGCGAGGGTTACTACCTTACCTGGCCCCGAAACGTGACCCCCTCCGATACCCTGCTGAAGTTCCTCGCCTGGATGAAAAAGCTGCTGGAGCAAAACAATAACGCAGCCTGACAGCGTTTTGCCCAAACACATCGTGCCTCAAACCCTTACAAATACTCAGTACCACCCGCCCTCGCTTTTTGGGACGCTTAATTCAGGGGATTCGCCCCATATCGAAACACCAAACTGATTAGTTAGGGAGGCCGTCTAACGATGGTACGCACAATAAAAAAAAGCGCCCGCACCTACTTGAGCGCCGCTGCATTCGCTTTGACATCAATGGTTGCCACCATGCAAACCGCTGTCGCTGAAAGCGATTGGCCTACGGGTCCCGTGACGATGATCATGCACACCAAAGCCGGCGGTTCATCTGACGTGTTTATCCGCACCCTGGCAAAATCTCTTGAGCCCCAGATCGGCCAGAAGGTGGTCGTCATTAACGCTCCGGGTGGTGGTGGCGCAAGCCAGATGAGCAAGATTCGCCCCGCCAAGCCGGACGGTCTGACTCTGGGTATCAACACCCTGACCCACTTCACCGGCATGCTGACCAACCTCAAGGGTACCTTCAGCCAGGACGACTTCTCCTGGATCGCGTCCACCCAGGAAGACGCCATCCTGCTGTTCGTACGCACTGATTCCGATATCAACAATCTGGACGATCTCGTTGCCAAAGCGAAAGCTACCGGTGGCCAGATCAATATCGGCGGCTTCGGACCTATCGGCTCGATGCAGAACATCGGCATCTCCATGCTTGAGGAAGCGGCGGGTGTGAAGTTCAACTGGGTCGGTTTTAACGCCACGCCGGACATTACCGCTGCACTGCTTGGCGGACACGTCGATGTAGGCGTTTCCAACCTGGGCGCCGTCACCTCCTTCTTCGAAGCCGGCCGCCTGAAGGGGCTCGGTGTCCTCGGCGAGGAGCGTCTGTCCGGTCTGCCGGATCTGCCGACCTTCACCGAACAGGGCTACGATGTCGACAACAGCTGGATTCAGGTTCGTGGCATATTCGGCCCCGCCGGCATCCCGATGGAAACTCAGCAGAAGATCGCCGATGCCTTCCACAAGGCGATGCGGACCGATGACTACCAGCAGTACGCTCGTAACGCCGGTGTCATGGACTCATGGATGGGCCCGGAACAGTACTCCAAGTTCGTCGACAGCGTGACCAAGGTAGCTGAAAAGCAGTTGAAGGCCGCCGGCGTCATCGAGTAAGCGACACCACGACAGGCTCTCGGGGGACAACCGCCCCCGGAGCCTCGTTGATGCAGTATCGAACTTTCATCACCGCATACCAGGTGAGACATCATGTCCAAAGCATTCGACAAGATCCGTATCGTGGATACCACCCATGTTCTGGCAGGTCCGTTTGCGAGTTACCAACTTGCCGTACTGGGCGCCGAGGTTATCAAGGTCGAATCCCCCTCCGACCCGGACCAGGCGCGCTACCAAGGCTCCGATCGCGCCATGAACGACCAGGGCATGGGCACTGCCTTCATGTCCCAGGCCGCGAACAAGAAAACACTGGCGCTGGACCTGAAAACCGAAGCCGGCCGAGAAGCGATGAAGCGCCTGATCCAGACCGCGGATGTGTTCGTGGAGAACTATCGACCGGGCGCCTTCGAAGCGCTGGGGCTGGGCTACGACGAGATGTCGAAGCTCAATCCGAGTCTGATCTACTGCTCCATCTCCGCCTTCGGCTCCACCGGTCCACGCCGCGAACTCACCGGTTACGACAACGTCGTCCAGGCCTTTTCCGGCATGATGGCGATGACCGGCCACGGTGACGGCAAGCCACTGAAGAGCGGCGCGCCCGTGGTCGATTACGCGACCGGCACCACTGCGGCCTTTGCCATCTCTGCCGCACTTTTCCAGCGCGAGCGCGAAGGCGGCAAGGGACAGTTCATCGATGTATCGATGCTGGACGTCGCACTGATTCTGAGCAGCTCGCACCTCACCAGCTACATGTGGAACGGCAAACACCCGGAGCAAAAGGGCAACACCTTCCCCTTCGCCACCATCGGTTGCTACCACGCTTCCGACGCGCCGCTGATGATCGCCGCATCGAACCTGCAGCAGCAGAAGCGCCTATGGACCGCACTCGGTCGCGAGGAGATGATCAAGACCGACAACAACCAGCGCCTGGATGCCCACGCGGAAGAACAGGAGGTGCTGAATAAAATCATCGGTACCATGTCCGCAGACTACTGGGAGCGCTTCCTGCAAAAGCGCCGCATTCCCGCCGCTCGCATCCGCCGCATGGAGGAAACCCTGGCCGATCCTCAGATCGACAGCCGAGATGTTGTGCAGACACTGAACTGCCCCGGCAATCCCGTCGACGGGCTCAAGGTTCCCGTTGCTGCCTTCCGCATGTCGGATAGTCACTCTGAACTTAATCTCCCGCCGCAACCGGTAGGCGCTCAAAGTGCAGATATACTGAAAGAGCTGGGATACTCGGCCGAGGAGATCGAAACGATGCGTACTCTGGGCGCCACCAACTAAAACGGCGCCCACCCCACTTTCCTCGCCGAGAACACCTCATGAACACAACCGATACGATGAGCAATCCGCTACTCGCCTTGGCAGACGTCGCCGCCCAATGGCACCACCGCCCTCTGGATAACGACACCGGATGGGCGACGCGCCGTGCCATCCTGGACTGGTTCGCCACCACCCTGCCCGGCTGTGCGCTCGCCCCGGCAACACTACTCGCCGACGCCTTCGGCAGCAGCCGGGGAGACGGACAGGCGTTCTGCTATGTCGACGGCAGCAGGGGTTCGGCCCGATACGCCGCACTGATCAATGCCACCGCCAGCCATACCGTCGAGTTTGACGATATCTTCAAGGATGGCGGTTACCATCCGGGCAGCCCGACCATCGCCGCCGCCCTCGCCGTTGCCCAGGAGCGGGGAGCAAGCCTCGACGCCCTGCACCGCGCAATCATCGGCGGCTACGAGGTTGGCTGTCGCGTGTCGCTGGCGATACAACCAAGCCACTACACCTACTGGCACACCACGGCAACGGTCGGCACCATCGGTGCCGCTGTCTCCACTGCCATGCTCTGTGGCGCAGATGCCAGGGGTATCGCCCACGCCATCGCGCTGGCGACCAGCTTTGCCGGCGGTCACCAGCAGAACCTGCAGGGTGAAGGGATGGCCAAGGCGATGCATCCCGGACATGCTGCCGACGCCGGCATACTGGCCGGAATGGCGGCAGCCAAGGGGGTCACCGGATCGCTCGACAGCCTGCATGCCGCCAAAGGCTATGCGGCAGCCACCAGCGACTCATCGGGTAACTGGACCTCCGCCCTCGACGGGATAGGTCAGTGGACACCGATTACGCGCATGACGGTCAAGCACCACGGCTGTTGCGGTCATATCTTCCCGGCACTGGACGGATTGCAAAGCCTTCAGGAAACAGAGGGGTTCAAGGTGGAGGATATCGCCTCTATCCATATCTCGGGCTACAGCGCCACCTACAACATGTGCAACCGTCCCGAACCGAAGACGGCACAGGAAGCCCGCTTCAGCATTCAGTACTGTGTCGCCGCTCAGTTTATCCTGGGCGGTGTACGCCTGGCCACGTTCGAGCGCGATGCACTCGAGCGCCAGGATATTCGCGCACTCATGCCCAAGATCAGCGTCAGCGAAGATGCCGAACTGGCTGCCGAATACCCGAAGAAACGGATGGCCAGAATCCAGCTGACGCTGAACGACGGGCGTTCGCTGCATCACTTCCAGAAGACCCGCAAGGGCGATCCGGAAAACCCGCTTAGCGACGACGAGTTGATTTCGAAGTACTACGAACTAGGGCGCTCCGTTGTCGAGGAGAGTGCGCTGGATCGACTGCGCGAGCAGATCCTGTACAGCCAGGAACTTCCCGGCGTGGTCAAGCTGCGCTGATCCCTCCTCAAGCCCAGACCGCATGCGTCAAGCGGTCCGGTCGCCTTTGAGCATCGCGTCCCACAGCTCGTTCGCCTCCAGACTGAGCGGCCGGTCGCGTCGACGGATCAGATAGATCGGCATCCAGCTCTCCGATGGGAAGTTCTCCACCTGCAGTTGGATCAGCGTCCCCTGCTCCAACTCCGACGCCACCATGTGGATAGGTACACGCGACCAGCCCATCCCCATCATCAGCAGCGTCTTTTTCATCTGATAGTCGCTGACGTACCACACCCGCCCGCCGGGAATCACATTCACATGCTGGAACGGTGCCCGTGACCCGGTATCGGTGGTCAGGATCTGTGGAGATCCGCGCAGTACCGACTGCGGAATCTCCCCCTCCGACCGGGACGGCAGGTACTCTTTCGTTGCCACCGTCACCATCTGCAGCTGTGAAATTTCCACCGATTCGTAACGCTCATCCAGACCGGTATGGGGACCGATGGCGAAATCGGCCGTATCCAGCTCGAGCTGTTCCAGCACGCCGGAAAGATGCTCGGTGAAAATATTGAGTCGCAACCTGGGGCGCTCTGCAAAGAACGAGCGGATCACCTCCAGCCTGGGAGGCTCCGAACACATGGCACTGAGCGAGATCGACAGCGTTTCGGACAGGTTATCGGCCAGCCGGTGACCCAGCTCCTCCAGCGCCTCGGTCTCCTTGAGCAGGCGTGCAGCCTGTTGATAAAACTGCTTGCCCTCCGCGGTGACCAGCGGGCGGTACTGGCTGCGATCCAACAGCTGCAACTTAAACTCATCCTCCAGTGCACGCACCGCGGCACTGATGCTGGACTGCGTCTTGTACAACTCATTGGCGGCGGCGCGAAAGCTGCCGCAGTTCACCACCGCAACGAAGGCACGTAACTGTTCGTGAGTCATACCCGATCCTGATCGTTATTTCCGATCATCATAGCATGAATATGTCATTATCTTTCGTTGTTCTCTCGCTTTAACATGGCGCTATCGCTAAAGGAGAGACGATCTTGAGTCCCGAGATACTGTGCTTGATCATCGCCGGCCTGATCACCGGCTTTTCGAAACTGTCCGTTGGCGGCATGGGTCTGCTGATACTGCCGGTGATGATGCTGTATTTCCCCGGCCCGGTCGTACTCGGCATCACCATTCCGCTCTACGTGTTGACCGATATCATCGCCGCCGCCCACTACCGCAAACATATCCAGTGGTCGGTGCTGTCCAGGCTGATGCCGCTGACACTGGTCGGCGTGCTGGGCGGCTCCTGGCTGCTCTCCCAGCTGCCGCCGGACGGGTTCAAACTGCTGCTTGGTGTGATGATCGTCGCCATGATCCTGCTCGGTGTATGGCTGGAGCGCTGCGACACCCGGTTCATGCGCCATCCGCTCAGCGGCCACGTCGCCGGCACCACGGTCGGCTTTGTCAGCATGACCTCCAACTCGGCCGGCCCACTGGTGAGCCTGTTTATGCTCGAGCAAAACCTGTCCAAGGAGGCCTATGTCTCGACACGGGCCTGGGCGTTTCTGATGCTGAACCTGATCAAGCTGCCTTTTTTCTTCACTCTTGGTCTGCTCAATATGGAGACCCTGCAGCTAACCCTGTGGACGCTTCCCGGGCTGGCCATCGGTGCCCTGCTCGGCATCAGATTGCTGAGCAAGCTGGAGTTCAAACATATCAAATGGCTGGTACGAGGCATGGCAACCCTGGCCGCGATACGGCTGCTGTCGGCAGGCTAAGCGGATAAAAAAGGCCCTCGGTCGAAACCGGGGGCCCAAGACGCCAAGGACGGACGGTGAAAAATCAACCCTCTTCGTGATACACCTTGCGCCGCTTGGTCCAGTTATGCACCGAACGCAGCGCCGGCAAACCGAAAGAGAGGATGGCGATACTGATCAACACAAGCGACAGCGGGCTGGTGAAGAAGATATCGAACTCGCCATTGGAGATCAGCAGTGCACGGCGGAAGTTGGTCTCCAGCATCTCGCCCAGTACCAGCGCCAGGATAATCGGCGCCAGCGGGATATCGAGCTTACGCAGCACATATCCCAGCACACCAAAGGCCAGCGTGATAAACACCGGGAACATGGAGTTCTCGGATGCGTAGGAACCGATCAGGCTGATGGCTGCCACGATTGCCGCCACTATGGGACGCGGGATATCGGATACCTTGGCCCAGTAGCGCGCACCGGCCAAACCGATAAAGATCATTACCGGTACACTGATCCACAGCGCCGCGAAAATGGTGTACGGCACCTCCGGTGACAGGGTAAACAGCAGCGGCCCCGGCTGGATGCCGTGAATCATCAATGCACCGATCATGATCGCCGTGGTCGGCGAACCGGGTATCCCCAGGGCCAGCAACGGCGACAACGCACCGGACACCGCCGCGTTGTTGGCGGTTTCGGAGGCGGATATCCCCTCGATACACCCCTTGCCGAACTGATCGGGGGTCTTGGACAGCTTCTTCGCAATACCGTAGGAGACGAAGGAGGCGATTGACGCACCGGCGCCCGGGATAACACCGATCACATAGCCAAGCACCGAGCTTCTCAGCAGCGTGCCTTTGATCGACGCGAAGGTTTTCAGAGGCACGGCCAGGATACCGGTCATCGGCACGCTCCTGGTTTTGGCCGAGGGCCCCTCTTCGATCATGAAGATCACCTCGGACAGGGCGTACAGCCCCAACAGCACCGGCACCAGCGGCACACCCTCGAAAAATTCCGGGTTATAGGCAAATCGAGGCACACCGGTCTGCGCATCAAGACCGATGGTGGCCAGCGCCAACCCTATCCCCATGGCGATACCGCCCTTCAGTGGCGAACCGGTGGAAAAGCTCGACACCAGGCTAAGACCCACCAGCGCCAGACCGAAGTACGCGGCCGGACCGAAACTCAGCGCGAACTCGGACAAGGGCACGGCAGTCAGGAACAGCAGGAAGGTACTGACGAAGATCCCCATACCGGAGGAGACGATCGATACGTTGAGTGCCACACCGGCTTGCCCCTTCTGGGTCAACGGATAGCCATCCCATGAGGTGGCGACCGCCGCGGCGGTACCCGGCGAGTTGAGCAGAATGGCCGAGATGGCACCACCATACTCGGCCGCAGCATAGAGCGCGATCAGAGTCACAATGGAGACCAGCGGATCCATGCTATAAGTGAAGGGAATCAACAGCGCAACACCCAAACTTGGCCCCAGACCCGGTATGGCACCGATCAAATAGCCAAGCAGAGCACCCACAACCAGTCCCACCGGGACCATGGGATCGGCAAAGGCCGAGAACCCGAGTAATAGACTATCCAACATCATTCAACCTCAGGAAAAGTAAACGCCGAGCATAAGCACGAAGACGCTGTAGATACCGCCGGACAGCGCCACCGGAATCGCCACCAGATAGCCGATTCTGCGTTCGCCGCCGGCCAACATGATCAACAGGGATAGCGCCGCTATACCAACCAGAGGCCCCATATGTTCCAGCAACAGAACGCCGCCGATCAGCGCGGCGATGCCGCAGGCAACGCTGAGCGGCCGATGCAGCGTAACGTGCTTATGCTCCTTTCCGGATACCAGATGAATGACACCCAGCAGGGTCAGAAACAGAGAAGCTGCCAAGGTAGCCAGCCCGACAATCATCGGAAAATCGCCGGCGCCAACGGCACGGGGATTGAAAGGATCGGGCAGGAGTTCGGCTTCGTAGACATAGAAACCGGCAATCGCAACCAGCACCATGCCGCTGACCAGCTCCAACCACGCCATCGGAACACGCACCAGGTGCGCTTTTCGAGACTGATACTCCTCCACGATCGCGGAGTTTACAGTGGGGTTATTCATTGCTGTCTCCCAGTTCAGCCGAACTGATTCGGCTTTCACTTAACCGAAACCAAACAGACACTTGGTCCCGGTGGGTTGTTATTATTTAAGGCGAACCGCCCTGGGATCGTCTCAGCAACTCCTCTTATTTATAGCCCATTGCCGAAAATTAATGTTCAGCCCCGGGATAACCAAGTGAGTGTGAGTACATGAGAGTTACTATGACGGAAGAGAGATAAACTCTGAACTGAGAATTTATTAGCCTTTGAACCGACCTCAACTTATACAAAAAGTTATGCCAGACAATTTTCTTATTAATTATCAACACATTATATAAAAATCACCAGGCACACCCCCAACCATTCAGATTTACCCTTCCGTGTGTCCACTCCCTCCCACTTCTAACTTTTTGTTAGAGACCACGACATTTTTACTCAATTGCGCCGGCTGCCAACAAACTAAACAATTGATAGCCACGTAAATGGCGCGGAGCGTCGTTTATATCAAAAGCTAAATCAACAGACTGAGAAAAGTGACGCTTATATACAGCGTCACCCTTCGAGCGTGTGTCCCTTCGGGCCCTTTACGGTCGACGTTCGCAGCAACAATAAGAGGCAGACTATGAGCGAATCATCCCTGATCCAGTACTCGGAGAACAACGGAGTCGTCACCCTCACTCTGAACCGCCCCGAAAAGCGCAATGCCATGAGTGACGCCATGCGCGCCGAGCTGGTCCAGCATCTGCAGGCGATCCGCACCAATCGCAGCATCCGCGCACTGATCGTCACCGGTAACGGCAAGGGTTTCTGCGCCGGGGGCGATATCGCCGGCATGAAGACCCGGATGGAAGCCGACCCGGCCACCGTTGGCTTTAATGGCTGGGAGCGTCAGCAGGGTGTTCACTATGCTGCGAGCCTGCTGCTCAATCTGCCGATTCCGACCATCGCCGCTGTTAACGGTGCCGCGGCAGGTCTGGGTGCCGATCTGGCGCTCTCCTGCGATTTCGTCGTTGCCTCCAGGCAGTATGCCCACTTCACCTGGGCCTATATCGCCCGCGGCCTGGTACCCGATGGCGGTGGCATGTACTTCCTGCCCCGCCGCGTCGGTCTTGGCCGTGCCAAGGCACTGATCTTCAGCGGCCGTCGCGTGTCTGCCGAAGAAGCGCTGCAGCTCGGCATCGCCGATCAGCTCTGCAATGCGGATGATCTGCTCGGCACCGCACAGGCGATGGCGGAAGAGATGAGCAGCGGCTCACGCACCGCGATCGCGCTGACCAAGTCGATCATCAACAAAAGCTACGAGATGTCCGAGCACCAAGTGTTTGCCGAAGGCAGCAAGGCTCAGGGTATCTGCTACACCTCTCACGAACACCGCGCATCCGTACAGGCGTTCCTGGACCGTGCACAGGAGGCCGCTAAATGAAACAACTCGACGCCCTGCTCAACCCGAAAAGCATCGCCGTGATCGGCGCCTCCGCCGATCCCAACAAGACCTCCGGTCGCCCGATCTCCTACCTGCTCAAGCATGGTTTCAGCGGCGCCATCTATCCGGTGAACCCGAAAGCGACCGAGATCCAGGGGCTGACCTGCTACAACAGCGTCGACGCCCTGCCGGCAGCGCCGGATGTGGGCCTGGTTCTGCTCAATGCCAAGCGCAGCATCGACGCCGTGCGCTCGCTGTCCGCCATGGGCTGTAAAGCGGCCGTTGTACTGGCCAGCGGTTTCGCCGAAGCAGGCGAAGGCGGTCAGAACCTGCAGGACGAGCTGAAAGAAGCGGCCGGATCCATGCGCATTCTGGGCCCGAACACCATCGGCCTGGTTAACCTGAGTGCCCGTATTCCGCTCTCCGCCAGCGGTGCGCTTGAAGTTAGCGACCTGCCCGCCGGCCATGTTGCCGTGGTATCGCAGAGCGGCGGCATTCTCGGCGCCCTGCTCTCGCGTGCAGCAGGCCGCGGCATTGGTCTCTCCTCTTTGATCTCCACCAGTAACGAGGTGGATCTCGAGGTCAGCGATTTCATCGACTACCTGGTCGATGACGAAAACACCAAGGTGATCGCGCTGTACTTGGAAAGCATCCGTAACCCACAGCGCTTCCGCGAAGTGGCCCTGCGTGCCCGCGAAGCCGGCAAACCGCTGGTGGTATTCAAGATCGGCCGCTCCGAAGCCGGCGCTAGCGCCGCCAGCTCGCACACCGGCGCACTGGCCGGTGAAGACCGCGTTTACGACGCCTTCTTCCGCGAGCTCGGCGTGATCCGCGCCAACACCTTCGATGAGTTCCTCGACATTCCGGCGGTACTGGTGGCCGGTCGCAAGCTGCCGGGCCGCCGCGTTGCGATCCTGACCTCTACCGGCGGTGCCGGCACCCTGATCGCCGACAGCCTGGGGATGAATGACTTCGACACCCCCGCACCGGATGCGGTGACTGCCGAAAAACTGCGTGCTCTGCAGGGCGATACGCCGACCGCACTGGATCGCAACCCGATCGACGTGACCCTGGCCGGTCTACAACCGGACCTGCTGCGCCAGGCGATCCGCACCCTGCTGGAGAGCGAGAGCTACGACGCGCTGGTGGTGATCATCGGCTCCTCGGGGCTGGCGATGCCGGACCTTGTCGTCGGCGCCATTCAGGATTCTCTGGATACCAACGACAAGCCGGTGCTGGCCTATGTCAGCCCCTACGCGCCGGATACCTTGAAGCGTCTGAACCGCGCCGCCATTCCGGGCTTCAGCTCGCCGGAAAGCTGCTCTGCCGTACTCGAAGCGCTGCACTTCACCGGTCAGCCGCTGCTTGCCGGAAACACTGTTGCCGCAGGCCAACTGCCCGATCTGAGCGCTCTGAGCGGTTCCGTCGATGAAGCCGCCGCCAAGGCGCTGTTCAGCGAAGCCGGCATCAGCGTACCGGATAGCCGCGTGGTCAAGAGCCGCGCCGAGGCCGAACAGGCCGCCTCTGAACTGGGCGCGCCGGTGGTACTGAAGGTGCTCGATGCCAACCTGCTGCACAAGAGCGATATCGGTGGCGTGGCCTTGCACCTGAACGACCAGACCATCGGCGAGCGTTTCGACAGGATGGTCGATGACGTGGCCTCCCACACCGATCGTCGCCCCGACACCTTCCTGGTGGAAAAAATGGTCGGTGGAGGCCATGAGCTGATCCTCGGCGCTAACCGCGACGCCTTGGGCACCGCCATCCTGCTCGGTGCCGGTGGCGTGACCGCCGAGCTGTTCAAGGACACCACGCTGTGCATGCTGCCGGCGGAAGGCGGCCTGAGTCTTGAGCAGGCTCACACCATGATGCGCAAGCTGACCACCTGGCCGCTGCTGGATGGCTACCGCGGATCCGTGCATCGCGATACCGACGCACTGGCGCAGGCGATCGTGAACTTCTCCGCGCTGGTGGCACAAGCGGGCGAGCGTTTGGTGACCTCCGAGATCAACCCACTGTTCGTGCTGCCAGAGGGCCAGGGCGTCGTTGCCGCCGATGCCGTACTGGTACTCGAGCATCAGGAGCACGAAGGAGAGATACGCCATGGCTAACCCCATTAGCGGCGGCCAGGTTCATCTCCGGCACGAAGGCGATATCGCGGTTATCACCATCGATAACCCGCCGGTCAACAACAGCACCGATGCGGTACGCCGCGGTCTGCTGGCCGCGCTGGCACAGATCGATACCGCCGGCACCCGCGCCGTGGTGCTGACCGGTGCCGGCCGCAACCTGATGGCCGGTGCGGATCTGCACGAACTGGAAAACGAGCCCACCGAACCGACCCTGCCGCAGGTGACCAGTGCACTGGAGAGCTGCGCGGTCCCGGTGATTGCAATCGTCAAGGGCCACACCCTCGGCGGCGGTCTGGAGCTGGCATTGGCGTGCGATGCACGCCTGGCTACGGCCGACGCGCTGCTCGGTCTGCCGGAAGTGACCGTCGGCATCATTCCCGGTGCCGGTGGCACCCAGCGCCTCCCCCGCGCCGTGGGTCTGCCCAAGGCGCTGGAGATGATCGTCGGCGGCAAGCCGATCAAGGCGACCGAAGCCCAGGCTCTCGGGCTGGTCGACACGCTGTTCGAGAGCGAAGAGGAGGCCGATCAACTGGCCGAGGCGCTGGACTTCGCCCGCGATTACCAGGGCGGAAAGCGGCCGTTGAGCGCCCGCGATGTTGCACCGGCCGACGAAGGCGAGCTCGCCGCACAGGCGAAGAAGCTGATCGCCCGTTCACGCGGCCTGCCCTCCGCCTCGGTTGCGGCGGAAACAGTATTGCTGGCCGGCAAGCTGAGCTTCGCCGATGCGGTTGCCCATGAGCGCCGGCAGTTCCTAGCCCTGCGCGGCAGTGAAGCAGCCAAGGCGCTGCGCTACCTGTTCTTCGCCGAGCGTGGCGAACCCTATACCCCCGCCGAACCGGTTCAGCCGCGCACCATCGAGCGCATCGCCGTTATCGGCGCCGGCACCATGGGCAGCGGTATCGCCCTGTGCGCCCTCAACGCCGGGTGCCGTGTTGACCTGCTCGAGCTCAATGGCGACGCGCTTGAAGCCGGTGTCGGCCGCATCAAGTCCGAACTGGAGTCCGATGTCAGCCGCCAACGGCTGAGCGCCGAAAAGCGCGATGCCATCCTCGCGCGTCTGACGCCAACCCAGGATTTCGACATCGTGGCGGAAGCCGATCTGGTGGTCGAAGCGATCATCGAGGATCTCGGTGCCAAACAGGGGCTGTTCCAGAACCTGGCGCAAAGGGTCAGCGACACCACCCTGCTGGCCACCAACACCTCCTATCTGGATATCGACCGCATCGCCGAGGGTATCGCACACCCCGAGCGCATACTGGGCCTGCACTTCTTCAGCCCGGCTCACCGCATGTCCCTGCTCGAGATCGTCAAGGGCGGGGCCACCAGCGATGAAAATCTGATGACCGCACTGGGCTTTGCCAAGCGGCTGAAGAAGAAGGCGATCGTGGTCGGCAACGCCTGGGGCTTCGTCGGCAACCGGCTCTACGCCGCCTACCGTCGTCAGTGCGAGTTCCTGATGGAGGAAGGCGCGAGCCCCGAACAGATCGATGCCGCCATCGAAGGCTTCGGTTTTGCCATGGGCCCGTTCAAGGTCGCCGACATGTCCGGCCTGGATATCGCCTGGCGCATGCGTCAGCAGACTGCAGATACCCGTCACCTGCGTCGCTATGTCGGCATACCGGATCTACTCTGCGAAGCGGGGCGTCTCGGTCGCAAGACCGGCAAAGGCTACTACCTCTACGGTGATGACAAGCGCCCGGCTTCCGATCCCGATGTGGCGGGAATCATCGCCGATTACCGCGCCGAGCATGGCATCGAAACCCATACGTTTACAGACGACGAGATTCAGCAGCGGGCCGTCATGGCACTGGTCAACGAGGCACTGTTGCTGCTGGCCGAAGGTGTCTGCCGGCGGGCCGAGGATATCGATATCGCCCTGGCCCATGGTTACGGCTTCCCGCGCCGGCGCGGCGGCCCGGTCTTCATCGCTCGCCAACTGGGCCAAGAGAAGCTGAACCAGGCGCTCGAAGCGCTTGCACAGGCAAGCGGCAAAGGCCATGAACGCGGCGATGCCACCCTTTTGACCCCTGACGCTGGTCCAGCAGAGGAGTGATAAGATGTCCGAAGCACTGATTTGCGATGCCATTCGCACCCCCTTTGGCCGCTTTACTGGTTCCCTCTCATCCATTCGTACGGATGATCTCGGCGCCCTGCCGATCAAGGAGCTGATGCGCCGCAACCCGGACCTGGATTGGAGCCTTATCGACGACGTCATCTACGGCTGCGCCAACCAGGCCGGTGAGGACAACCGCAACGTGGCGCGTATGTCGTCGCTGCTGGCGGGCCTGCCGCTCTCCGTTCCCGGCTCTACGCTCAACCGCCTGTGCGGTTCTGGTCTCGACGCCGTTGGTAGCGCTGCCCGCGCCCTGCGTTGCGGCGAAGCACAACTGATGATCGCAGGTGGCGTGGAGAGCATGAGCCGCTCACCCTACGTCATGGGCAAGGCCGATAAAGCGTTCAGCCGTACACAGCAGTTGGAGGACACCACCATCGGTTGGCGCCTGATCAACCCGGCGATGAAAGCGGCTTACGGTGTCGACCCCCTGCCCCAGACCGCAGAGAATGTGGCCGAGGAGGAGAACATCTCCCGTGAAGACCAGGATGCCTTCGCTCTGCGCAGTCAGCAGCGCTGGAAAACCGCTCAGGACGCCGGCTACTTCGCCAGCGAGCTGATGTCCGTTACCGTCAGCCAACGCCGCAAGCCGGATCTGGTCATCTCTGAAGATGAGCACCCCCGCCCTGACACCTCGCTGGAAGTTCTGGCCGGTCTGCGCGGTGTGGTCAAGGAGAACGGAACCGTCACCGCCGGTAACGCCTCGGGTATTAACGATGGTGCCTGCGCACTGCTGATGGCGAGCCCGGCAGCCGCCGATCGTCACAGCTTGCGCCCCCGAGCCCGCGTTGTCGCCATGGCTACTGCCGGTGTTGCACCGCGCGTTATGGGTATGGGTCCGGTGCCGGCTGTAGAGAAGATCATGCAGATGACCGGGCTGAGCCTGGATCAGATGGATGTGATCGAGTTCAACGAAGCCTTCGCCTCCCAGGCGATCGCGGTCTGCCGTCGACTGGGTCTGCGTGAGGATGATCCACGGATCAACCCCAATGGTGGTGCCATCGCCATCGGCCATCCGCTCGGTGCATCCGGTGCGCGTCTGGTCACCACCGCCCTGAACCAGCTCGAGCGCAGCAACGGCCGCTATGGCCTGTGTAGCATGTGTGTCGGCGTCGGCCAGGGGGTCGCGCTGATCATAGAGCGCATGTAAGCGCTCGCCCT
The DNA here is from genome assembly GCF_019084545.1 of Marinobacterium ramblicola. Lineage (GTDB taxonomy): Bacteria > Pseudomonadota > Gammaproteobacteria > Pseudomonadales > Balneatricaceae > Marinobacterium_D > Marinobacterium_D ramblicola. The sequence goes on from NZ_JAHREP010000013.1 coordinate 28,846, forward strand.
CTTGGGCGGGTCTGCATACCGAGTACTCTCAGTCGATATGCAGGTCCGCCTTTTTTTGGCTGCTCATGGCGTGCTGCACAACTAAAAGTCTGTCCTCAGGTTGACCAATACTCAGTACAACCGCGCATATCCGTATGACATGCTGTCGGTTCTGGTGGGGGTGTAACACCGTCAACCCGAGGTGTTCCATCAGAGAGAGTAATAACGATGACGATGCGGTTTTTCCTTACCCTCCTGTGGTGCTACCTGCTGGCGACCTGCGCCGGATATCTCGCCTATAGCCTGAATCTGCCGCTGCCCTGGATGATCGGCCCCTTGGTGGTCACCGCGGCGTTCAACCTGCTTGTACGCCCCGTCAACATCCCGGTTCGCACGCGCCCGGTCGGACAGATGATCGTTGCGGCTCAGGTGGGCCTGTTCTTCACCGGGGAGGCGCTATCCGCCATCTACGACCACGGCCTCGCCATCCTGGGTGTTGCGATCTGCACGATCCTGTTCGGATTGTCCCTGTCCTACCTTCTGCGCCGCATATCCAACGCCGACCCGGTGACCGCGTTTCTCTCCTGTATGCCCGGAACACCGGTCGAGATGGGTAACCTGGCGATACGTTATGGTGGCGATCCCGGGCCGGTGATCTTTGCTCAAACCCTGCGCATCTCAGCCATCGTACTGCTGATTCCGACCACCCTTTACTACCTGCTGGACACGCCCGCCGGTAGCCGTCCTTTGAACGCGCACTCGGTTGATCTGATGGGCATGCTGTTCATGAGCGCAGGCGCCGCCGCCAGCTCCCTGCTGTTCTATAAACTGAAGATCAACAGCCCGTTTTTCCTCGGCGCGCTGTCATTCTCCTGTATCGCGACGGCCACCGGCGTGATCCCGGTTTCCGGCTTTCCCTGGCAGATGGTCGCTTTCGCCCAGATTCTGCTCGGCACCTGGCTCGGCTCCACCTTCCGCCGCGAACTGTTTCAACAGGCCGGCCGACTGGTGGTGTCGATCTGCATAACCTCTGCGCTGTTGCTGCTGCTCTGCACCGCCTTTGCACTGCTGCTGAGTTACTTCACCGATATGGACTGGAAGGCCCTGGTGCTGGGTGCAGCACCCGGCAGCATCACCGAAATGTCATTGACCGCTCAGTTCCTGCATCAGAATGTGGCGCTGATCACCGCCTTCCACCTGGTGAGGATCTTTATGATTCTGCCCAACGTGCCCTGGATGCTCGCACTGATCCATCACCGGGCGAACAAGGTAGCGCGGACAACCGATTCATAATCCCTTTCAGTGAGTATCGACACCAACCCGATCAACGTGTTGTGCCTGAATAGCCCCATTGCGCCATCCTCCCTGAACCGACAAAACAACCGTCAGTACAGCGGCAACAACGGCCAACAGTGCGGCCGCTAGAAACAGGTCGGAAAAGCCGGCACGGTAGCTATCGGCCGCGTCCTTGCCTAACAGACCTAAAGACTGATCAGCCGTGATAAATTGTCCCGTTACCACCCACTCCAACGCACGCGGCAACACGGAGCAATCGCCGTCTGCCGAGCTGCATAATAGGTCCTGCAACCGGCTCTTCACCCCGAGCGCCAATATCGACGACAGACCTGCATACCCCACCAGCATGGCGAAAAACCTCGCCGTCGTGCTGATGCCTGACGCCATGCCCGTTCGCTCTTTCGGTACGGAGCCAAGAATCGCTTTCTGGGTTTCACCGTTGATCAGCCCACCACCGGCGCCCAGAATCGACATGCCGATAAAGAACCAGAGCGGGTTGCTGCTTGTTGCGGCCAATGACAGCCAGATATTCCCGACCGATATGACCGCCAATCCGAGCCCGAGCAGCTGATACGATTGGAGCCGGTTCGAAAATCGTCGCCCTATGGTCGGGAACAGAAACATCGTGATGGCAAAAGGCAGCAACGCGCAGCCCGTCCACAAAAAGGAGATTCCCATGCCACGCTGGAGGTAGAGCGGCAATAGCGCCGCCATCACCTGGGCAGCGCCTGCGTACCCCAGCATGGCGATAACGGCCCCAACAAAGCGGCCGGACTTGAAAAACCTCAGATGCAGCATGGGGTTGATCTGACGCAACTCGATGACCACGAATGCTGCCAACGTGACCAGTCCGAGCGTAAACACGATCACCGATTGATGGCTCGTCCAGCCGGTTTGAGGGCCATTGATAAGCCCCCAGACCCAGAGCAGCATTGAGAGACTGAAGCAGATTGCGCCGGCCCAATCGAACGTATGTGCGCCGCTCGGCCTGTCTTCGTCGATAGTGCGCGGCACCGCAATAATCAGCATGACGCAGATCGGTACAAAGACAAAGAATGCCCAGCGCCAGCCCAACAGGGAGCCTGCAAGACTGCTCAACAAGGGGGCAACCACCATGGTCAGTCCCATGATGCTGCCCCAGGTACTCCAGGCCCTGATCGCCTCATCCTGCAGACGAAATCGATGCCCGATAGTGGATAAGGCGGGCGCCAGCAGCAGTGCCGCCCCAACACCCTGTACCGCACGAGCCCCGATCAACAGCGAGATATTAGGCGCGAGACTGCCGGCCAGTGCAGCACAGCCGAACAGCCACAAGCCAACTAGCAGCACCCGACGCCGCCCGTAACGATCGGCCATCGCGCCGGCAAACAGCAGCAGTGAGGCAAATGTGAGCAAAAAACTGCTCTGCACCCAGGCCATCTGCGAAAAATCAGCACCAAGGTCGGCCACCAGACTCGGCAGCAGCACGCCAACCAGGTTGGTATCGAAAATGGTCAGGGCACAACTGGCCGATGCGGTGAGCAGCAAGCCCCGCTCTTTCATGGCAAAGCCCTCTCTCGACTTGTCACTTCGCACTTCGACGTCTGAACAGCGGTTCCGGGTTTGTTACCGATCGCGCGTAGATCATATCGAAGCCAAACAGCCCCTTGAGTGCCTCCAACACCGATTTGTCTTCACGTACAGCGAACGAGCTAAAACCACAGTGGCGCATCAGCCCCAGTTGATCGCGCAACACATCACCGGTTGCGCGCAGATCCCCCTTGTAGCCGTAACGGGTTCTGAGCAGGTTGGCCTGAGTGTACGCCCGACCATCCCTGAAGCTCGGAAACTCCAGGGCGATCAGCGGCAACGTATCAAGCCCGGGCGCAACCGTTTCCGGATCGTCATCCGGCCCCAGCAGGACGCCGCATGACAACTGATCCAAGTCCCCTTTTTCACGCAGGCTCTGCCAACGCGCAAAGGAGATAATCGGTGAGGAGATGCTGTCCAACGGCTGGTCGTCGTCCACCAGGCACCAGGGGTCCTCTGGCAGTACATGCGCAACCCCATTTATCAGGCCGATTGTATTGTTCATGCACTTGCCTCCACCTTGGCGGTTTCGCGTTGATAGACCCCCTCCTTGAATGGCGCAATACCGATGCGACGCACCGTGTCGACGAATCGCTCCTCGACTTCACGGTAACTCAGGTAAACCGATAGCAGTCGATCGATCGCCTCGGGCACCTCTTCGGCCCGAAAAGCAGGTCCGATCACCTTACCGATCGAACTCTCCTTGCCCTGGGCACCGCCGATGGTGATCTGGAAAAACTCCTCGCCGTTCTTGTCGACCCCCAGGATACCGATATTGCCGATATGGTGGTGGCCACAGGCATTTACACACCCCGAAATATTGAGGCTCAACTCGCCCAGATCGTGCAGGAAATCCAGGTTGTCAAAACGCTGCTGTATCGCCTTAGCCACCGGTAGCGAGCGGGTACTGGCCAGCGAACAGTAGTCGCCGCCGGGGCAGGAGATCACGTCAGTCAGCAGGCCGATATTGGGCGTGGCCAGGTTCTGCGCCCGTAGCGCTTTCCACAGCGCATAGAGGTCACGTTTGCGAATATCCGGCAGCACCAGGTTCTGCTCGTGAGCCACACGGATTTCGCCGAAACCATATTTCTCTGCAAGGTCAGCCACCACTCGCATCTGCTCGGCAGTAACATCCCCGGGAGGCGCCGACGTGCCGGGTTTGGTGGAGAGAATGACGGAGCTGTAGCCCGGCATCTTGTGCGCACGGGTGTTGTTCTGCACCCAAACGGAGAACGCCGGATTACGAGCCAGCCAGGCGCCGAAGTCGGGGTCGATCGCATCTATGCGCTCGTAGTCGGGCGCTTGAAATTCGTGGGCGACACGGGCGTACTCTTCGCTGGTCAGCTCGGCGACGCCATCACGAATCTGCTCCCACTCGCGCTCTACCTCCTGAGCGAACGCCTCGACACCCAGCGCCTTGACCAGGATCTTGATCCGCGCCTTGTATTTGTTGTCGCGACGGCCGTAGCGGTTGTACACGCGCAACACAGCTTCGACGTAGGTCAGCAGATGCTGCCAGGGCAGCGCCTCACGTATCGTTTCGTTGAGAATCGGGGTGCGTCCCAGCCCGCCACCGACCATCACGCGTAACAGCATCTCGCCGTTTTCGCCTCTGTACAGGTAAAGCCCTACGTCATGTGCACGGATGGCAGCCCGATCCATCTCCGAGGAGGAGATCGCGATCTTGAACTTGCGCGGCAGAAACAGGAACTCCGGGTTGACCGTCGACCACTGACGCAGAATCTCGGCCAGCGGACGGGGGTCGATCAGTTCGTCACTCGCGACGCCGGCAAAGGCTTCGGTGGTGATGTTGCGCACGCAGTTGCCGGAGGTCTGGATCGCGTGCATCTCCTGATCGGCAAGCAGCTGCAGAATATCCGGCACCCGCTCCAGCGCGATCCAGTTGAACTGGATATTCTGCCGCGTGGTGAAGTGTCCGTAACCCCGGTCGAACTCTTCGGCGATCCGGGCCAGGGCACGCAGTTGATTTGCCGAGAGCGTGCCATAGGGGATGGCAACACGCAGCATATAAGCGTGACGCTGCAGGTAGACGCCGTTCTGCAGTCTGAGCGGCAGAAACTCCTCTTCACTCAGTTCACCCGACAGTCGGCGCGCGACCTGATCCCGAAACTGAGCCACCCGCGCCTGCACCAGCGCATGGTCATATTCATCGTATCTGTACACGCTTTTGTCCCCGGTTCTGCCAAGTGAATGCACTAGGCTAGCGGGAGCGAGCAATACGGGGCAGGCTCAATTTTTTTAATTTTGATCGGGACAGATCACACCTGAACGAACAGCTCCGGCAATCGATTCAGCGCCGCCGTCCTGCGTGCGTCCCAGGGGTGGGCGTAGCTGATACGCAGGCAGTTTCTGAACTGCCCCGACACCGAGAACAGCGGGCCGGGGGTGATAACCACCCCCTCCTCCAGCGCTTTCGGGTAGCTTGCCAGGGTATCGAAACTCGGCGGCAGCTCCACCCAGACCGCCAGACCGCCCAATGGCACACTCACACGCAGCCCGGTGGACCAGGCCTGGAGTGACGCGATCAGCCGGTCACGACGTTCTCTCAGGTCGTTGCGTTGACGGCGAAGATGCGCAGTAAAACTGCCATCGGCCATATAGTCCGCGACCCCTTGCTGCAGGTATCGACTGCTGGCCAGCTGGGTTACCAGCTTCAGACGCAGAATTCGGTCATGCCAACGTGCCCCGGAGACCCAGCCCAGCCGCAGGTCACGCGACAGCGATTTGGAGAACGAGCTGCACAGGATCACTCGGTCGTTGCGGTCCATCGCCTTCAGCGGATCAGGCGCACTGCCGAGCGCGGTGTCCGCGTAGATATCGTCCTCGATAATCGCCAGGTCGTGACGCTCGGCCAACGCCAGCAACCGCGATTTCGACTCGCTCGGCATCAACGCGCCGCCGGGCGTGGCAAACGCCGGCGAGACGATACAGGCCTTCACCTTCCAGCGCTCGAGCACCTCCTCCAGCGCCTCGATATCCATCCCGGTTTCAGCGGAGGTGGGCACCTCGACAACGCGCAGATCCAACTGTTCCAGCAACTGCAGCACGCCATAAAACCCCGGCGATTCCACCGCGACCACATCGCCCCGTTCACAGCAGGCCATCAACGCCAGAAACAGCGCATGCTGGCAACCGGAGGTCACACAGAGTTGATCGGGAGAAACCGCCCAGCCGCGACGCGCACTGTGCAGTGACAGCTGCTCACGCAGCCCCATGTCGCCGGCGGGTGCATCGTAGTACTGGTAATCGTCACCCTTCTGGCGGCGCAGTGCACGGCCGATGGCACGGTTCAGGGCCACGATACTGAGGGGCAGATCACCGGCGTGCAGGTCCGGCAGCAGATCGAACGCCGCACTGCGGCCCATGATATCCAGCAGCAGGTCGTTGACGCTGACCGGCCTCGGTGCCTCGATCCTGGACCGGCTCAGCGGTTTTTTAACGGCAATGGGTTGCAGCGCAACAAAGTAACCGGACTTGGGCCGCGCCTCCACCAATCCCTGCGCTTCCAGACGCTGCAGCGCATGCTGCACGGTGGCCTTGGACAGGCCGTGCTCCTGACACAGGGTACGAATCGAGGGCAGCCGCTCCCCCAGTCGCCAGCGCTGCTCCTCTATGCCCTGCAGCAACCAGCTTTCAAGCTGCCGGTAACGATAATCCACTCCCACCTCAGGTCCTCACCCATCTGTACCCATTACAATTATTTTTTTTATACCTGATCCTATCTTAATCACAAGCGTAGTCTGCCCCCAATCAGAAATCAGGGGGACACCTGCGATGGAACAGATACCCGTTGTGCAAGACTACACACCGCCCTTTGCCCGCGACGGCAAATTCCACATCCGTCTTACCGAAGGGCGGTTTCAAAACCTGCGCCGCCTGAGCAGCTGGCCGATGATCGCACTGTTTTTCGGCCTGGTCTGGATCCAGGTGGACGGCCAACCCTGGCTGCTGTTCTCCTTCGCCCAGCGCAAGATCATCCTGTTCGGCAACGCACTCTCCTGGCACGACCTGCCGCTGCTGGCCGGGTTGATGATTGCCGGCGCCTGCCTGCTGTTCTTCATGGCCGTGGCCTGGGGGCGGGTCTGGTGCGGCTTCGCCTGCCCCCAGAGTATCTGGACCTGGTTGTTTATCCGCATCGAGGATTTCACCGAGGGACGTGCCGGCATCCGGGCACGTCAGGAGGGAGAGCCGCTGAACGCCGAACGTCTGCTACGCCGCATCGCCAAGCACCTGCTGTGGATCGCCCTCGCCACACTGACCGCCGCCACCTTTACCGGGTACTTCATTCCCATTCGTGAGATCGTCTCGGATGCCGCACAGCTAGAGCTGTCGACGGCGATCACCGGCTGGCTGGTGATCATGGCCGGGCTGACCTATGCCAACGCAGGTCTCGTGCGGGAAAAGATCTGTCTGCACGCCTGCCCCTACTCCCGTTTCCAGGGCGTGATGTTCGACCGGGACACCCGCACCGTCACTTACGACGCCGGGCGCGGCGAGCCTCGCGCCAACAAGCGCAATGCCGACACCAACAGCGGCGACTGCGTCGATTGTGGCCTCTGTGTCCAGGTGTGCCCCACCGGTATCGATATCCGAGACGGCCTTCAGGCGGCCTGTATCGATTGTGCCGCCTGCATCGACGCCTGCGATAGCGTGATGGACAAGTTAACGCGCCCCACCGGCTTGATCCGCTTCACTTCCGAAGCGCAACTGGAAAACAAACCTTCGCCGCTTTTGCGCCCCCGACTTGCCGGTTACGGCGCCGTGATGGTTGTCGCGTTCAGTGCCGTACTTTACGGCTTCACCGGCACTACCGACCTGCTGATCGAGGTGCGGAGAGATCGCGGAGCACTCTTTACCCAGCTTGATGAGCAGTGGATCTGCAACAACTACCGCGTCAAGGTCGAGGGTTTCGATCCTGCCGAAGCGTCGGTCCGCGTCTCCGTTGCCGGTGCGGGTATGTTCGAACTTTTCGGCCCGGCCGATATCGACCTGAGCGAGAACAACTCCACCTGGCTGCCCTATCGAGTCTGCGGTCAGGACATTACCTCACCAAAGACGAAGCTGACGTTCAGCTTCCAGGGTAACGAGGTCAGTGCATCGAAGGAAACGACCTTCCTTGCCAGGTCGATCTGATTCATACAGGAGTTTGTATGCAAGACATGGCTCTCGGGCTGGCCAGCCAGACAAAAAAGCCGGCTCTTGAGCCGGCAACGGAGGTGAGACAAGCACTACGCCTCTATCGGAACCACAGCGCCGTTGCAGGCACATATGTCACCACGATCAACGTGACAAACATCGCCAGAATGAACCACTTGCAGTAACGCATCACATGGTCGACACGCACGTTTGCGGTCGAGCACACGGTCAACAGAACCGAGGCAACCGGTGGTGTCTGCTGACCGATACCCATGTTAAGACAGACAATGACTGCGCTTCGATCGACGCACTGGTTGCGGGCCTCGAATCCGAGCAACTGTGGATAAAGCTGTCCGGGCCTTACCGTTTCAAAGCAGACTCGGCTCCTCTGGCTGCTCGATTCGCAGCCACAGCCCCTGATCGCCTCCTCTGGGGTAGTGATTTCCCTTGGACACAGCACGAAGCCGGACGCACCTATACAGGGTGTATAAACCTGCTGCGCGATTGGCTTGGTGACGGTGCCGACAAAGTACTGAGCAAGAACGCTGCAAAATGCTTTAGCTTCGACTGACTAGCAGTACGTATGACTTAATCGCGCTCTCCAGCACCGGCCGCCTTGAAGAGCAACGGCAACGCAAAGCACATGAGCAGGACTCGTATTAGCTGATGGGTAGCCACGAACACAGGATCAACATCGGTGCTGAAGGCGATCGCCACCATCACTTCAATCCCGCCTGGCATGTACGCCAACAGCGCTTGAAGCAGGGGTACCCCTGCCCCCCAATACAGCGCGAATGCGAATATGCCACTCACGGCCAGCCCCAGCGCCAGACCGCCAAAAGCCCCCTTTAACGTTCCCTTCAACAGACCCAGATCAAGATCGGCCATACGAACAGCCGTGGCCGTACCCAGGACGACCAGCACCATTCGGAACCATTCCGGGGGAATGTGAAACCCCATACCGAAGACAAACTTAACGACCAGGGACCACAGCATCGCACCGACCAGCATGCCCGCCGGCACACGCAGTTTGACAGCCCCCCACCCGGTAAGGCCGGCACCCAGAAATACCAGCAACAGCTCCCGGCCCGGTATGTCATCTACCGCGCCGGCCGACACCTGACGATCGACAATCGGGAAGAGCAGAGGAAGTGCAGAGACAAGAAAGAAAAGCCGCACGCTGTGGACAAGCGCGATTCGCTTTACGCTGAGGTTCGCTTGGGCCGCGAATATCAGGACTACAGCCAAGTTACCGGGGATCGAGCATAAAAGCGCATCGCTTGGACTCCACTGGCAGCGATAGCGATAAAACCCGAAGAGCATAGCCAGCAGCACGCCAAGCATCATCACCATCCACCCGATGGAGAGGCTCCAGTCTTTTAAATGAACAAAAAAATCCGCCTCGACACTTGAGGCAATGGATACCCCCATAAACAGGGAGATAAACGTGGTCGTACGTGCAGGCATGAAAACGGGCACTTTTGCCCATATCGCCAAAAGCACACCAATCATTGCACCAACCAACCAGGGAGATGGCAGCCCGATCAGGTTAGCAATCCAAGCTCCTGCCACGCCAATGGCAAGCGTCCACATCACTTTCAGCATAGCGTGCCCTAAAAAGCAAGGGCGGCCCCACCCTGGTGGGACTGCCCTTAACGGTGCCCGTGTGTAATCAGGTTCAGTCGTCTAACTCAGCCTGCAACTGAGCCGTACGCCCCTTTCCTTTGATTCGCTTGAGCAGGAAAGGCAATACAAGTGCCAACACCGAAGCAATGGCCAAGCCAATGGTAATGTTGCCGCTCAGCAGTATCGACCAATCCCCGCCACTCATGGACAGACTGCGGCGCAGGTTTTCCTCAAGCACTTCACCTAACACCAGGCCCAGAATCACCGGCGCGAGCGAGAAATGGAGTTTGCGCAGAATGAATCCGAAAATACCCAGAATCACCATGAAAAACAGGTCAAAGCTGTCCCCGTGAATGGAATATATGCCTACGAATGTGAGCATAACGATCACAGGGATCAGATAGGACTGACGAATCGACAGCAGTCGGACAAACACACCAATCAACGGCAGGTTCAGGACCAGCAGCGCAATATTGCCCAAGAACATGGACGCAATCAGGCCCCAGGCGATTTCAGGCTTCTGTTCAAACAGCAAGGGCCCCGGCGTGATGTTGAACATCAACAGAGCGCCCAGAAGAATCGCGGTCGTGCCGCTGCCTGGAATACCCAGGGTCAACATCGGCACCATCGCACCCGCGGCGGATGCGTTATTGGCAGCCTCGGGGGCAGCCAAACCGCGTATATCCCCCTTGCCGAACTCGTCGCTATCCCCCTCTGCCATCCGTTTCTCTGTACCGTAGGCCACAGCGCTCGCGATTGAGGCTCCAGTACCAGGCAATACGCCGATAAAGAATCCGATCACGGTAGCACGCAGGATAACCCAGCGAACCTTCACAATATCGGCGAACGTTACAAAGCTCTTGCCGACCGGGGTCACCTTCAGGTCGTTGTTGACCCATTGCTCCAGCAACACCAGCACTTCACTGATGGCGAACACACCAATGACCACCACGAGGAAATCCACGCCGTCGAAAAAGTTCGGTATGTCCATCGTGAAACGTAGAACACCTGTGCCTGAATCAACACCGACGGTCGCCAGAACCAAACCGATCAACGTACCAATCAGCGTTTTAATCGGTCGACTACCCACCATGGTGGCCAGACAGGTAAATGCAAACACCATCAACATCACGTATTCGGTGGGGCCAAAACGTATTGCAAGCTCACTCAGCAACGGCGCCATGATGACCATCATCAGCAAAGCACCCATGCTGCCCGCGAAGGATGAGACCGCCGAGATTGCAAGTGCTCGTCCACCCTCACCGCGCTTGGACATCGGATAGCCGTCGAGCGTCGTCATGATCGCACCGGCATCACCCGGCACATTCAACAAAATACTCGAGATACGGCCACCGTACTCAGCCCCGTAGTAAACGCCGGCCAACAAAATCAGCGCCGATTCCGGGGGCAGGCCAATTGAATAAGCCAGCGGCAAGAGTATTGCCACACCATTGATCGGGCCGATACCCGGCAGCGATCCAATCAGCGTACCGGTAAAGCAGCCGAACAATACAAGAAACAGGTTCAGAGGGGTAAAAGCCACCGAGAAGCCGGTAGCCAAAGCAGATAAAACTTCCATCGGTCAGCCTCCAAAAACGGTCCCTACCGGCACGTTCAATTGCAACAAATCGGTCAGTAGGAAGAAGGACATCACACTCATGACCAAGGCGTAGACACCCGCTTTAATCGGCTTTTCACCAAACAGCCATGAGAAGACGCCACCGACTATCGCTGTTGCGATAATGAAACCCAACGGCTCGTAGATGAAGGCGTAGCCATACATCAACACCAACGCGCCACCAAGCCTCAAGACGACCTCTTTGGTCGGTTTCCAGTCATCAGCACTTGGCCTGATCATCAACCAAACGGCTGCAACCGCTAACAAAGCAGACAGAATGTAGGGAAAAGCCTTTGGGCCCAAAGGCTCATACTGGAAAGGCACATCGAACTGGGCTGCTGCCCAGGCGATAAGCCCGGACAGCAACAACAGTGCACCTGCAAAAATGCGATCGTACACGGCGGGCCTCACTTAATTAATAAGACCAGCTTCTTTGGCAAGTTCACGCATTAGATTGACGCGCTTTTTCACATCGGCATCAAAGGCTTCGCCAGCCGACTTGTAGGGCACCAGCCCCTTGTCTTCGACAGTCTTCAGGAAGATCCTGTTTTCATACGCCTTATTGAAGGTATCGGTCCAATAAGCATAGGCCTCATCACTGACATCCGGCCCCAGGTAAAATCCGCGCAGAATCGCCCACTCGGCATCGTATCCCTGCTCGGCAGCCGTCGGGATATCCTTGAACTCACCCTCGAGTCGGTGATCGGACATGACCGCCAGCACCTTCATGCGCCCAGCTTCCAACTGCCCTTTCATCTCCCCCATATCACCGGGGTAGACTTTGATGTGACCGCCCATCAGCGCAGCAATGGCTTCACCGCCGCCTTCATACGCCACATAGCGCATCTTCTTGGGATCCACACCGGCCGACTTCATCAGGATGGCGGCTTTCATCCAGTCCTGGCTGCCAACACCGCCACCGGCCCCCAGCACGAAGCCACTCGGGTCCGCTTTGATCGCTTCAACCAATTCACCCAGCGTATTCCAGGGCGCGTCAGACTTAACAATAACCGCGCCGTAGTCGACACCGGCCGCGCCGACCCAACGCGCGTCATTTTCGTCCAGCTGCTTACCCCACTTGCCTTGAGCCAGGTTCAACAGTGAGCCCGAGCTGAAGGCGACCAGCGCATCGCCATCATCACGACGGTTCGAGTTGATATGGTTGTACGCTACAGCGCCCACACCACCCGGCATAAACGTGACCGCCATCGGCGAAGGCAGCAGGCCCGCATCACCAAAACCGTTCGAGGCGATACGGCAGGTAAGGTCAAAGCCACCGCCTGGCTTGGCAGGAGCGATACATTCAGGCTTATCGGGCTCGAAGGCAAAAGCAGACAGAGAGGAGGCAAGGCCAAGGGCCACCAGCAGGGTACGCGTCGTATGCTTCATACGAATAAACTCCACATCTTGTTGTTGTAATGTTCACCCTTTGGGATTGGGCGTCAGTGGAGAGTAAATGCTGAAACTGACCTGAACCTGACACAGCGGCGATTTAAAACTCTTTCCCCTACTTTTTCGTAACGACCTAGACATCCTTAGGCAGTTCGCATTAACTGAATAGGTTGGATCCCGGACCTACACCCACGTTATGCGCATTCTGCTAATTGAAGACAACACCGAACTGGCCAATGCCATAAGTGAGTATTTCGGCCATATTGGGCACCCGCTGGACTGGTGTGAATCGGCTGAGTCTGCTGAGAAACTCCTTGCCTATCAAAGCTTCGACATGTTGATTCTCGACATCAACCTGCCAGGCAAGAGCGGCTTTCAGTTGCTGAAACAGCTTCGCGCTCAAAGCGACGAGATTCCCGTTCTGGTTCTGACCGCCAGAGCCGAAGTCGATGATCGGGTCAGTGCTCTGGATATTGGCGCCGACGACTACATGGTCAAGCCTTTCGATTTCAGGGAACTGGCCGCCCGCTGTCGCGCCTTACTGCGTCGCGAACGCGGGAATGCCAGCAACCAGATCGTCTGCGGCAACCTGACCTACGATGCGTCAACCGCGGCCGTCACCCTGCATGGCGCACAGATCGATCTTCGCCACCGCGAGATACAGCTTTTAGAACTGCTGCTGAACAACCTCGACCATGTACTAACCAAAGAACAGATCGCAGACCGCTTGTACCGTTTTGATGAGGCGTACACGCCGAATGCGATCGAACAGGTGCTGACCCGCCTGCGCAAGAAACTTGCGGGATCATCGCTGCATATAAAAACCATTCGCGGACTCGGCTATCTTGCCCATGTGGATGATTAGCGGGCGTTATTCGCTACGAAAGCGGCTGCTTTCGGGGACGGCCGGTCTGATGCTGGGGGTTTTACTGGTGCTCAGTGCCGGCATATGGCAATACGCCAACAGAACCGCCGACATCTCCTATGATCGCCTGCTGACGGGATCCGCATTGGCCATCATCGAGCGTATTCGATCGCGCAACGGACAGGTTGAGGTGGACCTGCCCTATGCGGCGCTCGATATCCTCTCGCTAGCCCCCGATGACAAAGTCTATTACGTCGTCAGCGGTCCCGATAAACAATATTTGACCGGCTACCGGGACTTCCCGTCGCCGGAACGCTATACGCCGAGCGCCTCGCCTGTCTTCTATAACACCGATTATCTCAATGAACCGATCCGCGCCGTTGTAGTATCCAAACGGCTGGATGACCCGGGCGTATCAGGATGGGTAGAGGTGCGTATTGGGCAGAGCCGTAACGCCAGAAACTCCCTGTCCAACGAGATTCTCCTGGGCGAGATCGCCGTTCTCGTGCTCGTTATCACACTGGCGTTGGCGAGCCTCGCATTCGGCATAAACCGGACACTGTCCCCCCTCAACCAGTTATCACGCACGCTACGTGAACGCAGAGCCGACGAAATGGGACCTCTGCCCGATACCGATATAAAAGAGGTCAAACCGCTGATCGCATCCATCGATCAATACCGCACACGCCTGCAGTCCAATCTGGATATGATGCAGGTATTCATTGCGGATGCCTCTCATCAAATTCGAACGGCACTCAGCAGCGTTCAAGCACAACTTGATATGGCGGAAATGGAGCATGACAAGGATAAGCTTCAGAATCGATTGGCACTCATACGAAACCAGCACCGCAAGCTGACCCGACTGACCAGTCAGCTCCTCACCCACGCCCTGGTTGCACACCGACGCGATACCAATCAATTCCAGCCGGTAAAGCTGGACACCCTGCTCAGCGCCATACTGACATCCGAAGTGCGCGATCATGCCGACTCCAGTATCGAGTTCAACTATTCCAATACCCAGAGGGATCTGACGATCGATGCGGACCCTGTGAGCCTTAGAGAGTGCCTACGCAACCTGATCGATAATGCGATCAAATACGGGCCCGAAAACAACTCGATAACATTGGGTATCGACGTTGAAGCGGAACAGGTGAAAATTTTTGTTGAGGACCAGGGCCCCGGCATCCCGGATGAGATGCTTCAACGTGCAGTCTTGCGATTCGAACGAATCGAAACCGGAAAAAACACCCTGGGCTCAGGGCTTGGGCTGGCTATCGTCAATACGGTAACCGAAGCGCACGGAGGACAGCTCCACCTTAGCAACCGGCAGCCCCAGGGATTAAGGGTCGAACTGGTATTACCGCGGAGACGGATATGAACATCACTATTCGAGCGGCCATCGTCTGCCTGCTGTCGATATCCTCACTCCAGGCCGCCGAGCGTCGGATCGACTCCGATCAAGGCTTCGAGCAGTTCACAACATCAAAATCGGTCAAGCGTCTTGATATTTACAGTGCGACAGATACGCGCGCCATTAAACCGATTATCGAGGCCTTCGCACGCCGCCACCCCTACATAGACGTTCGCTACAACGAATACGAGTCGACTACGCTCTATAACGGTTTGACAAGCGGGAAGATCACAGGCGCCGATGTGGTGCTCAGTTCGGCCATGGACCTCCAGGTCAAACTCGTAAACGACGGCCACGCCAGAACGCTCAATATTCCCGAATCGATCGATTTGCCGGAATGGTCCCATTGGCGAAATGAGGCATTTGGCTTCACATTCGAACCGGTGGTCATTGCCTATAACAAGGCGTCGTTCAAGGATACCCCTGTACCCTCCAGCCACGAATCACTCGTAGATGCTCTGCGTAACGACCCTGAGCGGTACTACGAAAAGGTTGGCAGCTATGACATTCGTCTTTCAGGAGCCGGTTACTTCTTTGCCACCCACGATACCGTCGTATCCAGCATATCCGGCCGAATACTTGAAAGCCTCGCGCGTGCATCGTCACACACTTACTGTTGCACAAGTGACATGCTTGACGATTTGGTCGAAGGAAAGCTGGCGCTCGCTTATAACGTGCTCGGCTCTTATGCACTGGCCCGTGCCCGCAAAGACGACCGTATCGGCGTCATCATGCCGGAGGACTACACTCTCGTCATGTCGCGAATCGCGCTGGTCCCCAAACAGACTGACAACTTTGCCGCAGCACAAGCCTTTATACGATTTTTGCTGTCCAAGGAGGGGCAACAGATCATCGCCAGCAAAAGCAACCTGATCGCACTGCGCCCCGAGGTCACCGGCCCCTCATCGATTGCAGCAATAAGTGAAAAACGACAACTCAGATTTCACCCCATCAAGATCGGCCTTCCGGTGATGACCTTTCAAGACGAAATGAAGCGCGAGCGTTTTATCCGTGAGTGGTCGCAACTATTTGATGCCAGAGCACCCTAACCCAGGTATCACTCCGGCAAGTACGTTTATGCGTTGTCGGAACTACGCCCTTCCCATTTATCCGAGATCTGAATCGACCCGAGTTTCTTAGACACATTTCTCAATCCTGGACTTACCGGTCCAGGAAAACGCGGTAGTTAAGACGGCTTTCTCGATCTCATCCTTGGCAACTCCCGCCACCATATAGGGCTTTAGCATCTCAGCATGGCGCAGGTGCGCATAACCATAAAGCGTCGACCACATGGCCACCATCTGCTGTTTGAGCTGCATCTCATCCTCGATCTGCAACCGGCTTTTCACCAACGCACTTACTCGGTTGTACACCGCTTCCAACGCCTCACCAAACTCACTATCGGGTACCGCCTGCAACATCAAACCAGGATCGAACATCACTTGAAACAACAGCGGTTTACCCTCGGCAAACTCAAGAAAAGCCTTTCCGATTTCAGTTACCGAGAGATCAGTACCCAGGCGGCTTTCAAGCGGCTCAAGCGTCTCGCTCATTAAGATAAAACCCTTGGATGCCACCGCTGCAAGCAGTGAGTCCTTATCAGGAAAATGTCGGTAAGGAGCGCCGCGGGAAACATTGAGAGTATTCGCGAGCTCCCGCAGTGAGACTGCGTCCCGCCCTAACTCCACAACCACATCAAACGCTGCATCGATCAATGCCTGGCGGAGGTTTCCGTGATGGTAGTTATCGTTTTTTTTCATGTTTATCCGTTTGACCAATTGAACCCACAGCACTAAAGTAAGCACTGCTTACATTAAAAGAATAACACAGGTAGATGAGGATACTAGTAAGATGCCGTTTCTAAAAAACATATGGTACGTCGCCGCATGGGATAACGAAGTACCCAATGAAGGCCTGTTTACACGCACCCTCCTGAATACCCCGGTGCTGTTTTTTCGGGATGATAGCGGCAAGGTTCAGGCGATCCATGACCGCTGCCCGCACCGTTTCGCGCCGCTTTCCATGGGCCGCCACTGCGGCAACGCAGTACAGTGCGCCTACCACGGCCTTGAGTTCAACGGTAGCGGCGCCTGCTCCAAAAACCCGCATGGCGATGGCAAGATCCCCCGCGCGGCCAAGGTCGAAGCCTACCCTGTGGTGGAAAAATACAGTCTGATCTGGATCTGGATGGGCGATAAAGAGGCCGCCGACGAAGCGCTGATACCTGACTTCTCCTGCATGGACCCGGAGCGTTTCTACGTGGCCAAGCGCTATCTGCATGCCAAGGCCAACTATGTGCTGGAGTCCGATAATATCCTCGACCTATCGCATATCCAGTTTCTGCACCCCAGCACCTTGGGCAGTGACCATGTAAGCCAAGCGGTCACCAGCATCGAGCAGAACGAAAATACCGTTTGGTCATTCCGGCAGACAGTAAACGAAATCATGCCCGACTTTCTTTACCAGGCGATGGGCATCCCTCACGGCACCCGAGTGGATCGCTGGATCGACGTGCGCTGGGATACTCCGGCCAACATGCTCCTGCTCGCCGGAGCCACTCCGACCGGAGCACCGCGCAGTGACGGCACGGAAACCCCGCTGCCACACCTGTTCAGCCCGGAAACGGACACAACAACCCACTACTGGTTCGCGTTCCCGATACCGGTAGAGATGGGCGAACAGGGCGCGGCGATCGCCGAGCAGCAGGTATCAGGCCTCTATGTGCCGTTCAGCACAGAAGACCTGCCGATGCTTGAAGCCCAGCAGAAGATGATGGGCGATAACGAGTTCTGGGATTTGAAGCCAATCCTGCTAGCGAGTGATGCCGCCGCGGTCCGCGCCCGCCGAGTGCTGGACAAGATGATCGTCGAAGAAGGAGAAACCATACGGTCCTAAAGCGGTAATGCGAAACTTGTTATCGCCCCCTCTGTCAGGACTGTGTCGCCCCTTCATGATTAAGAGAGTGTAACTAAGGTGACGACATCAATCCTGACAGAGGGGGCTACACAATAATCCGAAATGGAAGAACGATCTTGATCTTAGCGTCCGTCGCACACGACAAGTCTAAATACGGAAATGGACGACGGAGGTTTCCAGGTTCGCCGCCAACTGCTCCAACCGAACCGCTGCACTGGCTGTATCGACGACTAAACCGGCATTCTTCTCCACCATCTTCGCAATATCATCCACCTTCCTCGCGATGTGCGTCCCCCCTTCGCTCTGCTCCTTGACTGCCGCGGCTATACCATCGATCTCACGGGTAGTAGTCTCCACCGCCTCCCCCGCTGTAACCATGGTCTGATACAGAACATCAAGCTGATCGAGGGTCGAGGATAACGAACGATGTCCCGACTGCAATGATGTGTAAACAGCTTTCGAGCGACCATCCAGCGCCGCCGTTACCTCCTCAATATTACTGGCAGAGGTGCTTGAGTGCTCAGCCAGCTTGCGAACTTCATCTGCAACTACCGCAAAACCTCGACCCAGTTCACCGGCGCGGGCTGCCTCTATTGCGGCATTCAGCGCTAGTAAGTTGGTCTGCTCGGCAATCTCTTTAACTTGGCGGGTCAGATCCGATATCGCAGCTGTTCTTTGTAGAAAGTCTTCAACGGACGCTTGAATCTCTCCAAATGAGCGCTGAACACGTTCAGCTTCCACATTCATTTTTTCCAAGGCTTCTCTTCCAGCCAGTGTGGCCTGCAAGCTTTTCGCTGCACTCTCGCGTACCTGCTCCGTACCACTGGATATAGAGATGATGCTGCTACTCATCTGTTCCATGGTCGCCGCGACCGCTTCAGTCGCTTCCGATTGCTGAGCGGCACCTCGCGTGGCTTCGTGCGTATCGACAGTAAGGCTTTGGGCCGAGGAGGCGAGCTCTTGGGCACCACCGAGCACGGTTTTTACAAGGGCCTGAAAACCATCGACCAACTGATTGAACGCTTGTCCACTCTGCGCAACTTCATCCCGACCGACAACCAATACGCGATGGGTCAGATCGCCGGACTGCATCTCGTGTGCCGCCGTACGAATCGCGTTTACCGCCCCGACAATCTGTGCACGTATAGCGATGGCGCAGGCAAGGGAGAGTACAACCGCCAGACACACCGCGCCGGCCAAAAGCGTAACGGCTTGGTCCGCAAGATGTATGGCGGCCTCGTAATCCTCCCCGCTATAACGCTCTTGAATCTCATTAAGTCTCCGGGCAGCGTTGAGAAAGTTACCGAACCAGCTCCATACCATCGTGAACTGGCCATCACCCCTGGGCGTTGATCCTCCGACGACCATCTCAAAAAAGGGCTCCAACGAATCGCCATACCCGCTCAGCGCCGTTAGCATATCGTTATAAGCCACTTGCTCATCTTCACTAATGCCCGACTCTTGAGAGGCGGCCTGGAACGCCTCTCTAGCCGTCAAAATGCCCTGCCTTATCGCATCGACATCCGCCTGCAAATAGTCGAAAGAAGTTTCTCCAGCTTCAAATGCACTTTGGAAGTCTGCCCGCAACAGAAAAAGATCTTCATTGATCGAGCGCACATCGTTAATACCGGAGGTGGTCGTCAGCAAACGCTGTATACGTGTTTCATAAATGCTTTTTAAGGCACCATTCTGGGTTTTGAGACCGTAGTAAGCTGCGGCCGCGACCAATATAAGCAACGCGGTTACGAGAGCAGGTGTGACAAGCAACTTTGTACCGATCGAGTAGCGGCCGAGGAATTTCATGATTGTAGTTCCACCTTCATTATTATTGTGTTGGGTGTTGAGTATTCGGCAACGACGATCAAGGGCGATTTGCACTCGCACTTGCTGCCAACGCACGTGATACCAACGCGTTGAGGTCACCGTCATGAACGAACCCGGCCGCATCCGCCGATGGCGTTTCCAAAGGCGGAAAACCACCAAACAGTTTTTCGATGAGCTCCACCGGTTGCCAGCTCACCAAGGGCTGAGCATCTACGCCGTATTCTTCGGAAATCGCATCAACCAGTTCAGCCATGGAAAAGCGCAGCGTCGGCAGCGTAAAAGTGCGCGGACCCGCTGCCCCTTTTAAGTCAGCAACAGCAGCATGTAACAGGTTCTCGACCACGCAGGGTAAAGAGGACGCCCAGGTAGTGGCTCCCGGTGATGTCGGACAGACAAAAGGACGACCGGCCGATAACTCACGAATGATATCGCTCATAAACGCCGATAGTTGTCCCGCAGGCCCGGCCGGTCTCGCCAGCACCCCGGGCAAGCGGAGCGAGCGGCCATCGACCCAGCCCCGACGACTGAAGTCTTCCACCAACACCTCGCCAATAACTTTCTGCGCACCGTAGGTCATCTGCGGCCGAAGCGGTGTTTCATCGGTTACCCGCGAAGGGAACTCACCGAATACGGCAATGCTGCTCGCAAATACGAACTTCACCGCATTGGAGCCGGATTCTGCCTGTTCCTTGCAAAGTTCCAGCAGCGTCAGCGTCGCATTTAGATTCACTGCACGCGCCAAAGCATAATGCTTTTCCGCCGTACCGCCGGGAACACTGGCGAGGTGGAACGTGACATCTATCGGAGAGTTTGCCAGCACCGATCGAACCCAGGCTTCGTCGGCAAGGTCACCTGCATGCCGGTAGACGAAATCGGGTACGGGTGCCATATCCTCAAAGTTGAGATCCAATAGCGTCAACCTCGTTACGGAGTGCTCACCTAACCTGCGACCTTGTTGGATCTCTCGCGCCAAAGCCTGTCCGACGAAACCGTTCGCACCCGTGATGACCACATGCATTCGCCACCTCCTATCCGTTGGCTTTAACGACACGCTGGTTGATCACGCCAAAGGGACCATCCCGACCATCGTCGAACTTCGCCTGCATACGCACAGAATCACCGAACTTCATAAATCCCGTACGAATTTCACCCAGGTCGAGCTTTTCTATAACCCTACGCTCAGCGATACACGCAGAGCCTGCAGCTCGGGATTCATTGGATACGGTGCCGGACCCCAGCACGGTGCCGGCGCTGAGTTTTCGTGTTCTGGCAGCGTGGGCGATCAACTCACCGAATGAGAAGCCCATCTCCTGGCCATGAGGGGAGCCGAAACGCTCGCCGTTCCACTCCAAGTGAAGACTCATTTTCACGCGACCATCCGCCCAGGCATCTCCCAGTTCGTCGGGTGTAACCGCTACAGGTGCAAAGCTGCTCGAAGGCTTGGCCTGGAGAAAGCCGAATCCGGTTTTCATCTCCCGGGGTCCCAACGCACGCAGGCTCCAGTCATTGATCTGAACCAGCAGACGCACGCGGTCAAGGGCTTGCTCTGGCGTCACTGACATCGGCACCGAGTCGAGTACGACACCGAACTCACCCTCAAAATCGATGCCGTCCAGTTCGCTGGGCATCGGTATGTCGTCATGGGGGCCATAGAAATCGTCGCTTGCGCCCTGATACATCACCGGGATCGTGTCGAAGTCAGGGATAGGATCGGTATTGAACGCACGTTCCATCAGGTGTCCATGGTTCAGGAACGCGGAGGCATCCAACCACTGAGGGCTGCGCGGCAATGGCGCACCACACTGGCCGGGATCAAACGCAAATGCGTTGGAAAGCTCGCCCCGATTGAGCTGTTGGTAAAGAGTATTGAGCGGCGCTTCCACCTCGTGCCATTGCTGCAACGCTTGCAGCAATGTCGGTGCGATCGGGCTTGCATCAACGGCAGTGCGAAGATCGGTCGATACCACAATCAAGCGTCCGTCCAGGTCGCCGTTTTTCAAAGTCGCTAGTTTCATTTTTATTGGTCCCTAGTCATTAACGGGAAAACAGATTTCGGTAGAGTGTCCCAATTAGCCGCCATCACTGATCAGCGTGCCGCCGTCGACCACCAGATTTTGTCCGGTAATGAATGCGCCGGCGGCGCTGGCCAACATCACTCCGACGCCCGCTATCTCATGCGGCTCACCAACACGACGAAGCGGCGTCATCGCGAGACGGCGCTCCATGAAGCCGGCGTTTTCAAGCAGCTCAGCGGCCAAAGGCGTTCGAATAAGGCCTGGGGAGATGGCATTGACGCGGATATTGTTGGGCCCCCATTCCACCGCCAAATTACGGGCCAACTGCGCGAGCCCTGCCTTGGCCAGGCCATAGAGTCCAATCGCCTTGTTGCCGCGCAAACCGGCGATGCTCGACATCAGGATCACCGAACCGCCGCCTCGGCTCGCCATTCTAGGCAAAACGGCGGAGGTTAGTAGCAGTGCACTTCGAAGATTGATCCCCATGACCTGATCCCAGTCCGCTGATGTGGTTTCGCCCAACGGGCCTGCCGGCCCCTGAACGCCGGCGTTACAGACCAGAATATCGACTCGCCCCCAGACCGCTTCGGCCCGGCTCGCCAGTGCACGAGTACTGTCCGGATCAGACAGATCGCAAGACAGCGCTGCTGCCGGGTAACCCGCTTGCTGCAGGCGCTCTACAGTTGCGTTACAACGCTCCAGGTCATGGTCGGATACAAGCAGGCGGGCGCCAGCTTCTGCCATGGCGGAAACGATTGCGCTACCGAGGCCTCCGGTGGCACCGGTTATCAGCGCGACCTTGCCTGCAAGGCTAAACAGATTGCTCCGCTCCATAGCGTCAGGCCCTGCGTGCCGCCAGCGCCGATGCCAGCGCCGGCTCATACTCGCCATCAATGAGGATGAACAACATGCGACACATCTTGCCGGAACGGTTCGCCCAGGCATGATTGGTTCCGCGCTGGACCACAACGCTACCTTCACGAAGCAGCACGTCGGAATCGTCCAGCACCAACGTCATTTCGCCTTCGATCACCACGCCGTAGTCCACCGATTCGGTGCGATGCATCAGCGGATGGGGAGAATCCGCTTTCACGGTGGACGCCTTTTCATCACCAATCTGTGAAAAGGCACCTTTCATGTTGTCGGATCCATGCGCCAGGAACTCTTCCGTATCGGGCGGGATATCGACAAAACGGATACGGGTGCCCTGTTTGGGAGGCGGCAGCATAATGTCGCCCAGCGTGGGATCGGCGCCGTTATCGATGATCACCGGCGTCGTTTCGGTACTCCAGACCTCGTGGAAAACAGTCCCTGGAATCGCCTCTATTTCGACCACCTTCGGCAAAGGCCCGTTACTGGTAATGATCGCCCTGCCCTCGCTGTCATGGCCGGTCACTACACGGTGTATCTCTGGAAAGCTCATTACATTTACTCCTGGTTTCAATTCGCGGTACTCGCTAAAACGGTTCTGAAACCCAGATGGGTAACCCCCAGATCAGCATCCTGGGGATGGCGGGCCGCGGCCCGGTAACGGACGCAGAAATCGGTTGCACAGAGAAAGGAGCCGCCCTTGATCACGCGGGGATCCAGATCCTGCTCGGCTCCGGCAATCAGAGCCTCCGGCTGACCAAGGCCATGCTCCTGACGTGGCCCCCTATAGGGATCTATGGTCCACTCCCAGACATTGCCGATCATGTCGTACAGGCCATAACCGTTGGCGGGAAAGCAGCCTACCGGTGCGCGACTAACAAAACCGTCATCTTCGGTATTCATGAAGGGGAAAACGCCCTGCCAGTAGTTCGCGCTGGCCTGGCCGTCTGCGTCACGGGGCTCTCGTTCCAGCAACTCCGGATCACCGCCACCCAGCGCCGCCCACTCCCACTGGGATTCGGTCGGCAACGTCCTGCCAAGCCAGTCCGCGTACGCCTTGGCATCCGCCAGGGTGACGTTGACGACCGGATGATTCTTGCGGCCCTCCAGATCACTGTCAGGTCCCTCGGGGTGACGCCAATCTGCACCCTTCCGGTAGTGCCACCAACCGTTGTACTCAAGCGGCTTATCCTGGGGCGGGGCTCTGAATACCACTGCGCCCCCGTCGCGCTCGGCTTCGGTCACATAGCCTGTAGCACTCACGAATGCCGCAAACTGAGCATTGGTAACTTCCGTGCGATCGATCCAGAACGCATCGACCTGGACCGCCCCAGCCGGTTGCTCATCCGGATAGCCGCTATGGGTGCCGGGCGTGAATACGCCAGTCGGTATCCGTTCCATGCCTGCATGCAGATCCTTGCCGAACCCCTCAGGCAGGCCATCGAAGCCACCGCAACTGATCGCTGACCTGGGAGTGACGGTTTGCGTTGGCTGAACGCTGCTCATTACACTCATGCTGAGCGAAAAGCCGATCGCCAGACTAAGCCCAGCGAGCCCCCCTGTTTTCAAGTAGCCGCCGGTCATTCTGCTACCTCAACGACCACTGTAGGTTTGGGCTTGCTCAACAACGCCCGCCCTTTCGATATAAGCACCACGTTCCTTCAGCAATTCAGACAGGGTATCTGGATATTGCTGGGACAGATCGGTTGTCTCGCCGCGATCCTGTTCGATATTGAACAGTTTGAAGGGCACGTCATCACGCATTATTGGACGCAGATCCAGCGAGGGTTGCTGACTGAGTTTCCAGGGTCCCTTAACCACGTAACTGGCGCCCATAAGCTCATCGGCTATCACGTCGTCCTTCGACCGAACCGCCGCAAACGCTTCCGGCTGACGAAGCGCCGACAACAGCGAAACACCTTCGATGGGATGCACGGTGCGGCCGTTGTACACGCTGCCCGGATTCGCGATACCTGCGATATCCAGCAGTGTGGGCAGAATATCGGTAACGTGCAGTCTTGCATCACTGGTGGGCCGGCCGCTCTCCTGCTGCGGAAGCCGTACAATAAGAGGAGCAGAGGTACCTCCCTCCGCACCGGTGAAGCCTTTGAACAGGCGGAACGGGGCGGCACTGACTTCGGCCCAGCGGGCACCGTACGCCACCGCGGAACCCGGGTGCCCGAGGTTGTCAAAACCGTTATCCACCTGGGTTCCCGGAATCGGCAGAATGAAGGCATCCGCACCTTCGGCACCGTTATCGGACATGAACATGATCAAGGTATTGTCATATTCGCCAATCTGCTTCAGATGATCGATCAGGCGTCCGACATGCCGATCCAGATTGGTGATCATGGCGGCGTAGATTTCCATCACCCGCGCCTCTTTGGATCTCTCCTCATCGCTGAGTTCGTGCCAGCGTTTCGGGCCTGTGCCCCCTTCGGAGGGCCCCGGCACACCGGCACTGGGCTGCATTGCCTGGGGAATAAGGCCGAGCGCCTTCATCCGTGCCACTCGCGCCTCTCTGATTGCTGCATATCCGGCGTCATACTCGCCCTTGTGTTGGGCAATATCTTCGGCCGGTGCTTGTAACGGCCAGTGCGGAGCGGTGTATGCGGCATAGGCAAAGAACGGTTTGCCATCATTTCGACCGGAGTCGATGTAGCCGATCAACTTGTCGGTGTAGGCTTCGGTCGAAAAGAAATTTTCCGGGAGCTGCTTTGACGGAAAGACGCGCTCATTCTCCGCGTACATGACCAAATCGAGCGGTGTAGGAGGATTCGTAGGGGCGAAATGTGCAGCACCGCCATTGATCAGCGAAAACGACTGCTCGAAGCCACGGGCGTAAGGCAGCGCTTCCGGCTTGATCTTGAACCAGCTTTTGCGCTCATCAGTTGGTGCTGTGGTCTCATACGCGAGGTGCCATTTACCCACCATGTAGGTGTGATAGCCACCATCGCGCAGTAACTCCGCCATTGATAACGCTTTGGGGCTCAAATAGCCTTGATACCCCTCAGGGATGTTATCGAAGTCGTACGTGTTGGAACGGCCCCAAGGCGCATTGAACGGTTTGTTCTGGACGATATTCAGCCCCACGACTTCAGCCATATTACCCAGCCCGGCCAAGTGGTGATCCACGCCGGACAAAAGACTGGCCCGGGTCGGCGAGCACACCGCAGCTGTATGGAAGTTGGTCAGAATACGGCCACTACTGGCCAATGCATCGATATTAGGGGTCTGGATCTCGCTGCCGAAGGCACTCAGGTCAGAGTATCCAAGGTCATCCGCCACGATTACCAGAATGTTGGGGCGACGGTCGGCCACATTTGACTGGTCCGCGATGGCGACGGCGGCAAACAGAGTGCAGCCCGATAGCGCCAGCGGCGCGATCAAGCGTCTAGTGGATCTAAATATCGCAATGTTCGTCATGTTGGATAGGGGCTCTTGTTGTTATTCGTTCTCAAAGATGGCTACTGCGCGGGTCCAGCCTGCCGACGCTCCGCGAATCTTGTGCGGAAAACAGCTGATCATGAATCCCGAATCGGGTAATGCCTCCAGGTTGTGGAGTTTTTCCAGGTGGCAGTAACCGATATCCCGGCCGGCCTTGTGCCCTTCCCAGATCAGGCTTTTGTCTCCGGTCTGGGCGATCTTTTCCGCTGTGTAGGAGAATGGCGCATCCCAACTCCAGGCATCGGTACCGGTGAGGCGGACACCGCGTTGAAGCAGATACATGGTCGCTTCATACCCCATACCACAGCCGGCGGACACATAATCCGAGTATCCGTATCGGCTACCGGCACGCGTATTGACCAACACGATATCCAGCGGCTGTAACTCGTAACCGATCCGTTTCAGCTCAGCCTCAACGTCAGCTGCCGTGGCTACGTAACCATCCGGGAAATGGCGGAAATCCAGTTTTACACCGGGCTGGAAACACCACGCCAACGGCACCTGATCTATGGTCATCGACGGCTTGCGCTCACCCAGCGCCGCATCCTGGGTGGAGTGAAAGTGGTATGGCGCATCCAGGTGGGTGCCGTTATGGGTGTTACAGGTGACCCACTCAGCGGCAGCCGCCTCACCGTCGGGGTAATCGGCCGCTTCGGTACCCGGTATCATCGCCATGAACTCGGGTAACGTATCCTGATGGGTCTGATAGGTAATTTTCGGCGCCAGAGGAGGCGGGTCCGACAGCACATCGTTTTCGAGGTAGATCGACAGGTCTACAAAGCGCCGCTTGGCTTTCGTAATCATCAGTTAAGTCCTGAACCGGAAATGGATAAGGCGCCAGTTCAAAGAATCAGGCGCCCGGCTATCAGATCGGCTGAGTCAGAGCCTCCTTCGACTCACGCATGATTTGGGCGTGCTCCGCCTTATCGCCGCCGGCAATCTCGATCAAACACAAACGCTCGGAGTTCTTCACCACCATTCGGCAACGCTCCCAGCGGCGGGCATGGAAGTTATCCAGCGCTGTCTGAAGATCATCATTGGCGGCCAACTCCTGAGCGAGCACGATGCCGCTCTCGATACCGATGCCGGCACCCGATGCCAGATGTGGAGTGGTAGCGGCGACGGTATCGCCGATCATGACCAGGCGGCCGCGGTTCCAAGGTTGGGGTACGAGCAGGTTGGCCAGCGGGCGATAATCGATATTGGCCTCTTGCTTCAGTGCATGAGGGATGAGCGACCTCACCATGGGGTCGTCAAAGTGGGTCATCAGATCGCTGAATACCTGAGGCCAGGTTTCGGGGTCGATATGCTCCTTGGTCGGGCGGTCCTCGGTGATAAACATGTACATATGGGTTTTAGAGACCGGGTTGATACCCAGTTTGAGGTGTTTCCCAAGCCACATGCGGGGACGCTCCAAACCATCCGGACGCGGCATCACGGCGCGCCAGACGCCCTGACCGATATACTCGGGCTCCTTCACTTCCGGGAAAAATTCCGCCCGTAGTTTGGAGTGCACACCGTCGGCCCCTATGACCAGATCGTAGCGACCCCGGGTACCATCGGTAAAACTGACCGACACGGAATCATCGGCCAATTCGACCTTTTCGAAGGTACATCCCAACCGCACCGAAACGCCGGCTCCACGGGTGGCATCCGCCAGCATGCGCGCCAGGGCCGGACGCATAATGCCGCCGCCGCCGGATACATCCGAACCAACCGGTTTCGGTGTTGGCAGTGTGGCAAAGTGTTTACCATCGGCCATACAGATATCGACGCCGTCGGAGACGAAGCCTTCATCCAGGAAACGCTGGTATAGCCCGAGCGATTCCAGCGCCCGCAGCGTGGCGCCGTTGATCGTGATACCGGCACCCAGCGGACACCAATCAGGATCGATCTCGACCAGATCGACCTCTATCCCGCCTTTTCTCAGCTCTATCGCCGCGGACATCCCGGAAAACCCGCCGCCAATCACAAGTACTTTATTAACCGCCGTCATCTTTTTTCTCCTTATATTTCAGCTACACCGTGACTCGAACATCACGGTGCCCTCTGTATCTTCGCGTACCGTCAGCTGTTGAAGCCGTTTACCCGGACAGGGGCCCTGTATGCACACCCCTGTCGCTATCTCGAACAGCGCACCATGTGCATAGCAGGTGATATACGTGCCTTGACTGTTCAGATACCGGTCTTTGCGCCATGCCATGGAGGCTCCGGCCACATGGGGGCAGGCGTTCAGCCAGCCATAAAGCCGCCCGTCGCGGCGAACCAGAAACATGGAATCCCTCCCCTCTCCATGCGGATCGAAACCGCGAGATTCGCCTTCAGGCACATCCTCGGATCGACACAACGGGATCAGCCTGGTCACGCTCTCCATCCTCTCGCCCCTATCCCTGCGCTGCGTTTTCCGCCAGGTTCATCAGGCGGCTAAAAAGTTGCTTGAACGCGGCATCGGTATCGGCGTCGAAGCGAGGATCCTCGTTGGCTTCAAAGGCTTGCGCCATCGCCGCCCAGTCCGAAGGCAACAGGTATTGCCGTGCAGCCGGCAACACCTGCTCCTCTTCGCTCTTCATGTGCCGCCACTGCATCTGAGCAAACTTCTCCACTTCAACGGACAGTCGAGCGATAGATCCATTGATGCCGGACTTGCACAGATTCAGAGCCGCGTGGATATCCGATAAGTAGCTCGCACCGAGCTTGTGTTGTTGCTCCAGCTCCTCCAGCACGGCATCACACGCCTCTGTGCGCTCACGCAGAGCGGCGAAAAGGTAACGATCCTCTTTGGGGTGATGCAGGGTCTCGGGAAAACGTTCGATATAGAGGAGCATCGCATCCAGCAATGCGAAGTCCGGATGGGTCTCAGCCCGCAGGGCTTCGGCGATCAGATGCTGGAGCCCGCGAATGACCGCGGCCAACGAACGATGCTCTCTCTTTATAACCGCGATCGCGCGCGTCTCGTCGTCCATTCGCAGATTGCTTCCGACCTGCGCCACCAGCACGGGCAAGGTGGTGTCCTGGAGAACCTTGCGCGTGACAGAGCCGTGTAATACCCCCTTCAACCCTCGGTGGCCATGTGACGCCATGAAAATCAGGTCGCAACCCAACTCCTTGGCCGCTGCGAGAATTACCCGTTCGGGATGATCGCTGGTTTTGATAAGTGATGAGGCCGAAACGCCTGCGGCAAAGGAGGCTGCCTCGGCTCTGGAGGTAATCCCGTTCGAGTTGCCCCTGGCCGCCACGGAGAAAGCGTCGGGTGCCATCGCCTCAAGCAGCGCACCATCTGAACTCGCACCAAAGTCAGGGCGGGCATGGAAAAAGGTAACTCGCGCGCCGATACTGCGAGCAAAGGTGATCGCATGCTCCACTGTTGCGTCGGAAAGCGCCGATCCATCTATGGGTACAAGTAGATGCTGGTACATATCAGCTCCCGCATTGATTCGAGGAAGTTGAACAGAGTGGCTTTGCCCGTTCCTGCCCCAGGGTTTCCAGCACGATATTCGCACTTGCTGCCTTGTCGGGTTTCATCAGGAAGTGAGCCAAGGCCGGTAGAAATACCAACGCCCCTAGCATGTTCCACAGGAACATGAACGCCAGCAGCAACCCCATATCGGCCTGGAATTTGATCGGACTGGCAACCCAGGTCACAACGCCTACCGCCAACGTTACGCCGGTGAGCATGACCACCTTTCCGGTGAACCGAAGTGCCCGCAGATAGGCCTGAGACAGCGTCGCGCCCTGGCGCAGTTGCGCCTGAGTCACCGAGAGAATGTAGAGTGCGTAGTCGATACCGATCCCCACGCCCAGCGCGATGACCGGCAGTGTCGCCACCTTGACGCCCATGCCGAGCGCCACCATCAGTGCTTCGGCCAGAACCGAGGTCAGCATCAACGGCAGTATCGCAACCACCACAGCGCGCCAGGATCGGAAGGTGATGAAGGAGAGCAGAATCACCGCGCCATAGACCAGGAACAGCATGTCGCGCCACGCCTCTTTGACCGCGATATTGGTGGCGGCCTGAATACCGGCGCTGCCCGCTGCGAGCATGAACTTCACATCGTCGGTATCGTTATTTGCGGCAAACATCTCCACGTAATCGACGACTTGAGTCAGGGTATCCGCCTTGTGATCGCTCAGGTAGACATACAGCGTCAGCAGATCGCAGCCGTTGTTATAGAGTCCACGCGGCGCTCCGGCGGTAATGTAGTTGAGCATGCTTTGGTTAGGCAGGAACTCATACCATTTCGGATTGCCCTCGTTCAGCCCCGACAGGACTCGCCGTGACAGCAGTGATAGTGAATTGGTGGACTCAACACCGGGTAGCTGGCGTAACTGCCACTCCAGCGCATCGACCTTGT
Organism: Marinobacterium ramblicola; assembly: GCF_019084545.1. Classification (GTDB taxonomy): domain Bacteria; phylum Pseudomonadota; class Gammaproteobacteria; order Pseudomonadales; family Balneatricaceae; genus Marinobacterium_D; species Marinobacterium_D ramblicola. The sequence goes on from NZ_JAHREP010000013.1 coordinate 59,183, forward strand.
TCAGTGTCTCGTATCGGGAGCAGGCATTCGCCGGGGTTTTGATCATCACCGCCAAGACATCACTGGAGGCGCCGTAGTGCTGGTTCATGAACGCCACGTCACGGTTGTAACGGCTATCCGCGCGCAGTTCAGGGGCTCCCTGATCCAGATCGCCTATCTTCAGTTGGGTACTGACGGCAAAGCCTGCCACCGCCAGGACAGCACCGCCGAGAATAGCCGCCGTCGCCCAACGACGTCCGGTGAACCGGTCGAGCAGATTCCACAGCGCCTGTTCTCGGGTGGTTTTATCAGTGCTGGACTCGCCGGCGATACTGCGTTTGGCTGCCTCATCGCTGACTCCGACATAGGAGAGCAGGATCGGAAGTAAGATCAGGTTGGTGAAGATCAGCACCGCCACGCCGATCGATGCCGCAATGGCCAGCTCCCGGATCACCTGGATATCGATCACCAGCAGCACCGCGAAACCGACCGCGTCAGCCAGCAGTGCTGTCAGGCCTGCAAGAAACAGTCGACGGAAGGTAAAGCGAGCGGCCACCAGCTTGTCAAAGCCGCGCCCTACATCCTGCATGATGCCGTTCATCTTTTGCGCACCGTGGCTCATGCCGATGGCGAAGACCAGGAATGGCACCAGAATCGAATAGGGATCCAGCACATACCCCAGTGTCGGTAACAGACCGAGCTGCCAGATAACGGCGGTCAACGAGGCAAACACCACCAGCAGTGTGGAGCGCACGCAGCGGGTAAACCAAAATACGGTGGCGGTAGCGATCACAACGGCCATGGCGAAGAAGGTGAGCACCGACCGAACCCCGTCGATCAGATCGCCGATGATTTTGGCGAAGCCGGTAATATGGATCGCAACGCCCTGCGCTTCATACTTGTCACGCAACTGCTCCAGCTTGTCGGCAAAGATTGCATAATCCAACGGGTTGCCATCGGCATCGGTATCCAGCAGTGGCAGATAGATGATGCTTGAATTACCGTCCACCGCTACCAGTTGCCCGATCTCCCCCGAGCGGGCGATGTTGGCGCCCAGCTGTTTCAGACTCTGCGGAGAACCATCGTAACCGTCCGGGATCACAGGGCCCCCTTCCAGCCCCTCTTCGGTCACGCCGATCCAGCGGGTACCAGGGGTCCACAGCGATTTCATCTGAACACGATCAACCCCCGGCAACAGGAAAAGCTCGTCGCTGAGCTGGCGCAGTGTTTCCATATAATCGGCGTCGTACAGGGAGCCGTCCGGGTTTTCCACCGCCACTCGCACTGCATTGCCGAGGCCAGTCAGCTCACTCTGGTATTGAAGGTAATTCAGGATATAGGGCTGGCTACCCGGCAACGTCTTTTCAAAGCTGGCGTTGAGTTCCAGTTTCAAGGCCTGCCATCCCAGAACCGCCGTGATGACTGCGCAAAGCAGGACAACCAGAAGCCGGTTATTGAATAGCAGCCGCTCGATAATGGATCCCGAACTCGGATCGAACGGCTCCAGACTGGATACGGAGGGAGGGGCGGTATACTTCACTTTTTATCTCCTAGATCGACCTTGAAAACGCCCTGCACGCTGAGTGCAAGGAGCTCTCCGGTATCGGTCGCGAGGATATTGGTAAGCGGCGGCATGGGAGGCACAGGCAAGCGAACGAGCGCACCGTTACGCACCTCCATTACCATTCCGGCCTGATTAACCATCAGCACAGATCCGTCGGGCCGCGCCAGCACAGCGGTGATCGAGGCGTCGACAGGGGTATCCAGCTGTTGCCAGGTCGAACCGTTATCGCTGGAGTGCCAGACGTTGCCACGCAGCCCAGCCAGAAGGATTTCGTCGCCGCCGAGCAGTTCGGCGGCAAAATAGCTACCCTCGTAGGGTGGTTCGAGCTCTTTGAATAGACGCCCGCCATCCAGTGACAAGCGGATCAGCCCTTGCTCTCCGGCAATCAGTACACGCCCCCCGTTACGGCGAATCGCATACTGATGCATGCCGAAATCATTACCCAGACGATCCTGCCAGGAGTGCCAGGTCTCACCGCCATCTTCGCTACGTAATGCGATCCCATAGGCACCGACAACAGACAGGTAATCAGGCCCGTCCACCAGCAGATCCAGCATCGGCTTGTCAGGGCCATCGGCAACCAGCCGCTCAGCCATCAGGATCGCACTCTCTTCGCCGCCGGCTTTGGCCTGTTCAAGTGCCATCTGAGCTACCTGCTTACCATCCAGCAGCTTTTCCCAAGACTCACCTGCATCGGTCGATTTCAGCACTGTTCCGGCATGGCCAATCGCGTAGCCTGTCGTGTCATCGGCGAACCGCACAGCCGTAAGAGTCACGCTTACCGGTACACGGCCCTGCCGCCAGTGCGCACCCTTATCATCGGAAAACAGAATCAATCCCCGCTCGCCAACCACTACGATCCGCTTTCCGGCCATCGCGCCGCCCAGCAGTACTGCATGGGCACCGAGTTCTGTCATTTGCGCAGGTCGATCCAGAGCATCGGTCACCGGCGCGGCATAGAGGCAGGTATTCATTCCGGTCAGCGCTAGCGCGCCTGCGATCAGGCTAGTCCTGAGTGCCCGCTTGATGGGCTGATTCATGCATAGCTTCGTTGGGAATTTCATGCCACGCCCTCCTTAACCGGCGCCTTGCTATCGCTCAGACGGGTGAAAAGAAAGCTCAGGGTTGCCAATGTCCCGAATAGCGATGCGGCCAGGCCAAGGCTCTCGTAGCCAAAACTCTTGACCAGCGTGCCCCCCAGCAACGGACCCACGGCAGCGCCGGTCATCAACATGGCGGGAGTGGCCGCCATGGCACGGCCGGATCTGTCGAGCCTGGCAAGCGCACCGAATACAAAGGTGTGGGTAAAGATCATCACCGCAGCAAAGAATGAAGCGGCGGCGGCATAGCCATAGAATGCAGTTGAACTGACGATAGTATACGCCAGCATAGCCTGGACTACCGGACCAGCCACCATCACAACCTGTGCCGGTATCCGCTTCTCCAGCACCCCTGCCAACGCCGCCGGGAACAGATTGACAAGTCCGAGCGCGACCAAAACGCCGGTGATCGCTTCGATCCCAAACTCCCGTTGATGACCAACGCGTTCGAGAAAACTGAACGTCATCGCTTGAACCAGCGCCATCAAACTGATGCCCAGGATGCCGAACCACACGGCTTTAGGTAGACGCTCGGTGCTCGGGGCGGATGAATGCTCGGTCCGGCCGGCGCTCTTTGGCGATTGCTCAACAACCGGGAATGCAAAAGCCGATACTGCAGCAGCCAGCATCATGATGATGGCAAATACGACGAAGAGAGCCGCCCCTCCTTTTGCCTCGATCAGACCGGGCGTTGCCCCGAGGAAGATCACCGAAAAAATGCCCAACGCGAAACCGACAATGGAAAACAACCGATGGGGGTGCCCGCTCCGTGCGATCGTCCCATGGGTCACGCTCAGGGCAGCACCGACGCAGAGTCCGGCTATTCCATGCAAGATGCCCATTAGCAGAAAGCTTTGAGTTCTGGAGACCAGCGCAAAACAGACACCGACCAGGAGGAAACCAATGCCGGCGACCGATTTTGTGGGCAGGCGGTAGAATCGCGGCGCCAGCGTTACACTGGCGATCACCGCGCCCAACAGGAACAGTGTCACGAGACTGCCGCTCTGTTGAGGGTCCAGTCCGTAATGCTGAATCAAGGTGCCGATCCAAACCGGTAGTGCAACCAGATCCAGCATCCCCGCGCAGTGGGCCACCATGAGTGCTATGCAACCACGCGTACCAAAGTTCATAGCCATGACTGCGCGCCTCCGGCAGGTTGCGCCGGCTTGAGGCTCGAGCCCACAATGCGACTGAGTTTCAGGCAACCAAACAGCATCGTGCCTCTCCCATTGTTATGTTTATTGTCACCGGAGCGCCCCCAGGGAGCGCTCCGCGTTGGGTTTTCATCGTTAAGGTCGGGCTATTGCTTCAGGCGTAATCACCCTTCGCTGTCGAATCGGGACCCGGTGCCCATTTTTTGCGGTAACCCAACAGGAAGGCCTGGGAAGCGTCGGCACCAAGGCTCGACACACGGGGTACCCAGTTGGCGTCGTGCAGGTCCATGTCGGCGTCCATCTCCATACGGCAACCGAACGGGCTGTTGAAATACCAGAACCAGTTGGAACCGAGGATATGGCGGCCCGGGCCCCAGAAGGGTTGATAGCCTTTCTCCACGAACCGAGAACCGTTCTGCAACACCTCGGTGGGACCGCCAAAATGGAAGGTAAAGTGCTCTACACCCTTCATGTGAGGCGGTGCACCGATCAGAAAGTGAGTGTGGTGATCCAGTGTTCCCGCCGGCTGGATAAACGGGCCGACACCTTCGAACCGGTCGGTACAACGGAACCCAAGTCGCTCCACATAGAACGCCTCAGCCTTTGCCACATCCGGAACGAAGTAAACGATATGCGAGAGTGTGCGGGGATGGATCTGACCCGCGTCGTCGTTGACGCCCAACTGGTTTACGGCGCGCTGTATGGGTGCCCCAGGCACATTGGCAAGTTCACCCATCTTGTCCACGGATCGGCGTACAGTGACCTGAAAACCCAGCACGAAGCCTGAGTCATCCACGGACTCGATAGAGCCATCCTCCAGGTAACGGACGTCACGATCTTTGGACAACTCATCCGCGATCGCCTTCAAGGCTGACTCATCTGCAACACCCATTACGGTTTTGCGCAGCATGCAGCCGGTTTCCATCGCCTTGGGCAGACTTTCGTCAGAGGCGTGAGCGATGATGACGGATGTGCCATCCAGCGCCTCGAAGCGACCACCTTTCTCGGTGGCACCAACAGGGATCAAGCCATAATCCGTCAGATACTCGGCGCAACCGGCCACATCATCGACACCAAAAACAACGGCGTCCAAACCTACAATTTTCATTGTTATCTCTCCTGATTCCTATGTATTCATGCCGTGCGACCGCCGAGGGTTTCTGCTACCCAGTCGGCGATATAAGCACCCGCGTTTGCTGAGTTATCAAAGCTGGAGTGCTGCACTCCTCCCTCGCGCTCGGTGAAGATTTTCAGTTCCCGTTTCGGACTGTTGATGAGTTGGTCATAGGTGCGCTGCGCCCAGTGCAGCGGAATTTGGGAATCTTTCTCGCCATGGGTGACCAGGAAGGGAACCTTGATCCGGTCCAGTACGCCATCCAGGTGGACGTTCTCGGCAATCGCCATGAACTCGTCCATATCCTTGGCACCCCAAACCCAGCGGACATGATTCCAGTAGTGCGGCACCGGGAAGTCACCCTCTTTGGCCAGGCGCTTTTTCTGCACATCACGCCAGTCATGATTGGCACCCCACACAACGCCACAGGCAAAACGCGGCTCGAAGGCGACCGCGCGCGGGCAGTAGTAGCCTCCCAGAGAAACACCCTCCATACCGATCCGCTTTGGATCGACATCGGCACGAGTTTCAAGCCAGTCCACGACTTTGCGCGCCCAATGTTCTGTGTCATAGCGAGCATGCAGTCCCTGCAAACGTAACGCCTCTCCGGTTCCCGGCTGATCGACGATCAGTGAAGAGACACCGCGTTTTGCCAGCCAGCGCGGTAGACCAACGCCGTATTTCATCTCTTTGGTGGAGTCCAGGCCATTAACCTGGACCAGAATCGGTGCCGGGCCATCTACACCCTCTGCCCTTACATACAGGGCAGAGAGGTGTTTGCCCTCATAGGGGATCTCAACGCGTTCGCAGTTCTCTTTCGCCAGATCAATCCCTTTGTTGAATACTTCCAGGACACGCTGGTACAAGGCCATCCGTCCCGGCGCATCATGAGCCTGGAGACGCTCGGCAGTGAGGAAATAAGTTGCCGCTCGAACATATTTGTCGCCGGCCGAAATCATCCGCCCCTTGGACTCGTCTTCGTCAGCCAGTGAGCAGAGCTTATCTGCCATCCGTGACCAGGTTTCCCTGAACGCCTGTGTACCCGCCGCATCGGGTGCTTTCGCGGCTTCTTGCAGAGGCGCACACATCTCTTCGATTTCGCCCATCTTGGCACCCATCTCGATAGCCAGATCGACAGACAGGTTCCAGACATAATTGGTGGGGAAGTAACGGAACATACACTCTCCTATAAAAATCCTTCACAAGGCGAAGAACCATCCATCAAACACCTGGCCGTTGATCGTGCCCAGGCTGTGCCAAACGACACTGGCTCCGCGAATCAATGCAACACTGTTAAAAAAAGCCCCCGGCCAGTCCCTGAGTTTCCAGCGCCAATTCCGGGGGCAAAAGGCGATCCGATCTGTCGCCTCGATACCGGCTTGTAGCCCACAATTCCGGTTTCGAGGCACGAGCATCCTGCTGCTCCGAGGGGGGAAGGAGCAGAAGATTCACTCGTCAGCGGTCTCTTCGGGATAGGTGTATAAGGGCTCACACTATCCCGACAGGTTTCAGATCAGGTTCGCGTCAGGTTATCGAACCCCTTGGGCTGCCAGCCCCTGGCCTGTAAAAGTGGAGGTTGGCCAGCGCTTAGAGGGTCGATGATGGAATTTCTTGTCATTCAGGACGTTGGCCACATAGCCTTCACCGGACAGGAGATCGTAATAACCAAAGGTCTGTTGCACGGTTCCCGGGAAGTCAGGCATGACATAGTTGAACAGCCAAAGCGATTTCCACAGCTGGCCTTTGCCATCCCAGCGATCACCGAGCACGGCCTGCCAAGTGTCCTCATCCAGGTAATAGAGGCTTCGCGGAGCCTGGTGACGTTTTCCATCAGCCAGTGTTGCTTCCACCACCCAGACACGGTGGAGTTCCCAGCGCACGGCTTCCGGATTCAGATGATGGCCCGAAATAATGTTGTCCTCGCTGTACTGGAGGAAACGATTCTGGTTATACGGCACCAGCATCTCTTTCTTGCCAACCAGCTTCCAGTTGAAGATGTCGGTTCGGCCCGCAAAAACGCTCAATTCGTCGAACGACATGAGCCCTGCTGTTGCCGGTGTCGGTGTATCACAGCAGGCGCTTGGCAGGCGGCGCACCCGTCGCTGTCCGGTGAGATAGACGTATGCCGCGGACTCATCGGCATCCAAATTGGTCCGCCCGACAATCATTTCGCCGGCACGGATGGGTGGGCCGGAGTTTACGAGGTTCACCTCCCAGTAGTAGCCGTCATAACCATCGGCGGAGCCCTCTTCGAAGTAATAGGGCATACGCTGACGAATCAGGCCATCAGTGGTCAGTACGACCTTTCCATCTGTCGTAATCTGGTACTGGCTAAGGTCCGCCTCCCAAGCGGTGCCACGCCAGGCCAGCAGATGGTTATTGATCGCCTCCAGACCTGTCTTGGGGATTGGAAACGGAATACCGCCGTACGCACCTTTCAGGGTGTAGCCGTCCATTTCGGCATTCACAGCGTTCCGGGCCGTATTGTCGTATACCCATTGCGGAGCGACTGCCGTGCGGTGGGTGGGATAAACATTCAGTTTGTATGTATCGGGGTATTTGCGCAGCAGCGCCTTGACCCCATCAGTCAGCTTGTCTTCGTACTGATCCATGTTCTGAGCGCTCACTGTAAACAGCGGTGCCTCATCCTTGAACGGATCGCCCCGGCGTCCGCCCGGTTCATCACCGGGGATCTGCTGCGTATAACCACCGGTCCAGGCGGGAATGGAACCATCGGCGTTACCCGCCTTCTCGCCTCCCAATGGGGTCAGCTCGCTACCTAATTTTGCCGCCTCTTCTGCACTGACACCCGCGAGCGCCGACATCGACACACAGCCAAGTAAAGCAGCGAACAACCGGGCCTTAGGGATTTGTATATTCTTGTTATACATAAAGATCTCCCGAAATCAGAAAGTAGTACTCACGGACAGGGAGATGAAATCCCGGTCTTTGAGTGCCTGCTTGAATTGAGCATTGCTGTTGTTGTCCAGCGTCGAGCCTTCGGGACCAAAGAAGGTGACGTAGTTGAGCGAGCCCTGCCACTGGTTCAGATAAAGCACCTTTACGCCGAGGTTCAGATCGCCGCCCCTGTCGACGCCAAATGCGTTACCCAAAGCGGAGGACTTGCCCCAGGTGTAACCCAGACCGACTGAAGGGCTGACGTCTGCACCGGAGAACAACTGGCGGTAGGTCGGCGTATACACCATCCTCAAACCGATCGCTGACTTGTCCGCGTTCGGATTAAGCATCTCCTCGTTCTTGTCGACCGATACCCGTGTGTTCCACGCAACCTCACCAACGAAACTGGCCTCGTCAGAGATAAAGCTTGGGCCCAGGCTGGCCAACCAGGAGAACTGGGCGTGTGCGGTTTCACCGACGGCGTAACCCGGGTTGCTGTCGTTGTCGAAATCGGTATGAACACCAATGGTGGGCAGGATGGTCTGGCCGGAGCTGGCCAGAGGCGTATTTTGACGATAGGAGATTTCACCGGCCAGGCTCCAACTACCGACACTGGTCGCGATGCTGGCCCCGTAGGCGCGAATACCCTCATGGTAGACCCAACGATACTTGTCCGCGGTCAAGGCCGGCGGGAAACCGTTCAGGTATGTCCAGATGTTACTCGGGCCTGTTGCGTGATATCTGATCGCGTACAGACCCAAATCACTATCGAGTGACGGTACGTACCAACGTAGCTGAAGACCGTACTGTCCGGTATCGGAGGGTTCCAGGTCACCTGCACGCTCAAAGGTCCCGACCGGACCGGCCAAGATTCTCTCACCCTCAAGAGCGTCACTTCCTGACAGGTAGGCACCGGTCGGGATCAGCCGCGCCTTCTCCCACTCGTAGCCCACATAAGCACCCAACGACATACTATCGTTCAACGGGAGATCAACGGATAGCTTGCCAGTGGGGCGAGCCACCTCCTTGAACTGGGAGTTGGGCACCGACAGAAGCTTTACAACATCGAAAGGGGCCTGCCCGCCCGCAATACCGTTAGCGCCGAAGAAGAGACTTTCGCCCCAAAGCAGGGTATGGCGACCCAAGCGTACGGTACCCATGTTATCGCCGACAGGGAAACGGCCGTATACAAACGCATCCAGTATCTCGGCGTCGCCGCCCATCACATCCTGGGTATGATCCGAAAATTGATCACCGGGAACATGGTTGGAGGTGGTTGTATCGGCGTCGTTGCGGCCGTGATACACATCGTCGTACCAAGCAGCCGCACTTACGCGTGCGCCCACATTGCCATATCGAGCGTCGAACTCAGACAACAGATCCAGTCGATTAGAGACAAGTCCCTTGTCGAAGTTGTTGTCACCGTCATCCTGGTTGACGTTATTCGGTCCAACAACGTTAAAGCCGGAATCGAACTGCGTGCTTGCAAGTCCCGGCGATCGGTCATCTACACGAAAAGCCGTGCTGTACTTAACAGTATTGTCCCATCGAAGTTTGAGATCGGAATCACCCATCTCGATCTCGAAAGCCTGGGCCGAACCGGCCGCCATCATCAGCGCGCAAGCCAAGGCGGTAGGACGGAAGGGATGCGCCCCTGCCGTGGTAGCTGTCGTCATATCTCCCTCCTCCATTTTATGGAGTTTTTGTTTTTATACGGGCTGGCTCGGTGTCGGATAGAACAACACTCGGAGGCCTGCTATTACGCTGCTTCGAATCGCCCAAGCAGGTATCAACACAGGGCCAAGATACGAAAAGGGTGACCTTTCAGTAAAACGCTTTAAACTGAACCCATGATTCGATGAAATCGAATGGTCATACCTGGTACTGGAGGTAAGCTGTGCGCTTCAAGAAGCTGGACCTGAATCTGCTGGTTGCGTTGGACACCCTGCTGAAAGCGCGAAGTGTCACTCGCACCGCAGAGCAACTGAACTTAAGCCCCTCTGCGGTAAGCAATTCATTGTCAAGACTACGCGAGTATTTCGGCGACGAGTTATTGGTTCAGATAGGTCGCAGGATGGAGATCACACCGCTTGGCGAAAGCCTCCAGGAACCTGTGCGAGATGTGCTTAACAGAATCGAGAGCACCATCCTGATCCCTCCCGAATTTCACCCGGACAATACCGATCGAACTTTTTCCATATTCGTATCGGATTACACCCAAATTGTCTTTGTTCCACACTTGATGACACTCACTGCCGAACAATCGTCCACGGCAAAATTCAACTTTCTGCCTCAGATAGCTAACCCACATAAACAGCTGGAGCAGGGAGACGCAGACTTGTTGATTATCCCATCGGGCTTCGTTTCGCCGGACCACCCCTATGACGTGCTGTACGAAGAAGACTATGCCTGTCTCATTTGGGCAGAGAGCTCACATGCCCGGTCAGAGCTGACTTTCGAACGCTACGCTCAAGCGAAGCATGTTGTTATGGCACCGCCGGCCGGAAGATCCGATCATTTTGAGTATCTGGCGAAAAAAAAATATGGCATCAATCGCGACATAATAACCACGACATACAGCTTCGCAGCAGTTCCCGGGCTGATCGTAGGGACAGATCATATCGCCACGGTCCACACCCGCCTGGCTCGCCTGCTGGCTCAGATATTTCCATTGGAAATCAGGCCACTCCCCTTCCACATGGATTCAATGAAACAGTGCGCACAATGGCACCATTACCGCAGTAACGACCAGGGTTTGGTTTGGTTAAGAGAGATGCTGAAAGGAGCGGTTACGAACATGATCAGATCCAGTAAACCTGAGTCGGCCCTGATCCAATAAACAAGGGTACGCATCTTTGAGCAGGATACTGGGTGAGCGCATATGGCTCACCGGAGGCGGGCTTGATCCCCCCTTCCGGTTACGCGCGTGGCAGCCCCCCTTCACTCCTCTCGATGTTCGAACAGCAGCGGGTTGCTCTTCACGATCTCGGCCGTACGTTCGATATGGCTTCTCAGCAACCGGGCCGCTTCATCGGCATCGCCGGCGATGGCCGCCTCCATAATCAACTGGTGCTCGGAATTGACATCGCGTTTATTGTGGAAGGCTCTGGGCGCCGACAGTGTGCGGTAGCGGTTGTGTTGATCCGCAAGCTGTTCGCAGAAGCCTATCAACCAACGCGAATCGCAGCCGGAGATCAGCGCAGTGTGAAAGGCACGGTGCAGCGGCTCCCATTCGGGGTTGTCTTCAAACCGGTTGTCGGTCAGTGACCTTGGCGTGCGGTTCAGCCGGTGATGTGCCAGCACCACCGCCTCCTCCCACTCGGTGGTGTGGTTGGCGATCGATTCACGCAAAGCAAGCTCTTCCAACCAGCACCGGGTCTTGGTGATCTCGGCGAGGTCCTGTTCGCTGATACGGGCCACCGCGAACCCCCTCAGCTCCCGCCTCTCGACAAGCCCCTCCGACACCAGCCTGTTCAGCGCTTCGCGCAAGGGTGTCGCGCTTGCCGAGTAGCGTGCCGCCAGCGCCTCAATCGCCAATCGACTGCCGGGCAGCAACTCACCGCTGATCAGGTCGGTACGCAGTTTGTCGTACAGGCTGGTGGCCCTGGTCGAGCTACCGGAGCCATTGCGGATCGAAGGGGTACGCGCCATGGAATTCTACTCGCAGGATTATCGAGACCAAGTCTATTCGTTGTCGTTATGCAGAATAATATCAATCCCCACACTAGACATCATTTTATATATAAAAACCAGCATTCTAAGATCAGCTAGCGATCTCGTTAATAGCACCTATCTATACAAAGTGTACTTATAGATCTTTTTATATATAAAAATGAACACTATCATCCGTTTGTATATTTATATTCTGTCTACGAAATAACCATAAGAACCTTCGTTATGAATAGCAGCTGCCACCTACAACAGGATTGTCTCTACTGCTCTCTGCCCGCGACCTATCGACATGCCTCACCAGCCCAGGAGCGGGGACAGTGATGACACATACAGCGCTGCTCGGCATCGACATCCACGCCCATGTCGTACCCGCGCACTTTCCCGCCTGGGTGGACAGGTACATCCCGTCAGGCTGGCCGTCGACCACAGAGGCGGGGTGCCACGACGGTCACTGTCACCGCCATGTGATGATCGATGGCAAGGTGTATCGCACTGTCGATGACAGGTGCTGGAGCGTGCCTCAGCGTCTGGCCGATCTGCCCGGCATGGGGCTGGTCCACCAGGTGATTTCGCCGATGCCGGAGCTTCTGAGTTACTGGCTTGATGCCAATCACGCCAGGCCGCTGTTGCGCTACCTCAACGAGACCATCGCCGAGATGGTGGCCGAGAGCGGTGGAACTCTGCTCGGACTTGCCGCGGTCCCGCTACAGGAGGTGAGCGCGGCGATCGACGAACTTGAATATGCGGTGCAGCAGTTGGGTCTTGTCGGCGTCGAGATCGGCAGTCATATCAACGGCATCCCGTTGGGCGACAAGCAGTTGCGGCCATTCTTCGCCGCCTGCATGGCGCTGGACGTTCCGGTGTTCGTTCATGCACTGAAACCGACCGGGATGGACAGGCTTGTCGGACCTTCGCAGCTACAGCAGGTGCTGGCCTATCCCAGTGACGTGGGCCTGGCTGCCGCGTCGGTCATTACCGGCAACCTGTTGCTCGACTGCCCGGCGTTGCGTATCGCGTTCAGTCATGGCGGCGGGACATTCGCCTCTCTGCTGCCCCGGCTGCAGCAGGGCTGGCACACCTTCCCGGCCCTGCGTGACCAGATCGCCGTAGCGCCGGCAGAGCTGGCCCGCCGCCTGTTTTTCGATACCTTGGTTTTCGATACCGCCACACTGCGCCATCTGACAACGAAATTCGGTACGAGCCAGCTCATGCTGGGCAGTGACTACCCTTTCAATTTTCACGAGAGGCGACCCGTAGACCAGGTGCTCGCCTGTACTTTCTCCTCCGATGTGGCTGCCGACCTGGTGTACGGGAATGCGGCACATTTTCTGGGTCTTTCCAATTATCAGAAAGGGATCTAACAAATGAGCTCTCCTTGGATCAAGGCGTTGCGCAGCGTAGCGCTCGACGTGCCCGACCTGCCGCTCGCCGAAGACTTTTATACGCGGGTATGGCACCTGGAGGTGGTCGCCCGGACCGATGACGCCATCTTCTTCAGAGGTACCGGAGCGGATCATCATCTGCTGTCGGTACATCAGGCCGAGCGCCTCGCGATTCGCAACGTCACCCTGCGCGCACGTCATCCGGGCGTTCTGGAGCGAGTGAGCCAGGCAGTGGTCGAGGCCGGTGGCCGGATCTTGCAGCCGCTAGATCAGATTGACGAGCCGGGTGGTGGCCAGGGCCTGACCTTCTGCGATCCGAGTGGCCGCGTTTTACGCGTCGTCTATGGCGATCGCTGCCACACCGACACACAAGAGGTTGCCGACCGGCCGATGCGCCTGGCTCACGTGGTACTGAACAGTCGCAATGTGGAACAGTCCCAACGCTTCTTCGAGTCCTCACTCAAGTTCAAGCTCGCGGACCGTACCCGCATCATGGCGTTTATGAATTGCGATAACGACCACCATTCCATTGCGCTGGGCGATGCGGAGAACGATGCCCTCAATCACATCGCCTTCCTAATGCCGGATATCGACTCGGTGATGCGTGGCGGCGGCCGCATGCGCGATGCCAGTCACCCCATCGAATGGGGACCGGGGCGTCATGGCCCCGGCAACAACGCCTTCAACTACTTCATCGGCCCATTCGGCGAGGTGATCGAGTACACCGCTGAAGTCGAGCAGATCGATGAAACCTACCGTCCAGGCACGCCGGAGGATTGGGTGTGGCCGCCCGGACGCCTGGACCAGTGGGGTATTTCACAGCCGCCTTCGGCAGCGCTCAAGGATGCTCAGAAGAGCGTGTTCTTTATCAACATTCCGAACGGACAAGCATAATGAAATTCACGACATTCCTGCATGATGGATCGCCACGCCTGGGCGTGGTCGATGGCGATAGCGTAATTGACCTGAGCGCGGTACAGCCTCAGGTTCCGGCCAGTCTTCGAGGCGCACTGGAAGCGGGTGTAGACCTGCTGGCCGCCGCCGACGCCGCGCTCGTCAGCAACGGTGAGCGGATAGCCCTGGCAAGCCTGGAGTTTGCCCCGCTGATCCCCGAGCCGGGCAAAGTGATCTGCCTCGGACTCAACTACTTCGACCACGCCAAAGAGGGTGGCCGCGAGAAGCCCGAGTACCCCTGGTTCTTCTACCGTGGCAAAACCTCGCTGGTGGCCCATGGCAAGCCGGGGCGCGTACCTAAGATCTCCGAGCGCTTCGACTACGAGGCCGAGCTGGGCGTGATCATTGGCCGTCAGGTGCCGCGTCATGTCAGCCAGGAGGAGGCGCTGCAGTACGTGGCCGGGTACACCTGTTTCAACGACATGTCGGTGCGCGACTATCAGAAACGTACACCGCAATGGACGATCGGCAAGAACTTCGATGCGACCGGTGGGTTCGGACCGGTGTTGGTCACAGCCGATGAACTGCCGCAGGGTGCAGTGGGACTGAACATCCAGTGCCGCCTGAACGGGGAGGTGATGCAGAACGCCGATACCGCCGACATGATCTGGTCAGTGGCTGAGACCATCGCCCTGCTGTCGCAATGCATGACGCTGGAGCCCGGCGACGTGATCGCGATGGGTACACCGGCCGGTGTGGGACAGGCACGGACCCCCCAGCTCTGGATGAAGCACGGCGATACGGTCGAAATCGAGATCGAGGGGATCGGCACGCTGCGCAATCCGATTCTCGGCGAGGAGGCATGAGCGATGGGGGCTGAACAGTATGATGTTGCAATAGTCGGTTTCGGTCCCTCCGGCGCGGTTGCGGCCAGCCTGCTCGGTCGGGCCGGGTTCCGCGTGCATGTGTGTGACCGGCTCCATGAGGTATATGACAAGCCGCGTGCCATCGCGTTGGATCACGAGATTCTGCGAGTTTTTCAGCAGTTGGGGGTGGTGGAGCAGGTCGAGCCCTATTATGAGCCCTTCACCGACTCCTGCTTTTACGGCGTGGATGGTCAGTTGATCCGCCGCATGACCATGCTGCCCGAACCCTATCCCCAGGGGTTCGTGCCGTCGGTGGTGTTCACCCAGCCACCGGTCGAAGAGGTGTTGCGCAAGGCGGTCCTCGCGCTGCCGACGGTGACGGTCGAAACCGGGCTGACTCTGACCTCCCTGCACCAGACGGATGCTGACGTGACACTGGAGCTGGCCGCGGAGGACGGCTCCTCGCGTTCCATCTCCGCCCGCTACGTGATCGGCTGCGACGGCGCATCAAGTACCGTGCGCGATCTGGTCGGTATCAGGCTTGAAGATCTGGCGTTCGACGAGCCCTGGCTGGTGGTCGATGTGCTGGCCAACGACAAAGGGTTGGCGAAGCTCCCGTCCACCAGTGTCCAGTATTGCGACCCCGAGCGTCCCGCCACCTTCGTTATCGGCCCGGGTAATCACCGCCGTTGGGAGATTTCGCTCAAGGAGAGTGAAGATCCTAAAACCGTGGCGACACCCGAAGGGACATGGCGTCTGCTGGAACGCTGGATCACCCCGGAGGACGCCGAACTCTGGCGCCAGGCGAGTTACCGTTTCCACGCCCTGGTCGCCGAGCGCTGGCGTGACGGCCGGGTGTTCATCGCCGGCGATGCATCCCACCAGCAACCGCCGTTCCTCGGTCAGGGGATGTGCCAGGGCGTGCGCGACGTAACCAACCTGGCATGGAAACTCAGCGCTGTTCTGATCGGAGAGATTCAGGATCCGGCGGCGCAAGCGCTGCTCGACAGCTACGGTATCGAGCGCAAGGAGCATGTGCGTCAACTGACCGGAAAGCTCAAGGAGATCGGCGCCGTCATCTGCGAACGCGACGTGGAGAAGGCGCGTAAACGCGATGCGGAACTGCTGGCCCAAGCGGGTGGCAAGATTCAGCCTACACCGCGTCAGGATGTGCTGCCACCGCTGTCGACCGGGCTGATCACTCACACGCCGGGCGCCGGCACACTGTTTCCACAGCCTTGGATGCTGCGCGATGGCCAGAGGATCAGGCTGGATGATCTGGCAGGCAACGGTTGGCGTCTGGTCATGGCGAGTGGTTTTGAGGCGCCCCTGCTGTCCGATCTGGCCGGTGTGCTGAACCTGACCGGCATCGTGCTCGGGACTCCCGATTACGAAGAAGCCGATCAGGTGGTGGCCCAATGGTTTGCTCAGCACAATGCCCGGGCGGCACTGGTGCGACCGGATAACTATGTCTACGGCAGCGCACAGGATGTAGATGACCTGGGCCGGTTGCAACGCGAGTTGCTCGATCGGCTGACCTGAACGGAGCCAACTGATGTCGGTACCTTACACCCTCTACTATGCGCCAGGCGCCTGTTCCCGGGTGACGCTGGCGGCGCTGGAACAGACCGGTGCCCGCTACACCGCCCGCCCTGTTCTGCTCGCCCAGGGCGAGCAGAACAGGGCTGACTACCTGACACTCAACCCCAAGGGCAAGGTGCCGACACTGGTCACCGCTGAGGGTGTGCTGACCGAAACACTGGCCATCGCGCTCTACCTGCATCATCACCACCCGAACGCTGGCCTGCTACCGCATAACGACGCCTATGCGCAGGCACGCGCCTGCGCCTGGCTGTCCTGGTGTGGCACTACGCTACACCCGCTGATCTACCGCTTGCGGATGACCGGCCGCATCCATCCCGACGGGAGCCTGCATGGCGAGCTGAAGCGCATCGCACTGGAGGAGTTGTGTCTTCAGTTGCAGGTGGCAGAGCAAGCCCTGGCCGGCGGACGCCACTGGATCGATGGCCCACGCTGGACGCTGGCAGATCTCTATCTGCTATGGATCTGGCAGCGCGCCCTGCAGGCCGGCTGCAACCCGATCGACTACCCCGCCCTGCGCGCCTGGGCGCAACGCACAGCCGCCATCCCCGCCTGGCAACGGGCGCTGGCATCCGAGTAACCCCACCCGTCACAACCCAACAAAGGTTGATACTATGAAATCAATAAAAATGCTGTTGTCCGCCGCCTCTGTTTTCGGGGCTTGCTTACTGAGCATCCCCAGCTTTGCAGCAGACGATGTCTACCACTTGAAAGTGTCCCATTTTCTGCCCGTCAATCACCTGTTCAACAAGACATTGGAAAGCTGGGCCGAAGAGCTGAAGGCAAAATCCAACGGCCAGCTGCAGCTGCAGATCTATCCTTTAGGGCAGATTGGCCCGGCCCCCGAGCAGTTCGACCTGGCTCGCACCGGGGTCATCGACATCTCGTTGGGGCTGACCGGTACAGAGCCGGGACGTTTCCCGCTGACCGAAGTCGCAAACCTTCCGTTTGTCGTTGCCAACAGCGAAACCGCCTCCAAACGACTGACCGAACTGGCGCCGAAATATCTGAAAAAGGAGTTTCCCGGAGTCAAGATCCTGTATTTGATCGCGACCGATCCGCTTAAATTTCATCTAACCAACCGCGCCATCACCCGCATCGACGACTTCAAGGGGCTGCGTATCCGCTACGCCGGCAGTGAAACAGTGCGCGCCTTCGGCGCCACGCCTGTGTCGGCAGAACCGGCGGAAGCCGGCGACGCGATGGCCAAAGGAACCATCGACGGTGCTCTCCTCCCCTATGAGGGCGCTCAGAGTTTCCAGTTGGGCGATGTCGCCAAATACTCGCTCGAACCGGGTATCAACGCCGCTACTTTCTTCCTGGCTATGAACAACAACAGCTACACGAGCCTGCCGCCGAAGCTGCGCCAGTTGATCGATGACACCACGGGGACGGCAGCGGCGGCACGTCTTGGACATCAATTCGACCTGGTTGAAGCCCAGGGCCGCCAATACATGCTGAACAAGGGCGTCAAAATTTCCACGGCAAGTCCCGCGTTGCTCGACGATATGCACCGCCTGACCCAGCCGATCATCCAGTCTTATCTCGCTAAGATGGACGCCGCGGGCTTGCCGGCCAGTGACTTCTACACCGAACTGACAAACGCTTCCCGTCCCTGATCTCTGCAGCAGCCCGAGTCGCCTACGCAACTCGGTTCACGCTCTGATATGGGTCCTGTATGAAATTCATAACAACGCTGACGATCGGCCCGGCACCCTTCCCGCATATCAAACTGCGGGGCAGGTGCCGCGTCGATCGAGTCCCGATGGAATCAGAACGGATAGTGCTGGTGAGGGTCTTCGATGGTGATCCAGCGCAGATCGGTGAATTCGGCAATCGCCGCCTTGCCGCCAAAGCGACCGTAACCGGATGCCTTGACTCCGCCGAAAGGCATCTGCGGCTCGTCGTTCACCGTCGGTCCGTTGATGTGGCAGATACCCGATTCGATCCGCTCGGCCACCCGCATGGCGCGCTGCAGGTCGCGGCTGAACACCGCGGCCGACAAACCGTACTCGGTATCGTTGGCCACGCGGATCGCCTCCTCCTCCCCGCTCACGCGGATCACCGGTTTCACCGGACCGAAGGATTCCTCCTCATAGATCGTCATGCCGGGTTTGACGTGGTCGACCAGGGTAGCCTGAACAATGGCGCCATCGCGCTTGCCGCCGGCCAGGATCCGCGCCCCCTTGGAGGTGGCATCCGCCATGATCCGCTCCATCTTCTCTGCCGCCTGGAAGGTGATCAGAGAACCGAGCACCACCTGTTCGCGCGGATTGCCGGCGGGAAGGGCCGCGGCACGGGCGGCCAGCTTTTCGACGAACTCGTCGGCAACCTTCTCATCGACGATAAGGCGCTCCGTCGACATGCAGATCTGGCCCTGGTTCATGAACGCGCCGAAGATCGCAGCATTGACCGCGCCATCGATATCGGCGTCGTCGAGCACGATCAACGGCGCCTTGCCACCAAGCTCGAGCAGTGCCGGTTTCAGATGCTCGCCGGCCAGTCGGCCGATAATCCTGCCGACCTGCGAAGAGCCGGTAAAGTTGACGTGGCGCACCTGCGGATGAGCGACCAGCCGCTCCACGATCGCCGCGGCATCCTCCGGCGCATTGGTGATGACATTAAGCACGCCCTTGGGCAGCCCCGCGTCGACCAGGCACTGGCCGATCAGCCGGTGGGTGGCCGGGCACATCTCCGAAGCCTTCAGCACCACCGTATTGCCACAGGCGATCGGCATCGCCACGGCACGGGTGCCGAGGATCACCGGCGCATTCCACGGCGCGATACCAAGGCAGACACCCTTGGGTTTGTAAACGCCCATGGCAAGCGTATTCGGCTTGTTGGACGGGATCACCTCGCCACCGATCTGTGTGGTCATGGCCGCCGCCTCACGGATCACGCCCGCGGCCAGCATCACGTTGAACCCGGCCCAGCCGGCTGTAGCGCCGGTCTCGGCGATCATCGCGGCGGTAAACTCCCCGGCCTTCGACTCCATGATGTCGGCGGCCTTCATCAACAGCGCGCGCCGCTCACCGGGGCCGGTCTTCGACCAGGTTTCGAAGGCGCGGGCGGCGGACGCGACGGCGTCATCGACATCCTCCAGCTCCGCAGCGGCGGCGGTTGTCGCCACCTCGCCCGTCACCGGGTCAAGACGGTCATAGGTGCGGCCCCGCGCCGCTTGCCTGGCTTCTCCGTCGACAATCAGGTTGATATGCATCGTTATCTCCTCTTAGAAAACTGAAACCGCCTCCAGTTTGGATCCTCAGTCGTTATCGCGCGAATAGATCGGCACTTCGGTGGCATAGATGAAGTAGGATTGCTCGGGTCGGTAGAAGGCGGTGTCTGCCTCGGCGTTGATCTCAAGCAGCGCCCGTTCGTAGGCACGGAAGGCACCGATGACCGAGGCATTGTCGTACCAGAGGCTGGCGACGCCTTCATAGATCGGTACATCCTTGCCGCCGAAATAGGCGAGCATTTTGTTGAACTCAGGACGTTGCCGGTTGTGCACACAACGGCGCAAGCTTCCCGTCACCTCGGGCGCAGCCAGCGCCATCTCGTGCGCCTGGGCCCAGCGGGTGAAAAACGCCTCCAGGTCGAGCCCTTCGGCGGCCCGCAGGAAGTGCATCACTTTCGCGCCGCCACCGACGGCAGGCTGCGCCACCGGCTGTTCGAACTCTTCAGCGACCAGGCTCAGCGCAACGCTCTCGTCGCTGAAGTTGCGGCCATCCGGGCCGACCCTGGTGCGAACATACTCGCTTGAAAAGGTTGCCCGCATATCCTCCGCGCTGTCCCAGCACAGTTCGGTGACAGAGTCGCGCGCAACCACCATCGAATGCGAGGGCTCGGAAGCGGTTCCGAACGCGGCGTCGAAGGCGTGGTTCTGCAGGTAACTGCGCAGGGTCAGCGGGTTGTCGAGCGTAATCGCGCCGTGAACATGCTGGAGGTAGCTGACATACTCGGCGTGCGTCATGCCGGGACGTCGGCATACGGCGGCTATCATTTTGATCATTTACAGCTCCTGTCTGGCAAAATTCAATGTTTCAAAGTGACATCTCATGATTCGGGCAGGCTATCCGCGTGGAACCCCGCCGCCTCAATGCCGGCGATGGCGCAGAGTTCGTCGTTATCCCCCAGATCGCCGGAGATCCCGACCGCGCCGACCACCTCACCGGAATCGTCCCGGATAAGGACACCGCCTGGCGACGCGACGAGGCGCCCGCCGCTCGTAGTGGCAAGCATCGAAAAAAAGGTCGGCAGCTTGCTCGCGCGCGCGGCGAGCTCCCGCGAGCCGAAACCCATGCCGAGCGACCCCCAGGCCTTGCCGAAGGCGATGTCGAACCGCAGGATGCCGGCGCCATCCTCCCTTTTATAGGCGACAAGATGGCCCCCGGCGTCGAGAACGGCGACCACGAGCGGCGCAAGATTATGCGCCCGACCCTCCGCCAGGGCCGCATCGACGATTGCCGATGCCTGGGTTAGTAAGAGCATACTCATGCTGATATCTCCATTTATGAACCTGTATGTTTGCTTGCCTGACACAGCGGTTATAGACGTTTTGCCGAGACCTCCCGCGTCAAACGAACATCGCCAGCACCCCCAGATCCGTTTCCGGACGCGGAATCTTGAAGCTGATCACCTTCCAGTCCGCGGCAGCCGGACGCTCAAGACACGCCTCCAGCCAACGGTCGACGTTGGGCCATGCCGACATATCCAGCGCAGCAAGCCGCGCCAGTGTCATCACCGCGGACACGTTCAGATCGGCGACGGTGAATCGCTCTGCTACCAGATAGCGCCGGTCAGACAGGTGCTGGTTGAGCACACCCAAGGGACGAGCCAGTTTTTTGAGGGCAATCTTGAGCTCCGCCGGGCTGCGCTTATCCTCATCGAACAGGATCAGGTTTGCTGCGGCAAGCAGCAGCGGTTTCTCGATTTCGGTGATGACCCAGTGCGTCCATTGAGTCATCAGCGCATCCTCCTCAATATTAGCCGGAGAAAGCGGACTGTCATGCTTGCGCGCCAGGTATAGATTGATCGCCAGGGATTCAAACAGGCAGAGGCCGTCGGACTCATATGCCGGTACGCGCCCGTTTGGATTGATCTTGAGAAACTCAGGTGTATGCGTGCTTCCATCCATGAAGTTGACCGGCTCATGCTCGAACTCGACGCCTAACTCCTTCAGCATCCAAGCCGTTCGATGTGCACGCGAATACAGCGAACCATAAAGTTTATTCATCTTCTGCTCCCAATCTGTTTTTTGTTCGTTGCCGTGACCTCATCAATACCTTCCCTGGAAAGCCGAGGCGCGACAGCCGGTCGTCACTAACGTACGAAGAGCGGGCGTTTCCGCTCAGCTCACAGGTCCAGAACCAGTCTGGCGCTCCTGGCCCTTGAGCAGCACAACAGCATCCGGTCATTCCTTTCGCGTTCAGCGGTGGTCAGAAAGCTGTCGCGGTGATCCGGCTCCCCTTCAAGAACACCGGTCAGACAGGTTCCACAGATCCCCTGTTCGCACGAGACCGGGATCTCGATGCCCTTTTCCGCCAACACCGAAACGATTGACTGGTCCGCGGGAATAGCGATCAGGTCGCCGCTACTGCCGATTTGGATGTCGAACGTACCGCCGTCCGCAGGCAGCACGGCGGCTCTGAAGAACTCGCGGTGGATCCGCTGCTCCGGCCAGTCGGCCCTGACGGCGGTATCGATAATGAGATCGATAAAACCCGACGGCCCACAAACGTAGAGGTGTGCATCCCCGTCGGCCCGTTCAAGAATGGCCTCTGGCTGCAAGCGTTGCCGCTCATCGCCATCGTCGAAATGAATCTGCACCCGGTCGGCAAAGCCCGACTGGCGAATGCGATCCGCAAACGCCGTCCGGTCGGGGCTGCGTGTGCAGTAGTGCAGCTCGAAACGCTGTCCGTTTTCTGCCAGATGCTCAGCCATGCACAGGATCGGCGTGATGCCGATGCCACCGGCGAAAAGCAGGCTCTGAGGTACCTCTGGCGTCAACGGAAACAGGTTTTTCGGTTCGCTGATGCGAATAAAGTCACCCGGTTGAACGTGCTGATGCATGGCAACCGAGCCGCCGCGGCTCTTGGGATCGAGCAGCACGGCGATCACATAGCGATGATCATCGGCCGGCGGATTACAGAGCGAGTACTGCCGGACAACGCCAGCGCCAATCTCGACGTCGATATGTGCGCCCGGCGAAAACGCCGGCAGGCGCTCCCCATGGGGAGACGTTAACTCGTAGCTGTAAACGCCGGTCGCCTCCAAGTGCTTTGCGGACACCTGTACCCGCAACCATTTCGGTGTCGTCGTTTCAGCCAGGACAGGCACATTCACTGGCCAACCTCCGCCGCCATTTGCTCGGCCTTGATCAGCGCATCGAGAACCCGCCGGGCACGCACCCCCGGACCGTCCACCGACAACAGCACCGGCTTCAGTTCCCAGAAATCGGCGCCGCTCCCCATGGTGCGCTGTTGCGCCTCAAGCATGGGCAGGTCCTCTGTCTCGAACGGCTTTTTCAGAAACTGGATATCCGCGATCACCGTATCTTTCGCCGCCTCACCGCCGGATCTGTGTTTGCTCACGGCGAACCAGTAGTGCGTGGTCGTTTCGGTTTCCGGCGTGAACAGGTGGAAGAAATACATGGAGTTGCCAACGTTACGGGGTTCGGGGCTGCCGGTCGGCGCTCTGCCGACGATCAGCTCCATGACGCCGGGGGGCTCCCACCGCACATCGAGCCAGCGATCGAACCGCGAACCGGGTTCCACGCCGTTGCGCTTCTCCAGTTCCGGCGACAGGCGCTCGTTGCGTACCAGCCGCAACGAATAGACCGTATTGCCCTCCTGCTGAACGTCCGTTTCGGCGCTCTCGGAACCCGGGCTGCCCAGCGTTCCAGCGTGCAGGTAGTCGATGTGGCTGAGGTCCATGATGTTGTCCACGTCGAGCTGGTAGTGGGACAGCACGTGAAGATAATCCTTGCCGACAAACCACTCGTCGGGTGCCATCCGCTCGAAGCGCGGAATAAGACCTTCATCCGCCCTGTCCTCATCGCCCATCCAGATCCACAACAGGCTGTAGCGTTCGACAACGGGGTACGCGCTGACTTTCGCCGCTTTCGGGATAGTGCCATTACCGTGTGGATTGAGTGTGCAGCGGCCACTGCCGTCAAACCTCAACCCATGGTAGGGACACTGTACAGTGTCGCCGTGTACCTGCCCCTTATGCAGGGGCGCAAACCGGTGTGGGCAGCGGTCGGCCAGCGCTTTGGCGCGACCGCTGCTGTCCCGGAAGAGGACAACCGCTTCGCCCAGAAATGTGCGGGGCAGCAGCTCTCCTGGCTTAACTTCCTCATCCCATGCGGCGACGTACCAGCAGTTGCGCAGGTAGCCGATCTTTTTATTCTGCATTATGTGACCTCTTTAACCGTTCACTCTTGACGCTTCACGGGTGCTCTGCAGCACGGCTGTCAGCAGGACCGCACCCGCGGGTGCGGTCCAACTAATGTCAGGCCTTACCTTCTGCACCGAGTGAGGATGAGCGCACCCAGATACCATGGAAGCCTTCGTGAACACGGCATGGGAACTTGATCACCGCCAGCGGCCCCTGCTTGAGGTTGCGCGCATCGAGAATCACCAGATCGGTACGGTTTTCCGCCCGTCTGCCGACCATCGTCATCAGGAAGCCATCGCCCTCCTCCGCATCCGGGCTGCGCGGCACGAAGCAGGGCTCTTCGGGCGAAGAATCCGGTCCCGCATAGTAGAGGTCGATCTCGCCGGTCTGCTCGTCGAAATGTCCCAGGCAGGTGAATGGAGGTCCCTTGGGTCCATGCTCGAGCATCGGTCCCAATTCCGGGTTGCTGGTCCCGAACCAGTAGTGGCGGGTTCTCTGCATCGCGAAACGCGGATCGACCACCGGCATCTCGCCGATATGGTTGATGAATCGCTGAATATCGACCCGGTCGCTTTCGCTCTCCAGATCGACCGTCCAGCGCTCGCCAAAGGGCGGCAACTCCTGTGCATTCGGATTATGGAGATCGGGGAACTGGCTGAGCCAGCCGGAATCGTTGACGAAATGATCCAGCACGAGCTTGCCGCCCTCTTCCCAGGCGTTGAAACTGTGGGTCTGCATCGCCACCTTGGGCGCGGTGAACCAGCGGATACCGGACACGCCCCGGTCACGCGGGATCACGGCGACATAGGTCTTTTTACTGCTGTCCCAGTGCCAGTAGTCTTCACCCTTCTGCACGCGTTCCCAGTCGCAGATCATCGGACAGATGACGAAGGCGATGTAGTTGCGCGAAACCAGGAAGTCATGAACCATCGAGCAGTAGGGCGCCTTGAACCGCTCTGTACTCGTGAACTGCCCCGCCTTGTCGATGGTGTAGATCTCGATCTCGTCGCTGGCGATACCCTCGCAATTGTAGGCAAAAGCGATGCATTCACCGGTCAACGGGTCGAATTTCGGATGCGCCGTGAAGGTCTTGCTTTTCAGTTGCCCGCCGAAATCGCTCTCCCCCAGCGTCGACAGATCTTCGGGGTCCAGCTCGTAGGGGCGACCGGACTCCTTCAGCGCATAGAGCTTGCCGTGGTGCCACATCACTGCGGTATTGGCGGTATTGGCGTCCTCGCCGACCACCTCGGCAGAGTCGGTGAACGGGTTCCGGTAGGCACCGAACAGCGCCCGGCGCGCCTCCCGCTCCAGCTCCAACTTGCGGGTGCGGACAAAGCGCGTAGTCAGATCGGCATGGCCGTTCCGAATGCTGACCTTGTGCACCATACCGTCGCCATTCAGGAAGATATCCTTGCCGTGCAGGGGCGGATAGGCGTGGTCGGCGCTGTTGCGGAAGTAGACGCCATCCAGCTCAGGCGGGATGGTGCCGATAACCTCCAGGTCATGTACATGACCTTCGATGCGCACGGGCGCGGCATAACCGTTGAACACGACATCATTCGGGAATCGCAGCCCTGCGGGCGGTTTTACCTGGTCGTTCATTGTTGCCTCCATGGACATGTTGAGAGAGTGTTGGCTTCAGGCGCCGGCCAACACCGGCGTATCACTGCTTTTGGAAAGGTCCCGCCGTACCCACAGCATCAGGCTGACCGCTATGCCGGCGATAACGGCAACGGCCCAACCGAGACCGTGATATCCGACCCCCGAGACAATGGCGCCACCGAGCAGTGGACCTATGCAGGAGCCGATCATCATCATCGCCGGGGTAGCCGCGACCGCGCGTCCCGAGGGGTCGACCTTCGACAGCAGACCAAACAGGAAGGTGTGCGTGAAGATAACCAGCGTGACGTAAAGCGCCGTGGGCACGGCGTAAAACGGGAAGTCAACGGCGCTGGTCAGCGTCAGCGCAAATACCGCCTGAAGCAGCGGACCGCCGATGCCGACCGCGATCGGTGACAGGCGCTTTTGCAGCAGAGCCGCGAGCGCGCCGGGCACCAGGTTGATGAACCCCATGAGTATCAGAATCATCTGAATCCGGTGTTCGCCAAACTCACGCGCCGCGCCGATCCGCTCCACGTAGGAGAAAATGGTCGCCTGGCTCAGCGTCAGGCAAACGACAACGCCGTTGATCATCCACGCCGCACGCGGAACCGGCTCACGCCGACGCTCGGCGTCGCCATCGGCTGAGCCGGCCTTATCGTCAACCTGCGGAAAGAACAGCAGTGACACCACGGCACCGAAGCCCATGACGATGGCAAAGGCCTGGAACAGGGTCTGCCCACCGATTTTTCCGATCATGTCGGGCAGCGTCGCGTACATGGCAATGGCCAACGCCCCCATGGCGATATTGACGGTACCGAACAGACGGTGAGGATTGGCGGTGCGTCCGATACAGCCATGGGTGACCGACAGTGCCGAGCCCGCGCCAAACCCGGCAACAGCGTTCAGGATCAGGAAACTCTGAAAACTGTCCGCGGACACTGCCTGTCGCGATATGACAAAAAAGCAGAGCGTCGCAACGGCGAAGCCGCCGGCCGCGATGAAGCGATGATGCAGACGGTTGAATCTCGGCGCCAGCACCATGCTGGCAACGACTACGGCCGCGAGGAAAAGGGTAACGGTCAAGCCCGCCTGGGTCGGTTGCAGCCCATAATGCTGCATCAACACCCCGATCCACAGCGGCAGCGCCGCCAGGTCGATCATCCCGGCCATATGGCCGACACTCAGAGCGGCCTTGCCACTCAAGCTATTAAGCGTTGTCATGCTACCTCCTGATAATTATTGTTCTAATCGAGAGTGCGCGGGAGCGCCGACGCAGGTGGCGACGTCATGCCGGCACACCCTGCCCCGGCGGCACGTCGTCCCTAGAAATTCCAACTCATGATCGCAGCCAGAGCCTGGTTCGAGCGGTTGTCTTGCAGACCTTGGTGCCGTGTGTAGGAGAGCTCTAAGCGGCTGCCCTTCTCCAGCGTCATCGAGACGCCGGCACCGAGCACGGCATAGGTGGGTTCATCCACGAAGAGGTCGAGATCATTGACATATTCATGCTCGATTCCGAACAGGAGGTTCGGCGAAGCGCTGCCGGGTCGCGCCTCTTTTTCAAGGCGCAGATGCCCCCAGAGCGTTCCGTAATCCTCGGTATCGCCGACGACACCGGATGAGACCTCACCAAAGCTGTCGGCGGTTTCCTCAATAAAGTTGCGTTGGTACTGCATGCCGAGAATCGGGTGTAGCGCCCAACCCTCCGGCGCCACCCCAAGATCCTGGTGGTGGAATGTCCCGATCACTTCGGCCTGGGTATAGAAACGGTCATCGCCCTGGGCATGGCGAAGCTTAAGCCCCGGCCCCACCGCAACCTGAGTGGTGGTATCGCCCCAGGAGTATTCGGCGCGTGCGGCAACCCCCCAACGCTCGCTGAACTTGTTCAGCAGGTCGACGCGAATCCCGCCTCCGTCATGGTCTATGGAACCCGCATCTACGATATCGAGATCGGTCTTCTCTACGAATGCACCTACACCCAGCATCGTGTTGGCGTTGGGGTAACGCAGATACTGGAGATCGAATCGCAGGATATCGCCATCAAGCTCGACCTGGTTGTCGTCGCCATTAGCGAATGTCCCGCGCAGACTGAACAGCAGATCCGACTGTCCGTCCGGCAAGGTGTACATAAAGCTGAGTGGAACGATCAGGTCAGACGATTCGTCGGTATAGCCGGTCGTTGGAGCGCCCGGAGAGGTTGCCTTACCGACCGTGGTACGTCCCTGGCCGATCCGCCATTGCACCGAGCCAAATTGATCGTTCTCGAAAAATGATCGCAATAGGCCCGCCTGACCCAGATTCATCTTTGCCTGAATCGCCGGCGGCAGTTGGGGTACTTGTGGAGAACTTACCTGAGCGGCCGCATGAGATGAGACCGCGAGAGCGGCAGCCGTGACTGCGCAACGCATGATTGTCATATTTCACCCTTGTTATTTTTATAGTTACTGTCAGCTTTCACCCTTGTAATTGTTGTGCTCATGGCACTGTCGCCGGGTGATAAGCGAGTCTGCATTGCGGATCAGGATTGAATCCGTATGCATCCTGGTTACGCCGCCAATGACGGCATAGGTTGAAATTACCCCCCGGACTTCCACCGATAAAACAGATTGTATTTATGACATCCAACGATAGAATTAATACCTAAGCTGAAACTTCAGGAGCGGCACCGTGCGGCTGGACCGATTTGATTTGAACCTGCTGATCGTGCTCGACATTCTGTTGGAGGAGCGCAACGTCACGCGGGCGAGCGAACGCCTGCATATCGGCCAATCGGCCACCAGTGCGGCGCTCGGTCGACTGAGGGACTATTTCGGTGACAACCTGCTTGTCCCGGTAGGCCGTCGCATGGAACTTACACCGCTTGCCCAAAGCCTGGCGGCGCCGGTGCGCGACACCCTGATGCGGGCTCGCGCTACGATAGCCCTGCGGCCGAACTTCGACCCGGCCACCATGTCACGCGACTTCTCTATCGCCGCCTCGGACTACATGGTGGAGGTTCTGGTTGCTCGCGCGGTGCGCAGCCTGGCAAAAAGCACCCCGGGATTGCGGCTGGATCTCTCCAGCTTGCCTAACGATCTGATGGAGGCGTTTGAAAGGGGCGCGATCGATCTGCTCTTCATACCGGAGCAGTATGCGAGCCGGCTTCAGCATCCACAGGTCGAACTTATGCGTGACGACCAGGTATGCATGATGTGCCAGGATGCCGACATTGATGAGCTGACCATGGAGCAATATCTGGACCGGGGACACATCGCCATTCGGCTGGGAGACGAGAGCAGTCTTGCATTCGAGGAGTGGTTTCTACCGCGCTTCGGCCGCCAGCGCCGTATAGAGTGTACGGTGGATCATTTCAGCGCCTCCCCCCTGCTGGTCATGGGCACCGACCGTATCGTGACCCTGCACCGCCGCCTGGCGGAGCAGATGGCGCAGCGCTTTCCTGTCAAACTGCTGGAGGCACCATTCGACATGCAGCCCGTGGTCGAGGTCATGGTTTGGCCACACTATCTCGATGAAGATCCGGCGCACAAATGGCTCAGAAGCACCGTTCAGTCCATCGCCGGCTCGCTGACAAGCACAACGGAGACCGGTAGCCAGCCGCGTTAAGTTCACATCACTCAACCCAGAGTTGGTTGGATGAACTTAAAGCAGCCACTCAACGGTCGGTTGCCTCACCATCCTCATCGTCACCGAACAGGTCTCGATATGCGTCTTCGATCACATCAAAAAGACCCTCCGGTACTCGGTACTGGTCGCTCCCTATGGCGACCATGTACATACGATCACGGCGGACAATGGCAGCGAGTTCGTCGAGCACAAGGCTATCGCCAAAGCGTTGGACGCGGAGTTTTACTTTGCCCATCCGTATTCGTCATGGGAGCGTGGGCTGAACGAGAATTTTAACGGCCTGCTGCGGCAGTTCATCCCGAAAGGCATGGATCTGAAGCTGATCACGGATGAGGATGTACGGCGTGCCGAGAAGTGCTTAAACCTGAAACAGCGCAAGTGCCTCGGGTTCAGGCAGCCTGAAATCGTGTTCCAAGAATGCCTTCAGGCTGCATAGGCGGGTGTCGCACTTCGGAGTTGAATTCGCGTCCGGCGAACACCCCAGCAACAGCCTTTCCCTGATGATCCGATGATGCTGGGAATCCTGTTTACCGGCTTTGACTGCGGACCGCTTTCTTCGCAACGCCATCTGATCGGCGGTATCCGCAATGTACTCTTGGGCGGCGGTGTTGCGCCGCAACTCCCGGGCGATCGTATTGTATTAATCCAGCCCAAACTGGACATCGCGCTCGACTTTAAGTCTGTTTCAGCGGTTTACGACAGCATCCATCACAGTACTTCCGTACGCCGACTTACCATTGAAATTAACTTCCACCTCGCCAACATTCCCACCAAGTAGTTGACAGTATCATCCATGCGAAGGCATAGTTGACAAAATCAACCAGATAACAACGAAGTAACATGATCGAAACACCTATAGGCGAAGCCCTACATCGCCTGCTGCATGCTTACAAGCGCGCCATGCGCGAAGCGTATCGTGACATTGGCATAGAACTGGCGATCGCCCATATCCGAACCCTGAAGTTGATACATCAATTCCAAGCTTCGACAGGCGCTCCTTGCACTGCACAGGCGATCGCCATCCGCTTAGAGCGAGATAAGGCGCAAATTGCCCGGCTGGTAAAGGACCTTCTGAGCGCCGAGCTGATCGAGAAGCAAAGCAACCCCGATGATGGACGTAGCCAACTCCTGACAGTGACTCATCACGGCGAAGCGATGCTAGAACGGATCCGGATGGCGGAGCGGCAGGCAAGCCAGCGCATGGCGGCCGGCTTAAGCAATGAAGAACTGACGACGTTCATTCGGCTGGGTAACACAATGACGGCTAACCTCGGCGAACCAGAGGGGCGCCGTCAGTCCAGCAAATCAATTCCACAGGAGAAATAATGAACAGACCCGCACCGCGCGAACTCACATTGCTTTACAAACAACAACTGTCGCCCCATATGCTACGCCTGACTCTCGGCGATAAAGGCATGGGCGACTTTCCCACTGATCAGGCAAGCGCCTACGTCAAACTGATGTTGCCTCGACCCGGCTCAGACCACCCCGTTGTACGCACTTACACTGTCCGTGCACATCGCGAATCGAATAAAGGGCGCGAGATCGATATCGACTTCGTCATTCACAAAGATGCTGGCCCTGCCTCGTCCTGGGCGATGGCCTCCCAGCCTGGTGACAGCATACTGGTCGGTGGACCTGGACCGACGAAAATGGTCGACCATAGTGCCGACTGGTTCCTCTTCGTCGGCGACATGACAGGGCTACCCGCCATTAGTGCCAATCTGGAGCGCTTACCCGAAGATGCTCAGGGACATGTGGTGATCGAAGTGATAGACGCCGACGATATCCAAACACTCAATGCTCCAGTGAATATGGAGTTCCATTGGCTGGTTAATCCGCATCCGGGCATGTACGCGTCCCTCCTGCTAGACAAGGTGCAGCAACTATCTTGGCTTAAAGGACGCCCGTCGGTCTGGTGCGCGTGCGAATTTTCCAGCATGCGCGCATTGCGGGATCACTTTCGCCCCCATCCCGATTTGACGCGCGACAACCTATATATTTCTAGCTATTGGAAGCTTGGCATGAAAGAGGAGGAGCATAAGGCAATTAAGCAGGCAGAGGCTTGCTAGAAACTCTTTTGGGGGCGACAACCCATACCGCCCATTTTCATACGCCACAGTACTCTTGAAGCAGCTGATTTCGCAGCGGCTTGGTACCGGCGTTTTGTACCAGTCACAAATCTACGGGATCTAGAAAGTGATTTCTTTTACATGATTTCCTGTAGAAACAGGAAATTAGAAATGATGGCCAGAACCTGAAACGACGAAGCCCCGCTGATCGCTCAGCAGGGCTTCTGAATAGATGGCGGTCAGGGAGGGATTCGAACCCTCGATGCCTTTCGACATACACACTTTCCAGGCGTGCTCCTTCGGCCACTCGGACACCTGACCACTCTACACTTGAATGCAGCGATACAGGTCGCCGTCTCAAGTGGGTGCGCATTCTATCAGACTGATTTGAAAGAACAAGCCCGGACTGACAACTTTCACCCAGGTTATGAATACGTAGCCCCTACCACTCTGCTCCAACCTCCAGGGATATCGGGCCTGCGGTTCGATTTAAGCTGATTGCAGGATCGAAAAAATCGTATAGCCGGCGCCGCTTTCCGCCTGAGGTATTAGAGCGGAACTGGTATAGTAGCGCGCTGAGTTTCTTGTCATATTCCGGGAGTGGATAGATGTTACTGGCAATTCTTGCCGTGATTGCGGGCTTGGCGCTTTTGGTCTGGAGCGCCGATCGTTTTGTCGATGGCGCTGCGGCTACCGCGCGCCATCTGGGTATGCCGACACTGCTGATCGGTATGGTGATTATCGGTTTCGGCACCTCGGCGCCGGAGATGGTCGTGTCCGCACTGGCATCGGCCCAGGGCAACCCGGGCCTGGCCTTGGGTAACGGCTATGGTTCCAACATCACCAATATCGCGTTGATCCTGGGTATCACCGCGCTGCTATGCCCTATCGCGGTACACTCCCAGATTCTGCGCAAGGAGCTACCGATTCTCGCCGGTGTCACCCTGCTGTCCGGTTATCAACTGCTCGACGGCCATATATCCAGGCTTGATGCCGTGGTATTGCTGCTGGTTTTCGCCGCCACCATGGGTTGGTCGATCTGGGTGGGCATGAAGCAGCGGGGCGATGCGCTGGGCGATGATTTTGCCCACGAGCTTGAAGATGGCCTGATGCCGCTGAAGATCGCCCTGCTTTGGCTTTTCTGTGGGCTGCTGCTGCTGGTGGCCAGTTCGCGCATCCTGGTATGGGGTGCGGTGGAGATCGCCACGGCGCTCGGCGTCAGCGACCTGATCATCGGCCTCACCGTGGTGGCGATCGGCACCTCCTTGCCGGAGCTGGCCTCCTCCATCGTCGCCGTGCGCAAGAACGAGCACGACCTGGCGCTGGGCAACGTGATCGGCTCCAACCTGTTCAACACTCTGGCCGTGATCGGCATCGCCGGCGCCATCCAACCGATGGTGGTCGAGCCCGAGGTGCTGTATCGCGACTGGATGGTGATGGCGGCATTGACCTTCTCGCTATTTATCCTCGGCTACGGTATCCGCAAGGCGGGCCATATTAACCGGCTTGAGGGCGGGATACTGACCCTGGTCTATGCGGGCTATGCCGGTTATCTTGTGTATACCGTCGTCGGCACGGTAACCGGCTGAAGAGACTAAACAGGATGATGAGAGCATTTTCGATCGCCGACGGGCGTCTGAGCGAGTGCGAGCTGGAACACCACAATGCAGCGGAAACGCTGCGTGAGGTGGGCTGGATCGACCTGCAGGAGCCCAGCAGCGAGGAGCGCTGGCTGATCGAATCGCTCTATCCGGAGAGCCTGCCGGAGGCGCATGAGGTCGAGGAGATCGAATCCAGCTCGCGCTACTTTATCGAGGGGCAGGATATCCATGTCCACTCGCTGTTTCTCTATCAGTCCGAGGGGCGCCACCACACCTCGACCGTAGCCTTCACGCTGAAGCCGGACCGCCTGTTCAGTATTCGCGATGTGGAGCTGGCAGATTTCCGGCTCATGCGCCTGCGTGTGCGCAGAGGCTGGGTCGAAGCGGCAACTCCGCTGCAGGTATTGACCACGCTGTTCGATCAGAAGGTGGACAACCTGGCGGACCAGCTGGAAGACTTGCATCGCAGCTTGGAGAGCGTCAGCTCACTGGTTCTGGAGAATCGGGTCAGCGGCGAGATGGAGGAGTCTCTGGACAAGCTTGCGCGGCTGGAGGACAGTAACGGCAAGATGCGTCTGGTACTGATGGACACTCAGCGCTCCATCTCCTTCCTGCTGCGACATATCCGCCAGAATCCCGATGAGCAGGAGAGCTGCCGCGAGATTCTGCGCGACCTGGACACGCTGATGTCCCACGCCACCTTTATGTTCGAGAAGATCAACTTCCTGATGGACGCGGCGCTGGGTTTTATCAACATTCAGCAGAACCAGATCATCAAGACCTTCTCCATCGCCGCGGTCGTGTTCCTGCCGCCAACCCTGGTGGCCAGTATCTACGGCATGAACTTCGAGCAGATGCCGGAACTGCAATGGCTGTTGGGTTACCCCTGGGCACTGGGGTTGATGGTCCTGTCGGGGATCGCCCCCTACTGGTATTTCAAACGCAAAGGGTGGCTCTGAGCCACCCTTGTCCGTTCTGCCTTATTGCGGCATCAGCTATTCATCTTCGATACCGCGCAGCATGCGCCTGATATAGAGCCAGAGTACCAGTGCGATCAACGGCACCGCGCCGCTGAGGATATACAGTGCCAGGTCGAGCATGTGCTCCACCTGAATGGTGTTGCGTAACGACCGCTCGATCAGATCGAAGGCGTAGTAGGTCACCACGATGACGGTAAAGCTTTCCAGTTTGGCCTGCAGGCGCAGTTGGGATCGTGCGCGACCGCTCAGGGTTTTCAGCAGGTCGCGCATCTGCTGTTCCGTCGACAGATCGACCTGAGAGCGGATCATCTGGCTGGTCCGCGCTATACGTTTCGACAGCTTCTCGATCCGCAGCCCCGCTGACTGGCAGGTCAGACGTGCAGGGTCCGCCCGTCGCTCCATAAACTGCTCGATGGTCTGCAACCCCTCGATGCGCTCTTCGCGCAGCTCCTCCACTCGCTTGTCCAATAGCGAAAAATAGGCTTCCGTGGCGGAAAAACGGTTGGCGGTAGCCGCCGCCAGGGCTTCCACGCTGGACGCCAGATTGGTGAGTTCATCAAGCAGATCCGCCGGCTCCTCCGTCGACAGCCGTGCACTGAGCCGCGCCAGCGTCTGGTCCAGATGGGTAGTGCGCGGCATGGCGCGTATCGCTTCGGGCAGCGCCAGCAGCGCCATGTGGCGATACACCTCGATTTCGCACAGGCGCTGCAGCAAGCGTCCGCGCTGATAGGAGGCCAGCGAGATATCCTGCACCAGCAATCGCGTCAGGCCGCTGTCCCGGCGGTGATGAAAATCGGTCCACACCTTGGCGTAGCCGCCCATCACTTCGGAGCCGACGATCTGGTGATCGAACTGGCTGCGCACCCAGTCGTCCACATCTTCCACGTCGGATGAGCAGATCAACTCGCAGCCGCACAGAAACGCCCCCTGCAAGTTCGCAATACGTGACTGAAATCCGGACGGTAGCTCTGTGCTGCCGAACCGATAGGCAGTCAGCGTATAGAACTCGTTGTGCGCTTCGAATCTGAGTGCGCAGACATCGTTACGACAGAAAAAGAAGGAGGCGAGCGGCGCATCGAACAACCCCATCTCATGAGCAAGATTGACCACCTCTCGCTGGACACTGCTCAGTTTGGTCTGCTCATCGATGACCAC
Organism: Marinobacterium ramblicola; assembly: GCF_019084545.1. Classification (GTDB taxonomy): domain Bacteria; phylum Pseudomonadota; class Gammaproteobacteria; order Pseudomonadales; family Balneatricaceae; genus Marinobacterium_D; species Marinobacterium_D ramblicola. The sequence goes on from NZ_JAHREP010000013.1 coordinate 93,834, forward strand.
GCCGATATGGATCAGCGACAGCGGCGAATAGAGCTTCTGAAATGGCCGGGCGTGAACCTCACTGATCACTTGCTGACGTAGCGGGTGGGTCCTCATGGACGGAACATCCTTCTGCGGGCATTAGACTTTCGTCGTATAATGCCCCAGACACAGCAGCTCTGTCTCTACCTTATGCGCAGGAATTGGCCGCGAATACAGGTAGCCCTGCCCGATGTCACAGCCAGCCTCCTTCATGAACCGGCCCTGCGCTTCGTTTTCTATCCCCTCGGCCACGGTTCGCAGTCCGAGATAGCCGGCGAGGTCGATAATCGCCCGGACAATCGCTTCGTCGTGGTTCTTACCCGGCACCCCATCGGTAAACACCTTGTCGATCTTCAGCTTATCGAGCGGAAAATCCTTGAGGTACGCCAGCGATGCGTACCCGGTACCGAAATCATCCAACGCGATGCGGATACCGAGATCACGCATCTGCGCCAGGCGCAGCGCGGCCTCGGCCGGATCCTGCATCAGAATACTCTCGGTCAGCTCCAGCACCAGGTAACCGGGCTCCAATTCGGTGCGTGCCAGTGACTGTTTGACCGTGTCGATAATCTCATCGGTAAACTGCTTCGCCGACAGATTCACCGCCATATTCAGGCTCAGCCCGAACGCCTCGTTCCACTCCTGGGCCTGCCGGCATGCCTGCTCGAGCACCCAGTTGCCGATCGGGACGATCAGGCCGGTCTCCTCGGCCAGCGGAATGAACTGATCGGGTCCGACAAAGCCGTAATCGGCGCTATTCCATCGCACCAGCGCTTCGAAGCCGGTCAACGTCGCCGACTCCAACGCCCATTGCGGTTGGTAAAACACCTCCATTTCGCCACGAGACAGCGCCTGGCGTAGCGCATTTTCCATCCCCAGGCGACGTTTTGCCCGGGCGTTCATATCGGCGGTATAGAACTGGTAGTTATCCCGACCGCAATCCTTGGCATGGTACAGCGCAGCATCCGCATTTCGACTCAGGTGCATGAAATCCCGACCATCCTCGGGAAATACGGCGATGCCGATACTGGAGGTAACGGTAAGATTGCGCCCGGCCAGACTCAGCGGCTGCTTGATCAGATCAATGAACCTTTGCGCCAGCTGCGCCAGATCCTCCGCCTGCCCACAATCGGGCAGCAGGACAACAAACTCGTCGCCGCCGACACGGCTGACCGTGTCGGATTCTCGAACCGCGCCCTGCAAACGTCCGGCGATCAGCGTCAACAGGGCGTCGCCGGCCTCATGTCCAAGTGAGTCGTTGATATTCTTGAACCGATCCAGGTCGATAAACATCACGCCAAGGGCGGTGTGCTGTCGCGCACAGCTAGCCAGCGCCTGACCGGCACGATCGCTCAGCAGCCGCCGGTTGGGCAGCTCGGTCAGCGGGTCATACTCGGCCAAGTGACGCAGCCGCTCCTCGCTCTGCTTGCGCTCGGTAATATCGATCAGTGTCAGGATCCGGTTGGCCAACCCACCCTGTTCATCATGTACCGCGGTTATCGACAGCCAGGCCGGATAGAGCTCGCCGTTGTGCCTGCGATTCCAGACCTCTCCCTCCCAGTATCCCTCTGAGGTCAGATCAGGATAGTCGCTGCTGCCATTCGCCGAGGCCCCATCCCGATTGAACAAAATCGACGGTTCCCGCCCCTTCAGCTCATACAGGGAGTAACCGGTAATACGCGTAAACGCGGTGTTGATCGCCAGAATTCGGTTGTTGCTATCGATGACCATCATCCCTTCCGCTGCCGTCTCAAACACCTTGGCGGCAACGCTGAGTTCGGCGGCACTGTCCCGCAACGCCATCTTCTGCGTCTCGATATCGCTTTGGTAGAGGCTGAACAAGCGGATCAGCCAACGCGACAAGCCCAGCGCGAACAGCAAACCCACCAGCGCCAGCAACACAAAGGCCGGAATCATGCTTAGCAGGTTGGAGCGCATAAACTTCCGGGTGTTTTCTCGCTGCGCATCTATCGCCTCAACCAGGTTCGAGTTGTAGACACCTGCTACCAGGACCCAGCCATACTCGGGTATGCGCTGCACCAGCGAGACCTTGGGCTCCAACTGATCGGAGCCGGGACGGTGCCATTCATACTCGACGAACTGCCCCTCGACGGTGGCGTTCTTCAGCAGCAGGCTGCCGACATCGGCGTAAGGTTGCGGCAGTTCCCGGTAGTGTTTACCTTCAGCCTGGGGATAGGCCGGTGAGCTCAGCACACCGCCCTCTTCCGACAACACCGAGAAGTAGCCGCTGTCGCCAAAACGAAGTTGCGCCAGGCGCTGCAGTGCGCTCTGTTTGAGATCGTCTTCAAAACGGTAGACATAATCGCCGGCACCGATGATCCAACCCAAAGGCTCAAACAGCTTCACATAGGCGATCTTCTCGCGCATCTCCTCCCGGTTGCCTGGCGCATACCAGCGATAGCGCGAAAAACCGGACCTCTCCGGATTGTCGACCGCATCGATCAGACCACGCATGATGTAGTGTCCGGTATCGTCACGGTTGTCGATCAATGATCCACCTTCAAGGTGCGGCGCGGTTGGCAGCAGTACACAACGCCCCTCCTGGTCATCGATGAAGTAGTACCCGCGGCCGTGGAAAAAGCGGATGTCACGCAGTGTTTCGCGAATCAATGCTGCGGCACTTGCCGCACCGTGAATACCGACCTCCTGCCGATAGATGGCGTTTGCGATTGACCAGGCCTGTTCAACCTGACTCTTGGATTCTTCTCTGAGCTGCGTCTCCGCCTGCGCATAGGTGAAACGCAAATCATCTACCACCGAGTTCATTTCACGGCGAAGCAGCTGTTTGTTTTGCTCGATGATCTCCGCCTCTATGGCGGCAAGACGACGCTCGCTTTCGAAATAACTGCGTCCCAAATAGAGCGCGATGACCAGTAATGCCATCAGGGTGACGATGGAGGTCAGCCCCCAGGTCTGGACTCGGATAAATTTACGTGCGTTGATCTGTTGCGACATGGCCACCTGCGCCAACCGACCCGAACCGAACCGGCAGTTTTACTCTTTAATGGCGCTCCGTGCCCCACCCCGACATATGGAAGATCGTCATCAAACGATGACGGCTGACCAATCTATCAACTTTCCAACCTAAATAAAATTGCACATTTGTCGCTATTGTCCATTTTTCACGCTCAAACCGATCCACACCTGCCTCAACGCGTCCTCCAACCGCCACAAATGCACGATTGCGTCTGTAGGAAAGCTGACAATACGACAGGAACAACCAGCTGGAACATGCACAACAAATCATTAACTATCTGTTTTTTTATAATTTTTCTAATTATTTATAACTCGGTCACATTCTTGCTAGCACTTAGCAGAATTGAAACGAGGATTACGACGATGTTGTTGAAAAAATATGAAGAGCAGTCTTTGCTGTTCAACACAAACTTTATCGAAGACACCAGCAATGGCGGTGTCGCGTACCGAGGCGAGCTGGTGATTCAGGAGGGTGAAGTCGCCGACGCCCAGGGTCGTCGCAAACCGCCCATTTCACTGCTGCTGGGCGCCGTTGTGCTGGAGCAGAGCGACAAGATCAAACTACTGGTAGGCCTTTTGACCGATCTGGCGCACCTGGAACTTCTACTGGAGAAGTATGGTGCCGACCTGGCTGACGACCTGTGTTCAATGATATTCGTGCGCAATATCGGCAGCGCGATGGTCCTGGACGCGCTCGGCAAGACGTTTTTCCTGATTCCGCTCGACGAAGGGATCCCCTGGAACGAGGCGATCGATGAACTGGCGCTGGAAAAGGGCGATTTCAAGGGGCAATCCGCCGGCGACAAGCTGGTCACCCTGTACAACGAAATGAAAGGCTACCGTGCCAAAGGCGAAACCCTGAGCCTGGAAGCCGCACTGGGTCAGACCATCGAGGTCAAACGCACCGCACGCGGTCCGGTCTGAATCGGGCCCGACCCGGGCATAGCGTCTGGAGCACCGGGCGGGCATCCCTGTCGTTGATCGGGTTGCCTGCCCTTTTTTGCTCCGAACGGGCAGGTGAATAACCCATGAAGGTCAGGCCATCTGCGCCTGTTGCTGAAAGCCGTTGTACAGCTCTCGCACGTTGTTACGCACATTGACCACGTTGGTGTGTTTTGACGAGAGACAGATCAGTATCTGCCCCCCCTCCAGCATAAATCCGCTGACCCGCTTGTCGCCGATTTCCAGATGGGCTTCGTCATGAGCCGAGCGTAGCTTCGATGCGTTGGTGAACACATAGATGAACGCTTTTTTGGCGATCGTTTCATGGTGGCGACGGGCAGCAGGAAAGGTGGACGACAGCACCTGATCCCCCTTCAGCAGGCAACAACCCTCGATAAAATCCAGCTCATCAACCGCTTCAAATAGTTCATTCATTCTCGTTTCGACTCCATTGCAGCAAATCGGACGCCTGTTGCTGAACGACCATCAGGCTCAACCCCTTGTCCGAACACAACCCGAGCGCCTGCTCCTCCTCCACGAAGACCGACAGGGTTTCCTGCTCTTCACCGCAGAGCATGAAGTTGTCGATTTTGCCGAGAAACGCGGCTTTCTGTTCCAGTGCCGAAACCAGATTCACCATCGCCTTCAGCAGTGCCTGACTCTGCATGCTGGCCACGTTGGAATCGATCACCTTGCGATCGCCGCCCAGGTGCATGGCGCCGGTAATGCCGCGTGTATTCACCGCCGCATCGATCAGCGAAATCGGCTTGGCCGCTTCGCTGCTGACAATCTGATCGGGAATCGCGACCGCTTCGGGCACGGTGCTGTTATCGGCCAGTTTTGCCGCCAGCGCCGACCAGTCGACCTCGCGCTCGCGCCGGCCGACAACCTCTTTGACCAGCTTCAACACATCTGCAGGGTCGCGCGCGTCCACAAACATCACAGTGGTAAACAAGCCCATACGCTTGAGCTGGTTCATATAGTAGTTGTAATCGGGGTTGGCCCGTACATCCGAGTGCGTAACCGCGATCACCAGGCGCCGCTTGACCAGGTAGTCACGGAACTCGTTGACATAGAAACGGATATCCTTGAACGGGTCGGTGCGGGTGTTGTCGACCATGAGGACCAACGCCTCCGCATCGGCCACCAGATCACTCATCATCAACTGCCACATGAACCTGAAACGCTCCTGCCCGGGCGTACCGTACAGATGCAGTTTGGCGTTATCGGTCAGTTCCAGAACGCCGTAGTCCATGGCGATGGTGGTTCTCTGTTTACGACGAATCACCGAATCGCTGACCTTGGCATCGGTATCCACCGTCTCGATCTCACTGAGAGAGCGAATGGCGGTGGTCTTCCCCGAACAGACCGAGCCTGTGAACAAAATCTTGTAATCAGCCATGGTAATCCTCTTTCGCGTCCGGTCCGGTACAGCACTACCGGTTTTCAAGCGGCATCAAACCCGCGTTTAATGCAGCGTCGATTCTTAGCGTAAACGGTCCAAGTTGCAAGCCGGACGGCGCAGCGATCGGCCCGCAAGCAACTTTTGTAGAGCGAGATCAACGCGCATACCACCACCTGCCACCGATTGATCCTGCCGCACAGGCGCGGCACTGCCCTGACCCGCAGTCAGATCGCACACACAAAGCTTCATCCTAGATCAGACCCCACTGTTCATAAAGGAGTAATTGACCTTTATCGACCGCTAACCGATGATTTCAGGCATCCCCCATGCAGCACCCAAGGAGAAGAGATGGAGTTCGCTATTCAATACTGGCATTGGATCGTCTTTGGCATGTTGCTGATTCTGGCAGAGCTGGTCGTCCCAAGCTTTACCATCTTCTGGTTCGGCTTGGGCGCCTTCATCATCGCGGCGCTGCTTGCCCTCTCGGTGGAGATCTCGTTGAGCTGGCAGTTGCTGATCTGGGCACTGTCGTCCACCGCCTTCACCCTGCTCTGGTTCCAGTTTTTCCGTCCACTGATGCGTGACCACACCAAGGCCGGTATCGCCCGTGAAGCGATCCGTGGCGAATCCGGTCAGGTGATCCGTGCCCCGGAGGAGGGACAACGCGGAATAGTGCGCTTTTCCACCCCGCTGCTCGGTGACGATGAGTGGGAGTTTATCTGCTCTGAGCCGGTCAGCCTGGGCGACCGGGTGTTCGTGCTGGAGCTGTCCGGCAATACGCTGATCGTGGAAAAACGCTGAATCTCAACTGACTGCTCTCAATTCACTGCTGACTGCTAACTACTAACTGCAAGGAGTCCTGCTCATGTTTATCGATGGATTGGTAATGGCATCCGTATTTCTGGTGCTGGTGATCGTCACCCTCGCTCTGGGGGTCAAGACGGTCCCACAGGGGAGTAAGTTCGTGGTCCAGCGCCTGGGCAAATACCACCGCACGCTCGGCCCCGGCCTCAACTTTATCTTTCCCTATATCGATTCAGTGGCGTACAAGGTTACGACCAAGGATATCGTGCTCGATATCCCCTCCCAGGAGGTGATCACCCGGGATAACGCGGTGATCATCGCCAACGCCGTGGCCTACATCAACATCGTCTCGCCGGAGAAAGCGGTCTACGGCGTCGAGGATTACCGCATCGCGATTCAGAATCTGGTGCAGACCTCGCTGCGCTCGATCATCGGCGAGATGGATCTGGACGATGCCCTCTCCAACCGCGACGCGATCAAGGCGAAGCTGAAAACCGCCATCTCCGATGATATCGCCGACTGGGGGATCACGCTGAAAACGGTGGAGATCCAGGATATCAATCCATCGGAAACCATGCAGAAGGCGATGGAGGAGCAGGCCGCCGCCGAGCGTGGCCGCCGCGCTACCGTTACCCGTGCCGACGGCGAGAAGGCTGCCGCGATTCTTGAGGCGGAGGGTCGACTGGAGGCTTCACGTCGCGACGCCGAGGCCAAGATCGTCCTCGCCGAGGCAAGCCAGGCCGCGATCGAGAAGGTCACCTCCGCGATCCAGCAGAACGAGCTCCCGGTCATGTTCCTGCTGGGTGAACGCTACATCGATGCGATGAAAGAGATCTCCACCTCCGACAACAGCAAGATGGTGCTGCTGCCCGGCGACATCCCGGCCGCAGTGCGTGGCATCATGGGCGGCCTCGGCCGCTGACGGCGATTCACCCCGGCGTCGCGACCAGATCCGGCGTCGGCACGCTGAACAGATAGCCCTGGGACTCATCGATGCCCAGGGCCTCCACCACCTGCTGAACCTGTGCACAATGGACATGTTCGGCCACAGTGCGGATCCCCACATTGTTGGCAAAGAAGGCGATCGCCCGCACGATCTCGTAGCTGGTGCGATCCCGATCGATCTGGCGTATGTACTTGGCATCGATCTTGAGCACATCGATCTCCAGCTCCAGAATGCGCTCGAAATTGGAGTATTCGGTACCGAAGTCATCGATGGCGAGCAGATACCCCCGCCGCTTCAGCTCACTTAGCTGCTGCGCCTGGTCCTGTTTGACGCCACTACTGACCCCCTCCAGCAGCTCCAGCGTCAACTGCCCGGGCGAGACCCCCTGGCGGGCACAGCTTTGATCGAGGAAGTCCGGCAGATAGCCGAGCGAGAGATCCTCCTCGGTGATATTGAGCGAAAGATGGTGATGACTGCCCGACACCGCCTGCAGCGCCTGTTCGATCAGGGTACGCGTGATGGAGGGCATCAAGCCACACAACTTGGCCACATGCAGAAACTCGCCAGGCGAGGCGACGCCCTCGTCATGATGCAGGCGTGCCAGCACCTCCCATCTGGATATCTCGCCCGTACGGTTGTCCCGGATCCCCTGATACCAGGGCCGGATCCCGCCCGATCCAAGCGCGTTATGCAGGCGCGAGTTCCACTGGATATAGTCCTCCTTGCGGCCACCATCCAGCGCTTCGGTCAAGGCGGAGTAGACGTGTACCCGGTTTTTGCCCTGCTGCCGGGCCCATTTCAGTGCCCGTATCGCGCGCCGGTAACAGTCGCGCCCCACTCCGACACCGATATTGAACGACAGGTAGAGCGACAGATTGCCGATGCAGAAGGGCTCCGTGCGGAAGTGCTGCTGCAGCCGCTCTATTTCGCCCGCTATACTTTGCTCCGCCAGATCGTGATAAAGCAGTGCGAACTCATCGGCATTGCTCCTGAATACCTCGGGACGTGCAGGAGAAAAGCTGCACAGCCTGCGTGCACTTCCGCGTAGCAGTTCATCGCCAAAGCGGATGCCGTAGACGCTGTTGATGTAGCTGAGATTGTTGAGATTCAGCAGCAGCAGGACCGGGCTCTCGCCGGTTTCGATCAGCGCCCGGTTCAATAGGCCGACATGGGGCAGTCCGGTGAGCCGATCCTGGTCCATCATCCTGCTGGTGTGCTGATGCTCCAACTCCAGACTCTGCTGTGGGATCCGAGAGCAGGTCATAAAAGTCTCCCTAATTGGAGCCGGCTCTTATCGCCGCGACCGCTTGTCGGTTGGTAGGCGGGCTAGGCGTGTTAAAGATTTACAACGAGCGCATGGAACCGAATCGCCCGACATCACCGAGCTTATTTGGAATTATCACGTGTTGGTGTTGCCGATATCCATCGCCTAGAATCTCCTGTATCAGACGTTACTACAGCGCTTTCAGATTTTAGCGTCTCTCTAGGTCGGTATTACGGAAGTCATTCACGGGTTTCCTTGATTACCGTATTTGCATGCTGACGCCCAGAAATATAGTCGTACAACCTGGCGCTACAGCATTCATACCCCCTAAGAGACCAGACACAACAATCTGATTACGCTGCAATAGCATTCACGAGCCCGATGATCGCATCCATATGAGTGATTGTCAACACAGCAAGTATTCAAATGAGTGATTTCTGGGACCGACTGAAAGAAGAACGCATACGCTTGGGAAAGAGCCAGGAGGCATTTGGCGCAATTGGAGGTGTCGCCCGGAATGCCCAACATAATTATGAAAAGGGTGCTCGTCAGCCTGACATCGGTTACCTGGCAGCAATTGCTGCAGCCGGCGCGGATATACAATACATCATAACGGGCATACGCTCTGAAATATCCTATCCGACGCCATCGAGCGCGGAGCTTCAGCTGGTTGATCACTACCGAAAGTGTTCTGCCGATGGTCAACAGCATCTTTTAGCCATAGGCCAGGCTCTGGCTTGCATGTCTGAGAACGGGAGGAATAAGCGTTAGGGCGTGACACCCGTGACTACTGAACCTTGTGCCTGTCGTTTGGCTCAGGATGAGCTGCAGGTTCACTGAACAGATAGCCCTGGGAGTAATCGATACCGAGGGACTCGACTACCGCCTGAACCGCCTCCGAATGCACGAACTCCGCCACCGTCTTGATGCCGGCGTTACGTGCAAAGAAGACGATCGCCCGGGTGATCTCGTAGCTGCGTGGATCGGTGTCGATATGGCGGATATAGCGGGCATCGATCTTGATGTAGTCCACATCCAGTTCAAGGATGCGCTCGAAGTTGGAGTATTCGGTGCCGAAGTCATCGATCGCCAACCGGTAACCGCGCTGCTTCAGCTCGCGCAATTGCGGCAGATGGGCACGTGTGGCGCCACTGCTGACCCCTTCATGGATCTCCAGCACAACTCGCGAGCGCTTGATGCCATAGACTCTGGCGATCTCGTCCAGATGATCCGCCAGATAGCCCAGATCCAGATCTTCACTGGTGATATTGAGGCTGAAATTGAAATCGGTGCTTGCCATGCGAGCAAAACTGGCGGCAATCATCTCCCGGGTCAACACCGGCAACACACCGGACAACTGGGCCACCGGGATAAACTCCGCCGGCGAGTGGATCACACCATCACGCTCCAACCGCGCCAGCACCTCGAAACTGTCGATCCGGCCGCTAAAGTTATCGCGTACCCCCTGATACCAGGGCACGACGCCTTTATTGCGCAACGCGTCGTGTAACCAACCGTTCCAGTGGGCAAAATCAAGCCGTCTCTGCGGCTGAGGCTCATCGCTCTCACTGTTATAGAGGTGGAAGCGATTCTTACCCAGTGAACGCGCGGTCTTCAGTGCAATCAACGCCCGCCGCATCAGATCCGTACTGCCCGACACCCCACCGAAGTTGAAGGTCAGGTTGAAGCGGAGTTGGTCGACATTAACGGTGCTGGAAAGAAAGTGCTGCTGGATACGCAGGATCTGCAACTCCAGATCGACCTCTTGAGTGAAATGAACGGCAAACTGGTCCGCATCTATCCGGAACAGCTCTCCCGGCAGCGCCAGTCCGCACAGCTCTTGTGCTACCGCCTGCAGCAGTTGATCGCCCACTTCGACGCCATAGGCGGTATTGATGTAGCTGAAGTTGTTCAAATTAAGCAGCAACAACGCCTGATCAGGCGCTACCGCATCGAGCTGCAACTTCAACTTGGCGGTATTGGGCAACCCGCTCAGCGGGTCATGCTCCAGCGCCCGAATACGCCCTTCGCGCTCGCTCTTCAGCTCGCTGAGATCGGTAAAGACGGCGACGTAGTTGGCGATCTGCCCCTGATCGTCGCGCACCGTATTCACGGTGAGCCATTGATCCAGCAGCGAACCATCGGCCCGCCGGTTGATCACCTCGCCACTCCAGCGGCCGTTAATCCCAAGCTCGCGCCACATCTGGTCGTAGAAAGCGCGATCGTGCAGCCCTGAGGCCAGAATACTGGGCGCCTGCCCGATCACCTGGTCCGCCCGGTAACCGGTGATCGCCTCGAACGCGGCGTTGACCTCCAGGATACGATTGCCGGGATCGGTAATGATCACCCCTTCGGAGGAGTTGCTCAATGCGGTGGCAAACAGCTCAAGACGTTTGGCGTTTCTCTGTAACGCCTGTGCCTGCTCCTCGCGCGCCAGCACTAGGCTGATCAACGAGGCACCGACCTCCAACAGGCGTATATGAAAGGACGAGGGCTGACGGTGTTCGAATGAGGAGAGCGCAAAGGAGCCGATCGGACGCTGCTCGGCATCCCGGATCGGCATCGACCAGCAGGCGCAGAGATTGAAATCGTAGGCGAGCTGACGCAGGTCCTGCCAACGCTCGTCGGTGTAGGTATCGGTGACGAATACCGGTTCGTTCCGGTACACCGCATTACCGCAGGAGCCACCACCCGGGCCGGGACGCAGCCCGCAGAGAGCATCTACCCCCTCTTTGGGTACCGATGGTGCGGAGATTACGTTGAGCTCACCGCTGGATCGGTCCAGCAGCATGACGCTGGCCAGTGAGTTGGGCAGCAGCGCCTGAGCCATTTCACAGGCACGGTCGATAATCGTGATGAAGTGGCGGTTTTCCGCCACCAGGCGAAACATCTCCTGCTGCAGGGCGAGGAGCTGATCCAGCTCCTCGACACTGATCTCGAGCTCGGCCTGCGGTCTATTGACCGGGTCGACTCCCGGTGATTGTTGCTCAGATCGCTCGGACATCTACCTGCACCCGCTACGCCTCTCCCTATCGTGTTCTGTCGATAGTAGCGCCCGCCGGGCATCTTGCCCAGCCACACTTAGGGTACAGCGCTATCGCCAGATCAGGCGTTCTCGATCGCTTCGCAGGCTTCCAGCGTGTTCTGCAGCAGGCAGGCAATCGTCATCGGGCCCACACCACCCGGCACCGGGGTAATCGCAGCGACACGCTCATAGGCGGATTCGAAGTCCACATCACCGACCAACTTGCCGGTTTCCAGGCGGTTGATGCCTACATCGATCACTACGGCGCCAGGCTTGAGCCACTCGCCTTTGACAAAATTGGGGATACCGACCGCGGCGATGACAATATCGGCACGCGCCAGTTCGCCGGGCAGATCCTGGGTCTTGGAGTGGCACACGGTCACCGTGGCCCGCGCCATCAGCAGCTCCAGCGCTACCGGACGACCGACGATGTTGGACGCACCGATGACGACCGCGTTCTTGCCCATCGGGTCGATGCCGTAGGCCTGCAACAGGCGCATGCAACCGTAGGGGGTGCAGGGACGCAGGGTCGGCGCCTTGCCGGCCAGACGCCCCAGGTTGTACGGGTGGAAACCATCCACATCCTTTTTCGGATCGATACGCTCGATCACCGACTGCACATCGATCTGCTTCGGCAGCGGCAACTGCACCAGGATACCGTGGATCTCAGGATCCGCATTGAGTTGGTCGATCAGTGCCAGCAGTTCGGATTCGGGTGTTGAAGCATCCAGACGGTAGTTACGCGACAGATAACCAACCTCTTCACAGGCACGTACCTTGCTGCCGACGTAAACCTGAGATGCCGGATCCTCGCCGACCAGCACCACCGCCAGCCCCGGCGCCGGCAGGCCCTTTTCACGACGCTGCCTTACCTTTTCGGCAATCTCTTTGCGCAGCTCAGCGGCCACCGCCTTGCCATCGATACGTTTGTCGACTGTTTCGCTCACACCTTTCTCCTCGAAGCGGGGGCTTCGCACCTTAAATAGACTCAACCGGCATACCGGCGGACAGATGGCGCGCAATTTTACAGTGTCCGGCGCTTACTCGCACCCTTGACGGAGCAGTCAGTAACGAACAGGCATAACTAAACGCTTTATTGCAGGCAAAATCGGCTAACCGCAGTAACAAAAGTCTCTGCCGCCCGGGCTAAGGAGCAGATCCGGTTAGACCTGGGTGTTATCTGAGGCGATCTCCTCATCGCCGTAGAAACAGTAGTTCCGCCGTCCGGCATTTTTGACCTGGTACATGGCGCTGTCGGCACGTTTGAGCAGATCATCCGCATTGTCGGAATCTCTCGGGTAGCGTGCGATACCGATCGAGGCGGTCACCCGCCCCTCAGACCGATCCAGTTGGAAGGGTTGCGCCAGCTGCTGCAGAATCTTCTCCGCAATCTGTGCAATGGCCAAAGGGCAACCGGTATGTTGCAGAATCAGAACGAACTCATCGCCCCCCAGACGCGCGGTGATATCACTTTTGCGCACGCACTCCGTTATCCGCCGCGCCGACTCCTGCAGCAGCAGATCCCCGGCATCATGGCCGAAGGTGTCGTTGATGCTTTTGAAACCGTCAAGATCGATGAACATCACTGCAAAGGTGTGGCCACCCTGAGTGGCATGACGGACCTGTTGATACAACAATTCGCGAAAATACTTGCGGTTGGGCAGGCCGGTCAGATCGTCGTAGTTGGCCTGGTAGTGAATCCTCGCCACCCGCGCCTTGTCATCGGTGACATCCTCTTTTAATGCCACGAAGTGGCTGACATTGCCCAGGGCATCGCGTATCGGCGAGATGGAGATAAGTTCCCAGTAGGGCTCGCCGTTTTTCTTTCGATTACGCAGTTCGCCTTTCCAGATATTGCCACCGGTGATCGTCGCCCACATCTGCTCATACACCTCGATGGGGGTCTCGCCCGACTGCAGCAGGCGCGGGTTACGCCCCATCACCTCCTCCACGGCATAGCCTGTCACCTCGCTAAATCGGGGGTTGGCATACTCGATACGGCCGTTCCGATCGGTGATCACGGTCGAGACCGGGCTGTACTCGACCGCCTTGGTCAGGGTATGCAGTTCCGCCGTGCGCTGTTTGACCAGAGCGTCCAACTGCTGCTTCGCTTCCGCCAGGGAGAGCATATGGCGGCGTACCTGCGACAGACCGAACAGCAGCATCAGCGCTACCAGCAACCAGATCCCGGCATGTGCCCAGATCAGGCGATGCAGACTGGTCTGCTCGTTCTGCAACAGAGGTGTGGCGGAGTAGCTGACACTGAGCCCACCTCGGATGTCGCCTATCCGATACCCCTGGTGCGCATGACACTGCATGCACTCGGGCTCAACCAGCAGGGGTGCCATAAAACGTACCATTTGCTCTTCACCTTCACCGATCAACTCAAGCCGCGTGTTCTCTCCATGCTCGAACGCCTGCAGGGCGCGGGTTTCCCAGGGGTCCGCCGCGTTTCCCGGATTCAGCGGCTTCAGGCTGGTCAGGTGCAGGCGCACATCGCTGATCTCTTTGACCACATCGGCAAGCTGGCGGGTCATATAGGCGGGGTTGAGCAGGGTCAACTCGACGCCGTCGGTCGAGGTCAGATCGCGCTCGGGAATCTGTAGATAGGGATTGGGCTGCGTATTGTCATCGACCAATGCGTACACCCCGCCATGACGCGCATTCCACATCCGCACCGATTCGACCACCTTAAATACGAACTGGGCGCGATTCGCCGCCAGGTCGAGGGTGTAATGCTCCAACCTGTCCCAGTTCCAGCTGAAGGAGGCCAACACCAGCGCACTCCAGATGATCAGCGGCAGCGGCCAGTACTTGGTTTGCAGGACAAAGTGTTTCATATGCGCAGGTTTGCCTTGATCTCGATACGGCGGACAGGCGGTCGAAAGATGTAGCCATTGTGCTACAAATCAACCAACCGCCACCTTAATTTGGATCAACGCAACGCGGGGAAAGTGGGCCTGCTGATAAACTGCTCGACGAAAAAATTCGATTGACTGCACCCCGTTTTGTGATAGCGTACTAGTACATGAATACACCCTATCTCGACGAACTGCTCGATCACCTGCTCGAAATGCGCGACCGCGCATCCCTGGAGAAGGCACTGAGTGAACTGCTGACCCCTTCGGAGTTGACCGAGGTGTGCAAGCGCCTGCAGATCCTGCGGCTGCTCGAAGAGGGGGTGCCGCAACGCGAGATAGCCCGCCGGCTCGGCGTCGGCATCGCCACCGTCACCCGTGGCTCACGCGCCCTGAAATCGGAAACACCCTGAACCGGGATATGCCAGATACCATGACCAAACCCGCCAAAATAGAACTGCCGCGCAAGCCGCACTATGTCACGCTGACTGCGGATACCGACTTCTTCGGCTTGTTCAAGAAGATAGAGAAGCGCTTCGATAACTGCTTCATGCTCGAGTCGCTCGGCGAGGAGAGCTTCATCTCCCGCCACTCGATCATCGGTTTCGACCCGGAGCAGATCCTGTATGCCACCGAGGGCGCCCTGCATATCGAACAGCGCGATGGCAGCCGGGAAACCTATCCCAGCGACAACCCCTACTACCTGCTGCGCGAGATCGTGCCGCAAAACATCATCTCGCGGAAATACGCCGGCGGCCTGACCGGCTATATCGGTTACGACTGCATGAACTACTTCGAGCCGACACTGAACCTGCAGCACAGCGAGATGTTCGACGTGTTCCGCTTCGGCGTGTTCAAGGATGGCCTGATCCTGGACAAGATGACCGGCGAGGTGATCTATTTCTACTACACCGACAGCCGCATGGAGTTGATCGAGTCGATCCTGGCCGAGCCGATGGCGGAGAACGGTCCACTCGTTATCACCCCAATGGGCGAGACGATGACGCAGGCCGAGCACGCGGCGGCGGTGATGAAGGTGAAGCAGGACATCATCGAGGGCAAGATATTCCAGTGCGAGGTAGGCTTCAAGAAGCGCTTCAAGCTGGAGGGCGACTGCATCGCCATCTATGAGCAGCTGCGCGAGGTGAACCCGTCACCGCAGATGTACTACGTCAAGTTCGGCGAGCAGAAGCTGATCGGCGCCAGCCCGGAGCTGTTGTTCCGCCTGCGCCAGGGCGAGATGGAGACCTTCCCGCTGGCCGGTACCACCCGCCGCGGCAAGGATGAGGTGGAGGATACCCAGCTGGCCCGTGCCCTGCTCAACGATCCGAAGGAGATCGCCGAGCACAACATGATCGTCGACCTGCACCGCAACGATATCGGCCGTGTCGCCCGCTTCGGCACGGTCAAGGTGCGCAGTCTGATGGATATCAAGCGCTTCAGCCATGTGCAGCATATCTCCAGCGAGATCGTCGGCATCATCGCCGAAACCGAGGACATGTTCTCGGCGCTGGCCAGCAACTTCCCCGCCGGCACCCTGACCGGGGCGCCGAAGATCGAGGCGATGAAGATCATCGACGATCTGGAATCGGATGGCCGTGGCCCCTATGGCGGCGCCGTCGGTCACTTCTCCTTCAACGGCGACTGCACCTTTGCGATCCCGATCCGCACCGTATTCGCCAACGGCGAGAACGCCTATGTGCAGACCTGCGGCGGCAACGTCTACGACTCCAATCCGGAAGATGAATACGAGGAGATCCGCCGCAAGTTCGCCGGTACCAAGAAGGTGCTGGACACATTTATCCAGTCCGAACAGGCATGAGGGAGCAATGAGCATGAAGGTCTATATCATCGATAACTATGACTCCTTCACCTATAACCTGTACCAGTACATCGGCGAGATCCTCTCCAGTGCGCAACTGAAGGGGGAGATCGACACTTTCGATATCGTGGTCAAACGCAACAACCAGGTCACGCTGGATCAGGTACGTGCGGCCAATCCGGACCGCCTGATCATCTCGCCGGGACCGGGTTCGCCGGAGGATCCGGCCTACTTCGGCGTCTGTGCCGAGGTGATTCGCGAACTGGGGCCAACCATTCCCCTGCTCGGCGTCTGTTTGGGTATGCAGGGTATCGTGCATGTGTTTGGCGGCAAGGTGGTCAAGGCGCCGCTGCCGATGCACGGCAAGATCAGCCCGATCAGCCATAACGCCGAGGGGGTGTTCAAGAACACCCCCGATCAGCTGGAGATCATGCGTTACCACTCGCTGATCGCCGAGGCGGAATCTCTGCCGGAGTGTCTGCAGGTGACCGCCGCCGTCGGCGATCTGCCACGGGAGAGCTTCGACGATATCGAGCGCATCCACCGGGGTGGCAAGTTCGAGATCATGGGGGTGCGGCACCGTGAATACCCGATTCACGGCATCCAGTTTCACCCCGAGTCCTTTGCCACCGAGGGGGGCAAGGAGTTGATAAGTAACTTTCTGTTTGCCTGATCACTGTCTACCTGATCAGACCGGCCCATGCACCAGGGCTTCGAACTGTTCCACCGGCAAAGGCCGGCTGAACAGGTAGCCCTGGAAGTATCGACAACCGAAGTCGATCAATGCGTTGCGCTGCTCCTCGGTTTCCACACCTTCGGCGATCACCGACAGATCGAGGCTTTGGCCCAGTGCGATCACGGTACGTACGATCGCGGTATCGTTGGTATCGTGCAGCAGGTCATGTACAAACCCCTGGTCGATCTTCAACTGGTCCAACGGCAGGCGCTTAAGATAGCTCAATGAGGAGTAGCCGGTGCCGAAGTCATCCAGTGAGAAACCGACCCCGCGTTGACGCAGGGCTGCCATCTTGTCGATGGTCTGCTCCACATGCCGCACCAGCATCGACTCGGTCAGCTCCAGCTTCAATCGCCGGGCATCTGCACCGGTGAGCTCGAGTACACTGCACAGCTCGGTAACGAAATCCTCCTGGTGGATCTGTACGGCACTGATATTGACCGATATGGCGATTGTACCCAGTACCGGATCATCGGCCCAACGTACCAACTGCCGGCAGGCCTCCTCGAGCACCCAGCGTCCAAGCGGACGAATCAGACCACTGGCCTCGGCAACAGGTATGAACTCCGCCGGCGATACCATGCCCCGCTCGGGATGACGCCAGCGCAGCAGCGATTCTGCCCCGACAAGCTCGCCGGAATCACTGTACTGCGGCTGGTAATGCAGCTCGAACTCACCTTTATCCAGCCCCTTGTGGATACCGCTCTCGAGCTCCGCCCGCGAGCGCACCTGAGCCTGCATCGATGGATCGAAAAAGCGCACGCTGTTGCGTCCCGCCGCTTTCGCTTCATACATCGCCAGCTCTGCCCATTTGATCATATCGTCGGCGCTGTGGCGCTGACGCTCAAACAGCGCAATACCGATACTCGCCGTTGGCGTAAAAATATTCCCTTCAAATTCAAAAGCTTGATTGATCAAGTTCAGCAGTGTTTTGGCCAGGTGCTCGGCCTGGAACAACGCCTCCTCCTGTACGTCATCCAACCCTTCGATGACCAAGACAAACTCATCGCCGCCAAAGCGGGCGATGGTATCCCCCTCCCTGACCCTGAGCTGCAACCGCTCACCCACCAGACGCAACATCAGATCACCGGCACTGTGGCCCAGGGTATCGTTCAAATCACGGAAGTTGTCCAGATCGATAAACAGCACGGCACCGACCACGCCCGTGCGTGCGGAGGTCGCCAGCGCGTGATCCAGTCGCTCAATCAACAGATTGCGGTTGGGCAATCCGGTCAGGCTGTCATAGAACGCGAGCTGGTGAATCTGCTCCTCACTACGTTTGCGCTCGGTGATATCGGTAGACACCCCCACCAACCCAACGATCTCCCCCTTTTCGTTGCGCAGTGGCTGCTTGACAGCCAGATACGTACGCTCCTCCTGACTGTCGAGACGTCGCTGGGTAACCTCATCAACCACGCGTTCGCCATGAAGCATGACCCGCTGGTCCAGCGCACGTATCGCCGCCACCGTATCAGCATCAAAGAACTGTTCGTCCCGACACCCGCACACCGACTCCTCCGGCAACTCAAACAGCTGGGCAACCCGGGTATTGACGTACTGATATCGGAAATCGGTGCCCTTGATAAAGATGGAGGCATCCACATTGGAAAGGATGGTATTGAGGCGACGCTCATTGTCGGCCAGATCCAGAGACTTCTGTTTCACCTTGCGCTTCAGCACGGCTACCAGAGCACCGGCCAGTACCAGGAGAACGGCCAATATACCCAGCCCCCAGAGCAGCGCTTGCGGTAATTGCAGTGTGGGTAACCTTGGCCCCCAGCGCCGTAAAGTCCGGTAGTAGGGGGAGTCTGCATCCTGCTTCCACTCCGTCAGTCTGGCATCGATACGTTGCAGTATCGCTTCCCCCTGCCCCAAAGGGGCAGCGTAAAATAGCCGCACAGGCTGGAACATCAGCGGGGTCGAAACAAGATCAAACGAGGCCGCGTTATACTCGCCATACTGCTGGTTCACCACGGCACCGTCCGCCTCTCCCGCCGCAACAGCGGAAAATGCCTCCTCGAAGGAGTGCACCCCCACCAGTTCGATCTCGATACCGAAGCTCTGGCTGAGGTTGTGCAGGTAGCTCTGCTGAATAGAGCCCTGCAACACCGCAATGCGCCGCCCCGCCAGATCGAGCGGCGACGCCAGGCGCTCATTTCCCCTGGTGAAGAGCTGGGACCAGCTGCGCAGCGCAGGTACCTGGTGAAACGCTATCGATGATCGCCGCTCGCCGCTTTCCGCCACATCCGGCAGTAGATCGATGCGGCCGGATTGCAGATCCTCCAGGCACTCTTTCCACTCGCAGGACACGACGTGCAGATTCCAGTGCTCAGCCCGGGCGATCTCCACCAGCAGATCACCCAGTATTCCGCTTGGCTGGTTCTGCTCCCGGTCGAGCAACAGTTTTGGCGGATTCTCATACACACCGACGCGCAGCTCCTGCTCCGCAGCACTAGACCGGGAAAAGCTCGCCAATAGCATGACAATCAGCACAAGAGAACGCGGTATTCGCATCCTGGCGTACATCAGTCCCGTACCTCTGCATCCATGATTCATCCTGAGCTTGAAGAATAGCAGCATGCGCCCAGCTACAGCCACCACCCCAGGGCCGGACAGCCTGTTCAGGTTTCGGGATGGATCGCACTGGCCACCCAAGTCGCGCTACACTCAGCGGGCCAGTAACCCAACACCGTACTACCTGCGACAAGGAAAGCCCGTGCAACCGATCATCAAGATAGAGGGGGTCGGCAAGACCTACGCCTCCGGCTTCACCGCTCTCAAAGCGATCGACCTGGAGATCCGCCGTGGCGAGATCTTCGCCCTGCTCGGCCCCAACGGCGCCGGCAAGACCACGCTGATCAGCATCATCTGCGGCATCGTCAACGCGACCAGCGGCAAAGTCAGCGCCGATGGTGTCGATATTGTCGACGACTACCGCAAGGCTCGCAGCCTGATCGGTCTGGTGCCCCAGGAGCTGACCACCGATGCATTCGAGAGCGTGCTGAACACCGTATCCTTCAGCCGCGGACTGTTCGGCAAGCCGGCCGACCCCGCCTACATCGAGAAGATCCTGCGCCAGCTATCGCTCTGGGATAAACGCAACTCGAAGATGCTGGCACTCTCCGGCGGTATGAAACGCCGCGTCATGATCGCCAAGGCGCTATCGCACGAGCCAAGCATCCTGTTCCTTGACGAGCCCACCGCCGGGGTCGACGTGGAGCTGCGCCGCGACATGTGGGAGATGGTACGCGGGCTGCGCGAAGACGGCGTTACCATCATCCTGACCACCCACTACATCGAAGAGGCGGAGGAGATGGCCGACCGGATCGGCGTCATCAACCGCGGCGAACTGGTACTGGTGGAGGATAAACACGCCCTGATGCAGCAACTGGGACAGAAGCAGCTGCACCTTCACCTGCAGACCCCACTGGAAACCCTACCCACGAGCCTTGAGCGGCACAACCTGACCCTGAGCGAGGACGGTGCCCTGCTTACCTACACCTTCGATGCCCACCAGGAGACCAGCGGCATCGCCGAGCTGCTGCGGGCATTGAGCGCACAGGGTATCGATCTCAAGGATCTGCAATCCAGGCAGAGCTCCCTTGAGGAGATCTTCGTCAGCCTGGTCAAGGGCCGGAGCGAGTAAGGACAAGCCATGAATATCAACGGTATACGCGCAATCTATCTGTTTGAGATGAACCGCACCCGGCGCACGCTGATGCAGAGCATCGCGTCACCAGTGCTCTCCACCTCGCTCTACTTCATCGTCTTCGGCACCGCCATCGGCTCGCGCATGGGCGAGATCGACGGTGTCGGCTACGGCGCCTTCATCATCCCCGGTCTGCTGATGTTATCGCTGCTCAGCGAAAGCATATCCAACGCCTCGTTCGGTATCTTCTTTCCCAAGTTCTCCGGCACCATCTACGAGGTATTGTCGGCGCCGGTATCGCCGTTCGAGATCGTCGCCGGTTATGTCGGCGCGGCAGCCACCAAGTCGTTGATCATCGGTGCACTGATTCTGCTCACCGCGCGACTGTTCGTCGATTACAGCATCGCGCATCCGCTCTGGATGCTCGGTTTCCTGCTGCTCACCGCACTCACCTTCAGCATGTTCGGGTTTATCATCGGTATCTGGGCCAACGATTTTCAGCAGTTGCAGGTGATACCGCTGATGGTGATCACACCGCTGACCTTCCTCGGCGGCGCCTTCTATTCGATCAATATGTTGCCGGAGCCCTGGCAGACACTGACCCTGTTCAACCCCGTGGTCTACCTGATCAGCGGCTTCCGTTGGGCATTCTACGGCATCTCGGATGTCGCCGTAGCCCTGAGTCTCGGAATGACGCTGCTGTTCATGCTCACCTGCCTGGGGCTGATCTGGTGGATCTTCCGCAGCGGTTACCGGATCAAGCAGTGATCCTGCTCCGACATCCACAAAATCGAATGGCGCGATTCAGCTTCGAACTGGACTCGCGCCGATACTCCCTTTTTAATACCTGACTGAACTCAATCCGCCAGGCAGAGAATCATGATCAAAACGGAATCCCTTCCCAGCCTGACGCTGGAAGCCGCCCAGCTACTGGCCGATGCCGCGCTCAAGCGTGCGACCGAGCTGGACGTGAAGATGAACATCGCCATCGTCGACCGGGCCGGCAACCCACTTGTGGTACTACGCATGCCGGGCGCGCCGCTGCCGGCATTCGATTTCGCACAGAAGAAAGCCTACACAGCCGCGAATTTCAAAGCGCCGACCCTGAACTGGAAAGAGAAACTGGAGAATCGCCCGGTGGTGATGACAGGGCTGGCACAGCATCCGCGTGTAGCCCTGTTCGGCGGCGGCGAGCCGGTGATTGTCGACGGTCAAGTCGTTGGCGGCATCGGTGTCGCCGGTGGACGGGAGGATGAGGACATCCTCTGTGCTCAGGCCGCGCTGGAGGCCCTGGCCAACGCCTGACCTGGTTGCAGCGCCCTACTGCTCGGGCTCTTTTGGCGCACCCTCACCGCCGGACCTCTTGTTCATCCAACGGTTGATCATATCGATCGGTAGCGGGAACACGATGGTGTGGCTATTCTGCCCGGATCCGGTAATTTCGGTCAGGGTCTGCATATAACGCAGTTGCAGGGCCTGGGGCTCCTCGGCCAGACATTTGGCTGCGCCGAGCAGCTTTTCCGATGCTTCCAACTCGCCCATGGCGTGGATCACCTTGGCCCGCCGTGTACGCTCGGCCTCCGCCTGCTTGGCGATGGCGCGGATCATGCTCTCGTCAAGATCGACATGCTTGATCTCCACGTTGGCCACCTTGATCCCCCAGGCATCGGTCTGCTTGTCCAGAATCTGCTGGATATCGGCGTTGAGCTTGTCGCGCCCGGCCAGCATGTCATCCAGCTCATGCTGGCCCAACACCGACCTCAGTGTGGTCTGCGAGAGCTGACTGGTCGCTTCCAGAAAGTTCTCCACATGGATGATCGCCCGTTCGGGATCGACCACACGGAAATAGATCACGGCGTTGACCTTGACCGACACGTTATCGCGCGAGATCACATCCTGAGTCGGCACATCCATCACCACGGTACGCAGATCCACCCTGACGATCTGCTGGATCACCGGGATCACGATGATCAGCCCTGGCCCTTTGACCTTGTAGAAACGCCCCAACAGAAAGATCACACCACGCTCATATTCACGCAGGATGCGGAACATGGAGAGCAACAGCAGCACCACCAGCACAACGACGGTGATGACAAAATAGGGTAAGCCGATCATCCTCAAGCCTCCAACTTGTCTACGACAAGGGTTAATCCATCGATCTCGCGCACGCGCACCCTATCGCCCACCTGCAGCGGATCGGCACAGCGAACGGTCCAGAGCTCTCCTTCAAAACGCGCCAATACCCGGTCATCATAGATCTGCTCGACGGTCACGCAACGGTCATGACCCGATTCAACGCGATAGCCGCGGGGCCTGCGCTGAGCCCGCAACGCCATGCCCAACACAGCGAACAGCACCGCCCCGGTGGTCACGGCCAGCGCCACGATCACCGGCATCGCGATCTGGTAGGCGGGCAGCTCGGTGTCCATCAGGATGATCGAGCCGACCACGAACGCCACCAGCCCGCCCACGCCGAGTACGCCGAAACTGGGCATGGTCGCCTCGGCGGCGATCAACCCCACGCCGAGCAGCATCAACCCCAACCCGGCGTAGCTGACCGGCAGGATCTGGAACGCATAGAGCGCCACCAGCAGACAGATGGCACCCAATACGCCCGGCACCCCGAAACCGGGGTTGGAGAACTCGAAGATCAGCCCGTACAGGCCGATCAGCATCAGCACATAAGCCACGTTGGGGTTGGTGATGACGGCGAGGAACTCACTTCGCCAGTCGGGATCAAGGACGAACAGCGGCGCGGAAGCAAGATCCAGACTGACCTCCCGGCCCTGCACATTCACCGTCCTATCGGCGATTTCGCTCAGCAATGCCGGGATATCGGCTGCGATCAGATCGATGACATTGAGCTTGAGCGCGTCGTTCGCGGTCAAACTAACACCCTCCCGTACCGCCTGTTCGGCCCAGTCCGCATTACGCCCGCGCAGCTCGGCCAGGCCGCGGATGTAGGCGACGGCATCGTTGGTGACCTTGCGCTCCATCGCCGAACCGGGCTCGTGGGTTGCCCCGTTGCCCTGTTCCGGCCGGTTACCAGGATCCTGCTCGCCCCCGTCAGGCGACGGGCTCATAGGGGTACCGATCGACACCGGCGTTGCGGCGCCAAGATTGGTAGCGGGCGCCATGGCCGCCACGTGGCAGGCGTAAAGCAGAAAAGTGCCGGCACTCGCTGCGCGAGCACCGCCTGGAGATACATAGCCGATCACCGGAATCGGCGAGGCCAGCACCGCCGAAATCATCTGCCGCATCGACTGGTCCAAACCGCCGGGGGTGTTGATCTTGAGCAGCACTGCGCGGGCATTGCCCGCAGCGGCTGCGCCAAGCCCACGGCTGACATAATCCGCGGTCGCAGGTCCCACCACACCGTCAAGAGACAGCACCCAAAGCGCTCCGGCAGGTGCACCCTCCTCTTCGGCGGCCGACGCACGCTCAGGCAGCTGCAAACCGACCGCAATCAGCAGCACGCACAGCAGTCGCAACCCTCTGCATATTCTGTTCATACCCGCTCCCTGCAGCCGCGCGAAACGCGATGGCTACCGTGGCTTTGGTTTCAGTATAGAAGAGGTCTGTCAGCCTGTTCTCGGATCGAGTCGGATGATCCGAGAGGAGTTTTTGGAAACGCTAGAAAGAGGATGCGATGGAATCGGTATACAACCGACGGCAGGGGCCGCGATAGAGTGCAGTATCGGGAGTGGGCTGCCGGTTATCCACGCTAACCAGAAACCTCTTGGTCTCCTTCAGGACATGCCAGCGCTCCGGTGGAACGGATAATTCGGTGTCACTCGACACTATTCGGCCAAGAAATTGAGGGCTTTCGCCTTCCCCTATCTGGCCCCATAAATACAGCATCCGCGTCGTATCCTGCCCGTCCATATCGCTCCATTGAGCAACCAGGCGCGACCATCCAACCTGCTCACTCTGAAATCCGCTAACGATCAGTACTACCTCGCCATTCTGGTAACGAAGTGGCGCGATAAACGTAGGCAGAGCCTCCTGAGCCGGACGAACGTAAATCCACAGCGCCAGCAACAGCGCGCAGCCGGTCGTCATCACTGCGGCCAGACGCCAGGGCCAGACCCTTTGCCAGAACGGGAGAGATGCTTGCCTGGCGGGTTGGATTCGATGGTTTATCGACGCCCAAACCCGAGCCGGCGGCGGTATCGGCGGCAGCTCCTCCTGCAACGGCACCAGCGCTTCCATCCAGCAGCGTACCGCTGAAGCCAGGCATGGTTCACGACAACAAAGAGCCTCAAGGCGTCGTCGACAAGCCGGTGTCATATCACCGGCCACATACCGTGCCGCCAATGCATCACACAGGCTCTTGTCCTGATATCTCACTGTTCCAGACATCGCTTCAACTCCATCAGACCACGCCTGATCGACGATTTGATCGTGCCCAAGGGTTGCGCCAGCCGTGTCTGCAACTCATGGTGGCTAAAACCGTGCACATAGCTGAGAACAATAAGCCGACGCACACCCGGCTTAAGATGACGCAGACACCTGTACAGCACCCTTTCCCCCCCGGACGACTCCGGAGAAATATCGGCTACCAGACTGTCCTCCAGTGGCGAAATATCATCGAAAATCCTGCCCTCTCGCACTTTTCGACGCCGCGAATCCAACGCCAGATTACGTGCAATAACACATAACCAACCCCACGCCGAGCCCTGACCATAGAACTGCCCGGCCTGATACCAGACTTTCAAGTACAGCTCCTGCAGCAGGTCGGCACTCGCCCCTTCGTCCTGCAGAATCCGCAACATCAATCCCATCAGCCGGGCACTGGTCAAACCATACAGCCGCTCCATCGCCTGCACGTCTCGCTGCTGTGCGATGCGCTTTAACAGCGGAGATAGTTCCAATTGCCAATTGGGCGTTTCAGGCAGGTTCATGGGCCTCCCGTCATCAGGCCGGTTTTCCTGTGGCTGTGACGGGAAGTATAGAGTGATATTACTCACGCAAGTGCCTCGGTCTCGGTTCGGGTGCCGACTTTATGAGTCGAATTACCTTTGACTACCTTGATCATGGTTGTAATACATTGAACCGCCCGGACTCCAGACGCCGCCGTCGAAACCACTTGACGATGGGTTCGAACTGCACCCTGCAAGGGCAGCGATCACTACCACGGCTAACATCAGTCTTTTCATTGTCTTCACCCTTTTCCTTTATCTGGATTTACGGGATCGACCCCGACTCCCTTCGCTCGACACCGAATTGGATTGACTCCCTCAGAGAACATCCCTGCGCCCTATATTTACTAGACGCCACCGACCGACGACTGGATGCATCAAAGTAAGAATTAATTGTTATCTTTCGCCCAGGGTCCGTGGCTGGTATACATAGGTATGGCCAATGGGCGGTAGATTTTGGGCGGGAACTCGCGAAAGAGGCCTGAACAATAAAGCAGTAAGCACTTCCCCCGTTCGCGACAACTGGCTTGCATATTGCAGAGTCGAACTACTTGTTTCAGACGACGTCAGGAGTATCAGCATTCATCACCAGGCTTGGGTCAACCACTCCCCGGCCGCTTCCAAAACGCTAAATAGAACAGGGCTTCGGACAGCCAGGTTCGACGCCTAATAACAGTTACTGTCGACGATGGGCTCAGCATGAGTATGGATTGGAAGAGATACGAACCTCAGGATTTCTTTGACGAACTGATCACCCCCAACGGCAATCCCCGCGCCCCGGCCCGACGATTGATCTCCTACCTCGGCTCACTGAGCGACGAGGAGCTGGAGACCCGCCGCCAGATGGCAGAAGCGACGATTCAGGAGATGGGGATCAGCTTCACCGTATACACCGAGGAGGGCAACATAGACCGCGCCTGGCCCTTCGACATCATCCCGCGCACTATTTCGGCCCGCCAGTGGGCCACCACGGCCGCCGGCCTGAAACAGCGCCTGAAAGCGTTGAACATGTTCATCGATGACCTCTACCACGACCAGAACGTGATCAAGGACGGCATCATCCCCGAACATATCATCACCGAATCGAAAAACTTCCGTCCCGAATGCGTCGGCATATCTCCCGCTTTCGGTGCATGGGCGCACATCTGCGGCACCGATCTGGTGCGTGCCGAGGATGGCGAGTTCTACGTTCTCGAGGACAACCTGCGTGTGCCCTCCGGCGTCTCCTATATGCTGGAGAACCGCGGCATCACCAAGCGCGTGCTGCCGGAGCTGTTCGAGAAGGATCGCATCCTACCGGTGGACGACTACTGCGCCAACCTGTTCGACACACTGGTGTCACTCTCGCCGCGTAAGGTGAAAAAACCGGTGGTGGTGGTCTTGACCCCCGGCATCTTCAACTCCGCCTACTTCGAACACGCCTTCCTGGCCCAGCAGATGGGCGTGGAGCTGGTGGAGGGGTCGGATCTGGTGGTCAGCGACGATGAGTGTGTCTATATGCGCACGATCAGCGGCCTGGAGCGGGTCGACGTGATCTACCGCCGCATCGACGATCTCTTCCTCGATCCGGAGGTGTTTCGCAAGGACTCCGTGCTCGGCGTACCCGGACTGATGCGCGCCTGGCAGAAGGGCAAGGTCGCCCTGGCCAACGCGCCAGGTGCCGGCGTCGCCGACGACAAGGTGGTGTACGCGTATGTACCGGCGATCATCCGCTACTATCTCAACGAGGAGCCGATCCTGAAAAACGTGGAAACCTTCCTCTGCGAAGACCCGGAACAGCGCGAGTACGTACTCGCCAACCTGGACAAACTGGTGGTAAAACCGGCCAACGAATCCGGCGGCTACGGCATGCTGGTCGGCCCGCACTCGACCAAGAAGGACCAGGCCGCCTTTGCCAAGCTGATCAAGGAGAACCCGCGCAACTACATTGCCCAGCCGACGCTGAAACTCTCCACCGCACCGACCATCGTCGAGAAGGGCGCGCTGGAACCCCGCCATCTGGACCTGCGCCCGTTTATCCTGCAGGGCAAGGAGATGTACGTCACCACCGGCGGTCTGACCCGCGTGGCGATGCGCAAGGGATCACTGGTGGTCAACTCGTCGCAGGGCGGCGGTAGTAAAGACACCTGGATTGTCGAGACAGGGGAGGCTTGATCATGTTATCTACCGTTGCTGAGCGCCTGTACTGGATGGCGCGCTACCTTGAGCGCGTCGAAAACACCGCCCGTCTGGTCAGCGTCTATGACAAGCTGCTGTTCGACCTGCCCAACGAGATCAATATCGGCTGGTACAACCTGGTGGTGCTGAATAGCGCCACCGAGCTGTTCGAGGATCGCTACAAGAACCAGGACGAGCGTAACGTGGTCAAGTTCATGCTGGCCGACGATACCAACCCCAGCTCCATGCTGTCGGCGTTGAAGCTGGTGCGCGAAAATATCCGCACCTCCCGCGATGTGGTGCCGGCAGAAACCTGGGAACAGGTCAACGAGCTCTACCTGTTCGCCCGTGACAATATCCAACAGGGGATCAACCGCAGCCGCCGTCATGAGTTCCTGTCCGATATCATCAAGAGTTGCCAGACCCTGTCCGGCCTGCTCTACGGCACCATGAGCCATGATGCCGGCTGGCAGTTCATGAAGCTGGGGCGCGATCTTGAGCGCGCCGATATGACCACCCGTCTTATCGATGCCGGCGCCTTCGCCCTGCTCGAGGTCAACGGCGACGCCAACCTCAACCTCAGGCAGATCGTCTGGGGCAACGTACTGCGCTCCGCCAGCGCCTACATGAGTTATCGCCGTACGGTGAAGGCCGCGGTATCGGGTCCAGAGGTCGCCGACTTCATGCTCAACGATCCTCACTTCCCGCGTGCCGTACATTTCTGCCTGCTGCAGATCGATGTCGCGGCAGGCAAGCTGCCCAAGAGTGACAACGTGCGCAAGGTGCTGAAAGAGATCGACGCCAGTGCATTCCTGATCGAAACGGATCAGGACCTCGGCCAGGATTTCCGCGATTTCCTCAACCATCTGCAGGTACAGTTGGGCAAGTTGCATGAGGCGATCTACCAGACCTGGTTCCCCGTACCCTGAAGGACTAATAAGCCGTGACTATCCGCATAGCGATTCGACACTCGACCGAATACAGCTTCGATCGGGCGGTATCCCTCTCGCCGCACGTGTTACGGCTGAGACCGGCCGCCCATTCGCGCACCCATATCCACAGCTACAGCCTGAAGATCGAGCCGGAACAGCACTTCATCAACTGGCAGCAGGACCCGTTCGGCAACTACCTGGCACGGCTGGTGTTTCCGGAAAAAACCCGCAAGTTCAAGTTCGAGGTGGAAGTGATCGCCGACATGACGGTGATCAACCCGTTCGACTTCTTTGTCGAGGACTATGCCGAGTACTACCCGTTCAAGTACGACGAGGCGCTGAAGAAGGAGCTGCAGCCCTATCTGGAAGTCGCCGAGGATGGCGACAGACTCAACGCTTGGGTCGACTGCGTATCGCGCGAGAAAACCCGCATCATCGACTTCCTGGTCAGCCTGAACCAGCGGCTGGAGAAGGAGATCGACTACGGCATCCGCCTGGAGCCGGGGGTGCAGAGCTGTGAGGAAACCCTGGAGCTGGCCAAGGGCTCCTGCCGCGACACCGGCTGGCTGCTGGTACAGATCCTGCGCAAGCTGGGCCTGGCCGCGCGCTTCGTGTCCGGCTATCTGGTACAGCTGAAACAGGACCAAGAGGCGCTGGACGGACCTTCGGGCGCGGCGGAGGATTTCACCGACCTGCACGCCTGGTGCGAGGTCTACATTCCCGGCGCCGGCTGGGTCGGACTCGACCCCACCTCCGGCCTGTTCGCCGGCGAGGGCCATATCCCGCTGGCCTGCACCCCCTCCCCCGCTTCGGCGGCACCGGTCAGCGGCTACACCGACAAGTGCGAGGTGGAGTTCGCCTACGCCAATGAGGTGTTCCGGATCCACGAAGATCCGCGCGTGACCAAACCCTACAGCGAGGAGCAGTGGGCCTGCATCGATGCGCTGGGCAAGGCGATCGACGCCGAGCTGACGGCGGGCGATGTACGTCTGACCATGGGCGGCGAACCCACCTTCGTCTCCATCGACGATATGGACTCGGCGCAGTGGAACATTGAAGCCCTGGGTGACGACAAGCTCAGGTTGGCCAAGGACCTGCTGCTGCGCCTGCGCCAGCGTTTTGCCCCCACCGGGCTGCTGCACTACGGCCAGGGCAAGTGGTATCCCGGCGAAGAGGTGCCGCGCTGGGCACTGGGCTGCTACTGGCGCACCGATGGCGAACCGCTCTGGCACGACCCGAAGCTGCTGGCCCGGGTCGACAAGGACTACGGTCACGGCCTGGCCGAGGCGCAGTGGTTTATGAAAACCCTGTGTCAGCGCCTGGAGATCAGCCATAAGTACCTGATCGATGCATTCGAGGACAGCCTCTACTACCTGTGGCAGGAGCAGCAGCTACCGGTCAACGTGGATCCGCGCAAGTTCAACCTCAAGGACGATCTGGAGCGCAAACGGCTGGCCAGGCTGCTCGATCGCGGCCTGGATACACCCACCGGCTATGTGCTGCCGCTGGGCTGGGACTATGGTTCCAGAAACGCGGGCAAACAAGGTTGGCGCTCCACCCCCTGGGAGCTGCGACGCGACCAGCTGACGCTGATCCCCGGCGACTCGCCGCTGGGCTTCCGCCTGCCGCTGAATACCCTGCCCTGGGTGGCGCGCGATAAACTGGAGATCGAGCCCGAGCCCGACCCCTTCGCCGAAAAGCCTCCCCTGCCCGGCTATATGCCCTTTGCCGACATGACGCCGCCGGTTGAGCGCTCAAACAGTGCCGACCTGCGCCAGATGATGGCTGACGCCGCCGACGCCGAACACCCCGAGGGTCAGCCGCAGTGGACGGAAGTGGTCAAGACGGCGCTCTGTATCGAACCGCGCGACGGCCGGCTCCATCTGTTCCTGCCGCCGCTGAAACACCTTGAGCATTACGTTCTACTGATCAACGCCATCGAACATACCGCCGCCGAGCTCAACCTGCCGGTGGTGATCGAAGGCTATGAGCCGCCCAAGGATCCGCGCCTGCAGAAGCTGCTGGTCACGCCCGATCCCGGCGTTATCGAGGTCAATATCCACCCGGCAGGAAGCTGGAACGAGTTGGTCGACAACACCACCGCACTCTACGAGGAGGCACGGCTGTCACGCCTGGGTACCGAGAAGTTCATGCTCGACGGCCGCCACGGCGGCACCGGCGGCGGCAACCATGTCACCCTGGGTGGCATCACCCCGGCCGACAGTCCGCTGCTGCGCCGTCCCGACCTGCTGCGCTCGCTGGTCACCTACTGGCAGCACCATCCGGGGCTCTCCTACCTGTTCTCCGGCATGTTCATCGGTCCGACCAGTCAGGCGCCGCGCGTGGACGAGGGGCGTCACGAAGCGCTGTATGAACTGGAGATCGCCTTCCAGCAGATGCCGGACGGGATGATCGACCAGCCCTGGCTGGTGGACCGGCTGATGCGCAACCTGCTGGTGGATATCACCGGCAACACCCACCGCTCGGAGTTCTGTATCGACAAGCTATATGCACCGGGCACCGCATCCGGTCGCCAGGGGATCCTCGAGTTCCGCGGCTTCGAGATGCCTCCCCATGCGCAGATGTCGCTGGTGCAGGTACTGCTGCTGCGTGCCCTGGTGGCCCGGTTCTGGAAGGAGCCCTATAAAAAGCCGCTGGTGCGCTGGGGCACCGAGCTGCACGACCGCTTCATGCTGCCGCACTACGTCTGGTCCGACCTCAACGACGTGGTCAAGGATCTGCAGGCGCATGGTCTGCCGTTCCAGCTGGAGTGGCTGGCCCCGTTCGAGGAGTTCCGCTTCCCGCACTACGGCCGGGTGCAGATCGACGATATCCAGATCGAGCTGCGTTGGGCGGTGGAGCCCTGGCACGTACTGGGCGAGGAGATCTCCAGCTTCGGTACGTCACGCTACGTCGACTCCTCGGTGGAGCGTCTGCAGGTGCGCCTGACTGGCCTCACCGACAGCCGCTACGTGCTGGCCTGCAACGGCCGCCGGGTGCCGCTGAACAACACCGGCCGCCACGGCGAATATGTCGGCGGCGTGCGCTACCGCGCCTGGAACCCGCCCTCGGCGCTGCACCCGACCATAGGCGTACACGCACCGCTGGTGTTCGATCTGATCGACACCTGGAACGGACACTCCATCGGCGGCTGCACCTATCATGTCAGCCATCCGGGCGGGCGCAGCTACGACACTCAGCCGGTCAACGCGTTCGAGGCGGAGTCCCGCCGCGTCAACCGGTTCTGGGATTACGGACATACGCCAGGTGCGGTAACGCCACCACCTTTCCACCAGGCACTACGCGAATTCTTCCCGCGCGAGGGCGGACCACGGCCGATGGCACCGCCGCCGGAGGAGCCGTCCAGCGAGTACCCCTACACCCTGGATCTACGCCGGGGATTAGCCTGATCGGGGCAAATCCCCTATGATTGACGCCCGCGACAGCGGGTCCTTCATATCGCAACAGAGTTGAGTCGATCACGTGGCAACGCAACCGAGTGCCAATACGCCGGAAATGGTGCTGAACTACCCGCGCCCCGAAACCTTTTATGACGAGGTGTACGGGGCAGACGGTGTTGCACGGCCGCACTGGCGCTACCTGCTGGACGGTCTCGGAGGCCTGGGGCCGGATGGTCTCAGGGAGCGCCAGCGCAAGGCTCAGCGAATCCTGCGTGACGATGGCGCCACCTACAACATCGCCAGTGCCGGCCTTGGCAGTCGCATCTGGGGGCTGGATCCGGTACCGCTGCTGATCGACAGCGAGGAGTGGAGCCGTATCGAGGCCGGCCTGATCGAACGTGCCGAGCTGCTCGATCTGGTGCTCAAGGATCTGTACGGCCCGCGTGAACTGATCCGCCATCGCGTGCTGCCGCCGGAGCTGATCTATTCCAACCAGGGCTTCCTGCGCGCCTGTCAGGGGGTGCAGATCCCCGGGGAGAAACAGCTGGTACTGCACGCCGTCGATATGGTGCGCGACACCGACGGCAACATGGTGGTGATCGGCGATCGCACCCAAGCCCCCAGCGGCGCCGGTTACGCGCTGGAGAACCGCAGCGTGATGTCACGCGTGCTGCCCAGCCTGTTCCGCGACAGCCAGGTGCACCGCCTGTCGCTGTTCTTCCAGGCGCTGCGCCGCAAGATGGCCTCGCTCTCACCCAACGGCGACTCGCCACGGGTGGTGATCCTGACCCCTGGCGCCTATAGCGAAACCTATTTCGAACACACCTACCTGGCCAACTACCTGGGTTACTCACTGGTGCAGGGCGGCGACCTGACCGTACGCAACGGCTACGTGTGGATGAAATCACTCGACGGCCTGCACCGGGTCGATATCATCCTGCGCCGCGTGGACGACACCTGGTGCGATCCGGTGGAGCTGCGCTCCGACTCTCACCTCGGCGTGCCCGGCCTGCTTGAGGTCGCCCGTGCCGGCAATGTGGTGATCGCCAATCCGCTCGGTTCGGGGGTACTGGAAAACCCGGCCCTGCTCAAGTTCCTGCCCCGGATCGCCGAGTTTTTCCTTGGCCACGATCTTGCCCTGCAGTCGACCCAGACCTGGTGGCTCGGCGACCCGGACGATCGGGAGTATGTGCTGGCCAACCTGGATCAACTGATCGTAAAGCCCACGACCCGGCGCAGCGGCGAGCACAGCCTGTACTGCGCTGGGCTTACCCCCGAACAACTGGACGAGCTCAAACGCCGGATCAGCGAAGACCCGATCCACTACGTGGCCCAGCAGACCAATCTGCCCGGCAGCTCCCCCTCCTGGCAGCAGCAAGAACTGCTGCCGCGTGCCACGGTGCTGCGCAGCTTTGCCGTCGCCGACCAGAGCGCGTACAGCGTCATGCCCGGCGGGCTTACCCGGGTTGCCAGCAACACCGAGCAGGCGATCGTCAGCAACCAGCTCGGTGCCACCAGCAAGGATACCTGGGTACTGGCCTCCGAGCCGCAGCGCCGGGTCAGCGCCTTCGACGAGCGCCAGCCCAGCTACCGCGAAGACCAGACCAGCGACCTGCCCAGCCGCGTGGTGGAAAACCTGTTCTGGCTCGGTCGCTACAGCGAGCGCGCCGAAGCGGCGATGCGCCTGATGCGGACCGTGTTCATCCAGCTCAACAGCCCCGCGCCGCTGCCCGAAGCGGTACGCGACCTGCTGCTGAAAGCGGTCACCCAGGTCACCACCACCTACCCCGGTTTCACCGCCGAGGGTGCACCGCTGGATCAGCCGGAGCAGGAGCTGCTGTCGGTGATCCTGGAACCCACCCGCGCCGGTGGCATCACCGCCAACCTGCAGGCGATGCTCAACTGCAGCGAAGAGACCAAGGAGATGCTCTCCGCCGATACCCACCGGGTGATCAACGACCTGCGTGATGAGCTGGAATCACTGCCGCAGTATCTCGGCAGCGGTCTGGCGTCCGCCCCCGAAGAGGCGCTCGACCCCCTGGTCACCACCCTGCTGGCGCTGTCGGGTTTGACCCAGGAGAGCATGATCCGCGGCTTCGGCTGGCGTTTCCTGGAGATGGGCCGAAGGCTGGAGCGCACGCTGCAGAGCACCGCGCTGCTGCGCTCACTGCTGGTCCCGGTGCTCGACGACTCCGACCAGGAGCAGGTGGTGGAGACCGTACTGCTGACCACCGAGGTGTTGATCACCTACCGCCGCCGCTATCGCACCCGGCCGATGCTCGACCACGGCCTGACCCTGATCATGCTGGACAAAACCAACCCGCGCTCGCTGCACTACCAGATCGACCTGCTGCGCCAGCATATCGAGCAGTTGCAGAGCCGCGAGCGCTCACCGGTCCTCAGCGACGAGCATCGTGCCGTGCTTGAGGCGCTGACCCTGGTTCAGCTCAGCCGTCCGGATCAGTTGGCGAGCAGCGATGACGAGGGGGTTCGCGAGGCGCTGGATGAGCGCCTGGCACGGATTCAAAGCCTGCTCTGCACCGCTGCCAATGCGATCTCCGACCGTTATTTCGATCACCGCAGCGGACCGCAGCAGCTGGTTCAGACCGGGTGGAGCGAGGAACCATGATCTACCGCATACGCCACGTCACCCGCTACGAATACGAAACCCCGGTCAGCCTGTGTTACAACCGTGCCCACCTGCTACCGCGTGATACCTACCGCCAGCAGTGCCTGAGCACCCAGATCCGGATCACGCCGACGCCGGTGTACAGCGTGCGTCGCGAGGATTTCTACTCCAACCTCTACTACTACTTCTCGATTCAGGAACCTCATCGCCTGCTGGAGATCGATGTCACCAGCCAGATCCGCATTATCCAGCCAACGCTGAATTTCGATCTGGATATCGGTAACAGCTGCGCCCGCGCCCGCGAGTCGATGCAGGCCGCCGTGGATGAGGAGACGTTGCTGGCGCGCGAGTTTTGCCTCGACTCGCCGATGATCCGCCGCAGCCAAGCGGTATACGACTACGCGTTGCCATCCTTCGATGCCGAACGACCGTTGCTGTCCGCCGTGCGCGAACTGACCAGCCGCATCTTTCAGGACTTCAAGTACGATCCGGGCTTCAGCACCGTGGCCACGCCGTTGAATGAGGTACTCGAGCATCGGCGCGGCGTGTGTCAGGACTTTGCCCACCTGGCGATCGCCTGCCTGCGCTCGCTAGGCTTCGCCGCCCGCTATGTCAGCGGCTATCTGGAGACGCTGCCACCTCCCGGGCAGCAGAAGCTGGTGGGTTCGGATGCATCGCATGCCTGGTTCGCGGTCTACTCCCCCGGCGAGGGCTGGTTCGAGTTCGACCCCACCAACGACAATATCCCCTCCGAGCAGCACATCACCACGGCGATAGGACGCGACTACGGCGATGTCACGCCGCTGCGCGGCGTGATCTTCGATGGCGGCAGTGCGCAGAAACTGGAGGTGTCGGTGGATGTCACCTCAATAGCCGAGAACTAGCCTGATCTCGATTTCAGCAAGGGTGTTTTCTGACTGCCGATATTCACGCACAATAGTAAGGTCTATTATTCGCAACCCGGAGTCAGGGAATGGCTTTCAGCTCCCCATCAACCGGCGGTAAGTTCCGTATCCCGCTTTCCGCCCGATTCCTGCTATTTGCTATCACCATACTTCTGGTCAACGGCCTGCTGATGATCCAACGCAGCGACGAGGTGATGGAGGAGGCGTTCCTTAGCGAAACCAACGCTCAGCTCGGCATCCTGTTGCAGAGTCTCGGCCGGAATCTGGAGCTGGGTCGTATCGAGATCAGCGACCCAAGCCTGGCGCATGAGAGCAAGGCGCTGAACGACTCACAGCACAGGATGCAGATTCTGGAGCTCTATATCTTCGACAGTAACGGCCATATCCTGGCCAACAGCTCCGGCGACAAGACAGCCAAACCGATCCGTGGTGAATACGCCAAGGTCATTCACCAGCGACGCCAGTCGCTAGGTGAAAAGTATGAGTGGGATGCCGATCACGAAACCGTGAAAGCCGACTACATGGTCCCGATCGATCTTCCCGACGGGCGGATTGCGGGACTGGAAGCCGAGGTTAACCTGACCGGCATCAAGACCGCGATCAGCCACTTCGACGGGCCGTTCGAGCAGGCGATGTGGTACTCGATACTGATCAGCTCGATACTGATGCTGCTCACCCTCGGCGCGCTGGTACACCTGCGCCTGACCGGGCCGATCCAGCGCCTGCACGCCACGGTTCGGGCGCTCTCCTCCGGCCGGATGGAGACCCGCATCCAGCTGCACCAGAAGGATGAGATCGGTGAACTCGGCCAGGGCATCAACCACCTGGCGCAGAGCGTACAGGAGCTGCTCGAAGCCCAGGAGCAGAGCTATATCGAAACCCTGCAATCGCTGGCCCAGGCGCTGGAAGCCAAGGATCCCTATACGGCCAAGCACTCAGGTCGAGTATCGCGCTTTGCGGTGCGTCTCGGCCAGCGCATCGGTCTCGACGAGCAGGAGCTCTCGCTGCTCAAACGTGGCGCGCTGATGCACGACCTGGGCAAGATCGGTATACCGGACGGTATTCTCAACAAACCCTCGGCACTGAACGACGACGAGTATCAACAGATGCGCCGCCATCCGACGATGACCGCCAGCATCATGAAACCACTGAGCCGGTTTCGCGCCTTTGCCGAGATCGCGGCCTGGCACCATGAACGCTGGGATGGCCAGGGCTATCCCGACGGACTCGCCGGCGAGGAGATTCCGCTGTTGGCGCGGATCGTGGCCATCGCCGATACCTGGGATGCCATGACCGGAGACCGGGTGTACCGCAAGGGGATGAGCGCGGAGATCGCGATCTCGATTCTCGAACGTGAACGCCATCAGGGCCAGTTCGACCCCGAGCTGATCGTCCAGTTTATCGACATGGTCAGGGAGGATCTGAAGTGTGAAGATTCGCTAGCCGCCGAACCGGCAGCAGGCAGCAGAGAGGAGACCCCGGCGCCCGAGGGCGCCGGGTAGTTCAGTTCAGGAGTTCCACTCAGGACTCGGCGTCAGTCAGCAGTAAAACACCGGCGCCGGTATTGGAGATCGGCGCGTGGTAGTGTTTGTGCAGCACATCCACCCTGTCGGTCAGCGCGCCGCGCATCACCATCCACATGATCACCTCTATCCCTTCGGTGCCCGCCTTCTCCATGATGTAGTCGTTCGACAGATCGGCCATCCATTGCGGCTCATTGATGATCTTGTCGATGCATTTGAGATCGAAATCCACGTCGATAATGCCGGCCCGCTCGCCCTGCAGCTGGTGCGACAGACCGCCGGTGCCGATCACCACCACCTTCATATCCTCCGGGTAGGACTCCACCGCCTTGCGCAGCGCCTTGCCCAGCTTGTAGCAGCGCGCGGCGCTGGTCAGCGGATGCTGTACCGTA
Organism: Marinobacterium ramblicola; assembly: GCF_019084545.1. Lineage (GTDB taxonomy): Bacteria > Pseudomonadota > Gammaproteobacteria > Pseudomonadales > Balneatricaceae > Marinobacterium_D > Marinobacterium_D ramblicola. The sequence goes on from NZ_JAHREP010000013.1 coordinate 131,164, forward strand.
TTCACTGCCAGTGGGATCGCCTTCACCGGCCACTGCTCGTATTGCCGCCAGAACAGGTTCATCGGCACCATGAAGCCGTGGTCGACCAGCATCTCCTGGCAGGTGGTGATGTCGAACTCCTGGCGGATCAGCGATTCGGCCAGGTGCCAGGAGAACTGCGCATCGCCCGGCACGTCGGCGCTGGCAGGAATCCCCCAGCCCTCATCCGCGTTCTGATAGCTGTCGGCACATCCCAGGGCAAAGGTCGGCACCTTGTCGAGGAAGAAGTTCAAGCCGTGGTCGTTGTAGACGATGATCGCCAGGTCCGGCTTGACCTCGTCCAGCCACTGCTTGACCGGCTCATAGCCGTCGAAGAAGCGTTTCCAGTACGGGTCCTGCTCCAGCTTGCTCGCCATAGCATTGCCTACCGCCGGGATGTGCGAAGTGGTCAGTCCACCAATGATCTTAGCCATGCCAGTATCCCCCCTCCTGCTGCAGACGATCCTGGAATCCGGCCGACTGGTCGAGCAGCTTCTGTCTGAATTGATCTGCCGTAATGCCCTGGAAGGCGGCACCGGCATCTTGCACATTTAATCCGTGAAACACGGCGATCTTCGCCAGGTAGTAGACATTGCACCCCAGGTGCAACAGCTTGAGAAACTCGCCATTGAGCACCGCCTCGCGCTGTTCGTCGCTGAGTCCGTACTTGCGACAATAAGCGTCCATATCGGCAGCGAACTCTTTACGATTCGCCTCGGAATTGAAAGAAAACGCCATGCGATTCAAGGCGTAACCTGAATTTGCCCGTTTGCCGTCAAACACATAGGTGCCGGGAATATCATCGTATTCATGCCGGTTCCAGACCATGATGCACTTACCTCCTGCTTGTTATCCTTATCCACACCGGGCGGTGCCGGTGCTTGCGTAGGTGCCATTCTGGAAACAAACCCCTTCACGCTGAAGGGACATAAGGATTAAAAAACTGTACATTTCGAAGATAAACATAAAGAGACGGAATGATGCGGAAAGAGCAGTCGATACCAACAGTGCAGCTCTATGGCGAGCAGAGCTGGCAACAGACACCGGATTACCTGCATTGCGAAGCGCTGATCACCCGCTCGCGCGAACACCATTTCAAGATCCGTCCCCACCGTCATCCGGGCATATCCCAGGTGTTCTATCTGCGCTCTGGCTCCGGGGAGGCCAATATCGACGGCCAGACCCTGCAGATAGAGGCCCCGATGCTGATTCTTATCTCTCAGATGAGTGTGCATGACTTCCGCTGGTCGGCGGATGTTTCGGGCACCGTCTTGTCGGTAGCGACCAGCCGTCTTGAACGCGCCGGACAACCGGGGGGCGCGCTGGCGCAGACCGCACTGGTCTGGCTGCCAAGCGAAGACAGGCTGATCGAGCAACTGATGGATATGCTGTTACAGGAGTACCGGCGCACACCGGACAAGGATCGGGATCAGGTACTGCAGGCGCTGATCGATCTGCTGGCAATCAATATCGCCCGGTTGCAGCCGGGCCAGGTCGGCGAGCAACCGCGCCGCCACCGCGGGCAGGAGCATCTGCAGCAGTTTCTGGATCGGGTCAACCGGGACTACGTGATGCAGCGCACGGTAGAGAGCTACGCCCAGGAGCTGGGTATCACGGCGCCCTATCTGAACCAGTTGTGTCGAGAGTTGACCGGGCGTCACGCCCTGCAGATCATGCATGAGCGAATCGTGTTGGAGGCCCGTCGCTACCTGATCTACACAGCCCTGAGGATCAGCGAAATCGCGTACCAGTTGGGCTTCGCCGACCCGGCGTATTTCACTCGTTTTTTCCGCCGCCTCAGCGGCCAGTCTCCACGTGAGTTCCGCCGGCATCAACGTAATCAGACATCGATGCAAAGCTCCTCGGCCGGAATCGGCCGCCCCAGCAGGTAACCCTGCACGCTGTTGCAGGCATGCTCTCCCAGGAAGCGAAGCTGACTCTCGGTTTCCACCCCCTCGGCCAACACCTCGATACCCAGGCTGCGCCCCAGCGCGATAATGGTCAGGATGACCGCTTCGTCCTTCGGATTCTTGCCGATATCGCGGGTAAACGCCTGATCGATCTTGAGCCGGTCCAACGGCAGATACTTGAGCCGGTCGAGGGATGAGTAACCGGTGCCGAAGTCATCCAGCGCGATGCGGTAGCCGGACTCTCGCAACCGATGCAGCTGCATCATCGCCAGATCGGGATCCTGCATGATCATCAGTTCGGTGATCTCCAGCTCGATGCTGGTTCTCAGCACCCCGCGGCCATCCACCAGCTTATTGAGCTTCTCGACGAAGTCGATCTGCAGCAGCTGCTGAGGTGAAATATTGATCGCCACTTGCGGCGGCTTGATCCCCCGCTGCTCCCAATGCTTCATCTGATCGCACACCAGTTCGATCACCTGCCAGCCCAACGGGATGATCAGTTGCGTTTCTTCGGCCATCTCGATGAAATGACCGGGGGCCAGCAGGCCCCGTGTCGGATGGTTCCAGCGCACCAGCGCCTCGGTACCCACCAGCTGCATCGTTTTCAGATCGAATTGCGGCTGATAGTGCAGTACCAACTGCCGCTCATCCAACGCAACGCGCAGATCCTGCTCCAACGAGAAGGAGTGGAACGCCTGATCGGAAAACTCCTCGCTATACACCACATAGCGGTTCTTGCCCTGTGCCTTGGCCCGGTACATGGCGGTATCGGCATGTTTGATCAGCGTTCCGAGATCCACTCCATGATCGGGGTAGTGGCTGATACCGATACTGGCGGTGATCTGCACCCGCACGTCATCGAGCTCCAGCGGCAGCGTCGTCGCGATCAGCACCCGGTCGGCCTCGATGCTGGCCTGCTGCACATCGCCCTCGACCAGCAGGATGAACTCGTCGCCCCCCATCCGGAACAGCAGGCTGTTTTTGGGCAGGCGTGCCGTCAGCAACTGCGCCAGTTTCTGCAGCATCCGATCCCCCGCCTGATGACCGAGGCTGTCGTTGATCAATTTGAATCGATCCAGATCGATAAACAGCACCGAGAAGGGCAGACTCTGGGGATCTTCCACCCGCTTGCGAATCGTCTCGATCAGGTGACTGCGATTAGGCAGGCCGGTTAGATCGTCATGCCGAGCCTGGTAGGCCAGCGATCGGGTTTGCCGATCCACCTCATCCATCAGGATCCGCTCTCGGTCGTGCATCGATAGCACCAGTAACGTACCGATCGCCGCGCTCAACACCAGTAACAGCTGCATATCGGTGGCATTGCCCGATGGGTTACCCGCCATGTAATCGGGTCCCGGCGCGGCTTCCGCCTGCCAGACTCGCTGGCCGACCTGAAGCTCAAACCGACCAAACAGACCGTCAAAGCCGGATTCGGGGAAGTTGGAGAAGAACGGCAGATCCGCCCCCTGCTCCTTTAGCCTGAGGCGAATATCGTGGATATCCGCTCCTTCCAGCGCACCGCCGAGCAACTGCGATACGGTAAACACACCGACCATGAATCCCGCCAGCTCCCGCTGCCGCTGCAGAGGCCCGTACTCGCCAATCATGCGGTACACCGGGTGCAGAATCAGAAAGCCCGGCTGATCCGGCGCCTGAGTCAGATTGAGCACTTCGGTGACCACCGGTTGACCGCTGTTTTGTGCGAGCATGACCGAGCGCCGCCGGTCGTCTATCGATAACAGGTTGAACCCCAACGCTCTGCGGTTCAGTTCACGCGGCTCTACCATCTGCACAGGAATCAACGGATCGTCCGCCATCAATGACTCGCCGTAGATTGCGTAATCCGGCTCTCCCAGCATCTGCGCCGTGGCCCGCTCGAACGCCTGTCGCTGTTCGACTTGAACCACCGGATCCCAGGAGTAGGCCCTGACACTGGGGTTATCGGCGGTCAGTTGTGCCACCCGGGCACGAAACTGATCCGGCGTCATTCCACCGGGTTCTGAAAAACGTTGTCCCAGATAGGCGAGATCGGCAAAGTTCTTCTGTATTGCCGAGAACAGATGGGCTTCCACCAACCGGGTATCGCGTTGGAAGTCACGCCTCAGTTGGCTGTCCAGACGCAGCATCAGCAGGTGATTGAGCAGCAGCACCAGGCCGACGATACCGACCAGTCTGGCCACCAGAGACCTGCGCCGCTTTTTATCGGTTTTACGCTCGGGCAACAGAGCCAAGACCACCGGTGCCAACACGATGGCGCCGAAACTGTCGCCGCCCCACCAGAGCAGCCAGTCCTTCAGGAACCCGGCACTGCCGCCGGCATCATTGACGAAATAGACGACGGAGGTACCCAGAGTTGAGTTGATAAGGCAACTCAAGGGGCCGGCAATCAGCGCGTAAACAGCCAATGAGCGGCCGTTTTCAGGTGTCAGCGGGTAGGCATTGAAACGGTGGATAAGGGCAGCGGCGACGCTGGCCTGGATCATCGCTCCGGAACCGATGGCCAGAGCGGTCAGCACATTGGACAGGGTCAGGGCGTCGTGCCAGGTCAGCGGTATCCACAGGTTGAAGCCGAGGCTACCGAGCAGTACGCCGGGCAGTACGGCCGGTCCAAAACGCAAAACCGCTCCCAATGCGATTCCGGCAGGCGCCCAGAATGGCATGATCTGTTGGTGCATCCCCTGCCCGGTGATCAGAAAGGCGGCTAACAGGTACGTCAGCGCCAACGCTAGGATCTGTCCAACTGTGCGATAAAGTCCGGAGTACACAATGCTCCTTAGGGTGGGCTCACTCTCCCGCTCACCATTCACATAAGTTATTGTTTAAATGTCTGTATTGCATGCATATTACATAATGTAAGCACATAAAAATACGGCCTTTGGGACAGGTTCGATACCGCTTTCACGCCACACTGCTATAAACTGGAAAATAACCACACGCAAGTGTCTTGCTGTACCGCCGGAGAGATGATCATGGACAATATCGATACTGAGCTGCTGCGTACCCTGCCCAAGGCAGAACTGCATCTGCACCTGGAAGGCACCCTGGAGCCGGAGCTGATGTTCACCCTGGCCGAGCGCAACGGCATCTCCCTGCCCTATGACAGCGTAGAGGCGCTCCGTAACGCCTATGACTTCGGTAATCTCCAGGACTTCCTCAATCTCTATTACCAGGGCGCTGCGGTGTTACAGACCGAACAGGACTTCTACGACCTGACCCTGGCCTATCTTGAACGCTGCGCCCAGGATGGTGTGGTGCATGTGGAGCCCTTTTTCGACCCCCAAACCCACACCGCCCGCGCCATCACCATGGCAACCCAATTCCGCGGCATCCTGCGCGCGCTGGCCGACGGCAAGGAGCGCTGGGGGATCAGCAGTTGCCTGATCCTGAGCTTTCTGCGCCACCTGAGTGAAGAGGACGCGGTGGTCACGCTGCAACAGGCGCTCCCCTGGCGCGAGCATTTTGTTGCTGTCGGTCTGGACAGCTCGGAGAAAGGCAATCCACCAGAGAAGTTTCAACGCGTGTTCGATCAGGTCAGAGCGTTGGGCCTGAAAACCGTCGCTCATGCCGGTGAGGAGGGCCCGCCGGACTACATTGTGCAGGCACTGGATCTGTTGAAGGTGGTGCGTATCGATCACGGGGTGCGTTGCGCTGAGGATCCGGCATTGGTGCAACGGCTCATCGATCAGCAGATTCCGCTGACCGTCTGTCCGCTGTCCAACACCCGGTTGAAGGTATTCTCCGACATGTCGGAGCACAACATCATGCAACTGCTCGACCGGGGCATGCGCGTCACGATCAACTCGGATGACCCGGCCTATTTTGGCGGCTATCTGCTGGACAATTACTGCGCCGTGCGCGATGCGCTGGGGATGACCAAAGCGCAGGCCGTTCAACTGGCCCGCAACAGCCTCATCTCCAGCTTTTTGGACAATGACAGTCTGAGTCTCCACCTGGCCCGACTGGACCAGCTAGCCCAAGTACACTAAGTCGGAGTCACCGCTCCTGACTCGACGCCAGCAGTTCGATGAACTGCTGCGCCGGTACGGCGGGACTGCACAGGTAACCCTGATAAACGTCACAGCCCTGATCGCGCAGATAGGCCAGTTGCTGCTCGGTTTCCACCCCCTCGGCCAGCACGCTCATACCGAGCGCATGCCCCATCGCCACCACTGTGCGGGAGATCGCGCAGTCCTCCAGATCCTGCGGTAGTCCGCTGGTAAAGGATTTGTCGATCTTCAGCACCGACAGTGGGAAACGCTTGAGATAGGCGAGGGAGGAGTATCCGGTACCGAAATCATCCAGGGAGATCGAGATACCCAGGTTACACAACTGATTCAACCGTTCCGCGGCCTGCTCAGGATCATGCATCAACGTGCCCTCGGTAAGCTCCAGTTCCAGCTGCCCGGCAGGAAAACCCGTGGTTTTAAGGGTGGCATCGATATGTTCGATCAGCTCGGCATTGCGCAGCTGATTGGGCGACAGGTTCACCGCAAGTCGCAAAGGCGCATACCCCTGATCCAACCAGGCCCTGCCCTGCCGACACACCTGCTCGAGTACCCAGTTAGCCAGTTTGACGATCAGTTCCGACTGTTCTGCCAACGGAATGAACTGATCCGGCGGGATATAGCCGCGCTCACTGTCATGCCAGCGCAGCAGGGCCTCGGCACCGATGATCCGACCGCTGACGATATCCACCTGGGGTTGGTAGAACACCTCCAGTTGCTCCATCGCAAACGCCCTGCGCAGGCGGACCTCCATCTCCACGCGGTGAGCGGCCCGGTCGGAGAGCTCCTTCGCGTAGAAACTGTAGGAGCCGCGTCCCAGGGACTTTGCGCGATAGAGTGCGGCATCCGCCTGTTTAAGCATCTCCTGAGTGTCGATCGCCTCTCCATCCGTATTAACGCTGATACCGATGCTGACGCCGGACTGTATCTCCGCACCGATGCTGAGTCGGAACGGTTCCGACATCAGTTTGATCAACTCCTGGGCGATATCGGCGGCATCGATATGCCGCGCCAGCTCCGTCAGCAATACCGCAAACTCATCGCCTCCCAACCGCGCCAGCGAGTCGCTGGCGCGCAGATGCGCGCGCAAACGGGCGGCAACCTGTTTAAGCAGCTCATCACCGATACCGTGGCCATAACTGTCGTTGATATCCTTGAAGTGATCCAGATCCAGTATCAGCAGCGCCACCGCTCGCGAATGGCGACTGGCGATCTTCAGCGCCTGATCCAGCATCGCCAGCAGCTCGGTGCGGTTGGGCAGTTCCGTCACCGCATCGGTGTGCACCAGATAGTCGATCCGTTCACTGGAGCGCTTAAGCTCGGTGATATCCGCGAACACCCCCACATATCGGCGCTCGCCACCATCCGGATCGTCAACTCTGGTGATACTGAGCAGCTCCGGAATCAGCTGCCCGTCACGGCGGCGGTTCCAGATCTCACCCTGCCATCTCCCCTGCCGATCCAACGCCTGCCACATCGCGCTGTAAAACTCGGCATCGTGTCGTCCGGAACTGAAGAGGTGCGGCGTCCTGCCAACGACCTCATCCTGTGTGTATCCAAGCAGGCTGGTGAACGCCGGGTTGACCTCGATAATACGCTGTTGACCGTCTGTTATGACCACCCCCTCCCGCGTACTGCTAAACACGGCAGCCGCCAGATTGAGCCGATCCTCATGCTGCTTGCGCGCATGCACATCGCGCACCACCGCTTCCATATAGGTGGCTTCCTGCGCAGAGCGGTGGGAGATGATCTGTGCCTCGACCCAACGCTCCTCTCCCTCTCCGGTCAGGATGCGAAACCGGCTCTGGGCCAGATGCTCACCGCCGGCCGCCATAGTGCCGATCAGCGACTCGACGCGCGCTCTATCGGCCTCCGCTACCAGCTGCATCAACGAGCTATCCTGCAGGTCGGCGGCCCGGTAGCCCCAGCGCAGAATATTCTCGCTGGCGAAGAGCAGACGGTGACGGGAGTGCAGCGACCAACGCAAGACGACGACAGGACTGGCTTCGATAATCTGGCGGGCGGTCGCCATCTTCTGCTGGCGCTCGATATTACCCAGGGCGTAGCCGATATCGCCGGCAATTTCGGCGAGCGTCCGCAACACCAGGGTATCGAAGAAATCCTTCTCACTGGAGTAAAGCGTCAGATTTCCGACCAGAGCCCCCTCCTGATACAGAGGAAAGGCGGCGATGGAGGCAATTTTCCCGGCGGCCGCCAGTGCCTGGGTCGATGCGTTCCAGCTACTCAGCGTCACATCATTGCATACGCTGACCCGCCCCTCGCGCAATGCCGTCGAGGTCGGGGTGGACTCATCAAGTTGATCCAGCCCCTCAAACACCTTTTGCAATGACAATAGATCTTCGCTGGACCAGGCCAGGGGAGTAATTTTCCCATCGTCGATACGCCCCACCCAGGCATGACTGAGCTGCGCGTGCTTAATCGCGACGGTACATATTTCATCTAGCATCGCCTGTGGATCGCGGGAGCGTACGATGATTTTGTTGGTCTGCGACAGGGTTTCGTAAAGGTCACGCTGACGTTGCAGGGAAGCGAGTGCCTGGCGATGCTCGGTAATGTCACGCGTCATCGCCAGCAGATAGCGTTGACCATCGATATCGGTGACAGGATGAAGATCCACCTCGATCCAGCGTTGCGCACCATCGTTCAATCGGTAGATGGGATGCTCTATATGGAGATGCGTTTCATCGCCACGCTTGAAGCGGAGATAAACCTCCTCCGCCCGCTTGCGTTCCGCTGTATCGAGCGTGCTCATGAACAGATCCCAGGAGAGCATCTGCGGATCGGTACCGAGGAAATCCCCCAGCGTGTCGTTGTTCCAGGCCCAGCAATCATCGTCCAGATTGATCAGTGAAACACCGATATAGGGCAGATCGCGACACCCTCGGGTCAATCTGTCTTGCCTCGACTCGGCGACGATTTGGCGCTGGCGACCGAGCTGAATGCAGCCAATCGCCGCGAACAGGAGCATGGAGAGTGTGATCAGGAGATTGACGACAAAATCGTCGCTCATGACCCAGACCATCGCGATGCTAACGACAACTGCTGCGGCAAACAGGCCACAGAGTCTACTGCCACTTCTGTTTTCCCGATGGTCCACCAATACAACCCCTTCCGTTAGAGCCGTCAATACTAGAGTAGCAGCAGATCTATCAACATCTATCGAGTTGACTTAAGTCAATCTTAGTCGGTTTTGTTACTATAAGCCGACGTATAAACATCGTTTTGTCGTTCGCTGGACCAACTATTGACCAGGCACCGGGGATCCCCCTGCAGGAGGAGTGCCCCCTTGCGGCCAGATCATGCATAATTAATCGATGAACAAACGCCAGACCAAAGCCGACATCCGCCGCGAACTCGAAAAGCAGGTGCAGGAGTACGTACAGGATGGCGGTGAGATAAAGCATGTACGTCCAGGCGCCAGCGGACTGGTGGATGGGGCCGTGTTGCGAGCGCCTTTCAGTGACGGGCGTCCGGTACAGTCGCGGACTCCGGCGATGGACGTATTGGCCGCAATCGACGCCCGCCGCAGGCAAGCCAAACCCGAGCGCAAGGGTAGTGGCAAACCGAAGCCGCGTAAAAAAATCATCTACGACGATTTCGGCGAACCCCTGCGCGAGGTTTGGGAGGACAGCCAGGGCTAGTCGCCGCCTCAGCGGGACGCGCGTGCCGCCTCGCGCGCCATTTCACCGATCAACTCACCGACCTTCAGACTCGCCTCTTCCATCTGAGCCAGGTGCCTGATCACCTGGTCGACCTGCTTGTCACGGGCGGCATGCAATGCCGCGAGACCCGACCGGTGCACCTGTTCATGGGGTTGCTCCAGACGCGAGAAGCTGTGTAAACCGGAGTACGCCTTGACGCCTTCGCCAGCGTAATACCATTGTCCAAGGCGGCAGGAGGTGTGATCGGCAACCGCCTGGGCGCTGTCCAGCCGCCCGGAGATAATGCTGTCGTAGATACTGTTTTTCCACGCCACATGATCAAGCTTCACCGTCTCGAAAAACGCCTCGGTAGCACTGCTGCAGATCACCCTATGCATGTGATCCGACAGATCGACCACCTGGGCGACGCCACTGCGAATCTGCTCGGCAGAAGCGACCACTTCGTCACTGGAGAGCTTAACCGTGTCGATATCCTCACTGGCGCCGCCGGTGCTGTGTGTTATCCGCGTCACCAGATTGGCGATCTCGCCACTGGCATCGCTGGCCTTGCGCGCAAGATTGCGCACCTCGTCTGCAACCACGGCGAAGCCGCGCCCGGATTCGCCGGCACGCGCCGCCTCGATCGCCGCATTCAGCGCCAACAGGTTGGTCTGATCCGAGATATCGGCAATCACCGAAACGAACTTTTCGATCTTCGCCGTCAGCTCGACCAGCTCAGACAATCGGCGACTGCCCTGATTCGAGCTGTCACGAATATGCTGAACGCGCTCGAGGATGAGCTCTACCGCGGCACGGCTCTCCTCGAATATGGAGCGGGATTCCGCCAGCGCGTCACGCTCCTTGAGCAGGGCTGTCGCATTGCCCGCCAGGCTCTCTCTAGTCTTGTGAATCAGCGCACCGCCTCGTATCCAGGCGCCACACATCTTCTGCTCAAAATTGGCACTGGCTTGCCCCGCCTGCTCCAACTCTCGAATGCGCTGCTGGAGAAACTGATTTTCCTGCTCTAGACGTGTATTTTCATTGGCAGTGGCGGTGAGTTTTTCTTCAAGGGCGAGTAACTGCTGATTATTATTGTTTCTTGCAAAAAACACGTCCTAGTCTCCTGAGGCTATAGTCGGTGCATTAGCAGTGTAAACTGCCCGCTCCTGGGATAACCAGCGTTAAATGCACGTCCACCTTTAAAAGTCCGCAAGAAGCAGAAGGAGCGAGCCCTAACCGGGGTATCTATCTGAAATGCAGCGCAAAATCATCCACATCGACATGGATGCGTTCTATGCATCAGTGGAGATCCGCGATAATCCCGAGCTTCGCGGTAAAGCGATCGCCGTGGGCGGCAAAGCCGACTCACGCGGCGTTATCTCCACCTGCAGCTATGAAGCACGCAAGTATGGCGTGCACTCGGCGATGCCGAGTGCGGAAGCGCTAAGGCGCTGTCCGCAGCTGATCCTACTGCCGGGACGGATGTCGGTGTACAAGGAGGTATCCGCGCAGATCCGTGCGATCTTTGCCCGCTACAGCGATCTGGTGGAACCGCTGTCGCTGGATGAAGCCTATCTGGATGTCACCGAGTGCCAGGTCTGCCACGGCAGCGCCACGCTGATCGCCGAACAGATTCGCGCCGAGATTCTGGCGGAAACCGGGCTCACCGCCTCGGCCGGCGTGGCGCCTAACAAGTTCCTCGCCAAAATCGCATCCGAAGAGAACAAACCCAACGGGCAATTTGTCATCACGCCAGACCAGGCAGCGGCGTTTGTTGCCGCCCTCCCCCTGCGCAAACTGCCCGGAGTGGGGCCGCGAACGGCGGAAAAACTGGAGCAGATGGGGTTGCATCATGGCCGTGACATTCTGTCCTGGTCACTGACCGAACTGACGGACAGGTTTGGCAAGTTCGGCCACAGCCTATATCAACGGGCTCGCGGTATCGACGAGCGGCCGGTACAACCCTCACGCATTCGTAAATCGGTTGGCGTGGAAACCACCCTGGCCCAGGACCTGCGCACCGAAGCTCAGTGCGCTGCGGTATTGAACGGCCTGCTGCCCGAACTGATGCAGCGTTTGCGTGGCCGGACGTTCAAAGGAGTGACGATCAAACTGAAGTTTCACGACTTTCAGCAAACCACGGCAGCAGGCCAAAGCGATCGCATCAGTGCCGATATTCTCGACCCCATCCTGCACACCGCCTGGCAACGCGCCGTAGGCCGGCGCGTCCGACTGGTCGGCATCAGCGTCAGCCTGAATGAAGAGACGACGATACGCCAGCTGAGTCTCGATCTGTAAACCGGATCGCCACCTTTACATCAGGTCTCGGACTTGCACCACGGCCGGCCTCATATCCCTGATTCGTTCTTCAGTTTCTCGATACCGAGCGATTTCAGCACCATCTTTTCATAGATCGGATCGCAGTTGCCGTGACTGATCTTGCGCATGAAGTACTTCTCGAACCCGACCTTGGCCAGGTGTACCCACTTGCCCTTTTTCATCCAGCTCACGTTGCGCGGCGGGATCTGCGGCATCGCCACGAAGGCGATACCGGTATCGCCCATATCGGCCAGACAGACCGCATTCCAGGTCGCTTCCGCGCTGGCATCCTTACCATCCAACCGCGACCTGATATTGTGTGCCGTGGCGGTCACCATACTCTCGATCATGAAGCCGGTCTTTGGCACCCCGGTCGGCACCGGTGTCGGTTTTTTCGGGGCAATGGCAACCGCCACACCTATCCCCCAGATATTGCGATAGGTCGGGTTGCACTGATGCTCATCGATCAGGATGAACCCCCTTGGATTGACCAGTCCCTCGACACCGCGTACCGCATCGATGCCGGTAAAGGCCGGCAGCATCATCGAGTAGCTGAACGGTAACGCATGACGTTTCTTCTCCTGCCCCTGCTCGTCGCATTCGATCACGTGCATCACGCCATCCTCGACTCGGTCCACCTTGGCATTGCAGATCCAGTCGATATGGTGCTGACGCAGCTCTGATTCCAGCATGCTTTTACTGTCGCCAACGCCATCGAGGCCAAGATGACCGATATAGGGCTCGGGCGTGACAAAGGTGATCGGCACCTTGTCGCGTATCTTGCGATTGCGCAGATCCTTATCCATGATGAAGGCAAACTCGTAAGCGGGGCCGAAACAGGACGCCCCCTGCACAGCCCCCACGATAATGGGGCCCGGATTGGCGGTGAACTCCATCCACTTGTCGCGGGCCACTTCGGCATGATCGACGTGGCAGATCGACTGGGTATAGCCCTGCGGGCCGAGCCCCTCGATCTCGTCAAATGCCAGACGCGGGCCGGTAGCTATAACGAGGTGGTCGTATCCAAGGGTTCTGCCATCTGCCAATTCGATCCGGTTTGACTCGGGCACGACCTTGGTAACGCCGGCCACCACCAGTTCGATCTTCTTCTTCGCCAGGGGTTTGTCGATCGGCAGTACGATATCTTCGCGTTGGCGCCAGTCCACCGCGATCCAGGGGTTGGAGGGCACAAAATGAAAGTAATCCTTGTCGCTGACAACAATAACCCGGTCCTCCGGACGCGCCAGCGCTTTCATTTCATAGGCCATCGGCACCCCACCAATGCCTGCACCGATAATCACGATATCCGCCATACGCCCCCCAGAGTCATTGTTATTCTATTAAGTAAACTTAATTTAGTACTTACTAATATAATAAGCAAGCGGTAACCGCAAGGTCGATAGAACCTTTCTCCCGGTGGTTACCGGAGTGTGGACAGACGCTTTGACCGGTTTCAGAACGCCAGGCAATAAAAAACCCAACCACTGTCGGTTGGGTTTTCTTTCGGGTTTTGGTTCGCCCGGATTTGGAGAAGGTGGCGGATACCGCCACCTCTCTCAACCGGGTACAGATACAGCGATCACATGCAGTGTCTACACTCAGCCGTCGACATGCAGATTGCCACTGCTCAACAAAGCATTCAGATCTTCAACATCACCATTCACCACGATGGTCTGCGCAGCAGAACCACCACTGTTGGCATCGCCACCGGTGTACACCTCGATAGTGGTGTTGGTGCCATCGAAGCTTGCCTTCAGATAAGCGTCCAGGTTATCGGCGTTGATGGTATTGCTGCCGTCATGATCCAGCAGATCGGTCAGATCTATGATATCGCCCTCGGCAACACTGAAGTCCTTGACGGTGTCCACTGCAGGGGAACCCGCTACGCCTTCATCACCGGCTTTCCACACGAAGATATCCGCGCCTTCGTCGCCGAACAGGATGTCGTCACCGGCACCGCCGACCAGGATATCGTTGCCGACGCCACCATGCAGCGTATCGTCACCGTCGCCTGTGAGCAGGCGATCGTCATCACCGCTACCGGTCAGGTTCTCGTCGGTGGTCAGGGTCAGTGTAGCCTCGCTGGTATCGCCGTCACCATCGGTGATGGCGTAGGCAAACAGGTCTGTGCCACGCGGCTGCTCGATGTTGACATCGGTCAGCGTATAGCCGCTGCCGCTGCCTTCGTACTGGAACGCCAGATACTGAACACCGTCCGACAACGTGATCGGGCCGCTGCTGTAGGTACCATCGCTGGTCAGGTCACTCCCCCCTACGGTACCCGATTCGACCAGATTACCCTCACCATCAAAGGCAAACCATGTGATACCGGCCTCTCCCGTCGGTCCCGCGTTCGCTTCGCCGATGGAGAAGCTAAAGGCGCCATTGATCTCGCCGCCCAAGTTGACCAGCAAGGTCTCGCCGCCATCGATCGTTGTCGCGCCCTGGCTGTCATCGACGCCATAGCCCACCTTGCTGGATGAGCCCCCGGTCGCGTTGTGGGTATCCACCAGGGCATTGGCTGTAAGGTCAAGATCCAACCCTGTTGCAGAGATCGGGTTGACGCCATCCCCGTAGGCGCCCACAACTCCCGCCTGGCTCAAGTCAACCACCTGATTGACGCTGGCCAACGGCTGGTAGGTGTACTCACCATTGCTCTGGATAGTCAACGTGCCGTAGCTTCCGGCAATGCTGGTTGTGCCGCTGGCGCTGACCTGCACACCCGAGCCGCCATTAACGGATACGGAGGTAACCAGGGCACCGTCGGCCCCCTGTTCATCGTTGTCCAGTACACTACCCGTTGCCGAGCCGGTCGCATCCACTGTCTTACTCTGATCCACAGCCAGACTGGAGGTAACCGAGGCAGCAGCCACGTCGTCCGCAGCGGTCGCTACATCATCGATGATCTGAACTGACAGCGTGTCGGTTGCCACATCGCCATCAGTATCTTCCAGGCGGATGGCGAACTGCTCCGACAGGCTGTTTTCTCCCTGTGCCGTCGCATGTGACTCGCTATCGTTCAGGGTATAGGTGTAGGTCACCACACCGGTATCGGCATCGTAAGCGGTGATCGACAACGTATTGCCGAGAGTAGTCGTAATCTCGACCGGATATGAGCTAACTCCAGCGACCACTTCGACTCCCTCTACCGTCAGGCTCGCGACACCATCCAAAGCACTGATGGTGAACGTGCCCTGCTGAGTGGTCGATTCCTTGTCGGCATCGGAACCGGCCGGCAGATCGTCTTCATCGACGATCACCGCATCGCCGCTCAGGGTAATGGAGACGTCGTTGTCCGGTGTCGGTTCGATGGTGAGCGTTTCGCTGTCGGAGTCCTCGGCGGTAGCTGCTGCACCCGGGTCATACGCCGTCGCGGTCGCAGTCACGGTAAGCTCGCCTTCATAATCGGCCGGCACGGTCAGCGTAAGGCCGCT
The DNA here is from genome assembly GCF_019084545.1 of Marinobacterium ramblicola. Lineage (GTDB taxonomy): Bacteria > Pseudomonadota > Gammaproteobacteria > Pseudomonadales > Balneatricaceae > Marinobacterium_D > Marinobacterium_D ramblicola. Next base: position 146,511 of record NZ_JAHREP010000013.1, read on the forward strand.
GACGGTCACAACGCCGGTTTCCGGGTCCACCTCTACCGTCGGACCGGTATATCCGTCTGCGTCGGTAAGCAGCAGCTCCCAGGTGCTGACGCCGTTTTCCGTTCCCAGCCACTGACTATCAGAAAGCTCGACACCTTCCGGCGTGGTCACGATCAGGTGAGTAATACTCTCGGAATAGTCCGTGTCGGTCGGAGTGGCCGTGATGTCGACAGAGTAGGCTGTTGAGGCAGACTCATAGGAGACACTGTGCAACAGGAAGTCACTTTTGCCATCTTCAGGCACACCGAACTCGATACCCTCGATCATCTTGCCAGGATCGGCCTCAACGGTGATCGGCTGCCCCACTCGATCGGCCACACCGTCATCGTTCAACGCCAGCGGGTCCATGCCGCTGATGGAGAACGTCTCGGTGCTGCCGTCCGTGTACTTGATCGTGTATTCAGCCGTTTCCTCATTGCTTTCGCTATCACCACGAAGCCAGGCGACCTGGAAGGTTACCGATGTGGCGGGTGTATCCAGATCCACCACCAGCAGCTCGCCCTGCTCGATTTCCGATGCGTCGCCCCAGCCTGGCTCCCCGACGTAATCCGCCACCCCAAAACCGGTGGGGTTCAACTCAACGCCATTTTCGTCCTGATAGCGAATGGAGATATCGGTCTGCTCGCCCGAAGCGTTATACGCCGCTACCGTGAAGCCCAGCGGATTTCCATCCAGACCATCCGGGTTGCTCAGCACATTGAACAGATCCGCCGCGTAAAGCTCTGAGTTCGTAACCTGCGTCAGCGTCAGCTCAACGGTCGGTGTATCCGTCACCGGGTTGACCTGGATATTCACGGTGGTCGACTCGGTCGCAACACCATTGCCGTCTACCGCGGTATAGGTAAACGAGTCGGCTCCACTGTAATCCTGATCCGGCGTATAGGTGAAGGTACCATCGCCGTTCAGGGTCAGCGTGCCATGAGCCGGATCGGTGTTCGAGGTGATCGTCAGGCTACCTTCGGCGGTATCGTTGCCCAATACACCATCGGCAGCCGTCGAAATGGTCAGCGTCGTATCCTCATCGGTTTCGTACGCATCAAGCGCAGTTTCCGGCGCTTCATCCACGATGGTGGTGGTGACGATAGCGTCGCTGTAGGTGACGGTTTCGTAGTCGGCCGCTTCGCTCCAGTCATGACCCAGACTCAACGTGAAGCTCTCGCCGTTGTCGGCCAGCGCATCGTCGACCGCCGCGATGGTGAAGCTGGTGCCCACGGTGGCGGTGACGGTTGCGTTCGAGCTGTAGTCGTCGCCACGGGTCGCGCTGTCGCCTTCGGTACCGACGTTGACGGTCAGGGTACCGCCCGGCTGGGTTGCCAGCGGGTTGCCGTCGCCGTCGACCGCCAGCACGATGTATTCACCCTCACCGCCATCTTCGGCAATGCTGTTGGTGGCGACGTTATTGCCATCGACCACCGCGAACAGCTGGAAGGTATAGGCGCTGTCGTTGTCGTCGATGATGGTGGTGGTCACCGCCTCGCCGTAGACGACGCTCTCGTACGCCGCGGCATTGCTGTAGTTGCTCGCACCCACGCTGTAGGTCTCGCCGTTGTCGGCGATGTAGTCGTCCAGCGCCTCGGCGGTAAACTCGACGCCCAGCGTCAC
>NZ_JAHREP010000014.1:0-87043 GCF_019084545.1 Marinobacterium ramblicola
GGTCATCGCCAGGCACCTAATGATCCCGAAAGGGAGTGAAGAACCCCGGTACCGCAAGGTATCGGGGTTTTTTGCGTCTACGCGCTGCGTGCCTGTCAGGAAAATATCCGAACGTCGTAAGCGTAAGCGACCGGTGATCACAACCTTGTCAGTGATCGGTGGTGGGATTCCAGTTATGGGGTAGCAGCTCGTTGATTGCACTAGCCTTCTGGGTCGGTAACCGTGTCAGCACATCTTTCAGATAGGCATACGGCTCATGCCCGTTCAGCTTGGCGGACTGGATCAGGCTCATCACCGCAGTGGCCGACGTGCCGCTGCGCAAGGGGCCGGCGAACAACCAGTTTTTCCGACCGAGCGCCCAGGGCCGGATCAGGTTCTCGATTGGGTTGTTGTCGATCGGGATCGCCCCGTCATCCAGATAGCGTGTCAGCGCGGCCCAGCGCTTGAGGCTATAGTCCAAGGCATTCGCGATCGCCGTGCCGTCCGGCACTTTCAGCCGCTGAGCCAGTATCCATTCATGCAGGGTTTTGAGGATCGGCTTTGAGTGCTCTTGCCGGAGCTGTTGCCGCTCATCGGCGGTCAAGTCGCGGGCATCCTGCTCAACCTTGTATAGCTGCTTGATGTAGTCCACTGCTTGGCCGGCGATCTGACTCTTGCCCACCACATGCAGTTCGACGAACTTACGTCTGGCGTGGGCCATGCAGCCGATCTCGGTCATTCCCCGCTCGAAGCCCGCCTTGTAGCCGCTATAGTCATCGCAGACCAACTTGCCGGTCCAGTCACCGAGCATGTCACGCGCGTGCTGGCCGGCACGCCCAGGCGCGAAGTCGTACACCACCGCCTTCAGGTCGGAGAACGCTGTGCTGGCATAGGCCCAGATATAGGCCTTGTGGGTTTTCTTCTTGCCCGGAGACAGCATCGGCACCGGCGTCTCGTCCGCATGCAACACCGCTTCCTTGAGGAGCGCATCGCGCAACGCATCGACCAGTGGCTGGAGCTGTACACCACAGAGGCCGACCCACTCGGCCAGGATGGAGCGTGGCAGTGCGACACCGGCACGGGTGAAGATCTGTTCCTGTCGGTACAGCGGCAGATGATCGGCGTACTTGGCGATCAGCACTTGGGCCAACAGGCCGGTGGTCGGGATGCCCTTGTCGATCACGTGCGCCGGCATCGGCGCCTGAGTCAGCGTCTCGCAGCTATCACAGACCCATTTGCCGCGGATATGCCGCTCCACCGTGAACACGCCGGGCGTGTAATCGAGCTTCTCGCTGACATCCTCGCCGATACGCTTGAGCTGGCAGCCGCAGCGGCACTGGGTATTCTCCGGCTCATGGCGGATCTCAGTACGGGGCAGTTCAGTTGGGAGCGGTGAGCGCTTGGGCTGGCGTTTCTCCGGCCTGGCCGCCGTCGGCGCACTCAGTTGCTCAAGTTCCGCTTCGATCGCCGCAATATCGGCATCGACCACCTCGTCCAGCAGGCTGATCTGAAGCACGTTGAGGTGTTCACTACGCTGGCCGTACTTATGGCGTTTGAGCAGGGCCACTTCGTGCGTGAGTTGTCCTATTTTCAGATCGCGCTGCTGAAGGGTTTGATGACTCTGCTGAAGGGCTTGATCGCGCGCCAGGATCACCTGATCCTGCTGCTCGACACGTGTCATCAGCTCGGCGGCTAAGTGGCGGAGTTGTTCAGCGGAGAGTTGCGAGAGATCGGGAGGCGTGCTTATGCGGGACAGTATGCCCGCGTTACGTTGGTATGGGGATGCCCGGATCGGCTAATAGCCTACTGAACCCGGCTGTGCTTGGTCAGGCAGGCGTCAGATGAGGGTAATCACACCTGCGGCGCCGAGTCGCTGCCAGGGCAGGCCTTGCACCAGGGCGTGCAGTTGTTCAGGCATCAGTGCCATATGATCGTCGCGCCAGATCTCGGCCCAGTGGAACTTGCCCCGGTTCAAGCGACGGGCGCAGAGCCAGATACCCAGTCCGTCATGGAGCAGTACTTTCATCCGGTTGCCGCGCTTGTTGGCGAACAGATAGGCGCAGTGAGGGCGGGCCTCACCGAACACCTTCACCACCCGAGCCAATGTCGTCTCGGGACCGGCCCGCATATCCATCGGCGTGGTGGCCAGCCAGATCTCATCAATGCGGATCATTGCAGCAGTTCCTTGAGCCAGCGAGCACATTGGTCGGCAGCGGCGGTCGGCCAGCACACTGAGATGGAGCCTCGTGGAGTGGGGATCTCGATACGGATCTCGCCTGGTTCGTGAGCAGGGGAAGAGGCCGAAGGCGCTGAGGCATACAGCGGGAGCTTCACAAAATCGTTCGGCGCCGGGAGTCTGTTGTGTTGGAGTTCCCGTTGGCGAGCCTTACGGATCCAGGTCTGCACCTGGTTAGCATTGAGCTCATGTTCACGCGCCACCTGAGCGATAGAAGCACCTGGTTGGAGGCAGGTGGAGATCACCGCGGCTTTGAACTCAGGAGAATGGCGGCGACGCTTGCGGATCGTGTCGGTCGTCATGATAAGTGCCCACTTAAAAATAGATGGGCACTTATTGTTGGCGTGCTAGTCGATCGCGGGAAGATGTGTTGGCCGGACGGTTACACATAGCACATAAAAATAGGAAAAATTCCTATATAAACCGAGCGGAAATTAGGGGAATATGCGCTTCGAGGGACGCAAGGATGCGTATTGAAAAAGCGGGATGCTTTACCTCACCCCATGTCATGGAGGACATGGGCGCGGCATGGAAGCTGCGGTGGGGCTCTGTTACACGGATGTGGGCAGGCCCCGACCTCCTTCTCCTAATGCGCTGTCGGCCTACTCGGCAGGGCTTTCCAGCATGAACGTTACCGGGCCGTCATTTTCCAGCGTGATCTGCATGTTGGCGCCAAAGCGTCCTGTGGCTACCTGGCTTAATTGATTCTTGGCCTGTGCTGCAAAGTAACGGTAGAGCTGTTCGCCATGCTCGGGTGTAGCACCTTTAGAAAAGCCGGGGCGCAGGCCTTTCCGTGTATCTGCCACCAGCGTGAATTGGGAAACCACCAGTAGGCCACCATTAGTATCCAGCAGACTGAGGTTCATGCGGCCCTCTTCGTCCGGAAATATCCGGTAGTTAAGTACTTTATGCAGCAGCTTATCTGCGCTCTGCTGAGAGTCGCTTTTTTCTACACCCAGCAGTAGCAGTACTCCTTTGCTTATTGCGCCTACTATTTCACCATCTACTCTGACATTGGCGTGGCTGACGCGCTGAATAAGTCCTTTCATCTATCTTATGCCTGGCTGCGTGCGAAGTGATCGGTTGCGTTGACGAGGTTGTCGATGATCCCGGGTTCGAAAGCGGAGTGCCCGGCGTCGCGGACGATGTGCAGCTCTGCCTGAGGTAGCTGTCGATAGAGTGCGAACGCCTGCTCTATGGGGCACACCATGTCGTAGCGCCCATGCACAATGGTGGTGGGTATTGAGCGTATCTGTTTGCAGTCTTCCAATATCTGGTTTGGCCTGAGGAACGCCTCGCTAATAAAGTAGTGCGCTTCTATGCGGGCCATGGCCAAGGCAAAATGGGGATCAGAAAAGTGGTCCACTACTTCGGGATTGGGATCCAGGGTTGAGCAGCGCCCTTCCCAGACCGACCACGCTTTCGCGGCGGCCATGCGGATCAATTCGTTATCGGATGTGAGCCGCTTGTGGTAAGCAACCAACAGATCCTGGTGTTCGGCTTCGGGGATCGGCTCCAGGTAATCCTGCCAAAAATCGGGAAAAATAGCGCTCGCGCCGCGCTGGTAGAACCAGTCAATATCCTGTTTCCGGCAGAGGAATATGCCACGTAAGATCAGGCCGCAGGCTCTGTCGGGGTGGGTTTGGGCGTATGCCAGGCTCAACGTTGAACCCCAGCTTCCCCCAAACAGCAGCCACTGCTCGATATTAAGGTGATCGCGTATCTGCTCCATATCTCCAATGAGCGCCGACGTGGTGTTGTTGTCCAGACTGGCATGTGGTGTAGAACGTCCGCAGCCGCGCTGGTCGAACAGGATGATGCGATACTTATCCGGATTGAAGAAGCGTCGATGGGTGGGTGAGCAGCCGCCGCCTGGGCCGCCATGAACGAACAGCACTGGAATCCCCGATGGATTGCCACTCTCCTCTACATACAGGGTATGACCGTCGGCGGTTGAAAGGCTGTATTCCACGTTTGGTTGTATATCAGGGTAGAGGGTGCGCATGCATAACTCCGTTTATCTATATCCGGCAGTCTCAGTATAAAACTAGTGCAGGGGCGGGGACAGGCGAGGATTTGGAGCGCTTATACATAAAAGGCAGCCAATCGGCTGCCCTCGGGGTATCGCAGATTGAGGTGTTACGACTTTTTGGAACCGGCACGCTTGCGCTCGTTTTCCTTCAGCAGCTTCTTGCGAATGCGGATGCTGGTAGGCGTAACCTCAACCAGTTCGTCGTCCTCAATGAAGTCCAGCGCCTGCTCCAGCGAGAACTTGATCGGTGGTGTCAAGATGATGTTTTCGTCTGTACCCGAGGCGCGAACGTTGGTCAGTTGTTTGCCCTTGGTGGGGTTGACGACCAGATCGTTTGAGCGACTGTGGATACCGATAATCATCCCTTCGTAAACCTCGATGTTCGGGTCGATAAAGAGACGCCCGCGCTCCTGCAGGGCATACAGTGAATAACCCAGTGCTTTGCCCGCTACCATGGAGACCAGGACCCCGTTGATGCGGGATACCACCTCTCCCTTGTTGACCGGCCCATAGTGGTCGAAGATCGAGGTCATGATGCCGGTGCCGGACGTCATGGTCAGGAACTGACTGCGGAAACCGATCAGACCGCGGGACGGGATCATGAAGGTCAGTCGTACGCGGCCCTTGCCATCCACTTCCATGTTGGTCATATCGCCACGGCGCTTGCCCAGCTCTTCGATGATCGATCCCTGGTGCTGCTCCTCGACATCCAGCATGACCAGTTCGTAGGGTTCCTGGATCTGGCCGTCGATCTCTTTCTGGATGACTTCGGGACGCGATACGCCGAGCTCGAAACCTTCGCGGCGCATGCTTTCGATCAGGACCGACAGGTGCAGTTCGCCACGGCCGGAGACTTTGAACTTCTCCGGTGAGTCGCCCGGCTCAACGCGCAGTGCCACGTTGTGGATAAGTTCTCTATCCAGTCGCTCTTTGATGTTGCGGCTGGTGACAAACTTGCCGTCCTGGCCGGCAAAGGGTGAATCGTTGACCTGGAAGGTCATGGATACCGTTGGCTCATCGACGGACAGAGCGGGCAGAGCTTCAATGACCTCCGGATCGCACAGAGTGTCGGAGATGTTGAGTTCATCCAGTCCGGTAACGCAGATGATGTCGCCCGCCTGCGCTTCTTGCACTTCGGTGCGCTCAAGGCCGAGATAGCCCATGATCTTCAGCACGCGGCCGTTGCGGACTTTGGCATGGCTGTCGATCACTTTAACCGGAGTATTGGTGCGAATCCTGCCGCGAGTGACGCGACCCACGCCGATAACACCGACATAGCTGTTGTAGTCCAGTGCGGAGATCTGCATCTGGAAAGGTCCGTCGGCGTCGACAATCGGAGGATGAACATGTTTGACGATCGCTTCGAACAGCGGTGTCATGTCGTCCGCCATATCGTCGGGATCGTTGCCGGCGATGCCGTTCAGTGCTGAGGCGTAAACCACAGGGAAGTCGAGCTGCTCATCGGTCGCGCCCAGGTTGTCGAACAGATCGAAGACCTGGTCCATTACCCAGTCGGGGCGAGCGCCAGGGCGGTCGATCTTGTTGATGACGACGATAGGATGCAGGCCTCGTGCGAAAGCCTTTTGCGTTACGAAGCGGGTCTGTGGCATGGGCCCATCGACGGCATCAACCAGCAGCAGTACAGAGTCGACCATGGACAGTACGCGTTCAACTTCGCCGCCGAAGTCTGCGTGTCCCGGAGTGTCGACAATGTTGATGCGGTATTCGCCCCAGCGGATAGCTGTGTTTTTCGCCAGAATGGTAATACCGCGCTCGCGTTCCTGGTCGTTCGAGTCCATCACTCGCTCTGAACCTTCGTCGCGTCGAGTCAGGGTACCGGACTGCTGCAGAAGTTTGTCCACGAGTGTTGTTTTGCCATGGTCGACGTGTGCGATGATGGCGATATTTCTGAGGTTTTCGATCACGCGGTTTTACCTGGATTGATTCTAAAGCGCAGTATTATACGTAAGGGATTGCGAACAATCGATTACTAAGTGAGCATTGAGTGTCTAGCTGCATAAACCGGGCTCTCAGGTGTCGGTGATAGAGGCGACTTTGATTAGGTTCCGGTATTATGCTGGGTGAGTCGTTGCGTGCAGGGAACATCTCGGACAGGTAATGCTCCGTATTGGTGCATTACGGTTCTTTGGTGGGCTATATTGGTGCATTGCTGCGTGCTTGGCCTGGTCTAGGCGACCAGAAAATAGGCATTTAGCACAATTTCAGTGCTGGCATATAAATTGCTTTTAGTAGTGCCATGGTTAGCTCGTTAAAAAACGTGCGGCTGAATAAGTATTAGCGTCTGGCAAATTCATCGAGTGGAGAGAGCCAAATGTCAGAGAAGACTCTGAATCTGATCAAAGAGAGCGATGCGCGCTGGGTAGACCTGCGTTTCACTGATTCCAAAGGTAAAGAACAGCACCTGACCATTCCGGTCACCGAAATCGGCGACGACTTCTTCGAAGAAGGCAAAATGTTCGATGGTTCCTCCATCGCTGGTTGGAAGGGGATCAACGACTCCGACATGATCCTGATGCCGGATGACAGTGCCTCTGTAATGGATCCGTTCTCCGAAGATGCGACTGTTATCGTACGTTGCGACATCGTTGAACCGATGACGGGTCTGGGTTACGAGCGTGATCCGCGCTCTGTGGCCAAGCGCGCTGAAGAGTACCTGAAATCTACCGGTATCGCCGACACCGCCATGTTCGGTCCGGAGCCGGAGTTCTTCGTATTCGACTCTGTTGAGTGGCACGCCGACATGAGCGGCTGTGGTTACACCATCCACTCAGAAGAAGCGGCTTGGGCCTCTAACCACAAGATCGAAGGCGGTAATATCGGTCACCGTCCGCGCGTCAAGGGCGGTTACTTCCCGGTTCCGCCGGTCGACTCCCTGCACGACCTGCGTGCTGCCATGTGCGACGCCATGACTGCGATGGGTCTGGCTGTCGAAGTTCACCACCACGAAGTGGCGACTGCCGGTCAGTGTGAGATCGGCGTGCGCGGCAACACCCTGGTCAAGAAGGCGGACGAAGTTCAGGTCCTGAAGTACTGCGTACACAACGTTGCGCACTCCTACGGCAAGACTGCGACCTTCATGCCGAAGCCGATCGTTGGCGACAACGGTTCTGGTATGCACGTTCACCAGTCTCTGTCTAAAGATGGTGTTAACATCTTCGCAGGCGATGCTTACGCTGGCCTGAGCGAAACTGCGCTGTACTACATCGGCGGTATCATCAAGCACGCCAAGGCGCTGAACGCTATCTGCAACCCGGGTACCAACTCCTACAAGCGTCTGGTACCGGGCTTCGAAGCGCCTGTTATGTTGGCTTATTCTGCACGTAACCGTTCCGCTTCCATCCGTATTCCGTACGTGACCAGCCCGAAAGGTCGTCGTATCGAGACCCGTTTCCCGGATCCGATCGCTAACCCGTACCTGGCTTTCGCTGCGCTGATGATGGCGGGTCTGGACGGTATCCAGAACAAGATCCACCCGGGCGATGCGGCTGACAAGGATCTGTACGATCTAGAGCCGGAAGAAGCGGCTGAGATCCCGCAGGTTTGTGCGACTCTGACCGAAGCGCTGGACGCTCTGGAAGCGGATCGCGAGTTCCTGACCCGTGGTGGTGTGTTCACCGACGACATGCTGAACGCTTACATCGCGCTGAAGCGTGAAGAGGTTCAGAAGGTCAACATGACCACTCACCCGGTTGAGTACGATCTGTACTTCTCTGTCTAATTAGGCGGAAAGTGTAAGAAAAAGGGTCTCCTGTTGGAGACCCTTTTTTGTTGGCTGAAGATAGCGGACAGGCTGACGTCAGTTAGGTAGTGCTCAGTGTGAGTGCTAGTGCGGTTAGTTAATGCACTATAATGGTGCATTTTATAGAGATGTTGCTGCTATAAACTTGTCGAGTGCTCTGATCCTGCGCAGCTGTGGTACGTAATCGGGCGTATGTAAATTGGCTCCTAACTTGCATACATAAAATTCAATGAAGTAGAGAGTGAGTCGATGTTTCGTCAACAGTCGCATAAACAGATCCTGGATAATCTGACCTCGTCGGTCCTGCTGCTCGATGAGTCTTTGCGGATTCAGTACATGAATCCGGCGGCGGAGATGCTGCTGGAGGCGACTCTGCGCCGACTCAAGAATCGATCGATCGACGAATGGCTCTCCTCCAGTGAGGAGGAGGTCAGGGTTCTGAAGGAGTCATTGAGAAGCGGGCATCCCTACAGTAAACGAGAATCCAGACTGGTAACCCAATCCGGCCAGGAGTTGATTGTCGACTACAGTGTCAATCCGGTGCCTCAGTCTGGCTTGTTGCTGGAGATTCAGGCGCGGGATCGGTTGATCAGGATCGAGCGCGAAGAGGAGATGCTGACGCGTCACGCGACTGCCAGAACGCTGGTCCGGGGCCTGGCCCATGAGATCAAGAATCCTCTGGGCGGGATCCGCGGTGCGGCGCAACTGCTGGAGCGCGAACTGACGGATGACAGCCTGCACGAATATACCCGTATCATCATCGAGGAGGCTGATCGGCTGCGCAATCTGGTCGATCGTCTGCTCGGCCCGCATAAGCTACCGAACATCGAGATGGTCAATATTCACGCGATACTGGAGCGTGTCTGCAGTCTGGTGCAGGTTGAATCTGCCGGCCAGATCCGCTTGGTGCGCGATTATGACCCCAGTATTCCCGAATTCGAAGGTGACAGTGAACAGCTGATCCAGGCGATGCTGAATATTACGCGCAATGCGATGGAGGCGCTGCAGGAGTCGAATACGCCCCAGCCGCAGATTCTCTTGCGTACACGGGCGTTACGTCAGATAACGCTGGGTACGGAGCGGCATCGGCTGGTGTGCTCGGTCGAGATTATCGACAACGGACCGGGAATTCCCGCTGACCTGCTGTCGAGCATTTTCTATCCGATGGTGACGGGGAGGGCGGATGGCTCGGGTCTTGGGTTGTCGATTGCCCAGTCGATCATCAATAGCCATCACGGCCTAATCGAATGTAACACTGAACCGGGTCAGACACGGTTCCAACTGTTTATACCGCTGGAGCAGAATCATGAGAACCTCAGGTAATGTCTGGGTTGTAGATGACGATCGATCTATTCGCTGGGTACTGGAAAAAGCACTCTCTTCAGCGGGTGTGGATACTCAGGTTTTCGAGAATGCGGATGATCTGATACGTCGATTGGAGCGCGAGCAGCCGGATGCGATCCTCAGCGATATCCGGATGCCGGGTACCGATGGGCTGGAGCTGCTCAATCATATCCAGCAGGTGAACCCGGATATGCCGATCATCATCATGACGGCGCACTCCGACCTGGATAGCGCCGTAGCCTCCTATCAGGGCGGGGCGTTCGAGTATCTGCCCAAGCCCTTCGATGTCGATGAGGCGGTGGCGTTGGTCAAGCGCGCCATCGAGCACGCGCATGAGCGGCGTGAAAAGGTGACCGAGGAGGCCGTCGACGCCAGTGCCGAGATCATCGGCGAGGCGCCGGCGATGCAGGAGGTGTTTCGTGCCATCGGCCGTTTGTCGCACTCCAATATTACCGTGTTGATCAATGGTGAGTCGGGCACCGGTAAGGAGCTGGTAGCCCATGCCCTGCATCGCCATAGTCCTCGTTCGGCACGGCCTTTTATCCCGCTCAATATGGCGGCGATTCCGAAGGATCTGATCGAATCGGAACTCTTTGGCCACGAGAAAGGAGCGTTCACCGGTGCACAGGCTGCCCGTCGGGGCCGCTTTGAGCAGGCAGATGGCGGCACTTTGTTTCTTGACGAAATCGGCGATATGCCGGCCGATACCCAGACCCGTCTGCTGAGGGTACTCGCCGATGGTGAGTTCTATCGGGTGGGCGGTCATACGCCGGTGAAGGTGGATGTGCGGATTATCGCGGCGACGCATCAAAATCTGGAGCGTCTGGTGAAGGAGGGGCGGTTCCGTGAGGACCTGTTTCACCGCCTCAACGTCATTCGAATTCATATTCCCAAACTGGCCGAGCGGCGCGAAGATATTCCGCGCCTGGCGCGCCACTTCCTCGCACACTCCGCAGAGGAGCTGGCGGTCGAGCCAAAGGTGCTTAAACCCGATACCGAGCAGTTTTTGTGTGATCTACCCTGGCCCGGCAACGTACGGCAGCTGGAAAATATCTGTCGCTGGTTGACGGTGATGGCGTCGGGTAGAGAGGTGCTGATCTCTGACCTGCCGACAGAGCTTGTCGAATCGCAGGAGGAGGGGGCGCCGGTCAGCGGCAGTTGGGAGCAGGCGCTGAGAGTCTGGGCGGATCAACAGCTCGCTCGCGGTCATCAGGCAATCCTGAATGAAGCGGTGCCGCAGTTTGAGCGGGCGATGATCGAGGTGGCGCTCAAGCATACTGCCGGCCGACGTCGGGATGCCGCCCAGCTGCTTGGCTGGGGGCGCAATACCCTGACCCGGAAGATCAAGGAGCTGGGCATGGACTCCGGCGATCTGGCCGATGACGAGAGTGACGACTGAGGTGTTATCGGGTTAGTATCCGGCTCCTCGTATCAGGAGCCGGATATGCTTAACGTGGTCCTCTATCAGCCGGAAATTCCACCCAATACCGGCAATATCATCCGGTTGTGTGCCAACACCGGTTTCACCCTGCATCTGATCGAGCCCCTGGGGTTCGCCCTCGATGATAAGCGCTTGCGCCGTGCCGGGCTTGATTATCACGAGTATGCCGCCGTTAAGACCTGGCAGACGCTTCAGGAGTGTGTCGACGCAGTGCAGCCAAAACATGTCTGGGCGCTGACAACCAAAACCGATCGCTGCTATACCGAGGCACGTTTTTCCAGCGGTGATATCCTGCTGTTCGGGCCTGAGACAAGGGGGTTGCCGGATGATGTGCGCCAGCGTTTCTATACCCTGCGCTTACCGATGCTTAAGAACAGTCGCAGCATGAACCTGTCCAACGCCTGTGCCGTGGTGGTCTACGAGGCCTGGCGGCAACTTGGATTTGAAGGTGCGGAACGCGGACTCGGCTAGGAGGAGTAAAGTAATGGCAGGTGGCCGGGAGCAGGGGTTGATGCAGCATGCACTGATTTTGACCCGTATAGTCCCTGAGCGCGGGTTGGATGGTGTTTTGACGGCGGTGAGCGCTGTGACCCATGATGGGCGAGCGGTGCGTTTCGAATCGCAGCCGGATCAGCATATCAATCTGACCATTCTGGAGTATCAGCGCGCTCCGCTTTTGCTGCTGACGGATCGGCTATATGAGCCGTTTCCCGGTGTCATTACTGTGCCGGGTGACGCGCTGCTGTCGATCGTGCCAATGTCGGCGGAACATATACGTGCCCTGCTTGACCGTAATGAGGGGGATCGCCTGCTGGAGGCGGTGTCGGTTCAGTTACCCTGATGGCGCAGCTTGTAGGCGTATTGCGCAACGGCGTCGGCCTGTTCCGGGCTGAGCTGGGGCAGGCGAATATCCGGATGCCGGGATGGCTGGGTGTAGTCATGGCGTATCATCAGTACCAGCTCATGCGGTTTCAGTTGCGCCCTGTCTGAAGGCAGTCGCTCCAGCCGCGCACCCAGATTGCGCTCGACATGGCAGCTGCGACAATAGTAATCGTACAGCTCTTCGCCGCTTTTCATGCGCGCGGGATCCTTGGGGCCGCAGGCTGCCAGCAGCAGGCAGGTTGTTATAATGCCCAATCGCAAGGCCGTCGGCATGGCGGTCACCTCTCAGTATGCCGCGATCTGCCAAGGCAGTTGGCAGCCCGCCAGGCTGAGTGTGATCTGGCTTAGCAGTAACCAGGGATCGTCCGCACGCTGACCTTTGATCGCCATATCCACATCGGCGGCCTGGTCGAGCAGCGTTTCCAACTGCTCCGGACGCAGTCGGCGGCAGGCGTTGCGCACCAGCTGTTTGCGTTTGCCCCAGAGGCGTTCCTTTTGACATAGCGGATCGTAGGGCTGGCCGGCAGCCAGTGCCCGGGCCACGCGGTGCAGCATACGAATATCCCGCGTCAGTGCCCAGAGCACCACGGCAGACTCGTTACCCTCCTGGCGCAATACCTGAAGGATATGCTGCGCACGTCCGGGATCGGACTGCAGTGCGGCATCGGTCAGTGCAAAGATATCGAAGCGGGAGCTGTCGCTGACTGCCTGGATCACCTGCTCGGGTGACAGGCGCTGGCCGGGGTAGAGCAGCGCCAGTTTGTCCAACTCCTGACGAGCGGCGAGCAGGTTGCCTTCGATCCGATCGGCGAGCAGTTGCAGTGCTTCGGGATCCAGTTGAACGCCTTGGGAGGCGGCACGTTGACCGAGCCACTGTACCAGTTGGTCGGGCTCGATCGGCCATACCTCAACGACAGCGCCCACCTGCTCGACGGTTTTGAACCAGGCGCTCTGTTTTACATTGCGATCAAGGCGATCGCAGATGATCAGCAGGGCGTTATCGGGGGCAGGGTTGGCAAGGTAGCGCTGCAGCAGGTCACTGGACGCCTTGGTCAGTTTCTGATTGCCGAGGCGGATCTCGATCAGCTTTCGTTCGGCAAAGAGGGAAAGGGCATTCGCACTTTCAAGCAGGGCATCCCAGTTAAAGCTGGCGTCCACATGCATCACTTCGCGTTCGCTGAAGCCGAGGTTGCGCAGATGGGCGCGTATCGCGTCGACACTCTCGCCGCAGAGCAGCGGCTCGTCACCGGTGACCAGATAGACCGGAAGCGCCTGAGTCAGGCGCTCCAGCTGATTGGCTAATTGGTCGGCGCGTAACTTCATGGTGTGCGACTAGAGGCTGCTTCTGAGGCTCAGGTACTGGCGCACGATCTGCTGCGCCAGTTGCTCCTGCAGTCCTGTACGCAACTGATCCTCCAGTGTGTTGCGGGCCGTGGTGTTGTCGTCGTTGTTGAATACCCGCTCGGCACGTACCTCGCGATCGTCGATCAACGCCTTGTCTTCAGCGTCAAAGACGCTGAAACGCACCGAGCCGATCAGCTCATATTCAACCGCATCGGCGTTCAGTGTCAGGGTCAGCGCCCGGCGACGAACCCTTTCGCTGTGAATCTCAAGCCTGTAGCTCGCGCCGCTGGTGACTTCTATGCCATTCAGGGCCAGCAGATTGTTAAGGTGCGGACGAATATTGCTTGGTCGCTCCTCTGGAATAATCAGCTCGACCTGGCGCAGGGCGGCGGGGACATCATAGCTGCCTACCGGGTGAAAGCCGCAGGCGCTGATCACCGTCGCGGTGATCAGCATCAGTAATGAACTACGCAGCGTGCGCATGTTGGCCTCCTAGCCGACGACAATATTGACCAGTTTACCTGGCACCACGATCTTCTTGCGGATCGCCTTGCCCTCCATGTGTTTCTGCACATTATCTTCAGCCAGTGCCAGGTGCAGGATCACATCCTCGTCGGCGTCGGCGGCAACACAGATCTTGGCGCGCAGTTTGCCGTTGACCTGTACCACCATCTCGATGCTTGAGCGGACAAGCGCCTGGGGATCGACCCGAGGCCAATCCGAGTGCAGGATAGCGCCCTCGTGCCCGAGCTGCTGCCAGAGTTCATGGCTGAAGTGGGGGACGATGGGTGACAGCAGCAGAACCGCCGTTTCCAGCGCTTCGTGCATCACCGCGCGACCCTGCTCACTGGCGTCAACAAAGCGGGAGATGCTGTTGGACAGCTCCATGATCGCGGCGATCGCGGTGTTAAAGGTTTGCCGGCGTTCGATGTCGTCGGTCACTTTCTGGATCGTTTCATGCACTTTCAGGCGCAGTTCGCGCTGAGCGTCACTCAGCTCATCGGTTTTCAGCGTGGCAATCTGGTTGCCCGCATCAAGCAGATGGTCGTGTACCTGTTTCCACAAGCGGCGCAGGAAGCGGTTGGCGCCCTCAACACCGGAATCGGACCACTCCAGCGACTGCTCCGGCGGAGCGGCGAACATCATGAACAGGCGCACGGTGTCGGCACCGTAACGATCGATCATCACCTGGGGGTCGATGCCGTTGTTCTTCGACTTCGACATCTTGGACATGCCGTCGTGCTTCAACGCCAGGGCGTCGGACTTGCGCCGTGCGGCGACGACGCGCCCCTTGTCGTCGGTGTCGGTTTCGACCTCGGTCGGTGAAACCCAGACCTTGCCGCCCTGTTCATCCTCGAAATAGTAACTGTCGGCCAGCACCATGCCCTGGCACAGCAGGCGGGTAAACGGCTCATCCGAATCGACCAGTCCCTCGTCGCGCAGCAGTTTATGGTAGAAGCGCGAGTAGAGCAGATGCAGGATCGCGTGTTCGATACCGCCGATATACTGATCCACCGGCAGCCAGTAGTTGGCGCTGGTCGGGTCGAGCATCTCGTTGCCGGCAAAGCGGCTGGCGTAGCGGGCGAAGTACCAGCTCGACTCCATGAAGGTGTCGAAAGTGTCGGTTTCGCGTTCGGCGGCACCGCCGCACTTCGGGCAGCTGGTCTGGATGAAACTGTCCATCTTCTTGATCGGCGAGCCGACACCGTCGAAGGCGACATCTTCCGGCAGCAGTACCGGCAGTTGATCCTCGGGCACCGGCACGGAGCCACAGCCGGCGCAGTTGATCACCGGGATCGGTGCGCCCCAGTAGCGCTGGCGGGATACACCCCAGTCGCGCAGGCGGAAGTGGATGGTGACCTTGCCGCGACCCTTGTTGGACAGCTCCTTGGAGATCGCCTTGAACGCGACATCAAACTCCAGATCGTCGAAGTCACCGGAGTTGATCAGCACGCCCTTGTCGGTGAACGCTTCCTTGTCCAGATCCACCACCAGGTTGCGGTCGGTAGGCGCGATCACCTGCTTGATCGGCAGGTTATACTTCTTGGCGAACTCCCAGTCACGCTGGTCGTGACCCGGTACCGACATCACCGCGCCGGAGCCGTAATCCATCAGTACGAAGTTGGCGGTCCAGACCGGTACCTTTTCGCCGGTCAGCGGGTGAGTGGCGTCGATGCCCAGCGGCATCCCCCTCTTCTCCATGGTCGCCATATCGGCTTCGGCAACCTTGGTGTGACGGCACTCCTCGATGAAGGCGGCGAGCTCGGCGTTGTGCTGTGCCGCTTTCAGCGCCAGCGGATGCTGCGCGGCCACGGCAACATAGGTCACGCCCATCAGTGTGTCGGGGCGGGTGGTGAACACTTCGAGATCGCCATCGCCCTCGACGTGGAAGCTCAGCTCCACCCCCTGGGAGCGGCCGATCCAGTTGCGCTGCATGGTGCGCACCTGCTCCGGCCAGTGCTCCAGCTTGTCGAGGTCGTCGAGCAGCTGGTCGGCATAGTCGGTGATCTTGAGGAACCACTGCGGGATCTTCTTGCGCTCGACGATAGCGCCGGAGCGCCAGCCGCGGCCGTCGATCACCTGCTCGTTGGCCAGTACGGTCTGGTCGACCGGATCCCAGTTGACTTCGGCCTCCTTCTTGTAGACCAGTCCCTTCTCCAGCAGGCGGGTAAAGAACCACTGCTCCCAGCGATAGTATTCCGGGTGGCAGGTGGCCAGCTCACGCGACCAGTCGTAGCCGAAGCCCATCTGCCGCAGCTGATCGCGCATGTAGTCGATGTTTTCGTAGGTCCACTTGGCCGGCGCCACGTTGTTCTTGATCGCGGCGTTCTCCGCGGGCAGGCCGAACGCGTCCCAGCCCATCGGCTGCAGCACGTTTTTACCCTGCATGCGCTGATAACGGGAGATCACGTCACCGATGGTGTAGTTACGAACATGCCCCATGTGCAGTCGCCCGCTGGGGTAGGGGAACATTGACAGGCAGTAGAACTTCTCACGGCTGGGGTCTTCCACTGCCTTGAAGCTGTCGTGCTCCTGCCAATACTGCTGGGCTTTGGTTTCGATTTCCCGGGGCTGATACTGTTCGTTCATTACGGTCCGTTGAGCTCTATTCACAATAAAACCGGCGCTTTTCGGAGCCCGCATTCATGGGTGCGGTGAGTAGCGCCGGTTGCAAAGTATTTGGGTGATTTTTCTATATAAAACTATCGAATAGTACACTAATACGACTGATGCATAGGATACAGCGCAAAGGCGGCCCAAAGCCAGTTTTCGCCACCTTTCACTGATCTTGCGCAGAGACTTTCCGGCAACCCGGCGCTGTACTATAGATATAGACAAGCGCAGATCGAACGCTGAGGTTCACCGGCGTTGCGATCCGGCAGTATCCCGACGCGGTAAGGAGCCGTCATGAGTAAGAACGATAAACGTCCACCGGAACATTCGGAGCAGGCCCCTGAAGCCTATGACCGTATCCTCGACCGGCTGCGGGAGCGCCTGGACAAGGCGGGTACTCACTCCTGGGACTATCTGCAGGAGCAGATCGAGGAAGCGGCCGAACTGGAGTTGGCCGCCGAGGATATGACCCGTGACGAGATGGATCTGCTCAAAGCCTATATCCGCCGTGACCTGACCCAGCTCGGGTACTACATCCACGAAACCGGCGCCGGTGTTGCTGCCTGGCTGCATTTCGATCTGGATGTGCTGGAGCGAAAGGTTGTCGATCGCCTGCTGGATCTGGCCGACCGCACCCGGATCGAGCTCGAGCTGCTGCGGGAGCAGCTGGCGCATGGCGAGAACGAGTACCTGGCCGGTGAGATCACGGCGCCGGGCACGCTGGAGTGTCAGGTGTGCGGTACCAGCCAGGTGCTGACCCAAACCTCAGTGATTCAGCCCTGTAGCTGTGGCTCGGTCGTGTTTGCGCGCCGCTCCGACGCGCAGGAGCAGCAATCCCAGCAACAGTAGCAGCGTGAGCGCCAGCACGGGCCAGACGCCGACGCGCTGGTAGGGTGTCTGCCCTGTCATCGGGGTGATGCTGCCCCTGAGTACACCGATCTCATCCACCGGCAGCTGTGCGCTGACCTTCCCCTTGGGGTCGATCAGCGCGGTGATGCCGTTGTTGGTACCCCGAATCACCCAGCGACCGTTTTCCAGCGCGCGCATCCGGGCCATCTGCAGGTGCTGGTCGGGGCCGATCGAGCGGCCGAACCAGGTGTCGTTGGAGACGGTGAGGACCAGCTCGGCAGAGCGCGCGCTCTTGCGCACCAGTTCGGGGTAGGCGATCTCGTAGCAGATTGCCGAGGCGATTGCGTAGCGCCCAAGCCTCAGTGGCGGCAACTCCCGTTGCGGCAGGCTGAAGCTGGACATCGGCAGATTGAAAAATTCGATCAGTCCGCGCAACTGGGCTTCCAGCGGTACATATTCACCGAACGGCACCAGGCGGCGCTTGTGGTAGAGGCCGGTCTGTTGGCCCAGGGCCGCGAGGCTGTTGTGGTAGAGCACCCGTTCCGGGGCGTTCAGATCCCGGGTCGCGGTGGGGAGTCCGGTGATCAGCGTGGTATCCGTTGTCTCCAGCCACTGCAGCAGCGGGGCGAGTCTGCCCGCAATCCGGTTGTAGAGCGCGGGCAGGGCGTTTTCCGGCCAGACCACCAGGTCCGCGTCCGGCTGCTGTTCGGTCAGGTCGACCAGCTGGTCGAGAATCGAGTTCAGGTAACCCGAATCCCACTTCATCAACTGCGGCACGTTGGGTTGCACCACGGCAACTTGCAGCGGCTCTCCAGCAGTCTGGCTCCAGCGGTTGGGAACCAAGAGTGCAATCAACAACAGTACTGTGCCTGGTAGCAGCGGTGACAGGCGTCGCCGCAGCAGTGCTTCGACGGAGCCTGCGGCGAGCAGCAGGCTCAGCATCGACAGCAGCCAGACACCGCCGATCGGGGCCAGAGTGTTGACCGGAGTGTCGATCCAGGCGTAGCCGAGATAGAGCCAGGGGAAGCCGGTCAGCAACCAGCTGCGCAGCCATTCGAACAGCCACCAGAGTGCAATGAAGCCGAGCCAGGCGTGGCGGCCGGAAAACCAGCGTGCGCCGATCCAGGCCTGGAGTGCGAACAGCAGTGCCAGCGAGGCGCAGAAGGCCAGTGTCAGCGCTGCGGCCAGTACAACGGAGGCGTTGCCGTAGGTGTGGATGCTGACATAGACCCAGGATACGCCGGCGCCAAAAAAGCCCAGGCCGAACAGCCATCCGCGCAGCAGTGCCTTGGCAGGGGGCTGGTCGTGCAGCAAAAGCCAGAGCAGTGCCGGTGAGAGCAGGGCAAAAAGGGGCAGGGAATTGGGCGCAAAGGCCAGTGCTGTAGCAGCACCGGCCAGCAGGACCGCTAGATTCGGTGCGATCTGCCTGGTCAGGGGGCGATGCATGGTCAACGTGCCAGGCGGTTGACCTGCAGCAGCCGGATGCGGCGATTGTCGCTGCTCAGCACCTTGAAGCTGAAACCATCGAACTCTACGCACTCTTCCTTGCTCGGCAGGTGGCCGAAGTGCCGGGTCACGATACCGCCGATGGTATCGAATTCGTCGTCGGGCAGGCCGACGTCGAAATATTCGTTGAAATCCTCGATCGGGGTCAGCGCCTTGACGATATAGCCCTCGTCATCGAAAGGTTTGATATTGCCTTCGGCATCGTCGGCGTCATGCTCATCCTCGATCTCGCCGACGATCTGCTCCAGCACATCCTCGATGGTGATCAAGCCGGCGATACCGCCGTACTCGTCCACTACGATCGCCATATGGTTGCGGGTGCCGCGAAACTCCTTGAGCAGCACATTCAGCCGTTTGCTTTCCGGAATCATGGTGGCTTTGCGCATGCAGCTGCGCAGATCGAACTCGTCGAGACGTCCTTCGAGCATGTAGGGCAGCAGATCCTTGGCCAGCAGCACACCCACCACCTCGTCCGGGTTTTCGCCGCAGACCGGGAAGCGGGAGTGGGCGCTGGAGATGATCAGCGGCATGAAGTCGCGCGGCGACTGACCGATGTGAACCACCGACATCTGCGAGCGCGGGATCATCACGTCGCGCACCTGCATGTCGGACACCTGCATGGCACCTTCGACGATGCTGACGGCGTCCTGGTCGAGGATTCCATCCTCGCCGGCTTCGTACAGCACCTCAAGTACATCTTCGCGGGTGCGAGGCTCGTCGGAGAAAGCGTTGGCTAATTTTTCCAGCCAGCTTTTCGACGAGCCGCTCGATCGGTCTTCGCTCATATAGTGCCTCTAGGCGGGTTCATAAGGGTCTGCAATGCCGAGGTGGGCCAGCAGCTCGCGCTCCAGCGCTTCCATCTCTTCGGCTTCGTCGTCTTTTATATGATCGAAGCCGAGCAGATGCAAGGTGCCATGGATCACCATATGCGCCCAGTGGTCCTCAAGCGGCTTGTTCTGCTCCTCGGCTTCCTGGCGTACAACGTCCGCACAGATCGCCAGATCCCCGAGCAGGTCGATGGGGATTCCGGCTGGCGCTTCGAACGGAAAGGAAAGCACGTTGGTCGGCTTGTCCTTGCCACGGTACTCGCGATTGAGCTCCTGGCTCTCCTCGGCGGAGACGATGCGGATGCAGACCTCGCCGCGTGTCAGCCGCCCCTGAAGTGCAGCGCTAACCCAGCGCTCGAATGCCTCTTTACCGGGCAGATCCTTGTCGTCGACGTCCACCTGCAGGTCGATGTTATAGCTCACGCTTTGTCTCCAGTTTCCGAGCGTTCACGCTTCTCGAACGCCTCATAGGCCCTGACGATATGCTGTACCAGCGGGTGGCGCACCACATCCTGGGCGGAGAAGTGGGTAAAGCCGATCCCCTGGACCCCCTTGAGCACTTCGATGGCGTGCAGCAGGCCGGATTTGGTGCCCTTGGGCAGGTCGACCTGGGTCACGTCACCGGTAATCACGGCGGTGGAGCCGAAGCCGATACGGGTCAGGAACATCTTCATCTGCTCGCGGGTGGTGTTCTGGCTCTCGTCGAGAATGACGAACGAACCGTTCAGGGTGCGTCCACGCATGTAGGCCAACGGCGCCACCTCGATCACGTTGCGCTCGATCAGCTTGGCTACCTTCTCGAAACCGATCATCTCGTACAGCGCGTCGTACAGCGGGCGCAGGTAGGGATCCACTTTTTGTGCCAGATCGCCGGGCAGGAAGCCTAACTTCTCGCCGGCCTCGACCGCCGGGCGCACCAGCAGGATGCGGCTGACCTCTTCGCGCTCCAGCGCCTCCACGGCGCAGGCCACGGCCAGGTAGGTCTTGCCGGTACCGGCCGGGCCGATACCGAAGTTGATGTCGTGCTGTCGGATCGAGCGTACGTAGCTCTGCTGGTTCTGACCGCGGGGACGGATCTGCACCTTGCGGGTGCGGATGCTGACGCCCTTGTCCTCGGCCGACAGCGAGCTCTGCAGCTGCTCGACACCGGCCTGCTGTAGGTGCAGATGCACCCGCTCCGGCGTCACGGTCTCGCCGCTCAGGGCGTCGCGGTAGAGCTGCTTCAGGATGTCGCCGACCGCCTCGATCAGGCTCAGGTCGCCAAGCAGCTGGAAAGCGCCGCCGCGGTTGCGGATCTCCACGCCCAAGCGCTGCTCGATCAGACGCAGGTGCTCGTCGAACTGACCGCACAGGTTGGCCAGCGCCTTGTTGTCTTCCGGCTCCAGGTGAAGCTTGATGGAGGGTTGTGCCAGCGAGTTTTCGCTATCGCTCATCTCAAGGGTCCAGTTCGATGAAATCAGTCCAGCTCGGAGCTAACCAGCTCGCCGAGCAGTGAGTTGGCATAGGCTTCGACGATACGGACATCGGCGAAGTGGCCGATCAGATCCGGGTTGTCGCAGCGGAAATTGACCACGCGGTTATTCTCGGTGCGCCCGGACAGCTGGCCCGGGTCCTTTTTTGAGTAGCCGTTGACCAGGATGCGCTGGGTGCTGCCGACCATACGACGGCTGATCTGCATCGCCTGTTGCGTGATGCGGTCCTGCAGGATCTGCAATCGCTGCTTCTTGGTCTCCTCGGAGACGTCATCCGGCAGGTCCGCGGCGGGCGTACCCGGACGGCGGCTGTAAATAAAGCTGAACGAGGCGTCGAAGCCGATATCGGCGATCAGGTTCATCGTTGCCTCGAAATCGCTGTCGGTTTCGCCGGGAAAGCCGATGATGAAGTCGGAGGAGAAGCTGATATCCGGGCGCAGTTTCTTGATCCGGCGCAGCTTGGATTTGTACTCCAGTGCGGTATGACCGCGTTTCATCGCCATCAGGATACGGTCCGAGCCGCTCTGGACCGGCAGGTGCAGGTGGCTGACCAGCTCCGGTACCTCGGCGTAGACGTCGATCAGCGCATCGCTGAACTCCACCGGGTGGCTGGTGGTGAAGCGGATGCGGTCGATGCCGTCGACCGCAGCGACCATGCGGATCAGCTCGGCCAGGTCGGCAATATCGCCGTCACTGGTGGCGCCGCGGTAGGCGTTGACGTTCTGCCCCAGCAGGTTGACTTCGCGCACACCCTGCTCGGCCAGCTCCACGCACTCGGCGATCACGTCATCCAGCGGGCGGCTGACCTCCTCGCCGCGGGTATAGGGCACCACGCAGAAGGTGCAGTATTTGCTGCACCCCTCCATGACCGAGACGAACGCCTCGGCGCCCTCGACCTTGGGCGCCGGCAGATGGTCGAACTTCTCGATCTCCGGGAAGCTGACGTCGACGATGCCGACACTGCCGTTCTGGCTCTGCTGGATCATCTCGGGCAGGCGGTGCAGGGTCTGCGGGCCGAAGATCATATCCACGTAGGGCGCGCGGTCGAGGATCGCAGCGCCCTCCTGGGAGGCCACGCAGCCGCCGACACCGATCACCAGGTCCGGACGCCGCTCCTTCAGCTTGCGCCAGCGACCGAGTTGGTGAAATACCTTCTCCTGTGCCTTCTCTCGGATCGAGCAGGTGTTGAGCAGCAGCACGTCGGCGTCGTCCGGATTCTCGGTCAGCTCGAGCGCGTGGCTCTCGCCCAGCAGATCGGCCATGCGGGCTGAGTCATATTCGTTCATCTGACAACCGTGTGTCTTGATAAACAGCTTTTTCGCCATGAATCACCTGTCGATTGAGAGGGTTTGCAAACTTAAGACGGCACTCAACAAGAGGGTGCTTAAAATTAGGGACCGGAGATTATACGTGAGTGACAGAGCACAGACCAGAAAATGAGCAACCAGCCGCCCCTTGTAATTGTAGACGCCGCCCTCATATCGGGAGCATCGCAGTCATTTACTCTGTAAGTCAGGAGACGCTGTTGCCCATGGCCAGTGATGAACCCATCTACCGCGTTGCCTTCGTCAATCAGGACAAGGTGTATGAGCTCTACGTGCGGCATGTCTACCCGAGCGACCTCTGGGGCTTTATCGAACTCGAGGGGTTCGTGTTCGGCTCCCAATCGGAGCTGGTGGTTGACCCGGGTGAGGAGAAGCTCAAACAGCAGTTTGGCGATGTGAAGCGGTCATACATCCCGATGCACTCCATCGTCCGCATCGATGAGGTGCGCCAGCAGGGTGTCGCCAAGATCAGTGATGCCAAGGGCACGGTTACCGCCTTCCCGACCATCCCGCCGCGGCGTGGCTGATTAGCCTTCGGCACCCCATCAGCGATGGGGTGCCAGGTTCCAGTCTGTCTAGCTGTTACCGTCGCAATCACCCTTGGAGGCCAGTTCCGGCATCAGCTTGATGCGATCGGCCTCGAAGTACTCCACCACGCCGTTGACGTCGATCAGCTCGGCGCCCTCGATGCGAAAGCAGGACAACTTGCTGTTCTGCCACACCTTGTCCCAGCGTTTGTCGCCGCTGGATTCACCCGGCGCGAAGGGACCGGCAACGCGCAGCCAGGCGTTTTCCCGGCCCGTTTTCTTGGCGCGTACCAGCTTGCCGTCCGCGGTGTAGGCAGTGGTCTTGAACATCACGTATTCCAGTGTGTTCGGGGTGCCGTTGACGAAATCGATATGTGCGGCGACCACGCCGTGCTTCTCCGGCGCCGCCGGGTGCATGTTGCGAATGACCAGTGATGGCGGCGGTGGCGCTGGTTTGGGTTCCGGTTTTTTAACAACTGGCTGGGGTTGCGGCTTTTGGGCGCATGCGGCGAGCATCAGTGTACAGACAACGGGGATCAGCAGGCGGCAGGCGGGGCGATGGCTGCCGAATAGAGAGTTCATGTTCCGGGCTCCGGACAAGCATTGAGTTGTTGGTTGTTGTATGTGCCCGTTTGGATTGGTGCCGGGCGATCAGTCGTTTATCTGATCTGTATAGCGTTTGCGAGTTCCAAGGGCAATAAATTAAACATCTGTTTGGTCGGGAGTGAGCAGCGTTTTCGATGGCCGGCCGGGAATCTCGCGTGCCAGACGAGGTATCAGGTAGCCGGGCAGTCGGGTCTGCAGCTCGCCGACCAGCTTCTGAGCATCGTTGTCGCTGACATCGAAATGGGCGGCACCGGCCACCGGGTCGAGCACGAACAGGTAGTAGGGCAGCACGCCGACTTCGAACAGGGTTTCGCTGAGTTGCTGCAGGGTATCGACGCTGTCGTTGATATCGCGCAGCAGTACCGCCTGGTTGAGCACCGTGATACCGGCATCGCGCAGGCGGGTGATCGCGGTGCGGACACTGTCGTCTACCTCACGAGGGTGATTGCAGTGCAGCACCACCACCGCTTGCAGTCGAGTGGCCGTCAGCGCTTCGACCAGCGTCCGGGTCACCCGCTCGGGAATCACCACCGGCAGCCGGGTATGGATACGGATACGTTTCAGATGCCCGATACCGGCCAGGTCCGTGATCATCCTGGACAGGCGCGTATCGGGGGTCACCAGCGGATCGCCACCGGAGAGGATCGCCTCGCTTAACTCCGGGTTGGCACCGATGTAGGTCAGTGCCTGCTGCCACTGCTCAGGACCCAGCTGGTTCTGCTGGTAGGGGAAGTGGCGGCGGAAGCAGTAGCGACAGTTGATCGCGCAGCCGCCACTGGTGATCAGCAGAACCCGGTCGCGGTACTTGTGCACCACGCCGGCACTGGGGTTGCTCCCGAGTTCGGCCAGCGGGTCGTTGCTGTACCCGGGGGTGGCGATCATCTCCCGCGCGCTGGGCAACACCTGCAGCAGCAGTGGATCCTTCGGATTGCCCGGCTCCATGCGTGACACCAGGGCCCGCGGAACCCGCAGATCGAAACTGTTCTGCGCGTCCTGGTCCGACAACGACGGCGGAAGCTGCAGCAGCCGTAGCAGTTCGGTCGGGTCGGTGATCGCGGTGCGCAGCGCCTGCTGCCAGGCGTCGGGGGCGGGCCAATAAGCGTTCATGGAATCAGGGCATGGAGATGAAGTGGATGTAGGCGGGCATTCTGCCCAAAGCGCGAGGCGGCGATCAAGCGCTAGCTGCACTAAGAGATCTGCGTAGACTTGATTGCGGCTTCCCTAGTACACTTTACGCCACTTTTAGCGCCGGGACTACCGGCCCGATTCCCAGTTATCAAGTGGACTCCCGTAATGGCAACATACTCCAGCAACCAGTTCAAAAACGGCCTTAAGGTGATGATCGACGGCGATCCCTGCTCCATGGTCGATGTCGATTTCGTCAAGCCGGGCAAGGGCCAGGCGTTTACTCGCGTGCGTCTGCGCAACCTGATTACCGGTCGTATCTGGGAACGTACCTTCAAGTCCAACGAATCGGTGGAGGGTGCCGATGTCATGGATCGTGACATGGAGTATCTGTACAACGATGGCGAGATGTGGCACTTCATGGAGCCCAGCACCTTCGAACAGTACGCTGCCGACCAGAATGCGGTGGGTGACTCAACGAAGTGGCTCAAGGAGCAGGACAAGTGCATGATCACCCTGTGGAACAACAACCCCATCGCCGTAACGCCGCCGAACTTCGTTGAGCTGGAAGTGGTGGAGACCGATCCGGGCCTCAAGGGTGACACGGCGCAGGGCGGTTCCAAGCCGGCTACCCTGAGCACCGGTGCCGTTGTGCGTGTGCCGCTGTTCATCGAGCGTGGCGAAAAGCTGCGCATCGATACCCGTACCGGTGAATACGTCAGCCGCGCCTGATCGGCGGTTTGAGCAGGGAAACGGCGGCTTCGGCCGCCGTTTCTGTTTGTCGATAGCGACCAGGTTGCGGCGGATAAATATTTAAGTGGGCCCGATAGCATCCGGAAACAATTGTTGTTAGGATGATTCCTAGGGTTCCGTCCGGCCGGGGTTTTCCCGCTCCTGTCGGGTTATCGGACCCCTTTCCAGCGACGAATCTCTCCCGAAAAGGCAACCTCCGGGTTCACTGGGGAGCGCAAAGCCACGGGTCCAATTGTGGATGGACCGCCGAGCTACCGAAAGAGAGATTCACCCCTACGCACAGAATCTGTTGGTTTCTGGCGTCTCTGTATAGTTTCTTTGATGAACTCCGTTTTCGATGACAATCGACTCTGATTGGCGTCCCGGCGCCACAATGGAAAACCTTCGGGCCAGGGCGCGAATGCTGGCGCAGGTGCGCGATTTCTTTGCCCGACATGAGGTGATGGAGGTGGACACCCAGCTCATGTCGCACTGTGCGGTCAGCGATCCCTTTATCGACTCTATCGAGGTGTCCTACGGTGCGGTGCCCGGGCAGCCGACGCATAGGCTCTATCTGCAGACCTCGCCGGAATATGCGATGAAACGACTGCTGGCGGCCGGTAGCGGTGCGATCTATCAACTGGGCAAGGTGTTCCGCAACGGTGAATCCGGCAGTCGGCATAACCCCGAGTTCACCATGCTGGAGTGGTATCGCCCCGGCTTTTCGGCCGAGCAGCTGATGGACGAGGTCGAGGCGTTGGTCGGCCAGGTGGTGCCGGCGTTCAGTGCCCGGCGGGTCAGCTACCGGGCGCTGTTCCAGTCTGAGCTGGGTATCGACCCGCACGTGGCTGATGTGGCGCAACTGCAGGCGCTCTGTCGACAGCATGTCGATGCGCCGTTCGAGGATCAGTCCCGCGATACCTGGCTCAACTTGCTGATGTCCCATGTGATCGAGCCGCGCCTGCTGGAACCGGTGTTCGTGCACAGCTTTCCCGCCTCTCAGGCGGCGCTGGCCCAGGTGGTGCAGGATGAAACCGGGACGCCGGTCGCGACCCGATTCGAACTCTTTGTGCGCGGTATCGAGTTGGCCAATGGCTATCTTGAACTCATCGACGCGCAGGAGCAGCGTCGGCGACTGCAGCAGGATCAACAGCAGCGTGCCGAGCTGGTGTTGCCGCAACGACCGCTGGAGATGCGGCTGGTTGCGGCGCTGGAGGCCGGACTGCCGGTTTGTGCCGGTGTTGCGCTCGGCTTCGATCGCCTGGTGATGCTGGCGCTGGGCGCGCAGCGGATCGATCAGGTGATCCCGTTCGCGTTCGAACGCGCCTGATCGGGCTCAGGCGGGCAGATGATTCAGCAGCGCCCGCTTGATTCTCGATACAGCCTCCTCCAGCAGGGCACG
Source organism: Marinobacterium ramblicola (assembly GCF_019084545.1). GTDB lineage: Bacteria > Pseudomonadota > Gammaproteobacteria > Pseudomonadales > Balneatricaceae > Marinobacterium_D > Marinobacterium_D ramblicola. The sequence goes on from NZ_JAHREP010000014.1 coordinate 26,504, forward strand.
CGGGCAACCGAAGTTAAGCCGCATGTAGCGCTCGTCGCCGAAATCCCGTCCCGGTGACATGCCGACGCCGGCCTGCTCGAAGAAGTAGGCCGGATTCTCCAGTTTCGCCGCACTGACGTCGATCCAGGCCAGGTAGGTGGCCTCGATCGGATCCAGTTTCAGCCCCGGGATCGCGTTGATCTCCCGCACCAGGTAGTCCCGGTTGCCGCGCAGATACTCCAGTTGAGCACGGTTCCACTCATCGCCATCAGCGTAGGCAGCTTCGGCTGCGGTATACCCCATCAGGTTGACGTCCGGCACGATGCCTTTACGCGTGCGCTGGAACTGCCGGCGCAGCTGGGGGTTCTGAATCACCGCGAAGGAGCACCCGAGGCCCGCAATGTTGTAGGTCTTGCTCGGCGCCATCAGGGTGATGCAGCGCTCGGCGATCGCACTGTTCAGCGACGCGATCGGCGTATGCTGCAAACCCGGCTCAAGAATCAGGTCACAGTGGATCTCGTCGGAGCAGATATACAGGTCGTGCTTGAGGATGATCTCCGCCAGTCGCTCCAGCTCGTCGCGGCGGTAGACGGTACCGCCGGGGTTGTGCGGGTTGCAGAACAGCAGCAGGCGGGTGGAGGGGGTGATCGCGGCCTCCAGTGCGTCGAAATCGATCACCGATCGCTGCTCCTGGCGTAGCATCGGCAGGGTGATCAGCTGGCGCTCGGAGAGTCGGGGCGCTGACATGAACGGCGGATAGATCGGCTGTGCGGTCATCACCGCTTCGCCCGCTGTGCTGGTGGTACGGCAGGCCAGGTGCAGGCCGCAAACCAGACCCGGCAACCAGACCAGATCGTCACCGGTGACCGACCATCCGTAGAGGCGATCGAGACGCTCACATACCAACTCGTTCAGGCGGGCAGGAGCGTTGGTGTAGCCGAACACGCCATGATCCACCCGGGCATGTAGCGCCTTGAGCACCGCTTGGGGCGCAATGAAATCGGTATCGGCGACCCACATCGGCAGTATCTCCGTGTCGCGGTAACGCTCCCACTTTTCACTGGCGGTGTCGCGGCGATCGATCAGCCGATCAAAGTCGGTTGGTGACATCCCTTTTTCCTCTGCTTTTTTGGATTCGGCGTGAGTGTCTACGAGTGTATAACTCTTGCCTGCGAACGGGGGCAGGTCAAGCTACAGGAGTTGAAGGGCGACCCGCAATCGTCGCATTGGACTGTGGTTTTAAACCCGACAGCGAGGCGCTACTATAGCGGCCCATTTGTCGGCAGAGCGCTGTATACTTCACCTAGTCGAATAAACCCTACGCGGATCGCCCATCTGAATATCAAAAGCGGCCCCGTCATGCGGAGTAGCACCTATGAGTAGCCAGGATCGAGTCATTATTTTTGATACCACCTTGCGTGACGGGGAGCAGAGCCCCGGTGCGTCGATGACCCGTGACGAGAAGCTACGCATCGCCCGCCAGCTTGAGCGGATGCGGGTCGACGTGATCGAGGCGGGCTTTGCCATCGCCAGCGTCGGCGATTTCGAGTCGGTTCAGGCGATCGCCCGGACCATCAAGGACAGCACTGTATGCTCGTTGTCACGGGCGCTGGATGCGGATATCGATCGTGCCGGCGAAGCGCTGCGCGAGGCCAACTCCGGCCGTATCCACACCTTTATAGCCACCTCGCCGATCCACATGAAGTACAAGCTGCAGATGGAACCGGATCAGGTGGTCGAAAGCGCGGTGCGTGCGGTCAAGCGGGCGCGTAATCTGATCGACGATGTGGAGTTCTCGCTCGAGGATGCCAGCCGTTCCGAGATGGAGTTCATGTGCCGCATCATCGAAGCGGTAATCGATGCCGGTGCGCGCACCATCAATATCCCCGATACCGTGGGTTACGCGGTGCCGCAGCAGTTCGGCCAGGTGATCGGCGAGCTGATCCAGCGTATCCCCAATGCCGACAAGGCGATCTTCTCTGTGCACTGCCATAACGATCTGGGGCTGGCCGTGGCCAACTCGCTGGCGGCGATCAGCGCCGGAGCGCGGCAGGTGGAGTGCACCATCAACGGCCTGGGCGAGCGCGCCGGCAACGCCTCGTTGGAGGAGATCGTCATGGCGCTGCGCACCCGTCGCGACGTAATGGGCGTGGAAACCAATATCGATACTACCCAGATCGTGCCCGCGTCACGCCTGGTATCCAGCGTCACCGGGTTCCCGGTGCAGCCGAACAAGGCGATCGTCGGTGCCAACGCCTTTGCTCATGAGTCCGGCATCCATCAGGATGGCGTGCTCAAGCACCGCGAAACCTACGAGATCATGACCGCGCAGGATGTGGGCTGGAATACCAACCGCATGGTGCTGGGCAAACACTCCGGTCGCGCGGCGTTCCGCGCCCGTCTGGAGGAGCTGGGCACCAGCTTTGCCACCGATGCCGAGCTGAACACCGCCTTCACCCGCTTCAAGGAGCTGGCGGACAAGAAGCACGAGATCTTCGACGAGGATCTGATGGCGCTGGTCAGTGATGCTCGCGCCGAGGCCGCCAGCGAACGCTATCGCCTGAGTAGCCTGACCGTAACCTCGCAGACCGGCGAAACCCCGGTGGCCAGCCTCAAGGTGATGGTGGACGGTACCGAATTCGATGGCCAGTCCCCCGGCAGCGGGCCGGTGGATGCGACCTTCAAGGCGATCGAGCAGATCGCCCAGTCCGGCGCCAATCTGCAGATCTACTCCGTCAATGCGGTGACCCAGGGCACCGACTCCCAGGGTGAGGTGACGGTACGGCTGGAGAAGGCGGGACGTATCGTCAACGGCCTGGGCGCCGATACCGATATCATCATCGCCTCGGCCAAGGCCTACCTGCATGCGCTGAACATGCTGGATGCCAATATCCAGAAAGCGCATCCCCAAGTTTAAGGTTGGAAGGTAGAACGGATAGTAATGGATCATAGCGGCGAACAGCTTAGGCATCAGTACCTGGAGGCGATCGGCATCAGCAGCTGGTTGCCCCGTGCCCGGCTGCCGGGTGCTGCGCCGTCAGAGCCCTGGGTGGAGCGGTTCCGCTATCCCTTGCCGGGAGAGGGGGACGGGTTTGATGATTTTGCCGAGGTGGATGCCGAGCAAGTTGCGACCGAGGCGCCCGCTGCCAAAGAGAGCGGGACTGAACTCGCTGCCGTCAGTGAGGCGGTAGGCAATGCTCGTTCCCAGGCGCGGGCTTCCATCGCGCCACTAATCGATTCCGTCCAGACATCCAAGGCGCCAGCGGCAGCTGCGGTGTCGCGTGAAGAAGTGACTGATCAGCCCAGTGCGCCGGTTCGTCGCGGCCCGCCGGCCCAGGCCCCCCGGGTAAAACTGGCATTTGTACTGGTCGGCGAGTTGCTGGTGGTGGACAGTCTGCCGCCGGCGTCGCGGCAGGGGTTCTCGGCCCAGCACCAAAAGCTGTTGGCGGGTGTCGCCCGAGCGCTGGATGTGACCGACGCGGCCAGCGACGCGGCGCTGCTCTCCTGGCCGGTGTTGGCCGGTGCAACCCTGGACCAGGGGCCGCAGGAGTTGGCCAAAGCGGTTCGACGCAAACTGGAGCTGACGCTGGCGCTGCGCAGCGTCAAACGCGCGTTGTTGCTGGGCGAGAGCGCGGCACAGTGGGTGCTGGAGCGGGAAGAGGTACTCGACGCGTTGCGTGGCATACGTTTTACCCTGAGGCCAGAGCTACACTGCATCGCCAGCGTCAGCCTGAGCCAGGCGTTGCAACTGCCGGAGATGAAGGCAGAACTCTGGCGTGATCTGCAGCCGTTATTGAACCGTCCCAGCTGAATCCCTATAGAGCACTCTCTTGACTACACCTGAACTGCGTCGCGCAACAGCGGACGATCTGAACCTTATGCTGAAGCTTGATGACAGCTGTTTCGATGATTCCTGGTCCACCAAGCTTTGGCAACAGATGCTGAGCAACACCAAGCGTTATCTCTGCTGGCTGCTGGTGGCGGAGCAACCGATCGGATTCGTGTTGTTCAGCCATATCCTGGACGAAGCGGAGCTGATCCGTATCGGCGTGCACCCGCAGAGGCGCAACGAAGGGCTGGCACGTGCGATGCTGCTGGAGGCGCAGAGCATGCTGGAGCAGCGCGGAGTCAGTGCATTCTATCTTGAGGTACGGGACTCCAATAGCGCAGCCCAGCAGCTGTACCGTAGCTGCGGCTGGCAAAAGAGCGGGCGCCGTCGTGGGTACTACCCCACCGAGGAGGGCCGCGAGGATGCGCTGCTGTTCAATCGCACGCTGGATTGACCGGGATCAGCGTCTCGGGTTGAGCCGTGGATCGGTAGATCCGATACACTAGAGGTGCATGTGAGCGCTTAGTGGGATGGGGACGGATGAATCCGAGCGAGGGGCTGGTCAGTGTCGGCTGGCTGACGGTTACCGGTGTGCTGTATCTGCTTGCCCTGGGGGTGGCGCTGCGGCGTCTGCCTTGGGCTGTACTGATGCGCGAGCGTGGTATTCAGCACCTGCTGTTCGGCGCCGCGGTGGTGGTGATGCTGCTGTGGACGCTACGCGCCGGCATCTCCCCTGGACTGTCGATCCATTTCGTCGGCATGACCACGTTGACGCTGATGTTCGGCTGGGATCTGGCGATCTGCGCCGGTACCGCGGCGCTGATCGGTCTCACCCTGATTGGCCGTGAAAGCTGGTCGGAGTTCCTGCCCAACGCCCTCTGCTTTGTGGTGATCCCGACGCTGGTCAGCTACGCCGTCTGGCGGCTGGTGGAGTGGCGCTTGCCGAAGAACTTCTTCATCTACCTGTTCCTCTGTGCCTTCCTCGGCGGTGGTATCGCCGCGATGAGCGGCGGTATGACCATGGGCGTTCTGCTCTGGTTGTCCGATACCTACCCCTGGAGCAAGATCTACCACGAGTATGTGATCTACCTGCCGTTGATCATGTTCCCGGAGGGGCTGATAAACGGCATCATCATGACCGGGATGATGGTGTTCCACCCGGACTGGATCCGCACCTTCGACGCCCGGCGTTATATCGACGATCAGTAATCTCGGGGTTGCCTAACGCCTGACCGGCCGTTTCTGCAGCTTGCGCTGCAGCGTGCGCCGGTGCATACCCAGCGCCCGTGCGGTCGCCGATATGTTGCCGTCGTGGGCCGAGAGTACCTTCTGGATATGCTCCCACTCCAACCGGTCCACCGACATCGGGTCGGCGGCTATCGGCCGCTCCGCATCCGCCGCCACCTGCTGCAGCGCAGCGAGGATCTGATCGGCGTCGGCCGGTTTCGGCAGGTAGTTCACGGCGCCCAGCTTGATCGCATCCACCGCGGTGGCGATACTGGCGTATCCGGTCAGGATCAATATCCGCACCTCGGGATTGATCGCTTTCAGCGTCTCTATAAGCTCAAGCCCAGAGGGGCCCTCCATCTTCAGATCCACGCTGGCCAGAGCCGGTGGTTGTGCCCGTGCGCAGACAAGGGCTTCACTGACGCTGCGTGCAACGCTCACGTTGTATCCCCGGCGGGTCAGCGCGCGGGCCAGTACGCGGGTAAAGGTGGGGTCGTCATCGACGACCAGAAACTCTCTGCTCATCGCGGGCTCTCTTCGGTGACGGGAATCGGCAGCCGGACCTCTGTCAGGGTGCCGCCTTCAGGGTGGTTGTACAGGCGAACCTCGCCATCCTGCTGGGCCAGGGTCGTCGCGGTCAGGAACAGACCGATGCCCAGCCCCTTGCCCTTGGTGGTGACAAAGGGCTTACCCAGATCGGCGGCGGTCGCCAGAGGTAATCCGGGGCCTCGATCATGGATACGCAGCCAGATCTGCTCCGCATCCCAGCTCAGGCTAATCTCGATATCCTGAGGGCAGGCATCGGCGGCATTGTTGAGCAGGTTGGTCAGTGCCTGCAGCAGCTGGATTGAGCTGCGCACCGGCGGCGCCGGCTGAGTCTCGGGCAACTGCACACTGTAGCGAGCCTCAGGGCGCATCAACTGCCATTGGTCGAGTAACGCCTCCAACATCTCGGTGACCGCTATCCGTTCATAGCGACCCGCCTGCTGGGCGCTCTGCGTCATCGCCTGCAGGCGCTCGGAGCAGGCGGTCACCTGCTGTTGCAGCAGGGCGATATCCTCCGCCAGCTCTCCATCGGGGTGATCCAGCGCCATGTCGTGCAGTACCACGCTCATGGTCGACAGCGGCGTACCCAGTTCATGCGCGGTGCCTGCGGCCAGCGTTGCCAGCGCCAGCAGTTGCTGGTCCTGCAGACGGCGCTCGCGCTCCTGGGCCAGACGACGCTCCTGCTGGCGCATTGTCTGCTGCAGACGCACGATGAACCAACTGATCAGCAGCACGGTGAACAGGAAGTTGAACCACATGCCGGTGATATGCAGGTCGAACAGTGCGACCAGGCTGTGGCGGTGTCCGCTGTCCAGCGGCAGCACCGGCAGGTAATAGTGCATCAGCGAGCTGTACAGCAGCACCACCAGCAGGGCGGTCAGGAAGGTGAAGCGCCAGGACAGGGTGGCGGCGGCAATCAGCAGCGGGATCAGCAGCAGAAAGATGAACGGGTTGGTGGCACCGCCGGTCTGGTAGATCAGCGCACCATAGAGTACGGCATCGGCGGTGAGCTGGCTGAACAGCTCCGTTTCGGTGACCGGCCAGTGCGAGTGCAGCCGTGCATAGGTGAACAGATTGACCAGCGCGATGATGCCCAGGGTGCCGGCGATCAACCAGACGTTGAGCTGCAGATGCAGCATATACACGGCAAACAACACCGCCGCCGCAATGCCGAACAGGGTGACGACGCGAATATAGGTCAGTTGCAGCAGGTGTGGATGGTGTCCGGGCCTGGATGGAGTGGTGCTGGACAGGCTTGCTGTTACGAAAAGTCTCACGGAAAGTCTCACGGAAAGAACCTGCGCCGGAGTATAACCCGTGCCGGCGGCGCTGGCATGGGACATAAGGTCGCATGCCGGGGCGTTGTCAGGTCCTTAGCGATTAAAGCGGCGATCGGTCTCCCGTGCCAATCGCTGCAGCTGCGCCGATACCTGCAGCGGCAGCGGTGGGGCCTGCTCCAGGCTGAGCAGGGCGTCGGGTAACGTGGCGATCTGTCGTTGCACGCGTCGGCGGATATCGGACAGCGGCTCTGCCGCGGCCAGACGACGACCGTTGCGCATCACCGGTTCGAGCAGTGGACTACCGCCTGGCACTGACTCGGTGTCGCAGCAGAGTTGGTCATACGCGATCTTGCCGCGCGTATCCAGAAAGCGGTACAGCTGTTTGCGTCCCGGCCAGGTTGCCTTGCCTCTGGAGCGCTTGCGGCGCGCGATGCCGGCATACTCCTGCAGCTTGTAGGCGCAGTTGAGAAAAGGGGCGTCAGATGAGGTGGTCAGGCTGGTGCCGATACCATAACCATCTATCGGAGCCCGGCGCCGGACAAGCTCCTGCAGCAGTTGTTCATCGATACTGGAGCTGGCAAATAGGGTGATCTCCGGATGGCCGGCTTGGTCCAGAATCCGGCGTACCCTGACCGCTTCCGCGCCCAGCTCACCGCTGTCGATACGCACCCCCTTCACCCGTATACCCTTGGGCTGCAGCTCGTTGGCCAGTTCGGCTGCGCGCAGGGCACCGCGATCGGTGTCGTAGGTATCGATCAACAGAATCAGATTGTTCGGGTGGCTGTCGGCAAAGTGGCGGAAAGCCTCCATCTCGTTGTCGTGTGCCTGGATATAGGCGTGTGCCATGGTGCCGAGAATGGGGATGCCAAAACGCTGGCCGGCCAGGACGTTGGCGGTACCATCGAAGCCGCCGAGAAAACAGGCTCGTGCGGCCAGCAAGCCCGCCTCGGCGCCATGGGCGCGCCGCAGTCCGAAATCGACCAGTCTGGCGTCCGGTGCCTGGATACGGCAACGTACCGCTTTGGTGGCGATCAGGGTCTGCAGCTGCAGCAGGTTGATCAGGCGGGTCTCGATCAACTGGGCCTGTGGCAGTGGGGCGGTGATCCTGACGATCGGTTCGTTACTGAAACAGAGCGTGCCCTCGGCCATGGCGTGAACGCTGCCGGAGAAGCGAAAGCCGGCCAGGTAATCGAGCAGGTTCTGCCGGAACAGGCCGGTTTGCGACAGATACTCCAGTTCGCTCCGGGAGAAGCGGGTGTGTTCGAGAAAGGCCAGCAGTTGCTCGAGCCCGGCGAAGATCAGGAAGTTGCGGTTGTCCGGAATTTTGCGCACGAAAAACTCGAACACCGCCTCCTCCTGCATCCCCCGGTCGAGGTAGGTCTGCAGCATGGTGAGCTGATAGAGGTCGGTCAGCAGCGGGCTCTGCTCAAGAGGGTTCTCTGCCAGAGGGCAGTGATCAGGGGTTGGCATCGATCAGATCCTGCAGGGTGATCAGCTCGGCACCCGCGTCCAGCATCCGGTCGAGCGCCCTGATGCCATCTCCAGGGTTGACGTCGACGGCGCGGATGGCGTCTTCGACGACCTGCACGTCGAAACCCAGCTGACGGGCGTCGAGTACGGTCTGCAATACGCAGTAATCGGTGGCCAGCCCTGCGACGAACAGGCGTCGGCAATTCAGGCTGTGCAGTTTTTGGCCGAGATCGGTACCCTGAAAGCCGGAATAGGCGTCCGGCGAGATCGCACTGCCTTTGGATACTATCAGCGTCGATGGCGGCAGGTTTAGCTCGGGTGACCAGCCTGCGCCCGGCGTATTCTGAATGCAGTGCGGCGGCCAGGGGCCGCCCTGAGGGCGAAACGAGCAGTGCTTGGGCGGATGCCAGTCCCGGGTGGCGACAATCGGTCGCTTGCGCGCGGTGAATAGCGCGATCAGATCGCTTACCACCGGTAATACCCGATCGCCCCCCGCTACGCCAAGTGCCCCACCGGGCAGGAAATCACGCTGCAGATCGATCAGCAGCAGTGCGTCTTGGTCGTTTAATCGCAGCGCATCGTTGTTGCTCAGATGCAGTCCATCGGTCGTGTACATCGTTTACCTCCAGGAGGGTTATCCGACAGCGAGGGGGACGGCTTCTAGCCCTCCTGCCTGTAAGCGTAGTGCATCTCAGGGTGCTGGTAGAGGTCGGGATAGCTTGCGATCACCCCGGACCGCGACCTGTCGATTCAGACCGCCCGCGCGACAGAGGGGCCGTCTGCAGTATCGGAGGAGATCGGCCATAACCTGACCTCGCTGAGCGAGCAGAGCGCCTCGGCCACCTCGATCGTCGAGATGAATGCGCAGCTGGCGGTCGAAATTCGCGACCTTTCTCACCAGATAAGCGAGTTGGTCGGACGTTTTCGGGTCTGATCGATTGTTCATCGCGCTATGATCGGCGAGAATAGCGCACTTTATAACCGATCACTTGCCGGTCAGCTGCGCGCTGGCCGGTCAGCTTTGCCAATCTGGAAGACCCGAACCGATGTCACATCCTGTTCAGCGAGAAGTCGCCAAGCGGCGCACCTTTGCCATCATCTCCCACCCCGACGCCGGTAAAACCACCATTACCGAGAAGTTGCTGTTGATCGGACAGTTGATCCAGGTAGCCGGTACTGTCAAAGGGCGTGGCAGTGACCGGCACGCCACCTCCGACTGGATGAGCATGGAGCAGGAGCGCGGGATCTCGATCACCTCCTCGGTGATGCAGTTCCCCTACAAGGAGCGGATCGTCAACCTGCTCGACACCCCGGGACATGAGGACTTCTCCGAGGACACCTACCGCACGCTGACGGCGGTGGACTCGGCGCTGATGGTGGTCGACGGCGCCAAGGGTGTCGAGGAGCGCACCATCAAGCTGATGGAGGTGTGCCGACTGCGCGACACGCCGATCTTCTCCTTCGTCAACAAGCTCGACCGCGATATCCGCGACCCGATCGAACTGCTCGACGAGATCGAGGAGGTGCTGAAGATCCAGGCCGCGCCGATCAACTGGCCGATCGCCTCCGGCAAGCGCTTCAAGGGGGTGTACAACCTCTACACCGATACTTTGCACCTGTTCACCCCGGGCATGGGGCATACCTTGGCCGAGGAAAAACTGATCCAGGGGCTGGATTCCGATGAAACGAAAGCGCTGCTGGACGATGAGTATGAAGATTTCGTCGACGAGATCGAGCTGGTGCGCGGCGCGACCCATGAGTGGGACCAGCAGGCCTACCTCGAGGGTAAACTGACCCCGGTCTATTTCGGTACCGCACTGGGTAACTTCGGCGTGCGCGAGATGTTGGACGACTTCGTCGATTGGGCACCGGCACCGCCGGCCCGTGGTACCGAAACCCGCGCCGTGGAATCCAATGAGGAGAAGTTCTCCGGTTTCGTGTTCAAAATCCAGGCGAACATGGACCCCAAGCACCGCGACCGTATCGCCTTCATGCGCATCTGCTCCGGCGCCTATAGCCGCGGCATGAAGATGAAGCACGTGCGGATCGGCAAGGATGTGAAGATCGCCGACGCGGTGACCTTCCTCGCCGGCGATCGTGAAAACGTGGAGACCGCCTGGTCCGGCGACATCATCGGCCTGCACAACCACGGCACCATCCAGATCGGCGATACCTTCACCGAAGGCGAGGAGTTGAAGTTCACCGGTATCCCTCACTTTGCGCCGGAGATGTTCCGCCGCGTGCGTCCTACCGACCCGTTGAAGATGAAGCAGTTGCAGAAAGGCCTGCAGCAACTGTCGGAGGAGGGCGCGGTGCAGCTGTTCCAGCCGATGAAGAACAACGACCTGATTCTCGGCGCGGTCGGTCAGCTGCAGTTCGAGGTGGTCGTATTCCGCCTCAAGGACGAATACAAGGTGGAGTGCGTCTACGAGGGGGTCAGCGTGGCCACTGCCCGTTGGGTGGAGTGCAAGGATAACAAGATGCTGTCCGAGTTCGAGCGCAAGGCGTACGACAACCTGGCCTATGACGGCGCCGGTCTGCTCACCTATCTGGCGCCCACACGAGTCAATCTGTCGCTGACCGAGGAGCGCTGGCCCGATATCGAGTTCCGTGCCACAAGGGAGCATTGATAGGTTTTTTGTATTGTGAGACACCCATCATGGGTGCCAGGGCCGCTGCAGCCTCTTCCGTCTGACACGCCGTGAACCCATCCATGGGGGCTCGGCTGCCGCCATCCTTGGCGGCAGACGGTCAGCCGGAAGAGGCCGCAACGGCCCGCTCACGTACGGTGATATCGATCGGCTGCTGCCGGATAATCGGCAGCTATGCCATACTCTCCCCATGCTGATCGATACCCACTGCCATCTCGATTTTCCCATCTTTGACAGCTGGCGCGACCAGGCGTTGGCCCAGGCGCGTGCCGCCGGTGTCGGTGCTATCGTCGTGCCCGGCGTCACCGCCGAGGACTGGGGGCGTGTGCTCGTACTCACGACCACCCGGCCCGAGGGTATCCGTCTCTACCCGGCGCTGGGCCTGCACCCCTGCTTCATGAGCGAACATCGTCCCGAACACTTGACACGGCTGGCGCAGCTGGTGTCTGAACACCGATCGGAACTGGTCGCGATCGGCGAGATCGGTCTGGATTTCCAGATCGAGGATTATGACGCCGCTGCCCAAACCGAGCTGCTGTGTGATCAACTGCAGATTGCGCGGGAGGCCGAGCTGCCGGTGCTGCTGCATGTGCGCAAGGCGCACGACCAAACTTTGAAACTGCTGCGTCAACTGCGCCTGCCCCGCGCCGGCATCGTGCACGCCTTTTCCGGCAGTGAGCAGCAGGCCCGTGAGTATGCGAAGCTTGGCTTCAAGCTGGGTTTCGGTGGTGCGATCAGTTACCCGAGGGCGACCAGGCTCAGGCGCCTGGCGGCTGAGTTACCGCTGGAGTGGCTCGTGCTGGAAACGGACGCCCCGGATATGCCGCTCAGTCGCTGGCGCGACGAGCCCAATCAGCCTGTACGCGTTGCCGAAGTGGTGAGGATTATCGCCGAGCTGCGCAAGATGGAGATCGAGCAGGTTGCGCAGCAGACCTGCTCAAATGCACTAGCGCTTCTGGCGCTGGCTTAGTTCTACACTGGCTTAGTCGTACACCTGGTTGCGGGCTTTTTTCAGCGTATCCCAGACGCTATCGGTCTGGCGGTTGATCGGTAGCTGAAGATAGCGGCCGCTCTCGCCGAGTGGAGTGGCTTTATACTGGCCCTGGGGCGGCTCAGTTATCAGCTTGGCCAGGCTGACAGGGTAGTTGGGCCCGCTGATCGTACCGCCGTAGATGCGCTCTATCTGCGGCATGAGCTCTTCCGCCGAAGCGATCAGGGTCAGGTCCTGACATTGGTTGCTGGTGCCCCGACACAGCAGCAGCCGGTCTTTGTCCAGGGTGTAGAACTGGTCAACCGAAGGATCCTGCTTCATCAGGTCCCCGGTATCGATACAGCCACTGAGAGTTGCACCTAGCAGGACTGCTGACAGCGTGCTAATAACCTTGTTCATCAAACCTCCCTAAATGTAGCGTGCCCGGGGGCTGCGCCTGCAGCTGTCAGCACATGTCCTTGAACGGATTGTCCAGATCCAGGCTGATCGGGTTGGCATAGCCCGGCAGCTCTATCTGATGATCGCTGATCGCAAGATCTTCGCCGGCCAGGACCTGATGATCGTACAGGTAGGTGGGACGCGCAAGGCCGCGGATCGACTGTTGATCGTAGGCAGCGGCACGTTCGCGTACCGCTTCGCGGCGCTCGCGCCAGGCCTGCATGGCCGCCTTGCCGTGGCGGCGCTCCAGCAGTTGCTCGCCGATATGCGGTGCCAGCACGCAGGCGGTGGCGTTATTGCCGCCGAAGCCTTTGGCGTTGATCATCACCGAATCCATGCCGGAGCTGCCTACCTGCTGATGTGCCAGCGAGAAATTGAGGTGGCTCTGGTGTACGTCGTCGGCGATCGCCGGCGTGGTGGTCAGACCCGGAATATAACCGTAGCGCCAGGTGCCCAGCGCGGACATGATCTGGTCGCCGCCGGCGGTGCCCTGCGAATGGCCGAGGTAGGCCTTGACCGCGGAGACCGTCCAGTCGCGGATATCGAAGGCGCGTGCGATCTCGTTGATTACATGGGATTCGGTAACCCGGTTCTGCGGCGTGCTGGTGCCGTGGGCCTGGACATAGCTGCGCTGGCGCAGTGATTCCTCTCCGAGCATGCTGCGCACCAGCGCGGCCGATTTGCCCAGGGTCATGTAGTTGCCGATGCCGGGGGCGGAGATCGACTTCTTGTGGCCGTCGGCGTGGACGAAAACATCGGGCACGCAGCCGTGGATATCGGCGCCCAGTTCCAGCGCCAGATCGTCGCTCATCAGTACCAGGTACTGGCTGGATTCGCCGATGGTAAAGCCGCAGTTTTCGCCGAACGGGCGGCAGGCGCGGCGATAGTCGTCATCGCTCAGGCTGTCCAGTCCATCCAGTGCTGCCAGCTGCTTGTCTTCGGCCAGGGCGCCCATGGCGCGGAAACCTTCGATCACTTCCGGGGTCACCGGTGCATCAGAGCCGCCGATCATCGCCAGTTTGCACTGGCCGCTACGGATAGCGTCGACACCGCTCTTCAGGTTGTACAGGAAGGTAGCACAGGCACCCAGCGCGCCACCGGTAGTCCCCACGTTGCCAAGCAGGTAGGCGTTGATGAAGTCGGCTGGCATCTGCGCGTAACCCAGCGGCATCTGCTTTGAAGTGGTGCGCTTGCCGAGGACGGGAAACTTGGTCAGGCCGCCGAAGCCGAAGTCGTCCAGCTGGCCGATGGAGTTGCTGGCAAATACCGCAATCTGGTCCGGTGCCAGGTGCTTGAGAATCTCGTTGTAGGCGATGCCGACCGAGCTCAGCGCATCGGAGGCGGCGTAGATCGCCATCTGCAATCCACGGGGGTGGTTGCGTGACTGGTACAGCCGACCGGGTTCAAAACCGGTGGGCAGCATGCCCGCACTCTGGACCTGGGCCTCCTTGGTATCATGGAAGATCAGATCGCATGCGCCCTGTACGACAACGTCGTACTGTCCACCCTCTACTTCACTGATCTGCCAGTTGGCGGGGATCTGTGCCGGCAACTGGCGGCGGCGCAGCCGGAAACGCAGCTGGCCGTCGCTGCCTTCGATGCTTGCCGGACGGTTGAAGGTCACCGCGTGCACATCGAACCAGTCCGGATGGATGCGGCGGATCAGGGTGTTGTTGCGCACGGCAGGCTCAAGCGCAGCGGCGAGTTCCTCTGCATCTATCCTGTCGCCGTCGGCGTTGAGATAGCTGCCGTCGCCGAAGCTGGCCAGCCCCATCAGTACCCCGAGATCCAGTAGCGTTTCCCGTCGCGAATTACTGTCGAGCTGATCCAGAATCAGGCGGCGATAGCCATGATGAAAGGATGCTCGGCCGGCCGGGCTGATACCACCGAAACCGACGATGACAGGAAGCTGGGACAAGAGTTGACTCCTCGGACTGGAAAAGCGGATGCAGATGTTAGATAAAACTGAGCTGACCACATTTTATCGGGTGAAGCGCGCACTGGCCAGCGCGCAGAACGCCCGAGACCCTAAATTGACGCGCTTAATCGACGGTTAAGCTAAGCTGGACTAAATAGAGTTCATGGGAACCTGGGCGGGCGTTATCGGTCACGTACAGGTCTTTTCGAAACACTTGAAGGAGTAACGTTATGAAGTACAAGACCGCAGTGGCATCTGCACTATCGCTCGCGCTGCTATCCGGATGTACGACGCTGGACCCCTACACTCAGGAGCAGAAAACCTCTCAGGCGACCAAGGGCGCGGGTATCGGCGCCCTTGGCGGAGCGCTACTGGGCGCGGCGGTTGCCGGAAAAGGGGATCGTAACGAGGGTGCTCTGGCTGGTGCGCTGATCGGCGGCGCGGTGGGTGGCGGCATAGGCTACTACCAGGATCAGCAGGAGATGCGGTTGCGTCAGGAGCTTGAGGGTACCGGGGTGCGTGTCGAGCGTGTCGGCGACGATATCCGCCTGATCATGCCCGGCAATATCACCTTTGCTACCGACAGTGATCGTGTGGACACCGGCTTCTATCCGGTGCTCGATTCCGTGGGCAAGGTGTTGATCAAGTTCGACAAGACCCAGATAGCTGTCGAGGGCTATACCGACTCCACCGGTTCTGACCAGTACAACCAGCAGCTTTCCGAGCGCCGTGCTGCGGCGGTGGCGAACTATCTGATGTCGGTCGGCGTCGATCGTCTGCGTCTGAGTGTATACGGCTATGGCGAACGTAATCCGATTGCCGATAACGGCAGTGCCGCGGGTCGTGCAATGAACCGTCGTGTCGAAGTGCGGATTCGTGGTACTCAGCGCTAACGGCAGATAATAGTTGTTGATAGTCTGTCAGGTCGAACTGCCGGTGGATGCCGGCAGTTCGGTGATTTACAGCGCGGCGCTTTCCTCAAGTCGGTCAAACATGCCCAACAGCTTTTGCAGGCGCTCGTCGGTCTGAGCGGCTTCCTGCTTGAGGCCATCGCGCACCTGACGCAGTTCGCTGATCTCGAGACGCAGCGTCTCCACCTCTTCGATCAGTGAGTCCAGTTTGTTCTCCAGTTCGGCAAAAATCTCGTTCGGCATGGTGTTTTCCTGTTTACAGCGGACAGATTGGCGGGCGCAGCCTAAGAGCGGCCGCGCTTGCTGTCAATGGCGAGCGCCATCAGCGGGAGATGACGATATCGTCGCGCTGTATATTCTGACTCAGAGTGTCGCCGGCCATGCGACCGCGGGCCTGGCCCGGTTGTACCAAGTCCAGGGTCAGGGTTTCATGGGTGTCGCTGAGCTCCGAGTGGGCGCGCATCTGATCGTCGTAGTGGGTCATGCGTCGGTAGATGCTGAGTTGGTCGCCCTTTTTGAAGCCCTGGAGACTGCCGGCAGCGATCCAGATCTGATCGCCCTGGGTGCGGGTGATGCGGGTGGCGAAGGGTTCGCAGCGCAAACGTGAGCCAAGCCAGTCGGCAACCTCCTGCGCCAGTTTGCGGGTGCTTTGGCCGTAATCCTGTTGCCAGAACAGGGCGGTGGCGAAGCCTGTGCGCTCCTCCCGTGGGCGTGTCCAGCGCCCCTGGGCGGAGAACGCCTTCTGCTCCAGCAGTTCACCGCTGAGTCCGTCGTAGAGGAAGAGTTCCAGGCTCAGGTTGCGCAGGTGGCGCTGGCTGGCGTAGTCGGCCTGGTTGTACAGATCGGCGAGGATGTTGGGCTCGCGGGGGCCCACCGGGCTGCGCATCGACATGTCGCGGATTACGCCGGCCAGGACAAACTGGCTGCGCAGCAGTTCGCTGTTCTGCAGTGCGCTGCTGATCCGTCCCTCGGGGAGCTGTGCGGCCGGGGCGGTGACCGGGTCGGCGACCAGATTCAGCGAGGTGAGTTTGAGTGTCTCAAGCGCTTTCTCGTTCGCCAGCAGATCGGCGATCAGCCCCGGCAGTTGCGACTGGATCGCCCCCAGGTCGCCGGCGCTGGCCTGGCTCGGCGTGAGCAGAGGGAAGCTGGTCAGGGCCAGGCTCTTGCGGTAACTCAGCGGTGCCAGCCCCGACTCGCAGCCCTGCTCTACGTACACCTCGGCCTGGATACGCACGAACAGCAGCTGGCCCTGTATCCACTCATCGAGCGTCTTGATGTTGCGGACGTCGCCCAGAGCTCGAAGCTCCATCCTGTCGACATCCAGGACGCCGTTGGCGATCTCCTGGGTTGCCGATATATAGGCAGCGCTCTGCAGCGCCGCGGCCTGACTGGCGTCGGCGACCGCCTCGCGGCGGGCGCTTTCCACATCGCCGTTGATGATGGCGGCACTGCCCTCGGCGACAACCTGAAGCGCCTGTGCAGGCAGAGCGGTGAAGAACAGGGCCAGAATCAGAAGGTGGCGAAGAGTGCTCAACATAAAGGGCAATCGACCGATACACATACAGAAGTTCAGGAATGTAGCATACCCCGGCGCTGTGCGCAGTGGTCGTCAGTGATCTTCGGGGCTTGGGGGGCTCGGGCTACCGTGATAGATTGGCGCGGGTGAATCAGGGGAATTGATGTCGATGAAAAGAGCTCTGCTTGTGTCGCTGCTGCTGGCCGCTATTGCCGGATGTGCGGTAAACCGCGGTGAGCCGCAGGCTGTGCAGGTTGAAAGTCTGGGGCCTGTGGCGTTGCAGCAGGTAGAATCCTTGATTGCAGCGGCGGGACAGTCCGGCAGCCGCACCGAGCGTGCCGGTTACCCGGCCGACCTCGCGCAGGTCGGGGCGCAGCCCAATGGTTTCGATCCAGTGAGCGAGGCGGTGCGGCAGATGGCGGACCAATTGGCGCAGGGGCTGGACGAGAATCGCGTACGGCGGCTGCCGTTGGCGATCCTGCAGTTTCACGAATTGGTTGAGCGTGAGCGGGTGGGATCTCTGGGCGAGCGGTTGAGTGACGGGTTTATCTTCCAATTGGAGCACCTCGGGTATAACGTGGTCGACTATCGTGCGGTCAGCCTGACGACGACGGCCAAGCAGGAGCCGGATCCCGGTTCGCTCTCCCTGTTGCGCAGTCGTAACCGGATCTATTTCGTATTGACCGGTACCTATGCGGTGCAGCCGGAGGGATTGGTGGTCAACGCCCGGGTGCTGGATACCACGACCCGTCAGGTGCTCGCTTCGGCGCAGTCGCATATTCCGCTCAGTCGGCTGGAGGGCGCCTGGCCCGGCTATGATCCGCTGCGTGCCGCCGATGCGGGTATGATCATCGAGAATCGCCAGGGGCCGGCCGGAATGTAATCGCCATTGGATCGGGAAGATAAGGGCATTGAAAACGCTGAAACCACTACTACTGCTGATCTGTCTCGGCTTGCTCTCGGGCTGCGAGACGGTGGCCCATACCTTTACCGCTACCGTGGATGCGCTGCCCGATGTGAATCGCACCCCCAGGGTCGAGGAGGGTGTCGAGCCGAACTGGGTCAGTGCTACCGGTTATGCGCCGATCAGTCTGCAGCCTGGAGAGACCCAGCAGCAGAAGATGCTGATGGCGATGCGGGCGTCGAAGCTGCGTGCGTACCAGGAGTTGGCCGGGATCATCCATGGTCAGTACCTGTTCGGTACTACTCAGGTCGAGGAGATGGTGCTGCAGAATGACCGCTTCCGGAGCTCTGTGGCCGGTATCGTGCGCGGTGCGCGGGTAGTCAAAAGCTACCCGGTGCAGGATGATGTCTATGCCACCGTGCTGGAGGTGGATATGAACAGGGTTCAGCGGGCCTGGGTGATCAGCAACGACTGAGCCCTGCCGCTTTCGTTTACTCTTTGGGTTGGTTTTGTTCGAACGCCGCGAGCTGGTCCGCTGAGGCTTCCCGCTGGTACTTCTCTTTCCACTGCGCGTAGGGCTCGCCATAGACGATCTCCCGCGCCTGCTCATAATCGACGGACTCACCACGCTCGGCGGCTTCGGCCGAGTACCACTTTGACAGACAGTTGCGGCAGAAACCGGCCAGGTTCATCAGGTCGATGTTCTGCACGTCTTTACGCGCGTCCAGGTGAGCCAGCAGCCGGCGCAGGACGGCGGCTTCGATTTCGGTACGGGTCTGGTTATCCATATCGGATTCCTCTTATTGGCTGTGCTGCACGTGCTGGTCGAGTTGGTGGCAGATCGCCTGCTGCAGTTTCTGGCACAGCTCCGGATCGCTGATCGGCTGATCGTTACGGTCAGTGATGAAGAAAAAGTCCTCTACCCGTTCGCCGACGTTGGCGATCTTGGCTTTGCGCAGGGTGATGCCGAATTCGACGAAAATTTGGCCGATGCGCGCCAGCAGGCCGGGCCGGTCGGCGGTGATCACCTCGAGCACGGTCTGCTGCAGGGTGGGGTCGTTGCTGATCAGCACCCGGGTCTTGGTGGCGAACGCCTTGAGCTGTCGCGGCACCCGGCGCTGGACGATATCGGGATAGTCCTCGGGGTGGCTCAGCTCTTCGATCAGCCGCTGGCGGACAGTGTTCAGGTAGTCCGGGTTGTCCGAGAGTGGCAGGTTGTCTTCGGTCAGCACGGTATAGTTGTTCAGTGCATAGCCGTTGTCGCTGACGATGATACGGGCGTCCTGAACGCTCAGGTGCAGTTGGTCGAGGGTTGATACGGTGGCTGCGAACAGGTGCGGCTCGTCGTGGGTATAGATGAAGATCTCGGTAGCGCCTTCATGGCTGCGGAAGGAGGTCTTCTCCAGCGTGATCAGTGGTGTATTGGCCTCGCGGTGCTCGAGAATGGCCTGGGTGTGATTGGCGATCGAGCGCGGGTCTTCGCGCAGAAAATAGTCGTCGCCCAGTCCCTCCCATAGCGCATGGGTCGATTCGGCACTCACGCCTTTTCGCGACAGGGCTTGCAGTGCTTCATGCTGAGCCTGTTCGATCCGTTCCGCTTTATTGAGCGGATTCTCCAGCCCGCGCCGCAGAGCGCGTTTGGTCTCCATGTAGAGCTGGCGCAGCAGGCTGGCACGCCAGCTGTTCCACAGCGTATGGTTGGTGGCGTTGATGTCGGCCACGGTGAGTACGTACAGGTAGTCCAGGTGGATAATATCGCCCACCTGCTCGGCGAAGGTATGGATCACCTGGGGGTCCGACAGGTCGCGCCGTTGCGCGGTCATCGACATCTTCAGGTGGTTGCGCACCAGCCAGGCAACCAGCTGGGTGTCCCACTTGCCGATATGGTGGCGTTCGCAGAAGGCGATGACATCGTCGCCGCCCAGCTCCGAATGATCGCCACCGCGCCCCTTGGCGATGTCGTGGTAGAGGCCGGCGATATAGAGCAGCTCGATCTTCGGCAGGTGGTTGACCACGCGATGCGCGACCGGGAAGGTGTCGCGATGGTCGCGGTGGCGGAACTGGCGCATCTTCTGGATCACCTTCAGCGTGTGCGCATCGACGGTGTAGATGTGGAACAGGTCGTGCTGCATCTGTCCGACGATGCGGCCGAACTCCGGCAGGTAGCGCCCGAGTATGCCATAGCGGTTCATCCGCTTGAGTTCGGTGGAGACGCCGTCTTCCGAGCGCAGCAGCTCCATAAACAGCGAGGTGTTGCGGATATCGTTGCGGAAACTGTCATCGACCAGGTGACGATGGTCGCGGATCAGGCGGATGGTGGAGGCGCGCACCCCTTTGATGTCGCGGTGCTGCGCCATGACCACGAACAGCTCCATCAGTGCGAACGGATGGTGTTCGAACACCTTGTCGTAGGTCACCTCAAGGTAGTCGTTGTGGATCTGGAAGCGACTGTTGATCGGGCGTATATGCTGCTGCTCTTCGGCGCGCAGGATCACCTCGTCGAAGTACTGCAGCAGCATGTCATTGAACTCCGACATCGCCTTGGCGACGCGGTAGTACTTGCTCATGAACTGTTCGACCGCCAGTGCGCCCTTGTCGTCTTCGTACTTGAAAAACTCGGCCAGCGAGCGCTGGTGGTCGAACAGCAGACGGTCTTCCCGGCGGTTGCTGATCATGTGCAGTGCGTAGCGCACGGTCCACAGGTAGAGTTCGCCGTTGTTCAGCGCTTCCAGCTCCGACTCGGTCAGGAAACCGTGATCCACCAGATCGCGGATGTAGGTGGCGCCGAAGTGGCGTTTGGCGACCCAGCCGATGGTCTGCAGGTCGCGCAGTCCGCCGGGGGAGGTTTTCAGGTTGGGTTCCAGGTTGTACTCGGTGTTGTTGGTGCGTTCGTGGCGTTCGGCCTGCTCGGCGAGCTTGGCGCGGAAAAACTCCTTGTCGGTCCAGGCGCCCTCCGAGGTGACCCGTTCGTACATCGACTCCTGCAGTTGCGGGTTGCCGATCAGGGTACGGGACTCGATCAGGTTGGTGGCGATGGTGATATCGTTGCGCGCCTCCTGGTAGCACTGCTCGATGGTGCGCACGCTGGAACCGATCTCCAGACCGATATCCCAGAGCAGAGTCAGAAAACGGCTGATACTCTCTTCGAAACTGGTCGGCTCGACGCCGTCGATTAGGATCAGGATGTCCACATCCGAGTAGGGGTGTAGCTCGCCGCGGCCATAGCCGCCGACCGCCACCAGGGCGACCCGGTCGTGATCCGGCCAGTCGAAGCGCGCCCAGGCCTGGGTCAGGATCTGGTCGAGCACCCAGGCGCGGCCATACACCAGATGGCGGATATCCTCGCCGTTGCGAAACGCCTCGTTCATCGCCGTCATCGAACTGCGCAGGGCGGTTTTCAGCGTCTTGATGGTCGCCTCCTGCTCCAGTGTTCGATGCAGGTCGTCGACATCGAGGTAGCGGGAGAAATGCTCGGTAGGCGGAACGCTGGTGGACATGAGGGCGGTTCTCTAAGTTGTCGACAGGAGCTGGGTCAGATCGTCTCGCCGGCGCGCAGCGTCAGCACCTCATAGCCGTCGGCAGTGACCAGTAGGGTGTGTTCATACTGCGCCGACAGGCGGCGGTCCGCGGTCTCGACGGTCCAGCCGTCGCGCTTGTTCAGTTTTACCTGGCGCTTGCCGGCGTTGATCATCGGCTCGATGGTGAAGCACATCCCCTCTTCGAGCACTTCGCCGGTGCCGGCCCGGCCGTAGTGGAGCACCTGGGGGTCTTCGTGGAATTCACGGCCGATACCGTGGCCGCAATACTCGCGCACCACCGAGTAGTGATTGGATTCGGCGTACTGCTGAATCACCTGGCCGATATCGCCGAGCCGGGCGCCCGGACGTACCAGCTTTATCCCCATGTACAGGCACTCCTGGGTGATCTCACACAGGCGCTGCGCATGAGGCGCGACATCACCGACGTAAAACATCATGCTGGTATCGCCATGGTAACCATCTTTGATCACCGTGATATCCAGATTGACGATGTCGCCCGACTTGAGTTTCTTGTCGCTGGGGATGCCGTGGCAGACAACCTGATTGATCGAGGTGCAGATCGACTTTGGAAACCCGTGATAGTTGAGCGGGGCCGGGATCGCCTTCTGCTCGTTGACGATATAGTCGTGGCAGATCCGATCCAGTTCATTGGTGGTGACTCCGGGGACGACGCTGGGCGCAATCATCTCTAGCACCTCGGCGGCCAGGCGACCGGCCACGCGCATCTTTTCGATCTCTTCCGGGGTCTTGATGGTGATACTCATAGGGCTCCGCTGATTCCTGTGTGTCGGCGGCGGCTTTTCGCCGCACGGGGACGATAGATTGTAGCGAAAAAACGTTCGGCTGAGAAAGGCGGCTTCAATCCCCGCAGGGTTTATGGTATAAATGCGCTCCCAAAAATCCGCCTCGGACTTAAGTCTAGGGCATTAATACAACACACACATTCCGACACGCCGCTCCTGGGTGCCGCTTATGGCGGTTGGACGGTGGGGGATGTGGAGGTTTAAACCCGTTCAGAGGAACTTTTTAAATGGCTAAAGTAAACATGCGTGACCTGCTCAAGGCAGGTGTTCATTTCGGTCACCAGACTCGCTACTGGAACCCCAAGATGTCTCAGTACATCTTCGGCGCACGTAACAAGATCCATATCATCAACCTCGAGCACACCCTGCCGGCAATGAACTCCGCGCTGGATGTTGTGAAAGGTATGGCTTCGAACAAGAACAAGGTTCTGTTTGTTGGTACCAAGCGTGCAGCTTCCAAAGTGATCAAAGAGGAAGCGGTTCGTGCAGGCATGCCGTATGTCAACCACCGCTGGCTCGGCGGTATGCTGACCAACTACAAGACCATTCGCCAGTCTATTCGTCGTCTGCGTGAGCTGGAAACCCAGTCTCAGGATGGCACCTTCGACAAGCTGACCAAGAAAGAGGCGCTGATGCGCACTCGTGAAATGGAAAAGCTGGAGCTGTCCATCGGTGGTATCAAAGAGATGGGTGGTCTGCCTGACGCACTGTTCGTGATCGATGTTGATCATGAGCGCATCGCTGTCAATGAAGCTAACAAGCTGGGCATTCCTGTTATCGGTATCGTCGATACCAACAGCAACCCGGACGGCATCGATTACGTTATCCCGGGTAACGACGATGCGCTGCGTGCGATTCAGATCTACGCTCAGTCCGTGGCGGATGCCTGTGTCGAAGGCGCTGGCGACAACGCTGGCGAGAAGAGCGAATTTGTAGAAGTTGAAGAGCAGAACGCAGCCGAGTAATCGGGCTGTCAAACGCTGTTACTAAGCTTGAGCGATTCGTAAAGGGGAGCCTGGCTCCCCTTTTTTGGATTCAGATTAAACGCGATTATTTTTGAGGGGTAACCGACATGGCGAACATCTCCGCAGCAATGGTGAAAGAACTGCGCGAACGCACAGGTCTTGGCATGATGGAGTGCAAAAAAGCACTGGTTGAAGCCGAGGGTGATATCGAGAAAGCGATCGATGATCTGCGTAAATCATCCGGTATGAAAGCTGCCAAAAAGGCCAGCCGTGTTGCTGCTGATGGTGTGGTTGCATTCAAGGTGGCTGACGATAACAGCTACGCCGTTGTGGTTGAAGTGAACTCCGAGACCGACTTCGTGGCTCGTGATGACAACTTCCTGGGCTTCGTAGAGAAAGTGTTGGCCAAAGCGTTCGCCGACAAGCAGACCGACATCGCTGCCCTGATGGCAGGCGATCTGGAATCTGCCCGTGAAGCGCTGGTGCAGAAGATCGGTGAAAACATCTCCGTTCGTCGCGCGCTGCTGGTTGAAGCACCGGTTGTCGACGGCTACGTGCACAGCAACAAGCGCATCGTCTCTCTGGTGGCGCTGACCGGCGGTGAAGCCGAGCTGGCGCGCGATATCTCCATGCACGTTGCTGCTGTTAACCCGCGCGTTGCCAAGCCGGAAGATATGCCGCAGGAAGAGCTGGATCGCGAAAAAGAGATCATCATGGCTCAGCCGGATATGGACGGTAAGCCGCAGGAGATCAAGGAAAAGATGGCTGGCGGCCGTCTGAAGAAGTTCCTGTCCGAGAACAGCCTGGTCGAGCAGCCGTTCGTCAAGAACCCGGAGCAGACCGTTGGTCAGCTGGTGAAGGCAGCAGGTGCTGATCTGGTTTCCTTCGTGCGCGTCGAAGTGGGTGAAGGTATCGAAGTCGAGAAGAAAGACTTCGCTGCAGAAGTTGCTGAACAGCTCAAGGGCTGATAAGTGACCGGCGGGCTGTGATCGCGCAGCCCGCGCTCTTGTTTTACACTCTGATAGATCCCTCTCTTTGGAGAATTCACCCATGCCTCCTACCGATAAACACGCAAAATATAAACGTATCCTGCTGAAGCTGAGTGGCGAAGCGCTGATGGGCGAGGAGAACTTCGGTATCGATCCGAAAGTGCTCAACCGTGTCGCGCTGGAGATCGGGCAGCTGGTCGGTATCGGCGTGCAGGTGGGGATGGTGATCGGTGGCGGTAACCTGTTTCGTGGCGCGGCGCTGAGTGCGGCAG
The DNA here is from genome assembly GCF_019084545.1 of Marinobacterium ramblicola. Taxonomy (GTDB): domain Bacteria; phylum Pseudomonadota; class Gammaproteobacteria; order Pseudomonadales; family Balneatricaceae; genus Marinobacterium_D; species Marinobacterium_D ramblicola. The sequence continues at coordinate 50,732 of NZ_JAHREP010000014.1, forward strand.
GCCTGGATCGGGTAACCGGTGATCATATGGGCATGCTGGCCACGGTGATGAATGCGCTGGCGATGCGCGAGGCGCTGGAGCGTTGCAATATTGCGACCCGTGTCATGTCGGCTATCCCGATGAGCGGCGTGGTGGATCATTACGATCGCCGTAACGCGATGCGCTACCTGAGCCAGGGAGATGTGGTAATCTTTGCCGCCGGAACCGGAAATCCCTTCTTTACGACCGATTCTGCCGCTTGTCTGCGGGGTATCGAAGTTGAAGCGGATGTGGTGCTCAAGGCTACCAAGGTCGATGGTGTATTCACGGCGGATCCGATGAAGGATCCCAAGGCGGAGCGATACACCCACCTGAGCTTTGACGAGGTGTTGGAAAAGCAGCTCGGCGTCATGGATATGACGGCTATCTGTTTGACGCGCGACCACAATATGCCGGTTCGCGTATTTAACATGAATAAGCATGGGGCACTTGTGAATCTCGTGGTTGGCGGGAACGAGGGTACCCTGATTGACTGTGGCCCGGCCGCTGGAGAATAAGATGATCCGTGAGATAGTGTCAGACGCCGAAGGGCGTATGAAGAAAAGCATCGAGTCGCTGACCGAACAGTTCAAAAAGATCCGCACCGGACGTGCGACTCCGGCGATTCTGGATGCCGTTCAGGTCTCCTACTACGGCTCCTTGGTGCCGATTCAGCAGGTGGCGAACATCACGGTTGAAGATGCACGTACGCTGATGATCAATCCTTGGGAGAAGAAGATGGTCCCGGAGATTGAGAAAGCGATAATGAAATCCGACCTCGGTTTGAATCCGGCCACCAGCGGCGACGTGATTCGTGTGCCGATGCCGGCGCTGACCGAAGAAACCCGCAAGGGATATATTCGCCAGGCGCGTCTGGAGGCGGAGAATGCGCGCGTCGCGATCCGCAATATCCGGCGTGATGCCAACGGCGACTTCAAGGATCTGCTCAAGGAGAAGGAGATCACTGAAGACGAAAGTCGTCGCGGCGAAGATCAGATTCAGAAGCTCACCGACAAGTATGTGGGTGAAGTCGATGCGCTGCTGGCGCAGAAAGAAACCGATCTGATGGAAATCTGATGCAGCATCGGGCTGCGCTCAGGTGCGGCCCGTCTGTTCGGTCTGCCCATGTCTGAAACCACTAGGCTAGTCCTCCCCGAGGGGAAAAAACCGCCGCGCCATATCGCTATCATCATGGATGGCAATAATCGCTGGGCGAAAGAGCGTCGCAAGGCGGTGTTGTCCGGCCACAAGGCGGGGGTCAATAGCGTCCGCCAGGTGATCGAGGGGTGTATCGAGAGCGGTGTCGAGGTACTGACGCTGTTTGCATTCAGTAGTGAGAACTGGCGCCGTCCTGCTCTGGAAGTGCGCGGTCTGATGGAGCTGTTTCGTATCGCGCTCGATCGAGAAACGCCCAAGTTGCTGAAAAACAATATCCGCCTACGTATCGTTGGGGATCGCAGCCGGTTCAGTGAGGATCTGCAGAAGCGTATCGCCAAGGCCGAGGAGTTGACCTCTGCTTGCACCGGCCTGCAGCTGAATGTGGCTGCCAACTATGGCGGACAGTGGGATATCGCCCAGGCCGCGCGAAAGATTGCCGAGGCCTGCGTGCGCGGTGATCTGGCGCCGGAGCAGATCGATGCCGAGCTGTTCGATCGCTATACCTGTCTTGCTGATCTGCCCAAGCCCGATCTTTGTATCCGTACCGCGGGAGAGCAGCGGATCAGTAATTTTCTGATTTGGCAGTTTGCCTATACCGAGTTCTATTTCTCGCCTCTATACTGGCCCGATTTCGGCAAGGTTCAGGTGCAGGAGGCAATTCTGAGCTTCTGCACTCGCGAGCGACGCTTTGGCAAGACCAGTGAGCAGTTAGAGGCGGAGAAGGGATGATCAAGCAGCGGCTGCTGACGGCTCTGGTACTCGGCGTTATCGTGCTTGCGGGGGTATTTCTGTTGCCTTTGCAGGGATTCGCCCTGGGTTGTGCTCTGGTCATGCTGCTGGCGGCGCTGGAGTGGGCTAATCTCTGTACCCTAAGCGGCGTCTTGAAATGGCTCTACGCTGCGGTTGCCACCGGCTTGATCGCGCTGATCTATTATCTGGTGCCGGCAGAGTTAAATGTCTGGTTGCTTGCAGCCGCCGGTTTGTTCTGGCTCTGGGGCTGCTATCTGATCCTGAACTACCCTTCAAACACGGGCTTTTCTGCGCGTACAGTAAAATTGCTGATTGGGGTGGCTGTTGTCGTGCCTACCTGGGTGGCGTTGGTGGCGCTGAAAGCCCTGCCGGAAGGGGATTTTGCGTTATTGATGCTGCTGCTACTGGTGTGGGGAGCCGACACCGGCGCTTACTGTGCCGGTAAGCTTTTTGGTCGGCATAAGCTGATTCCCGGTGTCAGCCCGGGAAAAACCCTGGAGGGGTTGGCGGGTGGTGTGCTGACCTGTCTGTTGATCGGTGCGATTGCAGGCTTCTGGCGCGAACTTCCGGCACCGGCTCTGGTCTATCTGATGGCATTGTCGCTGCTGACCTGTCTTGCGGCCGTATTCGGCGACCTGTTCGAGAGTATGTTCAAGCGCGAGCGCGGGATCAAAGACAGCGGTCGTTTGCTGCCGGGGCATGGCGGCGTGCTTGATCGTATCGACAGTCTGACGGCTGCCGCGCCGATATTTATGTTGGGTCTGTATTGGGCACCGGCGATCTAATTCCCCGAGGTGGAGTGTTATGGGCATAGTGCAGACGCTGCTCGCGACCATTGTGGCGCTTGGTCTGCTGGTCACGATTCATGAGTGGGGGCACTTTTGGGTTGCCAGGCGCTGTGGCGTCCGTGTGCTGCGGTTTTCTGTTGGCTTCGGTAAACCGCTGTGGCTGCGTAAGGGGCGTGATGGTACCGAGTATGTGGTAGCGGCCATCCCCTTGGGCGGCTACGTGCGCATGCTGGATGAGCGAGAGGGCGAGGTGCCGGAGGCGCTTCGTGACCAGGCGTTCAACAATAAGCCCGTGCTGCAGCGGATGGCGATCGTGGTCGCGGGTCCGGCGGTAAACCTGCTGTTTGCCGTATTGGCGTACTGGTTTCTGTTCGTTTGGGGTGTCACCTCGGTTGTGCCTGTGGTGGGGACGGTTCAGACCGGTTCCTTGGCCGCCCAGGCGGGATTGCCCGTCGGTGCCGAGCTGCTGGAGGTGGATGGTCACAGCGTTCAGTCGTGGGACGAGGTGAATCTGCGCCTGGCTGCCAGGGTAGGGGAGAGTGGAACCCTGCAGCTGCTGGCCGGTGAACCTAAGCGTGGTTTGGCGCAAAGCTACCAGGCTCGGCTGGACCAGTGGACGGTGGATCTGGAGAACGAGTCGCCGATCGCGGCATTTGGTATTCAGCCCTATCGGCCGGATGTGCCCGCCATTATTGGATCGCTGTCCGAAGGTGGGGCCGCGCAAGCATCCGGTCTGCAGGTCGGCGACAGGGTCGTGGCCATCAATGGCGAACCCGTTAGTGACTGGGTTGCGCTGGTTGAGCTGATCCGCCGCTCCCCTGAGCAGATCTTGACGTTGGAGGTTGAGCGAGGAGCCCGGACTCGGACGCTTGAGATTACGCCGGCCGAACGCGTTGACGCCAATGGTGAGCGCTATGGTTTCATCGGCGCGGGTGTCGCCGCAGTCGAGTGGCCGCCGGAGATGTTGCGTGATCTGCAATACGGACCGATTGAGGCGGTGTGGATCGGAGTGCAGAAAACAGGGCAGATGATCGGTCTGATCCTTGATTCCATCGGCAAGATGATCGCGGGAGCTATCTCGGTAAAAAACTTGAGTGGCCCGATAACCATTGCTAAAGTGGCGGGGGCTTCGGCAGCCTCTGGGCTCGAGTCTTTCGTCAGTTTTCTCGCCTATCTGAGCATCAGTCTCGGCGTGTTGAACCTGCTGCCGATCCCGATGCTCGATGGCGGCCATCTGCTGTATCAGCTCGTAGAGCTGGTACGTGGACGGCCGGTGAGTGAAAAAGTACAGATGCTGGGCCTGCGCCTGGGCATGGCAATGTTGCTGAGTCTGATGGCGCTGGCCATTATCAACGACATCGCCCGGCTCTGATCGCCCCCAACCAGAATTCAATATACGGAAATTAAGACCTGCAGCATGAAACGTAAGCTGGGATTGTTACTTGTATCTGTTCTATGGGTGGTTCAAGCATACGCGGCTGAATTTCCGTTCACAGTCAACGATATACGCCTGGAGGGGTTGCAGAGGGTCGAACCCGGTCTGGTGTTTCGTTATTTCCCTGTCAACGTGGGCGATCGGCTGACTCAGCAGCGTCTTTCCGACGCGACGCGAGAGTTGTTCGCGTCCGGCTATTTCGATGATGTCAGTATTCTGCGTGATGGCGATGACCTTATCCTGAACCTGCATGAGCGTCCCTCTCTGGCACTGATCCGTATCGAGGGCAACAAGGTCATCAAGGAAGAGGCATTACGTGATGGTCTCAAACAGTCCGGTGTCCAGGAGGGCGATGTGTTTCGGCGCTCTGCCGTGGACCAGATCCGCCTCGACCTGCTGCGTGTTTATGTCAGCCAGGGGCGCTACGGCGCCGATATCAAAACGGAAGTGGAACCGCTGTCCGGCAACCGCGTAGCGCTCAACGTCAACATCACCGAAGGGCGAGAGGCGACGATTCAACACATCAATATCGTCGGCAACACCCGGTTCTCGGATGAGGAGCTGACCGAACTGTTCTCGTTGAAGCTGCCCAGCTTCTGGAGCTTCTACACCAAGAGTGATCGTTACTCCCGCGAAAAGATGTCGGGCGATCTGGAGCGTCTGCGCTCCTACTACATGGACCGCGGCTATATCAATTTCGACATCGAGTCGGCACAGGTTTCCATTACGCCGGACAAGAAACATGTCTATATCACCGTCAATATTCATGAGGGTGAGCAGTTCAGCGTCGCTGACGTCAGCGTAGCCGGTGATCTGGTTGTGCCGCGTGAAGAGTTGGAAACGCTGTTCAAACTCAAGAGCGGCGATACCTTCTCTCGCAAGGCGATGACGCAGACCCAGGAGAGTCTGGTTCGTCGACTCGGCGATGAGGGCTACATGTTTGCCAACGTGAGCCCGGTGCCGGATATTCATGATGACGGCACGCTGTCTGTGCGCTATTACATCGAGCCCGGAAAACGAACCTATGTACGTCGCATCAATATTCGCGGTAATACGCTGACCGCGGATGAGGTGGTGCGTCGTGAACTGGAGCAGATGGAAGCCGGGATCGCCACCAGCGAAGAGATCGAGCGCTCCAAGACCCGTTTGGAAAGAACCGGCTACTTCAAGAGTGTCAACGTTGAGACGCGCCCGGTGCCGGGTACCGACGATCAGGTTGACCTCGAATACACCGTCGAGGAGCAGCCGTCAGGCCAATTCACCGCCAGTGTCGGGTTCTCGGAAAGCGAAGGTCTGATCTTTCAGTTGGGTGTCGAACAGGATAATTTCCTGGGCACAGGCCGCAAGTTCGGTTTCAACCTGTCCAACAGCTCCACATTGACCGAATACAGCTTCAACTACACCAACCCCTACTATACCGTGGACGGAGTGAGCCGTGGCTTCAATGCTTACTACCGTGAGCGTGACTTTGATGAGGAGGATGTCAGCTCCTACACCACCAACGAGTTTGGCGGTGGCGTGAATTTCGGTTATCCGATCGACGACTACCAGCGCCTGAGTTTCGGTCTGGGTGTGGATCTTACCGAGATCAACCTCTTTAACGATACCGCGCCAATTATCAAGAGCTTCGTCGAGGATGAGGGGGATAACTACCTCACCTATAACCTGAATATTGGTTGGAGTGATAACCATCTGAACAAGGGGTTCTTCCCCTCCAGCGGATATGCGCAGGGTGCCAGCTTCGATCTGGCATTGCCGGGAAGCGACCTGACCTTTTACCGCGCCAATTACAATGTGAAGTGGTATCAGCCGATCGATGACGATGAGGTCTGGATCGCGAGCCTCAAGGGGCGGGCCGGATTCGGTGATAGTCTCGGTGATAACGAGTATCCCTTCTATCGCCACTTCTACGCGGGTGGATTGAAGAGCGTGCGTGGCTATAGCAACAATTCGCTTGGTCCGACCGATGGCCCGGGTGGCGATCCGTTCGGTGGCAATGTGCTGTTGACCGGCAGTGCCGAGTTTATCTTCCCAACCCCGTTTGTGGGTGATAAGAGTGCCTGGCGGACCCTGGTGTTCCTGGATGCCGGTAACGTATTCTCGACCGACTGTAAGACTGGACAGGAAAATTGCGCTGGTGGTGTCGATCTTGGTGAGCTGCGCTACTCCACGGGTCTTGGACTCAGCTGGTTGACTCCCATTGGGCCGCTGTCGATAGCACTGGCGATGCCGCTGAATGATGGCCCCGATGACGATACCGAATTGTTCCAGTTCGCGCTGGGCCAGACTTTCTAAGGAGAGATTATGAAACAACTGACAACCCTGCTGGCAGCGGCTGCGCTGATGCTGAGTGCGCAGGCCAACGCGGGCAAAACCGTAGTATTGGATGTGCAGCGCGCCCTGCTCAGCTCCAACGCGGCCAGCGACTTCCGCAAGCAGTTGCAGGCAGAGTTTGCGGATGATGAAAAGCAGCTGGTCGATCTCGAAAAACAGGCTCGTGCACTGCAGGAGAAGCTGCAAAAAAATGCGGGACTGAGCTCCGATGAGGAGCTGAAACAGCTGCGTTTGCAGTTCCAGAAAGCGTTCGGAGAGTACCAGCGGCGCGGGCAGGAGTTGCAGCAGCAGCGCGCGCAGCGAGAGCAGGCATTTATTGGTGAGATGAAGCCGCGGCTGGATGAGATCATTCAGGGGTTGATCAAAACCCAGGATATCGATCTGATCGTGAATAAACAGGCCACGATTTTTGTCGCGCCCACGCTCGATATTACCCAGAGTGTCGTTGAGCAACTGAATAAGTAGTAATTGATGGACGATAACCAGGGCTACAGGCTGTCCGATTTGGCAGCGCGAGTTGGGGGGCGCGTATCCGGCGACCCGGCTTGTGTAATCCACTCCCTGGCGACCCTGCAGACAGCTGGCTCCGGTCAGCTGTCCTTTTTTGCGAACGGCCGATATTTGAAGCAGTTGCGTGAATCCGGAGCCGAGGCGGTTCTGGTGACCGAGGCGTTCGAGGCCGAGGTGCAAGGCAGTGCGCTGATTGTCGCCGACCCCTACCTCGCGTTTGCCGAGCTGACGCAACTCTTTGACTGGCGGCGAGCCATTCGACCAGGAATTCATCCCAGCGCTCAGGTGTCTGACAGTGCTCAAGTCTCACCGGAGGCCGAGATCGGTCCCGGTGTGGTGGTCGGCGACAACGTCAGCATCGGTGCCGGAGCCTGTATCGGTGCCAATGCTGTTATTGGCGCGGATTCCTCTATCGGTGCCGGCAGTCGACTGGAGGCGAATGTCACCCTATATCCAAACGTCAGAGTAGGCCAGCGGGTATTGATCCACAGTGGCGCCGTATTGGGCGCGGACGGCTTTGGTTTCGCCAGAGAGAGTGAGCGCTGGGTCAAGATCTGCCAGCTGGGTGGCGTTGAAATCGGCGATGATGTTGAAATTGGTGCCAATACCACCATTGATCGCGGAGCGCTGGAAAACACCCGCATCGAACGGGGTGTTAAACTGGATAACCAGATCCAGGTGGCGCATAACGTGCAGATCGGCGAGGACACCGCCATTGCGGGCTGTACCGCTATTGCCGGAAGCACTAGAATTGGCCGCCGTTGTACGGTGGCCGGCATGAGTGGTATTACCGGCCACCTCGATATTGCCGATGGTACCCATATCACTGCCATGTCCCTGGTGAGCCGCTCAATCAGCCGCCCAGGTGCATACTCGTCGGGAACCGGTCTGGAGCCGCATCAGCAATGGAAACGCAACGTCGTGCGTTTCCGGCAATTGGATGAGTTGGCCCGGCGCGTACGAAAACTCGAACAGGCTCTAGAGCATATCTCTACTGAAGGTCAAGATGATGATGGATGTTAAAGAAATCCGGGAATACTTACCCCACCGTTACCCGTTTCTCCTGGTGGATCGGGTGGTGGAGTTGAGCCCCGGTGAATCGATTGTGGCGTACAAAAATGTCACGGTGAATGAGCCCTTCTTTAACGGTCATTTTCCTGATCACCCTGTGATGCCGGGTGTGCTGATCATCGAGGCGATGGCTCAGGCGGCGGGTATCCTGGGCTTTAAAACCATGGATAAAACGCCGCAGGATGGATCGATCTACTATTTTGTAGGTGCGGATAACGTCAGATTCAAGCGACCGGTGGTGCCGGGCGACCGACTGCAATTGGAGGCCAGGATTGTTTCCGAACGCCGCGGTATCTGGAAGTTCGAAGTTCAGTCCAGTGTCGATGGTGAAATGGTCAGCTCTGCCACTATCCTTTGTGCGGACAGGAAGGTGTAAGTGATTCATCCACAGGCTATCGTTGAACCCGGAGCGAAGCTGGCCGAGGATGTCGAGATCGGCCCCTGGAGCTACATCGGTGCAGATGTCGAGATAGGTCCAGGTACTAGCATCGCGTCCCATGTTGTGATCAAGGGGCCCACCCGGATCGGTGCCGGCAACCGGATTTTCCAGTTTGCCAGTGTCGGCGAGGAGTGCCAGGACAAGAAGTACAACGGCGAACCGACCCAGCTTGTGATCGGTGACCGTAACGTGATCCGCGAGGGCTGCACCATTCACCGTGGTACGGTGCAGGATGAAGGGATTACCCGTATCGGTAGCGACAACCTGCTGATGGCTTATGTGCATGTGGCCCATGATTGTATCGTCGGGAATCACTGTATCCTGGCCAACAGCACGGCGCTGGCCGGGCACGTCAAGCTCGGTGATTATGCGATCCTTGGCGGCTTCACCGCGGTGCATCAGTTCTGCCAGATCGGTCCCCATGTGATGTGTGGCGCCGGTACCGTAGTGCTGAAGGATATCCCGGCCTACGTCATGGCCAACGGCAATACGGCGGAACCGCATGGCATCAACCTGGAGGGGCTGCGTCGCCGCGGCTTCAGTCCGGAAGCGTTGCGTAGCCTGCGTCAGGCGTACAAGATCATCTACCGCAAGGGGCTGACGGTTGCCGAGGCGTTGGAGCAGTTGGCGACATTGGCGGTGTCCGAGCCTGCGGTGCAGCCACTGATCGACTCGCTGAGCAGTTCCAATCGCGGCATCATTCGCTAATCGCCCTATGCGGCCGGTGCGAATTGGAATAGTGGCCGGAGAAGCGTCCGGGGATATCCTGGGCGCCGGGCTGATGCGCGCGCTGCAAGCGCGATATCCGCAGATCGCGTTCGAGGGGATAGGCGGTGAGTTGATGATCGCCGCCGGCTGTCGCTCGCTTTACCCGCTGGAAAGATTGTCGGTCATGGGGCTGGTCGAGGTGCTGGGTCGGGTGCCGGAGCTGTTGCGTGAGCGCAAGCGCCTGATTCGTCATTTCATTCAGAATCCTCCCGATCTGTTTATCGGTATCGACGCGCCGGACTTCACCCTCGGTATGGAGCGTCAGCTGAAAGCGGCCGGAATACCCACCGTGCACTATGTCAGCCCCTCAGTCTGGGCCTGGAAGCGCAAGCGGATCTTCAAGATCAAGCGGAGCACCGATCTGCTGCTGACCCTGTTCCCGTTCGAGGCCGAGGTCTATGCGCCGACGCAGCAGAACCTGCGTTTTGTCGGCCATCCGCTGGCCGAGCTGATCCCGGCGCAGATCGATCTGGCTGCCGCGCAGGCGGAATATCGCTCGCAGCTGCCCGAACAGGCGTCGCTGATTGCGCTGTTGCCGGGCAGTCGCGGCAGTGAGATCAAGTATCTGGCACGCCCCTTTCTGGACACCGCGCGCTGGTTGCAGAGTCAGCGCCCCAACCTGCATTTTATTCTGCCCGCAGCGAACCGGAATCGCTATGCCCAACTGCAGGCGTTGGTCGAGCAGGAGTATGGCGACCTGAGGCTGAAATTGGTGCTCAAGGGCTCCCGCGAGGTGATGTCCGTGGCCGATGCCATCCTGATCGCTTCGGGCACGGCAACGCTGGAAGCCTGTCTGCTCAGGAAGCCTATGGTGGTTGCCTACCGCATGGCGGCGCTGACCTACGCGATCTATTCGCGGATGATCAAGAGCCGCTGGATCTCCCTGCCCAACGTGCTCGCCGGCGAAGAGATGGTGCCGGAGATCTTGCAGGACCAGGTGAAACCCGAGGTGCTGGGGCCGTTGGTGCTGCGGGCGCTGGAGGATCGGGATTATCGCGCGCGGCTGGATCGGGTGTTTGCCGATATAGGTGAACAGTTGCGGCAGAATGCCAGTGAGCGAGCGGCTGACGCGGTGGTGGAGCTGCTGGAGGCGGGACGTGTCGACGCTGGGGTTTGATTTTCGGCCTGTCGAGCTGGTCGCCGGGGTCGACGAGGTGGGGCGAGGGCCGCTGATCGGTAACGTGGTGGCGGCGGCCGTCATCCTGGATCCCGCACGACCGATTGCCGGATTAACCGACTCGAAGAAACTCAGTGCCGCCAAGCGCGAGCGGCTATACGACGAAATTCAGGAGAAAGCGCTGGCTTGGGCTATCGCCAGTGCCTCACCGGAAGAGATCGATGAACTGAATATTCTGCACGCCAGTATGCTGGCGATGCGCCGCGCCGTGCTGGCGCTGGATCCGCAGCCCGAATATGCCCTGATCGACGGGAATCGCTGTCCGGAACTGCCCTGCCCGGCGGAGCCGGTGATCAAGGGCGATCTGCTGGTGGCGGCGATCAGCGCGGCGTCGATTCTGGCGAAGGTTCATCGCGATCGGGAGATGCAGGTGCTGCATGAGCTGCATCCCCAATACGGTTTCGCCAGTCATAAGGGCTATCCGACCAAGGCCCATTTCGAGGCGTTGGCGGAGCACGGTGTACTGCCCGAACATCGGCGCAGCTTCGCCCCGGTAAGGCGTGTGTTAGACGCAAAACGAATACTGAACACGGAGTAACGGATGTCGGCTGCCAATTTCGTCCACCTGCGGGTGCATACTGAGTATTCCCTGTTCGATGGCCTGGTGCGGATCAAGGAGCTGGTTAAGGCGGCCGCCGGCGATGGCATGCCCGCCGTCGGCATGACCGATCAGACCAACCTGTTTGCACTGGTCAAGTTCTACAAGGCGGCGCTCGGTGCCGGTGTCAAGCCGGTGTGTGGCGTCGATCTCTGGGTACAGAACGAGCTCGAGCCCGAGGCCGAGCCCTTCCGCCTGACCCTGCTGGTGCGCACCGGCAAGGGCTATCGTAACCTGATGGAGCTGGTCTCCCGCGCCTATGCCGAAGGGCAGGGAATAGATCCTGAGCGGGCGCTGGTCAAGCGCGACTGGATCAAGGAGAAGGCCGAAGGGCTGATCGCGCTGTCCGGTGCGCGCCTGGGTGAGGTTGGACGGGCGATGCTGGCGGAGAGCGATCAGGCTGGTGCTATCCTCGACGAGTGGATGGCGGTGTTTCCCAACAGCTTCTACCTGGAGATCCAGCGTACCGGGCGTCCCGGCGACGAGGCCCTGGTGCATGCCAGCGTGGCGCTGGCGCGTGAAACCGGCTGTCCGCTGGTGGCGACCAACGAGGTGATGTTCATCAAGGCGGATGACTTCGAGGCCCATGAGGCGCGCGTCTGCATCAACATGAGCCGCACGCTGGAAGACCCCACCCGACCGCGCAACTACTCCGAGCAGCAGTATTTCCGCACCCAGCAGGAGATGGCCGAGCTGTTCGCCGATATCCCCAGTGCCCTGGCGAATACGGTGGAGATCGCCAAGCGCTGCAATATCGAGATCGAGCTGGGTACCTACTACCTGCCGCGCTTCCCGATCCCGGACGGGATCCTGATGGACGACTACTTCCGCTACGTCTCCCGCCAGGGGCTGGAGGAGCGTCTGGCGTTCCTCTACGACGTCAACGCGCCGAATTTTGCCGAGATCCGCAAGCCCTACGACGAGCGTCTCGATTTCGAGCTCGACATCATCATCCAGATGGGTTTCCCCGGCTACTTCCTGATCGTGATGGACTTCATCAAGTGGGGTAAGGAGAACGGTATTCCGGTCGGGCCGGGACGAGGCTCGGGCGCCGGCTCTCTGGTCGCCTACGCGCTGAAGATCACCGATCTGGACCCGCTCGAATACGACCTGCTGTTCGAACGCTTCCTCAACCCGGAACGTGTCTCCATGCCCGACTTCGATATCGACTTCTGCATGGATAACCGCGACCGGGTCATCGACTATGTCGCGCAAAAATATGGGCGCGATGCGGTATCCCAGATCATCACCTACGGTACCATGGCAGCCAAGGCGGTGGTGCGCGACGTGGCGCGTGTGCAGGGCAAGCCGTTCGGTCTGGCCGACCGCCTGTCCAAGCTGATCCCGTTCGAGGTCGGCATGACGCTGAGCAAGGCCTGGGAGCAGGAGCCGCAGCTGCGCGAGTTCGTCGAGGCGAGCGAGGAAGCGCAGGAGATCATGGAGATGGCGTACAAGCTTGAGGGCGTGACCCGTAACGTCGGCAAGCACGCCGGGGGCGTGGTGATCGCGCCGACCAAGCTGACCGATTTTGCCGCCACCTACTGTGACGAAGAGGGGCACGGCCTGGTCACCCAGTTCGACAAGAACGATGTCGAGGAGGCAGGCCTGGTCAAGTTCGACTTCCTCGGCCTGCGCACGCTGACCATCATCGACTGGGCGCTGGAGATGATCAACGCCCAGCGCGCGCGCCGTGGCGAGGAGCCGCTGCGGATCGAGACCATCGATCTGGAGGATCCGCCCACCTTCAAACTGCTGCAGAGCGCGGCGACCACCGCGGTGTTCCAGCTCGAGTCCAGCGGCATGAAGGATCTGATCCGCCGCCTGCAACCATCGCGCTTCGAGGATATCGTGGCTCTTGTGGCCCTGTTCCGTCCGGGTCCGCTGCAGTCGGGCATGGTGGACGACTTCATCAACCGTAAGCATGGACGTGCCGAGATGGCCTGGCCGCACCCGGATTATCAGCTCGACTCGCTGCAGCCGGTGCTGGAGCCCACCTACGGCATCATCCTGTATCAGGAGCAGGTGATGCAGATTGCCCAGGTGATGGCGGGTTACACCCTCGGTGGTGCCGACATGCTGCGCCGTGCCATGGGTAAGAAGAAGCCCGAGGAGATGGCCAAGCAGCGCAGCTCCTTCCTCGAGGGCAGCGTGGCCAATGGCATCGACGCCAATCTGGCCGGTAATATCTTCGACCTGGTGGAGAAATTCGCCGGTTACGGCTTCAACAAGTCGCACTCCGCCGCCTATGCCCTGGTCTCCTACCAGACCGCCTGGCTGAAGCAGCACTACCCGGCGCCGTTCATGGCGGCGGTGATGTCCTCCGATATGCAGAACACCGACAAGGTGGTGATCTTCATCGAGGAGTGCCGGCAGATGAAACTGACCGTGCGCCTGCCCGACGTCAACGACGGCGAGTACAAGTTTGCTGTCAACGACAGGGATGAGATCATCTACGGCCTGGGTGCCATTAAAGGGGTGGGTGAAGGCCCGGTAGAGGCGATCGTGCAGGCCCGCGCCGAGGGTGGCCCGTTCAGCGACCTGTTCGACTTCTGCAAGCGCGTCGGCAGCAAGCGCCTGAACAAGCGGGTGCTGGAGGCGCTGGTGCGCTGCGGCGCGCTCGACAGCCTGGGTGCCCATCGCGCCATCCTGTGGGAGTCGATCTCCGCCGCGCTGCAGGCCGCGGATCAGGACGCGCACAACCAGAATGCCGGTATCTTCGACCTGTTCGGCGAGATGGAGGCGCAGTCCGAGACCGATCCCTACGAGAACTTCCGCCGCGCTCGCGAGTGGACCGACAAGGAGCGCCTGCAGGGCGAGAAGGAGACGCTGGGGCTTTATGTTACCGGCCATCCGATCGATGAGTACGAGGCCGAACTCAAGTACTTCGTCAGCAAGAAGCTGGTCGAGCTGCAGCCGGCCCGTGGCCGGCAGCAGAAGATGGCGGGGCTGGTGGTCGATCTGCGCATGAAAAAGACCAAAAAGGGCGATCCGCTCTGCTTTATTACGCTGGATGATCGCAGCGCGCGGATGGAGGTGACCCTGTTCGGCGAGGCCTACGATGCCGCTCGCAGCCTGATCGCCAAGGATGTGGTGCTGATCGTCGAGGGCGAGATCGCCACGGATGAGTACAACGGTGGGATCAAGGTGCGCGGCAGCAAGGTGTTCAGTATCGCCGACGCCCGTGCCCAGTACGCCAGCAGTGTCGAGATCAGCTGCGCCCGGGATGAGTTTGGCGGCCAGACCCTGAAGCAGCTGGCGGAGACGCTCAGGCGCGAAAAGTTGGCCGAGGGAGGGCTGCCGGTGGTGATGCGCTACCGCCGGGGCGATGCCGAAGGTCCGTTGCGCTTTGGCGATGACTGGCGGATCCGGGCCAGCGATGAGCTGATCCTGGCGTTGAAGGAACAGTTCGGTAATGACAGGGTCCAACTGCGTTTCGAACGCTGATCGGCCGCTCAGCGGTGCGGTTTCGGGGTGGAGTCTCCCCCCGGCAACCGGTAGAATTGGCCAAAATTTTTGCGAGTCGAAGCATGGACTTGCCCCCAATACACCTGACAAGAGCAGAAGCAGACGCGCATGAATCCTAACTATCTGGATTTTGAACAGCCGATCGCCGAGCTGGAAGCCAAAATCAACGAACTGCGCCTGGTAGGCGAAGACAACGCGGACCTTAATCTCAGCGATGAGATCGGGCGTCTGCAGGATAAAAGTCGCAGTCTGACGCAAACCATCTTCGCCGATCTGTCCGCCTGGCAGATCTCCCAGCTGGCGCGCCATCCCAAGCGCCCCTACACCTTCGATTACGTCAAGCACGCCTTCGAAGAGTTCGAAGAGATCCACGGTGATCGTCACTTTGCCGATGACCAGGCGCTGGTCGGCGGCATCGCCCGTCTCGACGACAAGCCGGTGATGATCGTCGGCCACCAGAAGGGGCGTGAGGTCAAGGAGAAGGTCAAACGCAACTTCGGTATGCCGCGTCCGGAAGGTTATCGCAAGGCGCTGCGTATCATGGAGATGGCCGAGCGCTTCAAGCTGCCGGTGCTGACCTTTATCGACACCCCGGGAGCTTATCCCGGCATCGACGCCGAGGAGCGCGGCCAGTCGGAAGCGATTGCGTTCAACCTGGCCAAGATGTCTCAGCTGCGCACGCCGATCATCTCCACCGTGATCGGTGAGGGCGGCTCCGGCGGCGCGCTGGCGATCGGTGTCTGCGATGAGCTGCTGATGCTGCAGTACGCGACCTATTCGGTGATCTCTCCCGAGGGCTGCGCCTCCATTCTGTGGAAGAGCGCCGAGCGTGCGGCGGATGCGGCCAAGGCGATGGGTATCACCTCCGGCCGGCTGAAAGAGCTGGGTCTGGTCGACCAGGTGATTCCGGAGCCGCTGGGCGGTGCGCACCGCGATCCGGCGCTGATGGCGGCAAGCCTGCAGCAGACGCTGGTCGAAACGCTGGATCGGATGCAGCAGATGCCGGTCGATGAACTGCTCGAGCGTCGTTACTCACGCCTGATGTCCTATGGTCGTTTTACCGACTGATCCTCGTATCGAGCTTGCGCATGGCTGACCTGCCGGCGCTGCTCGCCGGGCGCCTTGAGTGCCTGCCACAGATCCGCCGCTGGGTGATTGCATTCAGCGGCGGTGTCGATTCCAGAGTGCTGCTGGAACTCTGTGCCCGGCAACTGCCCGCCGAGCGTCTGCTGGCGCTGCATATCGATCACCAGGTACAGTCCTGCTCCGGCCAATGGGCCGAACGCTGTGCAACGATCTGCGCCCGGCTTGGCGTGCCCTTTCAGCGTATTGCGGTGAATCCATCATCGTCCTCCGAAGCAGATCTGCGTGATGCACGCTACGCGGCGTTTCTGTCCGTGCTGCAGCAGGGAGATTGCCTGTTGCTGGCGCAGCACGCCGACGATCAGGCCGAGACTCTGCTGTTGCGGCTGCTACGCGGTGCTGGCGTGCGTGGTCTGGCGGCGATGCCCTGGAAGCGTACCCTGGGACCCGCCATGCTGTTGCGCCCGCTGCTGGATCAGCCACGGCAGCTGCTCGAACAGTGGGCCAGGGAGCAGGGGCTGGAGTGGGTGGAGGATCCAAGCAATGCCGATCAGGGCTATGACCGCAACTGGCTGAGGCTGAATCTGTTGCCGTTGCTGCGTGGTCGCTGGCCGGCGCTGTATCAGCGGGTGAGTTCGACCACCGAGCAACTGGCCGAGGCGAGCGAGTTGCTCGATGAGATCGCGGCCGAGGACCTGAGGCAGGCACAACGGGGGGCTGAGTGCCTGGCGCTCGATCGCCTGTCCGGTTTTTCGCTAGCGCGAAAACGCAATCTGCTGCGCTACTGGGTGCATCGACTCAGCGGTCATTGGATGAGCGGTGATGAGCTGCGTCATCTGGAGTTGCAGGTGCTCGACGCCGGCGAGGATCGCATGCCGGCATTGCAGCTGGGGCGCTATTGGCTTCGCCGCTATCGGCAACGGCTCTACCTGCTGCCGCCGTCTGCGGACAGGCAGGCGGCTTTCGCTTTGGTGGTCGAGCCGCGGCAATGGGCCTTGGCGCAGGGGCGGTTGAGTTTTGAATCCAGCAACGGGCCCGGTATCGCAGTGGGTACTCACTTATCCCTGGTCTACCGTCAGGGTGGCGAGCGCTTGCGGCCGCTGGGACGGGGTGGATCGGTTAGCCTGAAGCAGCTGCTGCAGGAAGCCGGTGTCCCTCCCTGGTGGCGCGCCGACTGGCCGCTGCTGTACCGCGACGGCGAGATTGTTGCCGTGCCCGGCATCTGTTTGTGTGAAGGTGCCGTTTTCGAGGGCGGATTAACGCCTCGATGGCAGCCTTTGGGTTTGTCTGATGGCGGGGGCTTTGGTAGACTGTAGCCCCATCTTGAGTACGTTTTCCCTCCAATCTTTCGATCTTACAGGTTCCGCATGACGCGTTATATTTTCGTCACCGGCGGTGTTGTGTCCTCATTGGGCAAAGGCATCGCATCTGCTTCTCTGGCGGCTATTCTTGAGGCCCGGGGTCTCAAAGTCACAATGCTCAAGCTGGACCCGTATATCAACGTGGACCCGGGCACCATGAGCCCGTTCCAGCACGGTGAGGTGTTTGTTACCGAAGATGGGGCCGAGACCGATCTCGACCTCGGTCACTATGAGCGCTTCATCCGTACCACGATGACCAAGCGCAATAACTTCACCTCCGGTCGTGTGTATCAGCATGTGCTGCGCAAAGAGCGCCGCGGCGACTATCTGGGCGGCACGGTGCAGGTGATCCCGCACATTACCGACGAGATCAAGCGCCGCGTCATCGAGGGCGCCGGCGATGCCGATATCGCGCTGGTCGAGATCGGCGGTACCGTGGGCGATATCGAGTCGCTGCCGTTCCTGGAAGCGGTGCGTCAACTGAAGGTGGAGCTGGGCTCCAACCGGGCGCTGTTCATGCACCTGACGCTGGTGCCCTATATTGCCACCGCCGGTGAGACCAAGACCAAGCCGTCGCAGCACTCGGTCAAGGAGCTGCGCTCTATCGGTATCCAGCCGGACATTCTGGTCTGCCGTTCGGAGCAACCGATCCCCGAGTCCTCCCTGCGCAAGCTGTCGATGTTCACCAACGTCGAGGAGCGCGCCGTGGTGTCGTTGCCCGATGCCGATACCATCTACAACATCCCGCGCATGCTCTGTGAGCAGGGGCTGGACGATATCGTGGTCGACCGCTTCCGCCTTGACTGCCCGCCCGCCGATCTGCGTGAGTGGGACCGTGTCGCCGATGCCTTCCTGCACCCGGAGGGTGAGGTCCGCATCGCCATGGTTGGCAAGTACATGGAGCTGCTCGATGCCTACAAATCTTTGATCGAGGCGGTGTCCCATGCCGGTATCACGCTGCGCAAGAAGGTCAGGATCGACTATATCGATTCCGAGCGTGTCGAGCGTGAAGGGGTCGAGATCCTGAAGGATGTCAGCGCCATTCTGGTGCCGGGCGGCTTCGGCGAGCGCGGTGTCGAGGGCAAGATCGAGGCGGTGCGTTACGCCCGCGAGAACAAGATCCCCTACTTGGGTATCTGTCTGGGTATGCAGGTGGCGGTGATCGAGTATGCCCGTCATGTGGCCAAACTCGAAGAGGCCAACTCCACTGAGTTTGAGCAGGATTGCACGCATCCGGTGATCGGTCTGATCACTGAATGGCTCGATGCCAGCGGTGAAAAGGAGGAGCGCAGCGAAGCCTCCGATCTGGGCGGTACCATGCGCCTGGGGGCGCAGATCTGCCACCTCAAGCCGGGTTCCAAAGTCGCCGAGGCCTATGGCCGTATCGATATCACCGAGCGCCATCGTCACCGTTACGAAGTCAACAATAACTATGTTGAACAGCTGCAGGCGGCAGGTTTGGTAATCTCTGGTCGCTCGGAAGATGGCGAGCTGGTTGAGGTGGTGGAAGTACCGGATCATCCCTGGTTCGTGGCCTGCCAGTTCCACCCCGAATTTACGTCGACACCGCGTGACGGTCATGGCCTGTTTACCGGCTTTATCAAGGCCGCGCTGGAACGCCAGGCGCAGCAGTAATAACTATCTGGATTTGTGAACACTGGAGAAATGTGTAATGGCTCAGATCGCTGATATCAAGGCACGCGAAGTGCTCGATTCCCGCGGCAACCCCACCGTCGAAGCCGACGTGATCCTGACATCAGGCGTTGTCGGCAGCGCCTGTGCACCCTCGGGTGCCTCCACCGGCTCGCGCGAAGCGCTGGAGCTGCGTGATGGCGACAAGTCTCGCTACCTGGGTAAAGGCGTTCTGAAGGCGGTGGCTGCGGTCAACGGTACCATCCGTGATGCCCTGATCGGTATGGATGCGGCGGATCAGCGTGCTCTGGATAACAAGATGCTGGAGCTCGACGGTACCGATAACAAGGCCAACCTGGGTGCCAACGCCATCCTCGCGGTCTCCCTGGCCGCGGCCAAGGCGGCTGCAGCCGAGAAGGGTATTCCGCTCTACGCCCATATCGCCGAGCTGAACGGCACCGCCGGTCAGTTCTCCATGCCGGTGCCGATGATGAATATCCTCAACGGTGGTGAGCATGCCGACAACAACGTCGACATCCAGGAGTTCATGGTGCAGCCGGTGGGCGTGGACAACTTCGCCGATGCCCTGCGCTGCGGCGCCGAGATATTCCACGCGCTGAAGGCGGTGCTGAAGGCGCGTGGCCTGAACACCGCGGTGGGTGACGAAGGTGGCTTCGCCCCCAACCTGGGCTCCAACGAAGAAGCGCTGGTGGTGATCAAGGAAGCGATCGCCAACGCCGGTTACGAGCTGGGCAAGGACGTGACCCTGGCGCTGGACTGCGCCGCCTCCGAGTTCTACAAGAACGGCCAGTACGACCTGTCCGGCGAAGGCAAGGTGTTCGATGCCGAAGGCTTCAGCGATTTCCTCGCCGAGCTGACCGAAAACTACCCGATCGTTTCCATCGAGGATGGCCTGGACGAGTCCGACTGGGCCGGCTGGGCCTACCTGACCCGGAAGATCGGCGCCAAGGTGCAGCTGGTCGGTGACGACCTGTTCGTGACCAACACCAAGATTCTGAAGGAGGGGATCGAGAAGGGGATCGCCAACTCCATCCTGATCAAGTTCAACCAGATCGGCTCCCTGTCCGAAACTCTGGATGCGATCCGCATGGCCAAGGAGGCCGGTTACACCGCGGTGATCTCGCACCGCTCCGGCGAGACCGAGGACACCACCATCGCCGATCTGGCGGTGGGCACCGCCGCCGGACAGATCAAGACCGGCTCACTGTGCCGCTCCGACCGCGTGTCCAAGTACAACCGCCTGCTGCGCATCGCCGAAGAGCTGGGCGACAAGGCGATCTACAACGGCCTGAAAGAGATCAAGGGCCAGGGCTGATAAGCCGGTTGGCAAAAAGGGGCTGATGCGCAGCCCCTTTTTTGTGTGCAGGATGTACGATATCCCTGGTTCCACGATCACTCGGGGGCTGGGAGAGTTTGAGTTGGAAATGGTTATGAGGCGTCCGTGTATCGCGCTCTGCTACTGATACTGCTGCTCATGATTTTCGGTCTGCAGTACCGGCTCTGGTTCGGTGAGGCTAACCTGCGCCAGGTCTGGGGCCTGAAAGAGCAGATCAAGCAGCAACAGCTCGAGAATGAGAGCCTGACCGAGCGCAATCAGCGCCTGGAGGCTGAAGTGCGCGATCTCAAACAGGGGATGGCGGCACTGGAGGAGCGGGCGCGCAGCGATATGGGCATGGTGCAGGAGGGGGAGACCTTTTTCCAGCTGATCGAGCCTGAGCCGGACACCCGCAATGGAGAGTAACCCGCGTTGAATCTGTACCAGCAACCCCCCGTCTACCTCAATGGCGAACCCGGCTTGAACGCAGTGCTGCGCGCTGAGCCCGAAGATTTTCAGGTCGTCGAACAGCTCGGCTTCGAGCCGGATGGCGCAGGTGAGCACCAGTTTCTCTATATCCGCAAGCGCGGTGAGAACACCGACTGGGTCGCGCGCCAGCTGGCCAACTTCTGTCAAATCAGCCCTCGTGATGTCAGCTATGCCGGCAAGAAGGACCGCCACGCGGTGACCGAGCAGTGGTTCAGCGTCCATATGCCCGGGCATCGGGCGAGCCTGAACTGGAAGCTGTTTGGCGGTGACAGCATCGAAGTGCTGCGCGCCGAGCGCCACAGCCGCAAGCTGCGCCTGGGATCGCTCCAGGGCAACAGGTTCAAGTTACGCCTGCGCGACGTGTCGGATGCCGACGAGCTGTTGCAACGCTTCGACAAGCTCAAGGGCGGCGTGCCGAACTACTTCGGCGAGCAGCGTTTCGGGCACAATTTCGGCAATATTGAGAAGGGACTGGCATTGATTGCCGGCCGTTTCAAGGAGCGGCAGCGGCACAAGAAGGGGCTCTATATTTCGGCGGTACGCTCCTGGCTGTTCAATCACCTGCTGTCGGAGCGGATCAACCAGGGGCTGTGGAGCAAGGTGCTCGACGGCGACGTGCTGATGATCAATGGCAGCCAGAGCTGTTTTCTATATGATGGCGATACCGAGATCGAGCAGCGCCTGGCAGCGGGAGCCCTGCACCTGACCGGCCCGCTCTGGGGTCGTGGTGAGTTGATGACCCAGGGCGCGGCACGGGCGTTCGAGATCCAGGCGCTGGCGGAGCTGGCCGAGGTCGGTGAACAGCTGGCCGCTTTGGGGCTTAACCAGGAGCGACGGGCGCTTAGGCTTATGCCGGCTGAACTTGCGATTGAGCAGGAGAGTGACGGACAATGGCTGCTGGCGTTTGATCTGCCGGCGGGGGCATTTGCAACCAGCGTGTTGCGTGAGCTTTGTCGTTGGAGCGCTAACGGTCAACACGAAGAGCGATAATGGATAAGAAACAGGGCATCGGTGCAGACAAGGATAGGCCGAGCCCAGGGCCCGAAGCCTGATGGGGCGGGAGGTCGAGCGGAGTATTCCTACCCGATGCATATATTGATTTCAAATGATGATGGTGTCTATGCGCCCGGTCTGGCTACCCTGGCCTCGGCGCTGGAGCAGGATGCGCAATCGATTTGCGTCGTAGCACCTGATCGTAATCGCAGCGGCGCGAGCAATTCATTGACCCTGGACCGTCCGCTCGAGGCCTATACCCACGAGTCTGAGTTTATCAGCATCAACGGTACGCCGACCGATTGCGTGCATCTGGGCGTTTCGGGGCTGTTCAGTGCCGAGCGCAAGCCGGATCTGGTGGTGTCCGGGATCAATGCCGGTGCCAACCTCGGCGATGACGTATTGTATTCCGGCACCGTGGCCGCCGCGATGGAGGGGCGCAACTGCCGCTTGCCGCCGATCGCGGTGTCGCTGTGCAGTTTCCACCCGCAGCATTATGCCACCGCGGGCGAGATTGTGCGGGTGCTGGTCAGTAAGCTCGAATCGCTGGTGGTTGCGCCGCGTACGGTACTCAACGTCAATGTTCCGGATCTGCCGCTGGAGCAGATCCGGGGTATCCATGTCACGCGTCTTGGCCACCGTTTTGCCGGTGAGGCACCGGTGAAGGTACAGGATCCGCGCGGTCGTACACGCTACTGGATTGCCGGCACCGGAGATGCGGCGGACGCGGAACCCGGCACCGACTTCTATGCGGTGGAGCAGGGGTTCGTGTCGGTGACCCCTCTGCAGATCGATATGAGTCACTACTCGGGCATGGATAGTCTCGCGCTCTGGTTGGAGGAGTTGAATTGAACGAGGTGCATTTTCAAGGCATCGGCATGACCTCTAAGCGAACGCGTGACCGTCTTATCAGCCGTCTTCGCGAGCAGGGGATTCAGAACGAGAAGGTGTTGAACGTGATTCGGGATACGCCGCGCCATATCTTTATCGACGAGGCGCTGTCCCATCGCGCCTATGAAGATACCGCGTTGCCGATCGGTTTTAACCAGACCATCTCCCAGCCCTATATCGTAGCGCGGATGACCGAGTTGCTGCTCGAGGACGGTCCGCGACAGAATGTACTTGAGGTAGGAACCGGCTCCGGTTACCAGACTGCCGTTCTGGCGCAGCTGGTAGGGCAGGTGTTCAGTGTCGAGCGCATACGCGGGCTGCAGGAGAAGGCGCGTAAGCGTATTCAGCAGCTGCGTTTGCGCAACGTCATGTTCCGCCACACCGATGGCGGCATGGGCTGGCCGGACAAGGGGCCGTTCGACGGCATTATGGTCACGGCGGCTCCGGAGCAGGTGCCTCAGGAACTGCTGGATCAACTGGCTGTCGGTGGTGTACTGGTGATCCCTGTCGGTGATGGACAGGGTCAGGTGTTGATGAAGATCAGCCGTGTCGCCGAAGATCAGTTCGAGCGGAAAGTGCTTGAGCCGGTGCGTTTCGTCCCGCTGTTGGCAGGGGTTATTCGTTGAGTCAGATGGAAACTAAAGTGCGTACACCCAGGGAATATCTGGCGTTGGCCGGAAAAGGGATGATGATGGGGGCTGCGGATGCGGTACCCGGCGTATCCGGCGGTACCGTGGCGTTTATTACCGGTATCTATGAAGAGCTGATCGATACGCTGCGCAGCTTCGATCTGCAGGCGCTGTCGATTCTCTACCGTGACGGGATCGCCGCGTGCTGGCGGCATATCAATGGTACCTTTCTGGTGACGTTGCTGGGGGGGATTCTGCTCAGTCTGATGACACTGTCGCGGGGGGTGCTGTTCATGCTGAACCACTACCCGGTGCTGCTGTGGGCATTCTTTTTCGGTCTGATACTGGCGTCGGTGTGGAGCCTGATGCGTCACGTCCGGGGCTGGAACCTGAGCACCAGTATGGTGTTCTTCGTTGGCGTGCTGCTGGCCTATATGATCACCTCATTGACCCCGGGAACGCTGGTGGTTTCACCCTTTACCCTGTTCGGTTCGGGTATGGTTGCCATCTGTGCGATGATCCTGCCGGGGATATCGGGAAGCTTTATCCTGCTGCTGATGGGGATGTACGCGCCGGTTCTGAGCGCGGTCAAGCACTTCGAGTTTTTCAACCTGGGCCTGTTTGCCGCCGGTTGTGCCATCGGTTTGCTCAGTTTTTCACACCTGCTAAGCTGGGCTTTTCACCATCATCGCAGGGTGATTCTGGCGCTGCTGGGTGGATTCATGCTCGGGTCGTTGAATAAGG
The DNA here is from genome assembly GCF_019084545.1 of Marinobacterium ramblicola. Classification (GTDB taxonomy): domain Bacteria; phylum Pseudomonadota; class Gammaproteobacteria; order Pseudomonadales; family Balneatricaceae; genus Marinobacterium_D; species Marinobacterium_D ramblicola. The sequence continues at coordinate 74,401 of NZ_JAHREP010000014.1, forward strand.
TGTGGCCGTGGAAGTACACCCTCTCCTACACCATCGACCGACACGGTGAGTCGATTCCCCTGCTGCAGCGTAACGTACTGCCCGATGTATTCACCCAGTTGACCGGGCAAGGGGCCCTGCTTTGGCCTGCACTTGTACTGATGGTGGTGGGCGTACTGCTGGTTGTGCTGCTGGATCGACACAACGGCTAGGGAGGTATAGTGCCAGGGGGAGCGAGCGGATTGCAGAGATTTGTCGTTCTACTTGCTGTGTTCGCACTGTCAGCCTGCTCCGGCGGATACGCCCCTGTGACCGAGCAATCGCTGGGCGGTCGGGTTTCCTCTCCCGCTCCATCCCGCTACACCGTGCGGCAAGGGGATACTCTGTACTCCATCGCCTGGCGTTATGGGCTGGATTTTCGCGAGTTGGCTTCCATCAACGGCATCGATAGCCGCTATATCATCTACCCCGGACAGAAGCTGCGCTTGAAAGGGGGGAGGAGCTCAATCGGAGACCCTTCCGGAACCAAAACCGCGTCCCAGACTCAAATATCATCGAGCAACCAGCAAAAGCGGAGTTCTCAGGCAGCGCCTGTTGAGCGGGCGACAAGCGGTGCTTCGATCGGTCCCGTTGACTGGCAGTGGCCCAGTAAGGGGGCGCTCATCGGGCGTTTCTCCAGCGGAAACAGCCCCAACAAGGGGATCGATCTGGCGGGTAGGATCGGTGATCCGGTCTATGCGGCTGCCTCTGGTAAGGTGGTGTATGCTGGCAGCGGGTTGTTGGGTTATGGCAATCTGGTCATCGTCAATCACAACCGCCAATACCTGAGTGCATACGCACATAACAGTCGCATTCTTGTAAAAGAAAGTGATAGTGTGAAGAAAGGCGATAAGATCGCTGAATTGGGCAATACCGGAACCAGCCGTCCAATGCTGCATTTTGAGATCAGGCGTGATGGTAAGCCCGTAGATCCGCTGAAGTATCTACCCGAAAAACAATAAAAAAATAATAAGCAGAATGGCGTAGAGTTAACACGCATGGGGGTAATCAGATGGAAAACGTGAGTACCAAAGAGTACGAGTCGATGAATGCCGGTCGAGATCCTGACATCGAATCCGATGAGGATATGGAGCTCGACGATGTCGATGATAGCGATGTCGACGCCGATGATGAGTCCGAAGACGAAAATGTACCGGAATTCATCAACAGCGGTCGCGGTCGCGGCAGCATGGCGCATAAGGATCTGGTTAATGCCAAAACGCTGGATGCAACCCAGCTGTACCTGAACGAGATCGGTTTCTCGCCACTGCTGAGCGCCGAAGAGGAGGTCTATTTCTCTCGTCTGGCACTCAAAGGCGACGGCGCGGCGCGCAAGCGTATGATCGAGAGTAACCTGCGCCTTGTGGTGAAGATTGCCAGACGCTATATCAACCGCGGACTGTCACTGCTCGACCTGATCGAGGAGGGTAATCTCGGTTTGATCCGCGCAGTGGAAAAGTTCGACCCCGAACGGGGCTTCCGCTTCTCCACCTATGCAACCTGGTGGATACGCCAAACGATTGAGCGTGCCATCATGAACCAGACACGGACTATCCGTCTCCCTATCCACGTGGTCAAGGAGCTCAACGTCTATCTGCGCGCATCCCGCGAGTTGGCGCAGAAGCTGGATCATGAGCCTTCGCCCGAAGAGATCGCCAATCTGGTCGACAAACCGGTGGAGGATGTGGAGCGGATGTTGGGGCTCAATGAGCGGATAAGCTCGGTGGATACGCCGGTCGGGGGCGGTTCGGATAAATCGCTGCTCGATACCATTGCCGATCAGGAAGCCGGCGATCCGGAGACCCTGCTGCAGAATACCAATATCAGCGGCAACCTGAACAAGTGGCTGGATATGCTGCCGGAGAAGCACGCCGATGTGCTGTCGCGCCGTTTCGGCTTGCGTGGGCATGAGATGTCGACGCTTGAACAGGTCGGCAAGGAGATCGGCCTGACCCGTGAACGGGTACGCCAGATTCAGGTCGAGGCGCTGCGCAAGCTGCGCGAGATCGTGGAGAAGAACGGTCTCAGTGGCGAGGATCTACTGCAGTAAACAGCTGCCGACAGCTATGCGAACGGGGCCAAATGGCCCCGTTGTTATGTACAGGATGTACGGTATGCCGCGGGCGCATGGATGCGCAGGAGCGGCGCTATACAGGATGTACGGTATGCCGCGGGCGCATGGATGCGCAGGAGCGGCGCTATACAGGATGTACGGTATGCCGCGGGCGCATGGATGCGCAGGAGCGGCGCTATCCNNGCGGGCGCATGGATGCGCAGGAGCGGCGCTATACAGGATGTACGGTATGCCGCGGGCGCATGGATGCGCAGGAGCGGCGCTATCCAGGTTTGATTCAGTAGTCGCTAGCGTTCCAGATATTTCAGCTTGTCGGTAACGCCGTTCCACTCTTCGGCATCCGGTAGTGGCGCCTTGCGTTCACTGATATTGGGCCAGAGTTCCGCCAGCTCCGCGTTCAGGGCTACATAGGGTTGCTGCTCGTCGCGCAGATCGTCTTCGGACAGTATCGCCTCGGCGGGACACTCGGGCTCGCAGAGGCCGCAATCAATGCATTCATCCGGATGGATGACCAGGAAGTTGGGCCCCTCGTAAAAGCAGTCGACCGGACAGACGTCGACACAATCGGTGTATTTGCAGCGAATGCAGTTCTCGGTCACGACATAGGTCATCGCTCGTGCTCCCTGTTGCGGCTCGTTGCTGGCAGTATAGCCAGTGGCGGGTGAAAGGCGCGCTTAACGCGCCAACTTTTTCAGTTCGTAGAGCAGCTCCAGTGCCGCCTTGGGCGTCAGCTCGTCCGGATCGATCTGGGCCAGTTTCTGTTCCGCTTCCGAGGGTACCGGAGCGATGAACAGATCGCTCTGGATTGGATTCTCCTTCGGCATCGGTTGCCGGGTCGGGGCGGGACGCAGGTCGGCGGCGCGGGTGTCCTGCTCCAGCTGGATCAGTTTCTCCCGTGCCTGGGCGATGACGTGTGGCGGTACGCCGGCCAGTTGCGCGACCTGCAGGCCGTAGCTTTGACTGGCCGGGCCCTGCTGCACCTCATGCATGAACACGATATGGTCGTTGTGCTCCACGGCGGTCAGGTGCACGTTCTGCACCCCATCGCACTGTTCGGGCAGGGTGGTCAGTTCGAAGTAGTGGGTGGCGAAGAGGGTGAAGGCTCGCACTTCCCGGGCCAGGAACTCAGCACAGGACCAGGCCAGCGACAGACCGTCGAAGGTGCTGGTGCCGCGCCCGACCTCATCCATCAGCACCAGGCTGCGGTCGCTGGCGTTGTGCAGTATGTTCGCGGTTTCGGTCATCTCCACCATGAAGGTGGAGCGTCCGCCGGCCAAGTCGTCGGACGAGCCCATACGGGTGAAGATGCGATCGACAATGCCGATAGTCGCAGACGTTGCCGGTACATAGCTGCCGATATGTGCCAGTAGCGTGATCAACGCGGCCTGACGCATGTAGGTGGATTTACCGCCCATGTTGGGGCCGGTGATGATCAGCATGCGGCGCTGCGGGTCCAGATGCAGGTTGTTGCAGACAAAGGGGGTATCGAGTACCGCTTCGACCACCGGGTGGCGCCCCCCTTCGATCTCGATGCAGGCGTGCTCGACCAGTGTGGGAGGCGCATAGTCCAGCGTTTCAGCGCGCTCGGCCAGGTTCTGCAGTACATCGAGCTCTGCCAGGGCACCGGCGCAGTCCTGCAGCTCGGCCAGCTCCTCGGCGATGCTCTCCAGCAGCGCTTCGTAGAGCTGCTTCTCCCGCGCCAGTGAGCGCCCCTTGGCGCTCAGTGCCTTGTCTTCGAAGGTCTTCAGTTCCGGCGTGATATAACGCTCGGCATTCTTCAGTGTTTGCCGACGCTGATACTCCACCGGCATATCGACTGCCTGCGCCTTGGTGACTTCAATGTAGTAACCGTGGACACGGTTATAGCCGACCTTCAGGGTGCTGATGCCGGTCCGCTGGCGCTCACGTGCTTCCAGCTCCAGCAGGTAGTCCCCGGCGTTCTCGCTCATGCCGCGCAGTTCATCGAGTTCGGCATCATAACCCTCGGCGATGACGCCGCCATCGCGAATCAACATCGGCGGTGACTCAATGATAGCCCGTTCGAGCAGCTCGGCCAGTGCCGGGAAGGTGCCGATCTGCTGGCGCAGCTCCTCTATGCGGGTGGTATTGCTGTCCGTCATCTGCTGCTGCAGGCTGGGCAGGTTGGCCAGTGCGAGCTTGAGTCGTTCCAGGTCGCGAGGGCGTGCCGAACGCAGCGCGACACGGGACAGGATACGCTCCATATCGCCGACCGGACGCAGGGTCTCGGCGATGGTTTCGAAGCGAAACTCCTGCCGCAGCCAGCCGATAGCCCCTTGACGAGCGAGCAGCGTGTTGCGCTCGCGCAGTGGCCGGTGCAGCCAGCGCCTGAGCATGCGTCCGCCCATCGGTGTGCGGGTTTTGTCCAACACCGATGCCAGCGTGTTGTCGGTGCCGCCGGAGAGGTTCAGGTCCAGCTCCAGATTGCGGCGCGTGGAGGCATCGAGCAACACCGCGTCGGAGCGCTGTTCGATCTGCATGCGCCGGATATGCGGCAGGGCGCTGCGTTGTGTGTCCTTGGCATACTGCAGCAGGCAGCCGGCGGCGCCGATCGCCAGCGGTAGATGATCGCAGCCGAAGCCGGACAGATCCTGGGTATTGAACTGCTGGCACAGCAGTCGGCGTGCAGTGTCGCGCTCGAAGTGCCAGGGCGCCTGGGGGCGCAGGCCGCAGCGTCCTTGCAGCAGAGCGCTGATGGCGCTGTGTTCCGGGTAGAGAATCTCGGCCGGGCGCAGACGCTCGAGCTCCGCCAGCAGCCCCTCCTGCGACTCTACCTCAAGCAGACTGAAGCGTCCGCTGCTGATATCCACCAGTGCCACACCGAAACGGCCCTGGTCACCGTCGATGGCGGTCAGCAGATTGTCCCGACTCTCGTCGAGCAGGGCTTCATCGCTGAGGGTACCGGGGGTGACGATACGCGCCACCTGACGCTCCACCGGGCCTTTGCTGGTGGCCGGGTCGCCCACCTGCTCACAGATCACCACCGACTCGCCGGCACGGACGATCTTGGCGATATAGGTCTCGGCCGAATGGTAAGGTATCCCTGCCATCGGGATCGGCTCGCCGGCGGATTTTCCGCGCGCGGTCAGCGAGATATCGAGCAGCTTGGCGGCGCGCTTGGCATCGTCGTAGAACAGCTCATAGAAATCGCCCATGCGGTAGAACAGCAGTTGGTTTGGATGCTCGGCCTTGATCCGGAGATACTGCTGCATCATGGGTGTATGGTGGGCGGCGTTTGGGATGGCTTGTGCTGTCATAGGTTGGGCTATCTGCAGACCGGGTTTCGGGGATTGAATCGCGAAGTTGGCGGCGTTCTAATGGCAAAAAAAGATCCGGTGACGATTCTACGCGATCGGTCGTGGGGAGGTAACCCGCGACAGGCAACCGGCTGCGAGGGGGGGAGATGGAAGCATTAGCGCTGAGGGTAGGGCAGGCTCTGAAGAGAGCCGGTTTGAGTGCGGTGACGGCAGAATCCTGCACCGGGGGCTGGGTGGCGCAGGCGATAACCTCTGTGCCCGGCAGTTCGGCCTGGTTTGTCGGCGGCTATGTCAGCTATGCCGATTCGGCCAAGCAGCGGATGTTGGGTGTTCAGGCGAAAACGCTGGAACACTATGGTGCGGTCAGTGAGGCGGTCGCCGTGGAGATGGCCGAAGGCGCGTTGCGTAACAGCGATGCCGATATCAGTGTGTCGATCAGCGGCGTTGCCGGGCCCGACGGCGGTAGCGACGAGAAGCCGGTCGGCACCGTCTGGTTCGCCTGGGCGGTCAAGGGGCGGCCGACCGTCAGTTGCCTGAGTTTTTTTCATGGTGATCGAGAGTCGGTGCGCCGACAGGCGGTGGAGCAGGCGCTGGAGGGGCTGATTGCCTATCTGCCCGATTAATTTGATCCTGATCCAGGGTTGCAAATCGATCCGGTTCTGGAATAATACTGTTTAGGCATACAGTATTCATTCGAGCCCAGCTAAAGGTTGAGAGATGGACGATAACAGAAAGAAAGCGCTTGATGCGGCTTTGTCGCAGATTGAACGTCAGTTCGGTAAAGGGGCGGTCATGCGCATGGGTGACCAGCCGCGCGAAGCGATTCCTGCTGTCTCGACCGGTTCGCTCGGTCTGGATATCGCACTGGGTATCGGTGGTCTGCCTTATGGGCGTATCGTCGAGATCTACGGGCCGGAGTCCTCCGGTAAGACCACGTTGACCCTGCAGGTGATCGCCGAAGCACAGAAACAGGGTAAAACCTGTGCCTTCGTCGATGCCGAGCACGCGCTCGATCCGATCTATGCCGAAAAGCTGGGCGTCAATGTCGACTCCCTGCTGGTGTCCCAGCCGGATACCGGTGAGCAGGCGCTGGAGATCACCGACATGCTGGTGCGTTCCGGTGCGGTGGATGTGATCATCGTCGACTCTGTAGCCGCGCTGGTACCCAAGGCGGAGATCGAGGGCGAGATGGGCGACTCCCATGTTGGTCTGCAGGCGCGTCTGATGTCCCAGGCACTGCGTAAGCTGACCGGCAGCGTCAAGCAGGCCGGCTGCCTGCTGGTGTTCATCAACCAGATCCGCATGAAGATCGGCGTTATGTTCGGTAACCCGGAAACCACCACCGGCGGTAACGCGCTGAAGTTCTACGCCTCCGTGCGTCTGGATATCCGTCGTACCGGTGCGGTCAAGCAGGGCGAAGAGGTGGTCGGTAATGAGACCCGCGTCAAGGTGGTCAAAAACAAGGTGTCACCGCCGTTCCGTCAGGCTGAGTTCCAGATCATGTACGGTGCCGGTATCTACCATATGGGCGAGGTGATCGATCTCGGCGTGCAGCAGAAGCTGATCGACAAATCCGGTGCCTGGTATGCGTACAAGGGTGACAAGATCGGTCAGGGCAAGGCCAACGCCGCGCGCTACCTTGAGGAGCATCCGGAGGTCGCTGCTGAGATCGAGCTGGCTATACGTACCGAACTGCTCAACGTACCCAGGGCAAAAGACAAAGAGAGTGAATCAGTCTCCGAGGCGGAGAAGAACGCCGAACTGGAGTTTTGATCGCATTACCGATGCTATAGTTCTGAAAGGCCCTTTGGGGCCTTTTTTGTTGTCTTGAATGGCAATGGAGTGAATATGTTCAACGGCAAACCTTCAGCCAAGAAGATTGAGGATGAATCTGCACTGGTGTCGGCGGTGATCCAGTTGCTGGCGCGTCGGGAATACAGCCGTAGTGAGCTGATATCGCGACTTGGGCCTCGAGTAGAGGCTGGCGAGATGCTGATCGCGGTTTTGGATCGGCTGGCGGCAGAGGGTTATCAAAGCGATAGCCGTTTTGCCCAGAGTCAGGCGCGACAGAGAAGTGAGCAGGGTTATGGCGAGAGGCGCATTCGATATGACCTGCAGCAGAAGGGGGTGTCCGCGACACTGATCGACAGTACGCTTAACGAGCTGGAGATAGACTGGTTTGAGTTGGCGCGACGTCAGGCTGTACGCAAGTATGGTGAGGCGGCTCCGGATGATGCCAAAGAGCGTGCCCGTCGGTCGCGCTATCTGTTGGGCCGGGGGTTTGGTTACGATGAGGTGCGTTACGCGCTGGAGGTGGACGAGTAGTGCTGGCGATGTTGACCTGAGGCTGCAGAGTCGGGCGCTGAACGCAGCAAAAATTGTCGAACAAAAATTACACACGTTATATACTACCCCGCCATTTTTTGCGGCGATTTTGCGCGTGTGGCAGCTATATTCCATCCCAGGCGCGTCAGCAGCGGCGTTCAGTCGGGGTAGGCGAGGCGGCTAGTCATTGGCATGCTGGCTCGTTCCCTCACCGGATCGCGTTGTACGTGGCAACAGGACTTTAGGAAAACGGTTTATTCAGATGAAATACATGACGAGTGCCGAGATTCGCCAGGCTTTTCTGGATTATTTTCACCAGCAGGGGCATGAGATTGTTCCGTCCAGTCCGCTGATCCCGGGCAATGACGCGACCCTGCTGTTCACCAACGCCGGCATGGTTCAGTTCAAGGATGTGTTCCTGGGTACCGACAAGCGCAGCTATAGCCGTGCCACCACCTCGCAGCGCTGCGTGCGGGCGGGCGGTAAGCACAACGATCTGGAAAACGTCGGTTACACGGCGCGCCACCACACCTTTTTCGAGATGCTGGGCAATTTCAGCTTTGGCGACTACTTCAAGCGTGATGCGATCCGTTTCGCCTGGACCTTCCTGACCGAAGTGCTGGGACTGCCGAAAGAGAAACTGTGGGTCACGGTTCATCACAGCGATGATGAGGCGGAAAAGATCTGGAAAGAGGAGATCGGCGCCGATCCTGAGCGTTTCTCCAAGCTGGACGAAGACAACTTCTGGGCGATGGGCGATACCGGTCCCTGCGGTCCCTGTTCAGAGATTTTTTACGATCACGGTCCGGACGTGGCCGGTGGTCCTCCGGGAAGTCCGGACGACGATGGCGACCGCTATATCGAGATCTGGAACATCGTCTTCATGCAGTACAACCGTTCTGCCGACGGCCAGATGACGCCGCTGGAAGCCCCCTCCATCGACACCGGTATGGGGCTGGAGCGTATCTCCGCGGTGATGCAGAACGTGCACAGCAACTATGAGATCGACCTGTTCCAGAATCTGCTCAACGCTGCCGCCAAGGAACTGGGTGTTACCGACACCACGGCGAAATCACTGCGTGTCATTGCCGACCATATCCGCTCCTGCGCTTTCCTGATCGTCGACGGCGTGCTGCCCTCCAACGAGGGGCGGGGCTATGTTCTGCGTCGTATCCTGCGCCGCGCGGTACGCCACGGCAACAAGCTGGGCGCGAAGGGTACCTTCTTCCACAAGCTGGTTGCGCCATTGGTCAACGAGATGGGCGAAGCCTACCCGGAACTGGTCGAGCTGCAGGCACAGGTCGAGCGCGTGATTCTGAAAGAGGAGGAGCAGTTTGCCCGTACGCTGGATAACGGCATGGCGTTGCTGGAGCAGGCTATCGCCGATCTGGACGGCAAGGTGCTGCCTGGTGAAACGGTGTTCCGCTTGTACGACACCTACGGCTTCCCGGTGGATCTGACCGCTGATGTGGCACGCGAACATGATCTGAGCCTGGATATGGACGGCTTTGAAGTCGAAATGGAGCAGCAGCGCCAGCGTGCGCGTGCTTCCGGCCAGTTCTCAGTCGACTATAACGCCCGTATCAAGGTTGATGGGGAGACCCGCTTCTCCGGCTATGAGGCGTTTGAGGATCGCGCCGAGGTGGTCGGACTGTTCCGTGACGGTGAACCGGTCAAGCAGCTGTCGGCGGGAGAGCGTGGCATTGTCGTATTGGCGAATACCTCCTTCTACGCCGAATCGGGCGGCCAGGTTGGCGACACCGGTGTCATTCGCTGGGATCGTGGCCTGTTCTCCGTAACCGGCTGCACCAAAGAGGGTAAGGCGCATCTGCACCAGGGCGAGGTTGTCGAGGGCGTGCTGGAGCTGGGCGATACCGTATCCACCGAGATCGACGTGGACAAGCGTCGTGGTGCTGCGCTGAACCACTCGGCGACCCACCTGCTGCATGCCGCGCTGAGAGAGGTGTTGGGCAGCCATGTATTGCAAAAAGGCTCGCTGGTCGATGCCGAACGCCTGCGTTTCGACTTCTCGCACTTTGAGGCGATGAGCGCCGAGGAGATTCAGCGGGTCGAAGATATCGTCAATGCCCAGATTCGCGCCAACAGCCCGGTCGTGACCGAGGTGATGCCGATCGACGAGGCCAAGGCCAAAGGCGCTGCAGCGCTGTTTGGTGAAAAGTACGAAGATGTGGTGCGAGTGCTGACCATGGGTGACGGTTTCTCCGTCGAGCTCTGTGGTGGAACTCACGCCAGCCGTACTGGTGATATTGGTATGATGAAGATCGTATCCGAGAGCGGTATCGCCGCCGGTGTGCGTCGTATCGAGGCGGTAACCGGTGTCGGCGCGCTGCGCTGGTTCCGTGACAGCGAGGCGGTTGTCGGTGATCTGTCGACGCTGGTCAAGGGTACCCGCGATTCGGTGGTCGAGAAGGTTAAGGGGCTCAGTGAGCGTAACCGCCAGCTGGAGAAAGAGATCGAGCGCTTGACCGCTAAACTGGCCTCGGCCGCTAGCGGTGACCTGCTCAGTCAGGTCGTTGAAGTGGCTGGCATCAAGGTGCTGGCGGCTCAGCTCGACGGAGTCGAGGCCAAGTCTCTGCGTGACAGTATCGATCAGCTGAAAAACAAGCTGGGCAGCGGTGTTGTTGTCTTGATGACGGTTCAGGATGACAAGGTAAGCGTTGCCGCTGGGGTGACCAAGGATCTGACCGACCGTGTCAAGGCCGGTGACCTCGTGCGGGAACTGGCTGCCAAATTGGGTGGTAAGGGCGGCGGACGCCCGGACATGGCACAGGGCGGCGGCTCCGATCTGGCAGCTATGCCGGCGGCCCTGGCATCGGTGCAGGCGCTGGTGGCTCAGGCGCTCTAAGTTAGCGGATCATGCCCCTGAGACAGGGGGTTTAGGGAAACAGTCGAAATGGCGTTATACGTTCAGAAGTATGGTGGCACTTCGGTGGGTTCAGTCGAGCGCATCGAAGCTGTTGCGGAGAAGGTAAAGGGTTTCCGTGAGCGTGGCGACGATATAGTCGTAGTCGTCTCTGCAATGAGCGGTGAGACCAATCGGTTGATCGGCCTGGCTAACGAGATTCAGGACCAGCCCGACCGTCGTGAAATGGACGTACTGGTTTCCACCGGCGAGCAGGTTACGATCGCTTTGCTGGCGATGGCGCTGAAGAAACGCGGCGTCGATGCGCGCTCCTACACCGGCGGTCAGGTGCGTATCCTGACCGATAGCGCCCACACCAAGGCGCGTATCCAGGATATCGAAACCGGCCGCATGCGTGCGGATCTGGAGGCTGGGCGAGTGGTCATCGTCGCCGGTTTCCAGGGGGTGGATGATCACGGCAATATCACGACTCTGGGACGCGGTGGCTCCGATACCACGGGTGTAGCATTGGCTGCAGCGCTGAAAGCCGACGAGTGTCAGATCTATACTGATGTAGATGGCGTATACACGACAGATCCGCGTGTGGTTGCCGGTGCCCAGCGTCTGGACAAGATTACCTTCGAAGAGATGCTGGAGATGGCGAGTCTCGGCTCGAAGGTGTTGCAGATACGATCCGTTGAATTCGCTGGCAAGTACCATGTGCCGCTGCGTGTATTGTCAAGCTTCCAGGACGGTCCTGGGACCCTGATTACCATAGAGGATGAAGAAACCGTGGAAAAACCCGTTATCTCTGGCATAGCGTTCAACCGCGACGAGGCTAAACTGACGGTAATGGGCGTGCCCGACATTCCGGGTGTGGCGTCGCGTATTCTGGGACCGATCAGTCGTGAAAATATTGAAGTTGACATGATCGTCCAGAACGTGGGCGGCGACCAGACGACCGACTTCACCTTCACCGTGCACCGCAATGATTTCGAGCGCGCGCAGAGCATTCTCGAACAGGTGGTGACGGAGTTGGGGGCACGCGGTTGTTCCGGTAACGCCAAGATCGCCAAGGTGTCTATCGTCGGTGTGGGGATGCGCTCCCATGCAGGCGTGGCCAGCAAGATGTTCGATGCCTTGGCGAAAGAGAACATCAATATCCAGATGATCTCGACGTCAGAGATCAAGGTCTCCGTGGTCATCGCGGAGAAATATATGGAGCTAGCAGTGCGAGCCCTGCATACGGCATTTAACCTGGATAAGGCGGATACCGTCTGCGAATGAGTTGATTCTGGCACATACTCTGTATGTGCCAGGCAACAACTTGGTGCGGCTTTGACTTGACTTTAGTGACAGTTAGGATTTTTATGAAAAGGCTGCTGCGGTGAAGTCAGGTTGTACCCAAGGTCAGCGCCCCTAAAGGATGTAATTGAGGAGATCCACCCATGCTGATTCTTACCCGCCGTGTAGGCGAAACACTGATGGTTGGTGACGATGTCACCGTAACTGTGCTGGGTGTCAAGGGTAATCAGGTTCGTATCGGTGTTAATGCACCCAAGGATGTATCGGTACACCGCGAAGAGATTTACCAGCGTATCCAGCGCGAAAAGAGTGGCCAGGAGAGCGAAGACTGAGATTTTCAAATTAATGCTTTTATTTTGAAAATCAGTCTTGTAGTATACGCGCCGTTGTCGAGGTGAGATGGCCGAGTGGCTGAAGGCGCACCCCTGCTAAGGGTGTATACCTCTTGGGTATCGAGGGTTCGAATCCCTCTCTCACCGCCATTTAGCGCCCGTAGCTCAGCTGGATAGAGTACCTGGCTACGAACCAGGCGGTCGCACGTTCGAATCGTGCCGGGCGCGCCAATTAAATCGACAACAGGCGGTAAGATCTTTAAGTGTGCGCCCGTAGCTCAGCTGGATAGAGTACCTGGCTACGAACCAGGCGGTCAGAGGTTCGAATCCTCTCGGGCGCGCCACCCTTTGATCGTTCCGTTTTCAGGCATGCGCCCGTAGCTCAGCTGGATAGAGTACCTGGCTACGAACCAGGCGGTCAGAGGTTCGAATCCTCTCGGGCGCGCCACTA
>NZ_JAHREP010000014.1:87050-147652 GCF_019084545.1 Marinobacterium ramblicola
GCGCCCGTAGCTCAGCTGGATAGAGTACCTGGCTACGAACCAGGCGGTCAGAGGTTCGAATCCTCTCGGGCGCGCCACTTATTTCCCCCGCATACATTTCCCATGAAATTCATTATCAAGCTGTTTCCAGAGATTACGATCAAGAGCCGCCCGGTTCGCAAGCGTCTGATCGCACGTCTGCAGAACAATATTCAGATTATCCTGGCGCGGATAGAGCCGAGTGCGAAAGTGAGTAGCTTTTGGGATAAGCTCGAAGTTACCTTTGATCACGAGGCCGTTGGTGACGTCGCTGCCGTTCGTGATGCCCTGGTTGATGCCATGGCCAGAATACCGGGTATCCAGAATTTCCTCGAAGTGGAGCAATACCCACTGGGTGATTTTCATCAGGTCTACGAGCTGACTCGGCAGGCGTATGCCGAGCGTATCAAGGGCAAGACCTTCAAGGTGCGCGTGCGCCGCAGCGGTAAGCACGAGTTCACTTCGGTGGAGTTGGAGCGTTATGTCGGCGGAGGTCTGCGTCAGCATACCGAGGCCGCTGGCGTCGATGTGCATAAGCCGGAGGTCTGGGTCGATCTTGAGGTGCGGGACGACAGGCTGTTTATCATATCGCAGATCCACAAGGGGATCGGCGGTTATCCGCTGGGCACCCAGGAGCCGGTGTTGTCGCTGATCTCCGGAGGCTTCGATTCCATCGTCGCGTCCTGGATGACCATGCGTCGCGGTTGCAAGACCCACTTTCTGTTTTTCAATCTGGGCGGTTATGCGCACGAGATCGGCGTAAAACAGGTATCGCTGTATCTGTGGCGTCGCTATGGCTCATCCGCGCGGGTCAAATTTATCACCGTGCCCTTCGAAGAGGTGGTGGGTGAGATTCTGCAGAGTATCGATCGCTCGCATATGGGTGTTGTGCTCAAGCGGATGATGATGCGGGCCGCCGACCGTGTCGCCGATCGCATGAATATCCCGGCGCTGGTAACCGGCGAGAGTATCGCCCAGGTGTCGAGTCAGACGCTGCCCAACCTGAGTCTGATCGATAACGTAGCGGAGCATCTGGTACTGCGTCCGCTGATCACCATGGACAAGCCCGATATCATCGATCAATGTCGTGCGCTAGGTGCCTTTGAGTTTGCCAGCGCGATGCCGGAGTTCTGCGGCGTGATCTCGGATAAGCCTACAACGGCGGCCAAGCGTGATCGCGTCGAGCGGGAGGAGCGGGGGTTTGACTTTGAGGTGCTGGATCGGGCGCTGGCGGCGGCTGAAGTGATCAGCATCGATGAGATTGTGGAAAATCAAAATATCAACTCTGAGATCGAGGCGTTGACCCGGGTTGACGTGGATCAGGTTATTGTCGATATCCGCGCACCTCAGGAAGAGGAGAGAAAGCCGCTCAATATGCCGGGTTGTGACATATTGAAGATCCCGTTTTATAAGTTGGAGCAAGAGATTGAATTGCTCGACAAGCGTCGGAAATACCTGCTTTATTGCGAAAAAGGTGTTATGAGTCAGATGCATGCGCAGCATCTGACGGAAAAGGGATATCCCAATATCGGTGTCTTTCGACTAGCCGCTCCTAAATGAGCGGCTTTTTTGTACATGGAGGTATTTGTCCTGCGAGCACATGGATGCGCAGGAGCGGCAAGGCTCAGGAGTACTCATAATCAAAACCTTATTGTACTGATAAGGTTTTGATTATCGGTGATTTTTGTAAAAAAATTACATAATGTCGACGATGTTGCTTTTGCATTACCTCTATGGGCAGAATAACCCGCTCGGTTTCGTTGGTTTACATGTCTTGGTGACAAGTTTCCGGCAAGCCGGTTCATCTGTCCATCATGAGACTGCCCACAGATGTGCAGTCCGCGCGACCAAAAGCCGCTGATGGGCGAAAGGGTTACGTAACGAACAGGAGCACCCATAGATGGATAATCTGCTATCAGAAGGCCTTGAACTGCTGGTCTTCGGTATGGGTTTCGTCTTTGTCTTTCTGACGCTGCTGGTTATCAGCACCGGTTTCATGTCGAAGCTGGTCAACAAGTATATGCCGGCCCCTGCGCCCCAGGCCAAGCGCGCGCGCGCAAATGCTAGCGCTCTGCCCAAGGCGAATAGTGGGGCAAAAAACGACGAGCTGATCGCCGTTATGACCGCAGCCGTGCATAAATACCGCTCGTAAGCAGCACCTATAACCATAAACGAGATTGAGATAAGGCCAATCCCATGTCCGACGCTAAGAAAGCACTAGGCATTACCGACGTCGTGCTGCGAGATGCGCATCAGTCCCTGTTTGCGACTCGTCTGCGACTCGATGATATGTTGCCGATCGCCGAGAAACTCGACAAGGTCGGTTACTGGTCCCTCGAAAGCTGGGGGGGCGCGACCTTCGATTCCTGCATCCGTTATCTGGGTGAGGATCCCTGGGCTCGCATTCGCGAGTTGAAAGCCGTCATGCCGAATACCCGTCAGCAGATGCTGCTGCGTGGCCAGAACCTGCTGGGCTACCGCCATTATGCCGATGACGTGGTGGAAAAGTTCGTTGAGCGCGCCGCGGTCAGCGGTATCGATGTGTTCCGTATCTTCGATGCGATGAACGATCCGCGCAACCTGGAAACCGCGATCAGGGCGGTCAAGGCCACCGGTAAGCATGCGCAGGGCACCATCTCCTATACCACCAGTCCGGTGCACACCATCGAGATGTGGGTCGAGTACGCTAAAACGCTGGAAGAGATGGGCGCCGATTCCATTGCGATCAAGGATATGTCGGGCATCCTGACGCCTTATGGTGCTTTCGATCTCGTTTCACGCCTGAAAGCACAGACCGGTCTTGAGGTGCAGCTGCATGCACATGCGACCGCCGGTCTGTCCGATATGACCATTCTCAAGGCTGTCGAAGCCGGTATCGACCGCGTCGATACCGCGATCTCCTCCATGTCGATGACCTACGGCCACACCGCGACCGAGTCCGTTGTTGCCGCGCTGGCCGGTACCGACCGGGATACCGGTCTCGATCTGTTGCTGCTGGAAGAGATCGCTCACTACTTCCGCGAAGTGCGGAAGAAGTACGCGAAATTCGAGGGCTCTCTGCGCGGTACCGACTCCCGCATCCTGGTGGCCCAGGTCCCGGGTGGGATGTTGACCAATATGGAGAGCCAGCTGCGTGAGCAAGGCGCTTCCGACAAGTTTGATGAAGTGCTGCATGAGATCCCGCGTGTTCGCGAAGATCTTGGCTATATCCCGCTGGTAACGCCGACCTCCCAGATCGTCGGTACGCAGGCGGTGATCAATGTGCTGATGGGCGAGCGCTACAAGACCATCTCCAAAGAGGTGCAGGGCGTGCTCAAGGGTGAGTACGGTGCGGCCCCCGCGCCATTCAATGCCGAACTTCAGGCGCGTGTGCTTGCCGGCGGTGAGCCGATTACCTGCCGTCCGGCAGATCTGCTGCAACCCGAGATGGACAAGCTGGTTGGCGAACTGAAACAGCTGTCCGGCGAAAAGGGGATCAAACTGGAGCAGGGCGAGCGCGAAATCGACGATGTCCTGACCTATGCTCTATTCCCTCAAATTGGTCTTAAATTCCTGGAAAACCGCGGCAATCCCGACGCCTTTGAACCCGCACCGACGCTTGAGGACGCTAAAGCCATGTCTGCACCGAAGAAATCCGGACCGGAAGTCTACACCATCACCGTAAATGGCCAGAGCTACGTGGTACAGGTAGCCGAGGGTGGCGATATCACCAACGTCGCACAGGCACCTGCTGCATCAGCAGCTCCGGCTCCGGCGGCTGGTAGTGGTGAGGAGGTTCCTGCGCCCCTGGCTGGCAACATATGGAAGGTAATGGTCAGCGCTGGCGAGTCGGTTCAGGAAGGCGATGTACTGGTGATCCTGGAAGCGATGAAGATGGAGACCGAAGTGCGTGCGGCGCGTGCTGGCCATATCGTGTCCATCGATGTCAAAGAAGGTGATGCCGTACAGGTCGGCGATTCACTCGTTACCCTGGCTTGATCCGCAAAAGGTGTGAGTAATGGATAAGCTACTCAGTCTGTTTACGGCATCGGGCATATACAACATCAGCGCCGGTCAGGCGTTCATGATTGTGATCGGTCTGGTGCTGCTGTTTCTTGCGATCCGCAAGAACTTTGAGCCTCTGTTGTTGGTGCCGATCGGCTTTGGCGGTATTCTGGCGAATATCCCGGAAGCCGGTCTGGCGTTTTCGGCGGTGGAGAATGCGATTCACTTTGCAAAGCCGGAAGTGTTGACCGGGCTTGCCGCTGCGCTTGGCGTGGATGGTGCAGATCCTCAAGCACTGCTGCATGCGTACAAGGCGGCCTCGCACTCCGTGCATACCGCGGCAACCGATGTTGCCCTCGATGCCGGTTATAGCAACGGCATGCTGTATAACTTCTACCTGGTCGCCATCGCCTCGGGTGCTGCACCTCTGGTCATCTTCATGGGTGTCGGTGCGATGACCGATTTCGGCCCGCTGCTGGCAAACCCCAAGACTCTGTTCCTGGGCGCGGCGGCTCAGTTCGGTATCTTCGCCACCATCATGGGCGCTGTAGCGTTGACGATGCTCGGTGTCATGGATTTCAGCATCCAGGATGCTGCAGCAATCGGTATCATTGGTGGTGCTGATGGTCCCACCGCGATCTATGTGGCCAGTCTGTTGGCGCCGCACCTACTGGGCGCGATTGCTGTAGCAGCTTACTCCTACATGGCACTGGTACCGCTGATTCAGCCACCCATCATGCGCCTGCTGACCACCGAGTCTGAGCGCAAGATCAAAATGACTCAGCTGCGTCATGTGTCGAAGACAGAGAAGATTCTGTTCCCGCTGGTACTGCTGATACTGGTGGCCCTGCTGCTGCCGGATGCGGCACCGCTGCTGGGGATGTTCTGCTTCGGTAACCTGATGCGTGAGTGCGGCGTGGTTGATCGTCTCAGTGACACTGCCCAGAACGCGCTGATCAACATTGTGACCATCTTCCTTGGCCTGTCTGTCGGCTCCAAACTCAGCGCCGACAAGTTCCTGGATCTGGAAACGTTGGGCATTCTGGTACTGGGGGTTGTTGCCTTCGGTATCGGTACTGCTTGTGGCGTGTTGATGGCGAAGCTGATGAATAAGCTCGAGGGTGGCAATGCGATCAACCCGCTGATCGGTTCGGCAGGGGTATCGGCTGTACCGATGGCCGCCCGTGTGTCCAACAAGCTGGGCCTGGAAGCGAATCCGCAGAACTTCCTGCTGATGCATGCCATGGGACCCAACGTGGCCGGGGTTATCGGCTCCGCGGTTGCCGCAGGTGTGATGATCAAGTTTGTCGGCTAACGCCGGAGGTTGGAAAAAGGGCTGCCCGGTGCAGTCCTTTTTCGTTCCTGCTGCGTAGTTATTCGGCGCTCAGCGCCTCGATGTGGGCAAGGACGCTGAAGGCGAGGGCGACCGGGTTGTAGCCGCCTTCGAGTACCGATACGACGCGTCCACCGCACAGCGAATCGGCAGCCGACAGTATCTGCTCGGTTACCCAGCGGTAATCCTCCTCCTCCAGATTCAGGTCGGCCATGGGATCCTCCTTGTGGGCGTCGAATCCCGCAGAGATGAATATCATGTCGGGCTTGTGGGCATGCAACGCGGGTAGCCAGCGCTGTTCGATGGCATCGCGCCAATCGCTGGCCGGGCTGAACGCGGCCAGCGGGCAGTTGATGATGTTGGGGCGCTCGATTTCGGTATAGCGCTCCGGATAATAGGGGTGTTGGAAGGTCGAACACACCAGGACTTCCGGCCGATTCTGAAATATATCGACGGTTCCATTGCAGTGGTGCACGTCGAAATCGAGAATGGCGACGCGCTCGATTCCCTGGTGCTGAAGTGCACGGCATGCCGCGATGGCAACATTGTTGTAAAAACAGAAGCCCATCGCACTTTTGTACTCTGCGTGATGCCCGGGAGGGCGTACGGCGACGAAGGCGTTGCGGACCGAGCCGTTGAGCACGGCCTCAGTTGCAAGCACAGCCCCACCGGCTGCCAGATTGGCCGCATGCAGGGAGTCGGGACACAGGGCTGTGTCCTCGTCGGTATAGACGACCCCCTGCTCCGGCAGTTTCATCTCCAGTCGCGTCTGGTGCAGATCGGCGTGTGCCAGGCGGATCTGTTCAGCGGTGACCGGTACGGCTTCAAGTTGTAAAAGCCTGTCGAGCAGGCCGGTGCGTTCAAGTACGCGGCGAATTGCATGCAATCTGACCGGGCTTTCCGGATGCTCCGGACCCATATTGTGCAAGCTGCAATCCTGGTGGCTGACGAATGCTGTTGTCATTATTTTTCCACTGTCTCAATCTGCCGCCTATTGTAGGTGAAAAGCGCTCGCTCTCCCCTTAGGCATAGGTCTTAACTTGTTATATACCGTCCTAAATGCAGCTTGACTAATAATGGCGAGAAAGAGTGGTGCTCGATACTCCAGGAGTTGACTCAGATCATGATGTGCAGGCCGAAACTTAAGTACTCTGTACCTACAGCATAGAACTGTCTTTGGCACCGCGTGTTTTCACCCGACACCGGTGCCTTTTTCTTTGCCAGGTTTTTAAACCTGCTTGCTTCCGCACGGGCTGCAACCCTCTGTATACTCAATAAACCGTCATCTTCTCTTAGTGCGTATCGGTAAATTTGTCCGGTTCAGTAGGGTGAGCAGGGATCTGTGGCTCCATCAAAAATCAATTACGCCGACAAAAAGGTTCTGCTGGTCGAAAGCAGCGGCAATATGCGCGCGACCATCTTTTACATGCTGCGTGAACTCGGCGTTCAGAATCTGGTTGCAAAGACGGTTAACGACCGGGTTTTGGAGGCCATACGCGAAGAGTCGTTCGATATTATTTTGCTCGGGCATAACAGCAGCGACGCCGTAAGTGGATTGCAGCTGCTGGAGGAAGCGCGTTTTCGTGGTTACGTCAGACCGACCGCTGTTTGGGTGTTCATGACCTCGGACGCATCGCAGGAGGTGGTCCTGCATGCGATCGACAGTCGTCCCGATGCGCTGTTGACCAAACCCTTTTCTGTTGACGAGCTGAAGCAGCGCCTCGATCAGCTGGTTTCGCGCAAGCGCATGCTGTACCCCGTCGAGCAGGCGATCGAGATCGGTGATCTGGAGGCCGCCATCGATGCCTGTGAAGATATACCGCGTGCCCACCCCTGCTTTGATCAGGCCAGACGCTTGAAAGCCCAGTGCTTGATCGATCTTGGACGGGTGCAGGAGGCGTACGAGTTTCTCGAGCGGCAGTACTGGCAGGGGGAAGATAAGGATACCGGGCTGATCATGGCGAAAGCGCTTTACCTTCTTGATCGGCTTAAAGAGGCCGCGGAGCTGTTGAGCAAGCTGATCGAGACGCACCCGCTGTTGATCGCGGCCTATGATCTCTTGGCGCGAGTGCTTGAGCGTGATGGGCAGCTGCATCACGCCAGGGATACGCTGAAGGAAGCAACGGAAAAGGCGCCTCTGGGCATTCCCCGGCAGATGGAGTTGGGGCGTGTCGCGATGCAGACCGATGCTCTGGATGTCGCTGATGGGGCCTATAAGCGCTCAATCGTCTTGGGGCGGCAAAGCTGTTACCGCTCCGCTGAGCCTTTTCTTCGCCTGGCCAATGTGCGTCGTTTGGAGATGAAGGGAGCTCAGTCTAGGCAGGTGTTGGATCTCAGAAACGAGGTGGACACCCTGCTGAACACCGCGGAGTTCCGTTTTCCCCGTGATCCGGCGCTAAATGTGCGCACCGCCTTGTTGCGTAGCCAGGTTGCGCATGATTTGGCAGAGCCTGAAGAGGCCAGTAGGCTCAAGAGCGAAGCTCGTGCGTTGAATCAGCAGCTCGACTCGCCGCTGGATCTGACGCGTGAAGAGCTGGTGCTTAGCGGCGATAAGGTGCCGATGCTTGAGCCTGAGAGCGAGCTCAGACAGTTCTCGGAAGCTCGCAAGTCCAAGCGCGACCAGGCGATGGCGAGCAAGGTCAACCGCCTCGGTATCAAGCACTATATGGCTGGCAAGTATGCGCAGGCGATCCGGTATTTCGGCATGGCGATCGAGTATGATCCCGGCTATCCAGCGGCGTTGTTGAACCTGGCGCAGCTCTATCTGGAGAGTGCTCGCGACGGAGTGGAAAAGCGCGAGGAGCGGCTGAAGATGGTCGATCGCTATCTGCGATTGACTGAGCGTCTGCAACTGGCGGATACCGAACGGGAGCGATTGCTGCAGTTCAAAGGGCTGCGGACGCGGTCGGTAGAGTTTCTGACGGACGGGTCGCTCGGACCTCTGCTGAGGTAGTGGGCTGAGGTAGTGGCCTCCCCACCAGGATTCGAACCTGGATCTAACCCTTAGGAGGGGTTTATTCTATCCATTGAACTATGGGGAGACGGCGCGCATTGTAGCGATAAAAAGGATCTACTGCCAGGCGCGGTGAGCGGGATATCAGGCTTTGCCGATCCTGCTCTGGGTGCTGAAGTTGTTGCTCTTTCCTGAGCTGCCGTAAAGCTGGCTCTTCTGGTTTTTCCCCTGCAACATATTGAGGAGGCGCTCGGTGCTCTCCTGGCCGCGCAGAATGATCTGCTGATTGACCCTGCTTTCCTGTTGAACCTGTTCCAGAGTCTCGGACAGTGCCTGCCACTGTTCGCTTAATTTAAGCGCGTGTGCTTGCGGTAGGGAGTTCAGGTACTGCTCCCAGCCTTCCGCCGATAGCTCGACGCCGTGGCTGGACAGGAGATTATGGCGTGCGGTGAAGTTCTCCTGCACGGCAGCCAGTAGTGATTCCTTGGACGAGGTGGCACGCTGTAAGGCTTCTAGATCTCGACTTTCGAGCGCGCTGCGCTCCTCCTGCAGCCGTTTTTGCAGTTCGCGAAGCAACTCCACGCCCTGTTCAACCAGAGGGTGGAGTTGGTCAGGATTTGGCGGGTTCGACATCGGTTAGTCGTACTTCAACAGAGATCAGCTAAACAGGGACTCGATCGCGAGCATGCCCTTGGCAACGCGCTCGGCATCAACCTTGTATTCTCCACTTTCGATGGCGCTTTTCAGTTCAGCCACGCGGTCGCTGTTAACCTCGGGCTCGTCATCGCTGTTCTGTATGGCGTTGTGAATCGCCAGTGCTGCATCGCTGATCTTGACGGTGTCACTGTTACCGGGACCGGCCGATGGCTGAGCGCTGCCACCACTGCCGGTAGCGGCGGTGTTATTCTGCTGCTCATGGTTAACCCGATTGTTACGCGTCACACCCGTCTGGGTAGAGCCAACACCGGGAAGATCAATAGCCATCACATATACCTCTTAGCTGTTACGGGTAAGGGTATCGGTCTGTATTCGGAAAACTTTAGGGTAACTGATGAATTTTTTTGGCCTACCAGTACCGAGTACTGCCATCAGTATAATGTTTCCTTGGAAGGCTGGCCAAGGTGTGTCGTATGACGCGGGCGTTCAGTATAGCGTCACCACACCGGGAGCCGTAATCGTGCCCCGCACCTGGCGCCCGGAGCGACTGTTTTGTACATCGATCTGTTCGTTCAGTCGGCCATCCTCAAGCGCGATTGCGTCGGTGCGAATGAGCAGCGCTCCTTTGCGTACCTCGAGCGTTACCCGGTCACCGCGGCGCACCGCCAATGAGGGTTCCAGTACCCGTGCGGTGATGATCTCGCCATTGTTAATGGAGACCCGTGCTGTTTTGCCAACGACATCCTGCAGTCGGGTGTAATATCCACCGCTCAGGCGTGTAATATTCTGTTCGCTCAGGGCCAGTGCATCGCCGCTGATTCGGCTATCCCGGGTAATGGGTCGTCTGGCTGTTACCACTGCGATAAACTGCTGTACTCTGGCGGTAACGAAAATGCTCCAGGGCCTTGGGGTCGCGCAGCTGACCTTGGCGGTAACCCGCTCGCCGCCGCTGAAGGGGAGTTCGATCTGCAGCGTTGACCGGCAGGGCGTTAAAGAAAGTGTGCGGTTTATAGGGTTTACTGTTACGTTTACGCGACTCTCTGGTACTCTAGTCTCAAAATGCTGACGGATAGTCGACTCGACTTGTCTCTCTATGTCAGAGTTGGGCGGTTCGGCGGCCAGAAGTGCGCGGGCGGGAACGGCCAGTGTGATGGCCAGTAGTACGCACGAAACGATAAATTTGAGGAAGTTCACGCTGGAGTCCTGAAGCAGCAGGGCTTTGCGGTACGACATTACTACTCTGACCTCGGGGTTTGAAACGATCATGTCAGGTATCTTGGATAGTGTAAACCTACGTACCCAGATGGTAGGGCAGAACCGGCTGGAGCTGCTGTTGTTTGGGCTGGAAACCTCTCAGCGCTATGGCATCAACGTGTTTAAGGTGCGTGAAGTGCTGCAGTGTCCTGAACTGACGGAGGTGCCCAGGTTGACCACCTCGGTCAAAGGGATGGCGCACATTCGTGGGGAAACGATACCCGTACTGGATCTATCCGAAGCGATCGGGCGGCGTGCGATTCCCGCCGACGAGCAGCGCAAGTGCTTCCTGATCGTAGCGGAGTATAACCGCCGCACCCTGGCGTTTCTGGTACGCAAGGTGGATCGTATCTTCAATACCCAGTGGGATCAGATCATGCCGCCACCGGCGGAGATCGGTTCCGAGAACTACCTGACGGCGGTATTTGAGCTGGATGGCAAGTTGGTCGAGATTCTCGACGTGGAACAGATTCTGGCCGACCTCTACCCGATGGCGACCGATGTCAGCGAGGATGTGGCGGACAAGTCGGTGCGTGAGCAGGCGCAACAGCATCATGTGCTGATCGTCGATGATTCGGCCGTCGCCCGTAACCAGATGCAGCGCTCGCTGGAAAGCCTCGGCTTGAAGGTGACTTCGGCCAACAACGGCAAGCAGGCCTGGGATCTGCTACGGGGCATGGCTGACAAGGGGATCGATGTCGAGAAAGCCTTCCTGATGGTGATCTCCGATATCGAGATGCCGGAGATGGACGGTTACACGCTAACGGCTATGATTCGTGAAGACACCCGGATGCAGCGTATGCATGTGGTCTTGCATACCTCGCTTAGCGGCGGTTTCAACGTGTCGATGGTCAAAAAGGTCGGGGCTGATGGGTTCCTGGCCAAATTCAATCCAAATGACCTGGCAACGGTAGTGGTTAATCGAATCAGCCAGGTTCGCGAGAGTCGATGACGGACCGATCGGTGAATCAACGCTTCAGAATCACAACGGAGGATTTCCGTCAGTTCAGCGAGTTTCTCGAGCAGAGCTGCGGAATTCTGTTGGCGGAGCACAAGCAGTATCTCGTGCAGAGCCGGTTGGGCAAGATCATGAAAGAGCAGTCATGCGACTCGCTCAGTATCTTGGTCGACCGACTGAAGCGGCCCGGGGCAAGTGCGCTCAAGGATAGCGTTATCGATGCGATGACCACCAACGAAACCCTGTGGTTTCGCGATATCCACCCCTACGAGATCCTGGCCAAGCGGCTGTTGCCCGAGCTGACGGCTGAGCGGCGTGCGCAGAAGCTCAGGATCTGGTCGGCGGCCTGCTCCAGTGGTCAGGAGCCCTACTCGATCAGCATGGTGATCGATGAGTTCAAGCGCATGAATCCAGGAACGTTGTTGTCCGGTGAAGAGATTCTGGCGACCGACATCTCGACCAGTATCCTGCAGCAGGCGCAGAAGGGTGAGTACGAGATGCTAGCGCTGGGGCGTGGGTTGTCGCAGGAGCGGTTGAAAAAATACTTCCTCACATCCGGTGAGGGGAGTTGGCAGATCCGTCCCGAGATCAAGGCGCGAGTCCGCTTTCAGAACCTCAACCTGTTGGGCCCGTATACGTCGCTAGGGCAGTTCGACATCATCTTCTGTCGCAACGTGCTGATCTATTTCTCGTCGGACGTAAAACTCGAGATCCTGCGCAAGATGCGCCGTCAGCTCAAACCTGGCGGCTACCTGCTGCTTGGTGCTTCCGAATCACTATCAGGGCTTTCCGATATCTACAAGATGATCCACTGCCGTCCCGGCATCATCTACCAGGCCGTATAACCGCTTACCCCGCTGTTTGCCGCCGCCTGCAAGTCAGGCGGCAACGGCACCTCCCCTTGCCGCCCGGGGCGGAATCAGTTTGCCGCTTTCACTTTCCGTCGAGTAGTCCTGCGTCTTGTAGCCCTGTAACTGCGGCGTTTGGGTTTGATGGCACAGGCTTTGCTTAATTCCTGGCAGAAGGGAAGAGGAGCGATTGAATGGCCATCAGTTTTGAATCCGCATTGGGTATCCACGACGACGCACTGCTGTTGCGTGCCCGCCGCGCCGAAGTGTTGGCCAATAATATCGCCAATGCCGATACGCCGGGATTCAAGGCGCGAGATATCGATTTTGCCGCCGTATTGCGTGGTGAGCAGGATCAGCTCTCCACTGAGCCGGCACAGACCCAGGCTGGGCATGTCGGCGAGTTCATTGAGCCGGATTTCGCAGCAGAACTGATGTTCCGGACGCCTTCTCAGCCCTCGGTCGATGGTAATACGGTTGAAGTACAAGAGGAGATGGCGCGTTACAGTGACAACGCCATCCGGTATCAGAGCTCTTTCACGATGCTGAACAGCAAGTTCAAAGGGTTGGTAAGTGCAATTAAGGGTGAGTAACGATGTCGCTGTCTAACGTGTTTGGAATCGCGGGTTCGGCCATGAATGCCCAGAGCATTCGCTTGAACACCACTGCCAGTAACTTGGCTAACGCTGACAGTGTCAGTTCCAGCGAGGGAGATACCTATCGCGCACGTAAGCCAATATTCACCGTGCAGATGCCGGCGGAGGCGGATTATGACGCGATAGGTTCCGGCCAGGTGCCGGGCCAGGGTGTCAGGGTCAGCGATATTGTCGAGAGCGACGCGCCTCTGCGCATGGCGTACGAACCCAGTCATCCGATGGCCGATGAGAACGGCTATGTCTACTATCCGAATGTAAATGTGGTCGAAGAGATGGCCGATATGATCTCCGCCTCCCGCTCTTTCCAGATCAACGCGGAGATCATGAATACTGCCAAGCAGATGCTGCAGCGTACGCTGTCGCTTGGCCAGTGATTGAGGCATGAGAGGTAAGTGCCATGAGTACTGTTAACGGTACCAATAATAGCCAGAATATTTACGAAACGATCAATCAGCAAAATCAGCAGAACTCGACGTCGAAGACCAGCCAGGCCGCTGAAGACAGTCAGATGTTCATGAAGCTGATGATCGCTCAGTTGCAGAACCAGGATCCGACGAGTCCTGCCGATACCGCGGATTTCATGCAGCAGATCGCGACCATGAGCCAGGTCGAGAGCATCAATCAGCTTGTTGGCACGGTGGAGGATATGAGTGCATCCCTGCTCAGCAGTCAGACTGCGCTGCAGGCCTCATCCATGGTCGGGCAGCGGGCCTATGTGAATACCAATATCGCGCAACTGCACCAGGAACAGGGCTATGTGGATGGCCTGGTCAGCCTGGAAAACAGTGCCAGTGATGTGCGGATCACCATCTACGATGGTAGCGGCAACATGGTCGATGAAGTGAGCATGGGGGCGCAGCCTCCTGGAGATCACAACTTCGTCTGGCAGGCCGGTGAGGGTGTGCCTCCGGGCAACTATCGGATAGTGGCAGAAGTACCCAGTGGTTCCGACGGCCAATATGAAGAGGTCGCGACCTACATGGGCTTCAATATCAACAGCGTCACGCTCGGACAGAACGGTATTGGTATGAAGGTGAACACCAATATCGGTTCCATCGACATGAGTGAAGTGAAACAGCTCGGTTAATCAGGGGGAAATATGGCAGGTTTCAGCACTGCGGTTACAGGCCTGAAGGCATCCACTACCATGCTGGATGTGGCCGGTAACAACATCGCAAACTCAAGTACCATTGGCTTTAAAGCCTCCCGTACCGAGTTCGGTGATATCTATGCGACGTCGGTGGTCGGCGCAGGTTCGGCCAACGTCGCCGGTTCCGGCGTCACCGTGACCGATATCGCCCAGGATTTCAAAGCGGGTACCATCGAGTTCACCAACAACAACCTGGATCTGGCGATCAACGGTTCGGGTTTCTTCCAGCTGGATGATGGTCAGGGTGGCGTAACCTATACCCGGGCAGGCGCGTTTGAACTGGATAAAGAGGGATTTATCGTCTCCAAGACCGGAAAGTACCTGCAGGGCTACGGTTTGGATGAGGATGGCAACCGTCTGCCGATCGGTAACCTGGCGGTAACGCAGAAGGAAAGCCCGCCGAAAGCGACTGAAAGTATCGATCTGTCGTTCAACATCGATTCACGTAAAGACGCGGCCGAACTCTTGCCGACCTACGACAAGGACGAGCCCGGCTCGTTTACCTATACGACCACGGTGCGTACCTTCGACAGTCTGGGTAACGAGCATACGATCAAGTTCAACCTCGCCGAGCAGCGCCCGGTGAGGGAGCAGTTTGAATACGATGTGTCCGGCGATGCCGATGGTACTGTGTATATTTCGGGGCTGCCCCTTGATGCATCGACGGATTTCAGCGTCGCCAGCTACGCTGATTACTCCACCTTTGCGGCGGCGAATCCGGCGCTTTCGGCCCAGCTTGATGATATCGCTGCACGGGATCCTCGAATCGACAAGGAGTCGTTTGCATTATCCGGCGGTACACTGACCTTCGAAACCTTCGCGCAGTACACCGACTCCGGCGATATGGTGGTAACGGATGTGGATCCGCTGCTGACCACGGCAGTCAGCTACGACCGCCAGAACGCCTCGACGCCGACACGCGCAGCCAACGAAGTCAGAACCTACACCATTGACGAGACGGCAGGCGATAGCACCGTCGAAATTGGCGGCGTGACGATCAACGTCGCAGGTCTGTCAACGAAGAAGGATATCGCGGAAACCATCGAGGGGCGCGAAGCGGAGATCATCGATCGTAATCCGGCGATCGAGTCCGTTCAGGCGGTGCTGGAGGGTGGTGAGTACAAGCTGCAGATCACCTTCAAGGCCGACGAAGGCAATGTCGATGATGCCGACTATCAGCCGACCTCGGTGGCGGGCACTCTCGCCTTGGAAAGTACAGCCGAAGGTGACAACTCCTATCTCGGTGTGTATCGGATGTATGCCTACCTCAACGGCGAAGAGCAGCTGGATATCGGCAAGCTGAAAGATTGGGGTGAGGCCGGTGGCGGTCCCGCCGTTAGCGGTGGCGGCGGCGAAACCGAAGAGGGGCCGATCCTGGTCGAGTTCAACCCGACCAACGGTCTGCTGAGCGGCATTAATGGCTTGAACTTCTCGGCCGGCGGGCAGGTGCCTTCAATCACCATTGCCGGTGCTGACCCCGCCAACCCGTTGACTACCATCGATCTGGACCTGAGCAACAGTACCCAGTTCGCCTCGGCTTCGATCGTCAAGAGTCAGCTGCAGGATGGTTATACCAAGGGTGACCTGATCGGCGTGACCTTCGCCAGCACCGGTGAAATGGTGGCATCGTTCAGTAACGGCCAGAACCAGTCACTGGGGGTGGTCGCGGTGGCGACGTTTGAAAACCAGGCCGGTTTGCAGCCTAATGGCGATACCGAGTGGGCGGCGACGCTGACCTCCGGCGATGCCATCTTGAACCCGCCGGGTACCGGTTTGAACGGTACCCTGCGTTCAGCGGCACTGGAGGCGTCCAACGTCGATCTGTCCGCCGAGCTGGTCAAGTTGATCGAGGGGCAGCGCAATTTCCAGGCGAACTCCAAGACTCTGGAAACCCTGAACACCGTGACGCAGGCGATACTGCAGATTTAACGGCTTTTTTCTCCAGGTTCTAGAAGTAAAGGCGATGTCCCCTAAGGGACGTCGCCTTTTTGCATTCTATGGCACGGCGATTGCTTTAATCAGGTATGGATCGCTAAAAGCGGCAATCTTTTTCCTGATGGAGCTGTTATGGATAAGTTGTTGTACGTGTCGATGACTGGTGCGCGCGAGAACATGGTCGCGCAGCGCGTGCATGCCAACAACCTTGCCAATGTGACGACGACCGGATTCAAGACCGATCTGGAACAGGCCCGCGCCATGCGCGTGATGGGTGAGGGTTACGCCTCCCGTGTCTATGCCATGAGCGAGCGGCCGGCCACCGATACTACTGCCGGTACGCTCATTGCTACGGGGCGCGATCTGGATGTGGCAATCGATGGCGAGGGCTGGATTGCGGTCGTCGGACCGGACGGACGGGAAGCCTATACCCGTGGCGGCGAGCTGCAGATCAATGCCGCCGATCAGCTGGTAACTGGCAGCGGATTGCCGGTCATGGGCAACGGTGGCATACCGATCGTGATACCGCCGTCCGATAAGGTCGATATCGCCTCCGATGGCACGATAACGATCCGTCCGCAGGGGGATCAGGCGGCAGAACTCGCGCAGATCGACAGGATCAAGCTGGTGCGCCCTGAACCCGGACAGTTGTTCAAGGGGGAGGATGGTTTGATGCATGCCGACAACAACCAGACCCTGCCGATCGACCTGAATGTACAGTTACGTTCGGGCTATCTGGAATCGAGCAACGTCAATGCGGTGGCAGAGATGACATCGATCATCAGCCTGGCGCGTCAATTCGAGGTGCAGGTGAAGATGATGAAAACTGCGGAAGAGAATTCAACAGCAGCTGCGCGCATCTTGCAGCTGAGCTGATAGGAGGAGACCGGAATGCAAGGTGCACTGCATGTCGCCAAGACAGGGCTTAGCGCCCAGGATACTCAGCTCAAGGTTATTTCGAATAACCTGGCTAACGTCAGTACGGTTGGGTTCAAGAAAGACCGCGCCGTTTTCGAGGATCTTCTGTACCAGGTTCGCCGTCAGCCCGGCGCCGATACCGCGGCCGATTCCCAGCTCCCTTCGGGTCTGCAACTGGGTAATGGGGTGCGTACCGTTGGCACACAGAAACTGTTCGAAGAGGGCGAGTTTCAGGTTACCGGCGAGTCGTTCGACGTTGCTATCAACGGCAAGGGGTTCTTGCAGATACGGCAGCCGAATGGCGATATCGCCTACACCCGTAATGGGCAGCTGCACCTGGATGGCGAAGGACGTCTGGTCACCGCCGAAGGTTACTCGCTCGAACCGGAAATCACCCTGCCCGACGGCGTGCTGTCCATGTCCATCTCCAATGATGGCCGGGTAGAGGTCGTGGTTTCAGGCGATCCCAATCCGCAGGAGGTGGGTCAGCTGGAGCTGGCCAACTTCGTAAACCCTCAGGGGCTGCAGGCGATAGGCCAGAACCTCTATCTGGAAACGGCGGCCAGCGGTGCCCCCCAGCAGGCGGTGCCCGGGGAAGAGGGTACCGGCTTCCTGCTCCAGGGGATGCTGGAAGGCTCCAACGTGAATGCCGTTGAGGAGCTGGTCAACATGATCACCACTCAGCGGGCATATGAGATAAATTCGAAAGTGATCTCGACGGCAGACCAGATGCTGTCGTTCGTCACTCAGCAGCTGTAACGGTAAGCGGGAGAAAGTAGATGAGCATTAAGGGGTGGGTCGCTGCTGTTGCCTGTGCAATGTCGCTGACCGGGTGCGTCAATTCGCCGCCCAAGCCGGACAACCCCTACTATGCCCCTGTGCCGGTAACGCCTGTGCCCAATACTCAGCCGTCAACCGGTTCGATCTATAACGCGGCGACCTCGATGAATCTTTATGGTGACGGGCGTGCCTACCGGGTAGGCGATATCATCACCGTTGAGCTGGAGGAGAGCACCCAGTCCACCAAATCGAGCAAGACCTCGGTGGACAAATCCAGCAATACCGATGTGGGCGTCGGCTCTGTGATGGGACAAAATCTATCCTTGTTCGGTAACCCCCTGTCAGCGTCACTTGGCAGTAACCACGCCTTTGAGGGAGATGGCAGTTCCGATATGAGCAATAGCCTGACCGGCAGCATTACCGTGACGGTGCATGAGGTGAGGCCGAACGGCAACCTGCTCGTGCGGGGCGAAAAGTGGCTGACCCTGAACCAGGGCGATGAGTATATTCGCATCAGCGGCTTGATCCGGCCTCAGGATATCGATCCGTCCAATACCGTGATGTCGACAAAGCTGGCGGACGCGCGTATTACCTACAGCGGTACCGGCGCCGTGAATGACTCCAATGTCATGGGCTGGCTGGCTCGCTTCTTTATCAGCCCGCTATTTCCTTTCTGATGGTGAGCAACATGAAAACGGTCATCACGCTATTAATGCTTTGTACGCTGTTCGTCAGTCCGGTGCAGGCGGAGCGGCTCAAGGATATTACGACGGTGTCGGGTGTCCGCAGTAACCAGTTGGTGGGCTACGGTCTGGTTGTAGGTTTGGATGGTACGGGTGATGGTACCGATTTCACCTCGCAGACCTTCCGTAACATGCTGAACAACTTTGGCGTGGCGATCCCGGCCAATGTGTCCCCCGAGTCGGACAATATCGCTGCGGTTGCGATCCATGCCGAACTGCCACCCTTTGCCAAGCCGGGGCAAAGTATCGATGTGACCGTTTCCGCGATCGGCGATGCCAAGAGTCTGCGTGGTGGCAGCCTTCTGATGGCGCCGCTCAAGGGTGCAGATGGCCAGGTCTACGCCATCGCTCAGGGTAACCTCGTGGTCTCCGGATTTGGTGTCAGCGGTGATGACGGCTCGCGCCTATCGCTGAACATTCCCAGTGTCGGTCGCATCCCCAACGGAGCCAGCGTCGAGCGTGCGGTGCCCAACGCCTTCTCTCAGGGCGACTCGCTGGTGTTGAACCTGAACAATCCGGATTTCACCACGGCCCGTCGCGTTGCCGAGCAGATAAACGGATTGCTCGGACCCGATGTGGCACGTGCGCTTGATGCAACCTCTATCCGCGTCAGCGCGCCGCGTGATCCGTCCCAGCGTGTCTCCTACCTGTCGGTGCTGGAGAACCTGAGCGTGGATCCGGGCAAGGAGGTAGCGAAGGTGATCATCAACTCGCGCACCGGCACCATCATCATCGGCGAGAATGTGCGGGTGTCGCCGGTCGCCATAACCCATGGCGGTCTGACGGTCGCCATAAGCGAAGCGCCAGAAGTGTCCCAGCCGGATACCCCATTGGCCGGTGGCCAGACCGTGGTGACGCCGCGGACCGGTATCCAGGTTGATGAGGGCTCGGGGCATATGTTTGAGTTCAACACCGGTACATCGCTGCGTGATCTGGTGGAGGCGGTCAATCAGGTGGGCGTTGCACCGGGGGACCTGATGGCGATTCTGGAAGCGCTCAAACAGGCTGGCGCACTGAAAGCCGAGCTGGTGGTGATCTGATATGGACAGCAAGTTTCCGGGGCAGGTCGACTCCTCGTTCTATACCGATCTGACCGGCCTGAGCAAGATAAAGTCGCAGGCCAAGGGTGATCGCGATGCCGCGCTGCGCAATGCTGCCGAGCAGTTCGAGCAGGTGTTCATGAACATGATGCTCAAGTCGATGCGCCAGGCGACGGAGAGCTTCGCCGAAGACAATCCGTTCAACTCCAGCGATGTACAGTTTTTCCAGGGCATGCTCGATCAGCAACTGACCCTGGAGCTTTCGCAGAGTAAAGGCTTGGGGCTTGCCGACATCATCGTTCGCCAACTGGGTGGCAAGGAGATGACGCCGGATACGCTGCGCAAGGCGCTGCAGCTGCCCAGCGACGAGGAGCGGATTGACGACAAGCTGAACCAGGGACAGTCGCTGAACGAAACGCTGCTGAACCTGGCGGCACGACGTGTGGCAAACCATTCGCTGAGCGCTGTCGACCAGATCAGCGACCGGCTGGCCCAGCGCAGATCAGAGACCGCGGCCGTACCGGAGGTTGAGGATCTGGCCGCTGCATCCGCAGCAGAGGGCGCCGAACCCGCCGACTGGCAGGTCGAGTCGCCGGAACAGTTTGTCGAGCAGCTGTTGCCGGCTGCCGAGAAAGCCGCTCAGGCCCTTGGGGTGGATCCCCGTGTGTTGGTTGCACAGGCGGCGCTTGAGACCGGTTGGGGGCGCTTGATTATCCGTCGCGAGGACGGTGGCAGCAGCCACAACCTGTTCAATATCAAGGCCGATAGCCGGTGGGATGGTGAACGGGTTGGTGTCAATACGTTGGAGTATCGAGATGGGTTGCCACGCCCTGAGCGGGCTGATTTCCGAGTATACGATTCGGTCCAGCAAAGCCTGGAGGATTACGTCGATTTTATCCAGAACAATCCGCGTTACGCTGAGGCATTGCAGCAAGCAGGGGATCCGGTCGGCTATCTGCAGGCGCTGCAGCGCGCAGGCTATGCAACCGACCCTGAATATGCCGACAAGATCGCGCGCATAGTCAATGGCACGCAGTTGGCCAGCAGCGGTCATTTGCCTCAAGAAGGCTGAGTTTTTGCCGATAAATTGATCAATGGCGCCGATGCTCCGGTGCCATTATCGGGAGAGTAGAAAATGTCTTACGGTCTGTTGTCTTTGGGGGTTCAGGGTGTCAGGGCGAGTCAGTCCGGGCTCGCCGTCGTTGGTAACAACATTACCAACGTCAATACCCCGGGGTATAACCGTCAGGTCGCTCAGTTCAACAGTCTGGAGGGCGGCGGTGTTCTGCAGGACAGCACCCAGCGCATCGTCGACCAGTACATCACCCAACGGCTCTGGGCCGACAACTCCCGTTTCGAGGCTGCCAAGGCGTTCGAGGCGATGGCGAGCCAGCTCGACAATACACTGGCCAGTGACAGTGTCAGCCTTTCCGCAAAGCTTGACGATTACTTCGCTGCTTTGCAGGCCGCCAATGATGATCCGACGTCGATCACCAACCGGGAGCTGTTTATTGCCGAGGCGCAGGCGACGGCAACCCGGTTCAACGATCTCTATGACCAGGTGTCGCAGCAGACCGAAACGGTCAACACCCGTATCCGCGAGCTGGCTGAGGAGATCAACAGCGCGGCGCTGAATATCGCCGACCTGAACGATCGTATCCGTATCGCCAAGGCCGCGAACAAGGATGCATTCGAACTGCTCGATCAGCGTGATCAGGCGGTGCAGGAGCTGTCCCAGCTTGTCGACATCAATGTCATTGAGCAGGGCGATGAGTTCTCGATCTTCATCGGCAACGGTCAGCCGCTGGTGGTCGGGCAGAGCTTTAACCCGATGGTGTCGACGCCGAACGAGCTGGACCCGACCCGGCAGGAGATCGGCATACGGCTTGCCGGACGGGTGAACGATTTGACCGGCATGGTGGGCGGCGGCGAGCTGGGCGGCCTGCTCGCCTATCGTGATGACGTGCTGGACCCGACCCTCAATGAGCTGGGACGGCTGGCTGTCGTGTTTGCCGACAGCATGAATCAGCAGCACCAGTTGGGCATGGAT
The DNA here is from genome assembly GCF_019084545.1 of Marinobacterium ramblicola. GTDB lineage: Bacteria > Pseudomonadota > Gammaproteobacteria > Pseudomonadales > Balneatricaceae > Marinobacterium_D > Marinobacterium_D ramblicola. The sequence continues at coordinate 108,328 of NZ_JAHREP010000014.1, forward strand.
CTCGACGGCAACATGGGGCAGAACCTGTTCGCCGATATCAACAGCGCCAACCTGCTGTCGACGCGGGTGCAGGCCGAATTCGCCGACGGTAGCGTTCAGATTGTCGATAGCAGCAAGCTCCACGCGTCGGATTACGACCTTGTCTTTACCTCCAGCGATAGTTTTCGGCTGACGCGTCTCTCCGATGGCAAGAGTTGGACCGATAGTTCGTTCAGTGTTGCGGCCACCAACACCGACGTGGATATGGATGGGGAAGCGTTCTTTGACTCCACGACCGGGGAACTGACCTTGCAGATCGATGGCTTCAGGCTCGATCTGTCCCGTTCCGGTGGCTTTGCCACCAATGAGCGCGTGTTGGTGCAGCCGGTGCGCACGGCGGCTGATGATATCGCGGTCAATATCCGGGATGGTCGCCAGTTGGCACTGGCGACGCCGGTAGTCGTAGCGCCAGACTCAAGCAATAATGGAACCGGCGCTGCCACCGTTCAATTGACCGAGCTGTCAAACCCCAAGTCGACCGATCCTCGCGACTCGATAGCCGCGCTGATGCCTAATTCGGGCTCCCAACTGACGGTAACGGCAGACTCGACCGTGGTGCCGGAAGGCTACACGGTGGTTAGCTCGGACGGCTTGGCGCTGTCGATATCGCTGGACCCCGATGACAGCAAGAACCTGATCATTCGTAACGCCGATCCCTCGCTGAACGGAGAGATCGTGATGCGGGTCGAAGGGGTGCCGCAGGATGGCGATAGTTTCGTTATCGACTTCAATTTCGACGTTGACGGTTCCGACATCATCACCAACGTTGGCGTGTCGGATAACCGTAATGGTCTGCTGATGTCAGATCTGACCAAGGCTGCCACCTCCCTGGAGGGCAGCTACCAGGAAACCTACGGCAGAATCATCGAGCGGGTCGGTATCGATACCAAGATCGCCCAAACCGATCTGCGTGCATCCGAGGCGGTACTGAAAAACACCACCGCTCAGCGCGAAGAGATCAGCGGCGTCAACCTCGATGAAGAGGCGGTCAAGCTGATCCAGTTCCAGCAGGCCTACCAGGCGGCCGCCCAAATTATCAGTGCCTCTCAGCGCATCTTCGATTCGCTGATCCAGGCCGTGTAACGGAGGTTCGGTATGAGACTTTCAACACAACAGTTCTTCTCCCAGAACCTGGATACGGTGCGCAACGGTAACGCCGAGCTGTTCAAGTACCAGCAGCAGCTCGCATCCGGTAAAAAAATCTCACAGGCATCGGACGATCCGCTGGCCGCGACGCAGATCAACAAGTATGAGCACGTCATTGCACGCAGTGAGGTGTTTGCCAGCAACGTCGATGTGGCCGAGCGCAGGCTGAAGCTGGAGGAGAGTACGCTGGCGCTGGTGTCGGACAGTGTGCTGCGTATCAAGGATCTGGCGATCCAGGCCAATAATGCCACGCTGAACGACACCGACCGGGAGATCGTGGCGGAGGAGTTACGCCAAATTCTGGATCAGCTGGCATCGGCAGCCAATACCCAGGATGCTCAGGGCGAATACCTTTTCTCTGGCTTCAAAGGCGGCGCGCCAGCCTACGCGCTGAACGCATCCGACCGGTACGAGTACCAGGGCGATCACGGCCAGCGTTTTCTCGATATCGGTGAAAACAATACCGTTGCGTCGACCGATCCCGGCAGTGCCATCTTCGGCGATGGTACGGCGAATATTTTGAACACGGTCAAAGATATGATCGAACTGCTCGATGGCACGACGCCGACAACATCCTTTTCGGATGACATCTCTGCTCTGCAGGGAGAGCTGGATCAGTTCTTCGAAGGGGTCGTAACTCAGCGCTCCAAATTGGGCGCGAGGCTTAATGTATTGGAGGCACAGGGAGAAGCGTTGGCCGATATCAAGCTGTTTACCACCAACTCCCTGTCCGTCGTGCAGGACACCGATTACTACGAAGCCACCAGCAAGCTGATGCAGCAGCAGACAGCGCTCCAGGCAGCCTACTCCAGCTTTGGGCAGATACAGCAGCTTTCGCTGTTTGACTACGTGGGGTAATGATGCAGTTCAACGCGGTTTACGAGCGCTGTGATGCTATCCTGAATGAACAGATCGACTTGCTGCAGCAGGGCGAAGTAGAGCCCATCCTCGTGCTAGAGCAGGAGAAAGATAAGCTGCTCAGGCAGGTCGAGTGGCAAGAGCTTGAGGGTAGCGAAGAGCAGTTGGCATTGGCGCAGGAGTTGTTGGCCAAGCAACAGGCGTTCGAGCACCAATGCGCTCTGGTTCGAGAGGATCTGTTCAGGCAGTTGTCAGAGGTCAGAAAACAACAGAAAGCCTTGAACAGTTATCTGGATAATCGATGAATAAATGATCATTGAGTGCTAAAGATCCCATTCAATCTGCCGATTAAGAGGCTAGATACCCGGAAGAAGATCGTCCGGACTTGGGATTGAAAGAGGCATCAACATGGCGATTGATTCACTCACAGGCGTTGGCAGTGACCGCGGTCAGGTGGTCAGAGACGCGGCAACTATTCAGAATGATCTACGCCCCGTGAAGGGTAGCGAAGTTGGCACTCGTGCGGTAGAAGAGTCGGCGGCTACGCAGAAAAAATCGGAATACAAACAGCCGGAGTCCTCGGTGGTAAAGGAGGCTGCGGCTCAGCTTGGCGAAGTGCTGAAGCTCGTCAGCAGCAATCTCAACATATCGGTAGACGATGATCTGGGTGAAACCGTAGTCAAAGTCGTTAACGCCGATAATAAGGAGGTGATCCGTCAGATCCCCTCGGAAGAGATCCTGTCTCTGATGAAACGTTTGTCGGAGATCTCAGAGCAGTATACGGCCGAATCCAGCGGACTCCTGCTGCGCGATGAGGCATAGTTGAGCACAGCGTGCTCCGGACGGTATGTAAGTGGCTAATATTACGTTTTCAGGTATTGGATCGAGTATCGATACCGCGGCAATAGTCGACGCGATTGTAGCGGCAGAGATAGAGCCGCAACGGGAGCTTCTGTCGGCGCGAAAGACGACCTACAACAGTCAGCTTTCGGCGATAGGCAAACTCAAAAGTGCGTTGGAGCAGTTCCAGTCCGTGCTCGACAACCTGAAAACGGCAAGCAAGTTTCAGTCACGGTCGGTATCGGTCGGTAACAGCGATCTACTGTCGGCCAGTGCGACCGGTTCGGCTGTGCCGGGAAGCTACGAGATCGAGATCGATCATCTGGCAAAACAGCAAAAGCTTATAACCTCAGCGGGTTCTTTTGCTACTTCGGGCGATACAGTGGGCACCGGTACGCTCAGCTTTACCGTAGGTGGAGAAAGTTTCGACGTTCCCATCGACTCGTCAAGCTCTTCGCTTTCCGGCATTCGTGATGCTATCAACTCCACGACCGGCAACAGCAGCGTTTCAGCTACCATTGTTAACGTCGATGACGGTCTCGGCGGTACTGAAGCACGGTTGATGCTGACCTCCATTGAGGGAGGTCTGGATAACAAGATCAACATCACGGCCGTTGATGATGACGGTAATTCGACGGATGCATCGGGGTTGTCGCAGCTGATTTATGACTCGACCAGTGCGACGGGCAATATGACCCAGCATCAGGCTGCCGATGATGCGCTGTTTTACATCGATGGGCTTGCGGTCAGCCGTTCCACCAACTCCGTTTCTGATGCGATCGACGGAGTCACGCTTGATCTCAAGAGCGCTGCGCCGGGAACGAAGTTCAGTCTTGATGTCGCGGTCGATAACGATACGATCGCCAACAATATCCAGTCTCTGGTCGACGCCTACAACAACGTTCGCTCCATCGTTAAATCCACCTCCGAAAATGAGGGTTCCAGCGCCCTGATGGGGGACTCGACGGTGCGGACTCTGTACAACAAAATGCGCTCGGTGTTGTCGTCGCAGGTGGCGTCTGCACCTGACAGCGCCAATTCGCTTAGCCTGGTGGGTGTCAGCATCGATCAGTATGGTGTGATGTCGCTGGACAGAGAGGCGCTAGGAAACGCGCTCGATGATGATTTCTCCGCCGTTTCGAAGCTCTTTACCAATGATGACGGTATCGCGCCGACACTGGATACTCTGCTTGAGAGTTATACCCAGTACGCCGGGTTGCTCGATGATCGGACCAAAGGGCTGAATTCGCGGCTGGAGTCCTTGACCAGTGCGCAAGAGCGCCTGGATCGACGCGAAGAATCGATGCTGGCAAGCCTGACCAAGCAATACAACGCGATGGATTCTTTGGTGGCGCAGCTCAACTCCACCGGTTCATACTTGCTGGCGCAGCTGTCAGCACTTAGCTCCTCCTAAAGACCGACTAAGAGATGACGAATGAATAAAGGTATCAATCAGTATCGTCAGATAGATGTAGAAACGGATCTGCACAACGCGTCGCCACATCGGCTGATCCAGATGTTGTTTGAAGGCGCGTTGAAAAGTATTGCGTCTGCCAAGGGGGAGCTGCAATCCGGTACCCCGGTGGGTGTTTCTCAGCATATATCGCGAGCTGTGAAAATCGTCGGTGGTCTTGAGGAGGCTTTGGACAAGGAAGCCGGTGGCGAGCTGGCGGATAGTCTTGAGAGGCTCTACCAGCATATTCAGGACTCCCTGGTGCTGGCGCAGGCTGAGAAGAGCGAGAGCCAACTTGATCAGATTGCATTGCTGTTGATTGAACTTAAAGAGGGTTGGGACCAGATCGCGCCCACCAAAGGTGCATAGCTTCGTCTCTTTAGCGATGTGCAATGCGCTAATAGATAATAAGAGAGCCGCTGCCAATCGCAGCGGTTTTTTTATGGTCTGAACTCAGTGGCGATTGAGTGCAAAAAAACCAAAATTTTTTTCTCAAGCTTCTCTCGCCGATGCCGTTAACCTGAATACACAGCATATGAGCGCAGCCTGGCAGTGGACAGGCTCTATCAGCTAGGAGATACACACATGGCAAACGTAGTAGCAACAAACCTCTTCTCTCTGTCCGCCCAGCGTAACCTGGCCAAAACCGAAACCGGTATGGCAACGGCGATGGAGCGTCTGTCTTCAGGTCTGCGTGTAAACAGCGCGAAAGATGACTCCGCCGGCCTTGCAATCGCCGAGCGTATGAACGCCCAGGTCAAGGGTATGAACGTGGCGATCCGCAACGCAGCGGACGGTATCTCCCTGGCACAGACCGCCGAAGGTGCTCTGCAGCAGGTATCCGATACCCTGCAGCGTATGCGTGAACTGTCTGTACAGTCCTCGAACGCCACCAACTCCTCTTCTGACCGCGCCAACCTGGATGCCGAGTTCTCTCAGCTGGCCGCAGAGGTTGGTCGTATCATCTCTGCTACCGAGTTCAACGGGCAGAAGGTACTTGGTGCCAGCGCAGGTGCTCAGACCTTCCAGGTCGGTGCTAACAACGCGACCGATAACCGTATCACCGTTACCACGACTAACCTGTCTACCAACTCCAACGTGACCGGCGTTACTGGTACTAACATCAAGTCTGCTGCTGGGGCTCAGTCTGCTATCGCCCTGATCGATACTGCCATCGATACTATTACGACTGAGCGTGCCAAGTATGGTGCGGCGCAGAACCGCTTCGAAACCACCATCCAGAACCTGCGTAACGCGTCTGAAAACCAGGCGGCTTCTCGCAGCCGTATCATGGATGCCGATTTCGCGATGGAAACTGCAGCGCTGACCAAGGCCCAGGTACTCCAGCAGTCCGGTATCGCGATTCTGTCTCAGGCTAACCAGGCTCCGCAGGCTGTTCTGAGTCTGCTGCGTTAATCTGATACTTAAAATCTAAAAACGGCACGCCTTGGCGTGCCGTTTTCGTTTGTACGGGCGAATAGGCCCAGGTTTGGGGGGGGGATGTATAGTCTAGAGGCAAAATATAGGATCTTAAGTGAGCGTTGGCCGGAGGTGGCCGCAAGGTTGGATATTAACTCTACCGAAGCTCGCACGGTGCTGGGTGATACACCTGAAACCGTTTTGGTGCATTCAGGACTCCATATATCCAGTGCTTTTGATCCTGAGAGGGAAGCTAATCTTCAGGCAGCGCGGGTTCCTGTTGAGAGCTCAACTGTGTCGGTATATGGCGTTGGCTCAGGCTACCTCGTGCAGACGTTACTTGAGCGGCCGCAGGTGAGGAAGCTGAATCTCGTCTTCTTCAGTTACCAGCTATTGGCTGAATCAATGGCAACCTATCCCCATCGCTGGATAGAAGATCCTCGGGTCGAACTGCAATTTGGCGGAAGCGTAAAATATCCCCAGTTACCATTCGCAGCCGTATATGCAGAGTTGATGTCGGCTGAACCCGATGCTCTGCCTCTACGTGATCGTGTGTTGACTGAATTGAATGAGGAATTCAGGCGTGCAGGTCTTGCTAGGCACTATGCCAAATTTGAGCGACCTAACCTGATTAATAATCGTAAAAATATGATATCGGATCCTGATGTCGCTTCCTTGTTTGGAGTGGCCTCCGGAGGCTGTGTTACGGTTGTTGCCGGAGGACCCTCCGCCGACTACTTTCTCGATAACATGGTCGAATCAGACTTTCTCATTGTTGTTTCCACAGCATTAAAAGGCGTTTTAAATAGAGGGTTGAAACCTGATGTGGTTGTCGCAATCGATGGGCATAAAGAGCTACTCAGGCATTTCGACACGGTTGGTCCTTATTGTAAGCAATTGAATAAAGCTATTTTGGCTTACGCGCCTGTTATTCAGCCTTTTATTGTTGATTCATGGCCAGGCTTCCGCTGTGCATTCTACTTGGAAAACACGCTGTTTTCGGAGATCCGAAAACAGGTTCTCCGTTCGGTGCTATTTTGCTCAGGTACAGTGACTCATTGTGCCGTTGATTTGGCTGTCAAGATGGGAGCTGAGGAGGTGCGCTTGGTCGGAGCTGATTTTGGCTTTCCAGGAGGCTTTTCCCACGCCGAGCAGACCGATCACCGCCAGCAGCAGGTTGGGGAGACTCAAGTCATGTCAGGCGCAGGGGTGCTTATTGATTCCACTCCGGCGTTAGTCGGTTACTTGCGGGATCTCGAGGCCTATATCGAACTTAATCCTGACGTACGTTTCGTGCAGATGTCGAATCTCGGAGCTGCCATTGCGGGTGCAAAAATATTTGACTGGAACAGCATATGCGAAACCTAATTGAACAGGCTGATGCCATATTTGAAAGCTTGGTTTCCGGGCAGATTGCAAAAGGGTTTGAACTTTATCCAGATTTTATTGATGCGTTTATTAATACATTGACTGATAGTGAGATACTATCCTTTCAGCCTCTATTGCAGGAGATGTTGAAGGCTCAAGAGGAGAAAAATGTCGTATGGCTAGCTGATTTATTAGCATATTTATTGATTCCAGCTCTAAAAGAGCTGCACCCGAGATAAAAGCATTTCGAGTGCATTTTTTCAAAGAGCTTATTACATGGGTCCTAAGTGGCTTAGTCGTTATCGAGGAGGGGGAACTCCGATAAAAGCCGCTTAGCAGCCAAATTGTCTGGCTGATGATGAAGCGCTTCCTCCAGAACGATTCGCGCTGCTTTGAACTCTGAGATAGAGATATAAATATCAGCCAAGTTGAGAAGGTTGTAAGTGTCGTTCGGGAAAAATTCGTAGTGGCGGGTCATGCTCTCTATTGCACCGGCCAAATCGCCCGCGGTTCTCTGGAACTTTCCATAATGCTTCAGATAGTGCGGCGAAATGAGGGATAGGCACTCGATTGCCTGAAGTGTCTGCGCATGGTTTTTCTCGGCACTACTGATAGCGAGCACGCGTTGTAAAGATGCTTCCATGATATCCATATGCTGAGCTTCGATTATGCTTTGATGCTCTCTAATCGCATCCTGATTGTGGCCTTCCAGCTCTGCAATGTACGCTTTGATCAGTGAGGTGTACCCCGAGTGAAACTCGGGTCGGTCGTTTGATTCAAGGAAGGAGAGAATGCTTTTTAGCTCCTCTATTCGATTTCGCTGCAGCATGCGAGTGGCTTTATCAACCAGTTGGTGGGGGGTCGCGCCTCCGTTGCAGCGTGCCTGGTCTGCGGACTCTGCTTTGAGTGTCAGGCTTTCGAATTCGCCCTTCATTTTGCTCCGCAGCTCTTCGATAGTATTGAGATCAAAATTAACCTTATGGTTTTTTAGCCAGGTTTCTGCTCGCAGGAAGGCGCTCTCTTTTATCCAGCCTTTGCAGAGTGCATCGATGTTTGGAGAGATACTCAGTTCCTCCAAACGCAGAGAAATTTTGTCGCCGACAAATTCAAGGAGTTGAATAACTTCTTTGAGAATGTGGCTAAATGTACCAAAATAACGCTTTCCAAAATCGAGAATATCGATATGTGTCCATTGATCGGTGTCTTTATGGTTGGTGTCGGCCAGAAACTCTCCCAGACCATACACTTTACAAAAGCGCATCATCGGCGGTGAAAGTGACTCTATTTCAGCTTCATAGGTATTGAGTTTCTGCTGTATCTCCGGATTGATGCTACCGTTTTGGGTTAGCAATAGAGGGCTCAACTCTTTAGCCTTATCAGCAGCAGCCTGTGCTTTCATAAAACTCTGCTGTACGCTACCAAGCTGTTCTCGTAATGCCAATAAATAGAGATGCCGTTGTTCAGGCGTAGGACTGGAAACCTTCACCGAAACCTTTTGCGTGGGTGGGAAGGTAAGCTGGTTTGTTGATATGTAGTCGATACCGTTAATGTGTGCGGCATTTCCTGAGAGGTTGATTAACTGGATGTCATGCTCATGGGCTGAGGCAGCCTGAGCTTCAAGTGCCTCGATAGCGGCGAAGTAGTCAGGTGATGTATCCGCTTCTTCACCCAAATTTGTTTTTACCCGACGTGTATCTGAACGTAAAGATGGGCCGCTTGAGGCTTCATTACTGCCTTTGGCGTGGCTGAATCCTTGTTTGTCGAAACAGAGATCCAGTCCTGCGAACAGAATACGTGTGAAACCCATAGCGATTGCTGATGACAGCGCTACGTTGGTTACGGTAGGGCCATGCAGATCCAGGGTTGGCTCATTTAGATCACTCTCCCATGGAAGCCGAGTGCCTGAAAAGTAAACATTGGACTGCCATTGCGAGACGAGAAGGGGTTGGGCGTGGTTTGCTGCTATCAGCGGCACTTGCTCCGATAGCTGAAGTGCTTCCTTCGATACGTTAAATGCAATGTCTTGAGGGTCGACGTGTACAAAGAAATCAGGTGTAATTTTTTCCCTGATCAAAATTTTAGCGATTCTGGAGACCGCTAAAATGTAAATCTGCTCACGGTTTTGCCGAATCCACTCGAAATGATCGTTTAAAGATGGCCCAGCTGCCAGAATGAGTGCTGTTTGCTCCTTGTATTGCCCTTCAAGCACGCCCGATGATATTTGGTAGTCAGCAGCGTTCAACAGCTGGGTTTGTAAAAAGGCTTTTAGCCCGAGGGAGTAAGCCTGGCTCCAGCACAGATTGATGCTCTTTTGTTCCGTATCCCAGATCAGCGGGCCGTAACATTTTGTGTAATCGGATTGAGCAGCGAGGGAGCGGTATACCCTGACACGGTCGAGAAAAGCGTATTCATTAAAATGAAAATCCTCGAGAGCGCGTTCCCATGAGTCGGGCGTCTCGATGCGTACTTGAGGATGAGGTTGCGTCTCTAGTCCAAGTCTCTCGATGATTTCGGGCAGTTCGATAAAGACGTAGCGGGTGTTATCGGGTTTGTCACTTTCTGATACGTATTGGCTCAGCAAACCTGAGTCGGTGCCGATGATTAGGTATAGCACTTTGCTATCGAAGAGCACTCTTGAGAATCGCTGTTGCAGGACTTCTACAGCGGGCTGCCGGCTGAACTGGCTTTGATGAAGCTCTGTTAGATAGCGGTCGTTGAAGGCGTTGATCGTTACGTCTAATGAAACTGACATTCGTCTGCTCTGCGATAGATTTGTGGCTTGATCTTTTAGTGTGCCACAAATGGTCCTATATCTATAACTGCTGGCGCGGTACAGAATGCGGAAGGCGTTCTAGGCCTGAAGCAAGTGCTGGTGGGGAGGAGCCTTCCCTTACGCATTCAGTCCGACTAGCATCCTAGGCTCAGGGTCCACTTTGCCGCACACTTGCCTGCTTCTGATTAAGGTATAGAGTACAGATGACTAGCAATATCGCACTTTATGAAGTTTTTTCCACAGCTCTCAACATCCCGCTTGAAGAGGTGCACGAAGATCTAAAATACAACTCTATCCCTCAGTGGGATTCGGTCGCCCACATGACGCTGATTGCGGCACTGGAGGACCGATTCGATGTCATGCTCGATACCGATGACATTATCGATATGAGTTCAGTCAGCAAGGCGATTGAGATTTTAAGCAGATACGGCATCGATTTTCAGTGATTCCTCGTAGTCGGAGAGGTAATGACCACTAAGCTTATTCCATACGGGCGCCATAGTATTTCTGACGATGACATTGCAGCTGTCGTCGAAGTGATGAAGCACGGCAATCTAACGCAGGGAGATCGAGTACCGGTCCTCGAGCGTGCGTTAAGTGAGTATGTCAACGCACCCTACGTGACGCTGGTTAACTCGGCCACCTCTGCACTGCATCTGGCATGCAAGGCGTTAGGGGTTGCGTCGGGCGATCTTGTTTGGACCTCTCCTGTATCCTTTGTTGCAAGTGCAAACTGTGCGCGTTATTGCGGTGCCGATGTCGATTTTGTGGATATAGATCCCAAAACACTGAACCTTTCCCTCGATGCGCTGCAGGAGAAGCTTCTTCAGGCGAGAAGTAAAGGCAGATTGCCAAAGGTTATAGTGTGTGTTCATTTTGCCGGCCTGACTGTTGATATGCGCCGGTTGCGTCTATTGACCGCCGAATACGATATAGCGCTGGTTGAGGATGCCTCCCATGCGCTGGGAGCCGACTATGCGGGTGAAAAGGTGGGTGCGGGCCGCTACTCGGATGCGGTGGTTTTCAGCTTCCACCCGGTGAAAATGATTACGACCGCTGAGGGTGGGGCGGTGGTAACCCGTAACGAGACGCTGCACACAAGAGTTCGTCGTCTTCGCAGTCATGGTATCGAGCGGGATATGCTCAAAATAGAGAACAAGGAACAGCCGCCTTGGTACTATGAGCAAGTGGAGCTTGGCTTTAACTTTCGTCTGAGCGATTTGCAGGCGGCGCTTGGGCTGTCTCAGTTGCAACGCCTGGACAAGATGGTTGTCCGAAGAAGGCAATTGGCTGCACAGTACGATCATAGTTTGCAGGGACTGCCTCTTGTGCTGCCGCCTCGGGGTAATGAGCCCGAAACATCCAGCTGTTGGCACTTATATCTGATTCGTCTTGAGGAGCCGGAGCTGCGATTGGCCTTGTATCAATATCTGCATAAACATGGTATTGGGGTTCAAGTTCACTATATTCCGATCCATTTTCAACCTGACTATCGGCAGTTGGGATTCGAATATGGCCAGTTTCCTCAATCTGAGAATTACTACGAAAGGTGTCTGACGTTGCCGCTCTATCCGGATCTTACCGATGCTGAGCAGATGTATGTAGTGGAGCGAATAACGCGCTTTTTCAAGACGGTGGCTCGGAGTGACTCCCCATGACTCGCACGGTGGCAATTATTCCTGCGCGCGGGGGGAGCAAGCGCATTCCAAGAAAAAATATTCGAGATTTTGCAGGTCAGCCAGTGATTGCGTACTCGATCAAGGCGGCGCAGGAAAGCGGTGTTTGCGATCGAGTAATCGTTTCTACGGATGACGATGAGATTGCAGATGTAGCGAGATCTTTCGGTGCTGAAATCCCCTTTATTCGCCCGCCGAGCTTGGCGGACGATCATACCGGCACGGGTGCTGTCGTTGAGCATGCAGTGCGTTGGCTTACGGAACGCGGCGCAGATCCCGAATTCGTATGTTGTATCTACGCAACGGCGCCGTTGATTAGCGCAGAGCGGCTTTCAGCCGCGTTTAAACTGTTGGAAGCGCAGCCTGATATGCTGCATGCGTTTAGTGTGGGGCGCTTCAGTTATCCGGTACATCGAGGGCTCTTGCGTGATGGTGACGGAGTTCGAATGCTATACCCCGAACACCTGATGACAAGGTCTCAGGACCTGCCTGAAGTGTTGCATGATGCGGGGCAGTTCTATTGGTCCCGTTTGGGTCAGAAACCAAACGTTCCTATGTTCGGGCCATTATCGATCCCAATCTTGCTTCCCGACTGGCAGGTAAAGGATATCGATACTGAAGAAGATTGGCGTCATGCCGAAATACTCTACAAAGTAATACAGGCAGAACGGTCATAATGAGTATTCGTTTGGGTAAGTATCTGGTAGGGCGGGGACAGCAGCCGTTCGTTATCGCGGAGTTGTCAGGTAACCATGATCAGTCGCTAGATAAAGCATTGGCTTTGGTCGATGCCGCCGCACAGAGTGGTGTTCAGGCAATTAAACTGCAGACCTATACCGCCGATACGATGACGTTGGACGTAGACAGCGGCGAGTTCTTTATCCGTGATACAGACAACCTTTGGCAAGGGCAGACGTTGCACCAGCTTTATGCCAAGGCTAACACGCCCTGGGAGTGGCATGCGCCAATATTCGAGCGAGCAAGGCAAAAGGGCTTGATTGCGTTCAGTACTCCTTTTGATGCTACGGCAGTAGAGTTTCTCGAGACTCTCGATGTCCCCTGTTACAAAATTGCATCTTTCGAGAACAATGACCTGCCACTAATTCGCAAGGTGGCGAAGACCGGCAAACCGATCATTTTGTCCACGGGAATGGCTTCGGTCGGTGAGCTTGAGGAAGCGGTCAATTGCGCACGAGAGGCCGGCTGCAAAGATTTGATATTACTTAAGTGTACAAGTGCCTACCCGGCACCTGTTCATGAATCTAATCTGCTGACGCTTCCACATATGCAGGCGCTTTTCGGTTGCGCAGTTGGACTGTCCGATCATACGCTTGGGCTTGCAGTACCGATTACAGCGGTGGCATTGGGCGCTTGCGTAATAGAAAAACATTTTGTGCTGGACCGAAACGAGGGCGGTGTTGATGCTGCCTTTTCCTTAGAGCCTGACGAGTTACGGCAGTTGGTCGAGCAGGCCGGGCAGGCGTTTGATGCACTCGGAGGTATCTGTTACGGAGGCGGTGCCAGCGAGCAGCCTTCGAAGAAATATCGCCGCTCTCTCTATATTGCCCGAGATATTAAAGCAGGGCAGCGTTTGAGTTCAGAAGATATCAAGTGCATACGGCCGGGGCTGGGGTTGGCTCCGAAACATTGGGATCGGGTGATTGGTCGCTGTGTGCGGGACGATGTCTGCAAGGGAACGCCTCTGGCTTGGTCGCTGCTGGAGTAGCGATCATGAAGTTCGTTTTTCGTATGGATGCCAGCATCAAGATGGGGGGCGGACACTGGCTGCGCTGCCTCGCGCTGGCCGATACTCTGCTGGCGAAGGGGCATCAAGTGTCCTTTGTCTACGCAGAGTCGATCCCTGCACTTTTAAAACGCGTTGAACAACGGCCGATTGCTTTGTTTGAACTCAGCGCATCGCGGGCAACCGAGCGGGATGCCCGTCTCACCGGGGAGTTGGTCCGTCGAGAATCTGCCGATTGGCTGATCCTTGATGGCTATCATTTCGATTCTAGCTATCGACAAGTGTTGTCGCTTTCGAGTGGAGTACGGTTACTGCTCATCGATGATTTGAATGATTCCGGCCCTCTGTACGTAGATGCCGTGCTTAACAGTACGATCTATGCCGAAGAGCTGTCTTACTCGGTCAGTGGCAACGCGTTTGATTCACCTTGTGATCTTCTTCTGGGGCCTAAGTATGTCTTGTTGCCGCAGGCTTACTACCGAGTTCCGGTATCTGATATGGCACAGCGCCGATATTTGTTTGTCAATTTTGGGGCCACAGATGCGGCAGGATTGACGCTTCCAGCATTGAAAATGTTGAATGAGCTTGGCTTCAGGGGGGATGTTTGTGTCGTCACTGGGCCGGCTATAAAGCAACACCTTGACGTATCTTCGCTCTGTCGTCGATACGGCTATACCCACTTACATGATCTCCCAGACCTTAGGAATGTATTGGCGCAGAGTCGATTGGCGCTGACTGCAGCTGGTTCCACGCTGCACGAATTGGCCTTCATGGGTGTGCCAGCGGTGTTTTTGGTCGTGGCTGACAACCAATTGCGCTCAGCGCGCTGCCATCAGGCTCGTGGCTGGTGCAATTGGTACGATGGTCGGGATGCTGAGGGGTTAAGGCGCGCAGTGACAGAGATAATCAACTGGTGGAACGATAAGGATGAGCTGTATAAGCGTGCAACGCAGGCCTGTAGCCTCGTTGACGGTCATGGAGCCGAACGCGTAGCCGAGTACCTTCAGCAGTCGCGATAACGGCCGATAACCTGTCAGAGGAGTTGTAGTGCGACCGATAAAGTTTGAGCGTTATGGTATCCGTCTCGAGTCGCTGGATAAAAATGACATCGAGATGGTGAGGCAATGGCGTAACGATCCTAAAATTTCCAGTCTCATGTTGAACCAGGAGTACATCTCTTCGGAGATGCAGCAGCTGTGGTTCGAGCGTATCCGGCGCGCAGAGGATCAATGCTATATGCTCGCCTACTTCAAGGGGGAACCTATAGGTGTTGTCTCCCTCATTGCGATAGATCCTGAAGCCGGGAGTTGCGAGCCGGGTCTTTATGTTTATGTCGACAAGTATCGCAATAACATTGTGCCGTTTTGCATGGCATTCGCGCTCAACGATCTGGCGTTTGAAGTATTTGGAATGAACAGACTTTATGCCAATGTGCTGGATGGAAACGTCGCTGCACTGCGGTTCAACGAAACTATGGGCTATCAACGTTGCTCCTCTGAAATCGAAGGGGTCAGCCGTTTCCGGCTTGAGCACGAAGCGTATTTGGCAGCACGTGATAAGATTGCGCGCTTTATTCGTTACTGAATAAGTCACTTGGCGAGGATATGAGGCGTGATGAAAGAGCAGCAACAAGAGGCTGAACAGCGCATATCATTCGATAGTCCCCAGCCTTTTGGTTCTTTGCTTCGAGGGAAAACGATACTGATTACCGGAGCCACGCGCGGGATTGGATTGGCTGTGGCTAGGCGTTTCGCCTCAGAGGGGGCGAGACTCTGGTTGAATGGCCGCTCTCCGGACGATGTGGATGCATTGGCTCAGGCGCTCAGTCGAGAGTTTGGCGTGGAGTGTTACCCGCTTGCGTTCGATGTATCCGATCCCGCTCAGGTCAAAAATGGTTATCGAAGCATGTTCGAGCAGACCAGGACTCTGGATGTTCTGGTAAACAATGCCGGAGTCATGAGTGATGCTCTAATCGGAATGGTCACACAGGCACAGATTGAAGCGTGTTTTTCCACCAATACCTTCGGTAACTTGTACTGCACCCAGTATGCAGTGCGCATGATGAAACGTGGTGGCGGCGGCAGCATTATTAACCTGAGTTCGGTCATGGGGCTGGTCGGAAGTGCGGGACTTGCCGTTTACAGCGCAAGCAAAGCTGCAGTTATCGGCATAACGCGCTCATTGGCGAAGGAGTTGGCGTCAAGCCATATTCGCGTTAACGCTCTTGCTCCAGGGCTCATAGCGACAAATATGGCCTCGTCGATAGACGGGGATCTTTTTCGGCAGCGTCTGGGGAGTATCGCAATGGAGCGCATCGGAGATCCGGATGAGGTCGCGAAAGCCGCGCTGTTTCTTGCCAGCGATCTATCCAGTTACGTAACGGGGCAGGTTTTAGGTGTAGATGGGGGGATGCTGGTTTGACGCTGTTTGACCGGTGGCAATGTTGGTCCGAGCGTCTGGCCGTGCTGACGTCAGAGGGCGAGTCGCTGACGTACAGCCAGCTGGCCGAGTGTGCTGACAGCTTTTTTCCTCAGGTTGCAGCCAACAAAGAGCTTCTGCTGTTGGTGGCCGATAACTCTCTGAAATCCCTCATAGCATACATAGCCGCGTTACGTACGGGCCGGGCGGTGATGTTGCAGCCCGCTTCGATATCCGCTCAGCAGCTGCAGGCACTAGTGGAGATCTACCAGCCTGAGTGGCTGTATGATCCCCGAAACTTGGGTGTCCTTGACAGACTATCGACACAGTCACAGGCGCTGTATTCGGAACTGGCAGTTTTACTGTCTACTTCCGGTAGTACTGGCTCCCCTAAACATGTGCGCTTAAGTTGCGGAAATATCTATTCAAACGCCGCCGCCATAGCTGAGTATTTGACTCTCGGGGCTGCGGAAAGGCCGTTAGCGCATTTGCCACTTTCATACTCCTATGGTCTCTCGGTGGTGAACTCTCACCTGCTGGTTGGAGCGACGCTTCTACTAACGCGTGACTCGATGATGGAGCGCCGTTTTTGGCAATTTTGTAAGGAGCAGGGCGCAACTAGTTTGGCTGGTGTGCCTTATCACTACGATATGATGGAACGACTTCGCTTTCAGCGCATGGATCTTCCGGCTCTGCGAACCTTGACTCAGGCAGGTGGCCGAATGCCCAAGGACAAGGTGTTGCATTGGGCTACCTGGAGTCGGCAGCAGGGCAAAAGATTTCTGTCCATGTACGGTCAGACGGAAGCTACGGCGCGAATCAGTTATATGCCGGCGGAATTGATCTTGGAGTACCCGGAAGGAATAGGCATTGCAATCCCCGGTGGGCAGCTCGGCTTGATCGATGAGCAGGGTGAAACGGTGACGGTTCCCGATACTGCAGGTGAACTTGTTTATGAAGGCCCGAATGTGATGCTGGGCTATGCTAGATCGCGCGCTGATTTGAAGAGGGGGGCAGAAGTTTCAAGGCTGCATACGGGAGATCTCGCCTGCGTTAATGGTAAGGGTATTTATTACATCGTGGGTCGGTTGAGGCGTTTCATTAAGCTCTTTGGCTTAAGGATCAATCTCGACGAGGTTGAGCAATCACTGCGCATGGACTTTGGCACGGTGGCATGTGTTGGTCGGGATCAGAGCCTAACAGTAGCCTATGTGGGGCAAGAGGAGCTTGAGGGGCAGATCAAGAAGCGGTTGATGGAAAGGTACGGCTTCCATCCTGGTGTTATTCGGGTGACCTCCCTGGAGGCTTTGCCGCTGACCGATTCGGGAAAAATCGATTACAGGTTGTTAGCAGATCATTGCGACAAACTTTCCGTACAGGAATGTTTATGAGTCCGGTAAGTTTTATCGATGAGCCTGTATATGGTTGGAGTGCTGGACGCAAGCGGCCTTGGCTACTGGAGCAACTCAATCGGCTTACGCGTAATCATCTGGAGCGCTGCACTGACTACCGGCGTTTAATGGAGAGTGTGGAGGGGGGCAGGCATGCGCAGACCTTGGCTGACCTGTACCCCCTTTCAGTGCGACTATTCAAACAAAACAGGCTTCTAAGCATAGATGATGACGAGGTATTCAGGGTCTTGACATCCTCGGGTACCACGTCGCAGCAGGTTTCCCGAATTTATCTGGATAGAGAAACCGCCGCACTGCAGTCGAAGGCCTTGGTCAAGATCATGCAACCCTGGCTGGGTCGCCAGCGACTGCCGATGCTTATAATAGATCACCCTGGGGTCATCACTGAGCGGAGCAGCTTCTCGGCTCGTGGTGCCGGCATACAAGGGATGATGGTATTCGGGCGGCGGCCGGTCTATGCCTTGAACGCCGACCTTTCTCCGAATTGGGGAGCTATTGATGAATTTGTGGAGTCACATCGGGGACAGCCAATACTGCTTTTCGGATTCACTTTCATGGTTTGGCAGCTATTACAGGCGTTGAACGAAAAAGAGCGGTCACTAGCGCTGCATGGTGGTGTTCTCGTACACAGTGGCGGTTGGAAAAAGTTGCAGGATCAAGCTGTAGATAACGCGACGTTCAAGGCTAGGAGTCAACGCCTGTTTGGCGTGGACCGAGTGCATAACTTTTACGGTATGGTTGAGCAGGTCGGGTCGGTATTTGTTGAATGTGAGCGAGGGCATCTGCATACACCGCTGTTTGCCGACCTTTTGATACGTGATGCGCAAACCGGCAATTTAAAACCCAATGGCGAGACAGGAATTATCGAAGTCCTGTCAGTATTGCCTCGCAGCTATCCGGGGCATGTCCTGTTGACCGAGGACCGTGGACGGATTTTGGGGGAGGATGACTGTGCTTGTGGCCGGATGGGTAAGTATTTCGAGGTACTCGGGCGGGTACCACGTGCCGAAGTAAGGGGGTGCAGCGATACGGTTGAACCCTCCAAGGCAGAGGAATACTGATGAAGGTTCTCTTTCCACGCTCGTTGACAATGGACAGATTGGAAGCAATTTGCCCCGCCCCTGCCTGGCGAGATGAAGTACGAGGGCTGCTGGGGAAGCTGTCGGAGAAGCTTATGTCCGAGCCAGGTGCAACATTGAATGCACTCGGATTTTGGCTGAGACCGGCACATCTTAAACAGATGGCGTTGCTGGTTGATGGCACCCGCATGCGTCCCAGGGGTAAGGTTTTGCAGGTAGCTCCAGGCAATGTGGATACGTTATTTATCTATGTTTCGCTGTTGGCGCTGTGGCTGGGAAATGTTGTCGTTGTCAGGCTTTCATCCCGACAGGGGGAGGATGAAGCAAGGCTGCTGGATATCCTGCATGCGCTTGCCGAGACCCAGTGCTGGAGCGAGGAGCTCCAACGCCTAGTGCTTGTGCGTTGCGAATATGATGACCCCGATTGGACTGCTCAGATGAGCAGCGCCGATATGAGGATCTTCTGGGGCAGTGATAACACGATCCGACGTTTATCCACCGTTCCTAAGCCTTCACACTGTATTGACCTTGGAATGGGACACAAGCATTCGCTATGTCTGCTTCATGCAAAGAAAGTGCTTGATAATAACGATGGACAGCTAGCGGCACTATTTTTACGCGACACGTTAGAATTCGCACAGCAAGGATGTGCTTCGCCTCGGACGTTGATTTGGTTTGGCTCGGCAAGTTGTGTTGCTGCTGCGCAGGAGGTTTTTTGGCCCGCGGTAGAAGAGGCGGCTAAAGATTTCATCGCCACCGGCCGCTATCAACTGGATGATGCTTCGGCTCTGGAACGTCTGTCGGGACTTCAGCAACTGGCACTTGATGGTTGTGTCCATGATCCTTGGCAAAGAGTCGGCTGCCTAGTTCGTTTGCCGGTTGGAGGGCTGAGTAAAAGGCAGGAGCTTGGGCACCCGGCGCATGGTGTCGTGTACGAGTGGGCTATCAACGACCTGTCTGAACTGGCCGCTCAGCTAAAGCCTTGGCATCAAACGCTAAGCTACTTCGGCTGGGATCGTTCAGAGTTGACGGAATGGGCCACGCATCAGGCTGTATTGGGTCTGGATCGGATCGAGTCGGTTGGGCAAGCGCTCATATTTCATCCCATTTGGGATGGGCTAAATCTGTTACAACAGCTGGGACGGCAGCTTCGCTGAGGCGTTGGTCCGAGTGATATACGCAGGAGTATTGCGTAAATAATGAAAGTTAGCGTTATTGTCCCAGTTTACAATCTGCAGTACTTCGTCGAATCCTGTCTTCTGAGTTTACTCGAACAGGAAACCGATTTTGCTTATGAGGTGATCGCTGTCGATGATGGTTCGACAGATGACTCGTGGCAGATTATGCAGGCCTTGGCGAGAAAATTCCCCCATTTGAAAGCACTGCAAAATCCGCACAATATGGGGTTGGCCAAAACGCAGCGGAGGCTACTTCGGGAAGCGCGGGGTGACTATATAGCGTATGTCGATGGTGATGACCTTGCTCTGCCGGGAAAGCTGCAAGCGCTGAGTAACCATCTCGATGCTCATCCGGGTTGTCAGCTGTGCTACCACGAAGCTGATATGTTTGACCATGAAAGCGGAAAGACTATCAAGTTATACACTCAAGGCTACTATAATTTCAGTTTACTTAAACCCTCGGGCAATGTTGAAGATCTGATTCTTTACGGGAATTTCGTCAACGCAAGCTCGGTCATGTTCCGTCGTCACGAGCGCATGTTGTCCGCTATCGACGAGGGCTGCAAGATCATCCTCGACTATCCATGGCACATACTCAATCTGCTCTTGCGTCCAGGAACACTGGATTTTTTATCGCAAGTGCTCGGGCGCTATCGCATGCATAGCCAGAGCTTCGGCGGCATGACTCGCGCTTCAGCGACGCGCAGAGAGCAATCCCTGCAGGATATGCTCCGCGCCTGTGATAACGCACTTGCATTCGATGTTGATCAAGAGATTGTTGCGCGAGGTAAGTCGCATCATCTTTACTCTGCTGCACTCTACTTTCTTCGGGAACTCGATTTTAAACGGTTCGCTAGGCTGGTCGAAGACTCGGTTCGACCGCCCGGGGAGGCTGGTCGCTGGTTTTTTGACGATAGGCATCAGCTTGCATGGGAAAACCGGAACGATCCCGAAAGAGTGTACGAAACGTTGTTCGGAGGATGTAAGTGAGTTACCAGGCGATAGTAGTGGGTGCCGGTATCTCAGGTGCCGTTATGGCAGAGCGGATGGCCTCCCAATTAGGGTGGAAAGTTTTGGTCCTCGATCAGAGGCCGCATATTGGCGGCAACTGTTATGACGAAATCGATGAAAACGGGATCCGAATTCACCGATACGGACCGCATCTTTTCCATACTGACAACACAGTTGTGTGGGAGTATCTGTCCCAATTTACGCAGTGGGTTGAATACGAGCATCGTGTACTGTCGCACATTGACGGACAACTTGTCCCTATACCGTTTAATCTCACCAGCATTGAACGATGCTTCGAACCGGCCAAGGCGATCTGTATTATCGAAGCGCTGGTTGACCGTTTTGGCGAGGGAGCGCGAATACCAATACTCAATCTTCGGCAAGAACATACCCCATTGTTGCGGGAGTTGGCTGAGTTCGTCTATGACAAAGCCTTCGTTAACTATACAAGCAAACAGTGGGGGGTTCCGCCAGAGGATATATCGCCAGAGGTAACCGCAAGAGTTCCGGTCGTGGTTAGTCGAGATGACCGTTACTTTGTCGATTCGTGGCAGGCTCTTCCGAGCGAGGGATATACCGAAGTTTTCAGGCGTATGCTTGATCACCCACTGATCGACATAGAGCTCGGAATATCGATGGAAACTAAGCTCAGTTTAGATTGGGAAGGTCAGCGTCTCTTTCTGAAGCATGAGGGCGATACGATTCCGTTTCACGGAAAAGTTATCTATACCGGAATGATTGACCAATTGTTTGCGTGTGATGCTGGCGCGCTGACCTACCGTTCTCTTAGATTTGACTTTAAAACAATTGCTCAGCCCTATCTTCAACCAGTGACGACGGTGAACTACCCCAACGAGCATGCCTATACGAGAATCACGGAATTCAAGCACTTGATGTTCGATGGGAGTCGGTCGTCAAACACCGTTGTTGTTTACGAGTACCCAAAACCATTCGAAGCCGATAAGGGGGATGAGCCCTATTACCCTGTTTTCACAGAAGAGGCTCGTTTAGCGTACGAACGCTACATGAATCGTGTCGAAGAGATGCCGGGACTCATGTGTGTAGGGCGTTTGGCACAGTACCGCTATTTCGACATGGACGATGCGGTATCAAATGCTCTGTCGAGTTTTGAAACCTTATGTAACGAGCTGTGACTGGTCTAAGTGCGCAGCCTTAACAGGATAGAACCACCTTTTTATACGGTTTATGTATCAGCGCCGATAAAAAAGAAAGTTTCAATTCAGAGGAAACCAGATGAGTGAGCAAGGCGAACTGCGCTTTGAGTTCGGCAAGAACTGGCAAAGTTACCTGAAGGATAAACTTTCCCAGGAGAGAATAGATAAGGCCCGTCATGATCTGCTGGCATTCCTCGGCAAGGATGACCTCAAAGGGATGAGAGTTCTCGATATAGGCTCAGGCAGCGGTATCCACAGTTTGGCTGCTTACGATGCCGGTGCGGCAGAGGTTTTCAGTTTTGACTACGACCCGAATTCGGTGGCGGCAACGAAAAGCTTGAGGGAATTTCGCGGCACACCCGATAACTGGACCGTATGTCAGGGGTCTGTGCTGGATACAGAATTCATGGGCTCTCTGGGTACATTCGATTTGGTCTACTCCTGGGGAGTACTTCACCACACCGGGTCGGTGTGGCAGGCACTGGAAAACGCAATGCGCTGTCTGCGGGCCGATAGCCTTTTTTACATCGCGTTGTATGATTCCGACTGGTCAGCTGAAACACCCGAATTTTGGTTGGATATCAAGCAGCGTTATACCGCGGCCGGGTCGTTTCGACGTCTTGGGTATGAGCTTTGGTATATTTTGAGATTCATGCTCGGTTATAACCCGATGCGCTTTGGGCGTCTGTTAAAACGTGCTCATGAATATCAAAAGCATAGAGGTATGTCCCTGTATCACGATATTCGAGACTGGCTCGGTGGCTGGCCTATGGAGTACACCCGCATCTACGAAGTGTTGCCGTTGGTTCTGGGGCGTGGGAATAATTTACTGAAAACCAAGGTTGGGGAAGCCAATACCGAATACCTGTTCGCGGGCAAGGCTTTGCCCCCTGAGGCGAGCCGTTGGAAGCCGGTAACTTTGCCGGAACCTTTGCGATGGCAGGTGGATACCCTGCGCCTTAACGACGATTTTTCGCTGCTTGACTCCGCTA
Source organism: Marinobacterium ramblicola (assembly GCF_019084545.1). Taxonomy (GTDB): domain Bacteria; phylum Pseudomonadota; class Gammaproteobacteria; order Pseudomonadales; family Balneatricaceae; genus Marinobacterium_D; species Marinobacterium_D ramblicola. Next base: position 130,909 of record NZ_JAHREP010000014.1, read on the forward strand.
AGCCGATCTACCTCTATGGAGCCGGCAAGGCAGGTGATCTTGTTCGTCAGGGGCTGTCGAGGCGCGGCCTCAATATTGCCGGATTTATTACCACTGATGGCGGAGGATCAGCAGAAGGTGCGCACTTAATGAGTCTGGAGGAGTTTATCCGTTCGGATAACCGTGAAGCTCAGATCGTGATCACTAGCAGCTACTTCGATAGCATCTCTATCGCTCTGGCAAATCACGGAATATGCAAGTTCTACAATGCATTTCCATACGCATTGGCGCAACTTCAATAACGGAGACTGAATGGAGACCGAGCTGTCCTGGAGACAGGTACCGAACTGGTCGAAGATCGATTGGCAGTGCTACAGCTTGGTGTCATTCGATATCTTCGACACTTTGTTGCATCGCTCTCTGGCCACACCCAAGAGTTTGTTCATTGAGTTGGGGCAGCTGGCGGCAGCGCGTGGGTTGGTTGATGGAACTCTTTCACCGGCCGAGTTTGCCCAATTACGGGTTGATATCGAGTTGCAGGCTCGGAAAGAAAGTACAGGAGAAAGTTCGGAAGTCACCCTAGACCAGATCTGGCAACAGGCTCCGAGCGAGCTGCCAACTGAAGAAATCCTCTCGCTGGAGTTAGATCTTGAATATAGCCATTCGTTCGTTAATCCATACACTCGTGACCTTCTGTGCTATTTACTGAAACAAGGTATACAGGTTTACCTGACAAGCGATACTTATTTTCCGCGATGGTTCATTGAGCGCTTATTGCGTAAAGCGGGACTAGATCCTGATGGGGTGAATATATTGCTCTCCTGTGAACAGGATGCAAACAAGTCTTCGGGTGCATTATTTAAGCGGTTGTTGGAGTTGGAGCCGGTACCGGCCAATCGGATTTTGCACATCGGGGATGATCTCACTGCAGACTATCTTCAGGGTCAAAAGGCTGGTCTGGCCGTATGCTATGTTGGAGATATTCATCTGCCGGCATCCCTCTATCAGGGCGACATGTTATTGGGATTGGATCATGTGCAGGATCCTCTGCGCTCCCTTCGTCGGCTGGGGCATTTTGTTTCGCCCGAACGTGATGAATCGGCCGCTTTTTTCCGTTATTTAGGCGCAAGTGTTCTGGGCCCTGGGCTCGCCGTCTTTGCACTTTGGGCTGTATTGGATGCCCAAGCGCGCGGTATTAGGCTGATCTGTCCAATTATGCGCGAGGGCGGTTTGCTGGCGCCTCTGCTGCGAAGCGCCTGCAAACTGGTCGACGCCAAAATGGGCGTTCGCCCCCTGTTTACGTCCCGCCGAGCTGCGTTTCTGCCAGCAATGGGCGAACTGGATGAAACTGCATTGAAGCAGTTCGCTGAACGCCGACACTTTACGTTGTCTGATCTGATCACCGAGCTGAACTTGCCGGACGTGCCCGAGGGGATGAGGGCTCAGCTCGGTTTAACACTCAATGAGGTTTTGAGCCGGGAAGAGTGGCGTCAGTATTTACAGTCGGATGAGGTCAAGGCGGCGGCAAGAAACAGCAGTCTGGCAAGTAGACAGTTACTCAGGGAGTACGTCGACACCCTGTGGCATGAGCATGGTCCAGTCGCGCTGATGGATCTTGGCCCGGGCGGGAACTCCCTCGCTTGGCTGGCAGATAGCATTGGAGAGCTGGCTGATCGCATCAGCATCAATTATCTGTTTTATGGTATTCCGGAACTATCAAGACACCGTCGTCGCGGGCATCGTTATGCCGTTTTTCTGCCCAATACTCCAGAGTCGTTACCCGTCTTACGGCTGTTTAACCGGAGCCCAGAACCTATCGAAGTCCTGTTGACCGGGCGGTATCAGACCACTTTGGGATATGGGCGAGATACGGAAGGCAACGTAGCTCCTCTTTTAGGTGAGGTGTTCAAGGCTTCTGAACAGGAGTCGCTGCTTGGAGCGTTTGCCGAAGGGGTTGTGTTGGCCTGGCGGCACCTGGCTCACCTTTTCCCGTTAGTGGAGAACGAACGGCTTACAGGGCTGGAGAGTCGGTACTCGGTACTCAAGCAGATCCAGCGCTTACTTGAGCTGCCGACGCCTTTGGAGGCAGAGCGGCTGGGTGATCTGCAGTTTGACGATAATGCGGGGTCTTTATCGTACAGCCGTATTTGCTCGGATGAAGACCATCTCCGACTTGTGCAGTGGGGGCCAGAGGAGTTTATGCGGCAGTCGCGGCAGCTTTGGGGGTATAAGGCACATAACATTCGGTGGCCGCAAGCAGTAGTCAGCAGAGTGTATCCAGATTTCCTTTGCGCTCAGTATCGAGCGCTATTCAATGATGTTGAGCACCGACTTCTCTGTGTGACGTTGCTAGAGCAGCTCAAGTCTGACGGCCATACTCGGACCACCCTTTATGGTGGTGGCAAGCTGGGTTACGAGATGTTGCGGGAGGCCGGAAACAGGGGGATCCATGTAGACTGGGTGGTCGACAGTAATGCGACTTTGCACGGTCTTAGTCTGATGGATCGGGAGATTGTGTCGCTGCGGCAGGCAGTAGAGAAGGGGTGCGGTATATTTCTGGTAGCATCTGCGGCTTTTGCACAGCCAATCGAGCAGGGTATTCTTGACTACTACGATAGCCGTGGCTTGCCACCTCCTCCAATCTACGCCATCCACAGGAGAAAACATTGAGAATCGCCTTCATCTCCAAGGCGGATGCGGCAGGAGGTGGTGCAAGCCGTATCGCTCAAGATCTTGCCGAAGGTTTGCAGGCTTTGGGGCATGAAACGGTCCATTGGGTGTCCTGGAGCAAATCCGGATATGACGCCCGAAGGAGACGCCTGTATGGAGAGCGATGGCAGCGGCAGTTTTATCGTTACAGTAGAAAGGTCAAGCGTTGGTTTGCGCCAGATATTATCCCTTTTGAGTGGCCCAACCTGTATTGGCAAAACCTTCCGGCCAATTTCGATCTGCTTCACGTTCACGATATCTCCTCCGCCATGTCAGCATGGAGCCTCCGAAGGCTCGCAGGAGATATGCCGGTATTATGGACCCAGCACGATTGCTCCGCATTTACTGGTGGCTGTATCTACCCACTTGGGTGCCAGCGTTACCGACAAGGGTGTGGCGATTGTCCACAACATGGCCGTTGGCCATTAGATAGTCGGTTCGACTACAGTCGTTTAAAACGAAAAGCTAACCAGAAGGCTCTCTCTACGGCGTCATTAGCTCTGGCGACGCCGTCCCAATGGCTGCAACAGTGGGCACTGGATAGTGGACATGTGTTTACCGTCCCGAGGGTGTTGCGAAACGGTGTGGACACTAATGTTTTTAGGCCAGGAGTCAAACCGGTAACTGGGTTGCCAACCATCATCTTGGCTGCGGCATCATTATCCAATCCTTACAAGGGTGTTGAGGATGCAATCGATGCACTTCGTTGGGTAGTTAAGCAAAAACCTTTCAGGTTGTTGGTTGTAGGCGATGTGGATGAACGACTCAAGTGCGCTTTTGAAGGGCTACCAGTACATTTCACCGGACTTATCAGTGACCAAAGGCTGTTGGCTGAGCAATATAACCAGGCGAATCTGCTGCTGTTTCCGAGTCTAGCGGAGAATCAACCCTTACAACTGCTGGAAGCAATGGCCTGTGCAGTGCCTGCCGTTGCTTACGCTACAGGCGGCATACCCGAAATCGTCCAGCAAGATCGGGGTTGGCTGGTTGAGAAGGGGAATAAACAACGGTTGGGCGAACAGCTGCTCACAGCACTCTCAGATCCTCGGCTGGCGGAAGTCGGTAAGAGGGCTCACCAATGGGTCGTGGCTAATCATCGACAGGAGCTTATGCTGGAAGAGCATCTCCTTCACTATTCAAGCATTATCGAAGAGTGGCAGCGCTCGAAGAGATTAGTCGTAAGTAACAGGTAAAGATATGTGCGGCATCGCCGGTGTTTTAAATATAGATAGTCGACTCAGAGTAGATCAGTTGCGTGATCTGACTTCGGCCATGGCTGCATCAATGGGGCACAGGGGGCCTGACGATCATGGTGTTTGGGTTTCCGATGATGGCTTCTGTGCGTTAGCTCATCGGCGGCTCAGTGTTATCGATACATCAAATGCTGGACATCAGCCGATGCTAAACGGTGATCACGCATTGGTATTCAACGGTGAAATATACAATTTTCAGACATTGGGTGCCTGCGCAACGTCACAGGGGCGCCGTTTTAACGGTCATAGTGATACAGAAGTTCTACTCGATGGTTTGGGCTATGAAGGGCATCATTTCATTACGCGGCTTGACGGCATGTTCGCATTCGGATGGTACGATATTACTCGATCCGAGTTGACACTGGCACGTGACCCCTTCGGTGAAAAGCCCCTCTACTACTGCATGCAAAATGGTTTATTCGCTTTCGCATCGGAACTTCAGGCGTTAACTCTGCTACCCGGTTTCGACGCCACAATCAGTAAGGCAAATATTGCAACCTATCTTGCTTTCCAGCATCCGCCGGCCCCTTACACAATCTACAAAAATTGCTCCAAGCTATTGCCTGGTACTTACCTTCGGGTGAACAGACAAGGGATAGGTGGAGCGTGTGGCTATTTTCAGTTTCTAACGGACTCGACTCCATCCAGCCTGTCGTTGGATGAGCAGACTGATCAGCTTGAGGAGTTGATGGTTGATTCGCTGCAACGGCGCTTGATCTCCGATGTGCCCCTGGGGGCGTTTTTGTCAGGGGGGGTTGATTCGTCAACCGCGGTCGCGCTGGTCACTCAAAAAGTGGGCAGAAACCTCAAAACGTTCTCGGTCGGATTCAAAGGTGTGCCGGAAAGTGAGCATCTGGAGGCTCGATTCATGGCCGAACGACTGGGCACGGAGCATTACGATGAGATGATCGATCCGGCAGAGTATGGTGCATACGCGGATCTGGCTGCTGCGATGGATGAGCCTAATGCGGACAGCTCGTGTGTTCCAACCTATGCCATCTCTGGACTTGCCAGGCGTTATGTCACCGTAGCATTAACGGGAGATGGTGGTGATGAGATGTTTGGTGGCTATCAACGATATTACGATTGTATTGAGGCGGCTACGGATCATGCCAATGATATTCTGGCGCGCCGTTGGCATATAGGACGTGACTATACCTACAGAGTGCTTGTGTATAACGATGCACAGCTTGCGGGTCTGTTTGGTGAGGTACCGAGTGCTACCGCAGACTACTTTATGCAGTGGCGGCGGCGTATCGACTTGGACAGCCGTCCGGTACTTAACCGTCTCAGGGAGATGGATGTCGCCAATTATCTGCCGCTTGTCCTCGCGAAGGTAGATCGCATGAGTATGCAGCACTCTCTGGAGTGTCGAACACCCTATCTTTCACCGGAGTTAGCACAATTCGCCGCAGGCTTGGCGCCTGATAGGCTGACTCAACAAGGCAAAGCCAAATTCTTGCTAAGAAATTTGGCTAAGCGGTACTTGCCTGCAGAATGGATAGACAGGAAAAAAAAGGGTTTTGGTGTAGATCCGATGAACGATATTGCCAGGACCTCTGTAGTCGAGCGTCTTGCCGCGTTGTTAGAGGAGCCTGAGTGTTGTCTAAAAGATCTGCTTCCTCCCCAGGCTCTATCAGATTTTGTCTCAGGACCTTTACGGCAATTGGGTTTCTATCACGCGTGGTCACTTCTTGTATTGGAGCTCTGGCTGCGAAGCCACCCCTGGCGTGCGGAGGCTTAAAGGCGTGGTGATGCATAACGCCGATAGGCATGAAGAGGTCATATCTGGAAGGCGCAAGGCATGGGCTTGGGGACTATCAGGCAACTTGCCGTATTTGCTGCTGCAATCACCCTATCGTTTTGAAGGTGTAATTGATGGTCAGTCGAGTGGACGAAACGCGCTTTCCAATGTGGCGGGCTTACCTGTGTATGGAGCGGACAAACTGAAGGATTTAAACCCGGCCGATACACTTATCGTAGTATTCGCGGATCTCAAGCTCCATGGCAGCGCCATTTTTGATCAAGCCCGTCGATACGGGCCGTTTGATCTTGTCGCCCCACATATACCCGCGCTACATGATGTCCCGGCTGCGTTGCAAGCGCGCACTCAGAGACTAGGGGAAATGCTGATCGAAAAACGCCATGATACACGTTACACAGCTGTTCCAAAACGCGTGGCGCTCTGGCTGCACGGATTGGTTAAAGGTGGTGCCGAAAGGCAAATGGTATTGTTGGCGTGTGGCTTGAGAGAGTTAGGCTGGGATGTAGATCTTATCTGTACTGCGAAGGACAGTAGCCAAACCACTTTGTGGGCAGATGAGCTACGCGACGCGGGTGTAAATCGTATGTATCTACCTGATATGCGGGCATCCTGGGATTGGTTGGAATCTGAGTCGGGTGTACCGGAGCAAGTCCCAACTCTCGCGCCCTACTTCACGACAAGAGGGTTGCATGACATCTTGCAGACGGTAGATATTTTACTAGAGCGACGGCCTGAGTTGGTTATCAGCTTTTTGGATGACGGCAATATTGCAGCGGGCGTCGCGTCCGTATTAGCTGGCGTCCCGAATATTCTGATGTCGGGGCGTAATGCTGAGCCCCACCACTTCACCGATTTGCAGTATTTTCCAGTCGCCAAGAGTCAACTCAAGAGTTGTTATCAGGCGTTATTGAGTCTGGACGGCGTGGCGCTAGTTAATAACAGCCAAGCGGGTGCGGAGTCATACAGTCAATGGTTGGGGCTACCGGATGAAGCTATAGAAGCGATCCCGAACGCGGTTCAAGCGCCGACCGGCCAAATGGTTAGCAGTATTCGAGAACAATATGGGATCGCGGCAGGGGTACCGCTTGTTCTGGGTGTGATGAGGTTGGCGGATGAGAAGCAACCGCTACGCTTCGTAGACATGATCACAAGGCTTAAAACTAAATTGCCGGAGCTGCAGGCCATTCTGTTGGGAGATGGGCCGCTTTATGAAGATGTACGGCAGGCTATAGATAGTAGTGCGCTACAGTCATCTCTGATTATGGCCGGGGCGCAGGAGTCGTCACTGCCATATCTTGCAGAAGCCGATTTGCTGCTCAGTACATCAAGAATGGAAGGGATGCCGAATGTGATTCTCGAAGCCCAGTTAATGGCGTGTCCGGTCGTCGCAACAAATGTTGGAGGCGTCGCTGAAGCTCTGATGTCAGAGATGAAGGTGGGACTGGTGTCTAAAGATGATTGGATGACAATGGAAAAAGTTGCACTGAATTTATTGCTCCAAAAATCAGGCGCCAAAGATATAGCAAAAAAGGCTCGGGCGGCCATTATTGTGAGCAGAAGTGTACAGGAGCTTGCAAGGCGTTATATTGATGCCGGCCTTGGTCGTAAAAACATTTAACTGATAAAGCACTATAGTATCTTTAACTTCGAATCGGTGAAAATCAATGATGTCCTCTCAGCCTATAATATTGTGTGCTAATCAGCGATCGGGCACTACGGCTCTTGGGCAGGCCTTGGAAAGTCAAAAGCGGGTAACCAGCTTTGCTGAGATCTTCATGACTTCTGAGTATCATGTAACGGAAGTCCCTTCCAATTATTTTTATTGGATGTCTAAGTACCGCAAGAATAATATTGGATTCTATAGAAGGGGAGAAGTTACACGATATATTGGAGAGTACTTTGATTATCTATCTAAGCTTTCAGGCACAGATTATTTTCTTGTGGATATTAAGTATGATCAGTGGTCATATGTGGTTGGAGAATCGAATAATATATTTTACCCGCCTGTGCTTTTGTCGTACTTTATCAATAGAGGCTACCCAATAGTTCATCTGATTCGAGATAATTTATTCGAACAGTATTTGTCAATTAAATACGCTAACGCTGTAGGCGAATCTCATTATAGAAAAGGAGAGTATTCAAATGGTAAAACTGATATTGGCTTATATGTTGACGTGGAGGAGTGTGATTATTTTATTGGGGCGTTATCTAAAAATATCAACTTATTTAAAGGTTTTATAAAAGGATATAATCAAAGTGTCGAGTTGCACTACGATGAGTGTTTTTTGAATAATTGCGTCACAAATTATGCTAAAGAAAAGTTGTCATCTGTGATACCAGATTCTGAATGGATGACTAAAGTAGAAACTCCGTTGGTAAAAACCCCCGTCGATATAATGAAAAAAATATCAAATTCTAAGGAAGTTGTATCTTATTTCAGTAATTCTGATTATCACTGGATGTTCGAAAATTTATCTAATATCTAAAAGGGCCATTCGCCACCACGCTTGCCGGCGGATGACACTAAATATTTATTTCTTAAACATCCAAATCGGGTTTTTGCTGTTTTTGTTGTTGAAGAATGTTACTTTCTGATTTATTACTTCAGAAAATAGATCTACATCCTTTTTTACTGCGGGGAAAATGTTGTAATCGTCGCCGAATATAACGCCACCATCTCTGAGTAGATCAAAATATAGGTTGAGTTCCATAAATGTCTCGCCGGACTCATGTGCTGAATCTAGGTAAACAGCATCTATTTTGTATGCGAGGACCTCCAGAATTCTGGCTGCTACAACCGAGCTGCTGCGCAATGGTATAATGCTGTCTTCTTTCTCAAACTTAATGACAGAGTTGATGAAATGCTTGAATAGATCAGGGTTTCCATCTGACTTGTTCATGTAGATATCAAACTCTGGTCTTAGCCACATGTTAATATCGCCACACCAAGTGTCGATGCAGATAATAATTGCGTTTATATTATGCTGTTGAAAATAATTGGAGAAGAATAGTGCTGAAGAACCACAAAAAGACCCAACTTCTACGAATATTTTCAATTCTTGATTAGATACCATGTTCACGATATCTGTAAAGTCTTTTTCGTCAATATGGGCAAGGTTTGGATCTCCCAGGACTTTATCAGTTGTACCATAGTCCTCACTCAAATTTTCGTACATGCTATCGCAACGGAAAAGATCCCGGCTGATCTGCTGATACGTAGGATAAAATTTTTCACCTTTTCCTTTGCTGCTGAGGTAGTCTTTTAGTTGATAGTCAGGATCTGTTTTTGAAGTAAACCAGTCTGACATATTTTCTATAGAGATCTTGTCTAATTTTTTCATGTTTTGCCAATATGAAGTGCTGATGTTGAATTGTTTATATCCAATATTTCTGATTATTACATATCAAGTTTGATTATGTTTTCTTCATGAATTTTTAGTTCTAGAAGTTGTGCTTTTATACTTTCTGTCGCTGAACTTGCTAATATGACAAGGTCATGATCTATAGAATGGATGTGAGATGGGGCAATAATCGGAGCGCCGAATAATGAATCTCCTTGTTTTTCTAGGCTGTTATCTGCAAAAGCAACGATATTGAAGTTTCTGTTGATCTTTTCGATCACTTTATTTAAGTAGCCGCCAGTGCCAAATACAATTGCTTTAGGGTATTTTGATCTTGACGCAAGCTGATCTATTATGAATTTACATTTGCTAATCGTGATTTCTTGCCCGAACTTTTGCAAATATTGTGATTTAATACTGTCTTTATTATGTTCGCCGCGGGTTATTTCGATTAGCCCTTCGGCAACTGAAAATGGATCGTTAGGGTCTACAGATACTCCGGTTTTGCCATGTTCTATATATTCTGCAATACCCGTTTTTTCTGAGAATAGCAGTGGTAAGCCATTGCTTAGACACTCCACGGAGAACATGGAGTGCCCCTCATACGTGGATATTAATATGCCGGCATGAGAGATACGGGTAAGGTGCAGGATATCCTCATGTGAAAGTTTAGATACAAATAAAACGAGATCGGATATATTTATCGACCTAGCTTGTATCTCAAGACTCCTTCGAAGCTCACCATCACCAATGATTAAGACTTTACTACCTAGTTTTTTTAATTCGTCCTGTGCTATTGCGATAGCATCGAGTAACGTTCTGAAGTTCTTCTGGCTTACCCCTTGTTCGGACATTCTCCCCAGAGCAAATAGAGTTTTGTTTTTATTGTTTTTGCTTAATATGTCTATTATATGTGCTGATGGCTCTGGCAACAGCTCTTTTTTACGCTTATCTGGAATGTTGGGTATGATCGAGTATCTTTTTAAATAGCCTTCAACCTGTGTAAGTCCGTATTGGTCCTTGAAAAAATCTATGTAGTACTTTGTGGTAGACCAGATGTTAGGAACCTTCGATGCAAGACATTTTGCCTCGTCAAACATTCTGCTGTAGTACTCATTTGGTGTCGACGCATAGATTTCAGTTTCTGTGGCAGCGTGAATTCTGACGGCAGTTGAAACGAGAGGAATATTGAGGGTGTCGATCAGCCAGTTGCAGACATCACTGTTTTCGAACGTTTCAATAATGAGAGCATCCCAATTTGAACCAAGCTGCTCTTTAAAAATAGTTTTCATTTCATCCCGGCTCGATCGCAGAATTGACTTTATTGCGATGTTGTCGTGAGGAGTAGGCAGTTCTGCGGGCTTAAAACTCAGAATAAGAACTTCATATCCAAGGTCAGCAACAGCGTATATGAAGTTTTCGCAAGCATGAGCGTAGCCACTGGCCGACGGGAAAAAGTCCGGCACTACATATAAGAGTCGAGAGGGTTTCGTTTTGACATTCATGCTTGTATTAAAGTCTATCTGTTTGCGATCCTGGTATTGACTAGCCGGATATTGCTTTCTGATTGAATTCTTTGATCTCGTTGATAGTCAGAAAGCGGGCATTGCCGCCTGAGGAGTATTCAAATCCTCTATTTACTGGGCGGCCAGACTCTCCCAGTTCATTAATCTCAAAGTTATTGCTTCTGCTGTTGAATATGATGGAGGGGCGTATCACATAGTGATCGTCAAACTCCAGGGTCAGATGACAATCATCCATTGGACACATGACTTCGTGCAGCTTTTCACCTGGGCGAATGCCGACTTCGCGCTGCTCAAGGTCGGGAGCCATGGCGGTAGCCAGGTCTACGATCCGAACGGAGGGAATCTTGGGAACAAAGATCTCTCCGCCATGCATCCGTTCAAAGTTCTTCAGAACAAAGTCGACGCCCTGTTGAAGACTGATCCAGAAGCGGGTCATCTCCTTGTCGGTAATCGGTAGGTGATCTGAACCACTCTCGATCAGCTTCTTAAACAGTGGGACGACCGAGCCACGGGAGCCGACCACGTTGCCGTAGCGGACTACCGAAAATTCGGTATCAAGCCCGCCGGCCATATTATTGGCAGCAACAAACAGTTTATCTGAAGCCAGTTTAGTAGCGCCGTAAAGATTGATCGGATTCGCCGCCTTGTCCGTGGAGAGTGCAATGACCTTTTTGACGTTGTTGGTCAGTGCCGCATGGATGACATTCTCGGCACCATGAATATTGGTTTTGATGCACTCTGTCGGGTTGTACTCCGCTGCCGGCACCTGCTTCAGCGCCGCCGCGTGAATGATGTAGTCGACCCCGCGGGTAGCCTGAATCAGCCGGGTCTGATCGCGAACATCGCCGATAAAGTAGCGCATGCAGGGGGCATTGAACTCCTGCTGCATCTCATACTGCTTGAGCTCGTCTCTGGAGTAGATGATCAGCTTTCTGGGTTTGTAGCGGGTCAGCAGCGTCTGGGTATAGAGCCGCCCAAAAGAGCCTGTCCCACCGGTAATCAGAATGACTTTATCATTGAACATGTACCAGAGTTTCCTGTCGGCGTAGTTGTCTAGTCGTTATCTATTTGAAACCAAAGGGCCGTAGAGCCTTTATAACACACTATTCTTCGTGAAGAACCTGATCAGGGATTGTTCACCTGCGTATTTGAGCAAATAGAGTTGTTATTGACGCTCCTCTGTCCTGTATCGGCCGAATCGTCGATAAAATAAGCGTCAAATGATTGACTTATGGCCGTCTGAAAGGCACTTTAGCAACAAACGCAGCGTATGTATAAGTCATGGATAGTGAAAAAATTGACGCTTTGATTCTTGACGATGACCTTGAGCGCTCGTCACGGCTGGCGGAGCTTCTTGCCTTTATCGACGTTGCCGCTCATCGGTTTGACTATGTCAGCTGGCTACAGCGCGGCAGTTCGGTCGATCTCGAGAAGTTCGGCCTGATCCTGATTGGCCGCAGCAGTTTGCCGATCTCGCTGGAAAAGCTTCTGGTCGATCTCAACAGCAAAGGCCGTGTGTTGCCCAAAGTGATGCTTGAGCATTGGGGAGATGAAGAGTCCAGCTACGATGCTCAGTCGATGGGGGTGGTAGGGGAGTTGATTCCCCCTTACCGTTACGACGATGTGCTCGATCTTATCCACCGCTGTAACCTGTTCAAGCGCTTGGGGTTGAACGCCGTCGCGCCCGAGTTTGACGGCTTCGTCGGCCAAAGCGAGGCGATTAACTCGGTAAAAAGACTGATCTCGCAGGTCGCGTCACGGGATGTGAGTGTGCTGATTACCGGCGAGTCCGGCACCGGCAAAGAGGTGGTCGCTCGCATCCTGCATGAAAACTCGCCACGCGCAGCAGGCCCCTTCGTTCCGGTGAACTGCGGTGCAATCCCATCCGAACTGCTTGAGAGCGAACTGTTCGGCCATGAAAAAGGGGCATTCACCGGTGCTATCTCCAGCAGAGCCGGGCGTTTCGAACTGGCCCAGGGCGGCACGCTGTTTCTTGATGAAATCGGTGATATGCCGCTGCCGATGCAGGTCAAGCTGCTGCGGGTGTTGCAGGAGCGTCAGTTCGAGCGCGTCGGTGGCAGCAAGACGCTCGATGCCGATGTGCGGATTATCACAGCGACACACAAAGACCTCGAACAGATGATCGACGAGGGCGGTTTTCGAGAGGATCTCTATTACCGACTGAATGTTTTCCCCATCGAGATGCCGGCGTTGCGGGATCGCCTGGAGGACCTGCCGTTACTGATTAATAACCTGGCTGAGCGTTTAGCTGATCAAGGGCTGATGCCTTTTCAACTTCACGCATCCGCTGTGGAATCCCTCAAGCGCCACACCTGGTCAGGGAACGTCAGGGAACTGGCAAATCTGATGGAGCGTCTGGCCATTATTTACCCCGGTGAGGTTGTCGGGGTATCGGAGTTACCGCCAAAATTCCGGCATCTGGATGAGCCCGATCCATCTCGCTATGACACTCCTCATGTCACGGATCTGTGTGCGATAGCGTCGACAGTCAAGCCAGGTGAGCGCTTGGAAAACTCTGCTGTCGTTCTGCCGGAGAAGGGGATAGAGCTGAAACCCTTTCTGGAGAAGTTGGAGCAATCGCTGATCAATCAGGCTTTGACGCGCTGTGGCAACGTGGTGGCGCGCGCCGCGGACGAGTTGGGCGTCCGCCGCACCACCCTGGTTGAAAAGATGCGTAAATACGGGATAGAGCGCCAATGAGCGATACGGCGAGAATCGCCGAGCTGGAGCGCGAGTTGGAGCAGTTGCGCAGCGAGCGGGACGCGGCACAACGACTTCGGCGGCTGATCGATCAGATGCCCAGCGGTGTGCTGGTAATCGACCACAAGGGCGAGATATCCGAGTGCAATCCCGCGGCGGAATTGCTGCTGGGGGTTGAGCTGTTTGGCAAACGCTGGGTCGATGTCATTGCCGCCTGTTTTGCTCCACGGCCCGACGATGGCCATGAAGTTTCCCTGAAGAACGGCAAGCGGGTCAGTCTTGCGACCCGGGCGCTCGAAGGCGAGCCGGGGCAGCTGGTGTTCGTCTCCGATCAGACCGACACGCGGTTACTGCAGCAGAAGGTAAACCACTACCAGCGTCTGTCCGAGATGGGGCGGATGATGGCGTCGTTGGCGCATCAGGTCCGCACGCCACTGAGTGCTGCGTTGCTGTACGCCAGTCATCTGGCAGCCCCCGAGCTGACCGATGAGCAGCGGATCCGCTTTGCCGGCAAGGTCAAATCCCGGCTGACTCATCTGGAGCAGCAGGTGCGGGATATGCTGATCTTCGCCCGGGGTGAAACCAAACTGGAAAACCGGGTGACGGCCGCGCAGTTGGTCGCTCGTATCGACGATCTGCTTGATATGCCGCTGGCTCATGCCGATGCTGACTGCGGCTTTGTCAATGAGGCGCCCGAGTTGACCATTCAATGCAATCTGGAGGCACTGCTCGGCGCGATCCTGAATCTGGTGAATAACGCACTCCAGGCCAGTGGGCAGGGGGCGGAGCTGCAGATCCGGCTTAGCCATCAACCGCCCTGGCTGCGCCTGGATGTGATCGACAAGGGGCCGGGGATGGCGCCCGAGCAGATCAAGCAGGCGCTGGAGCCGTTCTATACCACCAAGTCTCATGGCACCGGGCTCGGGCTGGCCGTGGCGCAGGTGGTGGCTCGTGCGCACCACGGTGAGTTTCGCCTGACCTCGGCCCCCGGTGTCGGTACCTGTGCCACCTTTCTGCTACCCTCTGTTGAAAACGATGGATAACCCCCTTATGAGCCCCTGTGTACTGATCGTAGAAGATGACCTGGATCTACGCGAAGCACTCGCCGATACCCTGGAGTTGGCCGGCATCAAGCATCTCCTGGCCGGCAGTGGCGAAGAGGCGCTGGAGCTGCTCAAGCGGCAGAACGCCGACATGGTGGTGTCCGATGTGAATATGCCGGGCATGGATGGGCATGCGCTGTTGAAGCAGCTGCGACAGGGCTATCCCGGCCTGCCGGTGGCGCTGATTACCGCCTTCGGTCAGGTGGAAAAAGCGGTTGATGCGATCCGTAATGGCGCCGTCGACTATCTGATGAAGCCTTTTGAGCCGGAGCAGTTGATCGAGCTGATCCGTAATCATGCCGGTGGGGCGAGGAGCGAAAGTCAGCGTGAGGCGCCGGTGGCCGAATCGCCCGGCAGTCGGCAGTTGCTGCAGTTGGCCCAGCGGGTGGCGCAAACCGATTCCACGGTGCTGATCACCGGGGAGTCCGGTACCGGGAAAGAGGTGCTGGCGCGTTATATCCATGATCACTCCACTCGCGCGCGCCAGGCGTTCGTCGCCATCAACTGTGCCGCCATACCGGAAAACATGCTCGAAGCGACCCTGTTCGGCCACGAAAAAGGCGCCTTCACCGGAGCCTACACCAGCGCCCCTGGCAAGTTCGAACAGGCCAATGGCGGTACCCTGCTGCTGGACGAAATCAGTGAGATGGACCTTGGACTGCAGGCCAAACTGCTGCGTGTGCTGCAGGAGCAGGAGGTCGAGCGGATCGGCGGTCGCAAGACGATCGCGCTCGATGTGCGCGTGCTGGCGACCAGTAACCGCAAGCTGGAGGCGTATGTCGCCGAGGGGCGCTTTCGCGAGGATCTCTACTATCGGCTCAATGTCTTCCCGCTACAGTGGCAGCCGTTGCGAGAGCGAAGGGAGGATATCGTGCCGTTGGCCCAGCGCATCCTGCAGCGCCACTGCGCCAAGATGAAACGCCCCTCCGCTCAGCTGAGCGTGCAGGCCCAGGTCGCACTGCGCGAGCACGACTGGCCGGGCAACGTGCGCGAGCTCGATAACGCAATTCAGCGTGCCTTGATCCTGCAGCCATCCAACCTGCTCGATATAGCCGATCTCCATCTGGCCGGTGGGGCGATCCCGTTGGGCGGCACTCCGTTGGGTGGCACTTCGTTTGCTGCCGGAATAGTGGCTCCCCTGCAGGACGAAGTGGAGCGCACCGAGCCTGAAGAGGTGGGTGGAGTTCTGGGTCAGGACCTGCGCCAGCGTGAATACCAGTTGATACTCGATGCCCTGAACGCCTGTGGCGGCAGCCGCAAGGACGCGGCGGAGAAACTGGGTATCAGCCCCCGCACGCTTCGCTACAAGCTTGCTCGAATGCGGGAAGAGGGGATCGAGCTGTAACTCCCAAGACGCTAACCCCCGACTATACTGCGTTAGGTTGCGAGTTTGGTCTTAACTGTGTGTAAGTGGTTACTAACTCTGAATGCCTTTGTCCTTTAGTCTAACTGTCGATAGACCAATGTCTAATTCAGGGATGAAGCACCGCTCAAGTATAACTTTAATAAGAGCTAGATTACTCAAGCGGCGGCATACAAGAGCAATTACAACAGGCCGTGCCGCACCCGTATCGCTGCTTCTGCGCCTCCATGCGCCCGCAGCATACGGTACATCCTGCACATAACAACAAGTTTCCAAGGCTAGGGGCACCACAATGAGTGAAGAGAAAGTCTATCCGGCAGATCCGGCGTTCGTTGCCAATGCGCATATCGACGGTGAGAAGTATGCCGCGATGTATGAGCAGTCGATCAACGATCCGGATACCTTCTGGGGCGAGCAGGGCAAACGACTGGACTGGTTCACGCCGTACACCAGGGTCAAGAACACCTCCTTCGATCCGCACAACGTCTCCATCAAGTGGTTCGAGGACGGTACGCTGAACGCCAGCTACAACTGTCTCGACCGTCACCTGGAAACCCGCGGCGACCAGGTCGCGATCATCTGGGAGGGCGACGATCCCAGCGAAGATGAAAAGATCACCTACCGCGACCTGCACGAGCGCGTCTGCCGTTTCGCCAACGTGCTCAAGGCGCAGGGGATCGAGAAGGGCGACGTGGTCACCCTCTATCTGCCGATGATCCCGGAAGCGGCGGTGGCGATGCTGGCCTGTGCCCGCATCGGTGCCGTGCACTCCATCGTCTTCGGCGGTTTCTCGCCGGAAGCGCTGGCGGCCCGTATCGAGGGCGCCAACTCCAAGCTGGTGATCACCTCCAACTACTCGCTGCGCGGCGGCAAGGTGGTGCCGCTGAAGGAGAACGTCGACAAGGCGCTGAAACACCCGGGCGCCGCGGCCTGTGCCAAGAAAGTGGTGGTCGTCAAGCGCGTCGACAAGGATGTGGCCTGGGA
>NZ_JAHREP010000015.1 GCF_019084545.1 Marinobacterium ramblicola
TTGTTAAAGAGCGTGCTGAGCAGCGCTTCCCGTTACCGAGGGGCTTGCTCAAGCGAGGCGCATATCTTACCGCCTCAGCGTCCGGTGTCAAGCGTTTATTTTCGCTTTTTCACCGCGACCTCTTCGCCTCGAACTCAAAAAATAAACAATGAATTCAACAGCTTGGAGACCGCCTCGTCTGATCTTGCCCGGCCCGTTAAGGCGTTCAGCTCAAGCGAGGAGGCGCATTCTACAGACCTCACTGAGGGAGTCAACAGGGCGTTGTAAATTTTTTTCAAAACCATTCCCAACACCCTACTGTCCAGCGATCAGCCTCAGGGTATCAGATAGAAGAGGTGATGTTTCTTCTTGCCCAGTTTCACCAGGAAATAACGCCCGAACCGCGCATTCTCCTTGGAGAACAGGGTAGCCGCACTCATATTCTGATCCAGAGAACAGACCTGGTCATTAATGAACACCGCACTGCGCTGAAGCGCATCTTTTACCTGTTTCCCGGAGGCTGCTACACCCGCCTCAGTCAGCAGCGTTGTCAAAGGCAGCTCAGACAACTCTGCCGGCACCGGAGAAGAAGGCAAGCCATCCAACTGCAACTGCGCATAGTCATTGGCATCAAGAGAAGAGTGATCGCCCGAGAACAGCGCCTCAGTGATCCGGCGCGCTGCATCCAGTGCCTCTTCACTATGGACGAGACGCGTCACCTCTTCCGCCAGAATGCGCTGTGCCTCGGGACGCCCCTCACGTTCGTTATCCTGGCGCTCGATCTCATCGATCTGATCAACACTCAGGAAGGTGAAGAACTTCAGGAAGCGATAGACATCAGCATCCGGCGTCTGCAGCCAGAACTGGTAGAAAGCATAGGGTGAGGTCTTTTTCGGATCCAGCCATACTGCACCACCTTCAGTCTTACCGAACTTGGTGCCGTCGGACTTGGTAATCAGCGGCAGGGTAAGCGCATGCACGGACTTGCCGTTCATGCGGCGCACCAGCTCGATACCACCGGTGATGTTACCCCACTGATCAGAACCGCCGATCTGCAGCGTGCAATCGTACATCTCGTTGAGCTTCTGGTAGTCGTAGGACTGCAGGATCTGGTAGGTAAACTCGGTAAACGAGATACCCTCACCGTCACGATCGATACGCTGCTTCACCGACTCTTTGGAGATCATCTTGTTGACGGTGAAGTGCTTGCCGATATCACGCAGGAAGCTGAGCACATCGACGTTCGCCGTCCAGTCGTAGTTATTCGCCAGAATCGCGCCACCATCATCGTTGAACTCGATGAACTGACTGATCTGATGCTTAAGGCAGCTACTCCATTCCTGTACCACTTCGGCAGAGTTAAGCTGGCGCTCCTGCGCCTTGAAACTGGGGTCGCCAATCAGACCGGTGGCACCACCGACCAGCGCGATCGGCCGATGACCATAGTCCTGGAACCGTTTCAGCATCAACAGCGGAACAAGATGTCCGAGATGAAGGCTGTCCGCAGTTGGATCGAAGCCGCAATAGAGGGTCACACTACCCGCTCCCAGGTGCTTCACCAGCTCCTCTTCGCTGGTAGTCTGCGCGATCAATCCACGCGCCTTTAAATCTTCTATCAGACCTAGCTTGCTCATAGCTGCCTTCTATCTAAACCGTCTGTTGTAGCGAAACAAGGCGCGCATTTTAGCGCCCGCCGTTGACCCAGACAAACAAAGACGCCTAAAAGCTCAAGAAATCACCCAAACGGCGGACAAAACAGTCAGGAACTTATATATAATCGGCGGTCATATAGGGCTGTATTTAATTGTCATTTCTGCCTATCTACACCGGGGTGATGTCGTGTTACGGAAAGTGTCTACTCTGATCCACAGCCTGCCGAAGGTACACCTGGCAGCAGCCAGCATCTGTACTCTTATCATCGGCACCACCTTGCTACTCCTGCCTTCGGAAGAGGTTGAAGCGACCCGCAGCACCATCACGCTGATACCAGCCAAACCCAAAGCCAACCAGCATGCACCAGCCAATCTGGAGCCATCCGGCAACGAAACTTCAGAATATGCTGACGCCAACCTGCTCGATCAACCGTTGGATCAGACAAAAACGACCACATCAGAGCTCGCCAGCACCAACCTGGAAGAGGCGGTTGCGCCCCAGATCATGGAAAACTGGATCGACTATGACGTCCGCAGCGGCGACAGTCTGACATCAATTTTCAAACGCGCTGGCCTATCGGCACGTGACGTGTACCAGATCAGCCAGGCAACCAGTGAAAACCAGGTACTGTCGCGACTCTACCCGGGGCAGACACTCTCGTTTCTGATCCAGGAGGGTGAACTGCAGAAGCTGCGTTTCGTTCAGGACAAACTCAACAGCATCGAGATCGCACGTACCGCGGACGGATACGATACCCGGATAGAAAGCCGCACTCCGGATATCAAAACGCATATCGTCACCGGCACGATCAACAGCTCGCTTTTCGTCGATGCTGCACGCGCTGGCCTGTCCGACAACATGATCATGCAGATGGCCCAGATCCTCGGCTGGGATATCGATTTCGCCCTGGACATTCGCGAACACGACCGTTTCCGCGTCCTTTACGAAGAGAAGTACCTCGGCGACGAGAAGATCGGCGAAGGCGACATCCTGGCGGTCGAGTTCATCAACCAGGGCGAGACCTTCGCCGCCGTGCGCTATACCGACAGCAAGGGCAACAACAATTACTTCACGCCGGACGGTCAGAGCATGCGTAAGGCATTCCTGCGCTCTCCTGTGGATTTTCGCCGCATCAGCTCCGGCTTCAATCCCGCCCGTCTGCATCCGGTACTGGGCACCAAGCGCCCCCATCGCGGGGTCGATTATGCCGCCAAGACTGGCACACCGATCAAAGCATCAGGCGACGGCAAGATCATCTGGCGCGGTAC
The DNA here is from genome assembly GCF_019084545.1 of Marinobacterium ramblicola. GTDB lineage: Bacteria > Pseudomonadota > Gammaproteobacteria > Pseudomonadales > Balneatricaceae > Marinobacterium_D > Marinobacterium_D ramblicola. The sequence goes on from NZ_JAHREP010000015.1 coordinate 2,901, forward strand.
CAAAGGCGGCTACGGGCGTGCAATCATCATTCAACACGGCGGCAATATCACGACGCTTTATGCCCATATGAGCGGCTATAAATCAGGCCTGTCCACCGGCTCCCGCGTCAAGCAGGGGCAGGTCATTGGCTATGTCGGCATGTCCGGCCTGGCCTCCGGCCCCCATCTACACTATGAGTTCCGCGTCAACGGCGTACACAAGAATCCGATGACCGTAAAGCTCCCCCACGCCGAACCGGTCCCCCAGTCCGAACAAGCAGCCTTTCGACAGCAAGCATCACGCCTGATGGCGATGCTGGATGGCGGCACAACCGATATCGCACTAAACGGCAACTGAGCCATGTCGATCTATCTGGGTTTAATGTCCGGCACAAGCGTCGACGCCGTTGACGCGGTGCTGGCGAGGTTTGAACCGGATTTCGAACTGCTCGCCAGCCACTCCAAACCGATCAAGCCAGCACTGAAACAGAGGATATTGGCGCTGGCCGGCGCCTCAATGTATGGCGTGGATGACTTTGGGCTCCTCGATCGCGAACTGGGTGAACTGTTCGCCGAAACAGCCACTGAACTGATCAGCCTCAGCGGGATACCCGCCAGCCGGATCACCGCCATCGGCAGCCACGGCCAGACGGTCCGCCATCGTCCTGGGCAGGGTTTTACGCTGCAAATTGGCGATCCAAGCCGTATCGCCGAACAAACCGGCCTCACCACGATTGCCGATTTCCGCCGACGGGATGTCGCGGCCGGCGGCCAGGGCGCGCCCTTGGTACCCGCTTTTCACCGCTGGCTGTTTCATGCCCCGGATGAAGACAGGGTTATCGTCAATATCGGTGGCATGGCCAACCTGACCTGTCTTGCCGCTGATACGAATACGCGCGTCACCGGTTTCGATACCGGCCCCGGCAATGCGTTACTGGATGAGTGGATCTACCGCGAGCAAGGCCTGACATTCGATGCCAATGGAGACTGGGCGTCAGCCGGACAGGTGATACCGGCCCTGCTGGAATCGATGTTAACCACTCCGTTCTTCCACCAGAGCGCACCGAAAAGCACAGGACGCGAACAGTTCAACTGGCACTGGGTTGAACACCACGTGGACAAACTCTCCCAGACAGCATCGGCCGCGGACATTCAAGCAACGCTGACCGAACTGACCGCTCACACGATCGCGGAGGCGGTGAAATGGTTGCCACTAAGCAGCCCCACCCTCTTCGTTTGTGGTGGCGGCGTGCATAACGGTTTTCTGCTCACACGTATCGCCGATCGACTCCCCGGCTCCCGCATCACCTCAACAGCGGAGCTTAAGCTGGACCCTGACTGGGTCGAAGCCGCCGCATTCGCCTGGCTGGCATGGCGTACCGACCGCCGACAAAGCGGCAACCTCCCCGAGGTTACCGGCGCCGGCGGCGAGCGTATTCTGGGCGCAATCTATCCCGCCTGAGATCAGCCGTGTCGTTCAAAGACAAAAAAATCGATTAACGGACAGCAAGGAGAAGCCATGTACCACTGTGACTGGTACATGGCCTTGGAATCAGATCGAGAAGGAGGACCCGCAGCCGCAGGTGGTCGTCGCATTGGGGTTGTTGACCACAAACTGGGAGCCCTGCAGCCCCTCTCTGTAATCCACGACAGACCCCGCCAGGTACTGGAAGCTCATCGGATCCACAACCAGCGTCACGCCATCCTTGACCACTTCGGTGTCATCATCAGCCTTAGCCTCATCAAAGGTAAAACCGTACGAAAACCCCGCACATCCGCCACCGGTGATGTACACCCGTAGCTTGAGGTTATCGTTCTGCTCCTCTTCGATCAGAGATCTGACTTTGGCCGCCGCCGCGTCGGTAAAGACCAGCGTATCCTGTACGTTTTCACTCATATTGCTGCAAACCCTCCGATAGAGGGTGGATTCTCTCTTATACCAACTGTTTTAGTCAAGTATTACGGCATCAATCCGACGATCTTCAGCCCTTCATCTTCGGCAAGGCCGAACATGATATTCATCACCTGCACCGCCTGCCCCGAGGCCCCCTTGACCAGGTTGTCGATCACCGAAAGCACGACCACGGTATCATCCTGCTGCGGACGGTGAACACTGATGCGGCAGACGTTGGAACCCTTCACGCTGCGCGTCTCCGGGTGACTACCCGCCGGCATCACATCGACGAACGGCTCGTTGGCAAAGCGCTCTTCGAACAGCTGCTGCAAGCCCGGGTCAACCGGATCCTTCAACACCGAATAGAGGGTGGCATGGATACCGCGAATCATCGGCGTCAAATGGGGTACGAACGTCAGCCCAACCTCACGTCCGGCGGCACGCGTCAGCCCCTGACGGATCTCCGGCAGGTGACGATGACCGGGTACACCGTAGGCTTTCATGCTTTCACTGGATTCGCACAGCAGTGAGCCGACACTGGCGCCACGCCCGGCACCGCTGACACCGGATTTGCAATCGGCAATCAAGCGGCGATGATCGACCAGCCCTTTCTCCAGCAGCGGCAGGTAGCCCAGCTGAGCTGCGGTCGGATAGCAACCGGCACAGGCCACCAGCTGAGCACCGGCGATCGCATCGCGGTTTACCTCGGGCAGACCGTAGACCGCCTTCTCGACCAGATCGGGACAGGTGTGTTCAAGCTTGTACCACTTCTCCCACAAGGGTACGTCCTTGATGCGGAAATCGGCACCCAGATCGATGATGCGCACACCGCGGGCAACCAGCTCCGGTGCCATCGACATCGCCACGCCATGGGGGGTCGCGAAAAACACCACATCACACTGCGCCAGGCGTTCGATATCCGGTACGGTAAACGCCAGGTCGTAATGACCGCGCAGGTTCGGAAACATATCGGCAACTCGGATCCCCTCTTCGGAGCGGGAGGTGATCACCTCGACCCGCACCTGAGGATGGTTGGCCAGAATGCGCAACAACTCCACGCCGGTGTAGCCTGTTCCCCCAACGATACCTACCTTGATCACGCTAACCTCTCATAACTTATTCAGAACTGTTACTCTTACACCGCCGACTCGAACGCGACGCCAACCCAACAGACTCGGGTTTCAATGCTCCGAAGAGGCAATATCATACTCACACAGCCGTTTATTGACTATCGAATGCGCATAGAGACCCGATTGCATGCCGTCGCTTGAACATTTCCGGCAACGCTTATCCCATTTCGAAGCCCTGCCCCAGATGGTCATGCTCGGCATCATCTCCGGCCTCTGCACCGGGCTTGTCATCCTGCTGTTTCGCCTGGCCATCGAGTTACCTCAACACTGGCTGCTACCCAGCGGCATCAGCGAAGATTTTGAATCGCTGCCAACCTGGCAACGCTTCGGCTTTCCGGTAGCCGGCAGCCTGATCCTGCTGCTCCTCGTGACAATTCCCAAGGTATCGCGTTCAGTGGGAATTCCCCACCTGCTGGAGCGCCTCAACTATCACCAGGGCCGACTGTCGCTGGCCGACCTGCTGACCCAGTTCGTCGGCGCCGCCATTGCGCTCGGCAGCGGCCACAGCGTCGGTCGCGAAGGACCTGCCGTCTACCTCGGCGGCAGTTGCGGCAGCCTGATCGGGCAGTGGATGAAACTGCCCAACAACACCCTGCGCATCCTTATCGGTTGCGGCAGTGCCGCGTCGATCGCCGCGGTGTTCAACACCCCCTTGGCCGGCGTCATCTTCGCCATGGAGGTGATACTGTTGGAGTATAGTATCCTCGGCTTCATTCCGGTGATCGTTGCCGCCGTGGTCGCCGATGTACTGGTACAACTGGTGATCGGTCACGCCGCCGAGCTTAAACTGCCCGCACTGCCAACCGATATTTTACCCGAGCTGCCCCTGCTGCTGATTCTGGGCCTGGCGATTGGTTTGGTCGCTGCGGCATTTATCTATACCCTGCAGCAGACCATGCGATTACGCGGGACGCCACTGCCAGTACGTTTCATGATCGCCGGCGTTCTGGCCGGCGCTGTGTCGATGGCCGTACCGGAGGTGATGGGTACCGGCTACGACAGCATAGAGCGACTGTTCGACGGTCCAGCCATGCTCGACCTTCTGCTATTACTGCTGCTCTGCAAGACGCTGCTGACACCGTTCGTCATCGGGCTGGGTATCCCCGGCGGCATTATCGGTCCGTCGCTGGTGATAGGCGCACTCGCCGGTGCCCTGCTGGCCGGATTTGCACAGCACCTGGGTTTCGATATGCCGATCGATCTGTTTACCACCGTCGGCATGGGCGCGATGATGGGCGCGATACTCAATGCGCCGCTCGCCGCGCTGATCGCACTACTGGAGCTGACCGATAACTCGGCGATCATCCTGCCGGGCATGATCGCCATTGTCGCCAGCAACCTGACGCTGCGATCGCTGTTCAAACGCCCCTCCGCCTTCCAGGCGATACTCGAAGCCCGGGGCTTGGATACCAGCCAGGCACCGCTGGCACAGGCACTGTCCCGCGCCGCGGTTGGCAGCCTGCTGGAACGAGACCTGATCAGCACTAGCGCGCTAATCACGGTGGCCGACGCGAACCAACTGCTTAAAAAAGCGCCGCGCTGGTTCCTGATCGAACAGGGAGAGAGCAATGCGCTGCTGCCGATGGGCGACCTGGCGCGCTGGCTCGACAAGCACCCCAGCGAGCAGGATGACCTGTGTATCGAGCTGATGCAGATACCGGCCGCTCGCCAGGAGGCGATACCGATTTACTCCCGCGCCACGCTGCACGAGGCTTGGGAATCGATGGCTGCGCACGGCGTCAGCGTGCTGCTGGTGATCAGCAACCAGGGCTCGCCGCTGGGCGTGATCCGGCGCAGCAAAATTGAAGAGTATTACAACCATAAACAGGCACTATGACCACAGACACCCTCAACGGACTCTATGCCATCACCGATGCCGGCCTGATGCCGGATGACCAACAGCTGCTGGGTGCGGTCGTAGCGGCGCTACGCGGCGGCGCCCGTATCGTGCAATACCGGGACAAATCCGCTGACACCGCAAAACGTCAGCGCCAGGCCAAGGCACTGGCGACGCTCTGCCGCGCCCACCGGGTTCCACTGCTGATCAATGACGACGTCGAGCTGGCTCTGGCCAGCGGCGCCGACGGCGTCCACCTCGGCCAGCAGGACGGCTCACTCGCTGCTGCCCGCACACGTCTGGGATCGAAGGCGATCATCGGCATCACCTGCCACGACCGACTGGATCTGGCGATCGCAGCGGAACAGGGTGGCGCCGACTATGTCGCGTTCGGCGCATTCTTCCCATCGAGCACCAAGCCCGATGCTATCCCGGCACCGCTGAGCCTGTTGAACGAAGCGCGCCAGCGCCTGCGTTGCCCGATAGTGGCGATTGGCGGGCTCAGTATGGATAATGCCAGCCAGGTTATTCAGGCCGGCGCCGATATGATCGCGGTGATCCATGCCCTGTTTGCGCAGCAGGATATCGAAACGCAGGCACGGGCGTTCAGCCGGCTATTTTCCGCTTAATTCGAACATTTATACTCAATTACACAGGACGGTGCCCCATGTCTGCTTCCGAATCTCTGTTCAAGGCCGCCCAGACCCATATTCCCGGCGGCGTCAACTCGCCGGTGCGCGCATTCAAGGGAGTCGGCGGCACACCGATTTTCTTCAAGCGCGGCGAAGGTGCCTACCTGCTCGACGAGGATGACAAGCGCTATATCGACTACGTTGGCTCCTGGGGCCCGATGATTCTCGGCCACTGCTATCAACCGGTGATGGATGCCGTGCGCAACGCGCTGGATAACGGCCTCGGATTCGGCGCACCGACCGCGATTGAAACCGTCATGGCCGACAAGGTGTGTGAGCTGATGCCGTCAATCGAGATGGTGCGCATGGTCAGCTCCGGCACCGAAGCCACCATGAGCGCCATCCGCCTGGCGCGCGGCTACACCGGGCGCGACAAGATCGTCAAATTCGAAGGCTGCTATCACGGTCACTCCGATTCACTGCTGGTCAAGGCCGGTTCCGGCGCACTGACCCTGGGCGAGCCCAACTCGCCGGGGGTACCCGCCTCCCTGGCCGAGCACACCCTGACCCTGGAGTACAACAACCTGGACAAGGTGCGCCAGGCGTTCGCCGAGGTCGGCGAGCAGATCGCCTGCATCATCGTCGAGCCGGTGGCCGGCAACATGAACTGTATTCCGCCGCTGCCCGGTTTCCTCGAGGGACTGCGCGAGATCTGCGACCAGTACGGTACGGTACTGATCTTCGACGAGGTGATGACCGGCTTCCGCGTCGCCCTCGGCGGCGCGCAGGCGCACTACAATATCAAGCCCGACCTGACCACCCTGGGCAAGGTGATCGGTGGCGGTCTGCCGGTGGGGGCCTTCGGCGGCAAGAAGGAGATCATGTCGAAGATCGCGCCACTGGGACCGGTCTATCAGGCCGGCACCCTGTCCGGTAACCCGCTGGCGATGGCCGCCGGTCTGGCGATGCTCAACGCCCTCAGTGAAGGTGATGTGCACGAATCGCTGTCAGCCAAGGCAGAGTACCTGACCCAGGGCCTGGAAGTGGTGGCTGCACGCCACAACATTCCGTTCACCACCACCTGCGTCGGCGGCATGTTCGGTCTGTTCTTCACCGAGACCAAGGAGATTCGCGGCTTTGCCGATGCGACCGCCTGCGATACCGAACGTTTCGGTCGCTTCTTCCATGCCATGCTGGATCAGGGGGTCTACCTGGCACCCTCGGCATTTGAGGCCGGTTTCATCTCCGACGCTCATACCGAGATCGATCTGGACGCCACCCTGGCGGCCGCGGACAAGGCGTTCGCGACGCTCTGATGGCGACAGTTCTGACTCTGGCCGCCGACCTGGCCCTGCTGCTGAGCAGCGGCGCCAGCGCCCTTTGGGCCTGGCGTCTGCGCCACACCGGCAAGGATGAGCGCGCCCTGCTCAACGCCTGGGCCCTGAGCGCGCTGTTTATCCTGCTGGCGGTGCCCGCTCAGTACCTGCCCACTGACGGCACCGACCTGAGTGCGCTGCGCCGGATGGCGTTGAACCTGGCGGTCTACATTTCGCTGCCGTTGATGGCCACTGCCGTGTATGCCCTTGGCCGTCGCTGGTTTTGGTCCGGTGCGGGATGGGGACGTTGGCTGTTGGCGCTGTTTGCCGCCTTCGAACTCAGTCGGCAACTGGGCTTTGCCGACGAGTATCTGAAAGCGATGGCTGCGGCGACTGTCGTCGCATGCGCAGCCGGCAGTGTGTTACTGAAACAGCCCTTGGCGGCCACAGCCACAGCCCTGCTGGCCACAGCACTTGCCATTACCAGCCCGGCAGCACCGGACTGGGCCTATGCATGGCCGAACCCGAGCCTGTTTCACGCCCTGAGCGCGCTGTCGCTGGCGACGATCACCGCCGCCCTGCACCGGTCGTTAGTCCCGGCTCGGGCAGACGCTCAATAACGGCTCGCTTCCTGCTGCGCCGCCCTGGCTCCCGCACTGTTCCCGGCATCGCTACGGATCAGCGCGATCAGACTCCACAGACGGCGCAGTTCGACAGGCTGACCGTTGGCCACATTCACCCCTTTCAACGCCACCTGCTCAGCCTGCATAAACTGACCGAGCCGGCGCTGCACGTCGGCCAGCTGGTAGTACACCTGCGGATCGCGCGGCGCGATGCGCAGCGCCCGCTCCAGGCTGCTCTGTGCCGCACGCAGATCGCCGCCCTGGGTGTTCTGGCTGGCTGAATCCAGCAACGCCACAACCGCGGCATTGCGCGGTTCGCTGACCGGAATATCGCCCGGCTCCGGCGCCACATTGATCGAGCCGCTGTCCGGCAATGCCTCACGCTGAGGCCGGAACACCGGCACATCCTCGATCGGCTGTACACTGACACCGGGGCTCGGCTCCACCGACTCCAGGCTGCCTGGTGGCGGGGGTGTGGTGGGTTGCCGGTTACTGCGATCCTCAACCGGGGTTACATAAGGGTTGGGCCCGATACAACCGGCCAACAGCACTGCAGCCAGTACCAGCGCAATCTTTTTCATATCCCTGCCTACACTCATCTGCATCAATTACTGAAACCAACCACGGAACCAATCCAGCGGATTGCCGCCCCGCCTCATCTGCCCGCAATCCACGCTATCCCGGGGCACGGTTCCGTTGATGAACGGTAGTTGCCGCGAGCCTTCACAACGCTGATCCGACAGCAGCCCGGTGGCATCGTCGATCCACACATATTCGACATTTTCCGGCCGGGTAGCGTAAAACGGCTCCGGATGCTCGCGGCGCATGTAGTCGGTCCATACCCTGAGCGCCCCACCGGAGCCGGTGAACGGCAACTTGGCATTATCATCGCGCCCGACCCAGACTACGGCAAGGCGGTTACCGGTAAAACCGGCGAACCAGCTGTCACGCTGATCATTGGAGGTACCGGTCTTGCCGGCGATATTCAAGTTTTGCGGCAGTTGTGAGTAAGCGTATTGCGCCGTACCCTCGCGTGCCACCTCCTGCATCGCATACTGAATCAGGTGCACCAGCCCCGGTTCCACCTGCTGGCGCAGTGCAAAGGGGTAGCGCGACAGCTCCTGCCCCTGGGCATCGGTGACCGCCCGTATCGCCCGCAGCGGCACGCGAAAACCGTTGGCGGCCAGCGTCTGGTAGACCCCCGCCACCTCCAGCGGCGACAACGCCTGGGCACCGAGCAGCAGCGACGGATAGGGCTTCAGCTCGCGCTCCACGCCGAGCCGCTCGAGCATATCGATCACCTTGTCGACGCCGATGGTCAGCCCCAGTCGCGCCGTGGACTGGTTGAACGAGTGCGACAGCGAGTAGTGCAGCGGCACGTCGCCATGGCTGCGGTGATCGAAGTTATCCGGTGCCCAGATATCGCCGTTGGGCAGCTCCAGTTTGAACGCCTCGTCCTGCAACCGACTGGCCAGGGTATAGCCCTGCTCCAGTGCGGTCAGGTAGATCGCCGGCTTGACCAGCGAGCCGATCGGCCTTAACGCATCCAGTGCCCGGTTGAACCCTTCGTAGCGTGAGTCACGTCCGCCGATCACCGCCAGGATCTCGCCGGTTTGCGGGTCGGTAACCACCATGCTCGCTTCCAGCCCCTCGGCCGCCTTGCCGTAGCGCTTCTCGAGCTGCTCCAGCGTGGTGTTCTGGGCACGCTCCGCACGGGCCTGTACCAAGGGGTCCAGCGCGGTAAACACCCGCAACCCCTCGCTGCTCAGGTCCTCGTCGCGGTACTCCTGGCGCAGCTGCCGTTTGACCAGATCCAGATAGGCGGGATAGGCCCCCTTCTGCAGGCTGCGCTGCTCGACCACGCCCAGGGGTTCGGCTTTGGCCAACTCATACACCTCGTCGCTGATCTGGCTCTGGTCACGCAGCAGGCGCAGCACCAGGTTGCGGCGATTCAGCGCCCGTTGCGGATGTCGGCGTGGGTCGTAATAGGAGGGCCCCTTGACCAGCCCGGCCAGCAACGCCACCTGCGCCAGGTCAAGCTCGGCTACGGGTCGACCGAAATAGTACTGGCTGCCCATGCCGAAACCGTGGATGGCACGCGCACCGGACTGACCCAGGTAAACCTCGTTCAGATAGGCCTCAAGGATCTCATCCTTGCTGTAGTGCAGATCGAGCAGCACCGCCATCGGCATCTCGAGCAGCTTGCGCGCCAGCGTACGCTCGTCGGTCAGGTAGAAGTTCTTGATCAGCTGCTGGGTCAGCGTGCTGCCGCCCTGCACGAAACGCCCGGCCCGGATGTTGACCCACATGGCGCGGGAGATCCCCTTCAACGAGATACCATGGTGGCTGTAGTAGTTGCGATCTTCCACCGCGATCAGTGCCGCCGGCAGCATCGGCGGCGCATCCTCAAGACGGATCAGGTCGCGGTCCTCATTGTCCTGGGGGTAGATGCCGCCAATCAGGATCGGCTCCATCCGCACCAGCGACAGTGAGCGCCCACTCTCATCGCGAATCCGCTCCAGCCCGGCACGACCGAAATCCAGCGTCATCCTGCGCGAGGGTTCGGCCCCGTCCGGGAAGGGAAAGCCGCGGGTAACCAGCTGGACGCGGCCGGCGTTCCACTGGGCACTGCCCGGCTGGCTGGCCGCGGATACCGTGCGGTAACCGAGCCCCTTGAGTTCGAGACGGAAATCCTCGGCGCTCAGCTGCTGTCCGGGATAGAGCTCAAGCGGGCGGGCATAGACCTTGGCCGGCAGCGCCCAGCGCTTGCCCTCGAACTTGTCGCGGACCTGGGCATCCAGGTAGATCAAGCCCACGGCCGCGATCACCGTCAGCACCAGCAACAGTTTCAACAGCGGCCCCAACAGCGCCCTGAACCAGGATCTGGAAGCCTTGCGACTGCGGCTGTTTCTACGGCTATTTCTCTTTTTACTCATCGGTTCAGTATAATCCGGAGCTTTAGTGACAGAATGCGCGCCCATGGTACCAGAACTGATCGAACGCTTGTGCCTGGCTGAACAGTATCCACACCCGGTTTCCAACATCGAGGTGATCGAGACACACATCTCCTGGCTGCTGCTCACCGGCGACTATGCGTACAAAATCAAGAAACCGGTCGATTTCGGCTTTCTCGACTTCACCACGCTCGACAAGCGGCGTTACTGCTGCGAGGAGGAGCTGCGCCTGAACCAGCGTCTGGCGCCGGACATCTACGAGGCAGTGGTCCCGATCAGCGGCAGCGAAAGCTCGCCGCATCTGGGTGACGACTCGGCCCCGATCGAATACGCGGTGCGCATGCGCCAGTTCGAATCGGGCCAGCGTCTTGACCAGCTGCTTGAACGCCACCAGTTCCAGGCCGAATGGATCGATCTCCTCGCCGCGCAGATCGCCCACTTCCACAAACGTATTCCGTTCGTCTCCCCCGACAGCCCCTGGGGCGAGCCTGACACCATCGCCGGGGTGGTATTCGACAACTACCACCATATCAACCGGGAGCTGCTGGAATCCGAGGATGTGGCACTACTGGACCAGCTGGAAGCCTATACCCGCCAACAGTTCGAGGCCCTGCGTGAGACGATGATCGCGCGCAAGCGCACCGGACGCGTGCGCGAGTGCCATGGCGATCTCCACCTGGGCAATGTGACGCTCTATCACGACCAGCTGCGCCTGTTCGACTGTATCGAATTCAACCTCCAGTTCCGCTGGATAGACACCATTTGTGATCTGGCGTTCCTGCTCATGGACCTGGAAGCCAACGGACAGTTCCGTTGGGCCAACCGCCTGTTGAACCTTTACCTGGAGCTCAGCGGCGATTATGAAGGTCTGGTGCTGCTCAATTTCTACAAATCCTACCGCTCGATGGTGCGCGCCAAGGTGGCGATGCTCGGCGACAAGCCCGACGTCAACACCTTCCGCCACTATCTGCAGCTGACCAAGCGCTACTGCACACCAAAACCGCCTTTCCTTTTGCTGATGCACGGCGTCAGCGGCACCGGCAAGAGTTATCTGAGCAAGCGCCTGTTCGAAGCGATGGGGGCCGTACGCATCCGCTCCGACGTGGAGCGCAAACGGATCTACCGCAGTGCATCGCGTAGCGAAAAACTCGAGCTATACGGTTCGGACATGAACCTGCGCACCTTCAACCGGCTACTGGACACCACTCGGCTGATGCTGAGGGCCGGCGTCAGTGTCGTTGTCGATGCCACCTTCATCCGCAAACGCGGGCGTCACCTGTTCCGCCAAATGTCCGAGCGGGAGAAGGTGCCGATGCGGATCATCAGCTGCCACTGCGATCAGAAGCTGATCGAGGCACGCCTCAAGCGCCGTAGCGAGGAGGGCAACGACCCATCGGATGCCGATATCGAGGTGATGCGGCACCAGCTGTCGATTCTTCAGCCGATCACCGCCGAGGAGCAGCTGCTGATGCTCGAGGTCGACACCCGCGACGATGAGGCGATAGAACAGCTGCTGTCGCAGTTGCGTGCACAGAAGTTGATGGACGACTAGATCGGTGCGCCGGCTAGCACTCGCCGCCGGCGATACTGGTGAACAGGCCAAGACCATCCCGCGTTCGATAACGCTCGATCGGCACCGAGAACAGCTCGCTCAGTCGTTCGGGACGCATCACCTTTTCGGTGGCGCCCTGCTCGAGCAGTTTCCCGTCCCCTACCAGTAACAGGGTATCGCTGTAACGCGCCGCCAGATTGAGGTCATGCAACACCAGCAGAATGGCATGCCCCTCCTGCCGCGCCAGCGTTCTGAGCAGTGCCAGGGCCTGGTGCTGATGGCGCAGATCGAGCGCCGCCAGCGGCTCGTCCAGCAGGACCACCGAAGGTTCACACCCCCTCTGCACCAGCACGCGTGCCAGTTGCGTTCGCTGCGCCTCGCCGCCGGACAGACTCAGATAGTTGCGCTCGAGCAGATGCTGCAGATCCAGCGCAGTCGCCAGGTTGTCGATTCTCTGCTCCAGCACAGGCAGGGGTAGATCCAGCGGGTAGCCACCCATCGCAATCACATCACGCACGCTGAACGCGAAGTCGAGCGGCTGCCGCTGCAGCATAACCGCCAGATGCCGCGCACGCTCCTTGAGCGTGAAGTGCGCCAGCGCTCGCCCTTTAAGCATCAGTTCGCCCGAGCTGGGTGACAGCATACCGCTTAGCAACGCAACCAGCGTCGACTTGCCTGCCCCATTGGGTCCCAGTACGCCACAGAGTTCACCGCCGCTCAGGTGTAGATCGAATGGCTGCAGTCGGCGTGATGCGGTGCGATCATGGGCCAGCCCCAACGCCTCAAGCATCGACACCCCCTGTACGCAGTCGGTAAACCAGTATCGAGAGGAAAAACGGACCTCCGATCAGTGCGGTCAAAATCCCCACCGGCAGCTCGGCAGGACTGACCAGCACGCGCGAGAGCAGATCGGCCAGGGCCATGAACAGAGCGCCCAGCAGGGCGCAGTGGAGTAACAGGTGGCGGTTATCCGGCCCGCAGAGCAGGCGCATCAGATGCGGCACGATCAGGCCGACAAAGCTGATCAAGCCGCCGAACGCCACCACCGCGCCAACGCCGAGCGCGCACAGCAACACCAGACGGCGCTGCAGGCTCTGCACATCGACCCCAAGCAGCTGCGCCTGGGAAACACCCAGCAACAGCAGGTTCAGCTCACGCCCCTCGCGGGCCAGCAGCAGCAACACCGGAAGCGCTACCGCCATCAACACCAGCACCGGCATCCAGCCATCGGCACTGAGATTGCCCAACAGCCAGAAGCTGGCCTGGCGCAGGGTCTGGCTGTCGGACAGGTATTTCAGCCCGCCGATACCGGCGATGGCGATGGCATTGATCGCCATACCGGTTAGCAGCAAGGTGGTCACCGAGATACCGGACAGGGTACGGGACAGGCGCACCACCAGTAGTGTCGAGGCCAGCCCGCCGACGAAAGCGGCAAGCGGCAACAGCAACGCATCCAGCCGGTGTTCGAGCAACCACCCACCAAAGAGCACCATCAGTGTCACCACCGCCAGCGACGCCCCGGCCGACACCCCGATCAGGGAAGGATCTGCCAACGGGTTGCGAAACAGCGCCTGCGCCGCCGCTCCGGTGGTGGCCAGCAACGCACCGGCGAACAGGCTCAACAGCAGCCGCGGCAGGCGCAACTGGTACAGCACCCGCCCCTGATCGCCGAGCGGATCCAGCCAGGCCTGCGGGCCGAGCTCCAGTGCGCCGTAGTTGAGGCTGAACAGGGAGACCAGAAGCAGCGCCAGGATCAGCAGCAGCCGGACGCTGGCCGGGGACAGGCGGGTAACGGGCAAATAAACTCTCCAGCCGGAAATCAAAGCGCTATTATAGGCAGCCGCTATGTTAAACCAACAATGTTAAACCAACAGCGACCGAAGCGATGCGACAGCTGCTCTGCCTGCTCAACGACCTGCCCGACGGCGAAGGCCGGGGGTTCGAGATAGACCACCATGCACTGCTGGCGATACGCCGCGGCGAAAGGGTCTTTGTCTACCGCAACAACTGCCCTCACCGCGGTATCCGCCTGGAGTGGCAACCGGACCAGTTCCTCGATTACGAGAAGCAGTACATTCAGTGCTCCACCCACGGCGCCCTGTTCACCATCGAGCAGGGCGAGTGCATCGCCGGCCCCTGCCCCGGCGAGATGCTGACATCCATCCGCTGCGAGGTGAACGAGGGCCGGGTCATGATCGAGCTTTAGTGTCGGCCACGCTTGGCCAGACGCTCCAGCGCCAGCTCTATCCTGTCCAGCCCCGTGGTGTAGGAGAAGCGCACGTAGCGCTGGGCGTCGAAGCGGGAGAAGTCGGCCCCCGGCGTGGCAGCAACCTTGTCCTCCTCCAGCAGCGACCAGCACCAGTCGTAACTGCTGTCGGTCAGATGGCTTGCATCGGCATAGACATAGAACGCCCCTTCCGGCGGACGGTGAATACCGAAACCCAACTCGCGCAACCCCGATACCAGCAGGTCACGGCGCTGGCCGAACTCGGCCCGACGCGCCTCGAACAGTTCGATCGACTCCGGCTCGAACGCCGCCAACGCCGCATACTGCGACAGGGTCGGCGGCGAGATGAACAGGTTCTGCGCAATCTTCTCCATCTCCGCTACCGCATCGGCGGGACCGACCAGCCACCCCAGGCGCCATCCGGTCATGCCGAAATACTTGGAGAAGCTGTTCATCACCAGCGCACGGTCGTCGAGCGACAATACCGTCTCGGCATCGAAGCCATAGGTCAGACCGTGGTACAGCTCATCGACGATCAGCTCGCCGCCCAGCTCTCGCACCACGGCAGCGATCGCCGCCATCTCCTCGGGCGGCACCACGGCGCCGGTGGGGTTGGCAGGAGACGCCAGCAGCACGCCGGCAGTTTCCGGCTGCCAGTGCTCTCGCACCAGCTCGGCGGTCAGTTGGAAATTGGTCGTCTCGTCAACCCGCACCCTCTGGGCACGCGCCTCCAACAGCCGCAGAAACTGAGGGTTACAGGGGTAGCCGGGGTCCGCCATCATAAAGCTGCGCCCCTGTTCGGCCAGCAGCGCGAAGGCCAGCAGCAGACCACCGGAGGCCCCCGGCGTCACCAGCACCCGTTCGGGGCCGATATCGACGCCATATCGCTCGCCATAGAACTGTGCGATGCGCTGGCGTAATTGGGCGATCCCACCGGCAGGCGTGTACTGGATCAGGCCCTTATCGAGCGCCGCTCGGGCCGCTGCCTGCACCGCCGGTGCCGTCTTGAAATCGGGCTCACCCGCTTCCATATGCACCACATCGAAGCCCTGATCATCCAGCTCTCGCGCCCGCTTGAGCAGATCCATTACCTTGAATGAATCGATCGCCCGCGCCCGGGCGCTCCAGTTTTCCACACTCACAACGACCATCCCCTGAAAAGTTAACGCAGGATTATACCGCGCCAATACTGCACCGTCCTTGTGCACTAAGGCTACACTGTGTTGCCGAGTGTAAGGAAAGTGAGCAAAACGCTTGATCAGGTCTAGCCTAAAGGGAAGGCTTCTGGTAATTTCACCGGCTTTTGAGATACCGCGCTTTTTGCGGTAGCTATTTAAGGATCGAGGCCCGGCACCGGGAAAGTCCCGCGCCGCCGGCCCTAGATGTGAGGCTGCGCCAATGCCAACTACCAACGAAAAACAGTTCACGCACTTCGAGCCCTACCCTCTCAACACGGGTGAGGAGTACATGAACGATGCGCAGAAAGATCACTTCCGCGCCATTCTGCTGGATTGGAAACGCCAGTTGATGGAAGAGGTCGACAGCACCATTACGCATCTCAAAGAGGAGGCGTCCAACTTCGCCGACCCCAGCGACCGCGCCAGCCAGGAGGAGGAGTTCAGCCTTGAGCTGCGCACCCGCGATCGCGAGCGCAAACTGATCCGCAAGATCGAAGAGGCGATGGAGCGTATCGACGAGGACGACTACGGTTACTGCGATGCCTGCGGCGTCGAGATCGGCATCCGCCGCCTGGAAGCGCGCCCCACCGCCACGCTGTGCATCGACTGCAAAACCCTGGCCGAGATCAAAGAGAAGCAGCTCGGCGGCTAAGCCTGTACTCCCTGGGCCTGCGGCGCGCGCCGCAGCCCACGTACTGGCTGCCCATGCACTGCATGCACTGACATGCACTGAAGTCAGGACCCGGCACTCTTGAGCTGTATCGGTCGCTTCGCCCCCTCACCTACAGGTCCACTCCACTCCGGCTCGCTGTTGGCCGCGCTGGCCAGTTTTCTGGATATTCGTGCCCAACAGGGTCAGTGGCTGCTGCGTATCGAAGATCTGGACCCGCCACGCGAAGTCGCCGGAGCCCGCGATCAGATACTGTTCGCGCTGGAGCGCTTTCGACTGCACTGGGACGGCCCCGTCACCTATCAGAGCCAGCGCCTGGAGCTGTACCGTGCAGTGCTCGATCAGCTGCAGCGGAAAGGGCGTGCCTACCCCTGCCAGTGCAGCCGCAAGCAACTCAACGAGCGTAACGCACTGGTGCATTACGACGGTCACTGCCGTCGCCATCCTCCGCCCCCTTCTGCGCTCTGTGCCATCCGCGCCGTGGTCAGCGATGCCGAGCTTCAGTTCGACGACAGGATCCAGGGCTCCAGACGCTACACAGGAGAGGAGGCGCCAGGCGATTTTGTCATCTTCCGCCGTGACGGTTTGTTCGCCTACCAGCTCGCGGTGGTGGTCGACGATGCGGAACAGGGGATCACGCAGGTCACCCGCGGTGCCGACCTGATCGACGAGACGCCAAGACAACTGGTGCTGCAGCAGCACCTCGGCTACCGCCGGCCACTTTACGCACATATTCCGGTTTTGACCAACGCGCAGGGACAAAAGCTAAGCAAACAGACCTTTGCCCAGCCACTGGATCTCAGTGAACAGATGATCGCCGGACAGTTGGTCGGTGCCCTGCAGCTACTGGGACAGCAGCCGCCCGCCGAGCTGAACGACGGGCTGGCGGAGGAGATACTCGGCTGGGCCATCGCCCACTGGCAGATCGAGCGCATCCCCAGGCAGTTGAGCCTTCCCCCACCGACAGGCACCGAGCATGTATAGCCATCGACTGCTTCTGCTGTTTTCCCTGCTGACCGCGCTGCTCGCACCTTACCTGCTTGAGCTCTGGCTATTCAGCGGCGGCGCCTGGTACCGACCCTTTCTGATCTGGCTGGGGCTGTGTATGCTGGTTGCACTGATTGAACAGTGGCATCGCCATGACCTTTGAACTGCCCCAACTGCTGCTGATCTGCTTCACCTATCTGCTCTGCCTGTTCGGTGCGGCCTACCTGACTGAACGCGGCCTGCTACCACCCAAGCTGGTTCGCCACCCGTTACTGCACGCGCTGTCACTGGGGGTCTACGCCAGCGCCTGGACCTTTTACGGCGCCTTCGGACTGGCCGCCGAGTCCGGCTTGCTCTACCTGGGCTCTTACATCGGTGCTGCCGCCGCGTTCATGCTGGCACCGATCATCATGATCCCGATCCTGCGCATCACGCGCAGCTATCAACTCTCCTCCCTGGCCGACCTGTTCGCCTTTCGCTTCCGCAGCGGCCAGGTCGGCACCCTGACCACGCTGGCGCTGCTGGTCGCCTGCTTGCCGCTGCTGTCGATTCAGATCCAGGCGGTTTCCGACTCGATCTACCTGCTCAACCAGCAGGTCGACCGGGCGCAGATCGCCGCGGGTTTCTGCACCATTATCGCCCTGTTCGCCATCCTGTTCGGTGCCCGCCGCGCCTCCCTGCGTAACAGTCACAGCGGGCTGGTGGTCGCCGTGGCCATCGAGTCGGTGATCAAGCTGCTGGCGCTGGTAACCGTCGCCCTCTTTGCCTATTTCGGCTTTTTCGAGGGTCATGAGGGGCTGCAGTCCTGGCTCGACGCCAACCCACTGGTACTGCAGCAGATGCAGAAGCCGACCACCCACGGCGGTTGGCAGGTGCTGATCCTGGCCTTTTTTACCAGCGCGATCGTCATGCCACACATGTTCCACCTGGCGTTTACCGAAAACGTCTCCTACGAAAGCCTGTACAAGGCCACCTGGGTGGTGCCGCTGTTCCTCCTGCTGATGGCGGTGTGCGTACCACCGATCCTCTGGGCCGCCCATGCCAGCGGCAGCATGACCACCAATACCGAGTTTGTGGTCCTCAATCTCGGCTATACCCTGAACCGGCCCTGGCTCACCCTGGTCGCATTGATCGGCGGCTTGTCCGCCGCCAGCGGACTGATCATCGTCGCCGTCGTCGCGCTGGCGTCGATGCTGCAAAACCACCTGGTGCTGCCGCTGGTACGCCGTCCGGAGCAGACCCGTTTCTACACCTGGCTGCTCTGGCTGCGCCGGCTGCTGATCATTCTGCTGATCGCCGCCTGCTACCTGTTTTTCATCACCTTCGGTGAGAGCTTCTCGCTGCAGCAACTCGGCTCTCTGGGTTTCGCGGCGTTTCTGCAGTTTCTACCCGGCCTGCTGGCCACGCTGTACTGGCCGGGCGCCAGCCGAAGAGGCTTCCTGCTCGGCCTGGTCGGAGGCTTCGGTATCTGGCTGTTTGCCATCACCCTTCCCCTGCATAGAGACATCCTCCACATCGACATACCGATCAGCAGTGATGAGCACTGGTATCTGTTCGTCCTCCTGTCCGTGCTGTTGAACCTGGCACTGATGATCATTGGATCTCTGCTATTCCCCGGCAGCTCCAGCGAACGCCAAAGTGCCGAAGCCTGTGTGCTGAACAGTTTGCAGCGACCGCTCGGAATGGCACTGCCCGCTGCCGGCCAGGCCAATGACCTTGTCACTCAGCTGGAACCCCGCATCGGCATCGATAGTGCCAACCGCGAAGTCAACCGTGCGCGTGTCGAGCTGAATCTGCCCTTGGGCAACCTGCGCCCCATCGACATGCTGCGCCTGCGCAACCAACTGGAACACAACCTCTCCGGCCTGCTCGGCCCCGTCGAGGCTGCCGCAATTCTGCAGCCGCGCTCGGCGGCTCCCTCGGCCGGCTTTCGTGCCCGGGAGGTCCATCTGCTGGAGCAACAGCTGGAGCACTACGACGCTCGCCTCTCGGGTCTTGCCGCCGAGCTTGACCAGTTGCGTCGCTACCACCGTGTTACCCTGCAACGCCTCCCCATCGGCGCCTGCACCCTGAACGAGGAGCGCAG
Source organism: Marinobacterium ramblicola (assembly GCF_019084545.1). Taxonomy (GTDB): domain Bacteria; phylum Pseudomonadota; class Gammaproteobacteria; order Pseudomonadales; family Balneatricaceae; genus Marinobacterium_D; species Marinobacterium_D ramblicola. The sequence goes on from NZ_JAHREP010000015.1 coordinate 21,966, forward strand.
GGTTCAGTTCTGGAACAGCGAACTGGCCCGTTATACCGGCATCGATGACGAAAGCTGTATCGGCCTGCCACTGACCAGCCTGCCCGCCCCCTGGAACCGGTTACTTGACGAATTTGCCAGTGGCGATGCCCAACACGAACCCGCGGTACAGGTCGACATCCACGGTTTCCCGCGCTGGTTCAGCCTGCACAAGGCGTCGCTGGGTCACGCCTCGGCGGAGGGGATGGTGCTGCTGGTCGAAGATGAAACCGAATATCAGATGATCTCCCGCAACCTGGCACATCAGGAGCGTCTGGCGTCCATCGGCCGCTTTGCTGCCGGGGTCGCCCATGAGATCGGCAACCCGGTAACCGGTATCGCCTGCCTGGCGCAGAACCTGAAACTGGAAACCGACGCGCCGGAGGTGCTGGAGACCGGCGAGCAGATCGTCGAGCAAACGGAAAGAATCAGTCGCATCGTGCAGTCCCTGGTCCGGTTTGCCCATACCGGCCGCCAGCAGAACTCTATGCTGCAGGAGCGCGTTTCACTGCATGAGTGTGTTGCCGATGCGATCCGCCTGGTACAGCTCGACAGCCGGGTGCGCCAGCAGCGTTTCACCAACACCGTCGCGTCAGACTTGCAGATCTATGCCGATCCACAGCAGATGTTGCAGGTGTTCATCAACCTGTTGAACAATGCCAGCGACGCCTCGCCCGATCAGGGCGAAATACGGATAGAGGCGAGCAGCGAGGGCAATCGGATAGTATTGTCGGTTACCGATGAGGGCAGCGGGATAGCACCCGAGCATATCGAGCACCTGTTCGAGCCTTTCTTCACCACGAAAGAGCCGGGCAAAGGCACCGGGCTCGGCCTGCCTTTGGTCTACAATATTATTACTGAACACTATGGTAGTATCGAACTCTTCAGCCCCGCCGATAAAAAGCAGAATAATGGCACTCAGGTGGTCATAACCTTACCCCGGTACAACGGGTCTTCCCCCGATTGAGTACCGACCATGAGATACAGGGTCCAAGCCATATGAGCCGAATTCTGATTGTTGAGGATGAATCTATCATCCGTTCAGCACTCAAGCGCTTACTAGAAAAGCACGAGTATGAGGTCTGCGATGCGGCTTCGGTTGCGGAGGCGACCGAGCGGTTTCAACTGCCGGACTTCGATCTAATCATCAGCGATCTCAGATTGCCCGGAGCCCCCGGCACCGATCTTATCGAACTGGCCCGCCCGGTGCCGGTATTGATCATGACCAGTTATGCGAGCCTGCGCTCAGCCGTGGACGCAATGAAACTGGGTGCAATCGACTATATCGCCAAACCCTTCGATCACGACGAGATGTTGGCGACGGTCGCCAACGCGCTGAACCGGACATCCGCAGCACCTGCAGACAAGGCGTCGAAACAGAGCCATACGGACGAGCAGACCGAGATTATCGGCCGCTGCCAACCGATGCAGGAGCTGTTCAAGCGGATCAGCAAAGTGGCGCGTACCGACGCAACTGTGCTGATCCTTGGCGAGTCGGGAACCGGCAAGGAGCTTGCCGCCCGCGCGATTCACGAGCAGAGCGATCGCGCCGGGCGCACGATGATCAGCGTCAACTGCGCCGCGATTCCCGACACCCTGATCGAGTCGGAACTGTTCGGCCACGAAAAAGGCGCGTTCACCGGCGCCAACAGCAGCCGTAGCGGCCTGATCGAAGCCGCCGACGGCGGCACCCTGTTCCTCGACGAGATTGGCGAACTGCCACTGGAAGCCCAGGCCCGTCTCCTGCGCTTTCTGCAGGAGGGCGAGATTCGCCGCGTCGGCGCCGTCCAGCCCCGCCGCGTCAATGTGCGGCTGATCGCAGCGACCCATCGTGACCTGAAGAATCTGGCCAAGAGCGGCGATTTCCGCGAGGACCTCTACTACCGTCTCTACGTCATGGAATTGCGCATGCCACCGCTGCGCGAACGCGGCGAGGATATTATCGAGCTGGCCCAGCGCTTCCTCGAGCACAGCTGCCGCAAGCTGGATGCTGGCCTCCTCAGCTTCAGTCCCAAGGCGCGCGAAGTGATGCTGAGTTACGCCTGGCCCGGTAACGTGCGCGAACTGGAAAATGCGATCGAGCGGGCGGTGATCCTGGCGGATGGCGAGCAGATCTCGCCCGAACTGCTGGGGCTGGATACGGACCATATCTCGCTCAGCTCCCTGGAGTCCAGTTACGAGGAAAACCTGAAAGAGAGCACAACCTACCGTTCGGATAACCGCAACGCGAGAACCGATCTGTCACTGGATGATTACTTCCAGCGCTTCGTGCTCGAGAACCAGGAACAGATGAGTGAAACCGAGCTGGCACGCACCCTGGGTGTAAGCCGCAAGTGTCTGTGGGAGCGGCGACAAAAGCTGGGTATCCCGCGACGCCCTCGGAAGTAACACTTAGGTCGAGGGGTAACAGTTCGAAAGTGTTACCCATCTACCCATGCTGCAGCGCAATAAGCGTGTTACGAGGTAACATGCACCGGTAACAGAATAGATGAAAAAATAGCATCAACAGCTTTAGTTTTTCTTAATTTGTTGTTTTTAAAAGAGATTAAAAAAGTTGGCACAACTGATGCTCTATATACGACCAGAACAACAACAACGACGGCCTAAGAAGCTGCGACGGCAATAAAAATAACAACAGTCGCAACGGAAAGGTGTCCCGCCTCGAATAACAATAAAAATGAGGCTTGGCTGGTCACAGAGTCGGCGACCATGCAGCCATGTCGGTAATAAAAATAATAACCCGATCGCGCAGCTTGAGATGCCCAAACTTTGTGATCAGCACCCCCACTACTCTGCCTCGCAACGATCCCTTTTCACCCCCTCTTCTGCTCTCGCTTTCATCTTAGATACTTGTCACATGCGCCAACTGCACAGTCGCAGCTACCGCGCCGGGCTACAGATACCCCCGCGTAGATGCTATGATGCGCCACCTTAATTGTCCTATTCTCGAGACAGCGACTCTGCACTGATGCTCACATCGTTTTCTATTCTATTACTGGTTATCGCCATCCCCTTGCTGGGCTTCCTGTATGTCCAGCGTACGATTGGACGAACACCGAAGTCGGAATCCAGCCTGGCCCCTGCGCCGCTTGGCGCCGAAGATCTGCCGCTGGGCGAGAAACGCGTCATCCCGGAAGAGGAACACCGCATTCCGCGCCAGAAGCTGGACGACAACGCGATGAAGGTGGTCTACCGGTTGCAGGATGAGGGCTATGATGCCTTCCTGGTCGGCGGCTGCGTGCGCGACCTGCTGCAGGGCATCCAGCCAAAGGACTTCGATGTCGCCACCTCCGCCCATCCGGAAGAGGCCGAAGAGCTGTTCCGCCGTTCACGTCTGATCGGGCGCCGTTTCAAGTTGCTGCACGTACGTTTTGGCCGGGAGCTGATCGAGGTCGCCACCTTCCGTGCAGGACACGACAGCGATGACAACGACGGCGAACATGGCCGCCAGGCCGAGTCCGGCATGATTCTGCGCGACAATGTGTACGGCACCATCGAAGAGGATGCCCTGCGCCGCGACTTTACCATCAACGCGCTCTACTACTGCGTCCGCGACCACAGCATCCACGATTTTGCCAACGGCTACACCGATCTGAAAAAGCGCCAGATCCGCATGATCGGCGATCCGGAAGCGCGCTACCGGGAAGATCCGGTACGCATGCTGCGTGCGGCCCGCTTTGCCGCCAAGCTCGGCTTCGAGATCGAGCCGGGTACGGCACAGCCGATCCATAAACTGGGTCCAATGCTGACTCGCATCGCCCCGGCGCGCCTGTTCGACGAAGCCCTTAAACTGCTGCAAAGCGGTCACGGCGAAGCCTCCCTGCGTCAGCTCAAGCGTTTCGACCTGTTCCGCACCCTGTTCCCCCAGACCGATGCCATGCTCGACTCGGAGGAGTATCCGGTGGAGACCCTGGTGTACCAGGCACTGGCCAACACCGATCGGCGCCTGGCTCAGGGCAAGAGCGTCACCCCCGCATTCCTGTTTGCCGCCCTGCTTTGGTACCCGATGCAACGTCGCTTGCAGGAGCTGCTGGACGAACGTGACCAGCCCCCGCTGCAGTGTCTGCACCAGGCGGCCAACGAGGTACTGGCCGAGCAGGTACGCTCCACCGCGATCCCGCGCCGCTTCTCCGCACCTGTGCGCGAGATCTGGGAGCTTCAGCAGCGTCTGCCGCGTCGCAATCGCGCCGACCAGCTGCTGACCCACCCGCGCTTCCGCGCCGCTTACGACCTGCTGTTACTGCGCGAGAACAGCGGTGAAGCGCTGGATGGACTGAGTCAGTGGTGGACCGATTTCCAGAACGCCGACGAACAGCAACGCCATGAGATGCAGCGCGGCGCCGGACGCAGTGGCGAGGGCTCATCCGCGCCGAAAAAACGTCGCCGCCGTCGCAAGAGCAGCGGTCAGAGCTCCAACAATGACTGATACCCTGCGCTGCTTTATCGGTCTGGGCAGCAATCTGGACGATCCGCGACAGCAGGTGTTGCGCGCGCTCGACGAACTCGCCGCGCTCGACGACTGCCGCCTCGGCCTGCGCTCATCCCTGTACCGCTCCGATCCCGTCGGCCCCCAGGATCAACCCGATTTCATCAACGCCGTGGCCGAACTCCATACCAGCCTGGACGCGGAAACGCTGCTCGATCGGCTGCAGATGATCGAACAGCAGCACCGGCGTGTTCGCGAGCGCCACTGGGGGCCACGTACGCTCGATCTCGATCTGTTGCTGTACGGCAACGCGTCGATCGCAACCGAACGGCTGAAAGTACCCCATCCTTACATGAGCGAACGAAGCTTCGTACTCTGGCCTCTGGCCGAAATCGCCCCGGAGCTGAGACTGCCTGATGGCACCACGCTGGAAGGGCTATTAGCCCTTTGCCCCATGGGCACGCTTGAGCGCTTACCGCTATAATCCGCCCTGTCTGACGCCAATCGAGAAGCCTGTATGAGCAACGTCACCCTGCACACCCTGAGCGAACGCAAGGCCGCCGGCGACAAGTTCGCGGCGCTGACCGCCTACGATGCCACCTTTGCACACCTGATCAGTAGCGCCGGTGTCGAAATGATCCTGGTCGGCGACTCCCTCGGCATGGTGCTCCAGGGCCACGACAGTACGCTGCCGGTAAGCCTCAAGGACATGGCCTACCACACCGCCTGTGTCGCCCGCGGCAATCAAGGCGCCATGATCATGGCCGATCTGCCGTTCATGAGCTACGCCACCGCCGAGCAGGCGATGAGCTCATCCGCCGTACTGATGCAGGCGGGCGCCCATATCATCAAGATCGAGGGTGGCCGCTGGCTGTGCGACAGCATCAGCCGGCTGTGCGAGCGCGGCGTGCCGGTCTGCGCTCACCTGGGCTTGACGCCTCAGGCAGTGAATAAACTGGGCGGCTACCGCGTGCAGGGCCGCAGCCGCGAGTCGGCACTGGCGATGATCGAGGATGCGCGCATGCTCGAGGAAGCCGGCGCCAGCATGCTGCTGCTCGAATGTGTCCCTTCGGTGCTGGCGCAGGAGATCACCCTGAACGCGGGCATCCCGGTCATCGGCATCGGCGCCGGCCCGCATACCGATGCCCAGGTGCTGGTACTTCAGGATATGCTGGGGATTACGCCGGGACGGCGCCCCCGATTCGTCAAGGACTTCATGGCGGAAAGCGAGAGCATCGAAGCGGCCATCCGCCTCTATGCCGAGCAGGTCCGAAACTCCAGTTTCCCGAGTAAAGAGCATGGATTCGAATAACAAGCTGCAGACCCTAACCACCATTGCCGAACTGCGCTCACGGCTGAACAGCGAACGCACCAATGGCAAGCGTATCGCTCTGGTTCCCACCATGGGCAACCTGCATCAGGGCCACCTGCGCCTGGTTGAAACCGCAGTCGCCAATGCCGATTTCGTGGTCGCCTCGATCTTCGTCAACCCGCTGCAGTTCGGCCCCAACGAGGATCTCGAGCGCTACCCACGTACGCTGGCAGAGGATCAGGCACAGCTGGAGGCGTTCGGTTGCAACCTTCTGTTTGCACCCAGCGAAGCCGAGGTTTATCCACAGGGCCGCAACGGCCAGACCTTCGTCGAGGTGCCGGGCATTTCCGATCTATACTGCGGCGCCAGCCGACCAGGCCACTTTCGCGGTGTGACCACCATCGTCAACAAGCTGTTCAATCTGATTCAACCCGATGTCGCCATATTTGGCTGCAAGGATTATCAGCAGTTGCATGTCATCCGTCGCATGGTCGACGATCTGTCGATGCCGGTGGAGCTGATCGGCGTCAGCACCGAGCGTGCCGCCAACGGCCTGGCGCTGAGCTCGCGTAACGGCTATCTGACCGAGGCTGAGCTGGCCATCGCACCGGCGCTCTATGCCACGCTCTGCGACCTGCGCGCCGCGCTGCAGGCGGGCGACAGCGACCATGCCCGACTGATCGAGCATGCCCAACAGCATCTGGAGCGCAACGGCTTCCTGCGCGATTACATCCATATCCTGCGCCGCTCCGATATGCTCGCCGCCAATGCGAGCGACCGGGAGCTGGTGATTATCGCCGCCGCCTATCTTGGCGCCGCCCGTTTGATCGACAATATTGAAGTCGATCTATGACAGCTCGGGCGCACCGTTTTTGTGCGCCTGAATATATCTCACAAATATCCCTCCATAGTCTCATCCTTGTGCGCTTGACAGGCTGTCAAGCCTTACAGCAGACTCAGAAAGGTCTGACACCCACCCATTTATCGAGGCTGGGCTGTTCCTGGCTCGCTATCCGCTACTCATGCAATCTCCCGGTCATCAGATCGCTTTAGCATGGACCGCTGGATTCACAACAAGATAATGTTGAGTTAAGAGAGGCACACATATGCGCGACGTCGTTATCGTTGCTGCCGGTCGCACGGCCGTAGGCACCTTCAACGGATCACTGGCTTCACTCAAGGCATCCGATCTGGGCGCCACGGTCATCAAGGCCCTGCTGGAAAAATCCGGTATTGCTCCCTCCGCTGTCGATGAAGTGATTCTCGGTCAGGTACTCACCGCCGGTTGCGGCCAGAACCCCGCTCGCCAGGCCTGCCTGAATGGCGGCCTGAGCCAGGAAACACCGGCGATGACCATCAACAAGGTCTGCGGTTCCGGCCTCAAGGCGCTGCAGCTGGCCACTCAGGCGATCCGCTGCGGCGATGCCGAGATCATCATCGCCGGCGGCCAGGAGAGCATGTCCCAGTCGCCCCACGTACTGCCCAACTCCCGCAACGGCGCGCGCATGGGTGACTGGAAGATGGTCGACACCATGGTCAACGATGGCCTCTGGGACGCCTTCAACGACTACCACATGGGTATCACCACCGAGAACATCGTCGAGAAATACGGCTTCACCCGCGAAGAGCAGGACGCCTTCGCCACCGCTTCGCAGAACAAAGCGGAAGCGGCCGTAACCTCCGGCCGCTTCAAGGACGAGATCATTCCGGTCAGCATCCCGCAGCGCAAGGGCGATCCGATCGTCTTCGATACCGACGAACAGCCGCGCTTCGGCTGCACCGCCGAGGCGCTGGCGAAACTGCGTCCGGCATTCAAAAAGGACGGTACCGTCACCGCGGGCAACAGCTCTACCATCAACGACGGCGCCGCCGCGGTGATCCTCTGCTCGGCAGAAAAAGCCGCAGAACTGGGGCTGCCGGTGCTGGCACGGATCAAGGCCTATGCATCCGCCGGTGTCGATCCTGCCATCATGGGCACCGGTCCGATCTGCGCCACCACCAAGGCGCTGGAAAAGGCCGGCTGGTCCATCAACGACCTGGAACTGATCGAGGCCAACGAGGCGTTCGCCGCCCAGGCGATGTCCGTGAACAAGGACCTGGGCTGGAACACCGAGATCGTCAACGTCAACGGCGGTGCCATCGCCCTGGGACATCCGATCGGCGCTTCCGGTTGCCGCATCCTGGTCTCCCTGGTGCACGAGATGATCAAGCGCGATGCCAAGAAAGGCCTGGCCACCCTATGTATAGGCGGCGGCATGGGTACCGCACTGGCGATCGAGCGCGACTAACGCCTTAGCAAACTCTCCCCTAAACGGGCGGCCCTGGTGCCGCCCGTTGCCCGTTTTCGTTGCACCTCCTCGCCCTCAGCTAAGCTTAAATTATCAGAGCTGCATCCGGGCCCGCTGACGAGCCCGAGGAGAGGTGATGAAACTGTTTCGTCCCACATTGCTGCTGGGCCTGCTACTGCTGATCGCCGGCTCGACCTGGTTGCTGCTGCCAAGCGAAGGCGCAATCCAGCAACGTTACGGAGACCTGCCCAAAGTACTCGATGCACCGCCGCGACCCACCGGGCAACTGACCTCTTACCAGGGCCCCCACCCGTCCAACTGGATCAGGCCCGCCGATCCCTACCCCTACCCGATTCAACCAGGCCAGGTAGGCCCCTTTCAACCGCTCTACAGCGGCCCCCTGAGCTACCCTTTCGCCTGCGACGGCGAGCGCGCCGGATTCGGCCAGCCGCTGGTCGACAACCACAAGGGTTACGGCGTACCGGTCTATAAACAGGAAGCGGGCCAGGACCAACGCCCCATCGGCTACAGCAAGGACTGCCTCTATCCGACCCGCATCGACTACCTGTATAACCGCGTCGGCACCGATCGCTTCTATCCTCTCGATCAGGCACGGGACGATATCGCCCGACTAACTCTGAATGGAGCCAGCATCGAATTTATCGTGCGTGTGGAGAGCGGCACGATCAATCGTTTCATCTACACCCTCACCACCTTAAAAGGTCCCGACGATACCCCTCAATCGCCGGATATGCGCTACTGGAACGGCGATCTGATCTACCAGTTCAAAGGTGGTGTCGGTATCGGCTTTCGCCAGGGACGGATGGGGGTAGCCGACATGGCCGAGCGGCGTATCGAGCAGTTGCGCCGCGGCTACGCGATCGCCAGCTCAACCGGCAACCACACCTCCAACCACTACAATATCTGGCTGTCGGAAGAGACCGCGCTGAGGGTCAAGCATCAGTTCATCGCCCGCTACGGCAAGCCCCGCTATACCCTCGGCATCGGCGGATCCGGCGGCGCCATTCAGCAGTACCTGATCGGCCAGAACGGCAGTCAGCTGCTTGATGCCGGGGTTGCCCTGTACGCCTATCCCGACATGTTAACGCAGACGATCTACGTCTTCGATTGCGAGTTGCTGGAGTACTATTTCGATCAACTGGCGCGTGGCTACTGGAACTGGCCCGAACGGCGCCAGATAGAGGGCCTCAACGCGCTGGCGGGCATTGAGGACGAGCGCACTTGGGTCTATGAACTGGCGATGCTGGTGCACGGCAGCCTGCCCCGCTTCCCCCTGGGCACCAGCGAGTGCGTGCATGGCTGGCGTGGCCTCACCGCCCTGGTCAACAATCCGCGCTTTATCCACTTCTACCCGCGATTTTCGAAACGCCTGCAGCAGCGTATCGACTGGACCTACTGGGAGGACCTGCGCCACATCTTCGGCAGCGGCGCCGATGGCTACGCATTGCAGACCTGGGACAATGTGGGTGTGCAGTACGGTTTACGAGCACTGCGTGCCGCTGAGATAAGCCCGAAGACCTTTCTGCACCTGAACGCCAACATCGGCGGCTGGAAAGCGCCGGAGGAGATGCGTGCCGAACGCTACTGGCGCATCAATGGCAGCAGCCTGTTCGAATTCAGTCCCTGGAGTCACCACAACATGCAGCTGTCGCCGGATCGCGGTCGCACGCCGGCACAACGCAGCACCGCTTCACCCGAGGCGATCGCGGCCGCCTTCCGCTCAGGTCTGGTGTTCACCGGCAACCTCGATATTCCGATTATCGACCTGCGCCACTACCTGGAGCCGGAGCTGGATATGCACCATCTGAGCGCCGCGTTCAGCAGCCGCCTGCGCCTGCAGCGTGCCGGGAGGGAGGAGAAACAGCTGATCTGGGTGACCGAAAAACCCCACGCACCGATCGATGGGGCGCTCGAGCTGTTGACCCGATGGCTGCAGCGTGACGAACGCCCCGCCGAGGCACAGGACCGCTGCTATCGCGGCGACGGCAGCCTGATCGCGTCGGGGCCTGATGTTTGGGATGGCGAGTGGAACGCGCAGCGTACAGGCGCCTGTATGCAGTTCTATCCGATCTACGGCACCTCACGCAGCCAGGCCGGCGAAGATCTGCGTGGCGACCTGTTCAAGTGCCGTTTGATCGACGTGGACGGTGCTCTGGCTCGCGGCGACTATGCGCCTGTCGATATGACCCCATACCGGGCCCGGCTGAAGCAGATCTTTCCACAGGGGGTATGCGACTACACTCAATCAGGCATCGGCCAATCCGGAATCGGCCAGCCCGATTGAAGCTCAAGCGGTGGCGATGGCGCCCTTGCCTATGCCCTCGAACGCGCGCACCTCGATGGCATCCTGTGGATAAGCCTGCTTGATCTGTTGCGCCAGGTGCTCGGCGATGCGCTCCACCGTCGACTCGGTGTCGATATCGTAGCAGCAGCGAGCGGGCAGGCTCAGCTCGAAATGGCCCTGGGGTGCATCGTAGATATACAGGTGAGTTTCACCCAGCTGCTGCAGATGATCGCGGCTGCCGATATAGATATCTTTCAGCTTGTCCGCCCACTGCGCCTCAAGTTCAGTGTCGCGCCGACCGTTGCGCAGCAGCTGAATCGGGGAGCGATGGCCATGGGCGATACGCTGACAGTTGCCGGCATGCTGCTGCAGGCCATGGCTGTAGTGGTAGAAAGCGCCATCGATCCGCTCGGCGACAAATTCCAGCTGCACCCCGCTGACCTGCTCGGGAAAGAGCGCCAGCAGCTGCTCCCGACACCAACCGGCCAACCCCTGCTCATCGATGCGCTCCAGCTCGACCAGTGCGATCGCCTGATCCGGCGCACTGCAGCTGAGTTCGTCGCCCTCGGGGTAGCGCCAACGCAATCGGGTGATGCCGCCACTGCGCTCACAGTCGAGGCCTTCCAGCCCGGTGGCGACCACCAGACAGTGGTCAACAGTGTTGTCCAGCCACTGCTTGACCCGCTTTTTGACCGTGCCGAAGTCACAGATCATCCCCTGCTGATCCAGCGCGCCGTCCAGCACCAGATTGACCGCCCAGGACTCGCCCAGCAATCCGCGTTGCGGATCGATATAGGAGAAATCGACATGGGTCAGGTTTTCAACAAACAGCTTCACGGCGGCCTCGTCAGGGATGAAAGGGGCGTTATTTTACCCTATCAATATGGTCAAGATCTAAGAAATCAGCACTCACTTCGCTATACTAGCCGCTTTTCAACGAACGATTACCCCAATGCGACTGGATAAATATCTCGCCAAAGCGACCGGCTTCTCCCGCAAGGAGGTCAAACGCCTGCTGCACGCCGATGAGGTGCGCGTCAACGGCGACCCCGAACGCAACCCGGCCCGCCATATACAGGATAGTGACAGCGTCGAGCTCGACGGCCTGGCGATGGATAAGCCCGAGCCGCGCTACCTGATGCTGTACAAACCCGAGGGGGTAGTCTGCGCCAACGACGACCCGACTTATCCGACGGTGCTGTCGCCGGTGGAGCTGCCGCGGGCCGAGGAGATGCATATCGCCGGCCGCCTGGATATTGACACCACCGGTCTGGTATTGATCACCGACGACGGCAAATGGGCACATAAGGTCACCTCACCGCGGCACAAGACCGGCAAGGTCTATCGGGTGACCACCGCAGATCCGATACCGGCAGATGCGGTGGACAAATTTGCCAGCGGGATCAAGCTCAACAGCGAACCCTTTCCGACCAAGCCCGCGGAGCTGACGCTGCTGAGCGATACCGAGGCACGCGTGGTGCTGCATGAGGGGCGCTACCACCAGGTCAAGCGGATGTTCGCCGCCCTCGGTAACCGGGTCACCAGCCTGCACCGCGAAAGCATCGGCGCCATCGTCCTCGACGACAACCTGTTCCCCGGCGAATACCGAGCTCTGACCGACGACGAGATCAACAGCATCTGACCATGACCGATCCCGTACTCAATCTACTGCTTCAGGACCTTCGCCACAGGAGCGAACGTACACTCTGGCTGGTCGACGAGAATATTCCCGCCGACCTGTGCCCGGCACAGCCCGGGTTTGAGGTGATCGGCAACCGTTTCGACCTGATCCAGGCACTCAGCGCCCGGGGCTGGACGACGGAGTTCAGCGACTTCGACCTCAGCAGGTACCCGGACAACTCGCTGCAGCGAATCATCTACCGTGTCTCCAAGGAGAAGCCGGTGGTGCACTACCTGATCAACCAGGCCGCACGACTGCTGCAAACCGAGGGCGAGCTGATCCTGATCGGCGACAAGAGTGAAGGGATCAAAACTTACAGTCGCAAGGCGCAGCAACGTCTCGGCGGCACTCGCGAGGAGCGTAAGCAGGGCTCGGCCTGGCGTGCTGTGCTCACACGCGGCAGCGCAACCGATGAACCGCTCGAAGACCAGCAATACCGCCAGTTGCGCCCGCTGGCACTGGATGCCGGCGAGCCCTACCTGAGCAAGCCCGGACTCTATGGCTGGAACAAGGTCGACCGCGGCAGCGCGTTTCTGCTTGAGCAGTTACCGGCGATGCTGGGCCAGCCCCTGCCGTTGCGCGGACGCGTACTCGACCTGGGCTGCGGCTTCGGCTACCTGGCGCTGAATGCCTGTGATTCCGATACCCTGCTGACCTGCACCGACAATAACGCCGCTGCACTCTACGCCTGCAGGGAGAACCTGGCGCACAGAGACCTGCACGGCGAGGTGATCGCCAGCGACGCGGGCAGGGAGCTTCAGCCCGGCTTCGATACCATTATGTGCAACCCGCCGTTCCACGCCGGTTTCGGTGTCGAGGGGGATCTGACCGACCGCTTTCTGGAGCAGACCCGCCGCCTGCTCGCGCCGGGGGGCAGCGCCTGTTTCGTGGTCAATCTGCATATTCCGCTGGAGCGAAAGGCTCAGGGCCGGTTTGCGCAGATCCGCTGCCATGCCGATAATGGTCACTTTAAACTCATACACTTAAGCCAAGCACTTTAGCGTTCACTCACCGGGAGAGTTATGGCCTTCGATTATCTGCGTCAGACGCTGTTCTTCTTTCGTCAGCATCTACTGGCGCTGGCGGCGATACAGCTGCCGTTCCTGATCCTGCTCGCCTTCGCCAACTACCTGCTGCTTGGGGATCTCAGCGATACCAGCGACCCGGAGCTGCAGATGAACACCGGCCTGGCATCACTGCTCCGCCTGCTGCTGCTGCCGCTTTATCTGGGTGGTACCATCATCTACCTGCAGTCGGTGATCGACGACAGGCCCGTTCACCCACTGACTGCGGTGCTGAGCAGCCTGGGCTGCTGGGGCCGGCTGCTGCTGACCTATGTGCTCAACGCACTGGCGGTGTCACTGGGACTGATGCTGCTGATCGTCCCCGGGGTGTACTTCGGCGTGCGCTTCGCCGTAGCTGACTATGCCTGTGTACTTGAGCGTCGCAGCCCTATCGACGCCATGCGCAACAGCTGGGAGATTACGCCAGAGTACTTCTGGGTTCTGTTCCAGGGCCTGGCGCTGCTGATGGGCGGCCTGTTCCTGGCCAACATCAGCCTGACCCGCGCCTTCGGCGATCAGACACTGCTGGTTGCACTGAGCTCGATCCTGTTCGACTTCCTCAGCGTTCTGGTCACCATCTACGGCTTTCGCATCTACTGCGTGATTCGCCAGGAACAGCGCACCTAAGCTGCCGACTAGCTGATTCGGCGGGTAGCAGTAAAAGCTATCCGGCGAAAGCGACAGACACAAAAAAGCCCTCTTGCGAGGGCTTTTTCATGGCCGGCCAGTCTTAGTTGGAGACTGACTCGTCCTCTTCCAGGTCCTTCATCGACAGCTTGATGCGGCCGCGTACATCCACATCCAGCACCTTGACCTTGACCACGTCATCCATGTTGACGAAATCGGTGACCTTGTTGACACGCTCCTTGGCGATCTGGGAGATATGCACCAGACCATCCTTGCCGGGCAGGATGTTGACGAAGGCACCGAAGTCTTCGATGCGTACCACCTTACCTTCGTAGATCTTGCCCACTTCAGCTTCGGCGGTGATCGCCATGACGCGATCCAGCGCTGCCTTGCCCTTGGCCTTGTCGTCGGCGTAGATGCGTACGGTGCCGTCATCTTCGATATCGATCATGGCGCCGGTCTCTTCGGTCAGCGCACGGATGGTGGCGCCGCCCTTGCCGATCAGGTCACGGATCTTCTCCGGGTTGATCTTGATCAGCTGCATCGCCGGTGCATTATCCGGCAGCTCCGGACGGGAGTAACCGATCACCTTGGCCATCTCTTGCAGGATGTGCTTGCGCGCTTCGCACGCCTGCTCCAGTGCGATCTCCATGATCTCTTCGGTGATACCGGTGATCTTGATATCCATCTGCAGGGCGGTCACGCCCGCTTCGGTACCGGCAACCTTGAAGTCCATATCGCCCAGGTGATCTTCATCACCGAGGATATCGGTCAGCACCGCAAAGCGGTCGTTCTCTTTCACCAGACCCATAGCGATACCGGCCACCGGTGCCTTCAGCGGCACACCGGCGTCCATCATCGACAGCGAGGCGCCACAGACGGAGGCCATGGAGCTGGAGCCGTTGGACTCGGTGATTTCGGACACGATACGGATGGTGTACGGGAACTCTTCCTGGGTCGGCAGCACCGCGGCAACACCGCGACGGGCCAGACGACCGTGACCGATCTCGCGACGACCGGCACCGCCCATACGACCCGCTTCACCGACGGAGTAGGGAGGGAAGTTGTAGTGCAGCATGAACGGATCTTTACGCTCGCCTTCCAGCGCATCGATGATCTGCTGATCGCGGCTGGTACCCAGGGTACAGGTCGCGATGGACTGGGTCTCGCCACGGGTGAACAGGGCGGAACCGTGTACGCCTTTGAGCAGGTCGATCTCGACACTGATCGGACGCACGGTCTTGGTGTCACGACCGTCGATACGCGGCTCGCCGTCGATGATGCGGTTACGCACGATCTCTTTCTCCAGCGAACTGAAGATACCGGCCACCTCTTTGCCGCTCGGCTGTCCCTCTTCGCTGCCGGACAGGCTTTCAACCGCCTGGCTGCGCAGTTCGGACAGGGCGTTCTGACGCTGCATCTTATCGGCGATCTGGTAAGCAGAGGCGATGCCGGCACCGACCAGTTCACGGACCTGGGCAATCAGCGCCTCATTTTTCGCTGCCGGCTGCCAATCCCACTTCGGCTTGCCCGCTTCGGCGACCAGTTCGTTGATGGCGTTGACCACCACCTGCATCTCCTGATGCGCAAACAGCACGGCGCCGAGCATCTCGTCTTCGGTCAGCTCCTTGGCTTCGGACTCAACCATCAGTACCGCATCGCCGGTACCGGCCACGACCATGTCCAGCTCAGAAGTGGCCAGCTGCTCGTAGGTCGGGTTCAGGATGTAGCCTTCCGCTTCGGTGAAACCGACACGGGCACCGCCGATCGGGCCCATGAACGGCAGACCGGAGATTGCCAGCGCCGCCGAGGTACCGATCATCGCTGCGATATCCGGATCGTTGACCTTGTCGGCGGACATGACGGTACAGATCACCTGCACTTCGTTCATGAAGCCTTTCGGGAACAGCGGACGGATCGGACGGTCGATCAGACGTGAGGTCAGGGTTTCCTTCTCGGACGGACGTGCTTCACGCTTGAAGAAGCCACCCGGGATACGGCCTACGGCGTAGTACTTCTCCTGATAGTGTACGGAGAGCGGGAAGAAATCCTGTCCCTCTTTGGTTTCCTTGGCGCCGACAACGGTACACAGCACCTGTACACCGCCCATGGTAACCATGACGGCACCGGTGGCCTGACGGGCGACCTTGCCGGTTTCGAGGGTGACTGTGTGGTTGCCGTACTGGAATGTTTTAGTAATCGCTTGCACGGTTTACTCCTTGGAGTTGTGTGAACGGTAACTCGCGAGTGCTCAACCATGCCTTCTGTATAGCCTGTACTCAGTTGACTACCCGCGGATAGGCAATTGAGTACGGGCTCGATGATCGATAACACCCCGGGATACCGGATTGTTGTGATACCTGTCGTCCAGATATCGGAAACGCCGCATAAGACAGGGGCCATACAGTGTATGGCCCCCCGGTAACGCGGTTTTAGCGACGCAGACCCAGACGCCCGATCAGCTCGAGGTAACGGTCAGCATCTTTCTTCTTCAGGTAGTCCAGCAGCTTGCGACGCTGGTTTACCATCCGGATCAGACCGCGACGAGAGTGGTGGTCCTGCTTGTGAGCCTGGAAGTGGCCCTGCAGACCCTGGATGTTGGCGGTCAGCAGTGCAACCTGCACTTCCGGAGAACCGGTATCGCCTTCACCACGACCAAAATCAGCAACGATCTGCGCTTTCTGTTCAACGCTCAGAGACATTATTCAGCTCCTCATAATATGCACGCAACGGACTCAATCCGCTGCTGGTTTCAAGACGCGCTGGACCGAGCATATTTTCAGTCCAGCGTCGATGCCCCGGCGTTCCGGAACAATTCACTCGGCCGGTGCCGTGCTCATCAGCCGTTTCGGCTTCAGCAACCCGTCCTCCGACACTTCGCCGACCCCGATAAAGGTTTCGCTGCCGGCAATAAACAGTCTGACCTGGCCACGCTGCTCGAATATCGCCGAGCAACCCTGACCACATTGCAGCGCCTTGGCCTGCTCCTCACTCAACTCCAGTGCCGGCAGGCTGACCACTGCGGTCCAAGGCGGCAATAATACCTGATCCAGACGCGCTTGTATGCACTCCAGATCATCCCCCTCGCGAGGTTCTGCCAGTGCCTGCAACTGCTCCAGCGTCATCATCATCGCTTCCCGGTAGGGACCGGTCTCGATCCGACGCAGCATGCTGACATGGGCGCCGCAGCCGAGCAGCAGGCCGAGATCCTCGACGATGCTGCGGATGTAGGTGCCCTTGGAGCAGTAAACCTCAAGATCCAGCTCATCCGCGCGCAGATCGAGCAGTTTGATCTCGTGGATATTCACCTGCCGCGGCTTGACCTCGACCTCGATCCCCTTGCGCGCCAGTTTGTACAGCGGCTGGCCGTTGAGCTTGAGCGCCGAATAGATTGACGGCACCTGCTCGATCTGGCCGCTGAAGTGCTGCTCGAGCAGCACTTCGATCCGTTCACGGGTCAGGTCGGTCGGCACCGGTTTGGTTTCGACCACCTCACCGTCGGCATCGCTGCTGTCGGTGCGCACCCCCAACTTGGCGGTGGTGCGGTAGCGCTTGTCCGAATCAAGCAGAAACTGCGAATACTTCGTCGCCTCACCCAGGCAGATCGGTAGCATGCCGGTGGCCAGCGGATCGAGAGCACCGGTATGCCCCGCCTTGGCCGCACCATAGAGCCGTTTTACCCTCTGCAGCGCGCCATTGGAGGAGAGTCCGCCGGGCTTATCCAGCAAAAAGACGCCGTCGATGCGGCGTCCTTTTGGTTTACGCGCCATGCCTATTCCTCGCTATCCGAGTCGTTCTGCGGGCGCGTTTTCTCCTGCTGGTAAGCGCTTTCGATCAGGCTATGCAGGCGGCGTCCACGCTCCACGCTCTCATCGAAATGGAAGCGCAACTGCGGCATGATCCGCAGCTTGATGCCGCGGGCCAGTTCCGAGCGCAGGAAGCCGGCGGCCGAGTTGAGCACTTTCAGCGATGCCTTGATCGCTTCAGCCTCCTCCTGGTCGCCAAACGGCATCACCGTGACATAGACATCGGCATAGCCAAGGTCCTTGCTGACCTTGGCATGGCTGATGGTGACCATCCCCAGACGCGGATCCTTGATCTCGCGCTGGATCAGGACGGCCAGATCGCGCTGGATCTGGTCCGCCACCCGGTCGGTACGTTTGAACTCTCGTGCCATACGGCTCTCTTTCCTACCTGCAGGTCAGGCTAATTACAGGGTACGCTGAACTTCGACGGTGTCGTAGACCTCGATCTGGTCGCCGACCTTGACGTCATTGTAGTTCTTGACGCCGATACCGCACTCCATACCCTGGCGTACTTCGGCCACCGCATCCTTGAAGCGACGCAGAGACTCCAGCTCACCCTCGTAGATCACCACGTTGTCGCGCAGGACACGAATACGCTTGTTGCGGTACACGGTGCCCTCGATGACCATACAGCCGGCAATCGCACCCAGCTTCGGCGAACGGAATACGTCGCGAACCTCGGCGATACCGACGATATCCTCGCGGTATTCCGGTGACAGCAGCCCCACCATCGCCTGCTTGACGTCGTCGATGATGTCGTAGATGACGCTGTAGTAGCGCAGCTCAAGCTCTTCCCGCTCGACGATGGCACGGGCCTGCGCATCGGCACGCACGTTGAAGCCGATCAGGATCGCCGAAGACGCCAGCGCCAGGTTGGCATCGGTCTCACCGATACCGCCGACACCGCTGGAGACGATGGTGACCTTGACCTCGTCGGTGGAGAGATCCTGCAGCGCCTGAGTCAGCGCCTCCAGAGAGCCACGTACGTCAGCCTTCAACACGATGTTCAGCGACTTGACCTCGCCAGCCTGCATGTTGGAGAACAGGTTCTCCAGCTTGGCCTTCTGCTGACGCGCCAGTTTGATCTCGCGGTATTTACCCTGACGGAACAGCGCCACTTCACGCGCTTTCTTCTCGCTGGACACTACGGTGAACTCGTCACCGGCATCCGGCGTACCGTCCAGGCCCTGGATCTCCACCGGGATGGCGGGGCCGGCCGTTTCGATCTGCGCACCGGACTCATCCAGCATCGCACGGACGCGGCCATAATGCAGGCCGGCCAGCACGATATCGCCCTTCTTCAGGGTGCCGTTCTGTACCAGGATGGTGGATACGGGACCGCGCCCCTTGTCGAGACGGGACTCGACCACCACACCCTGCGCCGGCGCTTCGGGCACAGCCTTGAGCTCGAGTACCTCGGCCTGCAGCAGCACCTTGTCGAGCAGGTCGTCGATCCCTTCACCGGTTTTCGCCGAAACGTGGGCAAACTGTACGTCGCCACCCCACTCTTCGGAGATAACGTCGAGCTGGGACAGCTCGCTCTTGACCCGGTCGGGATCCGCTTCCGGCTTATCGATCTTGTTCACCGCCACCACCAGCGGCACACCCGCGGCCTTGGCGTGCTGTACCGCCTCTTCGGTCTGCGGCATGACACCGTCATCCGCCGCCACGACCAGGATCACGATATCGGTCAGCTGAGCACCGCGCGCGCGCATGGCGGTAAACGCTGCGTGTCCCGGGGTATCGAGGAAGGTGATCATGCCGTTATCGGTTTCCACATGGTAGGCACCGATATGCTGGGTGATACCACCGGATTCGCCGGCCGCCACGCGGGTACGACGGATATGGTCGAGCAGCGAGGTCTTACCGTGGTCGACGTGACCCATGACGGTGACCACCGGTGCACGCGGCTGCTCCTCGCCCTGCTGAGCCTGGACGCTCTCGATCAGCGCATCCTCGATCGCATTCTCCTGCATCGGCTTGGCCACATGACCCATCTCCTCTACCACGAGGATCGCGGTATCCTGATCGATCACCTGGTTGATGGTCGCCATGGCGCCCATTTTGAACATCACCTTGATCACTTCCGCGGCTTTGATCGACATCTTCTTCGCCAGATCCGCTACGGTGATGCTCTCCGGAATGCTGACCTCATGCACGACAGGAGCGGTCGGCTTCTCGAAGCCGTGAACGTTGGGCTGGGTACGGCCCCGGGCGCCACGCTTGCCCGCCTTACCGCCACGACGAGAACCGCGCTCATCGTCATCAAAGCCTCGGCCCTTGCCTTTGCGCGGCTGGTCGTCGCTGGCGAAGTGCTTGCCCTTGCTGCGCTCCTTATCCTTACGCCGCGGCGCATCGTCACGCTTCGGCTCTGCCGCCACTTCGGCAGCCACCGGTGCCGGCTTGACGATTTCAGCTTGTACCTGAGGTTCCACTGCCGGCTTGGCTTCGGCTTCCACTTTCGCTTCGGCCGCAGCCACCGCAGGTTCCGCTTCAAGCGCAGTTTCTACAGCTGCAGGCTCCGCCTGTGCAGCAGTCTCGACCGGAGCCTCAACCGCGGTCGCTACTTCAGTTGCCTGCTCGGTCTCGGCCGCTACGACTTCGTCGTCCTTCTGCTCTTCAAGCTCGGTGCGTTTGACGTAGGTACGCTTCTTGCGCACCTCGATGTTGACCGTCTTGCGCTTGCCCGAGGCACCTGCCACCTTCAACTGCGAGGTGGTCTTGCGCTTCAGGGTGATCTTCTTCGGTTCACCCGAGTCGGTTTCTTCACCGTGGCTACGCTTCAGGTAGGCCAACAGCGACTGACGCTCGTGCTCAGATACCATCGAGCTGTCGTGTTTGTCATCAATGCCCGCTTCCTGCATCTGCTTCAGCAAACGCTCAACGGATACACCAACCACATCGGCAAGTTGTTTAACCGTGACTTCTGCCATAAATGGTCTCTCCTCCTCCGTTGGGGGTTACTGTTGCTCTGCAAACCAGGGGGCGCGTGCGGTCATGATCAACTCGGCCGCCCTCGCTTCATTCATACCCTCGATCTCGAGCAGATCTTCAACACCCTGCTCCGCCAGATCTTCCATCGTGACGATACCGGCAGCAGCCAACTGGTAGGCCAGGTGCTTATCCATACCGTCCATTCCCAGCAGATCCTCTGCCGGCTCCGCATCGCCGAGCTGCTCTTCGCTGGCGATCGCCAGATTCAGCAGCGCGTCCTTGGCACGGGCACGCAGCGCTTCGACGATATCCTCGTCAAAGCCTTCGATCTCCAGCATCTCGTCGACCGGGACGTAAGCTACCTCTTCCAGCGAGGTGAAACCCTCTTCGACCAGGATCTCGGCCAGCTCCTCATCCACATCCAGATGCTTCATGAACAGCTCCAGGATCGAACCGATCTCGGACTGCTGCTTGGCTGCAGCATCGGCTTCGCTCATTACGTTGAGCTCCCAGCCGGTCAATTCCGACGCCAGACGTACGTTCTGACCACTACGGCCGATCGCCATCGCCAGCGCGTCCTCCGCCACCGCTACATCCATGGAGTGCGTGTCTTCATCGATTACGATGGAGGCCACCTCGGCCGGAGCCATGGCGTTGATCACCAGCTGCGCCGGGTTGTCGTCCCAAAGCACGATATCGACACGCTCGCCGCCCAGCTCGTTGGATACTGCCTGCACGCGTGAACCACGCATACCGACACAGGCACCGATCGGGTCGATACGGCCATCGTTGGTCTTCACCGCGATCTTGGCGCGCGCACCGGGATCCCGCGCCGCCGCACGGATCTCGATCACCTCTTCGGCGATCTCCGGTACCTCGATGCGGAACAGCTCGATCAGCATCTCCGACGAGGTACGGCTCAAAATCAGCTGCGGCCCACGCCCCTCTGCCCGCACCTCCTGCAGCACCGCACGGACACGGTCGCCCATGCGGAAGCTCTCGCGCGGAATCAGGAACTCGCGCGGCAGCAGTGCCTCGGCGTTGTTGCCCAGGTCCACAATAATGTTGTCGCGTGTCACCTTCTTGACGGTACCGGCGATCAGCTCACCCTGGCGGTCACGATACAGCTCCACCACCTTGGCGCGTTCGGCTTCGCGAACCTTCTGCACGATCACCTGCTTGGCGGTCTGCGCCGCAATACGGCCGAACTTGACCGACTCGACCTTCTCTTCCCAGGTATCGCCGGGCTTGAGGTTCGGATCGATCTCCAGCGCCTCTTCCAGGGTCAGCTCGGTACCCAGCGCCGGGACCTCATCATTGCTGACCACCAGCCAGCGGCGAAAGGTTTCGTAGTCGCCGGTAGCACGATCGATCACCACGCGGATATCCGCTTCTTCGTCGTAGCGTTTCTTGGTCGCGGTCGCCAGAGCCACTTCGATCGCCTCGAAGATCACCCCTTTGGATACGTCCTTCTCGTTAGAAACAGCTTCTGCAACCAGTAGAATCTCTTTGTTCATACCATTGCCTCGCCCAAAACCTCGAACCGTTGTTAAATCTGGGGGATCACGTTGGCGCGATCGATATAATCGATCGGCAGCAGATACTCTTCATCGTCAACAATCAACAGCACTTCGTCGCCTTCGACCCCGTTCAATATGCCTTTGAAATTGCGTCGCCCTTCGAACGGGACGCGCAACTTGATCTGCACCTTGTGGCCCCTGAAAGCCTCAAACTGCTTCAGTGTATAAAGTGGGCGATCCATCCCGGGCGAGGAAACCTCCAGCGTGTACTGTTCGCTGATCGGATCTTCGACATCCAGAATACCGCTCACCTGGTGACTCACTCGCGCGCAGTCATCAACGGTCACACCTTCCGGACCATCGATATAGATACGCAACAGACTTTTGTTACCTGCCGAATGAAATTCGACGCCCCAGAGTTCGAGGCCCAGACCCACGACGGCCGGCTCGAACAGTTCCTGCAGATGCTTCAGCTTGGCTGACACTGACACCCCACCTTGACAGGTGCCTGAAACGAAAAATGGGTCGCTCGAGGACCCATTTCTGACGAGGCACCAACGCCTTATGTTTAGCTACGAAAAAGCCCCTGAAAAGGGGCTCAATCTAAACCTCAATCGGGAAACACAAGATCACACTCGATGATCTTCGCCCCGTGTTCATGAAAGTGATGCTAACGAGCTATCAGCTCACTTCCAAAACGTGGTAGCGGGGGCTGGATTTGAACCAACGACCTTCGGGTTATGAGCCCGACGAGCTACCAGACTGCTCCACCCCGCATCAGAAACAGGTGCGACATTATATCCACAACCTGCCGATTTTACAACTTGGTGCCCAAGGCCGGACTCGAACCGGCACGTCCTAGGGACACTACCCCCTCAAGATAGCGTGTCTACCAATTCCACCACTTGGGCTAAACTTTTCTGCTACTGATTTGCCGCCGGTACGTCGCTTTCGCTCGGCACGTCGCCATCAGCAGACTTCGCTTCTTCCAGCACCGGCAGAGCATCCTGACCCTGCGCTTCCGCAGCAGATTCAATCACTTCCGCCGCTGGAATACCAGCATCATTTACACTTGATGCTTTCTGCTTGGCGTAGACCGCCAGCGCAAAACTCGTCACAAACAGACCGGCAGCCAATACAGCGGTCACACGACCCAAAAAGCTGCTGCTACCGCGACTACCGAAGACGGTCTGGGAGGCTCCTCCACCGAAGGATGCACCTGCCTCAGCGCCCTTACCCTGTTGCAGCAAAACCAGCGAGATGATCGCGATCGCCAGCAACACATGCACTATCAGAACCAGTGATTCCATCTTATCAACCGTCTCGACCGACCGCTGCCGCTTGGCAGATGGCCAGGAAATCTTTAGCTTTCAACGACGCGCCACCAATCAGCCCGCCATCTATATCCTGCTGCGCGAACAGGGCTGCGGCATTATCCGCATTTACACTACCGCCGTACAGCACTCTCACCGTATCGGCGACACTCTGACCATACTCGGCCAGCAGAACTCGCAGATGGGCATGAACCTCTTGCGCCTGCTCGGGAGTTGCCGTGCGCCCGGTACCGATCGCCCAAACCGGCTCGTAAGCCAAGACCAACCGAGTGATTTCAGGCAATTTCAAGCCTGCGACAGCACTCTTGAACTGCTCCGTTACCACCGACAGGGTTTGCTCGGCATCACGCTGCTCGAGCGACTCACCGAGACATAGCACGGGAGTCAAACCTGCCACCAGCGCGGCCTTCACTTTCTCCGCAACACGCTGTTCGTCATCTCCGAACATCGCACGCCGCTCGGAATGACCGATCAGCACTGCAGAGCAGCCGACATCCACCAGCATCTCCGCCGACAGCTCACCGGTATAGGCACCATCAGCAAACTCGCAAAGGTTTTGTGCACCCACGGAGAGCGCACTCTCTCGAGTTGCGGCCTCTACCTGGGCGATGTAAACGGACGGTGGAAACACCATCACATCTACCTGCTCCGTCAGCGCCTGCTCTGCCAGACCTGCCAGAACGGTGGTGACAAGCTCGTCATTTTGAACGACGCGCCCGTTCATCTTCCAGTTTCCAGCTACCAGCGTCTTGCGCATCGGGACCCCCTTACGAAAGAGGCGCAAATCTTAACTGAGCGACTTTCAACTTACAAGCGCTGACAGAATATTTTCCACCTTTTCAGCAAGTTCCCGGCACACGGTATCGACAAGCGTCCCATCCTCACCCTCAACCATGACCCTGACCACCGGCTCGGTACCCGACGGCCGCAGCAGCACACGGCCGCTATCGCCCAGCCGCGATTCCGCCGCCGCGACCGCTTTCTCCAGGTCGGCATTGCCCGCCAGCGACACCCGTCGCGCCAAACGCACATTGATCATCACCTGCGGCAGCTTGCTCATCCCCTGTTTCAGGTCGCTCAACGATCTGCCGCTATCGGCCATCGCCTTGAGCACCTGAACCGCCGATACGGTACCGTCGCCGGTGGAGATCAGATGCCGACATACCACATGCCCGGAACTCTCGCCGCCCAGCAGCCAGTTGTGCTGCGCCAGCTGCTCCATGACGTAACGATCCCCCACCGCGGCCCGTACAAACGGGATATTCAGCCGCTTGAACGCCTGCTCGAGACCGAAGTTGGACATCAGCGTACCCACTACGCCACCCTCGAATACACCCTGCTCGCGCATCGCGTTGGCGATGATAAACAGGATTTCATCGCCATCGACAACGGCACCGGTATGATCGACCAGGATCAATCGATCGCCATCACCGTCCAGCGCTATACCCAGATCCGCGCCTTCGGCGACGACAATCTTCTGCAGGGTTTTAGGCGAGGTCGCACCACAGCCCTCATTGATATTCAATCCGTCCGGCGAGGAGGCGATCTCGATCACCTCAGCGCCAAGCTCGGCAAACACTTTGGGCGACACATGATAGGTAGCGCCATTGGCGCAATCGATGACAACCTTCAGTCCGCGCAGGTTGAGGTTTCCACCGCCGGTGGATTTGCAGAACTCGATGTAGCGCCCCGCCGCATCGTCGATACGACGCGCTTTGCCCAACCTGTCCGAAGAGGCCGTGGACATCTGCAGATCCATCTGCGCTTCGATCGCCTGCTCCACCTCATCGGGCAGCTTGGTGCCCTGGGCCGAGAAGAACTTGATGCCGTTATCGTCGAAGGGATTGTGCGAGGCACTGATTACAATACCGGCGCTGGCCCTGAAGGTGCGGGTCAGATACGCCACAGCGGGCGTCGGCATCGGTCCAGTCAGCAGAACATCAACGCCCGCCGCCGACAAACCGGCCTCGAGCGCAGACTCGAACATATAACCGGAGATCCGGGTATCCTTGCCGATCACGATTCTGCTCTGTCCGGAGCGCGCAAATACGCAGCCCGCTGCCCAGCCGAGCTTAATCATGAAATCGGGCGTAATCGGAAACTGCCCTACCCTCCCCCGGATGCCATCGGTACCAAAATAGCGTCTGCTCATGCCTGCTCCTGCTCACATCCGTACAAAACCGCTTCGGTCATGCGTACCACGTCGACCGTGGCAGCCACATCGTGGACGCGGATAATACGCCCGCCGCGCTCCACCGCCAAGGCAACGGTCGCCAGACTGCCGGCGAGACGGCTATCCACCTCGCGCCCCAGCGCCTGACCAATCATCGATTTACGCGAGGTACCCACCAGCAGCGGTAGCCCAAGGGCATCAAGCTCATTCATACGCCGCAACAGGGTCAGGTTGTGCTCGAGCGTCTTGCCAAAGCCGAAACCGGGATCGAGCACTATCCGTTCGCGCGCTATGCCCGCCGTGACACAACGCGCCACCTGCCGGGACAGAAAATCACTCACCTCGGCCAGAATATCTTCGTAACTCGGCGCCAGTTGCATCGTCGCCGGACTGACGCCCTGCATATGCATCAGACAGACCGGCAGATCGGTTTTTGCCACGGCCTCAAGTGCGCCCTCGCGCGCCAGGGAACGGACATCATTGATCAGCCCCGCGCCCGCCGCCGCCGCTTCGCGCATCACCTCCGGCGCACTGGTATCCACCGACACCACCACATCCAGCTCCGCCGTCAGCCGCTCGATAACCGGAATGACCCGATCGAGCTCCTCCTGGACGCTGACCGGGGCAGCGCCGGGACGGGTCGACTCCCCGCCCACATCGATCATACTCGCGCCATCGGACAACATGGCCGCAGCATGCACCAGCGCCTGTTCGACGGACAGTTTCGAGGCTCGATACAGGTGCCCGCCATCGGAAAAGGAATCAGGGGTTACGTTGAGGATCCCCATCACCTGGACTCTGCTCAGGTCCAGCGTGCGGGAAGCGCACTTCAATTGGGTCATCGCTTGCAGCTCCTGCCAATTGGCCGCAGTTTGGGATAAACACAGAAGCCAGCACTAAGCTGGCTTCTATTCTAACTAAGATCAGAACGACCTGATGCCACCGGGCCCATCACAAGTACCCGGTAGCGGCCTTCGCTCAGCTCGGCCGAGGGCCTTCGGAATCGGAGTCCCGCAGGTCATCACTACCCGAGCTCCGATCAGTGTCCGGCGTGTCGTCCGAGCCACGTTCAGCATCCACCTGCCCGGAACCGTCGGCATCGTCCGGCTCCTGCTTGGCCTGGCGCGCCTGTTCGATATCGCGCTCGGCACGATCAGCCCGCTCCTGCGCCTCGACCCACCCCTCGGGCGGAGAGACCTGCTGGCGCTTCATCAACTGATCCAGCTGATCGGAGCCGATGGTTTCATACTTCATCAGCGCGTCGGCCATGGCATCGAGAATATCCCGGTTGTCGATCAGAAGCTGACGAGCCGTTTTGTAACACTCATCGATGATGCGGCGTACCTCGGCGTCGATGCGCTGCTGGGTCTGCTCGGACATCGACCGAGCCGCCTGCCCCATACTACGACCGAACGGGTCGTCGTCTTCGTCCCCATAGAGCAGCGGTCCCAGGTCATCGGTCAGCCCCCACTTGGTCACCATATTGCGCGCCAGCATGGTGGCCTTCTGGATATCGTTGGACGCGCCGGTGGTCACCCCCTCTTTACCCAGGGTCAGCTCCTCGGCGATACGACCGCCATACAGCGAGCAGATCTGCGAAATGATCGACTGGCGGTTATGGCTGTAACGATCCTCCTCCGGCAGGAACATGGTGACACCCAGCGCGCGCCCGCGAGGGATGATCGAGACCTTGTACACCGGATCATGCTCCGGCATCAGGCGGCCGATGATGGCATGTCCCGCCTCGTGATAAGCGGTATTCAGCCGCTCCTTGTAGGACATCACCATCGACTTGCGCTCGGCGCCCATCATGATCTTGTCCTTGGCCTTCTCGAACTGCTCCATGCTTACGGTGCGGCGGCTCTCACGTGCCGCAAACAGCGCCGCCTCGTTGACCAGGTTGGCCAGATCCGCACCGGAGAAGCCCGGCGTACCGCGCGCAATCAGCTCGGGTTTGACATCGTCCCCCAGCGGCACCTTGCGCATATGCACTTTGAGAATCTGCTCTCGACCGCGAATATCGGGCAGGCCCACATGCACCTGGCGGTCGAAGCGCCCGGGACGCAGCAGCGCCTGGTCGAGCACATCGGGTCGGTTGGTGGCGGCGATGACGATGATCCCTTCGGTACCTTCGAAACCGTCCATCTCCACCAGCAGCTGGTTCAGCGTCTGCTCACGTTCGTCGTTACCGCCGCCCATACCGGCACCACGGTGGCGACCGACCGCGTCGATCTCGTCGATAAAGATAATGCAGGGTGCATGTTTCTTCGCCTGATCGAACATGTCACGCACACGGGAGGCACCGACACCGACGAACATCTCGACGAAGTCGGAACCGGAGATACTGAAGAAGGGCACCTTGGCCTCACCGGCAATCGCCTTGGCCAGCAGGGTCTTACCCGTACCCGGTGAGCCGGACATCAGCACGCCACGAGGGATATGGCCACCCAGACGCTGGAACTTGCCGGGATCGCGCAGATAATCGACCAGCTCGGCCACCTCCTCCTTGGCCTCCTCGACGCCGGCCACGTCGTCGAAGGTGGTCTTGATCTGATCTTCGGCCATCATGCGCGCCTTGGACTTGCCGAACGACATCGGCCCGCCCTTGCCGCCGCCACCGCCCTGCATCTGGCGCATGAAGAACATGAACACCGCGATAATGACCAGGATCGGGAAGGACGCAACCAGCAGTTGAGTCCAGATGCTCTGCCGCTCGGGCTGCTTACCCTCGATGACGACATCGTGCTGGATCAGATCGTCGATCAGCTTCGGATCTTCCGCCGCCGGACGAATCGTCTCGAAACGATCACCATTGGTGCGCTGACCGACAATGGTGTAGCCATCGATCGTGACCTTGGCGACGCGATCCGCCTGTACCTCTGCTACGAAATCGGAATAGGTAATGCGGCGCGAATCGGTCTCAGTGCTGAAGTTGTTGAACACGGTCAACAGCACGGCCGCGATCACCAGCCAAAGCACCAGGTTTTTTGCCATATCGTTCAATGAACTACCCTCGGTTCTCTCTTAATCCTCGACACCCGCCAGACACCTGCGTCCGACGAGGGCATGCTGAGTTCGTCTAGTACGATCAAGCTGAGCATGCGCGCCCAGCCCGGTCAATAGGTTATCTGCCCTTGAACCCCTTGCAGAGCAGATAAACTTCCCGCGAGCGCGCTCGCGATGCCTCCGGCTTGCGCCATCAACACTGTATCAAAAAAGCTCTCGCGCCTATCGCGCAAGCAAGTGTCGCCCCCCTCTCCCGAGGACACGTTTACCAGATGCTGCCCACCTGGCTCGAGCACTTCACACGCCAGATCCAGCGCCAGCTCTATCAAGGGCATTGCTACGGATTGATCAATAGAAGCGTTACCACTCATATTGGGGCCATATCGGAGATTACAAGGTCCACCCGCGCCCATCGGGTTGAGCAGACGGTCTTTCAGATCGATTTCGAGCAGCTTGCAGCTGGCACGTGAGTGGTAACCGGATCCCTTAGAACATTTGACGTACCGGCCATCAAAATGTTCCTTCCACCATCGGACGCCGCATTTCGATTTTGCCACCTGGCAAATCTGCTCCATCCGCCCAATCGCTACTCTATCGACAGCAACTCGGTTAAAATTGCACTACACCCCAAACGGGGACACCCCTTTTAACGAGGCACCGTATTCTAGTATGAGCTTGACCCCCGAGCAAAAGAAGCAGTTCCGCACCCTGGGACACAACCTGAATCCGATCGTCATGGTCGCCGGCAACGGTCTGACCGAGAACATCCAGCTGGAGGTCGATCGCGCCCTCGAGGATCACGAGCTGATCAAGGTTAAGTTCGCGGTCGGCGATCGCGACGTCAAAAAAGCGCTGATTCGCGAGCTGTGCGACATCGTCGAGGCTACGCTGGTGCAGGAGATCGGCAACATCGCCCTGCTCTACCGCGCATCCCGGTCACCGAACCCGAAACTGTCCAACCTGCTGCGCTGATCCCATCACGCAGTCATTAAAAAACCGCCCTTGGGCGGTTTTTTAATGACTGACTATCGGTCAGATATGCAGCACTTCGGCGATCTCGTACTCGGCGGTACCGGCCGGCGTATCGACGGCCGCGATATCCCCCTCCTCCTTGCCGATCAGCGCACGGGCGATCGGCGAGTTGACGGAGATCTTGCCCGCCTTGATATCGGCCTCATCGTCCCCGACGATCTGGTAACGCACGGTGGCTTCGGTATCCAAGTTGATCAGTTCCACCGTAGTGCCAAAGATCACCTTGCCGGTGTGATCGATAGCGGTAACGTCGATCACCTGCACCAGCGACAGCTTGTGCTCGATCTCGCGAATACGCCCCTCGATAAAGCCCTGCTGCTCACGCGCCGCGTGATATTCGGCGTTCTCCTTCAGATCGCCGTGTTCACGCGCCTCGGCAATGGCGCCGATCACCCGGGGGCGATCGACGGTTTTCAAGTGATTCAGCTCATCGCGCAGTTTTTTCTCGCCGGCGACGGTCATCGGTACTCGCTTCATTCCGCTACTCCTGCATGAATATCCTGCAGACGCCGCACGGTTTTCTCCTCACCATACTTCAGCGCCTCGGCAGTTGCCGCCGCACCGGCCAACGTAGTGGTGTAAGGTACCTTGTGCTGCAGTGCTGAACGACGAATCTCCGCCGAATCCGCGATCGCTTTACGCCCTTCGGTGGTATTGATGACGTAGGCGATCTCGCCGTTCTTCAGCATATCGACAATATTGGGGCGACCTTCGGCAACCTTGTTCACGCGCTCGACAGCCAGACCCGCCTGTTCGAGCAGCGCCGAGGTACCGGCTGTCGCCACAATACCGAAGCCCAGTTCTACCAGATCGCGAGCCACGTCGACAACGCCAGCCTTGTCCACATCACGTACGGAGATGAACGCCTTGCCCTTGCGCGGCAGTTTCTCGCCGGCACCAAGCTGCGCCTTCATGAACGCTTCGCCGAAGCTGGCACCCGTACCCATCACCTCACCGGTGGACTTCATCTCCGGGCCGAGAATGGGGTCGACGCCAGGGAACTTGTTGAACGGGAACACCGCTTCCTTGACGTTGAAGTAGGTCGGCACGATCTCTTCGGTGAAACCGAGCTCCTGCAGAGTCTTGCCGGTCATCACCAGCGCCGCGATCTTGGCCAGGGATACACCGATGCACTTGGACACGAACGGCACGGTACGGGATGCGCGCGGGTTAACCTCGATCACGTAGATCTCGCCATCCTGGTAGGCCAGCTGCACGTTCATCAGCCCGATCACGCCGAGTTCCAGTGCCATCTTGCGCACCTGCTCGCGCATCTCGTCCTGCACGTCCGCCGCCAGGTTGTACGGCGGCAGCGAGCAGGCGGAATCACCGGAGTGCACCCCGGCCTGCTCGATATGCTGCATGATCGCACCGATCACCACGGTCTTGCCGTCGCTGACCGCATCGATATCGACCTCGATCGCCGCATTGAGGAAGTGATCCAGCAGTACCGGCGCATCGTTGGAGACCTGCACCGCGGTGTTCATGTAGCGGCGCAGCTCGTCCTCTTTGTAGACGATCTCCATGGCGCGACCGCCGAGCACGTAGGAGGGGCGCACCACCAGCGGGTAACCGATCTTCTCCGCCTCGATCACCGCCTCTTCCAGACTGCGCACGGTGGCGTTTTCCGGCTGTTTCAGTCCCAGACGCTTGATCATCTGCTGGAACTGCTCGCGATCTTCGGCACGGTCGATCGCTTCCGGCGGGGTACCGATGATCGGTACGCCGGCCGCTTCCAGCGCCACCGCCAGTTTCAGCGGGGTCTGGCCGCCGTACTGGACGATCACGCCCTTGGGCTTCTCGACGTTGACGATCTCCAGTACATCTTCCAGCGTGATCGGCTCGAAGAACAGGCGGTCGGAGGTGTCGTAGTCGGTGGACACGGTTTCCGGGTTGCAGTTGACCATGATGGTCTCGTAACCGTCTTCCCGCGCCGCCAGCGCCGCATGTACGCAGCAATAGTCAAACTCGATCCCCTGACCGATACGGTTCGGGCCGCCGCCGATCACCATGATCTTCTCGCGATCAGACGGGTTGGCCTCACACTCCTCCTCGTAGGTGGAGTACATGTAGGCGGTATCGGTGGCAAACTCGGCCGCGCAGGTATCGACACGCTTGAACACCGGGCGCACATCCATCGCCTGGCGATGCTTGCGGAACTGTTTCTCGGACACGCCGAGCAGCTGCGCCAGACGCGCATCGGAAAAGCCCTTGCGCTTGAGGCGGAAGATCTGGTCGCGATCCAGATCACTCAGCGCCGTCTCGGAAACCCGCTGTTCGTCCTTGAGCAGATCTTCGATCTGCACCAGGAACCAGGGATCGACACCGCTGAGCTTGTAGATCTCATCGACACTCATGCCGAGACGGAAGGCATCGCCGATGTACCAGATACGCTGAGCGCCCGGCTGGGTCAGCTCGCGCACGATATCGGTACGTGCGTCTTCGGCATTCAGGTCAACGATGGGATCGAAGCCGACCGACCCCACCTCCAGACCGCGCAGCGCTTTCTGCAGCGACTCCTGCTGGGTGCGGCCGATCGCCATCACCTCGCCCACCGACTTCATCTGTGTGGTCAGACGGTCGTTGGCCTGGGGAAACTTCTCGAAGGTAAAACGCGGGATCTTGGTCACGACATAGTCGATCGCCGGCTCGAACGAGGCCGGGGTACGACCGCCGGTGATATCGTTCTGCAGCTCATCCAGGGTGTAACCCACCGCCAGTTTGGCCGCGATCTTGGCGATCGGGAAACCGGTAGCTTTGGACGCCAGTGCCGAAGAGCGCGACACACGCGGATTCATCTCGATAACGACCATGCGACCGGTCTTCGGATCGACACCGAACTGGACGTTGGAGCCACCGGTTTCAACACCGATCTCGCGCAGTACCGCGATCGATGCGTTACGCATGATCTGGTACTCCTTGTCGGTCAGCGTCTGCGCCGGCGCCACGGTGATGGAGTCACCGGTATGCACACCCATGGCATCGAAGTTTTCGATCGAGCAGACGATGATGCAGTTGTCGTTCCTGTCGCGAACGACCTCCATCTCGTACTCTTTCCAGCCGATCAGCGACTCGTCGATCAGCAGTTCGTTGGTCGGCGACAGGTCCAGACCGCGCTCGCAGATCTCGATGAACTCTTCGCGGTTGTAGGCGATACCGCCACCGGAGCCGCCCATGGTAAAGGAGGGACGGATGATCGCCGGGAAACCGATGGAGTCCAGCACCTGCAGCGCCTCCTCCATGCTGTGCGCGATCGCCGCACGCGGGCACTCCAGGCCGATGTTCTTCATCGCCTTGTCGAAGCGCTCGCGATCTTCCGCCTTGTCGATGGCATCCTGGGTGGCACCGATCATCTCGACGCCGAACTCGGCCAACACGCCCTCACGGTCGAGGTCCAGCGCACAGTTCAGCGCGGTCTGGCCTCCCATGGTCGGCAGCAGCGCATCGGGGCGCTCCTTCTCGATGATCTTGGCAACGGTCTTCCAGTTGATCGGCTCGATGTAGGTGGCATCCGCCATCGCCGGATCGGTCATGATGGTGGCCGGGTTGGAGTTGACCAGGATAACGCGGTAACCCTCCTCGCGCAGCGCCTTGCACGCCTGGGCACCGGAATAGTCGAACTCGCACGCCTGACCGATGACGATCGGGCCCGCGCCGAGGATGAGAATACTGTTTATGTCCGTACGTTTTGGCATCTGATTTAACCGGTCATATCTGTTTCTGTTCGGGGACTGTCTGGCAACTTACGCTCGGGCAAGGGCTCAGGCACGGGCTCGCATCAGCTCGACAAAACGATCAAACAGCGGTGCCACATCGTGCGGGCCAGGGCTCGCCTCCGGGTGTCCCTGGAAGCTGAACGCCGGACGGTCGGTGCGTTCGATCCCCTGCAGCGAACCGTCAAACAGCGACTTGTGGGTCGCGCGCAGCGTTTCCGGCAGGGTCGTCTCGTCCACCGCAAAGCCGTGGTTCTGACTGGTGATCATCACATGCTTGTTGTCCAGATCCTGCACCGGATGGTTGGCACCGTGATGACCGAACTTCATCTTCACGGTACGCGCACCAGAGGCCAGCGCCAGCAGCTGATGGCCGAGACAGATACCGAACACCGGCAGACCGGTGTCGAGAATCTCGCCGATCGCGTTGATCGCATAGTCGCAGGGTTCAGGGTCGCCGGGGCCGTTGGAGAGGAACACGCCGTCAGGATTCAGCGCCAGCACCTCGGAAGCCGGGGTCTGCGCCGGCACCACGGTCAGGCGGCAACCACGCTCGACCAGCATGCGTAGAATATTGGATTTGACGCCGTAATCGAACGCCACGACGTGGTAAGGCAGGTCAGCGTCGCTACGCTCCTCGTGGCCCACACCCAACTCCCAGGTAGTGGAATGCCAGTCATAGGATTCGGCGACACTGACCACTTTCGCCAGGTCCATCCCCTTCAGGCCAGGGAAGGCGCGCGCAGCAGCCAGCGCTTTCTCCTCATCGATCTCGCCGGCCATGATGCAGCCGTTCTGCGCACCTTTCTCACGCAGGATTCGGGTCAGACGACGGGTATCGATATCAGCGATACCGACGATATTGTTATCGCGGAGATACTCGTCCAGTGCCTTTTCGCTGCGGAAGTTGCTGGCCAGCAACGGCAGGTCACGAATCACCAGACCGGCAACCCAGGTCTGACGCGACTCTTCGTCTTCGACGTTGACGCCCACGTTACCGATATGGGGGTAAGTTAGGGTGACGATCTGCCGGCAGTAGGAGGGGTCGGTCAAAATCTCCTGATATCCGGTCATCGAGGTGTTGAACACCACCTCACCACTGGACTCACCATCGGCGCCAATCGCTACCCCCCTGAATATGCTGCCATCTTCAAGGGCTAGAATGGCTGGTCGCGTCAATTGAACCTCCCGCGCGTGCGCTTAAAATTATCGTCGAATCTGGAAAGAGCGCAGAGTTCCGACGTCTTGTATACGTGCAAAAAAGCGAGGTGAAACCTGTAGGCTACCTCGCTTAGGAATGAATTCTGCGTCTTTAGTAATAAGTCCCGCGGACCCTGCGGGCAAAACCGGCGGTATTTTAGTGTATGGTCGTGTGAATGTCCACGCGAATGGACAGCATAGTCAGCCAGCGCCTCATCACCCACTCTCTGGGTCATGTAACATTTTTGAAACTTACCCGTCATAGACTGCGTTCCTACATCAGTTGTAAGAATCTCCTTAACCGCAGTACCCAAGGCCTCTTATTGAGATGAAAATATCCCATCTTGCCCGTGGCGCCAGCGCTGCGCTCATCCTGATCGTTTTGCTTATGGCCGGCGCACTGATCTGGGCTCTGGACCAGCTCAGCACCGCCTTCAGCCAGACCCTTCATTACAGCGAATACCGCAAGCAGGTACAACAGCAGGTACAGCAACCGATCAATGCCTACCTCGACAGCGGCGACGCGACCCTGCTTAGCCTGCTTGGCGAAAATCTGAACGCCATGACCGACAGCAGTGACAGCAGTGCCTGGATGCCGGAGCAGGTTCGTAGCGACGTCGAAACGCGCCTGTCCAGCATCAGGGATGAAGTGCTTGTCGAACTGCGCGAAGCCGGCAAGCTCGCCGACCCCGAGGCCCTGTTGATCATCAACGAACGCGAACAGTCGGACACGCTCTCCTCACTACGCGACTATGTCGATGAGGCCGCCAACGCCGACGCCAAGCTGCGTATCGATTACCTGCGCAGCCTGGCAGCCGCCCAGCGCAGCCTGCACCGACTCACCCTGACCCGGGAGAGCTACTTCAAACATCCGGACAGCGATACCGAAAAAACGCTGAACCTCTACCTCGACGAACTCAAAAGCAGCACCGATAGCCTGGTGCAGTTGCCCAATCTCGGCGTCGTCGAGGAGCATGAGGTGGACGAGATGGCAGCACTGATGGGCTGGTCGAATGACAACCAGGGTGAAGCGGCCGACAAGGCTGAGGAGCTGACCTCGGCTCTGCACTCGCTGCAGGGGCGTTACCCGAAAGAGATGGAGAACGCGAGCAAGTTTGCCCAGCTCAAAAGCACCAGCCGTCATAATGCATTGAGTCAACTTGAACTGCTGGAAACCACGCTGACCCAAATGGAAAGCGTCATCAACGCCCGCTACGAGAAGATCCTCAACCTGGTTTACTGGGTATTGGGCGTCTGCATGGCGCTGATCGTCTTGACCGGTGCCAGCATGACCCTGTTGCAGAATCGCTTGGCCACCCTGCTGACGCTGAGCAGCCGCTATATCGATAAACTGGCCAATGGCGACCTGAACGGTACCTTCGAGCTGAACAGCCGCTTCAGCGAAGCACAGAGTCTGAAACAGTCAGTGCATCAGCTGCAAAGTTACTTCCAGCGGCTGATCCAGCAGATTCATCAGCAGACCAGCCGCCTGAATCAGCTGCAGGGCGAGGCGGTCAGCAGCTCCCAGAGCCTCGAGCAGATTGTCTCCGCTCAGCAGCTGCAAACCGAGAACGCCGCCACCCAGATGGAGCAACTCAACAGTTCCTTCCATGAAGTCGCCGGCAACGCCGCACGCACCAGCACGGCGACCCACGACGCCCATGAACTGGCGAACCAGGGCACACAAGCGCTGGACCAGACCCGCCAGAGCATTACGCTGCTCAGCAGCGAAGCCCGGGACACCGCTGCAGCACTGGAGGAACTGCGCGCCGATGCGTTGGCAATCAGCAATGTGCTGACGGTGATAGAAGGCTTCGCCGAACAGACCAACCTGCTGGCGCTGAACGCCGCAATCGAGGCGGCGCGCGCCGGAGAAGCCGGGCGCGGATTTGCCGTGGTCGCCGATGAGGTGCGTAACCTGGCCGCCAGCACCGCCAGCTCGGCGGAGCAGATCCGCCGTATTACCGAGAAGCTGGATAAGGCCTCGAAAGCCGCAACCGAACGCATGAATATTCAACAGGAGTCGGTACAGTCCACTGTACACCGCGCCGAGGAAGCCGGTGAAGCGATGGACCGGATCCGTACCGCAATCGCCAACATCAACGATATGAGCGCGATGATCGCCTCCGCTACTGAGCAGCAGTCCGCTGTCACCTCGGAGATCGCGGCGGTTATCCACGCCTCGGCGGAGCTCTCCCGCCAGTCGGCGGCGGAAGCTGAAAATAATCAGCGCTTTGCCGGCACTCTGGGCGAGACCAGCAAAGCGCTGAATGCGTTGGTCAGTCAGTTCCGCTAAATCGAACCCTGCGGGTCAGCTACCCCAGTAGCGCACCCGCCCTGTGTCGATGTGAACGAAATTGGACTTGCTATACAGCCCGACGCCACCGACCTTCAGATCGACTGCACTCTGGTGTAGCTTGTGTAGATCCTGGCCAGGCAGGCGGATATCCAGAGCCTGCCCCTCCATATGCAGACTGCGCTTGGCCACACCGCTGCTTTTTGAGCTGAGCATGGAGTTGGTCTTGGGAGAGCGGTAGCCGGAGATGATCTCGAACGGCGCCGTGCGGCCGGCCCTCATACGCAAGATATGCAACATATCGATCAACGCCGGATCTATCGGGTGCACGTCACCGGTTCGAAAATCGCGCAACAGATAGTTCAGCTCGGCCAGGCTGTCATCCAGATACTGCCCCTGCTCCCAGTAGATCAGTTTCGCTTTTTCACCGGTATGCAGGTTATGCAAGGCGATACTGCGTTCATGTTCACGCGGCATTGCGGCCAGGGTTTTGGGGATATGAAGCCCTGCAGCGGTAACTGCAAGGCCTTTAAGAAAGCCGCGGCGGGAGAGAGGTGCGGCTGACCTCGTACTGCTTTTGAACGGCACTCGTTACTACCTCTGGGTGTCGGTTCAATCGATCCGGTACTGTTGATGTTCACTCGTCGAATACATCCTACCCAAGAGCGAGACAATTGACCAGTAAACAATCAATTGTTAACGACTATATCGGTGTATTCAACAGCACTATATCGCTGGATGCGTGCCTGCACCTGGGTGTCCAGGCCGTAGATATCGGGGCGAAACTGCGCCTGCCCCTGATCATCGATCCAGGCCGAGAGATAGACCATATACACCGGTACCGGTTCCGGCAGTGATCGAATGCGCGTTTTCTCCTGCGCCAGAGCATCGGCCAGCCAGTTCTGCATCTGCGGCTGTTCGAGCAGCAGGTACTGCACAAGGTTCTCAATGCCCTGGACACGCACACAGCCGGAACTGAACGGCCGCAGCGGCTCGTCGAACAGGGATTGCGCCGGCGTATCGTGCAGGTAGATCGAAAACGGGTTATCCATACCGAACTTCATCCGTCCCAGCGCATTTTGCGGCCCTGGCGCCTGGATCAAACGGATATGTCCCGGGTCGTTCCAGTCCACCTGCTCCGGCGCCACATTGAGCCACCGCCCCTCATCGTAACGCTGCACACGCACCCGGTTCTGTTCCAGCCAGCCAAGATCCTCCCGAATCTTGGGCAGCAGATCCTCGCGCATGATCCGACGCGGCACGGTCCAGTCCGGATTGACCGTCAGCCGGGTCAGGTCGGAACGAAAGGAGGGTGTAGGTCTGCGCGGTCGCCCGGTGATGGTGCGGGTATAGAACACAACCTGCCCAGCCTCCACCAGCTCAAGGAAATAACCGGCTGGGCTAACCAATATGTAGCGCTCACCCAGCTCACGAGGCATCCAGCGCCAGCGCTCGAGGTTGACACGAATCTGCTCCAGACGCTCGCTCATCGGTCGATTGAGCTCGGCCAGGGTTTTCGGCCCAAGCACACCATCCACCTCAAGCCCGTGCCGTATCTGGAAGCTCTGTAACGCTGCCACCAGGGGCTCATCGTACAGATCGGGTGCCGTTGCCAAGGCAACAGGGTCGGGTTCGGCATCCCCCAGGCGCACCAGATAGCGACGCAGCAGCGGAACCACATCGGATTGCTCACCCGGCTTCAGGATCAGATTACCCGGCAATCGCGGCGGCGGCGTCTCACGGCTGATCAGCAGGTAGCGCTGATAGAGTTCCGTCAATGCTGTGTACTCAGGGGTTCGCGGCGCCAATTCCGCTACCACTCCGACCGGATCCCGCTCGGCCAGTGCACGCCGTGCCAGCGCCAAGGCATCGATCTGCGGCCGCGGCAGATGCCAGAGCCGCTGCTGCAGCGCAGCCTCCGGCTGCCCCTGCCCCATATCGGTAATCAGCCGCAACAAGGCATCGCTGAGCAACAGATCGCGCCGCGCCACTTCGGGCTCATCGACCAGTCTGCGATCATAATAGCGCTCCGCTGGCAGACCTTGAGCCACGGCACTATCGATGGCACG
Organism: Marinobacterium ramblicola; assembly: GCF_019084545.1. Lineage (GTDB taxonomy): Bacteria > Pseudomonadota > Gammaproteobacteria > Pseudomonadales > Balneatricaceae > Marinobacterium_D > Marinobacterium_D ramblicola. Next base: position 60,770 of record NZ_JAHREP010000015.1, read on the forward strand.
CAGTAGCGAATCGATTAACGCCTGATCGGCACCGCCATCAGCGCTATGCCAGAGGTAGGCCGAGGCAGAGGTTTCATACAGGGAGCCCAGCGCTGCCCAATTGGGGATCGGCTCGCCCCGCTGCAGTGGCAGGCTATCGGGCAGCAGTGGCAAAGGTGCAGCCCCCACCCCGCTAATGGACGACAGCGTTAAAAAAAGAGCGAGGAACGCCCTTTGGAGTACTCTTGCCAGCAGGGGCATGGTGACCTGCCCTCCCTTTCCTGAGTTCAGGCCTGGGGCTCCAGGCCCACTCCTTTACTATAGCCGTTTAACCGTTACACGGAAGTATGGGAAGGGGGCAAGACAGGGCAATCGCACTATCCCCTGGTTATGACAGGATTGTTCAGGTCGATGTGGTCGGGCCTGTCTGACACGCCGTAAACCCCTCCATGGGGGCTCCGCCGCGCCCTCCCTGGCGCGGAGGGTCAGCCAGACCCGACCATATCGCCCTTCGGAAAGTACGGTGCCCGCTTCATCTGTCGGCCGGCACCGTGCTTCAGAGGGGTGGCGGTACCGCTGCCGGGCGACCGTCTGCCGCCAAGGACGGCGGCAGTCGAGCGGTCAGGACGACGCAAAGCGCGTCGCACGGAAGTGGTACCACCGGCCCGGAATGGCACCAACGGTGATGACATAGTGCGATTGCCTTGGGGGGGCAAGACATATTCACCAACCCAGCCTGAATACCATAGCATCCGCTCGGTACATACCGATCCATGCGCTCGACCCGGGAGACTAAAACCGCTAGATCACCTCGGCCAGATTGCCCTTGCTCTCCAGCCACTGCTTGCGATCACCGGAGCGCTTCTTCGCCAGCAGCATATCCATGATCTCCATGGTGTCGTCGCCTTCGGCCAGCGTCAGCTGCACCAGACGACGGGTGTCCGGCGCCATGGTGGTTTCGCGCAGCTGCATCGGGTTCATCTCACCCAGACCCTTGAAGCGCTGCACGTTGATCCGGGCGTTGCGCCGTTCGGCGCGGATCCGCTCGACGATACCCTGCTTCTCGTCGTCGTCCAGCGCGTAGTACACCTCCTTGCCGGCATCGATGCGGTACAGCGGCGGCATCGCCACGTAGACATGTCCGGCCGCCACCAGCGGACGGAAGTGGCGCACGAACAGGGCGCAGAGCAGGGTGGCGATATGCAGACCGTCGGAGTCGGCATCGGCGAGGATGCAGATACGGTTGTAGCGCAGCCCGGCCAGATCCACCGAGCCGGGATCGACGCCGATCGCCACCGAGATATCGTGGATCTCCTGCGAGGCAAGGATCTCGCCCGACTCCACCTCCCAGGTGTTGAGGATCTTGCCGCGCAGCGGCATGATCGCCTGAAATTCACGCGAGCGCGCCTGCTTGGCCGAACCGCCGGCCGAGTCGCCCTCGACCAGGAACAGCTCGGACTGGCTCATATCGCCGCCGGAGCAGTCCGCCAGCTTGCCGGGCAGCGCCGGGCCCTGGGTCACCTTCTTGCGCACCACCTTCTTGTTGGAGCGCATGCGGCGCTGGGCGTTGGCGATCACCAGGTCCGCGATCTTCTCCCCCTCCTCCACATGGCGGTTGAGCCAGAGCGAGAAGGCGTCCTTGACCGTGCCGGAGATGAACGCGGCGATCTGCCGTGACGACAGCCGCTCCTTGGTCTGACCGGCGAACTGCGGATCGCGCATCTTCGCCGAGAGGATGTAGCAGCAGCGATCCCAGATATCCTCCGGGCTCAACTTGACGCCGCGCGGCAGCAGGTTACGGATCTCGCAGAACTCGCGCATCGCATCGAGCAGCCCCGAGCGCAGACCGTTGACGTGGGTACCGCCCTGGGCGGTAGGAATCAGGTTGACATAGCTCTCGCAGGTCAGCTCGCCGCCCTCGGACAGCCACTGCACCGCCCACTCGACCGCATCCTCCTCGCCCTGCAGATGACCGGTAAACGGCTCAGCCGGCAGCGTCTCGTAGACCTGGGTATTGCCCTTGAGGTAGGCGACCAGGCCATCCTCGTAGTACCACTCCTCGGACTCCTTCTTGACCCCGGAGGCATCGGTGAAGATCACCCGCAGACCGGGACAGAGCACCGCCTTGGCGCGCAGATTGTGCTTCAGCCGACTGATGCTGAACTTGGGCGTATCGAAATACTTCGGATCGGGCAGGAAGCGCAGGGTGGTACCGGTGTTACGCTTGCCGCAACTGCCGACCACCTCCAGCTCGGACACCTTGTCGCCGTCGGCAAAGCCGATCCGGTAGACCTGGCCGTCGCGCTTGATCTCCACGTTGAGCAGTTTCGACAGCGCGTTGACCACAGACACGCCAACCCCGTGCAGACCGCCGGAGTAAGTGTAGTTGTCGTTGTTGAACTTGCCGCCGGCGTGCAACCGGGTCAGGATCAGCTCGACCCCGCTGACCCGCTCCTCGGGGTGGATATCCACCGGCATGCCGCGGCCGTCGTCGCTGACCGACAGCGAGCCGTCGTCATGCAACGTCACCTCGATCTGCCGCGCATGGCCCGCCAGCGCCTCGTCCACGGAGTTGTCGATCACCTCCTGGGCGAGATGGTTGGGGCGGTCGGTTTCGGTGTACATGCCGGGGCGACGGCGCACCGGATCCAGACCGCTGAGTACCTCGATCGCTTCGGCGTTGTATTGCTTCGACATCCGTCTTGTTTCCTGTCGTCAGTTGGCGCTCACCGGCAGCTCCACCGGCTCGGGCAGCTCGATGCGCCCGGCGGCAAACGCCTGAATAGCGGGTATCAATTGTTCAAACTGGTCAAAGCCGTGACTACCGCCCGGCTGAACGAACTGGACTACGCGGTCATACTTATCCACCGCTTCACGGTAATCCAGGGTTTCGTCGCCGGTCTGCACCAGCAGCAGGTAGCGCTCGGGGGCGGCTGGCTTGCCACAATCCAGCGCCAGCAACTGCTCCAGATGGCGCCGGGTCAACTGGTAGCGCTCGGCGGTGTAGAGGTTCTCGTTCTCGCCGAGCCACGCCTCCAGCAACCGATAGGGGTACACCGCCGGATTGATCAACACCGCCTTCAGCGGCTCTCCCCTGCGCACCGCCTGCTCGACCAGATAGCTGCTGTAGTAGCCGCCCAGCGAACTACCGATCAGTACCGGACTGCGCCCCTGTGCCTTGAGCGGCTCGATCAACTGCTGCAGCTGCTCGATCGCCCGTGCCGGCCAATGCGACAGCTCGGGGCAGTAGAAATGGTTTGCCAACCCCTGGGCCTGCAGCGCCCTTTCCAGCAGCTGCGCCTTCCATGAGGAGGGCGAACTGTTGAAGCCGTGGACATAGATATACACCGGATCGGTCATCGGCTGAACGGCTACCTCGTAACTCTCGCAGGGTGCGACTTGATCAGGGGCAGACGTTACCCAAGCCGAGCGCCCGGCGCAACTGCCTTAGGCGTTAACCCGCCGCACCTGCACACTGATCCTGCCCTCGGCATCCAGTCGATAGATACAGTAGCCGGGACGGGAGTCGAGCGGATCGTCCTCGATCAGAAAATCAGCCTGACCGGGTTTGAACTGGATGCTGCTGGCTGGCGCGGACCAGACCGGAATATCGCCAAGCCTTAACGCCTGATGCTGATGCAGGTGGCCGCAGAGGATGGCGCGCACCTGTGGATGGGCGGCGACGATGCGGGCGAACTCGGCGGCATTGCCGAGCATGATCTGGTCCTGCCAAAGGCTGTCCGTCGGTAGCGGGTTGTGGTGCAACAGGATCAGTAACGGGTGTCTGGCATGGACCGCCAGCGCCTGTTCGAGCCAGTCCAGCTGATCGTCGGCAAGCGAGCCACTGCCCCGGCCATCGGGGTTAGCGGTGGAATCGAGCAGCAGCAACCGCCAGTCACCACAGGCAACGCATTCGCGCCCCAGCGGCAGATCACTCGCCGCACGCATCGCGGCAGGCTCATCGTGATTGCCGGGGATCCAGTGCCGCTCGCCCGGCAGCGGCGCCAGGATATCGAGCAACCGCCGATAGGCATCGGTGCCGCCGTGATGGACCAGATCGCCGCTGAGCAGCAGATGATCGAACTCGATCCCCTGGGCCAGCGCATCGGCGACCACCGCCTGCAGCGTGCTATCGGTATTCAGGCCGCGAAACGGCTGACCCGGCTCAGACATCAGGTGACAGTCAGTGATCTGTAGCAGGTAACGGGTATCAGCCAACGAAAACCGGCTCCATCATATGGCCGTGACTGAGACACTGGCTCAGGCACTCGCCCAGGAATTCGTTCAACTGCACCTTCTCGTCGGGCTGATGCATATCGGGATTGGGGTAGGGGTAACGCCCGGACAACTGGCGCCGCTGACGGATGCAGATCACCTCGGCCAGCCCGGCATCATGATACAGGCGCACCAGCAACTGAGGTACATCCAGCCAGCGCGACTCGCTTTCGAGCTGCTGGCTGACCAGCAGGGTGCTGGTGTAGCGGAAACGCTCCTCGACCTGAAGGCGCAGCACGGCGCTGCGGCCGTGCCAGGCGACCTGATACTCACACAGATCCTGAGTATCGAGATCCGGCAACAGCTTCAGTATGCGTGCATAGTTGGCCTCGCAAACCGACATCTGCCGTTTTAGGTCGGGTACATACTTGCGTTTCATGTTGTCGACACGTTCTCCTTAAGCGCTCCTTACTGTGCGTATTACCTGCATGCCTCAGTGCGGATGCGGGCTCGATTCAACTCCAGCCACTGCAATCCGATGATCGCCGGTCCGCTATTGATCCGTCCATCACGAACAAGTTCAAACGCGACCTCAGCATCGATCACCTGTACTTTGATATCTTCGCCTTCATCTGGCAAGCCGTGCACCCCCTCCGCCTCTGCGGCATCGACACAGGCGAACATCAGGTCGATCCATTCGTCGCAGGCACCCGGGCTGGGCAGGAAGCGGGAGATCGGGCGCACTCCGGTGATCGCCAGCCCCGCCTCCTCGTCGCTTTCACGCACGGCCACGTCAACGGCGGTCTCACCCGGTTCGACGATACCGGCCACCAGCTCCAGCAGCCAGGGCCCCTGCGGTGCCTCGAGCGCGCCAACGCGAAACTGCTCTACCAGCACCACCGCGTCGCGGTGCGGGTCATACAGCAATACACACACAGCGTTGCCACGGCGAAACAGTTCGCGCCGAATCTCGATCTCACCGCCCAGAAAGCTACGGTGGCGAAGTTTCAGCCGGTACATTTTGAAATAGCCGTTGAACACCGGCAGGTCTTCATCGACCTGCCAGTGTTCAGGACCGAATGTGGGCCGCCAGCCTTTATCCATCTCTCAATTCCTGTGCTGCCTGTTGAGAGACACTATACGCAAGCGGACAAAGAAAATCCTCAGGCGCTCAGGCGCTGACCTGGACGCCCGAGCGCCACAACTGGCTCAGGTGACGCTGCGGCGACAGATATATCGAATCTCCGCCCTGCTGTTTGGCGCATTTCTTGGCATCTGCCGCCAGCTCGGCGACCTCATGATAACTGGAGCACTTGTAGGGGTCGGGATGGACCACGCCAACGGCCAGCGTCAGCAGCGGCTGGAAACAGCGCTCACCATTGCGATCGACGCTCCAGATCCCTCCAGCAGCCAGATCATTGGCACGATAAAGCTCACGTACGCGCTGGCCAAACTGTTCAATCACCTGCTCGCATATGCTGCGCCATTGCCGACTGCGAAACAGCACCACGAAATCGTCACCACCGATATGACCGACAAAATCCACATCGCTGGAGGTATTGTTGGTCAGCAGCATCCCCAGCAGACGGATAACCTGATCGCCCCGGGAATAACCGTAGCAGTCGTTGAAGGGTTTGAAGTGGTTGAGATCGAAGTAGGCGATATGGAAATCGGTTGCATGATTGAGCAACGCATCGATCTCACGATTGATCGGCACATTGCCCGGCAACAGGGTCAGCGGATTGGAGTAGCGGGCGTTACGGATCTTCAACTCGGTGATCCGCTTGAGCAGGTCGCGCAAGCTGGCCATGCCGAGATAGCAGCCATCCTGCACGATAATCAGCTCCTGATGAACCAGCTCCGCTGCATCCTGCTCGGTGATCATCTGCGACACCCGCTCCAACGGCAGATCGGAGGGCACCACCAAGGCGTCCTCCCGCATCAGCCGCGATACCGGCTTCTGCTCATATAGTGCGCGGCCATACTGGGCCGAGAACAGTTCAAGCAGATCACTACGCCGTACCACTCCGACCGGCTCACCATCCACCAACACCGGCACCGAACCCACGTCGGGCAGTGTCCTGAAGATCTCGCTGACCTCCAGCAGACGATCCTCCGGCGACACCGCCGGTATACCGCGCACCAGTGCCCGCGCGGTATCCGATTCCGCTGAACCGCGCTCGCCGCCGCGGCTCTGCAGATAGCCGTGGCGGATGGTCAGCGGATCCAGGCTCATCACCGGCTCCTCCAGCGGCCGTCCGAGCAGAAAGCCCTGACCGTAGCGCACCCCCATCTCCTGCAGGGTATGCAGCTCCTCCAGCGTCTCGATCCCTTCGGCGATGATATTGCAGTGCAGGGTGCGACCGATATTGCAGATCGAGCGTACGAACTCGCGCTTGACCGAGTCACGGTCGATGGTACGCACGAAATGCATATCGATCTTGACGTAGTCCGGCTGCAGATCGGCCCAGAGTTTCAGCCCTGAGTAGCCACTGCCGAGATCATCGATGGCGATACGGAACCCCATCTGCCGGTAGTGATCCACCGCCGAACGGGTCAGACCATGATTGTCGAACGGGTGCTGCTCGGAGAGCTCGATGACGATATTTTCCTGCGGAATGCCCAGCGCCTGCAGCAGCTCGATGGTAAAACCGTGCTGATAGTCCGAGCTGCTGAGCAGCGAGGCGGAGACATTGAGGAACAGCTTGCCGCTCATCGTCTGAGCAGCAAAACACTCGATCGAGCGCCGGCGGCACAATAGCTCCAGCCGATGCAGCAGATGGTGGCGGATGGCGGCGTTGAACAGCCGGTAAGGCGCGTGCAGCGGCGTGCCGCTCGGCCCCCTGATCAGCGCCTCATGACCCAGGCACTCGCCGGTACTGAGATCCACGATCGGCTGAAATACCGGAAACAGACACTCCTGCTGAATGATCTCGGTCAGCAGCTCGAGCTCATCCAGCTCACTCTCGATCACCTGTGCGAACTGACGTTCGACCCCCATCTAAATCACCTTACAAAACTGCCGTTTATTGAGCTATTTTATGGCGATTCCGTGACAGTGCAGTGACAGCTCAGGCGATCTCGACCTCGCCCTGGGAAAAGCGGCGCAGCTGTTGAATCTCGTCGGCCCAGATCGTCTCGTCGATGGTTTCCAGCACCAGCGGCACCCCCTCGAAACGGGGGTCCTGCATGATGTAGCGGAACACCGGCCAGCCGATCTCGCCCTGCCCCAGACTGTGGTGGCGATCCACCCGGCTACCAAGCGCGGCTTTCGAGTCGTTGATATGCATGCCGCAGAGGTAGTTGAAACCGACCACCCGCTCGAACTCGGCAAAGGTCTGCTCGCACGCCTCGGCGCTGCGCAGATCGTAGCCGGAAGCAAAGGTATGGCAGGTATCCAGGCACACCCCGACCCGCGATTTGTCCTCGACCCGGTCGATGATCTCGGCGATATGCTCGAACCGACAACCCAGGTTGGAACCCTGACCGGCGGTATTTTCGATCACCGCGGTCACGCCGCGGCTTTTATCCAGCGCCAGGTTGATCGACTCGGCGATCAACCTCAGACAACCGCTTTCGTCGATCTTGCGCAGGTGACTGCCGGGATGGAAGTTCAGATAGACCAGCCCCAGCTGCTCGCAACGCTGCATCTCGTCGACGAAGGCGTCGCGCGATTTCTGCAGCGCGTCGGCCTCGGGGTGACCCAGGTTGATCAGGTAGCTGTCGTGGGGCAGGATCTGCTCGGGCGCGAAGCCGTGCTCCTCGCAGTTACGTTTGAATGCGTCGATACTCTGCGCCGTCAGCGGCTTGGCATCCCAGCGACGCTGATTCTTGGTGAACAGCGCAAAGGCGTTGGCACCGATGGCCGCTGCATTCAGCGGCGCGTTCTCGACCCCACCCGAGGCGCTGACATGGGCTCCTACGTAGTACATTACAGCTTGCAGGCCCCACCCAGGCAGTCGTCGAAATCCATCGACTCCATCTCCTCACGTTCGGCGTGCAGAGTGCGAATCTGTGCCAGCAGCTGCCCTTCTGTGCTGCCATCCGCTTCGACCCCGGCGCGGGTAAACACGGCCAGCAGGGCGCTCAATTGTTCCAGGTTCAGTTCATGCATTGTCGGTTCTCCTCAAAATTTGCCTACAGCGGCAGTATCTGCTCGATCATCAGCTGCAGATTGCGCTGGCCACGAAACTCGTTGACGTCGAGGCGGTAGACCACCTCGGCCTCGGTAACGGCCTGATCCGGCCAGCGCCGTGTGTCGATATTAAACGCGATGCCATCCAGCGCCATGCCGGAGGCCGGCTCCATCAATACCACCTTGAGATGACGATGGCCAACGATCCTCTGCTGGATCAGCCGGAAGCGGCCATCGAAACGCGGCTCGGGGAACTGGTGTCCCCAGGGGCCCGCCTCGCGGATCAGCTCGGCCAGCTCCAGGCTGAACTGGTCGGCCGAGAGCGCACCATCGGTCAGCACCCGCTGGGTCAGCGCCTGCTCATCCAGCTGGCGTCGTACCTCGGCATCGAACGCAGCGCAAAAGGCGTCAAGATTATCAGCACTGAGCGACAGCCCCGCCGCCATGGCGTGGCCACCGAACTTCTTGATCAGGCCGGGATGACGGGCCGCGATCGCATCGAGGCCATCACGGACATGGAAACCGCTGATCGAGCGCGCCGAGCCCTTGATATCACCCGCATCGCCTGGCGCGAAGGCGATCACCGGGCGGTGCACCCGTTCCTTGATCCGTGAGGCCAGGATGCCGATCACCCCTTGGTGCCAGCTCGGATCGAACAGGCACAGGCCATAGGGCAGCGATGCGTCATCGAGCTGCAGCCGATCCAGCAGTACCAGCGCCTGCTGCTGCATCTCCTGTTCGATGCCACGGCGCTCGCGGTTCAGATCATCCAGGGTGCGCGCCAGATCCAGCGCGTAGTCGTAATCCTCGCTGAGCAGGCATTCGATGCCGATCGACATATCCTCCAGCCGTCCCGCCGCATTCAGCCGCGGCGCCAGGGCGAAGCCGAGATCGGTGGCGCTGAGCTGGTCGCGCCGACGCCCGGCGACCTCGATCAACGCCAACAGGCCTGGCCTGGCCTGGCCGGCGCGGATCCGCTGCAGCCCCTGGTAGACCAGGGTGCGGTTGTTGCGTTCCAGCGCCACCACATCGGCGACGGTACCCAACGCCACCAGATCCAGCAGGCTGGCCAGATTGGGCGCGGCAATATTGTGCGTTTCGAACCAGCTACGCTCCGCCAGTGCCCGGCGCAGGGCGATCATGACGTAGAAGATCACGCCAACGCCGCAGGTGGACTTGGCGATGAACTCACAGCCGGGCTGGTTCGGATTGACGATGGCACAGGCGTCCGGCAGTTGCTCGCCGGGCAGGTGGTGATCGGTCACCAGCACGTCGATCCCGAGCTGGTTGGCCCGCGTCACGCCCTCAATACTGGAGATGCCGTTGTCCACGGTAATGATCAGCTGGGGCGACTGGGTCGCCGCCACCTCGACGATCTCGGGACTGAGGCCATAGCCGTATTCGAAGCGATTCGGCACCAGGTACTCCACCTCGGCGGCGCCGAACTGGCGCAGCGCCAGCACCGCCAGCGCGGTACTGGTGGCGCCGTCGCAGTCGAAATCGCCAACGATCAGTATCCGTTCCCGCTGCTCCAGCGCCCGCACCAGACGCACTACCGCCGCCGCCATACCGCGCATCTGCGCATCCGGCAGCAGCTCCTTGAGTTGGCGCCCGAGCTGCTCCAGATTGTCGATTCCGCGACTGGCATAGATGCGGGCCAACACCGGATGCAGGGCGGCCAACCCGGCGGGAAGCGCTTCAGGCATCGGCCGGCGTTCGATCAGGGGTTCTTGGCTCATGGCGTCTCAGATTTAGTAGTCGGTAGCGGGCCGGGGAAAAGCTGGCTGGTTTTTCCGCTGCTGTAGTAGGTGAACAGACCTACCCACTCGCGCAGAGCTATTTCGATGTCACTGAGGTTTTTCCATAACCCCGGCTGCAGGCGACGACCATCGTCGCTCAGCGCGTGGTAGTCCACCGGATAGGGGATCAGTTCCCAACCCTGGCGGCGGAAGATGCCGATCGAACGCGGCATATGAAACGCCGAGGTCACCAGCAGCCAGTTGCCCTTGGGCACACCGCCGAGCAGATCGAGGGTATTGACCGCGTTTTCATAGGTGTTGCGCGACTCCCGCTCGATCGATACCCGGTCAGATAAGCCGACGCCGTCCAGGTACGCCTCGGCCACATCGCCACCCTTGAACTCGGGACGCAGCACCGAACCGCTGCCACCGGTGAAGATGATCCGCGCCTGTGGATAACGCCGGGCCAGCAACGGGATCAGCATCAGCCGCTCGCCGGCCTGGTTGACCTGCGGCTGCTGCCAGAAGGCGCTCTCCTCGGCCAGTTCGCCACCGCCGAGGACGACGATACCGTCAACCCGGATATTTTGCTCAGGTTGCGGGAATCGCGCCTCCAAAGGCATCATCAATGCATCGCCAAGCGGCATCAGCATGATACTGAGCAGCAGCAGAAGATCGGCGATCAACAGCCCCAGGCCGAGGCGGCGCCAACCCACCCAGAGACTGAACAGGCCGAGCAGCAGCATCCACACCAGCAGGTGATCGGGGCGCGCAAAGAACCAGAACAGTTTGGACAGATTGAAAAAGCTAGCCATCGCATCATCCCGGGCGTGGCGCCGACGGTGTACGGTTGCAGAGATGAGAGCCCGGCCAGGCGGCCGGGCTCAGGTGGATCAATCGCGGTGTACGTGCGAAGCGATGTACGCCTGTACCGCCGCGATATCGTTATCGATCACCTCGACCCGCTCCTCGCGCTCAAACAGGTCATGCAGATGCTCCGGCAGCTGCGGCGACTCGAGACCGGCCTTAACCACCGGCTCCGGGAACTTGACCGGATGTGCCGTGGCCAGGGTGATCATCGGCACCGACTTGTCACGCCAGCACTCGCGGGCGGCCTTGACGCCGATGGCGGTGTGCGGGTCGAGCAGGTAACCGGTTTCGGCGTGCACCTGAGCGATGGTGTTGCAGGTGGTTTCGTCATCGGCGCAGGCGCTATCGAACAGCTCGCGCACCTTGTCCCAACGCGCCGGATCCAGCTGCACCGGCTCCTTCTTGAAGCGATCCATCAGCTCGCTGATTGCGCTGCCGTCGCGGCCGTAAACGTCGAACAGCAGGCGCTCGAAGTTGGAGCTGACCATAATATCCATCGACGGCGACAGGGTGTGCACCAGCTCGCCCTTGGACATGTCGTTGCCGCTGATCACCCGATGCAGGATGTCGTTGCGGTTGGTTGCAACGACCAGTTGGCTGATCGGCAGGCCCATCTGCTTGGCCAGGTAACCGGCGAAGATATCGCCGAAGTTACCGGTCGGTACCGAGAACGCCACCGGACGGTGGGGACCGCCCACGGCCAGCGCGGCAGAGAAGTAGTAGACGATCTGGGCCATGATGCGGGCCCAGTTGATCGAGTTTACCGCACCCAGCTTCAGGCCCTTCAGGAACGCCTGGTCGGCGAAGCTGTCTTTGACCATCTGCTGGCAGTCGTCGAAGTTGCCCTCCAGCGCGATGTTGAACACGTTGTCGGCGAGGATGGTGGTCATCTGCCGGCGCTGCACCTCGGACACCCGGTTGTGCGGATGCAGGATGAAGATATCCAGGTGTTCGGAGTGGCGGCAACCCTCGATAGCGGCGGAACCGGTATCGCCGGAGGTGGCGCCCATGATCACCAGACGCTCCCCGCGCTGGGCCAGCACATGGTCCATCAGGCGGCCGAGCAGCTGCAGGGCGAAATCCTTGAACGCCAGGGTCGGGCCGTGGAACAGCTCCAGCACCCACTCGTTGGTGCCCAGCTCCTTCAGCGGCGCCACCGCGGAGTGATTGAACCCGGCGTAGGTCTCGTCGATCATCCGCTTCAGCTCGGCGTCATCGATGCAGCTGTCGACGAACGGCTTGATCACCTTGAACGCCAGCTCGGCATAGGAGAGACCGGCCCAGGAGGCGATCTCCTCCTTGGAGAAGGTCGGCAGCTGTTCGGGCACATAGAGACCGCCATCGCTGGCCAGACCGGCCAGCAGTACGTCGGCAAACTCAAGCTTGGGTGCCTGGCCACGAGTAGAGATATATTTCATTGTTTCCTGTCCTTCAGTCTGCCAGCAACTCAACCCGGATACGCACCACGTCACCGAGGATATCGGGCAGCGCCTCGATCTCGCGGATCGCCTCGTTCATCACCCGCTCGGCCACACGCTGGGTCAGCATGATCACCGGCACCTGCGCCTCGGTGGTCTGCTTCTGGATGATCGCTTCGATATTGATCCCCTTGTCACCGAGGATCCGGGTGACGTGCGCCAGTACGCCAGGGCGCTCCACCGCCTGCAGGCGCAGGTAGTAGCCGGTCTCGATATCGTCCACCGGCAGTACCGGCAGGTCGGACAGCTGGCTGGGCTGGAACGCCAGATGCGGCACGCGGTTATCGCGGTCGGCGGTCAGCGTGCGCACCACGTCGACGATATCGGCGACCACCGCCGACGCGGTCGGTTCGGCACCGGCACCCGGTCCGTAATACAGGGTCTGACCCACCGCATCGGCATCCACCAGCACCGCATTCATCACGCCGTTGACGTTAGCCAGCAGCGCAGACTGCGGAATCAGCGTTGGGTGTACACGCAGCTCGATACCGGCAGAGGTACGGCGACTGATGCCCAGATGCTTGATGCGGAAGCCCAGCTCCTCGGCATACTGCACATCCTCGGCGGTGATCTTGCTGATCCCTTCGGTGTAGGCCTTGTCGAACTGCAGCGGGATCCCGTAGGCGATGGAGGCGAGGATGGTCAGCTTATGCGCGGCGTCGATCCCTTCCACATCGAAGGTGGGATCGGCTTCGGCATAACCCAGCTCCTGCGCTTCGGCCAGCACATCGTCAAACGCACGACCCTTGTCGCGCATCTCGGTCATGATGAAGTTGCCGGTGCCGTTGATGATGCCGGCCAGCCAGTTGATCTTGTTCGCCGCCAGCCCTTCGCGGATCGCCTTGATGATCGGGATACCGCCGGCCACCGAGGCCTCGAATGCCACCATGACATTCTTCTCCTGGGCGGCAGCAAAGATCTCGTTACCGTGCACGGCGATCAGCGCCTTGTTGGCGGTGACCACATGCTTGCCATTGGCGATCGCGGTCATCACCAGATCGCGTGCGGTCTCATAGCCACCGATCAGCTCGACGATGATATCGATCTCAGGGTTGGTGGCGACGGCGAAAATATCGTTGGTAATCTGAATACCGGTGGTATCGCAGGCCGGGTTTGCACGCCGCGCACCGATCTCCGCGACAATGATGCGGCGTCCGGCACGACGCGCGATCTCCTCGGCGTTACGCATGAGGACATTGAAGGTACCGCCACCGACGGTGCCCAGACCACAGATCCCAACTTTTACCGGTTTCAAACAACACCTCGCTTTGCTTGTCATAACAACCCGTTAGCCCTCTGCTCAGAACATCCGTCGCTGCGGATGGATCAAGAAAAAGGAGAGAGCAGGCCTCTCGCGGGCGAAAAATGGGCCTTATTTTATAGCAAACCGCGATCCAGCACATCCATATGGCCGAGAGATTCACCGCGCATAAACAAAAAAGGCGGGAATGCATCGCCTGCATCCCCGCCCGATTATTCGCTGCTGCCTGAATGCTGCGGATCAGAGACCCAATACCTGGGCCAAGCGCTCGGCGGGCAGGTAACCCGGCAGCAGACGCCCATCATCGAGTACCAGCGCCGGCGTACCGGTGACGCCGAGCTGCTGCCCCAGGGCAAACTGCTCCAACACCGGATTTTCGCAATCGCCCGGCGCCAGGTTTTCGCCGTTTTTGGCCCGCGTCATCAACTGCCTGCGCTCGTCACCCTGCGCGCACCAGATCGCCGACATTTTGGCTGCCGCGGCTGAGCCGGCACCGGCACGCGGGAAGGCCAGATAATCCACCTGTATCCCCATCTCGTTCAGCTTGGCGACCTCGCTATGCAGTTTGCGGCAATAGCCGCAATCCACATCGGTAAATACCTGCAGACGCGCCTTGCGCTCCCCCTTGGCCGGGAACACCACACGCTGCTCGGCCGGAATCGCCGCCAGCGCCTGCACCCGCACCGCTTTCATCCGCTCTTCGGTCAGACTGACCAGCTTGCCAGCCCCCTGCACCTGATACAGCTCGCCGGCGAGAATATACTCACCCTGAGCATCGGTGTAGAGCACCTCTCCACTGCTCAGCACCACCTCATACAAACCGGGCAGAGGTGCCGGCGACACACTCTCCACACTCAACCGGCTGTCGAAGGACTGGATACGCTCGATCAGGCGCTGCTGCACCTTGTCGGCGGCAGCCGCACCCTGAACCATGCACAACATCAACAAAACGGCCGCGACAGCGCGCATAACAACCTCCGAAACAAGCAGATTCAATAAACCAGATTTAACCGGTGCGCCAGTGTATCACCTACACCGGCAATGCGCTGCCGGGCGTTGATATCATCACCCACGAGGATGATGATCACGATGCAATGCCTGCAGCCGTGCGGTCGCCACATGCGTGTAGATCTGCGTCGTCGACAGGCTGGAGTGCCCAAGCAGCATCTGCACCACACGCAGGTCCGCGCCATGATTCAGCAGATGCGTGGCGAACGCATGCCTGAGCACATGGGGCGAGATCGGCTTGTCGATCCCAACCTCGATGGCATAACGCTTGATCCTGTGCCAGAAGGTCTGCCGCGTCATCGGCTGACCCAGGCGACTGAGGAATATATGTTCGATACGATTATCGGCACCGAGTTCCGGACGCCCATCACGCAGGTAACGTGACAGCCAGGCCAGCGCTTCGTCCCCCACCGGCAGCATCCGCTCCTTATCGCCCTTACCGACGATGCGCAGCACGCCGATACGACGGTTCAGCTCCTCAAGCCGCAGCTCGACCAGCTCGGACACCCGCAAGCCACAGGCGTACAGCAGCTCCAGCATGGTGCGATCGCGCAGCCCGAGCGCTGTGCCGGTATCGGGCACCGCCAGCAGCGCCTCGACATCCGCTTCGGTCAGCGTTTTGGGCAGGGGGCGTCCGCGACGGGGACTGTCGATATTGAGTGTCGGATCAACGCTAATCAGATGCTCGCGCAGCAGGTAGCGGTAGAACCCGCGCAGGGTGGAAAGCAGACGTGAGGTCGAGGTCGGACGCAGCTGCTGCTCCACCCGCCACTGCAGATGGAACTGCAGATCACGACGATCCAGGTCGAGCAGCTGCAGCTTGCGCTGATTGAGCCAGCAGGCGAAATGGTTCAGGTCACGCGTATAGGAGGCGCGGGTGTTGTCGCTGAGCCCCCTCTCAAGCCAAAGATGATCGAGATACTGCGCAATGAGTGCCTGATCCGTAGCGGCGGGCAGCTTCGCCCGCCGCCTTCGGTCCTCACTCAACGGTACACCTCGACCGAGCTGATCTGATCGAACTCGAGCGGATAGATGATCAGCCCCTTGTCGACGCGCTGCTCGATCTTCAGCGTCCCGTTGCGGGCATCGACCACCCTGCCCTCAAACCGGTTACCCAGATCGGTGCGCACACGCACCGGCAAGCCCTTGACATCGGCCAGCTGCGCCACGGAGATGGCGCGATATTTCTTCGGCTCCGGCTTGGGATCCCGCTTCGGCAGGCCACGCAGCACTTCATCCAGTCCGGAGCTGTCGGCGCCAGGCTCGGAAGCGGCCAGCGGATCAACCTCAGTCTGCTCATCGGCGGCATTCATCTGCGCTACAGTTTCAGGCTGAGGGCTGGTCGACCGCGCAGCCAGCGTTCGCCGAGCCTCGACCAGCACCTCGTTCCAGTTGATGGAATCGAGTACCAGAGGCTTGTCGTTCAGCGACAGTCCGATATTGAGACGATCGATCAGCTGAGTCGGCGCCCCCAGCCCTGCCATCACTTCAGCCCCAAGCCCACCCGGGGGTTCCATGGTCAGGGTCGCGCGACCGCGGGGACGATTGATGCCATTGTACAGATCCCAGATCAGCTCCGGCAGATCCACCCCCTGTGCCAGCAGCCAGTCGCGCATCAGCCGCTCATGCTCGGCCAGGTAAGTATCCACATCGACACCGGCGGCCTTGGCACAGAACTTATTGCGTCGCGCATTGTAACCGGCGTCCTGGTAGGACAGCTCAAGCCGGCGCAATCGCGGGTTGGCCGCCAGCATCTGGGCCGGAGCAAAGCTGTCGCCGGTGACTGAGAGCTCAATATTCATGCCGCTCTGACCAAAGCCGGCAAGATCGGTATCCGCATTGAAGCGGATGCGGCGGTTATGCGGCTCGATCGACATACCCAGCACCAGATCCATGGCCAGGCTCTTGTAGCCCATCTCGCTCAATGCGGCGATATCGATGCGCTGCAGATCGCCACAACCGAGCGCGTCCGGGCTGACGACACCATCAGCTGAAAGCGTTTGTGCCTGCGCCGCCTGCGCCTCGAGCGTCTTGATCAGCTTGCTGGACAGGCCGATCTGCGCCTGTTTCAGCACCAGGTTCAACTGCAGCGGCAGATCGCCGGATTCAATCCGCCCCTGTGGATCAAGGAAGAACAGCGGATCCTGAGAGCGCACCCGAATGGAGTCGATCGGGATGCGTGTACCATCCTGATTCAGCGTGATACTGACCTGATCAAGCCCCACCTCTCCCCGTGGATCGGCGTGGATCGCACCATACTCGACCCGGGCAAAGGGGGCCGCCTGTTCGACCAGTTGGTCGGCGTAGCGCTTCACTTGGTACCAGTAAAAGCCATAACCACCCGCAACCACCAGCGCCGGCAGCAAGACCAGAAAGACGAACCCGATGGCCAGCTTGCGCATCCGCCACTCCCTCTCGTTGTATTTCAGCTCCGACCGATTCTAAAGTCAGTTTCAGCAAATGGCGAGTCGCACCGTTGAGACAGATCAGCGACAAAAAAAGGGCGACCCTTGGGCCGCCCTTCTCAGAAGCTTGCGTGACTGACGGATCAGCCCAGCTTCTCTTTGATACGTGCAGACTTACCGCTACGCTCACGCAGGTAGTACAGTTTAGCCTGGCGCACGTCACCGCGACGCTTGACTTCGATACCTTCAACCGTCGGGCTGTAGGTCTGGAAGGTACGCTCAACGCCCACACCGTGGGAGATCTTGCGTACGGTGAAGGCAGAGTTCAGGCCGCGGTTACGCTTGCCGATTACAACGCCTTCGAACGCCTGCAGACGGCTGCGAGAGCCCTCTACTACGCGCACCTGGATAACTACGGTATCGCCCGGTGCAAACGCCGGAACTTCTTTCTTGGTCTGTTCAGCTTCGATCTGCTGAATGATCAGGTTTTTGCTGCTCATCGCTCGCTCCTAATTTTCACCCGCCTGCCCTTTGGCCTCGCGGATATATTCGCTTAACAGCGTCTGCTGCTCCGGGTCCAGTTCGATCTGTTGCAACAGGTCCGGCCGTCGCGCCCAGGTACGCCCCAGCTGCTGCTTGAGACGCCAGCGCCGAATCTGCTCATGGTTACCGCTGAGCAGTACCTCCGGTACCTGCATACCCTCCAGTGATTCGGGTCGGGTGTAGTGCGGGCAATCGAGCAATCCTTGATAAAAGGAGTCCTCGACCGCTGAATCGCTGTGCCCCAGTACACCGGGTACCAGGCGCGATACCGCATCGACCAACACCATCGCGGGCAGCTCACCGCCGCTGAGCACGAAGTCACCCAGTGACCACTCCTCATCGACGTCGGACTGAATCAGACGCTCATCTATCCCCTCGTAGCGACCCGCCACCAGGATCAGTTTTTGCGTCTGCGCCAGCTCCGCCACCCCGGCCTGATCCAGCCTGCGCCCCTGCGGGGAGAGGTAAATCACCCGGGCGCCCTCGCCCGCCGCAGCTTTCGCCGCCTGGATCGCATCGCGCAGCGGCTGAACCTTCATCAGCATCCCGGGGCCGCCGCCATAGGGGCGATCGTCCACGGTACGGTGCCGGTCATGCGTGAAGTCACGCGGATTCCAGCACTGGACACTGATCAGTTCACTGCGCACTGCCCGCCCGGTGACGCCGTAGCGGGTGACCGCCTCGAACATCTCCGGGAACAGGGATACGATCCCGAACCACACGACTCAGAACTCCGGGTCCCAATCGACCCGCATAGTGCCTGCGTCCAGATCAATCTCTTTGACCACCTGATCCGGCAACCAGGGCAGCAAGCGCTCTTCGCGATCGATGCTCTCGTCGGTGCCTTTGACCACCAGCACGTCGTTCGCGCCGGTCTCCATCAGATGATCCACCCGACCCAGCAACACGCCGGATTCGGTATATACCAACAGGTTTTCCAACTGGCTCCAGTAGTACTCGCCCGGTTGCAGATCCGGCAGCACCTGTTTCGGTACCGCAATCTCCACATTATTGAAGGCTCTCGCCTTCTCCGGAGCGTCTATACCATCCAGCCGGGCAATCAGGCCCTTGCCATGTTTCTTGCCGCCGACCCGTTTAACCGGGATCCAGGCGCCGTTCTGGCGAACCAGCCATGGCGTGTAGGTCAGGATGTTCTCCATCGGGTCGGTGTGGGAATAGACCTTGATCCAACCCTGTACACCATAGGTGGAGGTGAAGCGTCCGAGAACGACCACGTCCTCTTCGCGGTATTCACTCATCCCAACTGGCCTGCCCGTCAACCTTTACTACTTACTGTGCTTTACGTGCGTCTTTGATCAGCTGAGCAACACGCTCAGACGGCTGTGCGCCTTTGCCGATCCAGTATTCAACACGCTCCAGGTTGACGCGCAGCTTCTCTTCCTGACCGCGAGCGACCGGGTTGAAGAAACCGACCCGCTCGATAAAGCGGCTATCACGCGCACAGCGTGAATCGGCAACAGTAATGTGATAGAACGGACGCTTTTTAGCGCCACCACGAGACAAACGAATAGTGACCATGCGCTGGACCCCTTTATTTCGCGGGATGGGTTTTAAGATCGCCCATCGTTTTAGTTACCTCGAAGCCAGACGGCATCGCCCGGCCCAGAGGGCCATCCTGCCGGCCGCACGAATGCAACTGACAAAAATCAGGGCGGCAATTCTACGCGAATCCACCGCCCGATAAAAGCTGTTTCGAACAAATAGTAGCCAACGAAGGCGTGGCTTACATACGCGGGAAACCGCCGCCTCCGCCCATACCTGGCGGCAGCATACCCTTCATGCCGCGGGCCAGCTTGGCCATACCGCCCTTGGAGCCGAATTTCTTCATCATCTTGGACATCTGTTTGTGCTGTTTCAGCAGGCGGTTGACGTCCTGGATCTGGGTGCCGGAACCCAGCGCAATGCGGCGTTTACGAGAGCCGGTGATGATATCGGGATTGCGACGCTCCTTCGGTGTCATCGAGTTGATGATCACCTCCATCTGCTTCATCCCCTTCTCGGCCTGAGCACTCTGCGCGGCCTGCGCCATCTGCCCCATACCGGGCAGTTTTTCCAGCATCGACATCATGCCGCCCATGCTGTTCATCTGCTGCAACTGCTCGCGAAAATCCTCGAGATCGAAGCCCTTGCCCTTGGATACCTTCTTGGCAAACTTCTCCGCCTTATCCTTATCGATCTTGCGCTCGGCTTCCTCGATCAGCGACAGCACATCACCCATACCGAGGATGCGCGAGGCGACCCGGTCCGGATGGAAGGGCTCCAGGGCATCGCTCTTCTCGCCGATACCGAGGAACTTGATCGGTTTGCCGGTGATATGGCGCACCGACAGCGCCGCACCGCCACGGGCATCACCGTCGGTCTTGGTCAGGATCACACCGGTCAGCGGCAGCACCTCGTTGAAGGCGCGCGCGGTATTGGCGGCATCCTGACCGGTCATGGAGTCGACCACGAACAGGGTTTCCACCGGCTTGACCGCCGCGTTCAGGCGCTTGATCTCGTCCATCATGTCGCTGTCGACATGCAGACGACCGGCGGTATCGAGAATCACCACATCGTGGTGCTGGATACGGGCGTGATGAATGGCGCCGTTGGCGATATCCACCGGATCCTGATCCGCCGTGGAGGGGAAAAACTCAACACCCACCTCTCCGGCCAGGGTCTCGAGCTGGCGAATCGCCGCCGGACGGTAGATATCGGCGGAAACCACCAGCACCTTCTTTTTCTTGCGCTCTTTGAGGAAGCGCGCCAACTTGCCGACGGAGGTGGTTTTACCGGCACCCTGCAGGCCCGCCATCATGATCACGGCCGGCGGCTGAGCGGAAAGATCGAGCTCTTCGTTGGCCTGGCCCATCACCTTGACCAGCTCTTCGTTGACGATCTTGACGAAGACCTGACCGGGGCTCAGGCTCTTGGCGACCTCCTGACCGACCGCCCGCTCCTTGACACCATTGATGAAATCCTTGACCACCGGCAGCGCCACGTCGGCCTCAAGCAGCGCCATACGCACTTCACGCAGGGTACCCTTGATGTTCTCTTCGGTCAGTTTTGCCTGACCGGTGACGCTGCGCAGCGTCTGCGTTAGCCGTTCTGTCAGATTATCGAACATGAAAAACCTCTGCCTTGGGCACCGCCCCGTTGTGCCGGTGCCAGTAATGCTAAGACCGCGCATTATACAGGAGTGCCAAGGGGAGGCGCACCAATCCATGCAAAGTGAATCTGGCGCGCAGCGTTCTACCGGCTACGCACAGACGCCAAAACCGGACCTGGCCCGGCTCATCCCCTACCGATGCAAAGACCGTAACGGGCGCCAAAACCGACAGCCGCAGGAATCAGACAGCGAATCGGGTTCGACTTGTGACTCAGTACCGCCCGACCACTACCGGAGCACTTCCCAAACAATTTACACATACTCAATAAGGTTAATTGACGTAAGACAATAATCTCCATCACCGCGAATATTACCGCTCTGCAATATTGCGCCAGATCATTATCTCTTCCGAGCCTGTCACGTCTAATCGCGCCATCAACCTTCAACTTTATATCTAACCTTTCTGGAGAGAATTCATGGACAAGAAGTTCCTGTCAGCTGTCGTAGGTACCGCCTTTCTCGCCACCGCTTCCAGTGCGATGGCCTATGAGGCCGGCGATATGGTCCTGCGTGTCGGTGCAGCCAATGTAAATCCCCATGCCAGCGACAACCTGGGGCTTGATGTCGAAGATGACACCCAGCTCGGCCTCACCGGGGTTTACATGCTGACCTCCAACATAGGCGTGGAGCTGTTAGCGGCCACACCGTTCAAGCATGACATCGTGGCCGGCGGCACGAAGATAGGCGAAACCAAACAGCTCCCGCCGACGCTGTCGCTACAGTACTACCCGATGGAGGCCAGCTCTGCCTTCCAACCCTATGTCAGCGCCGGATTGAACTACACCACGTTCTTCTCGGAGGAGAGCGTACTGGGTGATACCAAACTGGATGACTCCTGGGGGCTGTCGGTTGGTGTCGGCATGGACTATGCCATCAGTGATAACCTGTTGATCAACGCCGCAGTATGGAAGATCGATATCGACACCGAAGTTTCCGTCAACGGCAGCAAAGTCGGCACCCAGAAAATCGACCCAACCGTAGCCATGATCTCTCTGGGTTACAAATTCTGACCAACCACCCCTTAGTTCAACTTGAAGGCCGCCGATCACGCGGCCTTCGCTTCGTCTTTGACCCGCCCCCGAACCCATATCGACCGACATCCTGCCAGTGCCGCCACATCGTATTCCCCAGCTCCGGCATTTATGACACACTAGCTCGCTGATTTAAGGAGGAATTGCATGCTGTTCATTGCCACGCTGATTGCGATCATCGGCTATGCCGGCGCCACCTGGCTGCAGTGGCAGCGGCTCTCTTCGCCCGATAGCGGGCAGCGAAACCTGATCAGGGTTCTCGGTCTCGGTGCGTTCGCAATACACGGCTATGCAGTATACAAGGTGCTGCACTATCCCGAGGGGATAGACCTGGGCACCTTCCCCGTCGGTTCCTTCATTGCCTGGGTCGTGGTCGGCATTCTGCTGGTCAGCAGCCTGCGGCAAAAGCTGGACAACCTGTTTATCGGCGCCTTCCCGATGGCCGCGATCACCGCTGCCTTGGCCGCCTTCGGTCCCGATACCGGCGACCACCGCCTCTACCCCGGCGGCCTCGTCGCCCACATTCTGCTATCGCTGCTGGCCTACAGCATCTTTACTCTGGCGGCACTGCAGGCACTGCTGCTGTCACGCCAGGAGCTGTCGCTGAAACACCACCAGACCCGCGGTCTGGTCGCCTCGCTACCGCCGCTGCAGGTGATGGAGCGGCTGCTGTTCGAGATGCTCTGGTGCGGCTTCGTGCTGCTCACGGTCTCGCTGGTCACCGGATTCATCTTTGTCGAGGACCTGTTTGCCCAGCACCTGGTACACAAAACCCTGCTTTCCATCGTCGCCTGGCTGGTTTACGCCATACTGCTCGCCGGACGGGTTCTGCTGGGCTGGCGCAGCCAGACCGCGGTGCGCTGGACCCTGGGTGGATTCCTACTACTGATGCTGGCATTTTTCGGCTCCAAAATCGTTATCGAACTGGTGTTCCACGGGCAGCCGCCCGCGCCTTGACAGGCCCTGACGCGGACCAGACAATGGAGTCCCTTTTTCTGGTTGAGGTTTCACCACTTTGGAAGACGCGTCGATAAGCTCACTGCTGATCATTCTACTGCTGCTCATCATCTGCTCTGCGTTCTTCTCCAGCTCTGAAACCGGCATGATGTCGCTGAACCGGTATCGGCTGCGACATATGGTCAAAAACAACCATCGCGGCGCGCGCATGGCCAGCAGCCTGCTTGAGCGGCCCGACCGCCTGATCGGCCTGATCCTGATCGGTAACAACTTCGTCAACATCCTCGCCTCGGCCATCGCCACTATTGTCTGCGTCCGCATCTGGGGCGATGCCGGCCTGGTGGTCGCCACGTTCGGCCTGACCCTGGTCATCCTGATTTTCGCCGAGGTATCGCCGAAAACCGTCGCCGCGCTGCATCCGGAGAAGATCGCCTTTCCCGCCGCGTTCATTCTGCGCCCGATGCTGTTCATGCTTTATCCGCTAGTCTGGATCGTCAACGGCATCACTAACGGCTTTCTGCGTCTTTTCGGCATTCGCTTGTCCGGCAACAACAATGAGAACCTGAGTACGGAGGAGCTGCGCACGCTGGTGCACGAAGCGGGCGCACTGATCCCGCAACGTAACCAGTCGATGCTGCTCGGCGTGCTGGAGCTGGGCGACGTCACGGTCAACGACATTATGATTCCACGCAGCGAGGTGGAGGGGATCGACCTGGACCAGGAGATGGACCAGATTCTGCAGCAGCTCTCCGCCACCAAGCACACCCGTCTGCCGGTGTACCAGGGCGATATCAACCAGGTGGTCGGCATTCTGCATATGCGCAACCTGGCGCAGCTGATCCAGCAAGGCAAGGTGACCAAGGCGGCGATCATGCAGGTGGTACGTGAAGCCTATTTCATACCGGAAAGCACGCCGCTGCAGACACAGCTGCTGCATTTCCAGAAGCAGAACCGGCGTATCGGTATCGTCGTCGACGAGTACGGTGATGTGGAGGGGATCGTGACGCTGGAGGATATTCTGGAGGAGATCGTCGGCGAGATGTCCGCCGATAGCGCCGGTATCAATCAGGAGATCCACCCGCAGGAGGATGGCAGCTACTTTATCGACGGCAGCGCTTATGTGCGCGAGATCAACAAGAGCCTGAAGTGGGATCTGCCCACCGACGGGCCAAAGACGCTGAACGGCCTGATCACCGAGACGCTGGAATCACTGCCCGATGCCAACGTCTGTCTGCGGGTCAAGGATTACCACTTCGAGACCCTGCAGATCAGCGACAACAAGGTGAAGACAGTCCGTATCCAGCGCGGTCAGCCCAAGCGCAAACGGCTCTGATCGCGCCGTTCCAGCCTTTAGATACCACGTTCCCCCTGTTCGCGCCGCCGGATCAGGGCCCACACGGCGCGCTTCTCGTCGTCGCTCATGCCCCCCCAGTCCGCTATCTCCAGCCCGCTGCGGCAGCAGGCGGTACAGAGATCGTGCTCGTCCAGCACGCAGACGCCGACACAGGGACTTCTGACCGCCGGCTTGCGGCTTGTTTCACTCATAATGCAGTTTCCTGATGCTCCGGACGCGGCCTCATCGGCAACCCGGCATCGAATCCGATATTCAGCAGTTCGACCAGTATATAGGCGGTCAACCCCCAGATAACCTCACCCTCATACTCCCAGGCCGGGACATAGTGGGTCTGACCGCGAAACGCGATCTCATCGAGGCGCAGCATCTCCTGCTGCAGGAAAAAGCTCAGCGGGATACGAAAGATCGAGTCAACCTCTTCCGGGTTGGCCGTCAGCGGCAGCTGCGGCGGAATGATCCCGACCCAGGGCGTCACCTGCAACTGATGCTTGGACACCAGCTGACCGAGAGATCCGATCACCCGTACCTGCGCCGCGTCCAGCCCCACCTCCTCCTGCGCTTCGCGCAACGCTGTTGCCAACAGATCGGCATCCTCCGGGTCACGCTTGCCACCGGGGAAGGCGATCTGCCCCTGGTGGGTCGACAGCTGCTTCGATCTCAGCGTCAGCACCACTTCGGGCTCAGCTCTGTCGGTCAGCGCAACCAGCACTCCCGCCTCCCGTCCCCGCGTGCGCAACCGCCAGGGGCGGTGCTGGGCAAGCCGCTTAGTTAACTGCTCAAGCATACTCGCCTCCAATTCCATATGCGTTAATCATACCCCGCACTCCCGCTTCAGGCGACCGCCCTCTGCTCCGGCAAGGTTGAGCCCTGTCGCCTGCGCTTCTAGAATGGAGTTTTATCAGCGCGGGTATGAGATGAAATTCTGCAACCAATGCGGTGCCGATGTTGAGCAGCGCGTGCCCGAGGGTGACAACCGCCCGCGCCACGTCTGCACCTCATGCGGCACTATCCACTACCAGAACCCCCGCATCATCGCCGGCTGCCTGCCGGTACACGACGACAAGGTGCTGCTTTGCCGACGCGCCATTGAGCCCCGCCTCGGTTACTGGACCCTGCCGGCAGGCTTTATGGAGAATGGTGAATCCACCGAGGACGCCGCGCGGCGCGAAACGCTGGAGGAAGCCTGCGCCGAGGTGGAGATACAGTCGCTGTACACACTGACCTCGATCGTCCACGTCAACCAGGTGCAACTGATCTATCTGGCCGAGATGCCGGCCCCACACTTTGGCCCAAGCGAGGAGTCGCTGGAGGTACGCCTGTTCGACGAAGCCGAGATCCCCTGGGACAGTCTCGCGTTCGAGACCATCCGCCAGGTGCTGCGCCTCTACTTTGCCGACCGCAAACAGCAGAGCTACCCGCTACGGCACATCGAGATCGACAACAACGCCTTCCACAGCGCGCGGGTCCACGACTAGCGCGGCCCGCGCCCCGACTCAGAACAACAAGCGTTCAACCAGCTCCAGCACCGTGCTCTCGGTCCAGGGTTTGATCAGGTAATCCGTGACCCCAGCGGCGGCGGCCTCCTCACGGTGCTTGCTGGTCGAGCGCGAGGTGATCATGACCACCGGGATAGCACCGAAGTCCTGACTATTACGCAGCATGGCCGCCAGTTCGATACCATTCATGCGCGGCATCTCCAGGTCGGTCACCACCAGATCCGGCGGATTGCGGCGAAGCTTGTCCAGCGCATCGAGACCGTCGATGGCGGTCTCGACCTGGTAGCCGCTGTCGCTGAGCAGCGTGGCCAGCGTTCTGCGGGCACTGAGCGAGTCATCCACCACCAGCAAACGCGGAAGCCCCGCGGCGCTGTCAACCTCACCCTGCTCCAGCTCCGGGTTGATCTGCGAATGACAATGGCGCACCCGCGCCTGCAGGTCGATGATCGGTGCCACCTCGCCGTTTGCCAGTATGGTCAGGCCGGGGATACCCGAGATATCGGGTACCTGATCGCCCAGACGCTTGAACACCAGTTCGCGGTGGGCGAGGATTTCGCGCACCAATACCACCGCCTTTTCACCCTGATCCAGGTTGACCAGCAACACCGGATGCACCCTCATCTGGCTATAGTCTGGCGCGCGCTCCCCCGCCAGCCCCTCCAAAGTGAAGGCGGGGTACTCGACACCGCCCAGCTCGAAGAACAGCCCCTCCTCACGCTGTCGGCACTGCCCATCCAGCGACAACAGACTCTGCTCGATGGAGTGGCTCGACAACGCATAGATGCGCTGACCGGCGCTCTTGACCAGTAGCGTATGCAGCAGCAGTGATGATGAGGGCATCGACAGCTCGAAACGGGTCCCCATACCTTTCTGAGAATGGATATTGAGCGTGCCGCGCATGCGGCTGACCTGCTGATACACCACATCCATGCCGATACCGCGGCCGGAGAGCTGGCTGATCTCGTCGCGAGTGGAGAAACCCGGTACCAGAATCAGGCGCTGGGTCTCGGCATCGCTCAACTGGGCCTCGGGCTCGACCAGGCCCCGACGTTCGGCGATCTCACGAACCCGCTGCAGATCGATACCCGCACCATCATCCTCGCAGATGACCTGCACCAACCCCTCGGCCTGAACGAAGCGGATCTTCAACGTACCGGTTTCAGGCTTGCCCGCCTCAAAGCGTAGATGCGGGGTTTCCAGACCGTGATCGACCGCATTGCGGATCAGATGCATCAGCGGATCGGCCAGCTGATTGAGGATCTGGCTGTCCACCATCACCTCCTCGCCCTCGATCAGCAACTGGCCCTGCTTGTCCGCCGCCCGGCAGGCCTGACGCATGATGCGCTGCATCCGTGAGGCAAGCGTTCGCGCCGGGACCAGACGCGTGCCGAGCACGTTTTCCAGCGACTCCTTCTGCAACTGCCCCTGCGCCACCTGCAGTTCGGACAGCTGGCGCAACTGCCGTTCGGACTCCAGGTCCACCTCACGCACGTCGGCCACCGCCTCCTGCAGCTGCGACAGGGTCGTATGCATGGCGTGATAGCGGTCCATCTCCAGCGGATCGAAATCGTTCTCCCCCTGCTGCAGCGCGGGGGTCAGGGTAAAGTGGTCCTGCAACTGCTGCTCAAGCTCGAACAGCACCCGCTGCAACAGGCGCTGGCGTTCACGATTGCTGCGCGATAACGCCCGCAGTTGGGTCAGCGTGGCGTCCAGCTGGGTACCGAGCGTGCTCGACTCCCCGGCGATACGAAACAGATTATCGAGAATCGATACCGGAACCCGGATCAGGTTGGCATCTTTCGCCTCGGGCGTTGCGGCAGGCGCAGCCACCGGTGTCTCCGGAACGGCCTCGGCCGCCGCTTTTTCGGCCTGCTCACGACGCCGGGCGCGCTCTTCGTCGCTGAGCGCCTGAGCGGCACACTCCACCCCCTCCGTGCGCAGCCGGTAGAACCAGTTCATCAACTGCTGCAGCTGCGTCTGGGCCTCCTCTGGCGGGGCCGCACCGTCGGTTACGGCGTCACTCATCATCGCCAGACAATCGGCCGCATCATTCAGATCCTGGGCCAGCTGTTCGCCCGGGAACAGCTCGGCATCGGTCAGCAGCTCGAGTATATCCTCCAGATGATGCGTCAGATTGGCCACGCCGCGGATGCCGGCCATATTGGCCAACCCCTTGATGGTATGCGCCGCCCGCTGCGCCGCCAGCAGACTGGAGGCCAGTTGTTGCTGAATCACCGATTGCAACTGCTGCTGGAACTCCTCCACCAGCAGCGGCAACTCGGTATAGAGCATCTCCAGCAGCTGCTCATCGACCCCCTCACCGATGGCGAGGTCAGCGTCTTCCGGCCGCGCCGTCTGCAGCTCGATATCATCGGCGGACTGGATCCCGGCCAGCGCCAGCAAACCGGAGATATAGCCCAGCTGCTGCATATCCGCGGGTACCGGCAGCGCTTCGTCACTTAAACAATCCACCAGCGCTTCACGGGCAGCGCGATCGGACAGATCATCCAGATGCCGGTGCAACGCGTTCAAGGTGCGGGCGATATGCTGCCGCGTATAGCGGTAGAAGCGCTCTGGTTCGGCCTTCAGCGCCTGGAGATTGACCGTCAGCCCCTTGATCAGCAGCTCCACCCCGGTCAGATTGACGGTACTGGAGGCTCTGGCCAGCGGCAGCAGCGCGTCGAGGCTATCCTCGATCAACTGAACCGCCGCGTCATCATCGACCACGCACTGCCACTGATCCTCGAGCGCCTGCAGGGAGCCGGCCAGCATCGCCAGAATCGCCGCATCGATACGCGGCCCCGGCTGCTCCAGTAGCGCCAGGTCAACCTCGCAAAAGCTCAGATTCTCAGTGCCCGCCCGCTCTTCCGCTGGCGCTGCCGGCTCAGCAGACACCCCAGACTCCAGTTCCAGTTCGGGCTCGGGTTCAGGTTCAGGTTCAGGTTCAGGTTCAGGTTCAGGTTCAGTATCCAGTCCAGCGTCAAACTGCGGCACTTGCGCTGCAAAATAATCCTCCAGCAGCTCGCGCAGATCGGCCACATCCTCCCTTTCCAGGGGTTGCGCCCAGTCCGGCAGCGCCAGCAGATCAAGCACCTGGAGCGCTGCGTCGAGACGCGGTTCAGCCAGCCTATCCAACGCCGCCAGCAGGGCCTGAACCTGCGCCGTGTTCAGTGAGGCGCTGCTTTCGACCGCTTCGGCACTGAGCGCAAACAGGTCGGCCAGCGCTTGCTGATCCTGCTCAGCCAGGGTTTCACTGCGCTCCAGCAGCGACTCAGCCAGGGTGGCGAGCTCACCATCGTCAGGCTCAGGCTCAGGCTCAGGCTCAGGCTCAGGCTCAGCAGATTGTAAGGCCGCGTTTAGCCGCTGCTCATCAAGCGCGTCGATGCGTGCCCAGTCTTCGCTGAGCAATCCCGGCAGCAGCTCCAGATCCTCATCGGCCAGAGGTTCGCTCCAGCCTCCGTCCTGCAGCGCCTGTCTGATCGAATCTGCTCGCGTCTCGCGCTCCTGCCGGGAATCCAGCAGAGCGCCCAGCATCCGCCTCAGGGCGTCCGACTGCCGGGAGGAGAGCCGCTCCCGCTCCGCCTCCACCGACACCAGCTCGCAGACCAGCGCCAATGCCTCACCGACACCCTGAAGCTCATGCTCCAGTGCCAGCTCAGCCGCCTGCTGCAACCGTTGCGCCAGAGATGTTACCGGCGGCACCTCGGCCTGCAGGCTCAGAGCGCTGCGCAATGCCTCGACCACAGCGGACAGGTCGGCGCCGCTCTCGACCTCAGTCAGTTCCATTTCGCACATCCGCCTGTCAAACCGCTTCAACCAGTTCTGCCACGTCCGGCTCGTCGATTGCCTGCAGCTTGAACACGCCGATGGAGCGCTTGAGCTCATCCGCCGCACTTACCAAGCGTTCCGACAACTGACGCTGAGCGAGCATTTCGCTGTTGGTGGCACGGGTAAATTCGTTGATGTTACCGGCACGCTCACGCAGCCCCTGGGCCAGTTTCGCCTGGGTGGTTGCACTGCGTGCAATGCGCATGACCGAGTCGACCAGCGACTGGGTGGTTTCCCGCGTCTCCTCCATATGTTCACCGGCCTGTTCCGCCAGGCGCGTACCGGAGACCACATCCTCGATAACCGAGTTGATAACGTGAATGGTGTCGGCGGTCTCCATCTGGATGTTGTTGATCAGACTCTCGATCTCGGCGGTGGCTTCGCGGGAGTTTTCCGCCAGACGCTGCACCTCGTCTACCACCACCATCAGACCACGCCCCGCCTCACCGGCCGAGGCCGCATGCATACTGGCGTTCAGCGACAGGATGTGGGTACGTTCCGAGATGTTGTTGATCAAACCGACGATACCGCCGATCTCCTGTGAACGTTCGCCCAGCCGCTTGATACGTTTCTCTGCTTCATGGATCGTCTGGCGGATCTTGTTGATGCTGCCGATGGTTGCCGATACCGACTCTTTCGCCGTTTCCGTGGTGTTGATCGCCCGCTTCGAGGCGCTGTTGGATACTGCCGCCAGCTTGGCGATCAGCTGCATCGCCTGAATCGCGGAATCCAGGCCCTGCAGGGTTTCGGTGATCTCCTCCTGCTCCTTGCTCGCATGCCGCAGGACGGTGTCGGACTGGGCCTTAACCTGCACTGAGGTGTCGTTTACCTCGTAGGATACCGCGCTGACCTCACGCAATACGCCCTCGATGGAGTCGGTCAGCTGGTTGATGGAGTCGGCGACCGCGCCGGTAATATCTTCCGCCACCGGCACACGGATGCTGAGGTCTCGTTGACTGATCCGGAATACGCTCTGGATAAGCCCGATGATCGAATCGTTGAGCTTCTTGTTCTCTTCCGCCTGCTCCGCCAGCGCCAGCTCTTTCTCGTCCAGCAGGGTATCCAACACCGTTGCCATCTGGCCCAGTTCGTCACGACCTTCCAATCGGGTGCGGGCTTCGGTATCGCCGCCACGCACGGCATCCACAGTACGCTGGATGCGACGTACCGGGTCGAGTACACCGTACTTGGTGATCGCCAACGCCACCGCCAGCGCGAAGCTGAGCAGGATCAGGGAGACGAAGGTGAGCTTGATGGTTTCGGATAGCGCCGCATTTTCCGCCTGAAGATCCTGGCGTTCATAGTTGCGTACCAGATCGCGCAAGCGCAGGTTGCGTATCTCCAGATCATCCAGCATCGATTTCAGCTGATGGCGAACCTCTCGCATCTTGACCACCGATCTTGAACCCGGGTCTCGCTGCATCTGCTCCAACTCGCTGATCGCCTGCCAGAAACCTGTGGTCTCCAGCGCACTGCTGAAGCTCTGTCGATCCTGCTCACCACGCAGCTTGCTCAGCGACGCTTTCAGTGCGTTGGCATAACTCAGCGACGAGCTCACAAACTCGTCGAACACCGTGGACATGTAGGCCATCTCGGTCTTGGCGATGGTGGAGTCGAGGTTTTCGAGCAATGCATCCAGTCGACCGACATTTTCAGCCAGCAACCGCGTCTGCTCTCGCGTCTTCTGAGACTCCTCGACGATCCTGATGGTTTGGTAAAAGGCCCCCGAGATGGCGGCGACACCGATGATCATGAGCAGTCCCGCTATGGCGAATTTGACGCCCACCCGGATATGCTGGATTCCACCAAAGAATGGCATGTGCTCTACCTCAAGACAGTTCGTTATTCTTGTTACTGTTATGAGCGACCGGCTTAGCAGCCTCTCGGAAATGACGTTTCAGGTAGCGGATCAAGGCGTGATGATCCAGCTCACCCCAGCACTGCTGCTGTACCCGATACTGACTGGTTTGACAGCTGGCCAGGGGTTCGGGAAGAGGGTCGTCGTGGTCATTGCTGATCGGCTCCGGGTCACGGAGCGCGACGGGGATCTGGCGCAGGATGATGCCCAACGTCGACGGCTGCCTGTCGACCAACAGTATCCAGTACTGCCGGGACAGGTCGGTGGCGCCCTGCCCCAACAACAGGCTCAGATCGTAGACCGGAACCGTGTGACCCCGGTGATTGATGAACCCGGAGAACCAGGCCGGGGTATCCGGCAGGACACAGATGTGGGTTTTGCTCGACAGTTCGGAAAACGTGCCCGCCCTGAGCATCAGTCGATGAGGGCCCAGCTGGAAGCCGTGGCGCACCTCACCGACTTCGGCAGGCTCGCTATCCTGTTCGGCTCCAGCCAGAGAAATCCCACTCCGTTCAACCATAACGCGCCCTCCTGACTCAGCTGTAGCGGATCACCTGATCGAGGATCTCCTGATCGGTGTAGGGTTTGGCGATCACCGCACTGGCGCCCTGCAGCTGCGCCCAGACCTTATCCGCCTCCTGATGCTTGCTGGAGACGATCACCACCGGAATACCCTTGGTCTTGGCGTTGTTGGTGATCTGGCGGCAGGCGGAGAAGCCATCCATGCCGGGCATGACGATATCCATGAAGATCAGGTCGGGCGACTCCTTCTCCGCCAGCGCAACCCCCTCCTGACCATTGGAACCGGCCAGGACCTGGGCTCCCGTGCTCTTCAGGATGTCACGCAGACGCTGCTGCTGTACCGGATCATCTTCAACGACAAGAATTTTGTTTACGGCCATGTTGGTATCCAAAGCTCCAATAAAATGGGTAGTACTAAACTTTTTTGAATTCGCTGACCCAGCGCGTCACCCGCTTGATCACCTTGCGGAACTCTTCGGGCTGAATCGGCTTGGTCAGGTAGGTGGAGGAACCCGCCATGATCCCTTTCACCTCATCCAAGGGTGAGCTCTTGGATGAGAGCATGATGATCGGTGTCTTCTTCATCGAGGGAATCGCGCGCATGCGCGTACAGGTTTCGAAACCGTCGATACCGGGCATCATGATATCGAGGAAGATGAAGTCGTATGCACCCTCGGCGACCTGCGCGAGCGCCGACTCGCCATCGTCGGCAAAACTGATCTCGACCGGATACTCCAGCTGCTGCAACTCCTTCGCCAACGCCTGCTGCATCGGTGGGCTGTCATCCACAACCAGTACGGTGTAGGGGCGCTCGGCAACGTTTTCGATGCTGGCCTGCTGCAAACGCAGCGCTTCGATCTGCGCATCATATTTGCTGAAGCGATTTTCCGACTGCTGCGGCCCGGCTTCGATATCCTCCACGGCGTCAGGTTGCTGAGCAGCGTCGAGATCCACTGCCGGCTCCGCGTCCTGGCCACTGGCCGATTCGATGACTGAGGCGACCTCCGGGCCAGGCGCCTCAGAGTGCTCGGTCGGTTCAACAGGTTCGGTCGCCTCGACCTGCTCGGGCAGATAGGGGTCGAAACCCTCAAGTGTTCTGATCACTCGGGAGGAGATGAACGGCAGCTTGATATGGTGCAGATCCTCGCGCGCTGGAGGCTCGCGACTGACCACAATCAATCGATGGTGATACCCCGGCGGCAGCTCGGTGGCGGGTGCAGAGTCCAGCTGATTCTCACCGAAGAGCAGCACCAGATCGGGCAGCGAGGCGCTATCGAACTCTGCAAGCGTGTAGGTTTTACTTTTGGACAGGGCAAGAATCTTATCCAGCTTTTTCAGCTGATCGGCGGGAAACCCTATAGTCCCAATATGCATACAGCGTCCTTGTCTAAAACTATCCTGCTGTCGGCAACCTGGTCGCCTGCGCCAGCGGAGTCATTATTTTTTTAGTTGGCGTCAATCGGACGAAGGGATGTTGTAGACCAGATGCCAGTTAAAAACAACCGTTTCATCCAGACTGCTGCCGGTCTCGCCCCTTCGCGCCGGACACCGCCGGCACTCGGCCACCCGTTTACTGAATTCGGCCGCACTTAGGGGTACCATGAGTCACCACGGCCACACTCAACCGGAGAGCAGATTGAACACCAGCAAAGCGGCACTCGCCTTTCAGCGCAAGCTCTACCTGGCCTGGCTGATCAGCCAGCAGCCACACAGCCTGCCCAGCCTGCAGCAGGCCACCGGCATGCCGAGACGCACGCTGCAGGACACGTTGAAAACCCTGGAGGATATCGGTATCCAGTGCGATTTCGAACAGCATTCGGGTGAGCGGAACAACCAGGGCCACTACCGCATCACCGATTGGGGGCCGATCAACCCCGAGTGGGTGAAGCGCCAGGCCGCACAGATCGCCGCAGCCCTCGAACTTTCGCCTCAGGGCTGAGCCGGGTAGCGATCAACCCTCTTTACGCAGCTGTTCGATCTGTGCCAGGTAGCCGCGGTAATCGGGGCTATCCTGGCGGCTGTAGTTGAGGTTGCGCAGTAGGCCGGTCAGCGAAATGAAGTAATCCCGCGCCTGCGCCTTGTCGCTCAGCGGCGGCAGCTGACCCAGGCAGTCGACCAGCAGCGCCAGCAGCTCCCGTTGCCGCTGGATCGGCGTCGACACATCCACCGGGTCGAAGGCATCCTGCTGCAGATAGACCTGATCCAGACACTGGGCCTTCTGCCAGGTCAGGTAATCCTCCAGGGTCACCCCCTCCTCGCCGGTTACCTCCATCATCTGCTGCACCGCCTCGCCCTGCTTGAGCAGCTTGAGCAGCTCACGCACCCGCTCGGTCCAGCCCGGCTCCAGTTCACGTTCGAACCAGGGTGCGAGCTGGTCCAGATAGCGTGACCAGGAGATCAGCGGGTCCACCGCCGGGTAAGCGCGCTTGTAGGCACGGTCGGCACTGAGGCCGAGGAAGGTTTTTACCGTACGCAGCGTGGCCTGGGTCACCGGCTCCTCGAAGTTGCCGCCGGCCGGAGACACCGTACCGATTAGGGTCAGGCTGCCCTCGCGCCCCTCGTTGGTACGGATCACGCCTGCACGCTCGTACAGCGCCCTGATCGAGGATTCGAGATAGGCCGGAAACGCCTCCTCGCCCGGGATCTCCTCCAGCCTGCCGGAGGTTTCGCGCATCGCCTGCGCCCAGCGCGAGGTGGAATCGGCGATCAGCAGCACGTTGTAGCCCATCTGCCGGTAGTACTCGCTGATGGTGATGCCGGTGTAGATCGACGCCTCACGCGCCGCCACCGGCATCGACGAGGTGTTGCAGATGATCACCGTGCGATCCATCAGCGTGCCGCCGCGCGGGTCCGGGGTGTTGGGGAATTCGGTGATCGTCTCCACCACCTCACCGGCACGCTCGCCGCAAGCGACAATAACCACGATATCCACATCCGAGTAGCGGGAGATCAGGCTCTGCAGCACCGTTTTGCCGGCACCGAAGGGGCCGGGGATACAGGCTGTGCCGCCGCGCGCGACCGGGAAGAAGGTATCGATCAGGCGAATGCTGGTCAGCAGCGGCCGGCTTGGAAACAGACGCTCGCTGTAGCCCTCGCGCAGTAGGTCACGGCTGACCGGGATGCGCACCGGCCAGCGCTGCTGCATGCACACCTCGCGCTCGCGACCGCCCTCGCCACTGAGCCGTACCACCGGCGTGGTGACGCTGAAGCTGCCCTCCTGCACCCAGTTCACCTCGGCCCTGCCGCGCATGTTGAACGGCGCCAGAATTCGGTGTTCGAAACGGCCCTCCTGCACGGTTCCGAGCAGGTCGCCGGCCTTGACCAGAGCACCGATCTTGACCCGGGGCACGAAGGACCAGCGCTGCTGGGGATCGATGCCATCCACCGCCAGCCCGCGAGGCAGGAAGAAGCCGTGTCGACCGGCAATCAGCTCCAGCGGATTCTGCAAACCATCATAGACCTGGCCCAGCAGGCCGGGTCCCAGGGACACCGACAGCATCTGTCCGGTCTGCTCCACCACGTCACCGACCGCGACACCGCGGGTGTTCTCGAACACCTGCACATCGGCCTCGCCGTAGCGTACCCGGAGAACCTCGGCCTGCAGTTTTTCGGCAAAGTCGCTCTGGGCACGCTGCGGACAGATCAGCACTACCTCGTTCTTGGTGACCGGGTAAAACTCCCCCTCGGCGTTTTTCAGCAGCTGGATGGTAACGATATCGTCATGCACCGCCCTGACGCGGGCGGTGATCTTAACCGGTTGAACCGTGCCGCTCATGCTTCACTCCCTGCCCATTCCCGTTCGCTCTGCCCCGGATCCAGGCTCTGCAGCGTGCTGCCGACCCAACGATCGAAATACTCTTGCGCCTGCTCGCCGCTCCAGCGCAGACGGTATTCTGCCAGCGCCCAACGCAGGCGATAGGCCGCAACGGCGGCAAAACTGAACACCTGCTCCTGCTCGATGCGCCAGAGCCGGGTCCAGAACCGCTCCAGCAGCATCTGTTCGAGGGCACGACTGCGCCCTGCTTCCAGCGCCTCGCGGGCCTGCATCAGCCAGGGGAAGCGCCGTTCCAGACCGAACAGCGGCTGTTGCCAGTCGCGCTGAATCAGCCAGACACAGGGGCCGAAGCCCTTGAAGCTGCCGCCATCCTGCTGTCCCGCCAGCCGGTAGCGCAGTGCCGCCACCAGCGTGCGCGACTGCAGATACTCGGCGATCACGGCGCAAAGCGTCGGATCGCTGATCGCCTCCAGCTCGCTGTGCCAGAGCGCGATCTCGTCAGCATCGGACAGCGCTTCGTCGCCAACCCGCTCGCGCTGACACAGGTGCAGGGCACGTGCCAGCTGTTCACGATCCGCCTCGCTGAGCATGCTCAGCCGCTGCTCCAGCTTCAGCGTCGAGCAGGGCAGCTCCTGCAGTCTGGCCAGTGGCGCCAGCGTGGGCAGCGCCGGTACCAGGGTGTAGTAACTCATCGGATCACACCTTCGAGCAGGGCGCGGAAGCGGGGCTGCAGGTGTTTCAGCAGCAGCTCGGCCAGCGCCCTGTCACTCAGATCCATCTCGGCATCCTCACCTTCGAAGCGCAGCACCAGGCCCTTATGATTGCCGATATCGAAGCTCACCCCTTCACGCAACTGCTCGGCGAGCAGTTGCTGCACGAAACTGCTGAGCTTGCCTTCTCGATAGGCGTGGGGGTTACGCCTGAGTTCATCGATGCCGACGAACTGTTCAGGCAGCAGCACCTCGAAACGCTGGTTGCCGAGATCAGCGCGATCACGCACCGTACACACCACCTCACGCAGCAGCGTCTGCATGAACTGGCTACTATCCAGCTGCTCGCTGACCAGAATCCGCACCCGGTCGGCGAACACCCGCGCCAGCGCCTCGCGCAGCTGCAGTTGCACGTCGCGGGCAGCGATGCGCAGCGCATCCTCGCCGCCCTTGCGCAGCCGCTCGGCGTCAATGCGTGCCTGATCACGGATCTGCTTCGCTTCCTGCTCCGCCTGTTCAACCAACCAGTCGGCGCGACGCTGCGCCTCCTCGATCAGCTTCCCCGCCTCCTGCTGCCCCTTCTCGACCCCCTGCAGACGCAGGCGCTCGATCAGCGCTTCGACGCCGGAGGCGGCGTGGGATTTCTCAACATTGTTCATACCGCCTCCATCAGGCCGGTATCCCGGCACTGATCACCAGGGCAAAGATAAACGCGAACACGGCAAAGCCCTCGACAATGGCCGCCGGTGCCACCGACATGCCGAAGATCTCCGGCTTGATCTTGGATACGTTGATCGCCGCAGCGCAGCACTGGCCCTGGCGCCAGGCACTGAACAGCAGCGCCAGCCCGGCAAGAATGCCGATGGCAAACAGGCCCGGTGCGTTATCGATATTCACTTCACGGTTCAGCGAGAACATCACCACGATGCCGTAGATCGTCTGTGACGAGGGCATCGCCGCGATCCCCACATAGCGGCCATGGCCGGTTTCGGTCTCCAGCAGTGCGCCACAGGCGGCCTGTCCGGCCAGCGCGCAACCGATGATGCTGCCGATCGCGCCCAGCGCCATCGGTCCATAAAGGCCCGCCCATCCGAGGGCAATGATCAGGTTGTCCAAGGGTTAACCTCCCGCTTGGCAAAGGGTTGAAACGCATAGCCTTCGTCGGAAAGGCTCCAGTTATAAAACTCGATCAGGTTCAGGCGCAGGCCGTGGATCACACCGCTGACCACCGCCAGTACGAAGTTGAGCAGGTGGCCGACGACCAGGATCAGCACCTCGAGCAATACCCCCATACCGGGTAGCGCCGCGGCCACATCATGCGCCAGCTGATTGAAGGTCAGCGCCAGCGACGCGCTGGCCAGTCCCAGGGCAAACAGGCGCAGGTAGCTGAGTACGTCGCCGAACATGGAGGAGAGTCTGGTCAGCGCCAGCAGCCCGTCCATCGCCCTCAACAGCCAACTGCGCAGATCCCGGCCGCGGCGCTCGCTGGAGCAACCAAACACCAGCAGCAGACCGAGCCCGCCCAGGGTCAGGATGCCGGGCGACTGACCCTGCTGCCAAAGCATCAGCGCCGCCAGAATGATCAGCATCCAGCCGGCGCCGGCAAACGCCGGCAGGCGACCGCGCAATCGCCAGACATTGATGCCGTTGGCGATCAGCAGGTGACCGGCACCGATGAAGATCGACAGGTTCATCATGCTGTCGAAGTCGTTCACATCCAGCAGCCGCACTACCTCCAGCGCCGCTATTGGCGGCCCGGCGCCGAAGTAGCTGCCCACCAGTACACCATAAACCAGGGAGAATAGAGTCAGCGTGGCACCGAGCACACGTAATCGCCGCCCGCTTGGCGTCGTCTCCATGCGCCGCCAGTAGAACAGCATTACAGCACCGAGCAGCAGGGCGTAGCCGGCATCGGACAGAATCAGCGCGAAGAAGGTGGCAAAGGAGAAAAATACCACCCGTGACGGGTCCCAGGCGTGATAACCAGGCATCTGGTAGAAGCGCACCACCTCCTCGCCGCCGGCCAGCGTCGATGGGTTCTCAAGCAGTGTCGGTGGCTGCTCATCCGCCTCCGGTTCGGCGAGCAAAAGCGCCAACCCCTGACGCTCGGCAAACTCGCTCAACTCGCGCTTTTTGCCGGCATCGATCCAACCCTGAACCGCAAACACACCATCCCGCTCCAGCGCATTGGCACTGACCTCGGCGCGTTCCGCTGCATCGGCATTCCCGGCCAGAGAGCGCCGCAACAGGTAAAGCCAGCGGGTATCCGCCTCACGCTCACCGTCGAGCAGTTCCAGCTCGATCTCGATATCGTGCAGCTGATGCTCCAGCGTCGCCAGCGGGATGGAGCCGGTATGGGTGCGCGGCACCGGCATCTGGTTCGGGCGCGGCTCCTCCCTGGCGATCACCGCAACATAGGTATAGCGGTTGTCACGGTGCACCGCGCTCCAGACCAGGCCGTTGCGCTCCACCTCCTTCATGCGGTAGTTCGGTACCAGATAGAACCAGAGCCGTTGACCATACAGCCCCTCCTCCCCCGGCAGCTCAAAACTGCCCCAGGGGCGCAGATCCTTGATCCTTTTCACCAGCGCATCGCGCTGCTCCTCCAGCCGCATCCGCCGGTGCCGCTTGTCGAGAACCGCATGCACCACAGCCGCCAGGTCGAATCGATCTGTTTCGGTCACCTGGCGCCGCTTGGTCGGGCAACAGGCCAGATAGTGCAGCGCCAGACGCAGACGTTCGGGACTGACGCCCGAGTCATCCTCCCATTCGGCCTGCGGCCCGGACGATAGCGGAATAATGTGCATCAGCCCCAGTGACTGTAGCGCATCCAGGGCCGGCACCTTCTCTTCCAGCAGCCCCACCAGGGAGGCCTTAAGCAGCCGTCGAATACTCATCCGATCGCCCTCAACCGCTTGCCCTTGGCGATCTTTGCCCGCACTACCCCAGCCCGCTCGGCATCGGACAGTGCGATACGGATACGCCGGATATGACGTTCCGCACGCGGGATCAGCACCTTGTCGAACAGGTTGAGTCGTTGGGTGGTCTTGCGCAGGGCGGCCTCCAGGCGAGACAAGCGCTCCTGCTCGACGCGACACGCCAGCTCCAGCTGCAAGCGGCGCTCGGCCAGATCCAGCGCCCGGTCGACCCAGGCAGGCAACGCCAGGCGGGAGTGTTGATGGCGGTCGATGTCGATCCCCTGCAGCAGGGGCAGCTCGATGCCGACCAGATTGACCTGCTCGACCCTGACCCCAACCACCTGCACCAGCTGATGCAGGTCGAGGCCGCTCTGCGCCAGCATCGGCAGTTGGTCCGCCACCTGTGCGCTGATGTCGGCCAGTTCGCCCTGCTGCGCCGTGATCAGCCTGCGGCTCTGCTGGCGTGCAGCCAGGATCTGCTTACGTTTGAGGTCCAGCGCCGGCACGAACTGACGAAACGCCTTCAGCCGGCGCGATTCGCGATGCAGGGAACTCTTGTTCAGCGCCAGCTTGGCCATCGCTTACACCTCGACCCCCGGGTCCATAGCGGCACGCCGTTTGGGGAAGTACTTGCTGACCAGGCTCTCCTTCATCAGCAACTCCCGCGGCTCGAAGCACTCGGCCAGCGTCTGCCAACACAGATCCAGCGCCTTTTCCAACGGCAGGGAGACACGGATATCCATGAAGCGGTCATGGAACAGTTGGCCGAACCTGAGCAGCCGTTCGTCATATTCGGAGAGATCGAACGACATCGCCTGCTTCTGCTCGGCATCGCGGGCGGCGGCATAGAAGCGCACCATGGTGTTCATGATCTGGCTGTGATCCTCGCGCGTGACCTTGCCGATCACATGCTGCTTCAGCCGCGACAGCGAACCGAAGGGGTCGATCACGCCGTCGTGCAGGTAGAATTGGCCTTCGGTGATGTAGCCGGTGTTGTCCGGCACCGGGTGGGTCACGTCGTCACCGGGCATGGTGGTCACCGACAGGATGGTGACCGAGCCCGCGCCCTTGTAGTCGCACGCCTTCTCGTAGCGCCGTGCCAGTTGCGAGTAGAGGTCGCCGATATAGCCACGGTTCGACGGCACATGCTCCATGGAGATACCGACCTCCTTCAACGCGTCGGCGTAGGCGGTCATGTCGGTGAGCAGCACCAACACGCGCTTACCCTCCTCGACGGCGAAGCGCTCGGCCACGGCCAGCGCCATATCCGGCACCAGCAGCCCTTCCACCACCGGGTCGGAGCCCTGATGCACGAACATCACCGTGCGCGCCAGCACCCCGGCCTCCTCGAACGCCTGGCGGAAGAAGTGGTAGTCGTCGAAGATCAGCCCGATGCCGCCGAACACCACGATATCGGCGTCGGCCTGGGCACCGATCTGCGCCAGTAGCCGGTTGTAGGGTTCGCCGGCGACGGAGAAGATCGGGATCTTCTGGCTCTCCACCAGGCAGTTGAAGATATCGATCATCGGCACGTCGGTGCGGATCATCCGCGAGGCCAGCACCCGGCGCACCGGATTGACCGTGGGGCCGTCGATCTCGATCTTCGCCTCTTCGCTGAGCGAGGGGCCGCCGTCGATCGGGCGCCCGGCACCGGAGAAACTTCGCCCGAGAACATTGGCCGAGAAGGTCACCTGCATGGGGTGGCCGAGAAAGCGCACCCCGGCCTGGGTCGACAACCCCTTGGTACCGGAGAACAGCTGCAGCGATACCTCGTCGCGATCGATGCGGATCACCTGCGCCATATAGGGCGGCTGGTCCGGGTCAAGAGTGTTTTCGATCAGCGCCAGATCACCGTAGCCGATCGCGGATATCTCCCCCTCCTCCGGCTCCGGTACATGCACTTTGACGATATCGCCGATGATTTCGAGGATTCTTGAGTAACGCACCAGCAACTGGGTCACTGTCCACTCCCTGTCATGAATTGACTCGCGTCTGTACCGATCTGCCTTGCGGCGGTCAAAGTTTGTCGGGGTCGATCAGGCGCCAGAGATCGTACGCCACCTCTTCGTAAGGGTGCGCTTTGCGCAGCGCCATCAGCGTGGACTGTATCCGGTCGTCGTCACAGACCAGCTCCACCTTCCACTCCTCGACCTGTTCCAGCTCACCGACCTGGCCGAGATGCGGGTTGGCGCCGTCGAGCGGGCGGAACTGGCCGATGCCACGGGTCTGCCAGCAGCACTGATCATAATCGCCGATACGCCCGGCACCGGCTTCAAAGATCGCCTGCTTGACCACTTCAAGATGGGAGTCAGGCACGAAGAAACAGAGTTTGAACATACCGCATCGCCTTAGATTGGGTTCTGCGTTTACGGATCTAATAACCCTACATATAACGCTGCAACGCCGGATGTTGCAACAGCACAATCGTCGATCCTGTCGCCACAGGCCTGGTGTTATAGCCCAAACGCGCGACAAAAGGATGAAATCGACCGCCGGCTTGCGGTTATACTCAGGCACACCAGCTCAGCCGTGAAATTGAACAAGATGAACAAGCTCGATACCGCCCTGCTCAATATCCTGATCAAGGATGCCCGCACCTCCTTTGCCGATATTGCGCGCCAGCTCAATGTGTCCCGTGCTTACGCCCGCACTCGGGTACAGGCCCTGGTCGAGGAGGGGGTCATCGAGCAGTTCACCGCCGTGGTCAACCCCGAGAAGGTCGGCAAGACCATCTCCACGTTTATCGATCTTAAGGTAAATCCGCAGTCGATTGAGCAGGTCGCCGAGGAGCTCTCTGCGCTGCCCGAAGTGGTCAGCCTGTATATCATGACCGACCTTCGCAGCCTGCATATTCACACACTGACCGACAGCTACGATACATTCGACAGTTTTGCCAAGGCGCATATTTTCGGCCGTCCGGAGGTCATTTCGGTGGAGTGCAACTCACTGCTCAAACGCGTCAAGCACCGTCGGGGCGGTGCACGGCTCTGATGACGCCTATTCTGTATTAATTTCGCACAGGCTTGGTGCGCACTCTCGCTTGTGGTGCATTGAAAACATCCGGCAGCCAAACAGCCCCTCTTACGCCATTTGTGTTTGCTTCGGTCCGAAAAGCCTTTCAGCTGATTACAACTGCTAGCGGATTAGTGCCTTATTAGCCATTTGTTTTTCCGCACCCCGCCTATCATGCCTTGTTTTGAATCGGAAAGATATTCATAAACGCATCTTTTGTATTCAAAATAATCCTTATATTTCATAAATTTAAACGCAATAAATGCAACTGGCACGACATCTGCTCCAGTCGGTCGTAGCGGCGCATACATTTGTAAACAAATCGCGCGCCACCTTAAGAGACCATTATTGAGGAACATCCGACATGAGTATGAAACGCCGTAACTTCATCACTGCAGCACTGGCTTCCACTGCGGTTGGTGCAACGATCGGTGCACCGGCGATCGCCCGCGCAGCCGACAAGGAAAGCTTCACCTTCAAGATGACCAACGCCTACCCACCGGGCGCTCCCTTTTATGTTCAGGGGCCCGGCAGCCCCATGGACTTCTGCGACAAGGTCAAAGCCATGTCGGGCGGACGAGTGAATATTCAGCACTTTGCCGCCGGTGAACTGATTCCGGCGATGGAGGGTTTCAACGCCGTGGCCGGTGGTATGGTCGAAATGAATGCCGCCAACGCGTACTTCTGGGCAGGCAAAATTCCCGCCGCGCAGTACTTCACGACGGTACCTTTCGGCATGAATACACAGGGTATGGCGGCATGGCTCTACCACGGCGGCGGTCTGGAGCTTTGGCACGAGCTGTATGAGCCCTACGGGCTGATCGCCTTCCCGATGGGCAATACCGGTGTGCAGATGACAGG
Source organism: Marinobacterium ramblicola (assembly GCF_019084545.1). Taxonomy (GTDB): domain Bacteria; phylum Pseudomonadota; class Gammaproteobacteria; order Pseudomonadales; family Balneatricaceae; genus Marinobacterium_D; species Marinobacterium_D ramblicola. The sequence continues at coordinate 103,894 of NZ_JAHREP010000015.1, forward strand.
ATGGTTCCGCAAGCCGGTCGAAAGCGTTGCCGATATCAACGGTTTGAAAATGCGCATTCCAGGTCTGGCAGGCAAGGTATACAGCGAACTGGGTGTCTCGGTTCGTCTGCTGCCAGGTGGTGAGATTTTCCCAGCACTTGAGCGCGGCGTTATCGATGCCGCCGAGTTCGTCGGCCCCTTCCAGGATCGCCGTCTCGGCCTGCACAAGGCCGCAAAGTATTACTACACCACCGGCTGGCACGAGCCCACAAACTTCACCGAACTGCTGATCAACAAGAAGACATGGGATTCGCTGCCAAAAGAGCTGCAGATGATCATCCAGATTGCGGCCCAGTCCTCCGTCACCGACAGTCTCTCCTGGTCCGAGGCCGTTAACGCCGATGCACTGGCTGATCTGGTCGAGAACGAAGGGGTTATTGCCCAGCCGCTGCCGACCGCAATCGTCGACCGCCTGAAGGAGGCCACCTTCGACACTCTGGAAACACTCGCGTCCTCGGATCCTCAGGCGCGCAAAGTTCACGACTCATTCATGGCCTTCCGCAAGAAGCACGCCTCCTGGGCTGCCCTGAGCGAAAAGCCGTTCCTGAACCTGTCGTAAGTGGTGCCGCGATGAAGTTAGTCATTGATCGACTTGAATGGCTGGTGGAGCTGCTGGGAGGGCTGGCGCGCTGGTGCGTGCTGGCCCTGGTGCTGCTGGTCGCCGTTAACGTCCTGCTGCGCTACCTGTTCTCGATCGGGCCGGTGGCACTGCAGGAGCTTGAGTGGCATCTGGTATCACCTATCGCGCTGCTTGGCCTTGCCTACTCGATGAAACACCGTGCTGACGTACGTGTGGATTTCCTGTACGACCGCTTCGGCCGCCGTGGTCAGGCCGCTGTGGATATCGTAGCCGCTCTGCTGACACTGGCCATCGGGTTTATTATCACCTGGTTATCGATTCCCTATGTGACGCAATCCTTCCAGTTGCTCGAGGGCTCGCCGGATCCCGGCGGACTGCCCTACCGCTACCTGCTAAAAACCCTTATTCCACTGGGCTTTGCGCTACTGGTATTGCAGGGCATCGCCGATGCCCTGCGCAGCTTGATGGTGTTTGTCGAGCGTCCGATCATGCCGTCGCTCGCGGCGGGTGAGCTGCTTGAAGAGGGAGCGTCCTGATGGGAAATGAATGGCTCGTTCTGGGCATGATCGCCGGTTTCCTGTCACTGATGGTGATCGGTATACCGGTCGCGATAGCTCTGGCCGTATCGGGCTTCATCGCCGGATACCTGGGTTTTGGCAGCATGCTGTTCCAGCTGATGCCCGCCCGTCTATTCGGCGTGGTCACCAACTACACCCTGATGGCGATACCACTGTTTGTCTTCATGGGGGTGATGCTGGAGAAATCACGGGTCGCCGAAGACATGCTTGAAACCATCGGAAAAGCGATGGGCGGCGTCAACGGCGGCATGGGGCTGGCGATCATTCTGGTCGGCGTCCTGATGGGCGCATCTACCGGTATCGTCGGTGCCACTGTGGTCACCGTCGGACTGCTCACACTGCCCGCCCTCCTGCGTCGCGGCTACGCACCCAGCATCGCCTGCGGTACCATCTGTGCGTCCGGCACTCTGGGGCAGATCATCCCGCCCAGTCTGGTGCTGATTCTGCTCTCGGATATTGTCGGTGAATCGGTCGGCACATTGTTCGCGGCGGCATTCATACCCGGTCTGGTACTGGCGCTGATCTATATGGCCTATCTGCTGATTCTCGGCTGGCTGCGCCCCCAATGGGTCCCGGCTATTCCGCTAGAAGAGCGCTCCAAGACCTCTGGCAAGCAACTCACGCTCGATCTGCTGCGTAATGTCTGCCCACCGTTTTTTCTGGTAATTGCCGTGCTCGGCTCCATTGTCGGCGGCATCGCGGCACCGACTGAAGCGGCGTCGATGGGCGCACTGGGCGCGCTGCTGATTGCGCTGGCGGTTGCCCGTCTGAACAGGCAACTGATACGGGAAACCCTGCACGGCACGCTGACCATTTCGGCCATGGTGTTTTTCATTCTACTCTGCGCCCAACCCTTCTCGCTTTCGTTTCGCGGCTTGGGCGGCGAGCAGATGGTGCATACCCTGTTCGAGATGTTGCCGGGTGGCGAATTCGGCGCGCTGATATTCCTCATGGCGCTGCTGTTCGTCCTCGGTTTTTTCCTCGAATGGATCGAAATATCCTATATCGCGCTGCCCATGTTTCTGCCGGTGTTCATGAACTACGGCACCGACATGGTCTGGCTGTCGATACTGGTGGCGATGAACCTTCAGATGTCATTCCTGACGCCTCCCTTCGGCTGGGCCCTGTTTTTCCTCAAGGGGGTCGCGCCCAAAGGCGTCACTACGCGTGACATCTATGTCGGAGCGCTACCGTTTGTTCTGCTTCAGTTACTGGCCGTGGTGGTACTGTTCCAGTTCCCCTCACTGGTCACCTGGCTGCCTGAAGCGATTGGCTGGTAACAGCGTTTTTATCACTACATAACAAGGACCACGTGATGGATATACTCTCGGACTACTCAACAGGCTGGCTGATCGGGCTTGCACTGGCGCTGGTCGCCACCGGCGTTATCGCCGGACTACTTGCCGGGCTGCTCGGTGTCGGCGGCGGTATCGTTATCGTGCCGGTGCTCTACCACCTGTTCACACTGCTGGGCATCGATGAGGCGGTGCGCATGCATGTAGCGGTGGGCACATCGCTGGCAACCATCATTCCCACCTCGATTATCTCGTCACGGGCTCATTTCAAGAAAGGCAGCCTTCACCCCGACCTGCTCAAGAAGCTGGTGCCCGGCGTTATTATCGGCGTGATTCTCGGCGCCATCGCCAGCGGCTACTTCAGCGGCACCATCCTGACCGCCGTGTTCGCGACAATCGCCCTGCTGGTTGCGCTGAACATGGCGTTCAAGAAGGATGGTTTCAGCGTTGCCGACAAGCTGCCCGGTGCTGCCGGCACCGGCTTCATCGGCAGCTTCATCGGCTTTATATCCACCCTGATGGGCATCGGCGGCGGCACCCTCAGCGTACCGATCCTCAGCGCATTCAAGACACCGATGCACACCGCGGTCGGCACCGGGGCAGCGCTGGGACTGGTGATCAGCCTGCCCGGCGCGATCGGCTTTCTGATTAACGGTATTGGCGTCGAGGCCCGCCCCCCTCTGTCACTGGGCTACGTCAACCTGATCGGCTTGCTGCTGATCATCCCGGCGACGATGAAGATGGCCCCGGTCGGCGCCCGTATCGCCCATGCGATCAACGCCAAACTGCTCAGGCAGCTGTTCGCCCTGTTCCTGGCGATCACTTCCCTGCGCATGTTCTATGGTTTGTTCAGCTGATAACGGAGAACAACAATGCTGAAAACGGTTTATGGCACTCAAGGCATGATGGTGGCGCCCCACCACCTGGCGGCTCAGGCCGGACGTGACATCCTGCGCGAAGGCGGTAACGCGGTGGAGGCGATGGTATCGGCCGCCGCCACCATCGCCGCGGTCTACCCGCATATGAACTCCATCGGCGGAGACGGTTTCTGGCTGATCCATGAACCGGGCAAAGCGCCGGTCGCCATCGATGCCTGCGGCCGCGCCGCTGCCAAAGCCTCACGCGACTTCTATGCCGGTCTGGAGGCGATTCCCAGCCGCGGCCCCAGCGCCGCGCTGACCTGTGCCGGCACCGTTGGCGGCTGGGCCGAAGCGCTGCAGCATGCCTCCGGCTGGGGCAAAGGCCTGCCGCTAAGTCGACTGCTGGAGAGCGCGATTGAACATGCCCGCAGTGGCATCGTCGTCACCGAGAGCCAGGCCGCGTTGACCGCAGCCAAGCTCGATCAACTGCGCGATCAACCGGGGTTTGCCGAGGTATTCCTGCCTGATGGTCAGGTGCCGACCGCCGGCAGCCTGCTGAAGCAGAGCAGACTTGCCGACACCCTGGAGCAGCTGGCCCGTGCGGGTCTCGATGACTTCTACCGTGGCGAGCTCGGTCGGGCCATGGGTCAGGAACTTGAACGCCTGGGCAGCCCTTTAACCACGGCGGACCTGGCGGGGTATGCGGCGTCGCGGGTCAAACCACTGGAGGTCGCGGTTCGCGGCGCCAGGATCTTCAATCTGCCGCCGCCGACCCAGGGCCTGGCATCGCTGATGATTCTCGGCATCTTCGACCGGCTTGGCGTGACTGACGCGGAAAGCTTCGCCCATCTGCACGGCCTGATCGAGTCCACCAAGCGCGCGTTTCGCGTACGTGACCGTATCGTCACCGACCCGGACCGCCTGCCCGCCGATCCGCAATCCTTTCTGGAACCGACACTGCTGGAAAAGCTTGCAGCCGAGATCGATCCGACCCACGCCCTGCCCTGGCCGGACCCGGCCAGCCCCGGCGATACCATCTGGATGGGCTGTATCGACGGTGAGGGCCGGGCGGTCAGTTTTATCCAGAGTATCTACTGGGAGTTCGGCTCCGGCATCGTACTCCGGGAGACCGGCGTCAACTGGCAGAACCGTGGTATCAGCTTCTCGCTCGATCCCCATGCTTTACAGGCGTTGGAGCCGGGTCGCAAGCCGTTCCATACCCTGAACCCGGCACTGGCCCGCTTCGACGACGGCCGCATGATGAGCTACGGCACCATGGGCGGCGAGGGCCAGCCGCAGACCCAGGCGGCGCTGTTCAGCCGCTACGCCATGCTGGGCCAACCGCTACAGCAGGCGATCACCGCCCCACGCTGGCTGCTCGGTCGCACCTGGGGCGACACCAGCACTACGCTTAAATTGGAGAGCCGCTTTGACCCCGCGCTGGTGCAACAACTCAGGGATGCGGGCCATCTTGTAGAGCTGCTGGAGGAGGCGTTCAGCGACACCATGGGCCATGCCGGCGCCCTGGTGTTGCGACCGGACGGGGTGATCGAAGGCGCCGCCGACCCACGCAGCGACGGCTGCGTCGCGGCGCTCTAAGTACCTGGCTTTACACGCTATAACCACAGCGCCTGCACCGCGCCACCGGCACCGCCTGCCAGCACGATCAAGCCGATTGGCAGGCGGCGCCAGATCATCAGCGCCAAAATCAGCAGCAGAGCCAGATCGGCGGCCCCATGCACGGCACTGAGGATCACCGGATCCCAAAGTGCCGCCAGCAACAGACCGACCACGGCGGCATTGATACCGGCCAGGGTCGGCTGCATACCGGGATAGGCTCGCAGCCGCTGCCAGAACGGCAGCACCCCCACCAACAGCAGAAACGCGGGCAGAAAGATCGCCAGGGTGGCCAACAGCCCCAGGCTCAGCGCCGCCGGCCAGCCCAGCGCCGGATCGGCATAAGCCGCCCCGAGGAAGGAGGACAGCGTGAACAGCGGCCCCGGTACCGCCTGCGCCAGACCATAACCGGCCAGAAACCGGCCCTCCTCCACCAGACCTGAGGCCACCACTTCATTCTGCAGCAGCGGCAACACCACGTGACCGCCACCGAACACCAGGGCTCCGGATCGATAAAGTCCATCCACGAGACGCAACCAGCCCTGAGGGTAGAGCTGTGCCAGCAGCGGCAGCAGGAGCAGCCCGGCGATGAACAGCAGCAGCCAACGGCGCGCGTGCCGGGGGGTGATCCACTGCGCATGGTTTAGCGCTGCTTCCTGCCCTGTCGCGGCGTCCTTTTGATTGAGCCAGCATCGACCGGCCAGCGCGCCGATCAGAATCACCAGCAGCTGGCTCCCCACCCCACCGACGGACAGCATCAACGCCGCGCAGCACAGCATGATCAGGACCAGACGCGGACCGGTCACCAAGGCTTTACGCATGCCGATTACCGCCTGAGCAACCACAACCACCGCCACCAGTTTAAGCCCGGCCACCAGACCTGGAAGCCAGGCGGCATCGATATGCGACAGCCCGACCGCCGCCAGGATCAACAACAGAGCCGAGGGCAGGGTAAAGCCCAGCCAGGCCGCCAGCAGTCCAGGGTAACCGGCATGTGACAGACCGATCGCCATGCCTACCTGACTGCTCGCCGGCCCCGGCAACAACTGACATAACGCCACCAGATCCGCATACTGGTTATCACTCAACCAGCACCGCCGTTGCACGAAGGTTTCGCGGAAATACCCCAGGTGCGCCACCGGCCCGCCGAAGGAACTCAACCCAAGGCGAAGAAAAATCAGGAAAACCGAGATAAAACGCACGGACAGTCTGGGCTCACGCATCGACGGACACCAAAAGGTAATGGATCGCAAAGTCTAGCAAGGGATTTATGACCGATCGATGACAGGGAAAAAGCGATCCCCCGGACTAAGCTTAACGCTAGCGGCAACACACTTTTCCCACAGCGATCTCGACCGCACAGACTCAACAGAGGAGGGCGCGGCATGGGCAGGCGATACAACTCCATTCTCGAAACAGTTGGGCATACCCCCACCGTCCGCATCAACCGGCTCGCGCCCCCTGGCGTCAACATCTTCGTCAAGCTTGAAGCGTTCAACCCCATGGGGTCGGTCAAGGATCGTCTGGCTCTGGGGGTGATCGAGGACGCCGAGAAAAAGGGGCTGCTGAAACCAGGCCAGACGGTGATCGAAGCCACCAGTGGCAACACCGGTATCGGGCTGGCGATGGTTTGTGCTCAGAAGGGCTACCCGCTGGTGGTCACCATGGCGGAAAACTTCAGTGTCGAACGCCGCCGCATGATGCGCTTCCTCGGGGCCAAGGTGGTGCTGACGCCCGCCTCGGAAAAGGGCAGCGGCATGCTGGCCAAGGCGGTGGAGCTGGCACAGACCCATGGCTGGTTCCTCTGCCACCAGTTCGAGAACGAAGCCAATGCGGACTTCCACTCCCGTACCACGGCGCCGGAGATCCTCGACGATTTCGCCGATACCCGGCTGGATTACTGGGTTACCGGGTTCGGCACCGGCGGTACGCTGAAAGGGGTCGCCCGGGTGCTGAAAGAGAGGAGCCCGCAGACCAGGGTGGTCGTCTGTGAACCGGACAACTCGCCCCTGCTCGGCAGCCACCTGCCCCAGGCGCGGGCAGCCAACGGCATGCCCGAGGCCAGCCACCCGAGTTTTCGACCCCACCTGATGCAGGGCTGGACGCCGGACTTCATCTCCAAACTGACCGAGGATGCGGTCAACGCCGGTCTGATCGATCAGATCCTGCCGATCAAGGGCAGCGATGCGCTGCAAGCTTCGCTGAATCTGGCCCGTCAGGAGGGGATATTCTGCGGCATTACCTCGGGTGCGACCCTGGCCGGTGGGCTGCAGCTGGCCCAGACCTGCGCGCCGGGCAGCAACATCCTCTGTATGCTGCCGGATACCGGCGAGCGCTACCTGAGCACCCCGCTGTTCGCCGAGATCGAAACGGAGATGACCGAGGCGGAGATCGAGATCTCCCGCTCCACCCCCGGCTACCGCTTCGACAGACCCTCGTCACCACCGCCCGCCCCCGCCGCCTCGCCGGTCACCCCCACCCCCGAGGCAGAACAGTTCCTGACCGACGTGTTGAACGACCATTCACAGCCGGTGGTACTGTTCGCGCTGGAGTGGTGCGAGTTCTGCTGGTCCCTGAGGAAACTGTTTGGCCGCTGCCAGATCCCCTATCGCGCTGTCGATCTGGACAGCGCTCAGTACCAGCAGAACAATCTTGGCGGTACCATTCGCGCAGCACTGAACGCGCACACCGGCTACGTCACCATCCCCCAGGTGTTCGTGGGCGGGGAGTTTGTCGGCGGTTGCGGTGAGGTATTCGACGAGTTTAAAAGCGGGCGTTTTCAGCAGCGACTGAAAAAAGCCGGCGTGAACTACGACGATAGCGTGTCGGTGGATCCCTATTCGCTGCTGCCAAGCTGGCTGCACCCGCGGAAGTAGATAGAGAGATGCGGCAGGCCATCGCGCCTGTCGCCCCGCCGGCTTTAGCGTTATAGTCTTGCGCCGAACCGAGCTACCGCAGGAGATTGCGATGACCAGTATTCAGATCGGCTTTATCGGTATGGGCCTGATGGGGGTTCCGATGAGCAAACGCCTGCTGCAGGCGGGTTTCCCGCTGCAGGTCTGGAATCGCTCCACCGATAAAACCGCACCACTTCAAGCCTTCGGCGCCCGGGTCGCCGAGAGCCTCGAACAGCTGATTCGCAACACAGACCTGTTGATGATCTGTGTCACCGACACGGCCGCGGTCGAACAGATCGTGTTCGGGCCGGGCGGTATCGCCGAGCACGGCCGAGCCGGCCAGATCCTGATCGACTTCTCCAGCATCGACCCCGCCGCGACACGGGATATGGCCGCGCGCTTGAAGGCCGACTGCGGTATCGACTGGATCGACGCGCCGGTCTCCGGCGGCGTCGCCGGTGCCGAACAGGGCAGCCTGGCGGTCATGGCCGGCGGCAATGCCGAGCTGCTGCAACAGGTGATGCCGCTGCTGGAACCGCTGTCACAGCGCGTCACGCATATGGGCCCGGTCGGCGCCGGTCAGGTCACCAAGATCTGCAACCAGATGCTGGTCTCCTGCAACGTACTGGTGATGGCCGAGGTGATGGCGCTGGCGGAAAAAGCCGGGGTCGACGCCGGGCAGATACCGACGGCGCTGAAGGGTGGATTTGCCGACTCGATTCCACTGCAATTGACCGGACCGCGGATGGCCAACCGGGATTTCGACGAGATCAAATGGCACGTCAAAACCCTGCTCAAGGATCTGGATATGGCCAACGCGCTGGCGAAAGCGATGGGTAGCGCCGTACCAATGGCCGGACTAGGCGCCGAGCTGATGCGTCAGCACGGCAGTAAAGGCTATCTCGAACAGGATCCCTGTACCCTGATCGAGCTCTATGCCGGCAAAGGGTGACACGCCGGCTGTCGCCCTTTGGTGTCGGTTATAAAACCCTGTATATTGAAAGGACTATTTAGCCCCCTCAATATACGGCGGCTTTGCGCCCGATAACCTGATGCAGACAAACAGCAGTATCCACACAGCAGTACGTATCTATCGCGGGGCATTGGAAACACTGTTTGCGTTGCTGCCCAGTATCGCGATTCTCTATCTGCACTTTTTCACCAGCGATGCAGCGCCGTTCAAAAGCTTTCTGATCCACGAACTGGCCATCCTGCTGTCGATACTGATCGGTGCCTTCGTCGCCTATATTACCTGGCGCTGCTACCTGGTGTCGGGTGAGCCCTTTCTGCGCTGGCTGGCACTCGGATTTCTCGGCTTTACACTGGTCTACCTGCCACATGGTCTGCTGACCCGCATTGCGGACCACAACATGGCCCTGTTTCTGCTCTACGGACCAGCCGCACGCCTGGTATTGATGGCCTGCCTGCTGATCGCCCTTGCCCAGCGAGGACACTGCAACGACTCGGAACCACAACGGAGAAAACCCGGATTCTGGTTAATCGGGGTGATACTGTTTCTGCTGGTCGATGCGCTGGTCGCCGCTCTGGCACTCTCCCCCTACAGCGCCACGGGCTGGCCGAGAATCCTGTTGGAGTCGGCCACGCTGGCCCTGACGTTGACGGCTATTCTCACGCTACTGACACGGCGCTCCGACTCACCGCTGCTGCGGATCTACCTGATTGCCGTCACCACCTTTGCCCAGTCATCGATCGCCTTCCTGATCCTGGCCAACGCCTGGGATCATCAGTGGTGGTTGGCCCATACCATATTCGCTGCCGGCTTTTTCATGCTCAGCTACGGTGTCGTGCAAGCCTATCTCGCCAGCGGTTCGTTCATATCGGTGTACAGCCTGGAGGAGATTTTCACGCAGCTCAGGCAGGAGAAAGCTCGTGCTGAAGACGCCCTGAGCCAACTCAAGCAGGCCAACCTGAATCTCAGAGTGATCGCCACCACCGACGCCCTCACCGGACTCAGCAACCGGCGCCACTTCACCGAACAGGCGGAACGGGTAATCGAGCGCGCGCTATTCGAGAACGCGCCGCTGTCACTACTGATGCTGGATCTGGACCATTTCAAGCGGGTCAACGACACCTTCGGCCATCAGGCCGGCGATCAGGTGTTGCGTCGATTTGCCGAGATCCTGCAGCGAGAAGTGCGCCCCGGCGACCTCTGCGGCCGCTTTGGTGGCGAGGAGTTCCTGGTCCTGCTGCCCAGTGCCAACACGGCGGAAGCTCGCACGGTAGCCGAACGTCTGCGCCAATCCGTGGCCGCCGAGGCGATCGATTTGGGTGAGCAGGAGACCCGGATCACGGTCAGTATCGGTATCGCCCATCTTGGCTCCAGTGCCGACAATCTGCACAGTCTGCTGCAACGGGCGGACAGGCGTCTATACGCCGCCAAGGAAGCCGGCCGCAATCGCGTTCATGACAGCGATGCGGCTAGCGAGGGAGAATTAAAACGCCCGCACGAAGCGGGCTAAGGGAACAACACACAACGGTGCAGTGAACCGGCAATAACAGCCGGTTCGGGTAAAGTCTTTTCAGACTGCGCGTTTAACGCAAGCTCAGCACATCCTGCATATCGTACAGACCGGTGCTGCGTGAACCCAGCCAGAGCGATGCGCGCACCGCGCCCTTGGCAAAGGTCATGCGGCTCGACGCCTTGTGGGTGATCTCGATCCGCTCACCCTCGGTGGCAAACAGTACGGTATGATCACCGACCACATCGCCGGCACGGATGGTTTCGAAACCGATCTCACGCGGCTTGCGCGGCCCCACCATCCCCTCGCGGCCATACACGGCGCACTCCTTGAGGTCACGCCCCAGCGCGTTGGCCACCACCTCGCCCATACGCAGTGCAGTGCCCGAGGGCGAGTCCACCTTGTGGCGGTGATGCGCCTCGATCACCTCTATATCGTAGCCGCTATCCTCGCCCAGCGCTTTCGCGGCGATCTCCAGCAGCTTGAAGCAGAGGTTCACGCCCACGCTCATATTGGGCGCAAACATGATCGCGATCTTCTCGGCCGCGCTGGCCAACTGCTGCTTCTGACCCTCATCAAGGCCGGTAGTTCCGATCACCATCTGCTTGCCGTTGGCGGCACAGAACTCAACGTTGGCCATGGTAACCGCGGGCATGGTGAAGTCGATCAGCAGATCGAAATCATCCTTGACCGCTTCCAGCGAGCCTGCAACCTGAACACCGAGCTTGCCCACTCCGGCCAACTCACCGGCATCGGCGCCGATCAGACTGCTGTCCGGTTCCACAATCGCCGCGGTCAGCTGCGCACCTTCGGCCATAGTCACCGCTTCGATCAGGGTTTTGCCCATGCGACCGGCAGCACCGGTCACTGCAATTCTTGTCATGCCTTTATCCTGTTTGGTGATCGCTTATACAGTTTCGATCAAGCCTGCTTTCGGCTGCATCGCGTCGCGGCCTGCTTGTCCGCCGCGATCTCCTCATCCGTACTGTGAATGGTCTGATCCATATCCAGCGCCGGGGTTTCGCAACCGGCACAGCCGACCACCCGTGCCGGCACGCCGACCACGGTGGTGTGGGGCGGCACCGGTTCCAGTACCACGCTGCCGGCACCCACGCGGGCGCACTCACCGACCTCGATATTACCGAGAATCTTGGAGCCGGCGCCGATCATCACACCCTGACGGATCTTCGGATGACGGTCGCCGCTCTCCTTGCCGGTACCGCCGAGGGTGACCGACTGCAGGATGGAGACGTCGTTCTCGATCACGCAGGTTTCACCGACCACGATACCGGTGGCATGGTCGAACATGACGCCGAAGCCGATCTGTGCCGCCGGGTGGATATCGACCTGGAAGATGGTGCTGACGCGGCTCTGGATATAGAGCGCCAGCGGGCGTCGCCCCTGCTGCCACATCCAGTGCGCCACGCGGTAGGCCTGCAGCGCCTGGAACCCCTTCAGGTAGAGCAGTACGGTGGAGTAGCGATCGACCGCCGGGTCGCGGGTGCAGACCGCCTGGATATCGGCGCAGGCGGCCTGGATCAACTCGCGCTCGGCGCTGTACGCCTGTTCGATGATCTCGCGCAACGCCACCGCCGACACCACCTCGTCCGCCAACTTGCTGGCGAGCAGGAACGACAGCGCACCGCGCAGATCGCTATGCCCGATGATCGTGGCATGAAAGAAGCTCGCCAGCAGAGGCTCATGCTCCACCAGGCTCTGCGCTTCATCGCGGATCTTCAGCCAAAGCTCGTCGACCGACAACGCCATCTCGTACATGCTGATACCCTCTCTGCGAAGACTGGCCATGAGGTCAGGTCATATCTTCGAAGAACTTTTTCACGGAATCGAAAAAGCCGTGCTTCTTCGGACTGTGCTTGTGGTTACCCTCGTCCATCGCGCTCTGGAACTCCTTCAGCAGCTCGCGCTGGCGATTGTTCAGGTTGACCGGTGTTTCCACCGTCACCTTGACCATCAGGTCACCCACTCCGCCGCCACGTACCGGGGTAATACCCTTGCCGCGCAGGCGGAACAGCTTACCGGTCTGAGTTTCGGCCGGTATCTTCAGTTTAACCCGTCCATCAAGCGTCGGCACATCCAGTTCGCCACCGAGTGCCGCGTCGATAAAGCTGATCGGCACCTCGCAGTACAGATGCTTGCCGTCGCGTTCGAAGATCGGATGGCGCAGCACATTGACCTGCACATAGAGATCGCCCGCAGGTCCGCCATGGCTGCCCGCCTCGCCCTCGCCACTGAGGCGGATACGATCGCCGGTATCGACACCGGCCGGGATCTTGACCTGCAGGGTCTTGGTCTCTTCCACGCGACCGTGACCATGGCACTTGCTGCAGGGGTCGGAGATCACCTTGCCCTCGCCACGACAGGTGGGGCAGGTCTGCTGTACCGAGAAAAAGCCCTGCTGCATCCGCACCTGGCCGACGCCGCCACAGGTGCCACAGGTACGCGCGCTGGTACCGGGCTTGGCGCCGGAGCCGTCGCAGACGCTACAGGCGACCAGCGTCGGTACCTTCAGCGTCTTCTCGCAGCCGCGCACCGCCTCTTCCAGGCTCAGGTCCAGGTTGTAGCGCAAGTCAGCGCCGCGCTGCACGCTGGAGCGACGACGGCCACCACCGCCGCCACCGAAGATATCGCCGAACACGTCGCCGAAGATGTCGGAGAAGTTGCCCTCGAAACCGCCGCCGCCAAAGCCGCCCTGGCCGCTGACGCCTTCGTGGCCGAACTGGTCGTAGGCGGCGCGCTTCTGGGAGTCAGACAGGACCTCGTAGGCCTCGCTGATCTCCTTGAATCTGTCTTCCGCTGCCTTGTTGTCCGGGTTGCGGTCGGGGTGGTACTTCATCGCCAGGCGGCGATAGGCTTTCTTGATATCCCGGTCGGACGCATCACGTGGCACGTCCAGTAGTTCGTAGTAGTCCTGTTTCGACATGATCCGAATCTGGTCTGGTCAGATGACTCCGCGGGAGCCGGACACGACAACGCGGGTCAGGGAGTCCCCGAACCCGCGCTGCCACTCATTTTAAAGTTCTTAGAGGTAGCGAACGCTTACTTCTTATCGTCCTTGACCTCTTCGAACTCGGCGTCGACCACATCATCGGCCGCATCCTTCGCCTTGGCGTCAGCACCTGACGCTGCGCCCTCCTGCTCGGCCGCTTCGGCGTACATCTTCTGCGCCAGAGTGGACAGGGCTTCGGTCAGGGCCTCGGTCTTGCTTTCGATATCGCCCTTGTCGGAGCCTTTCAGTGCCTCCTCCAATGCAGAGATCGCACCCTCGATCTTCTCTTTCTCGTCCGCCGTTGCCTTGTCGCCGGCATCCTTCAGCGTTTTGTGCGCGGTGTGTACCATCGCATCACCCTGGTTGCGCGCAGCAGTCAGCTCCTCGAACTTCTTGTCCTCTTCGGCATGCGCTTCGGCATCCTGCACCATCTTTTCGATCTCGTCATCGGACAGACCGGAAGAGGCCTTGATCACGATCGACTGATGCTTGCCGGTGGCCTTGTCCTTGGCAGACACGTTGAGGATACCGTTGGCGTCGATGTCGAAGGTCACTTCGATCTGCGGCACGCCGCGCGGCGCCGGCGGAATGTCGGCCAGGTCGAAACGACCCAGCGACTTGTTCTGGTTCGCCTGCTTACGCTCACCCTGTACCACGTGGATGGTCACCGCGGTCTGGTTGTCGTCGGCGGTCGAGAACACCTGCGACTTCTTGGTCGGGATGGTGGTGTTCTTCTCGATCAGCGCTGTGGCCACGCCACCCATGGTCTCGATACCCAGAGTCAGCGGGGTCACGTCGAGCAGCAGTACGTCTTTCACGTCGCCGGACAGTACCGCACCCTGGATTGCAGCACCGATCGCCACCGCTTCGTCCGGGTTCACGTCCTTGCGCGGCTCCTTGCCGAAGAACTCGGAAACCGCTTTCTGCACCATCGGCATACGGGTCTGACCACCGACCAGGATCACCTCGTCGATCTCGGAACCGGACAGTCCGGCATCCTTCAGCGCGATACGGCAGGGTTCCAGTGAACGCTGCACCAGCTCTTCGACCAGAGACTCCAGCTTGGCACGGCTGACCTTGACGTTCAGGTGCTTCGGACCGGTGGCGTCGGCGGTGATGTAGGGCAGGTTGACGTCGGTAGACTGTGCGGAGGACAGCTCGACCTTCGCCTTCTCGGCCGCATCCTTCAACCGCTGCAGCGCCAGCGGATCGTTGTGCAGGTCGATACCGCTCTCTTTCTTGAACTCGCCTGCCAGGTACTCGATCAGGCGCAGGTCGAAGTCTTCACCACCGAGGAAGGTGTCACCGTTGGTGGCCAGCACTTCGAACTGGTGCTCACCGTCGACGTCGGCGATCTCGATGATGGAGATATCGAAGGTACCGCCACCCAAGTCGTATACGGCGATGGTCTTGTCACCCTTGGACTTGTCCATACCGTAGGCCAGTGCGGCAGCGGTCGGCTCGTTGATGATACGCTTGACGTCCAGACCGGCGATCTTGCCCGCGTCTTTGGTAGCCTGACGCTGGGAGTCGTTGAAGTAAGCCGGTACGGTGATAACCGCTTCGGTTACCGGCTCGCCCAGGTAGTCCTCGGCGGTCTTCTTCATCTTCTTCAGCACTTCGGCAGAGATCTGCGGCGCCGCCATCTTCTTGTCCTTGACCTGGACCCAGGCGTCACCGTTGTCCGCCTCGATGATTTTGTACGGCACCATCTTGATATCTTTCTGGACCACATCGTCCTTGAAGCGACGGCCGATCAGACGCTTGATCGCGAACAGAGTGTTGTCCGGGTTGGTCACCGCCTGGCGCTTGGCCGGCTGGCCGACCAGGGTCTCGCCGTCGTTGGTGTAGGCGATGATGGACGGCGTGGTGCGGTCGCCCTCTGCATTCTCGATTACCTTGGTCTTGTCACCTTCAAGGATGGCCACGCAGGAGTTGGTGGTTCCCAGGTCGATACCGATGATCTTGCCCATGTTTTGCTCCAATGTTCTTTATCGTTTCCCCGTCTTGGCGGAGAACACACAGGTTCTTGACTGTTGATTCTCTATATGGGTCTGGCTTGAGGCTTTTCAAGCCATCCCGTTACGCTTTTAACCTTTTGCCACCATCACCATGGCCGGACGCACCAGCCGGCCATTGAGCAGATAGCCTTTCTGCATCACGGCCACCACGGTGTTGGGCTCGGCATCCGGCGCCTCGACCAGCGACATCGCCTGATGGTGCTCGGGGTTGAATGCCTGTCCCTGGGGATCCACCATCTCCACGTTGAACTTGCCCATACCGTCAAGCAGCAGCTTGAGGGTCATCTCCACCCCCTCTCTCAGCGCCTTGGTGGCTTCGTCTTCGGCCTGGCACGACTCGATGGCACGTTCCAGGGAGTCCACTACCGGCAGCAGCTCGCCGGTGAACTTTTCCAGCGCGAACTTGCGCGCCTTCTCCACGTCCTGCTCGGCACGGCGACGCATGTTCTGGATCTCGGCCTGCGCCCGCGGCGCCAGCTCGGCCAACTGTTTCTGCAGATCGGAGATCTCCGCCTCGGCCAGTGCCAGTTGCTCCTTCAATGCTTCAGCATCGTCAGTCTCCGCAGCGGCAAGCTCTACGTTTTCAGCGCCCGGCTCGACCACCGTTTCGGCCTGTTCCACACTCTGCTGTTCCGGTGCCGGAGTTTCAGTCTGCTTCTGCTGTTCGTCTGCCATCGGGGTTTCTCCACAAGGTTTGCAACTTCTACTGGCACCCTATATGGGGTTGGTCGATGGCGATTCAAGGGTGTTTCGTGCGGGAATTTTCACGCGGGGGATTGCAGGCTGTCGGCAAATGGCTTATACAGCAAACTACTGTATGGATAACCAGGGTCGTGCAATCATGCTGACGCTACTGAGCATTCGCAATTACGCCATTGTTGATCAACTGGACCTCGAGCTGAAACACGGCATGACCGTGGTCAGCGGCGAGACCGGCGCAGGCAAATCGATCATGCTGGACGCCTTGGGACTGGCCCTGGGTGACCGGTCACAGAGCGATTGCGTCCGCGAAGGGCAAGATAAAGCCGAGATCAGCGCCTGCTTCGATGTCAGCTCACTGGCCGAGGCGCGGGCCTGGCTGGCCGAGCAGGAGCTGGAGGCGGACGGCGAATGCCAGCTGCGCCGGGTGATCAGCGCCGACGGCCGCTCCCGCAGCTTCATCAACGGCCGCCCCACGCCGCTGACCCAGGTCCGAGAGCTGGGCCAGCTTCTGGTCGATATCCACGGCCAGCACGAGCACCAGCGCCTACTGAAAAAGGATCACCACCGTACCCTGCTGGATGAATACGCCGGGCAGGAGGAGATCGCCGAGCAGGTACGCCGGGCGTTTCACCGCTGGCGCCGGCTGGACACGGAACTGACCCAGCTCACCGAGCAGAGCGAGGAGCACAGCGCGCGGGTACAGCTGCTCAGTTACCAGATCGAGGAGCTGGATCAGCTTGGCCTGCGTGAGGGTGAACTGGCCGAGCTGGAGGAGGAGCAGCGGGTGCTGGCCAACGCCGGCGAGATTCTCGGCACCGGCCACCAACTGCTGAACCTGACCTCGGACAGTGATGGCGACGGCGAGAACTGCCTGAGTTTGCTCAGCCACTGCCAGCACCTGCTCGACAGCCTGGGCTCCCAGGCTCCGGCCCTGCAACAGGCGGCCGAGATGCTGGCCAGCGCACATATCCAGATCGAGGAGTCCAGCCGCGAGATCCGCAGCTACCTGGACGGTGTCGAGATCAACCCCGAGCGCCAGCAGGAGGTCGAGGAGCGGCTGAGCAGCATCTACGACATCGCCCGCAAACACCGCATCAACGCCGAGGAGCTGCCCGTTTTCCACGAGTCGCTACAGGCGGAGCTGAGCGGCCTGCACCGCAGCGACGATGAGCTGGAGCAGCTGGAGCGGGAGGTTCGCAGCGCGCACGAGGAGTATCTTGGCGTCGCCGGCCAACTGAGTCTGACCCGCCAGAGCGCCGCGGACAAACTGAGCAAGGCGGTGGACAGCCAGCTGCACAGCCTCGGCATGCTGGCGGCGCACTTTGCCGTCTGCCTGACCCCGTACGACTCCAGTCGCTACAACGCCAATGGCCTGGAGGAGGTGGAGTTCCTGATCAGCGCCAACAAGGGGCAGCCGGCCCGGGCACTGGCCAAGGTCGCCTCCGGCGGCGAGCTGTCGCGGATCAGTCTGGCGATCCAGGTGGTCACGGCACAGACCTCCAGCACACCGACGCTGATCTTCGACGAGGTGGATGTGGGTATCGGCGGCGCCATCGCCGAGGTGGTCGGCCGCCTGCTACGCCAGTTGGGCGAGCGGGCGCAGATCCTCTGTGTCACTCACCAGCCGCAGGTTGCCTCCCAGGGCCATCAGCATCTGTTTGTCAGCAAGGACTCGAAAGGCGAGCTGACCCGCACCCGTATCGATCACCTGTCACAGGAGAAACGGGTGCACGAGGTGGCGCGCATGCTCGGCGGCATCGACATCACCGACACCTCACTGGAGCACGCCCGAGAGATGCTGAAGTCAGCCTGAAGCCCGGGGCACAGGCAATAAAAAACCGATCGCGCCGGATCGGTTTTTTATTGCTCCCAAGAGTGATTAGCTCTCTTCGCAACCATCCCGACACACACCGTACAGGTACAGGGTGCGGTCGGTCACGGTAAAGCCGAGGTCGTCGGCGATTGCGTCCAGCCGTGTGGTCAGGTCGGGATCGACGAACTCGCGTACCTTGCCACACTTCACGCAGACCACGTGATCGTGGTGCTCATCGCGCGCCAGCTCGAATACCGAGTGGCCACCTTCGAAGTGGTGACGGGAAACAAGACCGGCAGCTTCGAACTGAGTCAATACGCGGTAAACCGTGGCCAAGCCCACGTCCTCACCGGTTTCCATTAGCATCTTATAGATGTCTTCAGCTGAAAAATGCTCACCTTCGCCAGCACGTTCCAGGATCTGGTAGATCTTTACACGCGGCAGGGTGATCTTGAGCCCCGCCTTACGCAGCTCCTGATTTTCGAGGGCCATATTCTTGTCTCTAATTGCTATACGGTTCACAAATGGCAGTGTTAGACTTCATTATCTTTTTTTAGCGGCGAAAACGGAAGTCATTTACAGATGCGAAAGGTTTTTATCAGTGTAGCACTGGCCGTATTGGTCAGCGCCTGCTCGGATTTCCCCGGGGTTTATAAAATCGATATTCCTCAGGGCAATGTCGTTACCCAGGAGATGATCGATCAGCTGCGCCCGGGCATGACCGAAAGTCAGGTCCGCTACATCATGGGAACCCCGCTGATCACCGACACCTTCAGCCCCGATCGCTGGGATTACCTGTACAGCTTCAAGCCCGGTGGCGAGCCGCGGGTCCAGGAGCGTGTGTCGCTGTATTTCCAGGACGGAAAGCTGGCTCGTCTCACCGGCGACTTCCGCCCCGGCAGCTAATTAAAAACCCAATCGATTTACATCGACCGAACGCAGGCCGTCGCTATTCGGCCTGCGTCTCCTGCTCCTTCTGCGCTTTCAACTTGGCCGCGCGCTTGGCTCGAGCCTCTTTCGGATCGGCGATCAGCGGCCGGTAGATCTCCACCCGGTCGCCGGCTTTCAGCATCTCCTTCTTCGGATCCTTTATCGCCTTGCCGAAGATCCCCATCGGGTCCTTCTCCGGGTCGATCTGGTTAAATGTCTCCGCTATACGGGACTTGATTACCGCCTCATAGGCGGTACTCCCCTCTTCCACCTGCACGGCGACAATCTTCTGCTCATGCGCCAGTGCGTATGCCACTTCAACCGTAATCATGCGGACCTCAGCCGTAAATCTTGTCTGCGCGGGTAACGAAGGCATCCACCAGCGTCGTCGCCACGGAATTGAACACCTTGCTCATCGCCACACCGGTCAGTTTACCGGAAAATTCGAAATGCATATTCAGCTCGACCTTGCTCGCCTCCTCACTGAGCGGCGTAAAGGTCCAGATCCCGGTCAGCGACTGGAACGGTCCCTTGACCAGGCCAATCTCCATGCGCTCCGGTCGTGTCAGCTGGTTGCGGGTGGTGAAGCTGTACTTCAACCCACCCTTGGCCAGATGCAAGGTCGCCTCCAGCGTATCGCCCTCTTCGCGCACCACCTCGGTGGATGCACACCAGGGCAGAAACTCCGGATAGCGACGCACATCGTTGACCAGGTCGAACATCTCTTCGGCGGTGTGCAACACCAAAGCGCTGCGATTCACCTGAGCCATAACTGCTCCTATCTCATGCTATCCAGCAAGCTTTTGATACAGGTTGAGCGCAAATATCACCGCCACCGCCGCCGGCGACACATAGCGGATCACCACACGCCAGGCATGATAGATCAGCGCCGAGCGCAGGGACAGCTCATCCTCGGTCATCTCCCGGGTCAGATACCAGCCGGCGAAGAGGGCTATAAGCAGTCCGCCCAGAGGTAGCATTACATTCGCAGTGATGAAATCGAGGAAGTCGAACGCGGTCATGCCAAACAGGGTCAGATCTGCCGTGATATTAAACGAACTCAGCGCCAGCACACCCAATGCCCATACCACCACACCCAGCAACACCGATGCACGCACCCGGCTCATCCCCAGCGTCTCCACCAGCCAGGCGGCACCCGGCTCCATCAACGAGATCGCCGAGGTCCAGGCGGCAAAGCCCACCATCAGGAAGAACAGGAAGCCGAACACCTGACCGCCCGCCATCTGGCTGAACGCGACCGGCAGGGTGATGAACATCAGGCCGGGTCCGGCACCGGGGTCGAGCTGGTTGGCAAATACGATCGGGAAGATCGCCAAACCGGCCACCAGCGCCACCAGCGTATCCAACGCCGCGATGGTCAACACGGTACCGCCGATCGAATCGCCCTTACCCATGTAGGAGCCGTAGGCCATGATCGAGCCCATACCCAGCGACAGGGTAAAGAAGGCATGGCCCAGCGCGATCAGCACCGCATTCCAGGAGAGCTCCGAAGGATCGAAGTGGAACAGGAAGTCCCAGCCCTCAGCGAAGTGCCCGCTGTTCATCGAGTAGGCCAGCAGCACGAACAGCAGCACGAATAGCAGCGGCATCAACACACGCGTTGCCCGCTCCAGTCCCTTGTTCACACCGCCGGCGATCACCATCATCACGATGACAACGAACAGCGTATGCCAGATCAGCAGCGTTTCGGCGTCAGCTAACAAGCCGTTGAAGATCTGTCCCGCCTGCTCGCTACCCAGGTCGACGAACTGGCCCACCCCCATACCGGCGATGTAGTACAACACCCAGCCGGCGACCACAGAATAGAAAGAGAAGATAAAGAAGCCCGCCAGCGCACCCATCCAGCCGACACCGGCCCAGCGTCCGTGATGCCCCGCCTCATACGCGGTTTCTCGCATGGAGTTGATCGGACTCTGGCGACCGCGCCGGCCGATCAGCACCTCCGACATCATGATCGGTATACCGACCAGCAGGATGCAGACGAGGTAGACCAGCACAAAGGCACCGCCCCCGTTTTCGCCCGCGATATAGGGGAACTTCCAGATGTTGCCCAATCCTACAGCAGACCCTGTGGCCGCCAGAATGAAGATCCAACGGTTGGCCCAGGCGCCATGAATAGAGTGCGTTCTTGGCATGTTTTTCTCTTTGGTTTCGCGTTAGGCGCGCAATTGTTCATGTTTCAGACAACCGCCGCAACCTTTGACAGGCTGTCCAGTTCAAATTATCGAACGCTTATTCAATCTCCAACCTCCTTTCTTTGCACCCATGCCGGCCGTATAATCGCGCCCCATGGCAAAGACGAAAAAGACTCCGGGCGGAAACACCATCTGCCTTAACAAGCGCGCGAAGCACGAATATACCATCGACACCAAGTTCGAGGCTGGCCTGTCCCTGACCGGATGGGAGGTCAAGAGCTTGCGCGAGGGGCGTGCTCAGCTGGTTGACTCCTATGTCGTGTTCAAGAACGGCGAAGCTTGGCTGGTCGGTGCACACTTCACCCCACTGATTACTGCCTGCACCCATGTCGTTGCCGACCCAAGGCGCGACCGCAAGCTGCTGCTCAACCGCAACGAACTGAACAAACTTATTGGCGCTGTCGAAGCCAAGGGCTACACCTGCGTCGCACTGGCACTGTACTGGAAAAACGGCCGCGTCAAATGCGAAATCGCGCTGGTGAAAGGCAAGAAACTGCATGACAAGCGCGCCGCCGAGAAGGAAAAAGACGCCAACCGCGAAAAGCAGCGCGCCATGGCGGTACACAACGCCTAGGGAAGCGAGAACCAATCCCCTTTCATGTTGTCTACTAATGGCGTAAACTTCGCGCTCTTATCCGGGGGTGACTTGGCTTCGACGCTGATTACGAACCCTTTGGTGCATGCCGAGAACGTGATGATTCTCGTAAATCCCTCATCACACTAGTTATAGTTGCAAACGACGATAACTACGCTCTAGCTGCTTAAGTCAGCTAGCGCCGCACTCTAAGGTGTCTGTAACTCAGAGGTTCGCGGTGTCATATGAGACAGAATCGCCCGGATGCTTCGCCTTAAGCTGAACGGTTAAAACTAAAAAGGCTCGCCCACAGCACCCTGGCTCTCGGGTCGCGACGGGTTAACTGAATAGAGAAGCCTAAGCATGTAGATCTCGAGGCAGAGGATTGGCGGACGCGGGTTCGAAACCCGCCACCTCCACCAAATTTGTAAAGCTAAGCGCCTGTTTTAACAGGCGTTTTTCATATCTACACCCTCACTTTTCGCCCTAGGTGTCACCAATGTGTCACCAAAACGAATCGGTGCGTATTTCACCGCCTCTTTCAGATGCTCCGGCGCAAGGTGCGCATACCTCATTGTGACCTTCACCGACGAATGGCCAAGTATCCGCTGAAGCGTCAGAATGTTCCCGCCGTTCATCATGAAATGACTTGCGAACGTATGGCGCAACACGTGGCTTGACTGACCCTTTG
Source organism: Marinobacterium ramblicola (assembly GCF_019084545.1). GTDB lineage: Bacteria > Pseudomonadota > Gammaproteobacteria > Pseudomonadales > Balneatricaceae > Marinobacterium_D > Marinobacterium_D ramblicola. Next base: position 126,194 of record NZ_JAHREP010000015.1, read on the forward strand.
GCAGCTCTATCGATGTTTTTACCAGAACACGACGAAACGCACCTATCGAGCTGGTAAACGGACCATACACATGCCAGTGATCAACGAGCCTGTAGACCAACTGCTTAGCGATAGGCACCACACGCACCTTGGCCGATTTAGTTTGACTAAAGACCAGAGCGCCATTTTTGATCGATGACGGCCCCAACCGCTCAGCCTCAGACCATCGAGCACCAGTCGACAAACAAACCAATATCAGCAACTCAAGATGCGGATTCGATCCTGCAGGACGATCAGCAACAGCCTGTAACAGCTCCTCTATCTGTTCATTGGTCAACCACGACAATTCATGCTCCTGAATAGTCACCGGCTTTATCGACAACAGCGGATTTTGATAACTGATCTGTTCCAGGGACTTCAACTCATTAAACACCGACCGAATATACGTAAGTTCATTGTTCAATGTCTTATCCGATACCCCCGCCTGAGCCCTAAGCCGCCGATCCTGAGCATACAACGCGGCAGTCAACCGATACGCCACCGGATCGCCCAGGCGCTCAGACAAACGAACCAACACACGCCGCCGACGTTCCCCGTCACGTAACGTATGACCATGCATGTCAAACCAAAGCTGTACCAATTCACTGAGCCGGCGTTTGTCCCGCTCAGTAGTCAGCTGAGCCGAGACAGAACCGCTCTTACTTCGGACCTTAGCCTGAAATTGGATAGCATCAACTTTGCGGTCAAACGTTCTCCGTACACGCTTACCGCGTGACAGTTCAGCATCAACTTGCCAACGCCCGGTAGGGGTCTTTTTAACCGACATTACACAGCCCTACCCCAACGAACAGTTCGCTCTTCAAGCTTGTCCCTGATCCAGTTGTAGATATCCCGCTCAGACTGTCCCCTGTTCTCGAAATGCTCCCGAATCACCAACCAGCAATCCCAACGTTTCAGCGATTCAAACGCCTTTTTTGCACCCACACCCTCCCGAGCCAACAGGCTGATAAAATTGCCCATGAAAAGCTCAACATTCTTACCGCTAAAGCCCGATGCCGTCTTATACCGGCGCTTCAACTCAATCTCCTCATCCGGCGTTACCGACGCATGAGGGATAACATCTATGTCCTGACGCAGAAGCGTCCAGAACGGCGCATAAGTCGATTTTGAACCCAAGAGCTTGTATGCAGTGCAGCCATAGCGCCAGAGCGCTGTTAGATGCTTGGAGAGCGCCTCATAGGTATGAAAGTCCATAACCTCACCTGTAGAGACATTCACCGATCCCTGAGCGAACTGTTCAACTATCGAGTGGTGATAACGATGCTCGACGCGCCATACAGGCATATCAGGATCGTAGTTAGAAGGATCAGCATCATCAAAAGGGTTATCACGTTGAGCCCACACACCGCGCCAGAAATCGAGTTTGTCAGTCGCCTTTGCCTGATCAGCCTTGTTATAAATCGCGAACTGGTGGCCATTAGCAGCCCCCCACATGAACGACTTACCACGACCATACACCGCCGCCCGTTCATCGAACTCGATACGCTCGACCCCAGAAAAATCGCGCTGAACACGTGAACGGCATTGCATCTTCGATACGAGATCAGAAGAAGGATTCCAGCCCTGAACATCAACTGCAATATGAACCGCGCACTGATTAGGCGTAACACCATCGAGGATCTGTCCCGCTATGCCGTCCATAACCGCCTGAAGCTGAGCAGGAGACGTAGACAGTATGAGATGAGGAGACACCTCAATCTTCAGATGTGGACCTTCCGCATCCGCCTTACAGTTAAAATTCTTGATCAAGCAGATCAGACCATAGTCCGCGTTCTGAAGCTTAAACTGATAGCCAGAATCACGGCCCACCCGGCCAGCATGCCACTTGTGCCCGAACAGGGAAACGATACCGCCAGCCGCTTCAATCTGCCGCAGCGCCTCAGCATTCAACGTTCCGCGATACAACTGCCGAACGGTGTCAACACCCACATGCAGGATCTTAACTCCGGAGAGATCTGTAATCGTCGCGTCATCTTGAGAAACAAACAAACGGCCCCGGAGATCCTCCACACCGTTTGCGTTGACCCGTACCTGATCAATTATTTGACTCATCCTAACAACCCCATAACGACTAACTAACGATACTTTTTAAAGCGATTTATCTAACGTGCTACAGGGACGTTACGGCAGCGCCGGCGCTCCCTGCTCGTCCCATAGGTTCCTCGCGAATCCCGCCGGCGCTGCCATACCGTTCACGATAAAGCGTTTTATGGCCGTTCTTTTCGAGATACAGACCCAGAGCCTTAGAACTGGCCTTGTAGCCAAGCTCTGCCATCTCCAGATGATCGAACACATCAACAAGCCGACTACCGGCATAGACCTCTAGCCGGTAATAAAGCTTTCCAGTAGCCGGAACACTGACAATCGCGGAAACGTAAGCGGATGCACCTTGATCAATTAACGACCCGAAAGGATCCACCACCTCTCTAGGATCGGGACGGGTGTAACCCTGAAACCTCGCTTCTAACGCCTTAAACTGATCAATCGAGCCAGACGACTCTTTCACTACAGGAGCAGCAGGCGCAGACCGCCCTTGATCAGCGCCGATATCACCAACATTCCCACCACCACCAACAGGAACCGGAGTAAGATTCGACTCAAGGTATGCGTTAGCCTTCTCAGTAGAGATCCCAACAAGCGAACCATTTTCGACTGCTTTAACTGCTGAAATAACGAACCACACGAGGCACCCAACGACCCCGAGGGCAACCATCTGTAACTTAGGGTCTCGATAAATAGGTCTACTCTCTGACGAGCCGAAAGCTTTTCCTGTTTTAGTTGACTGATAACAGGCGAAGATTGTTTGGTTCGCCTTATATTCCTTTGGCGATCCCATGTAATGACTGAACTGTTTTCCACTTGATTCTGGGTCATGTGTAAATTCCTTCCAGCTGTGTTTTTTCCACGGCAGAAGCGCACCTAGTGCCTTATGCCGATAGGCTATCTCGGCCACTTCTCGCGCTTCTGGGTGAACCTTGGCGATATTCGGCGTGGTGCAATAAATATCCCAGTTATAGTGCCGATGCTGGTCAAAAGCGTTTTCAACTGTTTCGGGTCTATCTCTATCACCATCCCACCAAGGGCACAGCTTTTTTACTTCGTCATCGCTTCTCGGTTCACCATTATCAAAGGTCAAATGGAGATCATATTTTTTTAAATCACGGTCGCGCTTCTTCGAGTAAACCCGCTGAAACTCATCCATTACAATCAAAGCGCCTTTAGGAACCCAATGAAAGAAATGGGACATCGCGTTAAAACCTTTCGATGAATCAGCTTCAACATGGATGATTTGGGCTTCTGGGTGTAGCTTCTCACCTATCGCATCCTCTATACGCTTAAGCGAATCCAAACCCCTGATATTTGTAACCAGCGTTCTGCCCTGCTTTAACGCAGGAATAACTACGCGCTGAATCGTACCGAACGACTTATATGAACCCGGAGGACCGTGGTGTATACATGCCGTCATATTACCCCCTTAGAACAAACGCATTAGAAAACTGACAATTGCAGAGTTCATAATCATATTGAGCGCTTCCGGTATTTTGTAACGTGTACAAAAACCGAGAAGGTTAGAATCTAATTGACCCCAATAGTATTGAAGTGTTGACGATATATTGAGGTTATCCATTAAAGCCTGAGCAACACCCCAAAGGAATTTTATAGCCGCAACTTTCATCCAAACATACCAAGTCGCGATCCATATTATTACTTCAGCAAATACATCCTGAATAAATGAATATGCGTTCCAATCAGTCAGAAAATCATATATACCCTGTATGGCATCTAATATCTCACCCATTGTTAGAAACCCCGCGCATTAGAATAAAGAAGCTGATAAGCGCCGCGACAGCCATAACCAAAGCGGCAAGATTGAATTGATCTAGATAAGGAAGCCATTTAGTAATACCAATATCACCAGTAGCACCCCTTACTGTTATTTCATAGGGAGTAATCGCGCCGCCACCATTTACGGGCTGAAACATACTGTTTACTTGGCTTTTAATATCAGAAAGCTCGGCATTAAATGCGGCAACGGCTTCGTTATACGACGCCTCGCCTTTGCCACTCTCAAAACCGTGCTCTTGAGGCTCACCCGGATCAAACTCGCCCGTACACTCCTTAGAATACGGATTCTTTTCACAAGCAGAACCTTGCTGTTGTTCACCAGACGCTTGACTATCACCCGAAACACTTGATGATTCTGAAGAACCGGTGACATTGCCATTAGCATCAACATTGGTCGTAGTAGTTTTAGTGACGACGGCTGTGCCCGATCCCGGGAGTTTGGTATATGTCACCGATCCGTCATCATGCCGTACGGTATATTGTTCATCATTATGACCTGTATATGATTGTATTATCTCTTCTTTAACTTCTTTTGACCCATCAGGATACGTTGTTGTAGTTGTAACCTTTGTAGTAGTTTTGGTTATACCATTATCATACGTAACAACATCGACTACATCAGATGCTTTTTCAACAGAAACGCCATCTGCTCTTTTCTCTACCGTCGTTTCCGAAGCAGTCGCTACTTCTGTACCATCTGCCAACGTTTCGGTAGTTTCAGGTACATAAGTAGTATTCGATTCATTAACCGGACCATCATCAACTTCATTTGACGAATCCAAATTCTCGATTGATGAATCATTTACCGGTGGTTCATCAACTGTTTTAGTTTGAATATTTCCTTCTACAGGATCCAATGCATTACCAGTTGCCACACCATCAGCAAACATATAATGGAACTTTTGCCCATTTTCAGTGTATGTTTTCCAATCGACATAGCGACTATCGTAGGTATATTCACAACCATCATACGATACAGTATTCTGATAATACTCATCCCCACAACCAACGCACGTAAAAACCGGATCAGGTTCTGAAGGCATCTGCCAATAAATATATTTTGTGGTTCCAAAATCTGGACAATCAGGACCGGGCTCACTGCATTGAAAAGATGCTCCTGAACCAGAACCACAAGCATAAAACTTAGTCCTAATAGCTCCATTATTCGCTCCACCATTCCATGTAAAGTGGATATAAGAACCATCATACGATGTATAACTAGCATCAGGACTACAAGCAGCAATCGAGGTAGAACTACACTTAGAACGAAAGTCAGAAAAGGCAGACGCAGCAGTATTACCAGCCCCATAAGGTGAAACATCAACCCAATAATAAGAGCCGTCTACCCAATCACCATTTGCAGCAAAAGTAGAGACAGGCAAAAAACCAATAAAAAACGCCAAAGCAACAAACAGCCAATTGCCCCAGTGATTGGAAAAGCTAGGGCGATACCAGGGCAACTTCATTTTATTTCCTCCAATAAAAAAAGGGGCCATCTCTGGCCCCCTTACTCAGGCAATCCGCCCGGTGTACCAACCGAACATTGCCGACCCCCACCAGAGGAGAACTAACCCGAGTGTTACGGCCATATCAGCGCTTCAGCAGGCCGTAGATGATGGCGAAACCAGTGATCAGCAGAACCGCCGCCAGAAGACCGGCGATGATCAGGTTGATCGTGGTATTGGTCGCGCTATACGCGTCACTGATCTGGGTATTCTGAGTAGCATCCAGAGCCCAGGACGGAGTAGCGGCGATCATGGCAGAGCCGACAGCAGTTACCGCACCGGTTGCTTTGGCCGCCAGACGACGCAGGCGGGACGGTTGACGAACCGGGGTATACACCCCGTCCACGTTTACAGCTTCGATAGTAGGCATTAGGGATCTCCTGTTAACGCCAGTTAAGAAGACGGACACATTTCCCCGCTCCCCACATGATGGAGAACAAAAGGGCAGCACCGCCGACAGCGATGCCGAAAAATTCGGCATCGAAAGTAAAGAGCGCTTGAAGCGTGTTATTCAGGTCAACGATCGGCTGTAGATCGAGTCCCGAAGACATCGCCCAGCTAGCGGAACACTGCGGAACTCCTTCCGCTGACTGGGTAATTTCGCCCGTGCACTCTAAAAACATTACTTAGGCCTCCCGCAGACAGTGCACAGCTCACGGAAGCCCTCACCCGTCAACACGACTGATGAAGGACCGCCGCAAGAGCAGGGACGTACCCGCAGGATGGTAAACATTAGCTGCTAACCTTCTGGCCAGCGGCTGAAGCAGCCGGTGCAGTCTGAGACGGTTTAGCCGCTGCTTCCGGTATCACCCGCAACAGGTGATCCGAGTTGGTGGTATTACCGAAACCGTTACGGCTTTCGCGGGGTTCGGTTTCGAACTGGGCCATAATCGGGCCGTTATCGAGATCAAGCGCATCATATACAGCCGGTTCAGCCGAATACTGCGCTACGGCGTAGCCCTTTTTGTTCGGGCGATCATTGCCGACCGGCACAAGCACCTGTACGGAGCAACGAAGCTCACCGGATTGCTTATTGGTGTAAGCATCCTTGTTAATAACAAACAGGCTCTTTACTGATTTAATTTCCGGTATCTTAAACATATCTATTTCCTCTTCCGTTTAGGTGTAAATCCACCGTGATACTCATACTGCTGTAGCGTTGACCACCGATATTTAACGCCTTTGAATTGGATAACCCCTCGCACTGCATCTTTCGTCGTTGCTTTAACTGCTATTTTCGAAGCGATCCGAAGGCTATCTGTATCAACAACTACGTTTCCTATTGCAGTAGCCATTTAAAACGCCTTTTCACGTTGCCTTACGGCACGGGCTCTATTTGCTTCGCAAACCGGGCCTAAGGTCCCGGCCCTTACGGGTAACGATCCCTAACGCCTGCTGCACTCCGTTTGCCAAAAGCGAAAAGCAAGATCGCTCCCGGCTCTGAATCAAGGGCGGGGGTCTGTCCCCGCCCCGACAACAGCGCCAATCCGTTTACGGACGGTGAGGCACTGACCAATGGGCGCAAGGGACGTTGCACTTCTGCCCTTGCGCCCATTAGTCAGCACCTCCCTCTTCGTCCGCGATTGGCGATGATGACGGGGCGGGGACAGAAGCAGATCCAAGGAAATCACCGGGGCACCCAGCACGGAGCCAAGCAGTCAACACAGCACCACCGAGGGTCCAAACATCTGTACCCCTTTGAATCGATTCGTTCTGAAGCTGGAGATAAACCGATGAAGGCGCGACCACGTAAAAACGGCGGTCCTTATCTTCAACCTCATTTAAACGAGGGGGGATAATGTGGTTAGACACGATTAACTTTCCTCTTATGATCGGTGTCCTTATAAACATTGCCTCGGGCATCGATAAACGTTCCCGAACGCAGGCGTGGATAATCATTTGCAGGCATCCAATATCGATCGCAGCGTTCACAGTGCCAGTGTTGCCGGGCGAACCGAGCCAAACGCCCCGCTTGTCCAAATTGCGCCGGACGGTAATGAAGCGGATGACGGCATTTCGGGCAATTTTCCATCGCCAAATATTCTTCAGGCTCATCGAACGGCTGTATCCATTCAAAATCGGGGAATTTGGCAGGGCGTAGTTGGGCAGTCATAATAACAGCCCTGAACTACGATCTAACTTGATAAGAAAAATTGCTTCTGAAAAATCCCAGCCACACATCTGTAAATAATGACGTGCAACGCAACGACTAACATTCTGCTCCCAGCAAACAGCTGTTATCTTTTCTTCGCATGTCATGCTGCCACCCGCACACCAGACTCAATTAAACGGAAAAGCGCGTGAATTTCGTCAACCACTTTCTGCACAGTCGCAAGATCCACGTCATAGGAAATGAAATATGAATGAGAAACATAAGTCGGAGTCGGAGACTTATACGACGCAAGACAAATAGGCCCAGCACGATCAGAAGTGCGATCCACACCATGATCAAAAACAGAACAATTCAACCGCCGAACCGGACCATTAAAATCAGATGACCAAAAATCAACATGAATTCCACGGCAATTAATCGAAACATAAATATCCCGATCAAAACCAGAAAGCCGCGTAGCCTCAGCAGCCAATTCAGAAAACATTGCGATGATGCAATCACGATCTGATACCGGCTTATCCGCAGCAGGGAAAGTAAGATGTTCCATCAGAATTCCTCCTGCTCAAGGCATGAATGAGAGAGAAGCGCCACATTGACCAAACGATGCTTACCAATCCGAACAGTCGGTATATGGCCGTTTTCACACCAACCGCGCACGATGTTCTGATCTACCCGAATCCAATCGGCGAACTCTCGCCACGCCATCAAAGGCGGTACCGGTGCAGGAACTGGGGTGATTGGTTGTTGATCCATCGTTGCGCCTCTATAATCCGTTGTTAGAAGTAGTCACACGAAATATGTTCTATGAACATATATGTTCATAATACACTAACTTGTGATTATGTATATAGAACATAGATTGGATTTTTCAATGCAGGAATCTGCTTTAGATAGAGCACTGCTATTGCTGCAACGAGCAAACCTTAAAGACCTTGCAACGCCTAACAGCAAGGAATACATAAGGTGGCAGAACATAAAGAGGCGAAAAGCGCGCTTAGGCATTGAAGAAGCCGAAGCACTGAGCAAGCTATACCCTCAATACTCGCTATGGCTGATAAGCGGAAACACCGCACCAGAAATCGGACAGACCAGCCCAGAGCTGGACGAGATACAACGCTCAGACTCAGGGGCAGTAAACGCGGGTTAAGTGTTGCCCAGGCAGTAAAGGATCGCTGGTACAACAACAGGGAGGGATGAGGATGGAGCAAAACACCGATTGGGATAACAAGCGACCTGAAAAACGTCGACCCCGCAAAGTCACCAAGAACAAACAACCACTCCCGCAATGGGCACACATTACCCTCGGAATCGTCGTTGCCTTCTTCATCATCGCTTTCGCTACCGACCGATATCTAGGCCACGTTGCCAAAGAACTAAGAGAAAGACAGGCTGAAAAAGACAGATACGAACGAGCCCATAGAATCGCACAACAACAAGCAATCTCCGACGCCCAAAGACGTAGAGCCTACCTAGACGCTTACAACGACCCACAATGCCTGTTCTGGCGGCATGAGATGAAGAAGCAGGCAACCAAAAAGACAATGTCGAAAGTCATCGAACACTGTCCGGCACCTATCGATTAAGTGTCACCATCGTGTCACTTGCGTTGTGTTGCATAGTGGTTTTTCGAACATTTCAGCAGATACGAACCAAACCAAAAACGTTGTATTCTGGCGCTTTGTGGTAGAACGGAGCCGCTAGGCCAAGGGTTCGAAACCCGCCACCTCCACCAAATTGCGGAACGGTACAGACCGTTCCAGACCACTGCAGGCCAGTAATCACGCGGTCTGCAGCTCTTCCACTCTCTCACCGCACTTTGTCCCGAATGGTCCAGACAGGTCCCCGGTTCGGCACAATTTCGTCACATCGTCGTCACCGCTCACCGTTGACGCAGCCTGTGACCTGCTCCGCGCTCACGGCACCCGAGAGTGTCACGACTTCCGCAAGCGCATCTTCCTCAAACATGAGTCCTTGGTGGACACGCTGGCCGGTGGTTACCTGCTTTCCGTCCGTGAAAACTCCTATCTTGAAGCGAATCGCAATCTACTGCGTATCGATCAGCGCCTTTCGATTCACGACCTCAACCTGTCAGCTGATACTGACGCAATCAAAGCGTTCTCCCGAAAGCAGGCAAAGGCCTGCCAAACAGTGGCCGAAAGCAACCATTACTCATCTGAAGCGTATGACTGGGGTCGAGATCTTGCTCTCCGGTATAACCTGACGCCTCCAAGCCCCAAAGACTACCAGGGGGATACCTATCCCTGTATCAAGCGCCTCTGCAATGATCGCTGGTGGCGTCGCAAGGTGATTAGGCTTCAGCGCCGCACCATCGAGTCAATTGCGCGGGACCTGGGACTGGTCTGCGCGCAACGTTCCGCCTACTCCAGTGCCGTAACCAGGGAAACGCGCCGGCGCCAGAAAGCGAGCAGCGCTGAGTATCTCGCAAGCACCATGCTGGAAAATGACGATGGCGACCGTTTCAGCCTCCAGGAACTTCACGATAGATCAGTCTCGAACCCCGCGGTAAGGCGGGCAGAGCTGATGACACGCATAAAGGGATTTGAGATGGTCGCCCAGCACCTGGGCCACTGTGGCGAGTTTTACACTCTGACAGCTCCATCCCGAATGCATGCTCGGCTAAAACGTGGTGGTAAGAATCCACGATATGACGGCACCACACCCGATCAAGCTCACCAGTACCTGACCGCCCTCTTTCGTTGTATCCGTTCGAAGCTGCACCGAGAAGGTTTGCCCGCGTACGGTCTGCGGGTGGTAGAGCCAAATCACGACGGGACACCACACTGGCACCTGCTGCTGTTCATGGATCCAGCTCACTGTGAAGCAGTGCGCCGGATCTTCAGCAGCTACGCACTTCGCTCCGACCCAGACGAAAAGGGCGCTCGAAAGCACCGTTTTACCGCCAAAGCCATCGATCCGAAGCGAGGCAGTGCAGCCGGTTATGTCGCGAAGTACATAGCCAAGAATATCGACGGAGAGTACGACGGTACCGATATCACCGGCCAGGACACAAAGAGCACGGCTCGAGCGATCGACGCCTGGGCGAGCACTTTCAATATCCGCCAGTTCCAGTTTATAGGCGGGCCGAGCGTAACCATTTGGCGAGAGCTTCGCAGGCTGGCCAATTCCGAGAGCGAATCAGCTTCCCCTCTTCTCCAGAAAGCGATAGAAGCCGCCGACGCAGCTGAATGGGCGGCGTTCGTCATGGTCATGGGTGGTCCCATCATGCGGAGAGTTCTGCGCCCTATCCAGTCGCTTTACGACGCTAAGGAAGTGGTCGACCTGGATACCGGCGAAATACTCCATGAGGCTGTTACTGGCTACGGTGACCCAAAGCCGCCACGGTTGATCGGTTTGGTCGCTGAGGCATCCCGAGTAATCACGAGGACGAAAACATGGACACTAATTCCGAGAGGGACGCCGCCGCAATCCTGTGGACAGGTGGACACAGGGGCGCGAAGGCGGCCCGCCTTGGACTTGTGTCAATAAGTGTACGGTGTCGAATTAATAGTGAGTGTGGCAATGAATATGGGCAATGAGTACGAAATAGAAACCATTGGTGACTGGAATCCTGAACTGCGGTTTGAACTGGACGAAGCTGTCTCCCTTTTTCATAAAGAAGTGATCCGTATCGAAGATAGAGCGCACCTTCCGAAACCTCCGATCGAGATGATCGGGATAGTCTGCGGTGTTCTGACATTGAACGATGAAATTGAAGTTATCGTCAGATTTTCTGACGGGCTCGAGCAGCTCTGTAAAACGGAATTCTGCGGCGACTTCATCCTGGTGGAAAAAGCATGTCTCGACGGTTAGACCCATTTCTTTACCGACTCGATGATATCGAGCAGGAAGCACGAAGAGCACATGGCTCTTCAACGGCGGCTTACCTCGATTATGTCGTTCGCGAGTTCCTGAAGTATTGGCGTCAACTCCAGGGAGAAAAGCCGCCAGAGTTAGAGGGTATAACCTGGCACCGCCTCTGCCTGCTATTCGAGCTGAAGCTGAGGGAAATAGCCTACGCCCGGTTTGATCTGGAGTGGATGATTTTCGAGTATGACGGGGAGCCACTGTACAACGACAACTGCCCTCGCCCACCACCGCGCAAGATTTATAGACGATACTGACCGTCCGGATCGGGAGCCCCCGGCCCGGCCTAACCGTAAATACCAGGAGAAACGATTATGCCAACAGATCAAGAAATGAAAGTTTACGATGCCCTGAAAGGCGTTCAGCGCTCCGTATCGGCCCTCGGTGAACTACGCAATCTGATTCCTGAGGAAGATCAGTATGCCAACCTCATTACGTGCCTCGCTGAGCGCCTTGAAGCCGATTTTGTAGTGCTTCAATCGGCTTGCTTCAAGCAGATGTCCGCCGAACGGGTGAACGCAGCGTAGCAGCGCGCGCCGCTAGCACGCGAGCGGCGTTCACCCGGATAGGCGGCATTACGCTGTAGGCCTGCTTACCACTGGTTAACCGCCGGTACCTCGACCGCGCGATCGCCAGCGCAGCAGACCCAGCTACCACCGGATTACGTCATTCGATTGACGTAATCCGCGTCCTCGAGGGTCATGCCGCACCGTGGCCGTTGCGCGCCTTGATTAACGATAGCATTTTTGTGCCTGGCGAACGTGTACCAGGTTGATTTTTGCTATCACATTGGTTGTAGGGACGCGAAGCATTCACCAATGTCTTGCGTGCCTCTGAATGATTTGGTAGTTTTTCCACTAGGTATCGGATATATGCCTCATGCCCGCGCAAGAAAGCACTATGTGCAATATCTTTTTTATTAACTTTGGCGACCATATTTTTTCCTTATTTTCAGGAAAGGTCAGCGGGCAGCCCGTCTCCTGTAGAGGAATTAAATATGACTCGTGACATTCATATCTCTAAATTTTCGTGGTTACAGAACGATAATTTACTTTTTCTTAATCAGCACTTTCTTAACCATGTAAAAAACCAGGCAAGAAAACTTCAAAAACAGACTGTCGGCAAACTCTCACGCCTTGCTGCTCTGGATACTGTTAGCCGTTCTTATAACTTTGAATCCTGGAAGAATTTACAGGCAAAATTCCGCTATGAGTCTGCTGGCAGTGTTAGAGGAACTTTATTTCCTTCCGCCGACGATCACCCTTTTGATTGCCACACCGATAGGCAACTTCACGGTGCCGTATATCGATATTTTAATATCAAGCCCATAAACCAAGTAGTACAGTTAGTTTTCGATGAGTCTGACTTCGTGCATGCTTGGCTAGACCATCCTTTAATCGAAAACGGTGAGCGAGGCGCGTTTGACTTGTTTCTTTCTATAGGGCTGGTAAATGACTACCCGTTAGAAAAGTGGCTAGTGGACAATGACCCATTTTTTCAAGAACCTGACTACGAATATAAAGCTTTTCGTTTTATTCACCCCCATAAACTTTCCCATGATGATGCATGTGCCATAATCGAAGAACGTTTGGAAGAGCATGGTTTTATAGGGTTCGGTAGAACTTGTTGTCCGCAGTATATATGGATTGATGGCCGTTTACCTGAAGATACAACCCCACCCGACATTGAGGAAGGCGACGATAGCTGCCCTCTCCTAGTTCTTCCTGAAGAAGCCTGGCCGAGGGTTTACGAATGAAATGGAAAACACTCGATAAATTCTCTGAAGAGTCCGGCATGTCGAAAGAGTCAATCCGCGCTCTCAAGAAGAAAGGCTCTTGGCGCGAAAAGATCCATTGGACGAAAGCAGCCAATGGACGGATTTTCATCAATGTAGTAGCGGTGGAAGCATGGATAGAAGGCAAGCTGGCGTAAGGCCTCGCGGCGATAGCATCATGCTGGACTTCAGCTACATGGGCCAGCGTTGCAGAGAGACCCTCAGGGTCAAACCCACCAAGACGGCGATCAAGGAGGCCTCCCGCAAGCGGGAGGCCATCCTGTACGAAATAGCAATGGGGACTTTCGACTACGCGCAACACTTCCCCACCAGTAAAAATGCTCTGAAGTTCGGCAAGAACAAAGGCGCTCTCGTCACGATCGAGGAGCAACTGAAGCAGTGGATCAATAAGGCCGAGAAGCGCTGTCAGTACAGCACAATCCGGGATTACAACAGCTCGATCTACTACCACCTGATACCGGCATTCGGTCACCTGACTCTCGATGAATTCAACGTCTCCCATGTTTATGACTGGTTGGATGAACTCTCGATCTCGAACAAACGAATCAACAATGTCCTGGGACCTCTTCGCCAAGCCCTGCAGGATGCCTTTTACGACGGTCTGATCAGTCAGAATCCGATGGATCGTTTCCGGTACCTGTCGCCGGAAACCAGGGAGCCGCAGCCGTTCAACCTGGACGAAATCGATAGAATACTCGCTCAGCTTGATGGTCAGTCCCGCAACCTGATCCAGTTTGCCTTTTGGTCCGGCCTTCGCACCTCTGAACTCATCGCCTTGCGCTGGCAGGATGTAGATCTTGCCGGCAGCAGAATCCATATCCGGAGAGCCATCGTACGCAGACGGGAGAAGTCGACCAAGACGGTTTCCGGTCTTAGATCCGTCGACCTGCAGCCAGGTGCTCGAGAGGCGCTTGAGGCTCAATTTCCCAACACAGGGAAGCTGACCCGTGTTTTCCATGATCCGACAACGAACAAGCCCTGGGCAGGCGATCACATCATCAGGAAGCGTGTTTGGATGCCTGCTCTTAAAGCTGCCGGGGTTTCCTATAGGAATCCGTATCAGACACGGCACACCTTCGCCTCGTTCCACCTCTCTCAGGGGAAAAACCCCTTGTGGGTGGCCCAGCAGATGGGGCATAAAGACTGGGGCATGATCCGCAAGACATATGGCCGATGGATCCCTCAGGAGTAGCTGGCGAAACACGATCGAGTGGCGGAGCTACGACGCAGCTATGCAAGGAGGCAGCGAGCAAGCGAGGAGTGTTCGCCTGTAATGTTGGTCAGGTGTTATAATCGGCACCATCGAGGCACAGGGATATAGTAAGTGACTGAATTCAAAGCGGTAAGTGAGTTTTCGAAACCCGCCACCTCCACCAAATTGCTAAAGTTAAAAGCCTGTTTTTACAGGCTTTTTTCATTTATACACGTAAAAAACAGCAGTCTCTATAAGCTGCAGATGCTCGCTATAAAAGCGGTCCTCCTGCCAAACGGCTCAATCTCGAATACACCTGCAAAACCTTAGCTGCATTCCGAATTGATCTCGCCGGACAAAATAGTCCAGTTCCAGTCGCCGAGTTACACACTGTAAAGTAGATGATATATTTTTAACGAACTATGGAGCCTGCACGCCATACTCTTCGCAGTCTATTAAAAATGGCACCAATCAGTCACATATGGATTGTGTGCAAAACGAAATTGCGCCATTCATTTCAAGCAAGAGATGGATCAAGAGGCCAATGTATCAGTTGCTGAGGTTGAACCATGAGAAAGCAGCGAGCTCTTGAACTACTGAGCCGCAGTAAGCCGGAACTACAGGCCCAGTTCGGCGTAATCCGGCTCGCGCTGTTTGGCTCAACCGCCCGTGATACAGCAACCAGCGACAGCGATATCGATGTGCTTGTCGCCTTCGACGGACCCGCCACCTCCAAACGCTATTTCGGTGTACAGTTCTACTTGGAAGACCTATTGGGCTGTCCGGTCGATCTGGTGACCGAGAAAGCACTGCGCGCCGAGTTACGCCCCTACATCGAACGGGAGCAGGTTAATGTCTAACAGCACTCAGCGAGAATGGCGTTTCTATCTTGATGACATGATTGGCTTCTCCGAAAAGGTACTGACCTATACCGACGGGCTCGATAAAGCCGATTTTATAGCGAGCGGACTGACCTACGACGCCACCCTACGTAACCTGGAACTGATCGGTGAAGCCGCCACCCATATTCCTGACGCTGTTCGAGACAGCTATCCCGAAATACCTTGGCGATTGATCATCGCCACACGCAACAGGCTCATTCACGGTTACTTAGGCATAGATGAAGACACACTCTGGAGCATCATCCAGGACGACATCCCCGAATTGCTACCCAGGCTCGAGGAAGTTAGGGATGATACGAAATAATAGATACCAACTGCATTGCCTATAACTCGTACACTAGGACTGGCATACTTGGGTGTCTCCAAAACATTGTACTATAGCTGCATTCACGGCAGGTCAGGCCGCCCCGATCTGAATAGATGCCAGACACTCAGATTTAGGGCTAGTCAACCGTTGCCCAGGCAGTGATGGAACGCTGGCACAACAACAGGGAGGGATGAGGATGGGATATGCAGGGAAAGCAACTCTTTTAGCGATTGTTCTGACCGTAGCGTCAGCACAAGCACAAGACTTCACACAAGAAGTTTTAGAGAAGTACAAACGCGAAACCGGACGCTCACCCAGTACAATCCAAACGATTGACGCCCATAAGCTACTTACCGATTTTCTATCCAAAGCTACTCACGGCATGGCATCTGAGCCACCTATTACCTGCAATTTTCGACTGTGGATGAGCGAATCTGGCTCCGTCGACATGATTCAAAAACATCGCTGTAACGATTCGATTATGGCTGCTGTTTACTCTGGCCTTCAGAGCTACCACTACGATCTAAACCGGTATAAACCCTCCCAGTTCAAGCAGCCTCGCGAAGAAGAGTACGTAATCGTCGTAGGTGATCCGAAAAAGGTAACGATCTCCAGGCGATACAAGGAGGGTAATTAATATGGCTAAGAACCTACCTGACGGCGACAAGCTAAAGAAGCGAAGTAATAACGAGTGGGATAGGCTCAAAGAGCATCAAGATAGGCAGAACGAAATAAAGCGCTGGAAGCAAACTGATTGGCGTAAAGATGCCTTAGCTCCCCATTCCAAGCCCAAGCGTTCCTCATGGGATCAAAATGGAAAAATCAAACCTCTATCAGATACCTACGTCAAAAATAGCTTGCCGTGGCTACTTGCAATATCCCTCATATTTAACATGATATTACTCAGAGAATTGCTGATACGATAATATTCAAGATAGGAAATTTTATGTTTTTCGAAGAAGAGTTCGTTATTTGGGCAGATGAAAACCCCATAGAAGGTATTGTTGAGATTAGCAAAAAAGCCATATCTATGATTGAAGAGGGACCAGACTCTGAAGGATGGAATGAACAAGAATTAGAACTGGTGTGGGAAGCAGTAGGTCTAATAAAAATGATAGCTGAGGATAACGAAATAGATTTAGGCTTTATAACAAGTCCAAAAATATCAGGCGATATAAGTGAAAACTGCAGATCTGCAATGGAGTTTATTAGATCAATAAGGGATCATTATATAAAGGACGTAATGTCAGCAAAACTGGAATCCCTTCAGAGTAATTACAAGCATATACTTAGAAAACGCTTTGCATATGAATTTTCAGAAGGCGATCTAAATAGAATTCAATCAATAATAAACGAGTTGAGAGAAAACCTTACTACCTGCAGCCTATCTGACGAGCATAAAAGACGGCTTATGATAAGACTTGAAAATCTGCAATCAGAGTTACATAAGCGTGTTTCAGATATGGACAGATTCTACGGGCTATTAGGTGACGCTGGTGTAGTGTTAGGGAAGCTTGGAACAGAAGCAAAACCTCTTGTCGATAGAATAAAAGAACTAGCTTCAATTGTATGGAATACACAGGCTAGAGCTGAAGAGCTTCCATCAGGAACTCATAACCCAATGTTAGAAAATGACTCAGAGTCATAAGTATAAATTGAAGTTGATTAAACGTCAGCCTCTAAATTTACCACAAATTAGTAATCATAAAGGGTAAAGTCATGATCAAACCATAAGACATAAAAAATCTGCCCTATTCTATAACCAACTATAGGATTTAACCCATGATATCTAAAGGCCAGAAAGTGATCTTGATCTTCTGTAATAAAAGGAGGAATAGAAGTATTAATAGCACTTTTACTAATTTTCTCAGTACCTAAACCGTGGCGACCAGCCCCCTTAATATCAGACCAAAGAAGTTCCTTCCTCTTAAAAATAGAGTCTGCGAAGGCAGCTTTATGCTCTTTATCCAATGTACTAAAACAATAATTACCACGTTGTACACGTTCCAACGAAAATATTAGAGGAAGTTTCTCAGTACTCTGTGGTTCATTGGCTTTGACTAAAATTCCTTGTTTTCTATTTCCAGCCTTAATTCCATTTTTATTTTTAGCCATTATTCTATCCGTTTTTTAAAATAGTCCTTCATCTCATCAAACGGGATTACATCAGCGTTTCGTTCATGATCAAGCCAAGGGGTCTCTTCATGAGTCATATTACGAAGGGTCCAAGCAGAATATTGCCCAAATACCTCGTAAACTTCCTCAATGTGCTCCCGTTGAGCTTCATTGAAATCAGCAAGCGGATCAAACTCACCTAATTCATAGGGAATCGGATTTCGCCCATGCTCTCTGTAGGTCCGATAGAGCTCTGGCACAACCGGGCCATGTGTCCACGCCTCTATCTCAGCCTCAAACAATGGATCATCATAGATCGCTAAATGAAAGCCCTGCGCATAGTACACAAGTTTCTGTAGCTTAAGATTAGAGATACCATCTCCATCTTCCTGCTGAGCGTCTAGATAGAGGAAGCATCGAGCCACATCCTGTACGTTCGCCATAGCAGCCTCCTTATAATAGTATTTCTGTCAGTCATCCTCTTTGACTGTCCATAGTGTAGACTATTGACAATCAATCATGACCGAGTTAGGCAGCGCATCATAGTTGCCCATTAGTCTTATGTAAACACTCTTTGTTACTCTTAACTCTTCAGGCAAAACCTATGCCATCAATGAGAGAACGCTTCATTCCTCGTTACTAAGCACTCACCTACACTCTCTACGAGAGTACCTAAGTCCCATAAAGTACAGACCTGTACAAGCCATCAACCTGAAATGGGCTAGACCGTGAAGTGTCGCAAAAGTGTCGATATCATTGCTGTGTATAGCGGCTTAACCGGCAATTTCTTGCCTCATAAATCACAATAACTCGTTGTATTGTGGGATATAGCGCTCTATTGACGTAACGCTGGATAGGGTTCGAAACCCGCCACCTCCACCACTATTTCCCGAAACACCTGAACCATGCGGCCTCCAGCCGCGCCGATCCGGGCTGAAAAGCCCGCGTCCGTTCAGGTGTGCCACTGAGCTGTGCCGATTTCGACACCGGATACGTCCCCTCTCGCACAGCCCTCACTTCCAGTTCTCACAATCTCTTCAAACCAACTATATTGAGACTGGACTTACAGGACTCTCCATGGGCGAGTTAAGGACATAGGCGCCAGGCTTAAGGGACTGCTCTCTACTCTTAATGCAGCGCTACCAAGAGGGGCAGATCCCTATGTATCTGGTCAAAGATCTGATTGACTGCCGTATCGTGTTCTACTGGCTGGATGACGCCGGCATCCAGGTCAGCGCCGAGCTGCCGACCTTCCAGGACGCCGAAGAGTGGTGGAAAATCCATATATTTGCCCAATACGAGGGGTTCGAAAGGCGCAAGTCCATTGTGGATCGCCGCACCGACTTCGAGAAACGGCAACGGATGGATAACTCCCACCGGTTCGCCTCCATCAATCCCTACGGCCGACGCATGACCGATCGCCCCATCAAAGTCGACATCGATCTCGCGACCGAAAAACTGGCGGAGCTCACCGCCGAGAAGCGCATTTTGTATTACCTGACCAACTACACCCTGCGTGCTAATCGTCGCTTGTGAGGCGACTGGGTTCGATCTCTAGGGATACTGGGCTCACTAGAGTAAATCCGAACACCTGTTTCTTGCTTCCCCTCAAAAATGTTGCTGAAGAATCAGACTAATATTGCAGCATTAAGACACGGAATTAATGCTAAGGTTAAGCCTAGAGCTAAAGGAACCGCTCTATACCCCTACTTAGCGAGCACAGGGAGGAGATATCGCTATGTATCTGATCAAAGACCTGCAGGAAGGCCGAATCGTGTATTACTGGCTGGATGCAGATGACCGTTTGATAAGCCCCCATCTGTCGACCATTCAGCACGCCGAGGAGTGGTGGAAGCTATACTCATTCGCCCGCTACGACGGGGACGAGCGCCGCTCATCGGTCATCGACCGCCGGAGCAACACTGAGAAGCGCCGCCGGATGGAGAGTGCAAACCGCTACACCTCGATCAACCCTTATGGTCGCAGAACGACCGATATACCGGTAAAGGTTCATCGGGATCTCGTACCGGAGAAGATGATCAAGCTGGCCGGGGGATAACATTTTCGGCGTATGGTTTTGCTGACAGGCAAGCGGTTTCATGGATCCTCCCGGTCGCGCGGTTCAGGCGACCGGCTGCGCTGCACGAGCCAGAGCGGAACAGTGCCGGGCATTGCCGGTTATACCCACCCTTGGCTTGTCAGCCACTGCTGCACCCTCTCGATCCATTGTCGCCGGCTCACCCCAAGCAGAGGTCGACTTGCCGCCCGATACTCTGCGCTGAGGGTTCGCAAGGCCGCCTCATCCTGCGCCAGTTGCTCGACGATCCACCAGTGTCAATGCCGGTCTGAGAAGTCCTCTTTTTCGCGGTTTGAGATGTCCCCTTTTTGTCGGTTCGTTGACTGATTTAT
>NZ_JAHREP010000016.1 GCF_019084545.1 Marinobacterium ramblicola
ACGATCAACCTGCGGTGGCGGATCGGAGGAGAGCTACCGCGAAGCGGTTTAGTTCAACAGTGTATTAGTCGGCATGCTCTATTTCACCCAACTAGGCTGCATGCCATTTAGTTCATTACTAGGCCGCATTCAACGAGTGGCCGCACCAAGCTCAATCTCAGAATTCGACTCGGATTCGGCTGGTAATATTTCCTTTCGATCCACGTCGCCCAGCGCCGCCAGAATCAAGTTCTCTACCTCCGCCTTTTGATATCCCCGCTTAGCCGGCACCCTCACCAGCGGCATTCCGACCTGCTTGCAGATAGCCTCCAGCATCTCGTCCCGCTGCTGGCGTTTGCTCTGCTTGTGGCTGGCATCGTCCAGCTCTATGGCGCAGACAGGCGTCAGGTCATCCGCTTTGCAGATAACGAAGTCGAAGTGTTTGGATTGGATACGGTTGAACGCCTTCTGCCACTGGCTGCGGTTACGGCTTGGTTCGGGCTCGATCAGGTCGGCAACGCGGACCATGCCGAAGATACGGTGTTGCTGCGGGTCGATGATGGAATCGAGCACGCCGAGAAAGGAGCGTTCGGCGGCGGTGAAGAGGGTTTGACGGCGGCGGTAGCGGTGGTCGCCTTCGCTTTGGCTGGAAGCGCCTGAATTGAGCTTCTGTGCGATCAGCACAAAAACGAACAGCACCACTACAAGCGGAATGATCCATTCCATCGACATACTCCCTGATTCCGTGTCGATATATCACACCTACAGCCCTATGGTGTGCGCGGGATAACAGTTTGGATCTGAGCGCTTCGGTTGGCAAGTACCAGTGTCACCTATTGTCTGCTTGCGGAAACAATCTGTTCTCGCAGCCATTGATGGGCGGGGTCACGGTGTGAACGCTCGTGCCAGAGCATGCACATCTCAAAACCAGGGATCTCGATTGGAGAATCGACGATTTTGACCAGCGGGTTGTGGATAACCAGACGCTCCGGCAGCATCGCGACCAGATCGGTACTGGTTACAACCGATACGACGAACAGAAAGTGGGGGACAGACAACACCACCCGTCGTGTCAGCCCCGCCTCCAGAAGTACTTTATCCGCAACACCGCTGAATCCACCGCCGTCCGGCGACACGATGACGTGTTCCAGGTCACAGAACTGCTGAAGGGTTGGAGGTTTTTTTAAACTCGGATGACCGGCACGGCCCACCAGCACATAGCGCTCTTGAAACAACACGCGGTGGCGTAGACCCGGTGGCGCCTCGTGGCTGATATGGAAGGCGATATCGATCTCGCCCTGTGCCGCCTGCTTGGCGATGCGGGACGGCGCCATTTCCACAACCGCCAGCCGGGTGCCCGGGGCTGCTGAACGCAGCCCTTTCAGTGTCGGCTGCACCACCGCCGATTCGCCGTAGTCGGTCGCGGCAATACACCAGGTGTTGTCGGCTGTACCTGGATCGAAGGGGCTAGCGGGCGACACCGTGTATTCGAGCGCTTCCAATGCCTGCCGCAAGGGCTCACGCAACTCGTTGGCCCTCTGGGTCGGGAGGACGCCGCGAGGGCCGGGTATCAGCAGCGGATCGTCAAAGAACTCTCTCAGCTTGGCTAGATGGACGCTGACCGTGGGCTGAGACATATGCAGGCGTTGGGCGGCACGGGTCACGTTATGCTCCGTCAGCAGGGTATCGAGCGTGACCAGCAGGTTGAGATCCAGCCGCCTGAGATTATCCATGTTAATACCTGTTATTTCAGTAATTCATTTCTTCTATACCTAGCACATTCCTATCCTGTTCTCACGTCAAACATCACAGGATACGCCGCTATGAATGTTCTTATCGTCTATGCCCACCCTGAACCCAAGTCGTTGAATGGCTCGCTGAAGGCGTTTACCGTCCAGCATCTCGAAAACGCCGGGCACTGTGTTCAGGTGTCAGATCTGTATGCCATGCAGTGGAAAACCACACTCGATGCCGACGACAGTGAAAAACGGCGGGACGCCAGCTTCTTCCACCCCTCGCTCGACTCTCAATATGCATTCGACAATGGCTGGCAAAGCCCGGATATCGTTCGGGAACAGGAGAAGCTGTTGTGGGCGGATGCGGTGATCCTGCAGTTCCCGCTCTGGTGGTTCTCGATGCCGGCGATCATGAAAGGCTGGGTAGACCGGGTCTATGCCTATGGCTTCGCCTACGGTGTCGGCGAACACTCCGATACGCGCTGGGGCGACCGCTATGGCGAGGGCAGGATGGCGGGCAAGCGCGCCATGCTGATGGTCACTACCGGAGGCTGGGATTCACACTACGGTCCACGCGGGATCAACGGCCCGATCGAGGATATCCTGTTTCCGATTCAGCACGGGATTCTGTACTACCCCGGATTCGATGTATTGCCGCCGTTTCTGGTCTATCGCACTAGCCGTGTTGACGATGCGCGCTATACATCGATCAGAGAGGAGCTTGGACAACGTCTCGATGACTTGTGGACGACGGAACCTATCCCCTTCCGCAAACAGAACGGCGGTGATTACAAGATCCCGGAGATGACCCTACGGCCGGATATTGCACCGGAACTGGTCGGGTTTGCCGTGCATAAGGCGCTGCATAGGGACTAGCAGCGGTGCCGAAAGATAGCTGAATCAGCAGTTGAGTGGCAGCATGGGTGACCTGCCTAATTCGTCTGACACCACTCCTGCTGCCTCAAATACTCCTCCAATAATGACGCAAAGGTTTTGGCCCTGACCGACAGGGCCCGCCGGTTGGGCCAGACCAGGTATAGATGGCGCTCCTGTCCTTCCCAATCCGGCAGCACCCTGACCAGTTGCTGCAGTTCCAGCTCTCTGTAGACGGTGCTGATCGGCATCAACGCAATTCCACCCTGGGATTTGACGATGTTGATCATCATTTGAAGATCGGTGGATACATATTGGTGCTGCTTTTGGATCGATACTTTGTCGTTGAGCCGGTTACTCAGTTCCCATTGACCGAGGAGGTGGCTGGAGACGCTGGGATAGTGGCGAAGATCATCCACGCTGGCCGGCGGTGTTGTCTTGGCTAGCAGATCCGGACTGGCGACCAGAATGGTTCTGACATATCCCAGTTTTTTCTGGATCAACGATGAGCTGGGCTGGGGGCCTATGCGGATCGCGATGTCCGCCTGGGCGTGGAGCATGTCCACAACGTCGTTGCTCAGCTCGATCGATACCTCGATCTGCGGGTAACGCTGAATGAACGCCTCCCAGAACTGATCCAGGGGACCCACCGCGAAATTGGTCGGGGCCAGTATCTTGAGCGGACCTGCCAGGCTGTTCAGGGTTGCATTGAGATTGTCGAGCCGCTGGTCCAGTGAGTGGACGAACTCAGCACACTCGTCAAAGTAGATCTGTCCTTCCCGGGTTAGCGTGAGCCCCCTGGGGGAGCGGTGTAGCAACTTGCATCCCAGGTGTTCTTCCAGCGCATTGATACGACGGGAAACGGTGGCCACGGTGGTGCTTAAACGCTCGGCGGCAGCCGTAAGACTCCCCTCCTCCACGGTAATGACGAATAGCTTCAGCTCATTCAGCATCTTTGCAAATACGTAATTTAAGATTGATTAAATCACTATACTTACGATTTTTGCTATTTGATAGCCTGTTTCCTGTGAACTTGTAAACAGGAGACAAGCGATGGAAGTCTACAACCTAACGGCCAGAATCAGAGTCACAGATCCTCAGCGCCGGGCGCTGGCAAGAAAGGAGATGGCGCAGTTGCAGCGCCTGACCCGGCAAGAGGCGAAGTGCCTGATGTTCAGTATTTTTGAAGACCAGAAGCGGGAAGGAGAATTCCTGCTGTGGGAATCCTGGGAGGGAAAGGCGGGTTTGGACGCGCATTTCGCGCAGGCGCATACCCAGCGATACCTGGCCCTGAATCTGACGGAAGTGGTCGAATTCACCGAGTTGAACGCACTGGAGGCTTAGTTCTGATGTCCTTTAAATATCGCATCTTTTTTTCGCTGTTCATGTCCCTGATCCTCTCGTTTCTGATGACGGCCTGGGTCACCTGGATCAATCTCGGAGTGGTCGACGGGTTCCTCTTTAAATGGAGCACCGCGTTTTTCACCGCCTGGCCCGCGGCGGCCATCATCTCCTTCCTGTTTGGCCCCAGGATCCATCGGCTCACCAGTTGGGTAGTCAACAATGCATAGGGAGACACATTCAGTGGCGATTCGGGAAGGAACTGGCCGGAGTTGAAGATCGCGATTGAGGCGACCATCGGCATCTAGCACAAATCTTCCAGACAACTCTGTCGTGAGGGTTTACGCTAGGACGCTGTGAATAACGTTTTCTGCACCGAACTTCACGTCTACTGATATGGCAGCATCTACACAGGGTAACTGGGCTCACTTCTCGCGCGATGCCGATACCGGTATCGAGCTGTTGCGCACCCACTTTACAGGCCACACCCAGGCGTACGATCCGCACTGGCATGACGATTACCTGATCGGCTACAACGAGCAGGGGTTTCAGCAGTTCCACTGCCGTCATCAGGTGCAGCAGCTGACGCCCGGGAACAGTTTCCTGCTTGAGCCCGGCGAGATACATGATGGCGAGGCGCCGCACCCGGAGGGGTTTACCTATCGTGCGCTCTATCTGCCGGCGCACTGGCTGCACCAGCAGTTGCGCGGCATCTTCGAAGACCTGCCCGACCGGTACGAGCTGCATGTGGAGTCCACGCTGTCGGAGGATCGGCTGCTGATGGGCAGTATCGCCTCGGCCTATATCGCGCTGCGTGAGCAGGAGCCGCGTATCGTGCGCAGCGCCTGCCTGGATCAGATGATTGAGCGGATGACGGCGCACCTGAGTTGGCGCAAACAGCAGGCGCATGAACTGCTGCTGCCGCATCTGGCCCGCGAGGGGCGCGACTACCTGCATGCACATCTATACCAGGATATCGGGCTTGAGGAGATGGCGACGGCGCTGGGCAGCGACCGTTTCCGGGTCAACCGGGCGTTCAAGGCCGCGTTCGGCGTGGCGCCCCACACCTATCTGATTCAGTTACGGCTGGTACAGGCACGCCAACTGCTGGCCAACGGCCGCAAGCCTGCCGAGGTGGCAAGTCTGCTCTGCTTCTCGGACCAGAGCCACCTGGGGCGCTGGTTCCGGCGCGCCTATAACCTGACGCCCGCCGCTTACCGAAGCTTCTGCACCAGCGTTCCAGACTGAACCCTGCCCGCTGCGGAGAATGGTGAAGACCACCTATCGAGGAGTCTTCATGTCCAGTCTGGTTTTGAGCTTTTCCCTGTTTGCTTTGATCGCCTCCGCTACACCGGGGCCGACCAACGTGCTGGCTCTGAGCAACGGCAGCCGCTTCGGCACCCTGGGTACCCTGCCCTTCGTGATCGGCGCCTCCTTCGGCGCATCGGCGATTCTGCTGCTGACCGCCAGCGGACTGACGGCAGCATTGCAGGGTTATCCGCTGCTGAGTCGGTTGCCGGCCTGGCTGGGCACGCTCTGGCTGAGCTGGATGGCGTGGAAGCTATACCAGGCTCCCGCCATCGATCGCGAGGCGCACTGTGCCAAGGCTCAGGCCCGCTGGTACCAGGGCGCGCTGATGCAGCTGGTCAATCCGAAAACCTGGATAATGGCGCTGACCGCCAGCAGTCTGTTCGCCCCTGTGGATAGTTCAGCCCTGAGCCACAACCTGTTGCTGGCGCTGATCTTCTTCGTCGTCACCCTGCCCTGCATCGCCGCCTGGGCCTGGCTCGGCGAAGGCAGCGGCCGGCTGTTGAGAACCGAAGCGCAGCAACAGCAGTTGAACCGGGTGCTGGCGGTGTTGCTGGTAGTATCGGTGTGGTTTGCGTTGCTGAGCTAATCGCGCTGCCTGACCCCACTCACTCGGCCAGCGTAACGCTCAGTTCATCGCCCGCCCGCACGATGCTGTCGGCAGTTGGGGACGGTAGGCGCAGGGTTCCGGAATATCCCGCCGGGCGGGCGTAATCCCTTGTCGGGTGAGCGGTCGGCACGCTAGACTCGTCGGGATTTTTCGTCACAATACGCTGCCGCCCCATTCAGCGCTCCTGCGCTGAACTGACAGGACTCAATGTGTTCAGGCTACGTCCGAAACTCAACAGCATCACCACTCGCCTGATCGCCTTTGGTCTGACGCTTCTGCTGCTTGGCGCGACCGGCCGTGTCCTGGTGCTCAGCGAGTATCTTCGCGGCGATTTGATCAAGGCCAGTTCGGCGCAGCTTGAAACGCTGGCCACTTATGCAGCCCAGGATATTGCACAGAATCTGGCGTTGCGCGAGACGCTGCTCGGCCAGCTGTCGGGCCGCGTTCCGACGGAGCTGCTCGACAATCCCGCGAGGCTGCACAGTTGGCTGTCGGAACACGGCACGATCGATCCGGTCTTTTCACTTGGATTGATGCTGCTCTCCCCCCAGGGTGTACCACTGACAGGACCGGACACGGAAGTGGAGTATCTTCCGCTGCTTTGGGCAAATGCGGGTAGCGGCAGTGTCGGTTCGGCCAGCGAAACCGTCATAGGCAAACCCTTCGTCGATCCAAGCAGTGGCGCCCTGCTGCTGCCGATGACAGCAACCGTGCGGGACGCCAACGGGCAGCACCTGGCCTACTTGGTCGGCCTTAGTGCCTTGGATCGCTCAGGCTTTCTGAATCCGCTGTATTCCACTCATGCCGCGTCGGCCGCCGAACTGATACTGATACTGCCAGGAGATAATCTGTCGCTCGGTGCCGATGGCGGCAGCCTCACCCTCACGCCCCTCCCGGAATCGGGGACAGATCGATCCAACACAAACACGGAGGCCGAAACCCTGGATGTGGCGGTTCCCGTCCCCGGCAGCCGCTGGGAACTGATCGCTCGCTTACCGACCGTCGAGGTTTACCGCCCACAAACCGAGCTGCGACGCTTTATCCTGCACAATACCGGATTTCTGGCCCTCATCGCCCTGGTGCTCCTTACGCTGGGCATACGTTATCTGCTCGGACCGCTACGCCATGCCGCCGAGCATGCCGACAAGATGACACTCAACGAAATTCCCCTCGCGCCGCTGCCGGTCGTACGAGACGATGAGGTGGGACACCTGACCCAGGCGTTCAATCGCGTGCTGGACAAACTGATTGAGAGCCAGGCCGAACTGCAGCATATGGCGCATCGCGATCCGTTGACCGGACTGCCCAACCGCCACCTGCTGGCCGACCGCATGACCCAGGCCCTGGCAAGGGCACAACGCAACCAGACCTGGGTGGCGGTGTTGTTCCTCGATCTTGACCGCTTCAAACCGATCAACGACCGGTTGGGTCACGATGCCGGTGACCAGGCATTGCAGCAGGTTGCCGCCCGGCTGCAGGGCGCGCTACGCCGGGTCGATACCCTGGCGCGTGTCGGCGGCGACGAATTCGTCATTCTGCTGACCGATCTCGGTCAGGATGCGAAAACAGCCACTCAGGCGGTGGCGCAAAAATGCCTGGATACCTTCGACCAGGAGTTCACTATCAAAGGCGAGCCCTGTCGGCTCGGCACCTCCATCGGTATCGCGCTGGGCGATGGCGATTGCGCGCCGGATAAGCTGTTGATCTCGGCCGATCAGGCGATGTACGAGTCCAAGCTATCGGGTTGTGGCGAGATCCGCAGGAGCGTCGCCGAAGCCGAAAATCTGCCGATGCTTCAGGCCAACCTGAATCACGAACACTTCGATTGAAATCGACCGGTTTGAGATCAGGGTCGATATCGATTAAAAATGGTTTTCTTTTAAATAAAGATTTATTTATAGGGATAGTCTTAATTTAATATAGGAAAATTCCTACACCGCATTGAGAAAATACGTAAATTTTAACAGCGCAATTAATAAAACCATCAAACCACTTCGACAAAAATAAAATAAAAATAAATTATAATCAAACACTTAACACGAAAAACCCCAGCCAAATACACCTTTATAACTCTTTCGATCAAGGTTTTATTACAAATCCGTATAATCCTTACGCATATTTATTTGCTACTATTTTTATGTGCCGTGTTATTACGTGACTTTTCAAGCAGGCTGTAATCAGCCTGCTCGCTTTCGAGATATTACTAACCCTTCTGGAAGTAATGCCCAAAAAGCATCTCGACAATATCGGCATCCAGGGACTGGCTGATCACTCCCATGTGGGAGGGAGGCAGCAAGTGGACTGCTCGCAGTTGGAACACATCAGGACCATTCAACACAAGAGCAGGCTGTACACCCGGTTGCAGCAAGAGAGATCAAAAGATGGGACGGAACTATATCCGCCACCCGATGGGCATTCCGATCGAACTCGACTACCCCGACTTTGCGGAACATGAAACGGGTACCACCCAGGACGTCAGCGCCAGCGGCCTGTGTTGCTTGACTCACCATTATGTTGAGCCCGGTACCCATGTGGATCTATCGATCAGCGTTATCGACCCTACCTTTCAGGCCCGAGGCCGAGTGGTATGGTGCCGACGGAAGCAAGGGCAGTTTCTGATCGGTATCAGTTTCAATGATGCCGATACCGCCTATTCGGTACGCATGGTCGAGCAGATCTGTCATATCGAGGATTATCGCCGCCGGGTGGAACATAAGCAGCGCCGACGTCTCAGTACCGAGCAGGCGGCAATGGAGTGGATTACCCGGCATGCAGCGAGCTTTCCCTGCATCTGACTGTCACCGCAGGAATCGCCCCGCTAGCCGTCGAACCTGTACCCTACTCCGTGCACCGTAACGATGATCTCGGGTGCCTGCGCATCGCGCTCCACCGCCTTGCGCAGCTTGGAGATGTGCTGGTCCAGGGTGCGGCTGCTGGGCAGGTACTGACGGCCCCAGCACTCATCGAACAACTCGTCCCGGCTTAACACCCTGCCGCGGTTGCGGTGCAGCGTCTGCAGGATGCGCATATCGCGCAGGCTCAGGTCGATCTTCTGGCCGTCGCGCTCGGCACGCAGCTGGGCGGGATAGACCTGCAGGTCGGCCATCTGGAAGCTCTGCTGTTCCGGCTCGGACTGACGGCGCGCCAGGCAGCGGCGGGTAACGGCGTGGATGCGAGCGATCACTTCGCGGCTGCCGAAGGGCTTCTTGATGTAGTCGTCGGCACCCAGCTCCAGCCCCAGCACTTGGTCGATCTCCTCCGACTTGGCGGTGATGAAGATCACCGGCAACTGCTGGTCCTGCTGGCGGATGCGACGGCAGAGGCTGTAGCCATCGAGCTTGGGCATCATGATATCGAGCAGTACCAGTGCCGGGCCGTCGCTGCCCGCGATCCGTTCGCTGTAGAGCGTCCAGGCCTGTTCACCGTCGGCCGCTTCGAGGCAGTCGTAACCTTCAGCTTCGAGCAGGTCGCGCAGGCCGAGGCGGATATTGAGATCGTCTTCGGCGATCAGGATCTTCATCTTGTGGTCTCCAGACGAATCGTGAATGCGGCACCGCCCTCACCCGGCTCCAGGCGCAGGTCTCCGCCGTGGGCGCGGGCCAGATCCCGCGCCAGGCCGAGGCCGATACCGGTACCGGCCACACCATCGGTAAGCCGACTGCTGCTGCGGTAGAAGGGTTCGAAGATGCGTTGCCTGTCAGCGGGATCGATACCGGGGCCGTTGTCCCGCAGCTCGACGCAGAGCGCGGTGCCGTCGAGCCAAGAGTGCAGCCTCAGCTCACCACTGTCGGGCGCGTACTTCTCGCAGTTGCTGAGCAGGTTGTTGAGGATCTGCTCCAGTGTCGCCGGATCGTAGTTCAGGCTCTGGCCGATGCCGGGTGCAAATACCGGTTCGATACCGCGCTGACGCAGCAGCGGTGCAAAGGTGTGCAGGATGCGCTCGATCTGCTGATCCGGCTCAAGCCGTTCCGGTGCCAGCTTCAGTTGCTTGCGCTGCATCCGGGAGAAACTGAGCACGTTGTCGATCAGCCGCGACAGGCGTTGGCTCTCGTCGGTTATCACCCCAAGGTAGCGGCTAACGGCTGGATCTGCATCGTCGTCGAGACGCTGCTGCAGCATCTCGGCGTAGAGGCGCACGTTGGTCAACGGCGTTTTCAGTTCGTGCGAGACCTGGTTGACGAAGTTGACGCGCTGTTGGGCCAGCCGCAGTTCGCGGCCGTGTTCGCGATAGAGCAGATAGCCAAGGCCAACCAGCCCCAGGCCAAGCGACAGCAGCGGCGCAACCACTGCCAGCCATCCCGGCGATGCGGCCCGTTGCAGCGCCGGGGCGTGATACTCCAGCCGCCAGCTGCCCAGCGGATGGCTGAGCCCCAGACTGCGCAGGGCCTGGCCGTTGCTCTGGTAATCACCCCAGCTATAGAGCGTCACCCTCTGGCTGTCGAGCAGGCGGATCTGCGCGTCACCCAGCGCCTGAGCGCCCTGCCCCGCATCCGGCAGGCGATTGATCAGGTCCGACAGCAGCCGCGCGTCGTTGAGCACGAAACCGAGGGTGCGCCCCTGTGGATCACGCCACCAGTAGATATGCATCAGCCGGGCATCGGCGTACCAGGCGATCCAACCGGAGGCGGCGGTTGCCGTTTCGACAGGTTTGGATTCCGCCTGGGTACTGAGCCCCTGGGCCCGGTCGGACAACGCTGCCTCGGGTTCGGCCACAGACTCGGCCATTTTCGCCGAGGCTGACGGCGCTTCGGCAAGCTCGGCCGATAGATCGCTCGACAATTCACTCGGAAAGTCACTCGGTAAGTCAGCCGGCGCACGCTGCGCCAGTTGACCGCTGGCAAAGTAGTCGCTGGTCTTGGCGGAGACCGGAGCCTGCAGTTGTACAGCGGGGGCTGACGGATCGGATGCGTTGGGATGAAACAGACCAGGGGATTGCCAGAGCGGTTGCAGTCGCTCCACCAGGCGCTGTTCATCCAGGCTCAGCGCCTGGTTTCGCGGCGGGAACTGACGCTGGTCGTCGGAATCGAGCACGAACAGCTGCTGCACCTGGGCCGAGTCCTTGATAAAGCGACGCAGCGGGTCGACGGGGTAGTCGGTATCGGCCAGGTGGTAAAGCGCACCGGCCTGGCGCTGCAGCAGACGCTCCAGCTGCTGGAAGTGGGTCTGCAGCTCACTGTCCACCGATTCGAGCTGCTGTTCGATCAGCTTCTGCAGTTGCAGTCCCACCAGTTGCTGCTCGTTCTGCTGCAGCCGAAAGCCGAGCCAGCCGAGCAGCAGCAACGGCACCAGTACCAGCAGGATCAGCAGCAGCGCTGCACGGTATTTCATCTCTCTCCTTAACGCGACTATTTAACGCGGGGATGCCCGGTGTGGCTAAACACTCACACCGGGCAGCTCGTCAGTCAATCAGTAGGTTTGCTGCGTAGCGCGTTTGTACTGTTTCTCACGCAGCTCCTTACGCTGGCGGTTCCACTCCTCATCGGAGGATAACTTATCGGCATCCTGCAGCGCCTCCTCCTCCTGTGCTTTCAGCTCCGGCGATGCCAGTGCTTCCGCCTGGGCGCCAAGGAACTCGGCACTCTTCTGCAGCAGGCTCTTGGCCCCCTCCACGTCTCCCTGGTCGCGCAGCTCCACCGCCTCACGACTGTACTCGTTGGCGACCTGCTCCACCGCCGATTCCAGTGCCGGCTTGTCCACCGCCTGCTGCACCTCCTCTTTCGAGGCGCTGAACCGTGCCTGTATGCGCCCCTCGAGGCGAGCGGATTGGCGCGTGGCCAGGTTGGCATAGTCGACCTGCACGCCGGCCAGCTCCAGCTCGCTGCCGGCCTCCTGCGCGGGCACCTCCACTTCCAGCACCAGGTACTTCTCCTGTTCGCTGTATAGCTGGTTCAGGCGGGTACGCACCCGATCGCCAAACACCTCGCCCTCACGGCCAAGCAGGCGCAGCGGACGCACGCCGTTCAGGCAGCGGATCTCGATGATCAGATCCTGCGCCACCACCGACAGTACGTCGCCGAACTCGTACTGGAAGATCCGCGCCAGGTCGGCGGCATTCTCGACGAAGGCGTGGTTGCCATCGCTCATACCCGCCAGCTGGGTCATCAGATCCTCATTGTATCCAAGCCCCAAGCCAATGGTGGTGACACTGATCCCCTCCTTGGCCAGCGACTGACCCAGGCGTCCCAGTGCGGCGGGCGTTTGCGGCCCCACATTGGCCAGGCCGTCGGAGAGCAGGATGACGCGGTTGACCCTGTTGCGGTCGATGAATTTGCGCAGCTCCGCCGCGCCCTTGCTGACCCCGGCGAACAGCGCCGTATTGCCCCCGGCACGGATGCTGCGGATGGCGCTGTAGATCGGCTGGCGATCGGTCAACCGGGTGGCCGGTACCACCACCTCGACCTGGGAGTCGTAGGCGACCATCGAGACGATATCGCGCGCATCGAGACGGCCGATCGCCATGATCGCCGCCTCGCGGGCATGCCGGATCTTCTCCCCGCCCATGGAGCCGGAACGGTCCAACACGATCGCCACATTAGCTGGTGTGCGTTCGGCACGACCGGGCAGCTCGAAGCCGTCCAGCGAGATCTTGATAAAGGCTTTCTGAGGCGCCCCCGCCTCCATCACCGGAGTGGCGAGACTCAGATCGAGTCTCACCTCCTGTGTCTTGGGTGCCTGCGCTTTGGCCGTTAACGACACGCAGGTTAACAGCAGCAGTAGCGCGCTGATCCAGCGCTGGATGGGAAAGTATCTGTTCATAACCCGACTCCTTGTGCAGTTGATAGTAAGCAATCAGCTTCTGAGCTGCACTCTAGGTGGAGCGGGCCGAACAGTGGTCAGATGGTTGTATGGGGTTTGTAAAAGGTTTGTAAATCGTGCTGGCCGTCCGCTCCGCGACGATCAAAAACGGTTGGCAACCAGCACTTCATCCAGCGGTAGTTGACCGCCCCTCGGCCAGGGCTCGACCACCGCCTTGCCCATCGCCAGCATCACGACGATCAGATGATCCTCCGGCAAACCGATCAGTTGTGCCACCCGATCCGGGTCGAAACCGATCATCGGGCAACAAGCGTATCCCAAGGCCTGGGCCGAGAGCATGATATTCTGTGCGGCAAAGGCGCCTGAGCGTATCGCTTCGTCCCGCTGCAACCAGTCCCTATCCTGATAGAACGACTTGAGCATCGGCACCAGCACATCGCGCTTCTCGTCGTCCACATTACGCCAGTAGCGTTCCGGCTGCTTCTCCCATGCCTTGATATCCGCCGCAACGATCAACAGCTCGGAGGCGTCGGTCACCTGCGCCTGCCCCCAGGCTGCCTCCTTGATCGCGTGACGCAGTTCGGGGTCCTGCACGCGCACAAAGCGCCAGTGCTGGATATTGAACGAGGTCGGGGCCAGGATGGCGTGTTCCATTATCTGCTGAAACGCCTGCTCCCCGATACGGTATTCCGGATCGAACTGCTTGATGGAACGGCGTTCGGTAATGACTTGGTGTAGGTTCATATGTGCTCCTCCGTGTGGTTTTTCTATATCCTGTCACTCGCTCAGAAGCACAAAAATAGAGCCCCATGCAGGAGCATTCATGCACTAAACGCATAGATGATTCGCTATACTCCCGCTCTGACCGACGACCCAAGAGACAGATTCAAATGTTTGAGGCGATGGAACATTTTGTAACAGTGGTGGACAGTGGTTCCTTCAGCAAGGCGGCCGAACGACTCCGCAAGAACGCCTCCTCCGTCGCCCGACAGGTAGACCGGCTGGAGCAGGAGCTGCAAACCCGGCTGTTTATCCGCTCTACTCGGCGGTTGGAACTAACGCTCGACGGCGAAAGCTTTTACCACCAATGTGTGGATATCCTGCAATCGGTGCGCGACGCACGGCAGTCTTTTCTGGATATCGGCTCCGATATTCACGGAGAGGTGATGATCAGTGTCTTCGACACCTACGGACAGGCCAAGGTAGTACCTCTGCTACCGGAGTTTCAACAGCTCTACCCCAACACCCGGGTCGCAATCAGCCTGGATAATGCCCTGATCGACCTGCACGCGAGTCCTTTCGATCTGGCGATACGCTACGGCCGTCCGACGGACTCCAACCTGATCGGTAAAACCCTGGTACATAACACCGGAGTGCTGGTCGCAAGCCCGGCATACCTGGATAAGCACGGCCCCCCTGCACAACCGGAAGCGCTCAAGGAACACAGATGCCTGACCCTGCTAAAACAGCGTCAACATGTCTATTGGTACTTTCGCAACGGCGATCAATACAGAAAAGTGCGAATCGACAGTCCACTCTCCTCCTGTGGAGGAGCTCCACTACTGCAGTGGGTCAGAGAAGGCATAGGGCTTACACTCTTACCGCACTGGTTTGTGGACAGTCTGCTCGAAACCGGCGAACTGGTGGAGGTGATGCCCGAGTGGGAGGCCAACCTGACCGACTCCGAAGACACCCGGATCCAGATGCTGTGGAAACCCGGCAGTGCGCATAAACCCGTGGTGCGCGCCATGATCGACTTCCTGACGGGACGTCTGGAGAGCCTCCCCTACAAGAGGCCCTCCCGATGAGCACTTTTCGGGCACCATACCCGCCCGACGGTTATGAACCTCAGCCGCGATAGACCAGCATCACGCCCAGCAGGATCGCCACCATCCCCACCACCACGCTCAGCGGCAAGATGTTACCCAGGAAAAGGAAGTCCATCAGCGCAGTGACCACCGGCACCAGATAAAACAGGCTGGTGACATTAACCAGGTTGCCCTGACTGATCAGCCGGTAGAGCAGCAACTGCGCCACCACGGAGATCACCAGCCCCAACCAGAGCCAGGGGATCAGAAAGCCCCAGCTCCAGTTCACCTCCAGCGGCTGCCAGGGGCTGATCAACAGACACAACAGCAGACTCACACCGTACTGAAGCGGCAGCACCTGCAGCGGTGACTGACTGATCCCCTTTTGCAGAATGGCACCGGCCGTCATGCATCCCAGAGCGCCCAGGGCAAACAGCATCCCCAGAACCGAAATGTGGGCCTGGGTAATACTTTGCCAAACCACCAGCACCAGCCCCGCAATAGCCAGCAACAAACCCAGGAGCCGGACCGGCTGATAGCCACGCTCCAGCAGCGCCAGGGTTAATACCGGTTGTGCACCGAGCACCGTGGCCAACACGCCAGGGGTTATGCCGTGATCCAGCGCCAGAAAGTAGCAGGCCGAGTAACTTCCGATCAGCAGAACGCCGGTCAGTACAACCCGGGGGGCGGTACCTGGCTGGGGTCGCCACTGCCGCTGCAAAACGCCCAGCATCAGCAGAACCGATGCCGCCAGCACAAAACGCAGGATCAGAAAAGCAAAGGGGGTTGAGTAGTCCAACCCCTGTCTGGAGAAGATCGCGCCGCTGCCCCAAAGCAGGACAAAGAGCGAGGTCGAGCCTAGAGCGGCCCAGTTTATAGATGTCCACAACATGATTAATCGCCTGTAATTGAACCTAAACAGGCTTCCGCCAGACGAACCTGGAGAGCAAGCGGATCGCTGAACGACGGAAACCGGAAATAATGCTTAGCGCGCTGCCGACAGTGTTGGCGGTGGCGCTGAAGCCAGGGGGGCGCCGGGTGGCAGCGCTACAGGCGGAGCGACTTTAGAGATCGGAGCTGACACACTCGAGGACCACATCATGCCATCGGCACAACCTGCACAGGTAGATTCGA
This sequence comes from Marinobacterium ramblicola, assembly GCF_019084545.1. Classification (GTDB taxonomy): domain Bacteria; phylum Pseudomonadota; class Gammaproteobacteria; order Pseudomonadales; family Balneatricaceae; genus Marinobacterium_D; species Marinobacterium_D ramblicola. The sequence goes on from NZ_JAHREP010000016.1 coordinate 15,546, forward strand.
CTTTTTGGTGTGTTGAAATAAACATGATGTCAGCTTTGTTGAATGACGAGAGTAAGTAATATAGGAGGGTGTAGCGGTGTATGCAAAAGTTAATTGGCCCCGGACTATTTCAAAAAGGAGCGCCAGATGAGTGCCTATAGATCTCTCGTTCAACAGTTTGACCGCCTGGACAAGCTCGCCCACGCCAGCACCTTCCTCGGTTGGGACCAGCAGGTGATGATGCCGCCGGGTGGCGCCGAGGCCCGCGCCCAGGCGCTGGCGGAGCTGCACCAGATCCGCCATGAACTGCTGACCGCCGAGCAGATGGGCGCCTGGTTCGAAGAGGCCCTGCAGGAGGGCGAAACAGCCGAGCAGCAGGCCAACCTGCGCGAGATGCACCGGATATGGCAGCAGGCGACCTGTCTGCCCGCCGACCTGGTGCAGGCGCAATCGCTGGCCGCCTCACGCTGCGAGCACGCATGGCGGGTACAGCGTGGCGAAAATGACTGGCAGGGGTTCCTCGGCAATTTCAAGGAGCTGGTACGCCTGACCCGGGAAGAGGCCAAGGCGCGTCAGGCGGCGGAGCCTGATCGCTTCGCCACCCCCTATGACGCCCTGCTCGATCTCTACTCCAGCGGCGACTGCAGCGCCTCGATCGCCCAGGTGTTCGACGGACTGAAGGCGCAGCTGCCGAGTTTGATCGACGAGGTGATCGATCGCCAGCGCCGCGCACCCCATATCGACCTGAGCGGCCACTACGATATCGGTGTGCAGCAGCAGCTGAGCCGTCGGGTGATGGAGGTGCTGGGGTTCGATTTTGGCCGCGGGCGGCTGGATATCAGCAGCCACCCGTTCAGTACCGGGGTACGCGGCGACCACCGCATCACCACCCGTTACAAGGAGCACGATTTCATCGAGGCGCTGATGGGCACGGTGCATGAAACCGGCCACGCCAGCTACGAGGCGGGACTACCCGAGGCGTGGAGCGGCCAGCCGGTGGGCGATGCGCGCAGCATGAGCATCCATGAGAGCCAGAGCCTGCTGTTCGAGAAGCAACTGCTGCTGTCCAAGCCGTTCGTGCAGTTCCTGACGCCGCTGATCCACCAGCACTTCCCGTCATTGAAGGATGTGGACAGCGACCAGTTCTGGCAGGCGATGGCCCGGGTCAATCGCGGCTTTATCCGGGTAGAGGCGGACGAGGTCACCTATCCGATGCATATCGTGCTGCGCTACGAGATCGAGTCCGCGCTGATCAACGGCGAGATGGAGGCGGAGGATATTCCCGACGCCTGGGCCGAGAAGATGAAGGCCTACCTGGGGTTGAATACCCACGGCAACTATAAGGATGGCTGTCTGCAGGATATTCACTGGCCCTCGGGCGCCTTCGGCTACTTCCCCTCCTACACCCTGGGCGCATTGAACGCAGCGCAACTGTTTGCCGCCCTGCGCCGGGATATCCCCGCCCTGGATATTCAACTGCGCGCGGGCGATGTCACGCAGCTGCGCCAGTGGCTGGGCGAGCGGATCTGGAGCAAGGGCTCCTTCCTCAGCTCAGAGGAGCTGATCACCCAGGCCACCGGCGAGCCGACCAACCCGGAGCACTTTATCCGCCATATCCGCAACCGCTATCTGGACAAGTAGGAGCAAGGTGCCGATCAGGCGTCAGGTAGTAGACGCTCGAACACAGCCCCCAGCCCGTCCAGCTCGGGGGCTGCAGCCTTCGCCATCTCGGCAGAGCACCAGGGATAAGGCAGAGCGGAGGCCCAGCTGGTCAGGCTGTCGCTAAACTCCGGCGACAGAGTCTGCATCACATCGATGGTAATGCGCAGCTGTTCCACCAGGCCCGACTCGGCGGAGAAGCACCAGTCATACCGACCACAGCCGACACGCACCGCGCGACTCTCCTTCTCTGTCATCACCACCAGCCAGTCGCACGCGAACTCTGCGGCATCTGCCGCAGGTGGTTCGGCCAGGCAGAAGGTGTACACATTTTCATAGGTCTGGCCGAAGCGGCGCACCAGCACCTCGCTGATCGCCCCGCGCCCCTCGGACAGAGGTGGAAACGAGATACTGCCGGTGTTGACCTGCATCTCCAGCTTCGCATCGGCGCTAAACGCACGCTGCATCAAATGGGGACGGTTGCCGTCTTTGGCGTGCAGATAGGCCGTAATGGCATCGGCGGGTGTTGGCATGCTGCTCTCGCTGAGTAGATGATCGTTACTGACAGAGGAACTCCAGCTCCTTTGAGGTTTTACTCGGCACAAACTCGATAACGTCGTATTCGGCCAGGTTGTGAACACTGAACGGATCTTCCGCCAATATCTGCTCCAGCTGTTGCCGACTGTCCGCCCGCGCCAAGATCACACCCCCGGTGCGAGGTACCTTTCGGCCCGAGGCCAGAAAAACGCCGGCGGCATACTGTCGATCCAGATATTCGACGTGGTCGTTCAAATATGTATCGATTTCGCTTAATTCACACTTGTAGGTCAACGACACTATAAACACACAGTTTTCCTTTACCATCTGAATACCAATGGAAGCACAGGTCTGAAATCCCGGCATTGTCCGCTTGAAAGGATATCGAATTCCGTCTCGGGCGCACCGGGTTCTAAACATTAAAAGATATGATCGATTTCCATAAACGATTTTGACCAGTCGACCATTACACCTAAACGAGGTGTCTACTGCGTTAATCCGTCAGTACGTTACGCGATAGAACCTCAATCTCGTTCCTGAAGTTATCGAGCCCCGTTGTTAAGCTTTTGCACAGCGCCGTATCAGCCAATATGCCATCCCGGTCCAGCCCGCTACTCAATAGCGGCAAAGACACATAGGCAGAGTCAACGAGAATCCCGGACATGGTGGTCAGCACCTCTTTCAGCGCCTCCTGCGCATGGGAAGCGCGGGGCGAGGTGTTGATCAGCATAATCGGCTTGTAGGGGAACTCCTCGCCGCTGACCAGCCAGTCCAGCGCGTTTTTCATCGGTCCGCTGATACCATGCGCATATTCCGGGCTGGCGATGATCAGGCCTGACGCCTCTGCCAGCGCGGACTTCAAAGATTCCAGCACCGCTATTGGCGCCTCTTCGAGATCCGGATTGAACAGCGGCAACTGGCTGATATCACCGATTACAACCTCGATATCATCCGGGGCGAGCGCGCTCAGCGCTTCCAGTGCAGCGGTATTGTAAGAGACCTTACGCAGGCTTCCCGATAGGGCCAATAGTTTCAAACTCCCTCCTGAAATCTCCGATCCATGAAGAGTCCAAGCCTAGAGCTTAAACGGGGTGCAATCAACGGCGGGGGACCGCAGGCAGCGTCTGTTGTCCGGAACGCTGGCGTATCTCTCTGATCTCGGCCTCATCCAACCCCAGCGACTGCAAAAACGCCTGGTGTGCTTCGGGGGCATCACGCTCGAACGCCTGATGCCAGCGCAGTCGGCCGGCAGCATCGACCCCGGCCTCCTCCAGCATCGCGACCCACTGCTGCACGTCCACTTGCCGCTCGCCGCTATCGCCGCTTTTGCGTTGCAGCAGCTCGGCGACTAGGGCCTGCTGGCTGCGTAGCTGGGCGATCTCCCGGTTCAATACGGTCAGCCGCTTTTCCAGTGCTGTTTCCAACAGCCCGGGATCCTCGCCTTCGAGGATCGCCCGTACCGATTTGAGCGGGATGCCGGCCTCGCGAAAGGCCGCGATGCGCGACATCCGCATCACTTCGCGCTCGCCATAGAGACGATAGCCGGCGGTTGAATGCTGGCCGGGTGTGAGCAGACCTATACGGTCGTAATAGAGCAGTGTCGCCCTGGATAGACCGAAACGCCTGGCGAACGCAGTTATCGTCATCGGTTGCATCGCATCCCCCTACTCTATCGCGTCTCGATCCGGTTCCACCCAACTCACTTTGGCCCGCACCGAATTGAGGCAGGCATCACTATAGTGCCTCGCCAACACTGTGTGTGCATCGCACAGCAGATCCGGATTGGTTTCAAGGAAAGTATCGAAGCTCTGCCGACTCACGCCCGAGAGACGACGTGCCATAATCCGCACCAGCGCCTCGGTCAGTGTATGGTTGTACTTTTCCTGCGCACCGAACCTCGCCGCCAGCTCGCGGATACCGCTGCATACCCGCTGCCGGGCCTCATCCTCGTCGAAATGAACCAGATGCAGCCAGGCGATGTAGAGATGACCGCGATGATCAAAGTGTTCCGGCCCCAGCGCCCTTGCTGCAAACAGCTCCAGATAGCTCTTATCGTCGAGCATCTTCGTCCCCCGATTCGTTAAAAGGGGCGAGTATGAGGTGTGAAGCGGTAGACGGGTCAACGCTATTCTGTCAGCCGTTACTCTTTCCAACTGAACACACCATCGAAAGACCGGCAGTCGATCAACGCATATTCGGCGTCCGGTATAAACACCTGCTGCGCCTTGGAAACCGGATAACTCAGATACTGCGAACATTCCGCGCTCTGACCGGTCCCGACCACCACCCTGGTGCCGGGTTGCAGGGTACAGGTTTCCAGCTTGTCCAGCGGCGACCACTGGTAACAGATCTCGTAATCGGATCGGTAGGTCGCCACCTTGCCGGCCGGCATATCAAACGCCCACCAGTTGCCAAGGCGGCTGTTGGGATTGGTGCTGTTCCAGGCCCGATACAGGGTGATCTCGGCGCGCTCTTTGCTTTGATAGACCTGTCCCTGGCACAACCCACCCTGGTTGGGCGCGCCGAGCGCCTTATCGAGCAGTGCCTGATCCTCAGTGGCGACGAACTTGTCTGTTAGATTTTCCGGTAGCGCGGTATCGCCGACACAGGTTGACGTGACTGGCGCGGATTGCTCGGCGACCGGCTGATAGGCGCAGCCGCCGACCGACAAGATTGCGAATAGCAGCAGTGTTCTGTTCATCGATCCCTCTCCTTTCTTTCTATCCCTAAGCGCAAAACGATATTAATGCCCTGCAGCAGGCGGCTAGCGTCGTTTGCGACAGATCAGCTGAATCGGACAGGTTCTGCCCTCTTCGATATTACGCCCGGCATTACGCATCTGTTCCACGGCGCTTTCGCCCATCAACAGGTGCACGCCGAAACTTGGCAACGTGCCGGCCTCGGCTTTGGCGACAGCGGTTCGGTAACCCGACAGGTAGCGCGCTCCGGTCTCCTCTATCTGGATCGCCTCGAAGCCGCTCTCCTCGAGCAGTGCCTTCGTCTCGTCGATAGGGATCAGGTAGGAGCCACTGCCATCCATAGACCATGGCACGGGATAAAAGGGTGCACCCGCGGCACCCAAGCCATGCTCGGTGAGTGCAAAAAAGCCACCGGGTTTAAGCACTCGACAGGCCTCGGTAAAAAACGCGGCGCGGTCGGCCACGTTCATCGTCACGTGTTGGCTATAGGCCCCATCGAACTGTTCGTCCGCATAGGGCAGACGCTGGCCATCGCCGAGTTCGACCCGCACCTGTGTTTCAAGTCCAACCAGCGCGGTGAGCCTGTTGGCAGTTTCAACAAACGACTCGGTTATGTCGATACCACTGACACTGCACCCAAATCGCTGGGCAAGATAGCGTGCCGGACCACCGACGCCGCAGCCGATATCGAGCAACCACTGCCCCGTACCGATGGGCAGCCTGTCGGCCAGCTCGACCGTAGCCGGATATCCGCGAGCATGAAAATGATCCATCGGCGCCAGATCTTCCACAGTCAGCTTGTCGAGCGGTTTTGCCAGCGCACTTAGCTGCGCCAGGATCTGCTGATACAGATCCGCCTGGCCCCAGTGTTCAGTGCTCGATTCGCTTCTGCTCATCCTCTCTCCCTGCGTGCAGATAAAAAGCATCTTATGACCTGCCGCTATTGATGCGCCAGGGTGTTCGCGCCAGTATCAGCTATTAATGCCGCAAATGAACCTTTGTGTGGACAAGATAATGAGCGACAAGACAGACACGCACAACCCGCTCCCCTATGGCACCGGTGATGCCACCTACCGAGCCGCCGGCGGTATCGAGGGCATTACAGCCCTGGTAGACCGCTTCTACGAGCTGATGGACAGCCTGCCGGAAGCCAGAACGCTGCGTGAAATGCACCCCAGGGATCTCACCGAATCAAGGCAGAAGCTGGCCTATTTCCTGTCCGGCTGGATGGGAGGCCCGAGGCTGTTCAGCCAGCACTATGGCTCGATCATCATCCCCGAGGCACATAAGCATTTCCCGGTGGATATGGAGAGCAAAAACGCATGGCTGCGCTGTATGGAACAGGCGCTGATCGAGCTGGATTACCCGGAGGATTTCCGCCTCTACCTGATGAAGCAGTTGGCCATTCCGGCCGAGGTGATCCGCGCACGGGCTCAGATGGAGGCACAATCGAGGCAGCAGTAGAGCGACTCGATCTGGGCTTTAAAGCTGTCTGAGTATCAGAGCCGCTGCGCCAATATCGACCTGAACTCGTGACGGGTGAGGACCACCGGATTGGTTTTCATGCTGTTGCCGCCCGACGCGGCCGCGATCTGCGCCAGATCACTGACCGTCACGCCGAACGAGGCAAGTCTTGGCAACCGGCAACGCCCGACCCAACTCTCCAGCAACTCGACCAGGGTATCGGCATCGCTTGATTCATCACCGCTCAGCTCCTCACCTTTAAACTCCCCACCTTTAAGCAAGCGCGCGGCCCGTGCATATTTATGCAGTGCCGGGCTATCCGGCGCACGCTGGCGCAGCGCCTCAATATTTTCCCTGGTCACCGCCGCAACCAGGGTACCGCAGGCCACGCCATGGGGGACCGAGAACCAGGCGCCCAGTAGCGAAGCGATACCGTGTACCGCTCCCAGTCCAGCCTGCGCCAGACAGATACCGGACAGCATCGCGGCGTAGGCGATACAGCCGTAGTCCCGAACCGGTTGTTCGGGATCGGCGCTGAACCCGGCGGCAAAGGCTTTGATGCCGCTCTCGGCCAGAGCATCGGTGAAGGCACTGGCGCCGGTGGAAACATAGGCTTCCAGCAGTTGCGTCAGTGCGTCCATGGCGTTGCCGAGCATCACCGGAGGCGGACAGCTGTGCAGCAACTGTGGATCGACAATAGCCAGACGCGCCAGTAGACGTTCGTCGCGAAACGATTTTTTAAACCCGCCCGCACCTGCCTGCGTCAGCACTGCATTTTTGGTCATCTCACTGCCGGTACCGGCCGTGGTCGATACGGCGATAAACGGCAGTGAAGGCCCCTCGTAAGGCAGTTGTGGCCCGACACCTTCGAGATGATCCAGCACCGAGCGACCGCTCGGCAGCAATCCAGCGATAGCCTTGCCGGCATCCAGCACGCTTCCGCCCCCAATCGCCACCACCATGTCGATCGAGCTGTGCGTAAAACGGCTGACGACAGCGTCGACCTGATCGGGACTGGGCTCTCCGCCAATGCCGACCTGCTCCCACTCCAGCCCCCGCTCTTCCAGCGCCCGCACTAGCCGCGGCCAGTGCGCTCCGGCGAGGAACGATTGCCCACCGGTGATCAGCAACAGGCGGCGACCGAAGGGAACAAGCTCGGCGGGCAGCCGCTCGATGCTCCCCTCGCCAAACAGGATGCGCGGCAGGGCCGCTACGGAAAACGGTGGTATCGCGGCCGGACTCTCGTTACTCAGCAACATGATTCCTCCTATAAAACTGTAATACCCCACTCCTGCGCCCGCGGCATACCGTACATCCTGTACATAAAAAGACCGGGCAACGTTACCGCTGTCCGGCCAATAGGGCTTTCAGGGTTAGATAGCGGTGCTATCAGTTGCTATCGGCGACCTTGTTGACCGCCTGCCAGCTCTTGAGCAGCTCTTCGTAGGCGATGGTTTCACCCTGCGGCTTCTCGTTGGCCAGCTTGGCCTTCGGCGAACCCGGCTGGCTGAGCCAGTATTCCGGATCGCGCGGTTCGTTCAGTTTCGGACCGCACTCGCCCTGCACACCGGCACGTTCAAGACGCTGCATCACCTTGTCCTGTGCTTCGGCCAGACCGTCCAGCGCTTCCTGCGGGGTCTTCTCGCCGCTGGCGGCTTCGGCGATATACTGCCACCAGAGCTGCGCCAGTTTCGGGTAGTCCGGTACGTTGGTACCGGTCGGCGACCACTGCACACGGGCCGGGCTGCGGTAGAACTCGACCAGACCGCCCAGCTTCGGCGCTTCCTGGGTCATCACGTCGGAGTTGATGTCGGACTCGCGGATCGGCGTCAGACCGACCAGCGTCTTCTTCAGCGATACGGTCTTGGCCACGGTGAACTGGGCATAGAGCCAGGCCGCCAGACGCTGCTTGTCCGGGGTGGAGTTGAGGAAGGTCCAGGAACCGGCGTCCTGGTAACCCAGCTTCATCCCCTCCTCCCAGTAGGGTCCTTTCGGCGACGGTGCCATGCGCCACTTCGGCGTGCCATCCTCGTTCACCACCGGCAGCCCCGGCTGGGTCATGCTGGAGGTGAAGGCGGTGTACCAGAAGATCTGCTGGGCGATGTTGCCCTGGGCCGGAACCGGGCCCGCCTCGGAGAAGGTCATGCCCTGAGCTTCGGGCGGCGCGTACTGACGCAACCAGTCGACATACTTGGTGGTGGCGTAGACCGCAGCCGGTCCGTTGGTGGCACCGCCGCGTGACACGCTGGAGCCCACCGGGCGACAGCCGTCGACGCGGATCCCCCACTCATCCACCGGCAGACCGTTCGGACGCCCCTTGTCGCCCTCACCCGCCATGGAGAACCAGGCATCGGTGAAGCGCCAGCCCAGAGACGGATCCTTCTTGCCGTAATCCATATGGCCGTAGACGCGCTGGCCATCGATGTTCTTCACCTTGTTGCTGAAGAAGTCGGCGATATCTTCGTAGGCGGACCAGTTCTTCGGAACCCCCAGCTCATAGCCATAGATCTCCTTGAACTGTTTCTTCAGGTCATCGCGGGCGAACCAGTCGGCGCGGAACCAATAGAGGTTGGCGAACTGCTGGTCCGGCAACTGGTAGATCTTGCCGTCCGGGCCGGTGGTGAAAGAGAGACCGATAAAGTCCTGCAGATCCAGCGTCGGCAGGGTGTAGTCCTTGCCGTCACCTTCGATCATGTCGGAGATCGGCACCACCTTGCCGTAGCGGAAATGGGTACCGATCAGATCGGAGTCGTTGATGTAGGCGTCGTAGATGTTGCGGTCGGACTGCATCTGGGTCTGCAGCTTCTCGACCACGTCGCCCTCCTGAATCAGGTCGTGGTTGACCTTGATGCCGGTGATCTCCTCGAACGCCTTGGTCAGTACCTTGGCTTCATATTCGTGGGTGGCGATGGTTTCGGAGGCGACGTTGATGGTCATACCGCGGAACGGCTCGGCCGCCTTGGTGAACCACTGCAGCTCCTTCAGCTGCTCCTCCTTGCTCAGGGTGGACTTGTCGAACTCCTCGGCAATCCACTTGTTGGCCGCGTCGAGATACTGATCCGCGTACGCCTGAACACTGATCCCCAGAGTGGCGGCGCCGATCGCAGCGCTAAGCAGTATAACCTTTGGCATCTTTTTATTTTTGTTCATCTTCTACCTCGTTTTTATTATGGCCACCATCCATGGCGGCCCCCCTTCGGGCTGTCGCTGCGCGACGTTAAAAATTGCTCCCGGCAATTTTTTGTGCTTTTCCGTTTTTGGTAGACCGACGCTCCGTCGGGATACCGGTCCTGTTGCTGTAGCTTTCGCTTTCACCTGGCCGAAGCCGTGAACCTTTTCGATTTATTTCCTTTTTGCGCATATGACGAATAAAACTAGTTCCAATTCGAAAAATATTCAAATATGAATTTTCGAAAAAAGACAAAAATCACGTATAACGAAAATTTATCATCCCCAACGCAGTATCACAGCCAGCCAGATCACCGAAAGGGCCAGCGGGATCCACAGGTTGAGGTCGGTAAGCCCGAGGAAGACCAGATGCACATAGGCACTGCTCAGCAGGCCGATGAACAGGCGATCGCCCCGGGTGGTAGCGATGGGCAGAAAGCCCCTGCGCTCGACGCAGGGCGAGCGCACCTCGTACACCGTCATGCAGATCAGAATGCAGGCGATCACGGAGAAGAACACGGCGACCGGGAGGGTCCAGGCCATCCAACTGATCATGGTGAGACTCCTTCTTATCGATTAGACACGGCCCAGGGCAAAGCCCTTGGCAACATGGTTACGGACAAACCAGATCACCAGCAGTCCCGGAATGATGGTCAGCGCTCCCGCCGCCGACAGCACGCCCCAGTCGATACCGGCGGCGCCCACGGTTCGGGTCATGATCGCCGCGATCGGTTTCGCCTCCACCGAGGTCAGGGTGCGCGCCAGCAGCAGTTCGACCCAGGAGAACATGAAGGTGAAGAAGGCGGTCACGCCGATTCCCGAGCGGATCATCGGCAGGAAGATCCGCACGAAGAAGCGCGGGAAACTGTAGCCGTCGATATAGGCGGTCTCGTCGATCTCCCGTGGCACGCCGGACATGAACCCCTCCAGGATCCACACCGCCAGCGGCACGTTGAACAGGCAGTGCGCCAGCGCCACGGCGATGTGGGTGTCGAACAGGCCCACCGAGGAGTAGAGCTGGAAGAACGGCAGCAGGAACACCGCAGGCGGCGCCATACGGTTGGTCAGCAACCAGAAGAACAGGTGCTTGTCGCCGACGAAGCGGTAGCGGCTGAAGGCGTAGGCCGCAGGCAGTGCCACCAGCAGTGTGATCACCACGTTCATGGAGACGTACAGCATCGAGTTGATATAGCCGGAATACCAGCTCGGATCGCTGAAGATCACCTCGTAGTTGGCCAGCGTGAAGTGCTGCGGCCAGAGTGTCAGCGAACTCAGGATCTCCTCGTTGGTCTTGAACGACATGTTCAGCAGCCAGTAGATCGGCACCAGCACGAAGAGTATGTAGAGCGAGATTCCCAGTGTTTTGCGCTTACTCATTTTCATGACTCACTCCTCACTTCGCCTTGTCCATATGGGTGATGGTGGTGAAGAACAGCCAGGACACCAGCAGCACGATCAGGAAGTAGACCAGCGAGAACGCGGCCGCCGGGCCCAGGTCGAACTGCCCTACCGCCATCTTGGTCAGGGTCTGGCTCAGGAAGGTGGTGGAGTTGCCGGGGCCGCCACCGGTCAACACGAACGGTTCGGTATAGATCATGAAACTGTCCATGAAGCGCAGCAGCACGCCGATCACCAGCACGCTCTTCAACCGCGGCAGCTGAATATAACGGAACACCGCCCATTTCGAGGCGCGGTCGATCTCCGCCGCCTGGTAGAAGGCCTCAGGAATGGCGCGCAGGCCGGAGTAGCAGAGTAGTGCCACCAGCGAGGTCCAGTGCCAGACATCGATCAGCAGCACCGTGGCCCAGGCGTCGGCGGGGTTGGAGGCATAGTTGTAGTCGATCCCCAGGCCGTTGAGGGCGGCGCCGAACAGGCCGATATCGCCACGGCCGAAGATCTGCCAGATAGTGCCGACCACGTTCCAGGGAATCAGCAGCGGAATCGCCAACAGAATCAGGCACAGCGACGCCATCCTCCCTTTCGTCGGCATCATCAGCGCCACACCGATGCCGAGCGGAATCTCGATCGCCAGCACCGCGAACGAGTAGATAAACTGCCGCAGCAGCGAATCGTGCAGGCGCGGATCGCGCAGCACCTCGCGGAACCACTCGGCGCCGACGAAGTAGGCGTTGTTCTGGTCGAAGATATCCTGTACCGAGTAGTTCACCACCGTCATCAATGGAATCACGGCGGAGAAGGCCACCAGCACAAAAACCGGCAGTACCAGGAACCAGGCTTTGTTGTTTTCGGTCTTGTTCATCAGCTTCGCTCCTCGATCAGGAATTCATCCACATAGAGCTTCACCCACTGTTGCGGGAAGCTGATATAGACCTTGCCTTCAGGCAGTTCGCGGTCTTCGTCCAGGCGCGCCTTGATCGACTGATTGCCGAGCCTGAGCGTGAGGATCTTGTGGGTGCCCAGGTCCTCGTGCGATATCAGCTCGGTGGCATAGGCATCATCCACCGGCTTGTCCCAGACATGCACGAACTCGGGACGGATACCGATCTTGAGGTTGTAGCTGGGGATATCGGCCAGGTAGGCGTTGAGTTCGTCGGAGAGCGGTATCTGAATATCGTCGAAACTGACTCCTCCCTCGCTGCGGCGCACTTCGATCAGGTTCATGCCGGGGCTACCGATGAAGAAGCCGACGAAGGTGTGGTTGGGGCTTTCGAACAGTTCGCGCGGGGTGCCGAACTGGACGATCTGGCCGCCGTACATCACCGCGATCTTGTCGGCAAAGGTCGATGCCTCGAGCTGATCGTGGGTCACGTAGATCATGGTGATATTGAACTGCTCATGGATCTGCTTCAGCTTGCGGCGCAGTTTCCATTTCAGGTGCGGATCGATCACCGTCAGCGGCTCGTCGAACAGGATCGCCGATACGTCGTCGCGCACCAGACCGCGCCCCATCGATACCTTCTGCTTCTCGTCGGCGGACAGGTTGCGCGCCTTGTTGTGCAGCACCTCATGCAGTTCGAGGATCTCCGCCACCTCGTTGACCTTGGCCCGAACCCGTGCCTCCGGCACCTTGGCATTGCGCAGCGGGAACGCCAGGTTGTCGTACACGGTCATCGAGTCGTAGACCACCGGAAACTGGAACACCTGGGCGATGTTGCGCTCCTTCGGCGGCATCTCGTTGACGCGAACCTTGTCGAACAGCACCTCGCCTTCCGAGGGCTGCAGCAGCCCGGAGATGATGTTCAACAGCGTGCTCTTGCCGCAGCCGGAGGGTCCGAGCAGCGCATAGGCACCACCCTGATGCCAGACATGATCCATCTCGCGGATCGCATAATCGGCACTGGTGGCCGGATTGGGAAAATAGCTGTGCGCCAGCGACTTCAGATGTATTTCAGCCATGTTCAATCACCCCCTGACCCGCTTGACCGGCGCCTGAATCAGCTTGCCGTCCATACCGAACACAAACAGCTTGTGCGTCGGCAGGTAGACCTTGATCGCCGTGTCGGTGTGGTATTCGTGAACGCCCGACAGTTGCAGCACCAGCCCGAAGTGCTCATTGCGCACATGCATGAAGGTCTCCGAGCCGCTGATCTCGGCAAGTTCGACCAGTGTCGAAAGCTCCAGATCGTCATCGTTGTGCGGCACCAACCCGACATGGCTGGGACGCACACCGAACCAGTACTCGCCGGGTGCCAGCGTCCGCAAGTCCTGATTCAGAGGAAAGTGGGCATACTCGTCGAAGGTCACCTCGGTGTCTGACACGCGACCGCGGATCAGGTTGATCGGCGGCTCGCTGAACAGTTCGGCCGCGGTGATATCGACCGGCGTGCTGTACACAGTGTTCACCGGACCGGATTGAACAATCCGCCCCTCGTGCAGCAGGGTAGTGGTACCGCCGAGCGCCAGCGCCTCATGCGGTTCGGTGGTGGCATAGACCGCGATCGAACGGCGCTCCTTGAACAGCTCGCGCATCTCGAAGCGCAGCTCTTCGCGCAGCTTGTAGTCCAGGTTGACCAGCGGCTCGTCGAACAGGATCAGGCCGGCATCCTTGACCAGCGCCCGCGCCATCGCCGTGCGCTGCTGCTGACCGCCCGACAGCGCCAACGGGTGGCGATCCAGATAGGGTTCGATATGCAGCATTGCCGCGGTTTCCCTGACCCGCTTCTCGATCTGACTCTCCGGCATCTTCGCCAGGCGCAACGGCGAGGCGATGTTCTCCCTGACCGTCATGCTGGGATAGTTGATGAACTGTTGATAGACCATGGAGATGTTGCGCTGCTGGACCGGAACCCCGGTCACATCGCCACCGTCCATCAGAATCCGACCGCTGGTGGGCTTGTCCAGACCGGCCATCAGACGCATCAATGAAGTCTTGCCGGCCAGGGTACGTCCGAGCAGGACGTTGAAGGAGCCCGGCTCGAAGGTGATGTTTGCGTCGGCAATGAATGGCACACCATCCACTACACGCGTGACGTTTTCCAACGTTAGCGACATATTGCCGTTCCTTATTATTATTCTCCGGGTTGTTCACGCTGATTGCGTTCAACCCGAGGCTTCGGATAACGGCTGTTTCTACTGCGAACCTCATGCCAACATTTCTGACACAGAATCAGAAAATACCTATCCTCTTGCTTTATAAGGCGCTTATTCGCACATATTTACTTGCAATAATGTTCGTTTATTTTCCATTTCGATCAATCAGTGTTCAGAACACTGTTGACTTCATGTTCGCTTGAACACACTATTGAACACCTTGAACAGTTGAACACTCAGTCAGAAAAGTCTGGTCAACGGACTCGAACCAGGCCCCAATAACAAGAAAAGCCAACATGACCGATCGGCCACAGCAAGAGCAAAACCATACCGAGGTGGTCGAGAACTCCTGGGATCGCTGCCGCTCGTTCGGCCTCGACCACAACAGCACGCCGACGCTGATTCAACTCGGCAGCGGCGAGCGGCGCGACCTGAAGGAGGAGCACCGCTACCTGGTGCGCACCACCGACACCGAGGTCCTGCCCTTCTACGAGAATATCCTCTCCAACAGCAAGTGCATGATCCTGCTCGCGGACAGCCGCGGCCAGGTGCTGAACGGCTGGGGCGACCAGCGCTTCGTGGCGCCGCAGCAGAAATCCTTCTTCCAGGAGGGCAGCAGTTGGGACGAGCGCTGCAACGGTACCAATGCGATCGGCACCGCGATCGCCTCGGGTCAGCCGGTGCAGATCCAGCGTGACGAACACTTTCTGAAGGCCAACCGCTTCATGATCGGCTCCGCGGCACCGATCTTCGACACCAACCGCGACCTGCTCGGCGTACTCGACATCTCCAGCGACGCCTACCTGCCACAGGCCCATACCCTGGGCATGGTCAAACTGATGTCGCAGTCGATCGAAAACCGGCTGATCATGAATACGTTCAGCAGTGAACACTTCATGCTCACCTTCAACACCAACCTGGACAACATCGACAGCCAATGGTCCGGCCTGATCGTGTTTACCGAAGAGGGCACCATCATCTCGGCCAACCGGCGGGCCGAACTGCTGCTCGGCTACGATCTGGCGCTGGCCAATATCGCGCAGATTTTCGACTGCCCGCTCAGGGAGCTGAAGAACCACCCGGAACTGCTGCCGCTTAAGCTGCAGACACGGCACCGCCACAACATGCACGCGGTGATCAAGCGGCCTGCCGAGAAACCGATTCAGGCGGTGGATTTCCGCAAGCGGCGTTCAGCTGCATCGGAGTCGCCCGACGAGATCACCCTGGACCGTATCGGCTATGGCGACAAGCGGGTGGAGCGCTGCGTGCGTCAGGCTGAGCGGTTGATAGAGAAGGATATCCCGATCCTGATCCACGGCGAGACCGGCGTCGGCAAGGAGGTGTTCGTCAAGGCGCTGCACCAGCGCAGCAGCCGCCGTCCGCACGCGCTGGTCGCGGTCAACTGCGCCGCCATCCCCAGCGAACTGGTGGAGTCGGAGCTGTTCGGCTATGAGAAAGGCGCCTTCACCGGCGCCAGCAGCAAGGGCGCCATCGGCCTGATCCGCAAAGCTCACAAGGGTACGCTGTTTCTCGACGAGATCGGCGAGATGCCGCTGAAGGCACAGGCGCGGCTGCTGCGCGTGCTGCAGGAGCGCAAGGTAACGCCGCTGGGCTCCACCGAATCCTATCCGGTGGATATCAAGCTGGTCTCCGCCACCAACCGCTGCCTGCGTGCTCAGGTGCAGGAGGGAGGCTTTCGCCAGGACCTGTACTATCGCGTCAGCGGCCTTAACATCGATCTGCCGCCGCTGCGCGAGCGCAGCGACCGCCGCACCCTGTTCCGGCAGGTACACCGCATGCACCGCGAGCCGCACCAGCAGGCCGAACTATCCGACGAGATCCTGAACCTGTTCGAACAACACCCCTGGCCCGGCAATATCCGCCAGTTGATCAGCGTGCTGCAGATCGCCCTGGCGATGGCCGACGACGAGCCGATCGAGAGTTGGCACCTGCCCGACGATTTCTTTCACGATATTCGGGAACAGATGAACCGAGAGGAGACAACAGTTGAACCGGAAGCCAAGCCGGTGTCCGGCGGCGATTCAGACAGCTCCGACAACAATAACGACCACGACAACCTGCCGGCCGAAACACTTGCGGTATACAACCGCTTCGACGGCAACATCTCCCGCACCGCCAAGCAGTTGGGGATCAGTCGCAACACACTGTATAAACGGCTCAGGGAGTTGGGTATCCGTTAACAGCCTTTTAGGGCCAGCTTGGAAGTTCACACCGAACTCTCCAAGGTAGGAAGGGGTGTTGCTTTCCGGGACCGTCTGCCGCCAGGGAGGGCGGCAGCGAGTTTACATGGATGTATTCACAACGTGTCCCGGAAAGCAACACCCCTTCCTGCCGGGCACCGCATTCCAGAAGATTCAAAACAGACTCTTAAGCGCAGACTACCGACTCTGCACCTTCGATACCGCCTGCATCCAACCCTCGTACAGCCGATCGCGCTGCTCCTTGGACATCTTCGGCTCAAACCGTCGCTCGCACTGCCAGAGCTTCTCCAGCGCCTCCAGCGACTCGAACACCCCCGCCTTCAGCCCCGCCAAGTAAGCGGCGCCCAGTGCCGTGGTTTCGATTATCCGCGGCCGGTCGACGGTGGCACCGAGGATATCGGACAGGTTCTGCAATACCCAGTTGTTGGCCACCATACCTCCATCGACACGCAGCGCCACCGGGCGCACGCCGTCACTCTCCATCGCCTTCTGCAGATCCTTGGTCTGGTAACAGACCGACTGCAGACCGGCGGTGACAATCTCCTTGATGCCGGTATCGCGGGTCAGGCCGAAGATGGCACCGCGGGCATCGGGATCCCAATAGGGCGCACCAAGGCCGGTAAATGCCGGCACCAGATAGACGCCATGATCGATCGAGGTCTGCTGAGCCAGCTGTTCGGTCTCCCCGGCGCCCTGGATCAGCTGCAGACCGTCGCGCAGCCATTGGATGGTCGCGCCGGCGATAAAGATACTGCCCTCGAGTGCATAGGTCGGCCGTCCATCCAGCCGATAGGCAACGGTGGTCAACAGACGGTGTTCTGACTTCAGCGCCCGCGGGCCGGTATTGAGCACCAGGAAGCAGCCGGTGCCGTAGGTACTCTTCGCCATCCCTTCCCGGAAGCAGGTCTGGCCGAACAATGCCGCCTGCTGATCGCCGGCGACGCCATAGACCGGAATCGCCTGCCCCAGCAGGTCGGCATCGATCATGCCGAAATCATCCGACGAGTCCATCACCTCCGGCAGCATGTTGGCCGGTATATCGAACAGCTCCAGCAGCTCCGGGTCCCACTGTTGGGTATGGATATTGAACAGCAGGGTGCGCGATGCATTGGTGGCGTCGGTGCGGTGCGCTCTGCCCTTGGTCAGATGCCAGAGCAGAAAGCTGTCCACCGTGCCGAAGGCCAACTCGCCCCTCTCGGCCCGCTCTCGTGCCCCCGGCACCTCGTTGAGGATCCAGCGCACCTTGGTGGCGGAGAAGTAGGGATCGATCAACAGTCCGGTCTTGGTGTTGATCATCGACTCCAGACCTTGCGCTTTCAGGCTTTCACAATACTTCGACGTACGCCGATCCTGCCAGACGATGGCGTTGCAGATCGGCTTGCCGGTGCACCGATCCCACACCAGCGTCGTCTCGCGCTGATTGGTGATACCGGCCGCCCGGATCTGCCCCGGTTCGACCCCGGACTTGTCGATAACGTCGCGGCAGGTGTCGATGACCGTCTGCAGGATATCGTCGGGATCGTGCTCGACCCAGCCATCCTGCGGAAAGTGTTGGGGAAACTCCCGCTGGCTGGTGTGGAAGATCTGCCCGGAGGTGGTGAAGAGAATGGCACGGGAGCTGGTGGTGCCCTGATCGATCGCCAGTAGATACTCAGTCATGATCCGACCTGCCTATTCCAATATGTTCTTTTTTTTTCGCATTCTTACCGGATTACACATGAAAACCAAGCGAAAATTTCCCTTCACTACGTCGAAGCTCTCGCCCAGGAGCAGGCAAAGCCCCTATTTCTTATGCCAACTTACTGATTCCGTGCGATAATTAGCCAACTTCCGGAAAGGCCGGTTACTACCGGCTTTGCAGCGCACACACGAAACTATCCTCTATGCAGTTTCGTTTATGTAAACAAGGAGTCACCCGTCCATCATGGCACAAAGGCACAGGCAGGATCAGATATTCGAAAAGGTCCAACAGGCCGGTTTCGTCACCATCGACGAGTTGGTCGAGTGTTTCCAGGTTACCCCGCAGACCATCCGCCGCGACCTCAACCAACTGGCCAAAGAGAACCGGATACAGCGCCACCACGGCGGCGCCAGTGCCGAATCCAGCACCCAGAACCTGGCCTACCAGACACGCAAGATCATGACCCTGGAGGCCAAGGAGAAGATCGCCACCGAACTGGTGAAGATGATTCCGAACGGCGCCTCGCTGTTCATCAACATCGGTACCACCACGGAGACGATCGCCCGCGCGCTGCTCAACCACCGCGACCTGCGCGTGGTCACCAACAATCTCCATGTCGCGTCGATATTGAGCCCCAAGGAGGACTTTACGGTCATTATCGCCAGCGGCGAAGTGCGCAGCCGCGACGGCGGTATCGTCGGCGAGGCGACCCGGGATTTCATCAACCAGTTCCAGATGGACTTCGGCATCATCGGCATCAGCGGCATACACAGCGACGGCACCCTGCTCGATTACGACTACCGCGAGGTTCGCGTGGCTCAGGCGATCATCGCCAATTCGCGCCAGGTGCTGCTGGCGGCGGACCATACCAAGTTTGGCCGCAACGCCATGGTACGCCTCGGCAATATCACCCAGGCCGACCACCTGTTCACCGACCAGCGCCCGCCCAACGGGATCTGCAAGCTGCTGACCGAACACCAGGTCGAACTGCATATCGTCTGACCCCTACCCTCAGCTTCGCCCCCGGGCTGGGTATACGCCAGCCCGGATCCGCCTCTGCGGGCGCCTGAAAGCGACCGCCCCACACTCTTCCACCAACCGTCTGCTTAAACGACCGTACATCTGTGTGTAAACATAATTTCATCAAAAAATATTCGTTTTTGATTGATAATTTTCGTATTCGAACACTATAGTAATGACAGCAACGCAATGCACTCTTTCAAATCAGCTATAGATCCAGACCCGCGGTCTGGGGTGGAGACTTCAAGGCATGACGTCGAAAACAGCGGTTCAGGACCTTATCGTTATCGGCGGCGGCGTTAACGGCGCCGGCATAGCGATGGATGCCGCCGGACGCGGCCTCAAGGTGACTTTGTGCGAGATGGATGACCTGGCCTCCGCCACCTCATCCAACAGCAGCAAGCTGATCCATGGCGGCCTGCGCTATCTTGAGCACTATGAGTTCCGCCTGGTCCGGGAGGCGCTGGCCGAGCGCGAGGCACTGCTGCGCAACGCCCCCCATATCATGTGGCCGCTGCGTTTCCGTCTGCCGCACCGCCCCCATCTGCGCCCGGCCTGGATGATCCGTGCTGGTCTGTTCCTGTACGATCACCTGGCGAAACGGGAACTACTGCCCGGCTCCCACGGTATTCGCTTCGATTCAAACTCGCCGCTGGCCGGCCATATCACCCGTGGCTTCGAATACTCCGACGGCTGGGTCGACGATGCCCGCCTGGTGGTGTTGCTGGCAAAAGCCGCTGTGGAGAAAGGTGCCGAGATCCGTACCCGCTGCCGCTGTATCAAAGCCCGGCGTGAAAACGAACTCTGGGCGGTTACGCTGCGCGACGAAAACACCGGCCGTCAGGAAACCCGGTATTGCCGCGCGCTGGTCAACGCCACCGGCCCCTGGGTCAGCAAACTGTTTGAAGAGACCATGGTGACCCCGCCGCCGAAACAGATCCGCATGGTCAAGGGCAGCCATATCGTGGTACCCCGCATTCATGACGAACCCGACGCCTACATCCTGCAGAACGAAGATAGCCGCATCGTGTTCGTGATCCCCTACGAAGACAACTTCTCGCTGATCGGTACCACCGATGTCGACTACAGCGGGGATCCCCGCCAAGCCGAGATCTCGCCGGAAGAGATCGATTATCTGATCTCGGTGGTCAATGACCACTTCAAGCACCAGATTAGTCATAGCGACATCGTCTACAGCTACTCCGGTGTCCGGCCGTTGATGGATGAGGAGGGTGGCGCGGCGCAGAAGGCATCCCGCGACTACACCTTCGAGGTGGATACCGGTCCCGGCAGGGCCCCGCTGCTGTCGGTGTTCGGCGGCAAGATCACCACCTACCGCAAGCTGGCGCAGGCGGCCACTGACGCCATCTGCAAATATTTCCCGGAGGCGGGTGCCGCCTGGACCAAGAGCGCCACACTGCCCGGCGGCAACTTCGAAACCCAGCAAAGCCTGCAAGCGGCCCTGGAGCGTCAGTTCCCCTGGCTACCACTGGCGCTGGCACGCCGCTTCACACGCACTTACGGAACCCTCAACCACCAGATTCTTGATGGTTGCCGCTCGATGGAGGACCTCGGTCCCTCTTTCGGTGCCGGTCTGCATCAGCGTGAAGTGGATTACCTGGTGGAGCATGAATGGGCGCAGTCGGTGGACGACATCATCTGGCGCCGCACCCGCCTGGGACTTTACCTACAAACCGGTGAGTGCGAAAAGCTCGAGCGCTATCTGGACAGAGTGTTAGGTAGGGAGGGGTGTTGCTTTCCGGGACACGCTGTGAATACATCCCTGTAAGCTCGGCGCCGGCATCCCTGCCGGCGACGGTCCCGGAAAGCAACACCCCACCCTACCTTGGAACGTTCGGTACGAGACTCCGACCTATTTGGGCTGCTCGATACCGACGATAAACCAGTCGGCGCTCTCCACCGTCATGTCGCGGCTGAGGTGCCAGATCTCGCTGAACTCGGCGGTACCGCCCTGCTCATCTTCACGCAACCAGCCGTAGAAGTGCAGGCTGACGATCACCTGGCTCTGCTCGTCGATGAAGTTGATCAGATCCGCCATCACCGACACCACTTCGGTGTGCTGACGCTCAGGGAAACGGGCGCGCTGCGCCTTCAGCTCCTCGAACAGCTCGGGCGAGGTGTAGCTGCGGATCTCATCCCAGTTGCTCTCGTCCCAGGCCTTCTGCAGGCTGCTGAAGTGGTTGCAGGCCTGGTCGAGAAACGCCTTTTTGTTGAACCACTCCGGCAGCTTCAGCTCCGGCTCGGCCAGTGCACTGCCGATACCGCCATCGTAGATCGGCGGCTGGGGCTGCTCGCTCTGCGCGCGCCACTGCGTATTCTGCTGCTGATTCGAACTACCCATGCCAGCATAGGCGGGTTGTTGCGACTGACGCCGCCCGGCAAACAGCTTGAACAGCACAAAGCCGATCAAACCGAAGATCAGGATATCCATCAGTTGGATCCCTTCGAACGCGCCGCCAAAGAACAGCGCGCCCAGCAGACCGCCGGCCAGCAGTCCACCCATCAACCCACCGAAACCGCTACGACGCGGCGCCGTGGCGGTCGTCTGCGTCGGAGATGTGGGCGACTGAGCATCCTGCTGCTTGGTATAGGTGGGGGTCGGCGACACCTTTTTCGGTGCGGTATAGCTCTTGCCGAGGGAAAAGCCGCCGCCAAGGCGTTTGGCCTGGGCCTCCTCCATCGGGATCAGGAAGCTGAGCAGGATAACGAAGATGCTGGTAGTCAGGGTTCGCATTGAAGCTCCTTTAGAGTTTCTTTGTGTCCGTCACGCCCTCATGAGCGTTTGGATTGCAGCTTACCGGTTGTTTTCGACAAAGTCGCCAAATAGATGCCGGTGAAAATAAGCAGCATGCCCAGCGCATGATAGAGATGCAGCGTCTCACCGAGAAACAGCACCGACAGCAGCACACCGAACAGTGGCATCAGGTGGATGAATAGACCGGCGCGGGCGGCGCCCAGTTCAGCGACGCCGCGGTTCCAGAACAGGTAAGCGAGGATCGACGGGAAGATCGCCATATAGGCCACGGCCGACAGCACCGAGGGCGACCACTGCAGTGCGGTCGCGCTGTGTTGCTCGTTCAGCGCAAAGGGCAGCAGTGCCAGCACGCCGATCAGCACATTGCAGGCAAACAGGGTAAATCCATCCAGCTCAGCCGGTCGCCAACGCAGGGCCAGTGAGTAGAGCGACCAGGTCAGCACCGCGGCACCGATCCAGATATCGCCAGGGTTGAAGCTCAGGTTCAGCAGCATCTCCGGGTCCGCCCTGGTTATCAGGACAGCCACTCCCAGAATCGAGATCAACACACCCAACCACTGGCGCCCGGTCGTGGGTTCTCGCAGCAGAACCGCGCTGAGCAGCAGTATCACCACCGGAATCGCCGACTGCATCAGGGCGCCGTTGGAGGCGGTAGTGTCCTGCAGGCCGATGTAGAGAAAGGTGTTGAAGTTGGCGACGCCGAGAATCGACAGTACCAGCAGAATCGGCAGGTGTCTTAGCAGCACGGACCTCTGCCGCCACAGACGCGGCAGCGCCCAGGGCAGGATCAACAGCAGTACCAGAGACCAGCGCAGCAGCGCCAGCGTCACCGGCTCTATATCGGCATGAATGGCGCGGGCGCTGACCAGGTTTCCGGCCCAGAACAGTATCGTCAGCGAGAGCAACAGGTAGGCCATCAGTTCTTTGCTCGACCGCCGACCCAGCGCTGGATAGCGCTTTGCGTGGCATCCTCGCCGGTCAGAATAAAGTGCAAGGTGTTGTAGTTATGCGTGGTCCACTCGAACTTCTGCATTGCTCGCTTGCGGCCGCATAACAAAATCTCGTCACCCGGCTCCAGCAGCGTCAACTCGCCTGGCAGTGCTTTCACCTCACCATTTCGACGCAGCATCAGCGGGAAGCAGTCCAACATCTCGCGCCGGTCATGCGGGTTCTTCAGCAGTGAAATCAGCTTAACCTGTGCGCCCTCATCGAGCTTGCACTTGATCGCCGGTGCGGAGATTTCATCTATCCGGATCGAGCGACTTTCCAGTGCCTCATCCCCTACGGTCGCACTCATTCGATTGATAAGGGTGTGAGCCCACACCTCATCCTGCTGCATCAGATGATCCAGGAATACGGACAACAGCGGCGTCTTCAGCTGAGCCAGAATCTGCGCGGAGATGATCTTGCCCGGCTGCATGATGAAGTCACAGCGGGAGTTGGCGAACACCAGCTCATTGGCGCTCAGGTTCTGGCGCACCACGGTGGTCAGCCTGGGGTTAAGCTGCCGTGCGGTCATGATGATCGACAGGTTGTCGGCATCGTTGGCGGTGCCGGCAACAATGCCCACCGCATCCTCCACCCCGGCCTGCTGCAGGGTGATCGCCTCGGTGCCGATACCGAGCACCGCACCGCTCATGCCGCGGATGTTGTCCGGAACAGGATCGATAACGGTGATCTCCGTTCCTTCCTGCTGCATGTTGCGGATGATATTGCGACCGAAGCGACCATAACCGCAGATGATCCAGCGCCCCTTTTCACGGCGATAAATACTGGCAAGACTGCGATGCTCGGGGTTCATCAGCCAGTCGTATACCAGATGCCGATGGGGACTGTGGGCGGCCAGCGCAACATACTCGGCATAGGTGCGGAACGGATCGACAATCATGTCGGTACCGAAGGAGGCCAGGTTAGCACTGGTGATATCGTTCTCCGAACGGCTGATCACCATCCGTTTGGGCGACAGCACCTTGCTGGCTATAGAGATGGCCAGATTCACATTATCGCTGTTGGTCAGCGCCAACACGCCGACGCAGTGCTTGTTCTGCAAACCGGCGAAATCAAGGATATCGGGCAACGACGCATCGGCACAGAGCGCCGGCACCGGCAGCACCAGACCATCGAGCTCCAGCGAGTCGATCCGTTCCTGGTCGATATCCACCACCACCGCCCGCACGCCGTGGTCGATCAACTCCTTGACCACATGGCTGCCGGTCACACCATAGCCGCAGACCAGGTAGAAGCGTTCATGCAGGCCACGCACTTCGCGCACGAAGCTGCGCAGGCGGCGCAGGCGGATAAAGCTGGAATCCTGAAACACGGTCAGCGTGGTACCGATACTGTACAGCCAGGCCACCACGGAGGAGTAGATGGTCACCAGCGTCCACATCCTCTGAGCACTGGTGAACGCGTAGGGGATCTCGCCAAAACCGATGGTCGAGCCCATGAACGACACGAAGTAGAAGGCGTGGAAAAAATCCATGTGCCAGACATTACCGGCGTCGTCACGCCCCGGTATCAGCGTGAAACCCAGCACTGAGACCGCGTAGACCACGATCAGCGTGATCAGCGGCGTACGCAGGCGGCGCAGCAGCACATACAGGATATCGTTCATCGAATCAGCGCCGGATCAGGACCGTCTCGACCATCAGCAGTATCACCGAGGTAATGTTGGCGACCAGAGCCCCGCCGGCAAAGGAGACCACGCTGGCCATCACCTCCGCTTCCAAACCGGACGCGGCAATATGCTCGCCGTATCCCCAGATTCCGGCGGCAACGATCAACTGCAGGTCGGCCACCAGACTGGTGGCCAGCATCAACGCACCGAGATGGCTGCGGTCACCAAACTTGAGGACGGTACAGATCAGGCTGACCACCAGGGCCAGGAACAGCTCGAACACATCGTGGTGGTCGGGATTATCTATATCACCGATGAAGAAACCGAAGTTCAACGTCAGTGCCAGAACAATAAAGAAAGCGAAGATCACCTTTTCGCGATTCATCCGTGCAAACTCCTTAGGTACACTCTCGCCGATTACTTTCATCGATTACTTTCATCGATTGTATAGGCAGTCACCCAACGCATACCAGCGGAACCCCGGGGCAACTGCTAGAGTCACAGCAGTGTATCTGAACATCGCGTCCGGGGCTGCCCGGGCGGCAGCAAACCACCCAACAGGATCGGGAAACACGTGCGAATGCAGAGACTTAGTTCAAGACTGGTACAATTCACCCTGCTGATTTTCATCGTACTGGCGCTGCCGGTACGCGCAGCGCTGCCGATCCAGAGCCCTAACGACAGCCGACAGTACGAGGTGTTCAGCCTGCCCAACCGGCTGCAGGTGGTGGTGGTGTCCGATCCCAACACAGACAAGGGCGCGGCGTCGCTCGCCGTTCAGGCCGGCAGCGGAGACGACCCCAAAGGCAGAGAAGGCCTGGCCCATTTTCTTGAACACATGCTGTTCCTGGGTACCGAGAAATACCCGGAGGCGGATGCCTATCAGCAGTTCATCAGCGCCAATGGCGGCAGCCACAACGCCTACACCGCCTTCGACCACACCAACTACTTCTTCGATGTAAAGGCGGATGCCCTGCCCGACGCCCTGGATCGGTTCGCCCAGTTTTTCATCGCCCCGCTGTTTACCCCCGAATACGTGGATCGCGAACGCCATGCGGTGCACTCTGAGTTCAAGGCCAAGATTCGCGATGACGGCCGCCGTCTGTACGTGGCCGGCAAGCTGGCGATGAACCCGGACCACCCCTACAGCCGGTTTGCCGTCGGCAGTCTCGACACCCTTGCCGACCGCCCGGACAGTCCGGTGCGCGACGATCTGATCAAGTTCTACAACAGCCACTACTCCGCCAACCTGATGACGCTGGCGGTGGTCGGTCGTCAGTCAACGGCCGAGCTGCGCCGCCTGGTCGAAGAGCGCTTTTCCGCGGTTGCTGACCGCAACCTCGAAGCCCTTGATATCAAAGCCTCGCTGTACAAAACGGCCCAGCTGCCGATTCAGCTGGACGTGGTGACGCTGATGCAGACCCGTCAGCTCGAGCTCAGTTTCCCGATCAAGCCGATACGCCAGTACTGGGACAAAAAACCGGTCAACTACATCGCCAGCCTGATCGGCTACGAGGGCAAGGGCAGTCTGTTGAGCCTGCTCAAGCAGAAAGGCTGGGCCCAGGCACTGGGCGCATCGGCAGGGATCGACCTGGACCACCAAGCCAGCTTCGATGTCGGCATCGAACTGACGAAAGCGGGTCTTGAGCACTACAACGAGGTAGTCGAGCTCTTCTTCAGCTATGTCGATGCATTGAAGGACGCCGGAGTGCGCCGGGAGCTGTATCAGGAGGAGGCGCAGCTGGCCGCCACCGACTTCCGCTTCCGTGAACCGCGCGAACCGATTCATGAGGTCACCAACCTCTCGCTCAGCCTGGCACGCTACCCCAGCACCCATCTGCTGGACGCGCCCTATCGCTACAGCGACTTCGATCCCGAGTTGATCGAGAGCTACCTGGAGCAGCTGACGCCGGACCGTCTGGTACTGCTGCGTGCAGCGCAGAATCTGCCGACCGACCAGCGCACCCCGCTCTACGAGATCGACTACCGGCTCGGCAAGCCCGACCGCCAGGCACTGACACGCTGGCACACACCGAAGCCGGATCAGCAGCTCTATGCGCGCGGACCGAACCCCTTTGTCGCCCAGAATCTGGAGCTGCTCGCCGCCAGCGACTCAGCCGATCAGCAACCGCAGCGGATCTGGCAACGCGAAGGCGGTGAGCTTTGGTTCCTGCGCGATACCAGTTTCGGCGTACCGCGCGCCAATCTCTACCTGGCCCTGCTCTCCGGCTCGGCCAACGCCAGCCCGAAAACCGCGGTGTTGAATGAACTCTCTAGCCGCATGCTCAAGGACCGGTTGAACGAGGTGCTGTACGATGCCAGCCTGGCCGGTCTGTCCGCCGATATCTACGACCATGCCCGCGGCATCAGTCTGCGCCTGGCCGGCTACAACGATCGTATGCCGCTGCTGCTCGACGCGATCCTGGACGCCGCCAAACAGTCGCCCAGCTCCGAAGCCCGCTTTGCCCGCATCAAGCAGGCGCTGAGTGAAGAGCTGGAGAACGCCCGCAAGGAGAAGCCCTACACCCAGACCTTCAGTACGCTTTACCGTTCACTGATGCCGCAGTGGACCGAGGAGGAGCAGTTGGACGCGTTGGCGCCGCTGACCCTGGCCGACCTGCAAGCCTACTGGCCGGCGCTGTTCAACGACGTGCATCTGCGCGGTTTGGCCCACGGTAACCTGACCGAAGAAGCCGCCCGGCAGATGGCACAGCAGGTCTACGATACCCTGCTCAACGATCGTCCAGCCGCCGCGACGCCGCGGCTGCCGGTGGTACAGCTGCCCGCGGGACGGACACTGCATACCACCCTGCAGATCGATCACAACGATTCGGCACTAACCCTGTACATGCAGGGTCAAAACACGGAGCTGGAGACCCGCGCCGAGGTGGCGCTGCTCAACGAGATCCTCGCCACCCCGTTCTACAATCAGTTACGCACCGAGCAACAGCTGGGTTACATCGTGTTCGCCAACTACCTGCCGCTGAGCGAAGTGCCCGGTCTGACCCTGGTGGTGCAGTCCCCGGTGGCCGACCCGATCCAGCTGGAGCGAGCCTACAACCTGTTCCTCGAACAGATGCAGAGCGCGCTCGCCGAGCTACCCGAGCAGGCACTGGAGGGGTTCCGTCGCAGCCTGATCTCCCGCATCGATCAGCGTGACAACTCGTTGAAGGAGCGCACCTCTCGCTTCTGGCGCGAACTGGATCGAGAGAACACCGCGTTCGACACCCCGGAAAAGATGATCGCGGCGGTGCAGCAGGTGACGCGGGAGCAGCTTGGCGAGCGGTTGAAACAGCTTCGCTCTCGCCAGCTGGCGGTGCGCAGCTTCGGCAATGAAAACAATCATGGGGATAGCGGCAGCGACGATCGCGCGCTGCTGGACACGCTCAAGGCTGACCAGCGCTATGTACCAGGCAGCGCGGCACTGCCCTGATCGAAGGTAAGGGTGGGTTAAAGCTCGATTACGTTACGATGGGTACCGAAAGGCGGCGGCGGGGTCAGTTCCGGACCCGGCGCCCCCTCCGGCAGGAGATCAAGCTCGGTCGGCAGTTTGGCGTCGCGCTCGATCTGAGCGAATACCAGGTCTTCACCGGTCAGCGGCTTAACCTTGACCGGCTCCACGACGATCTCATGAACCGGCAGTGGCGCGGAGGGCTCGATGACGGTGACCTCGGGCAGTGGCGCAGGGGCCCCCACCTCGATCACCAGGTAATCCAGTTCCTCTGAATACTTTGACGACGGTTGTTGCCCCGCCGCCTGCACCATGCCCGACGTGGTTACAGCACAAAGCAGCGCTGCGAGGCTAAAACTCCATCGGGTAGATCGATTCAGCATAGTAAGCCAGTTCTTCCAGTATCTGCCGGTCCCGTTCCGAAGTTGTCGGCAGCTGCGCCAGACGGTTGAGCTCGTCATAGAACTTCGGAATGGTCAGGTAACCGTTGTTGTCCTCATCAAGCAGCTTGCGTGAGCGGTACTCCTCCCAACGCTGATGCTCCTCTTCATGCAGCGCCTGCGGGTAGTTGCGTGCCTTGTAACGCAGCAGCATCTCCTCCAGACGCGGATCCTGGAACGGCAGTTCCAGCATACCCAGCTCCTCGGGCGCGGCACTGCGCACCTGCTCCATCAGCCCACGGTCGCTGTCGCTGAAAAAGCCGCCACTGTAGAGCATATGGTCCGGATCTCCATCCGCCGGTGGATGATCCTCGGTATACAGCGCCGCCAGTTTCGCCTGCAGGCCAGGCTCCGCGCGCAGCAGCGCCAGATGGCGACGACAGGTATCGCCGTCGATATTGAGCCGGGCGGCCTCGGCAGCGTTCAGCATACCGGCAGGCGCGACGATCGGGCAACGGTTGCTGTGCAGCAGTTTCAGTGCGATCTCCGGCGCACCCGCCGGACGCTGGTCATGCCGGGTATAGAGCAGCTCGCGGATCTGCTCGACGCTGAGCTCGAACAGCGGTGTCGGATCCACGCGCAGATCCCAGACCACCGCCGCGTTGCGATTGACCGGGTGCCAGCACAGCGGTGCCACCACCGCGGCGTTACCCCACTGCACCGGATACTTGGAGGAGATGTGCAGCACCGGCTTCATCGCCGGCACATCGAGCAGCGCCTGTATTGCGCGCTTGCCGCGATTGTTCAACACATAGCTGAACAGCTTGGGCTGACGATCGCGCACCAGCTTGGCCACCTCGATGGTGGCGTAGACATCGGACAGGGCATCGTGCGCCTGTTCGTGAGACAGGCCATTGGCCCGGCTCAGGTCCTCCAGACGCAGGCTCGGCGTGCCATCCTCATACTCGGGCCAGTTGATCCCCTCTGGGCGCAGTGCGCGGGTCAGGCGCAGCATGTCGATGATGTCCCAGCGCGAGCAACCGTTCTGCCACTCGCGAGCATAGGGATCGTAGAAGTTGCGGTAGAGGGTATAGCGCGTCACCTCGTCGTCGAAGCGGATGCTGTTGTAGCCGACGGCACAGGTACCGGGACGCGACAGCTCGGCGTGGATGGCGCGGATGAACTCCGCCTCGCACACTCCCTCCTCCAGCGCCTTCTGTGGTGTGATACCGGTGATCAGACAGGCCTGAGGGTGCGGCAGCAGATCCTCGGACGGCGCGGCGTAGATCACCAGCGGCTCTTCGATGATGTTGAACTCGGCGTCGGTACGCACACCGGCGAACTGGACAGGCCGATCGCGCTTGGGGTCGGTGCCGAAGGTTTCGTAGTCGTGCCAGAAAAAGGTTTCGGTAGCGTTGGCTGCCATCTCGGATCCGTTTCGGTGCTTCATGTATACTAGCCGCACACACTACCATCGAAAGGGATCGCACGCATGCTTCACGATACACTGAACAGTGACCAGCCCTGCCCCTGTGGCTCAGGCCGTACGTTCAACGCCTGCTGCGAACCGGCCTTGAGCGGCGTAACACCTGCCGCCACGGCGGAAGCGCTGATGCGCTCGCGCTACAGCGCTTTCGCTCTGGGTGCTGTGGATTACCTGATCGACACACTGGCCCCGGAAAAGCGTCAGCCGGGCGAGGCCGAGCTGCTGGCCGAGCAGACCCAGGTCACCACCTGGACCGGCTTGACGATTCTCGATACTCAGGCCGGCGGACCGCAAGATAGCATCGGTGTGGTCGAGTTCGAGGCACGCTTCGACTCAGGCCCCGATCATGGAGTGCTGCATGAGCGCTCCCGTTTCCGACGGGAAAACGGCCGCTGGCTCTATGTGGATGGTGATGTTCAACTGAAGCGAGTCTGAGTGACAAAGTGAGCGCCCGCTTTTAAGCGCCTTGTCAAGGCTTTTCCTGTGCGACCCGAGCCCGGTAGAATAGCGACCCGCCTAACAGGGACACGCTGATATTGTCAGTACGCCGGAGCAAGGAGCCGCCTACGCGCATGGTAAGCACATGGTAAGTAGGCAGTTACGCCCTCTCTGCTGTCTGGTTCTCCGATTGAGTAACCGAGCGCAAAGCGCCGGTCTGTGGTGATTGATGTTTGTAAATCTGTTCAAACCCAAGTGGCGTCACTCCAGTGCAAGCGTCCGTGCTAATGCCGTTGCTCGTCTGCGCGCTGACCGTCCCGGTCACATCGACATCCTGCGCCGGCTACTGCTGGACGACAACAGCAGCGAAGTTCGTCGCGCCGCACTGGATCGTGTCGACGATCCCGAGCTGCTGATTCAGGCACTGGTCTCCGAGCAGGATCAGGAGCTGCGCATCCATGCTGCCACTGTGATCGCCAGGCACCTGGACCCGCTGCCCGAACCGCAGCAACGCAGCTGGCTGGAACGGCTGCCGGAAACCACCGGGCTTGCCGCACTGGTACTCTGCGATGCGGGTAGGCAGATTCAGCATCTGGCGCTGTCCC
Source organism: Marinobacterium ramblicola (assembly GCF_019084545.1). Taxonomy (GTDB): domain Bacteria; phylum Pseudomonadota; class Gammaproteobacteria; order Pseudomonadales; family Balneatricaceae; genus Marinobacterium_D; species Marinobacterium_D ramblicola. The sequence continues at coordinate 46,219 of NZ_JAHREP010000016.1, forward strand.
TGATCGAGGATCAGACCACCCTGCTCTCCCTGGCGCTGCGCGGCTCCACCGCCCAGCTGCGGCGAACGGCAGCGGAGCGCATCACCCGGCTCGAGTTGCTCGATACCCTCTGCCGAGAAAGTCGCGGCAGCGACAAGACGGTACACCGTATTGCCCGCGATATGCTCCAGGCCTACAAGGATCGAGAGCGGGAACAGCAGGCGCTGGAGCAGAAACAGCGGGAGCTGCTCGCTACCTTGGATAGCTTGGTCAATGGCTTGGACCATCAGTATTTCCAGGCCCGCTTCGATGTCATCAGCCGCGAGTGGGAACAGCTTCCACGCAGCGCGACCCTTGAGTCCGAGTTTCAAACCCTGACCCAACGCGCGCGCGCCTTCATCGCCCAACAACAGGCTGAACGTGAGCAGCAGGAGGCCGAAACCCGCGCCGCTGAAGCACATCGAGAGGCCTGCCGGTTGCTGGAACAGGAGGCCGACGACCTGTTCGCGCAAGATATCCAGCTCGATGCTCTGCAGTCACTTTGCGACCGGATCCATGAGCTGGCACAGCAGGCTAGCCTGAGCGACAGCCTCAGCAAGCGATTCAAGCAGGCACAGCAGAGCCGATCCGCGCTGGAGCAGCTGGAACTGCACCGGGATCAACTTCTGTCACTGCTGGAACAACCGCTGGAACAGGTTGAAAAAGGCCCGATCGAGAAGCTGCTTGCTGCGATCCGCTGGCCGGGAACCCTGGCCAAGCCCAGCCTGCTCACTCAGGCAGAGCAACTGCTGAAAGCGATCGACAAACGTAAACAGGAGAAGCGCGAGCACTCCGAGAAGATCGCCTCCCAACTGGAGCTGAATCTCAACTCACTGGAACAGGCGATCTCCCAAGGCGAGATCCGCATCGCCGTGCGCTATCAGGATCAGGCTCAGGATCAACTGCAACGCCTCAACGGCACGGCCAACCCGCAGTTGGAGAAGCGCTACAAGTCTCTGATCGCGCAACTCCAGGAGATGAAGGACTGGCAGGGTTTTGCCATTAACGGCAAGAAGGAGGAGCTGTGCGAGCGTATGGAAGCGCTGATCGATGCCGAGATCCCGCCCCAGCAACTTGCCGACCAGATCCGCACGCTGCAACAGGAGTGGAAATCCCTGGATGCCGGCGCCAGTGTACATTCGCACAAGCTGTGGCAACGCTTCCGCAGTGCGGCCGAGACCGCGTACAGCCCCTGTGACGCACACTTTTCCGCGCAACGCCAGCTGCGCGAGCAGAACCTCAAGCAGCGCGAAGAGATCTGCCGTCAACTGAGTCAGTTACTCGACAGCATCGACTGGGACAAGGCCGACTGGCCCGCCATCGAGAATATCTGCCACACGGCAAAACGGGAATGGAAGCTGTTCTCCCCGGTCGACCGTGCGCCCGGAAAAGCGGTTCAAAACAGCTTCAACCAGTTGATTCGCAACCTGGACCAGCGCCTGCGTAACTGGCATCAACAGTGTGCCGAAGCCAAGCGGCAACTGATTTCACGGGCAGCGGAGCTGGCCGAAGCCGAGGATTTCCGAGCGGCGGCCGATGAAGCCAAGGGCCTGCAACGCCAGTGGAAAGCGATAGGACCTGCCTTCCGCAGCGAGGAGCGCGCGCTCTGGCAGGAGTTCCGTAGCCACTGCGATACCATCTTCGAGCGGCTGAAAGAGCACTCAGCACCGGCGCCCCAGATCCAGCTCGATGAAACACCGGCGCCGATGAAGGAGGCCGAGCTGAGCCAGTTCCACTCCTGCGCCGAGATGCTGAGCAAAGCGGAGTCCGCGGTACTGGACGGCGAGACCGACCCGCTCGACAGGATGCTGGAAACCGTGCGCAGCTCGGTCAAGTCGCTGTCAAACCCCTGGCGTGCGGCACTGTTGCAACGTATCGACATCATCGAGCGCACTTTCGAGTCGACCGATGAACTCGAGCTGCAGCTGGCCGACAGCGAGCAGCAGCTGCGTGAACTCTGTATCCGTCTAGAGATCCTGCTCGGACAACCGACACCGGACGAAGACCAGGCCAAGCGTATGGAGTATCAGATGCGCCGCCTGCAACAAGCCCTTGCCGAGCAGAACCAGAATCCGGCCACCGGCGATGTGATCGAACTCGACCTGGAGTGGAAAACACAGCCTTACAGCGGTGTATTCCCCGAGTTGCGCCAACGCTTTGACCAGCTGAAACAACGCACAGGCTGCTAAACGGAAACGACAAAAAAACCGGCGCGCGCGCCGGTTTTTTTTGTCCCCGAAAGGATCAGTGCATGTGCTGACCACCGTTGATGGAGAAGTCAGCGCCGGTGATGTAACCGGACTCTTCATCGGCCAGGAAAGCCACGATGCGGCCGATCTCATCCGGTGTACCCAGACGTCCAACCGGGATGTTGGAGGCGATCTTGTCCAGCACGGCCTGATCGATCTTCGCTACCATCGCGGTCATGATGTAACCCGGCGATACGGTGTTGACGGTGACGCCCTTGGATGCGACCTCCTGTGCCAGCGCCTTGGTGAAGCCGTGGATACCGGCCTTGGCAGCGGAGTAGTTGCACTGACCGAACTGACCTTTCTGCGCGTTGATGGAGGAGATGTTGATAACGCGTCCGAAGCCCTGTTCCAGCATCGGGTTGATCACCAGGCGGGTCATATGGAACATCGAATCCAGGTTGGCACTCAGTACCTCATCCCACTGTTCCCAGCTCATCTTCTTGAAGGTACCGTCGCGGGTGATACCGGCGTTGTTGACCAGTACGCTGATCTCGCTGCCGGTCAGCTCTTTAACGGTCGCCACGCACTTGGCACAGGATTCGGCATCGGTCACATCGCCATACGCCACTTCGATCTCGTAACCGTCGGCTTTCTGCTCCGCCTGCCAGGCCTTGGCCTTCTCGTGATTACCGCCGCTGTTATACCCGGCAACCACCTTGTAACCGGCATCCGCCAGTTTGCGGCAGATCGCTGTACCCAAACCACCGGTACCGCCAGTCACCATTGCTACTTTCTGACTCATAATATCGCACCCCTCTGGTTTCCATTTGAATACCGGCAAAACACCGGCTTTTTTTAATTCTTTGATTAAATTCGTGCGTCTATCCCTATCGCTTGATCATAGTACGATGCGCGCAGGGACCACAACCGCCAGGGTCGTTTTTGCTGAGGACAGGTTAAGAGATAGATTTGACGTACAGGTTACACGCGGGCACAGAGGCGTCGCAGATAGCCGTTCATCCAGGAGTAGGCGATAAATGCGGTGATGCCGTTGGCCAGCACCAGCGCAGCGAACATGCCCGGCAAGCCGAACAGTTCACTGCCCAGCCAGCCCAGGGGCACATACATGATGAATAGACGGAACAGGCTGATACGCATGGCACGCATCGGCTGATGCAGGGCATTGAACGAGGAGGCGCTGAGGAAGGTGATCGCCTGGAAGCCGAAGCCGGCAGGCACCAGCACCATCCATAGCCCCAACCAGCGCGACACCTCCGCATCATCGCTGAACAGCGTCGACAGGGTGCCAGAGAATACGAACAGGGCAAGGAATATCAGCCCCTGCCAGATCAACGCGAAACGTGCAGCACCGATATAGGCGTGGCGCACACGCTCCATCTGCCCCGCGCCATAGTTCTGACTGATGAACGGCGGCAGTGTCATCGACAGCGCCAGACAGACCAGCAGGGAGAGCGACTCTACCCTGTTGCCCACACCATAGGCCGCTACCGCTTCGGCGCCATGCCGTGCAACCACAGCGGTCAACACACCGTTCGCCAGCGGCGTCATCATGTTGGAGAGTGCCGCCGGCAGGGAGATCTTCAGCACCGTACGCCAGTGCTCAATCATCTGCCTCGGCTCCGGTCGGCTCAACAGCAGCATCTGTCGCCGCTGCAGCAGGTAGAGCGCCATCGCCGTGGTCGTCGCCCAGGCCAGCACACTGGCCAATGCCGCCCCTTGAATGCCCAACTGTGGAAAAGGACCTATGCCGAAGATCAGCAGCGGATCGAGTAGCAGGTTGATCAGCGACGAAACCAGCATGATCGCCGCGGAAAAGCGGGTATCCCCCGCCGCCCTGAAGATGCTGTTGCAGACCATGTTCAGCACCAGGAACACCGAACCCGAGAACCAGACCGACATGTAGTCATGGATATAGGGCATCAGGTGGGCTTCGGCGCCCATCAGCGAGAACACGGGGTCGATAATCAGGTGTCCGGCACTGCCGATGATCACCATCAACAGCACCGTCATGATCAGGTTATCGGTGGCCATACGCGCAGCATCGGTTGGACTGCCGGCACCGATCAGACGCGCCAGGGTGGCCGAACTGCCGACCCCCAGCCCGATCGCCAGGCTGGTGATGGAAAAAGTGACCGGGAAGGTGAAGGCCAGCGCTGCCATCGGCTCGGTACCCAACTGCCCGACAAACCAGATGTCGACGATATTGAACAGCATCAGGCTGATGATCCCGAGCATCATCGGCAGCGTCATGCGCACCAGAGTCGATCTGATGGGTGCAGCCAGAATATCGAGAGATTGGGACATGCCAGGGCCGGTTCACAAACGGAGCGGCAGTGTACCACACCACCTGAGGCCGGGTTAACGCACAACCGGGATACGAAAAAGCCCGGGCTCTGCCCGGGCAAATCGCGGAAGGGGCCGCGCGGGTATCAGTTACCCGATGCGCGCATGTTCTGCACCGTGAACTTGTCCGCCGGACTCCTCGACGGATCGACGATTCCCTTGAACTGTCCGGTAGTACAGTGCTGCGCCTGGATATCGATCATGCTGAAGGCATCGTCGATCGACACCCCGGTGCCCTTGTTCACCGGCAGGTGGTGGTCGGGATGGGCCTGACCGATGATCCAGTTCTTCCACATATCGCCCTTGCGGTCGTACACCACAGTACGCGGGATGGTGAAGGTCTGAGCATCCATGAAATGGGTACGCTTGCTGATCGGGTGGTTTTCATCCTGAGGTATCGACTCCACCTCATACACCTTGCGCAGCTGCCAGGTGATGTTGGGGAAACAGCCACCCTTGCCACCGAACGCGACGACCTGATAACCATCCTCATCCTGGTGAGTTTCGCTGTCCAGCACCATCTCGTTGTGGTTATAGAACGGCATCAGCATATTGCGCGTGCCTTTATACACCCACTTCATATCGGAGATACGGCCGTTGTAACCCTCGAAGTCCTCGATCATGACATCGGTGCCGAGGAACGCATCGGTGGTCTGCCCGGAGGAGAGACGGCGCACGCGACGCTGGAAGCCGAGGTAGAGATAAGCGTTATCCACCTTGGTGTCGTCCTCGAAGCGGTGGATCAGCAACTGGGTGTTCTTGACGTCGAACGGCTCCAACACCTTCACGTAAATACCGCGGAACAGCTCCGACGGGTTCGGCGTGATCTCCGGGAACGGCGTCTGCTGGGTACGGTGGGTGAAGTTCAGGAAGTTGAAGTCGAACTTGATCGTCCGCTCCTTCTTGCCGCTCTCCATATCGCGCATGGTCCAGTAGAACGGTGAGATGGTGGCGGAGTCGCCCCAGTTGTAACCGTACTTGTAGTTCCACGCCAGCTTCTCGCCGGCACGCGGGTCTTCCATCGACGGCTCCTGCGGGAAGGGACGACCGGCCACGGTCTTGGACAGCTCGCCATAGCCCTCGCCCAGGGTGACGTCGCCCGAGTACTGGCGGGTGGCATCGATATAGCTCTGGTGCAGCGCGAAATCGGTGGTTTCGCCGACCTTGATCTCGGTAGCGCCATTCTTGATGAACATGTACAGACCGGGATCCAACACCTCCCTGAACTGCTCCACGTTGGCCTGGTTGATGGTCAATCCTGCGCTAAGCCCGGAAAAACCAGGCATACCGTTCTTGTACGGAAAAAAGGAGTTCTGGATCACCTCTTCGGAGACCGCAGCAGCCTGCACCCCGCCGGCCAGGGCAGCACTCAGCGACAGAGCTAGAAAGGTTTTCTTCAACATAGTTAACACCTTTGATTCTTGTTATCCACTCAGGGTCAGAAGCTGTAGCGAATGGTGAATTGAATTTCGTCTTCCTGGTTGGCGACACCGATCGGGCCGTTGGTGAAGCGCGCCAGCGGCTCGTAGGTGTCCGCAAAACCGGCCACCGACCAGGGGAACTGCTCGTCACCGCCGAACTTCACGTTCAGCCCCAGGTTGAACATCCAGTGGTTATCCGGGGTCCAGGAGATGCTCGGCGCCACTGCGGTCGCCTTGGCGGCGAAGTCATGGGCGACGATGATCTGCGGGCTCAGACGGTTGTTCATGTACCAGCCCTTGAACAGACCGGTGGCGATCCAGTTGTCCTCGTCGTTGGGCATGTCCGCTTCGTGGTCGAGGATGTGTTCTCCGAACAGCTGACCGGAGATCAGGAACGCACTGGAGGTACCCAGCGCCGGGATCACCAGGTTCTTGTCCAGACCGATCACGTAACGCAGCATGTCGGTCTCCTTGTGACCGTCCAGGTCACGCGGCAGCTCTTCGCCCTCGGTGTAGGCCAGCTCCACGCGCCAGACCGCATCCATGTCCATGGAGTAGTAGTCGATGGCACCGCCGAGCAGGTTGACCCGCGGGAACTTGATGTCGAACACGCCGTCGGTAGCCGGAGCGCCGGTGCCCGGGGCCAGCTCACGGAAATGCAATGACGGCAGCTGCTGGCGGTAGGTCAGCGCGTTGACGGAGAAGGTGGCATCGCCGTAGACGCCCTCCCACTTCATGCCCAACTGGGTGTTGGCCAGGCTCCACTCCGGCTCCTCCACGTCGTGGATGATCGGCACCGGTGCCGTGTAGGGGCCGCCCACCAGCTTGTCGACGTTGATGTAGGAGCTGAAGAAGCAACCGGCATCGAGGATCTTGTAGGACTGGCCGCAGGTGCCCAGGTTGCTCGGGCGGAACTTGTCGAAGTTCCACACCAGCGACAGGTTGGAGTCGTCCAGCACCTGGTTCGGCCCCATCCGCCACTCGGCGGTCAGCATCCACTGCGGGATACGGATATCTTCCAGCTCGTCGTAGATGTTGTGGCGCGAGTAGTCCACCGGGTTGATCACGTCGAGCACACGGAACAGGTCGGTCTTGCCCCAGACCACCTGCTGCTTGCCGAGACGGAAGCTGAGTACGTCGCCGTTGGTCAGCTCCTTGTCGGCGCTGACATACAGCTCGCGGATGAAGTCCAGCCGGTCGTTGAACTCGGGGAACCTGGCGTCACGCTCCTTCTGGTCCATGTAGCCGTCCAGGTTGTCGCACAGAGTCGGATCGTTCTCGCACGGGAAAGGCACCCCGGCGGAGAGAATCGGCACATTGGGGCCGGGGATGGTGGTCGTGGCCGTCCCCGCTGAGTGCCAGTCCTGACCCAGGTAGTCCTGCTGCGCATCCTTGCCGAACTCGTCGTCGTTGAGGTCGTAGACCCCGTCGTAGGTGCCGCGCAGCACACCGTTCAGACGTAGCGAACGGAAACTGTCGGAGTCGAACTTAGTCTCGAACTCAGCCTGGGCGGTGTTGCGGAACTTGGAGATCCCCACATCCTTGCGGTGGTAGGTGGCGTTCTCCACGAACCCGGCCCAGGTGGTATCGGCGGCAGCGACGTGCTGCGCGGTGAGCCCTCCGGCCAGGGCGGCGGCGACCGCCACTGCCAGGGGGGTGGATGTCGTTGTTATTGTTTTCGACATATCTTTTGGCCTCTTTGGTGTTTTAAAAAGCGTTTTATGCCTTGGTGGTCATGACTAGCGAGGGTTTAACGGTTGCATCAGAGATGGATTCGGTCGCCTGGTATGCCGGCTCGCCCTTCCCGACGGGCGCGGCCTCTGCGTCATCGGATGAGAGACTGTCGTCGGCGTGGATCACGCCGTCCTCATCGACGTAGGCGGTGCAGATAAACTTAGGTCTGAACACCAGCACCCAGCTCGGCACCAGCAGCATGGCGGCAGCGCCGTTGAGCACCACCATGACGATCAGCAGCAGCGCCGCATCGGCCTGGAAGCGCAGGTCGGACAGGATCACCCACATGACGATGCCGGCGATCAGGGTGATGGCGGTGAAGCTGACCGCCAGGCCTGTGGTGCGGATGGCGCGGCGCACCGCCTGGGCCAGGTCGCCCAGGCTGGTCATCTCGGCGCGGATGCGGTCCATCATGTAGATCGAGTAGTCGATGCCGACGCCGACACCGACGGCGATGATCGGCACGGTGTTGGAGTTGATCCCCATCCCCACCAGGCCCATGTAGGCGTAGGTCAGCGTGGTGGCAAAGAGCATGGCGCCGAACATCATCGCCCCGGCCATCAGCGAGGAGTAAAACAGGGTCACGAACAGGAAGATCAGCAGGAACACCAGCGGCAGCACCCAGAGGTTGGTCTCGAATGCGGCCTCGTTCTGCGACGCGATGACGCCGATGGTGCCGCCGGCCAGGCGGATGGTCAGGCCCTCGACCTTGCCCTCGTTCTCGGCAATCCACTGTTTGGCGGTGTGGATAGCGCGGCGGATGGTCTCACCCTGGTGGTCCTTGTAGTAGAACACCAGGTTGGCGATCCGCTCGTCAGTGTCGATGAACTCGTTCAACGCGCCGGGGATCGGGTTGGACATCATGTAGGTGTACATCAGGCCGCCGACGTAGAGCTGGTCATCCGGGATCTGCAGCCAGCGCGGGTCGGTGTTGTGCAGCAGGCGGTTGACCTGCATCACCAGGTCCGGTGCGCCCTTGGCGCCGCCGACACCGGGGTCAAGCAGCATGGTGCGCTCCAGATCGGCCAGCGCCTTAAGTACGTCAGGCCGCTTGATACCGCCCTTCTCCGCCGTCTCGGCGACGATGTACATCTCCTCTGAGCCGGGAAAGGCATCGTTGACCGCCTTGGAGGAGAGGTTGTAGTCGTGCTCCTGGTACAGGATCGGCGAACCGGGTTCGGACTCGCCGATCACCACCTGGGAGGAGAAGTAGAAGCCGCCGGCCAGCAGGACCAGGGCCAGCGCCAATGCGCGCTTGGCGGCGCGCTCACCGCTGATCAGATCCGCACAGAAATAGCCGACGTTGCGGAACAGGTTGTGCCTGATCTCGATGCGGCGCGGCTTGGGCAGGATGGAGAGCAGCAGCGGCACCGCCAGCAGCACGGTGAGGATGATCGATAGCGCCCAGATCGACGCGTAGTGGGCCATCTTGGTGTTCAGCGGGATGGAGCCGATGGCGATCAGCAGCAGGCCGATGGCGTCGGAGACCACGCCGAGACTCCCCGGGCGGAACAGGCTCTCGAAGGTCAGCCGCGCGGCCAGGTGGTGGTCGGCATGGCTGGCCAGCTCCTGGTAGTAGCGCTCGACCAGCTGGATACCGTGGGACATGGCCCGCGCCGAGATCAGGAACGGAATCACCAAGCTCAGCGGGTCCAGGTTGTAGCCGAACAGGGAGATGATGCCGACACCCCAGATCGAGGAGACGATCACCCCGGCCAGCGGGATCAAGATGCCGTAGGCCTTGCGGAAGTAGAAGATCAGCAGCGAGACCATGATCAGCGCGGTGAACAGGAAAATGGTCAGGATCTGGTCCAGGTACTGGTAGGCCCAGCCCACCAGCATCGGCTGGCCGGTGACGTGGATCTTGACCCCGGGGGCGGCTTCCGCCTCACGCAGCTGCTGGATCTTGTCGAAGGTGGCGGCGTAGTCGAGCTGGCCCTCGATCAACTGCGCCTTGACCAGCGCCATGTGCATATCGGGGCTGACCAGCGGGCCGTAGACGCGGGCATCGGCGACCACATCCTTGCGCAGCTGGTCGAGCTGTGCGGTACCGAGGTCGGTGTGTTCCGGGTTGTAGTAGGACTCGGAGTTGACGTTACCCTCAGGGGTCAGCCACACCTTGCGCGAGTTGCGGTGGGTGACGCTGGCGACCAGGTTGTGGTTGACCCCGGGCAGGGAGTCCACCGCCTGGGTGATTCGGTGGATCCGCGCCAGGGCGGCGTTATCGAAGATGTCGTGTTCGGTGAACTCGACGCCGACGATGATCACATTGGCGCCACCGAACGACTCCTTGATCTCGTTGTGCAGCTGGATATAGGGGTGGGTCTGCGGCAGCAGATCGGCAAAGTCGGAGTAGACCTTCAGGTTGGGCACCTGGGCGGCAAAAAACAGGGTCGCCAGCAGGATCAGCCCGAGAATGGTCTTGGGGTAGTCGAACACCCGTTGTTCGAACCGGTGCAGCCAGTGCGTGGCCTTGTGGGCCTCGGCAGAGTGTTTATCCATGATCGTATCCGCGAGTTGTTGTTATCGGCCGCCCGGGCAGGGTCGCCCGGACAGGGTTGCCAGGATCGGGAGCTGAAACGCGATCAGCGCTTGAGGCTGAGCAGAGTGCCGTTACCGCCGGCGACCAGCAGCCCCTCGGCCGTGGCCAGCGCCGCGCGCAGGTAGACCGGCCGGGCCGGCACCGGCACCGGCGTCCACTGCGTGCCCTCATGCTTGAGCAGCGTGGCGTTTTCGCCCAGGACGTAGAGGCCGTCGGCCGTGTCGAGCAGGCCATAGAGCGGCGCCGCCACCGGGGTCGGGCTCAGCTGCCAGCTCTCGCCGCCATCCGCGGTGTGTAGCACGGTGCCATCCAGGCCCACCGACCAGCCGGACGCGGCATCGATGAACAGGGTGCTCTGGGGATAGAACTCATCCAGCATCGGCGGCAGCACCTCCCAGCTGGCACCACCATCGGTGGAGCGCGCAACCAGCCCGAACTCACCGCTGGCATAGGCCAGGGAATCATCGATGAACTGGATGCTGGTGAGCATGGCGTCTTCGTTGAGGGAGTCTTCGGACCAGTTCCGGCCCTGGTCATCGCTGGAGATCAGCGTGGAGAAGCTGCCCACGGCCCAGTAGCGGCCATCGGGGGCACAGGTCAGGTCGAGCAGGTTCTCCTGGGTGGGGATAGCAAACGCCTGCCAGCTCGCGCCATCGTCGTCGCTGCGCCAGAGCTGCTTGTCAAAGCTCAGCGCGATCAGGCTGTTATCGGCACAAGCCTCGACATCGATCAGGCCGGGGGCACCGGGCAGGGTCTGGCGCTGCCAGGCCTCGCGGCCGATGGCACGGGGCTCTTCAGACCGAGTAAGTACCAAACCGTCGTTGCCGACGGCGACCTGTACCCGGTCGTTGGCGGCCAGGGCCTGGAGCTGGTCGGTGCGGCGGATCGACTTGCCCTGCTCCTGCTCGACACCGGTCAGGTCCAGCGGGGCTTCGCAGCCGGCCAACAGCAGTGGAAACAACCCCGCCAGCAGAATAGAACGAGTATTAATCGAAAAGTGTCCCGCGAACGGGTTGGGAAGAGGTGTAGACGGCATATTTCACACTTCTTTTTTATAGTTATGGCTAGTAAGAACAGCACTCCGATCTACTAGAGCAAAGCCTGTACCAGAACCTGACCGAAACAAAAAAGTGGAAATATTCTCCTTTACTTACAAGTAGTTATTAATAAACAAATATAAATCACGCCGAAACGAAAGAGGTGCCGGCGCAGGGTTTCACTGATAAATATTGATGAAATAATGAATGTACCACCTGCTCTTCAGCAAATGATCAAGGTGGTTAATCCGGCCGTCATCAGTCCGGCAGCAGGACCACAACCCGTAAACCACCGGTATCGGCAAGATCAAACGCCAACTCACCGCCATAGCTCTCGACCACCGCCGCACAGATCGACAGTCCCAACCCCTGCCCCTCCGAATGCCGCTCATCCAGGCGCAGTCCGCGCTCGCTGAGACGCTCAAGATGCTCTGGCTCCACGCCCGGACCATCGTCCTTGACCTCCAGCCTGTAGCCGCCCTCATCCTGGCGAATCGTCAACCAGACCGCCGAGGTCGCAAAGCGCCAGGCGTTGTCGAGCAGGTTACCGAGCAGCTCGATCATATCGTCGCGGTCGTAGGGCATGGCGCCCTCGGGGATATCTGAGTGAAACTGCAGTTCGCGCCGGGTCGACAGCTCGATCAAGCGCTGGATATGCGGCACCTCCTCCAGTGGAATGAATTGCTGACCCGGCATCGGCGCACCGGCGATGCGAGCCCGCCTGAGTTCACGCTCGATACGGCGCAGCAGGTTCTCGTGGATACTCTCCAACTCCTTACGCAATTCCGGGTCATCGCAGCCCTGCGCCTGCCAGTGAAGTTGCTGCAGCGGCCTTTTCAACTCATGCGCCAGGTTGCCCAACGCCGTGCGCGAACGCTGGATCTGCTCGCCGGAGCGGATCAGCCGCGTACGGATCGCCTCGACCAGCGGCCGTACCTCGTCCGGTATATCGGTCGGCAGCTCGGCACTGCTGCCACGGCTTTGCTCGATCAGTGTTTTCCGCAAGGGCTCCAACCGTGCGAACCCGCGGTGCAATATCAACCGCTGCCAAAACAGCAGTATCGGTATGGCGATCAGTACCAGGCCCAGCAGATAGAGCTCAAAGCGCCGCTGAATCGCCTGCAGCGGCGCAATATCCTCCGCGATCCACAGGCTGAAATCGGTATCGCCCTTGCGGAACCCCTGCTGCCATATCAGCCACTGCTGATCGTCCAGGGGTGCGATCAGGCCATCGGCGGTGACGCCGGGCCTCAGGGTTGGGGGGATGACGTCCAGATCCCACAGCGAGCGGGAGCGGAGCTCACCGTTGGCGTACTGGATAATGAAGTAGTGGCCCGAGTGTACGCGCTGATACACCTGCGGCAGCGCCTGGCCCGAGAGTGTCCACTCCGAGGGCGGGTTACCAGTATCTGCCTGCAGCGCAGAGATCAGGCCTTCGGCGTCGTGTTGCAACCTGGAGCGCACGAAATCCTCGGTCAGCGTTGTCACGGCACGGTCGAGCAGAAACAGCAGCACGCCGAACACGATGATCAGCACCAGCAGCAGCCGGTGGCGGATCAGCCGTTCCAGACTGACCGGTCTGGTGGACCTGCTACTCTCTTCGCTCATGCGCCGCCCTCCTCTGCCGAGCCGGGAACCTCGCGGAGCCGATAACCCTGGCCGCGCCGGGTCTCGATCAGCTCCCGGCCGAAACGCTGGCGCAACCGGTTGATATAGACCTCGATCACATTGCTGTCGCGCAGCTGATCCTCTTCATAGACATGTTCGCTGAGCTCGGTTTTCGACAGCACGCGCCCGGCATTGAGCATCAGGTAACGCAGCAGGCGGAACTCGATGCCGGTCAGACTGTGCCACTGGCCCTGGCGATCCCGCACCTGCAGTTTGTCCGGATCGAGCTGCAGCCCCGCCACCTCGATCTGCTGGCGGACATGGCCATGGCGGCGGCGGATCAGCGCCTCTAGCCGGGCCAGCAACTCCTCCACATGAAAGGGTTTGCCGAGATAATCGTCGGCGCCGGCCTTGAGTCCGTCGACCCGCTCGTTCCAGCTGTCGCGGGCGGTCAGGATCAGCACCGGCATATCCAGCCCGGCAGAGCGCCACTCCTTGAGCACCTGCAAGCCCGGCTTACGCGGCAAACCCAGATCGAGCACCACGATATCGAAGCTCTCCTCGGCGCCGAGAAAGGCGGCATCTTCGCCGTCGTTGGCCACTTCGACGGCAAACCCCGCCTGCTTCAGTCGGGGTTTCAGCTCATCGACCAGCTTCAGGTCATCCTCAACCAGTAACAGGTGCAAGCCTTAGTCCTCCAGCTTCTGTTTCAGCAACTCACCGCTACGCGCATCGATCTCGAACTCGCGTACCTGGCCATCCTCGCCAAGCACCTCTATCTCATACACCAGCCGGCCGTGCTCACGTTCAAGTTCGACATCGAGCAGATGCCCGGCCAGGCGCTCTCCATGCTGCGCCAGCAGATCGTCGAGGGAGAGCATCTCGCCCTGTTTGACCAGTTCGCGGGCCTCACTCTGGTGAATCTTCTCTTTCGCCTGCAACGACGGGACGCCGAGGCTAATCGTCCCAGCGACCATGACCGGGAATATCCACCGTATCCTCATCGAATATACCTCGTTGTGCCTCCTGTCCATGGCAGGCCTGACACTGACTGAAGCTACCCACTTCCGGGTTGTCTTCTACCAACCGTTTCGGCACCTCATCATGCTTACGCTTGAAGAAGGGGGTTTCGGTGATCCGTAGCGGCGTCTCGTTGCTGCCGATGCTGCGCAGGAACTGGTGCGAGCGTCGACCGGGATTCATATCCGCCGCATTCGCGGTCAGATAGTCGCTGATCACCTGTGCCGTTTCGGCCGGCAGCTCGGCGCTCTCGCCAAAGTGATCGTCCAGCCCGTTCATGATCGCGATCCAGCTGCGCTGCGGCAACAGCTGAGCCGGATAGGCGAGATGGCAGGCTGAACACTCTTCGGCATAGAGCGGATTCAGGTTCATCGCCATCGAACTGCGCCGCTCACCCGACTCCCGCTCGCCGTGCTCAACCTCCTCATATTCGTGCTCGCTCTCGGCCCAGGCGCCACCGGTGGTCAGATTGACCAGCCCGAAACCACCCAATGCCAGCGCGCTGCCCAGCATCGCGACACCCAGACTCCAGCGTACTCCATTGACCCATCGATTCATCGTACTACTCCTACTCTAATAAAAGTTGCGTCACTGCGCCCGGAGCCAGGTCAGGATGTCGCCCTTCTCCTGCGACGAGCACTCACGCCCGAGCACGCCCTTGCAGTTGCGCAGAAACCACTTGTTGATCTGTTTCACCTCGGTCAGGCGTGCCGGATTGACCGAGGGCGCCATCGGCTCGATCGCCTTGCGGGTTTTCTGATGCTCGCCGACTCGGGTCGGCTCGGCGGTATGGCATGCGGCACAGCTGTTGCCATCGAAATCCCGGTTCCAGAAGCTCTGTCCCGCTTCGGCACTGAACGGGCCGGCCCCCTGCTGTCGGTAGCCCTCCAGCAACTGGTCCACCGCTTCCGCCGCCTGGCTGCTTATCGCAACCGGTCCGGCCAGCACACACACCAGCAACCCGATACTGAGTCTGCTCATCGTTCGCCCCCCTTGTCGGCATCCCGCACCTGTTTGCGCCCGGTGATCATCGCCCGAACCAGGTTCTCCCGGTGCAGCAGGCTGCTGACCAGTACACCGGCCAGATGCACCCCCGCCAACAGCAGCAACAGGTTGGCGAAGAATTCATGGATATCCTTGACCAGGTGCTCGGACAGACCGGCCACCCAGGTAGCCGCCAGTGGCCCCTCGCCGTCGATCGCCACCAGCGCCATACCGCTGAAGGTCAGCATCGCCAGTCCGAGCAACAGGCCGACCACCATCAGTCCGCCGGCCGGGTTATGGCCGACGTAGTGCCGGGCGCGTCCGCTAAACAGCTCTTTCAGGTAAGCCTTGACCCGACTGGGTCGGTAGATAAAGTCGCTGAAGCGGGCATAGCGGGTACCGATCACCCCCCACACCAGACGGAAGCCGACCAGTGCCGCGATGGCATAGCCGCTCCATTCGTGCAGAAACTGGATCTCCTCGGCTGTCGCCCAGGCGATGGCAAAGAAGCCCACCAGCGACCAGTGGAAGATACGAACCAATGGATCCCAGACCTTGATGGTCCGGGCCGACGCTTGATTCCGAACGGTATTAGCAGTGTGAGTAAGAGTTTCCATAACCGGCCTCCTCTATTGGATGGGGCCAGTATTAACGACTGAGGCTGAAACGAAGCTTAAATATCGACGCTATCAACCCCAGGGAGGGGCGGGAGAAAATTTTTCCGCCAGAAACTCCAGCAACGCTCTGACCTTGGCCGGCAGATGCTTGCGGTGGGGATAGACGGCATGGATCAGCTGCTTCTCGATGCCATAATCGTTCAACAGCGGCACCAGGCGTCCCGCCTCAATATCCTGCGCCACCATAAACAATGACAGCCGGGCGATACCGCCACCGAGCAGCGCGTACTCGTGCAGCGCATCAACATTGTCGGTAACAAAGTGCCCTGTCACCTCGATAATCTCCGCACCGGCCGCACTGCTGAACTGCCACTGGTTGAACACGTCGCTGGTGGATAGACGCAAGCAGTCATGCTGCAGCAGATCCGAGGGCTTGTTCGGTTGCCCTCTGGATTCTAGGTATTGCGGGCTGGCGCAAACCAGACGCTGGCTCTCCCCCAGCTTGCGTCCGACCAGGCTCGTATCCTTCAGCTCGCCCAGCCGGATCGCCAGATCCACCCCCTCGCCGATCAGATCCACCGACTGCCCGGTAAGCTGAAACTCCAGCGTGACCTGTGGATAGCGCGCCTGAAATTCCGGCATCAGCGGCAGCAACTGATGCTTGGCGAAACCGGGGGTGCTGTTGATGCGCAGCGTTCCTGTCGGGATCTGGCCGTAACCGGTCAGCACATCCTCGGCCTCCTCGATCTCGGACAGAATCTCGATACAGCGTTCAAAATACGCCTGACCTGCCTCGGTCAGGTGCAAGGTACGCGTGGTACGGTTGAGCAGTCGTACCCCCAACCTCGCCTCCAATCGAGTCAGCAATTTACTCACCGCCGACGGCGAAAGATCGAGCTGGCGCCCGGCGGCGGAGAAGCTCCCCCTGCGCACCGATTCGACAAACACCTGCATCTGCGTCCACTTATCCACACACACCTACTTATGAATTCAGTTCACATATTATTTGACTGCTTTCATATTTATCACAAATAACCGGCAAAGGTAGTCTGTTATCAAGCGCATCGTCGCCGCCATAACAACCGAACCGATCCACGGAGAGCGCCATGACAGCCCCCGTTGAAGTGAAGCTGTACTTCAATTTCCGCAGCCCCTACTGCTACCTGGCCAGCAAAAAGCTCTGGCCGATTGTCGATGACTACAACACCCAACTGGTCTGGCGCCCCGTCGGCGGCTGGGATCTGCGCTCGCCGCCGGACAGAGCCAAGAGCAAGATGCCGCTGGCCCGTCAGGATCTGGCGCGCTTTGCCCGCCGCATGGGCATTCCGGTCAACCCGCCACCGGCCGCCACCGAGCCGACGGCTGCTGGCGCCGGCTCCCTGCTGGCGGAACAGAAAGGGCTGCTGCGCCCTTACATCATCGAAGTGATGCGCGAGGAGTGGGCATACGGACGCGATATCGGTGATCCCGAAGTGCTGCTCAATGTCGGCGAACGAATTGGCCTTGATCGAGAAGAGCTGGCGATAGCGATCAGTGACAGCAGCAACCTGGCACAGCTCGAGCGCAACGCGCAGGAAGCGGCCGAGCTCGGAGTGATCGGGGTGCCCAGCTTCGTCATCGGCGACCAGATCTTCTGGGGCCAGGACCGGATCGACTTCGTGCTCGATGAGCTGCGCGAGATGCGCGCCGCCAAGATCTGAGCCCGACCGCTACCGACACACCTTTCTATTCTTGAGTGCCTGGCACCGAGGAGGTGACCCTATGTCCTCATGGATACTCTATGACAAACCGGAGTGCCCGTTCTGCTGGAAGGTCCGGCTGGCCCTGTATGAAACCGGCCAGGAGGCGAGGCTGGTCGACTCGCAGTCGCCCGAACAGCGCCCCGTCTGGCAGGCACTGACACCGAAAAAAACCGTGCCGGTACTGGTCGATGGCGACAGGCTTATCTACGAATCCAACGTGATCCTGGAGTACCTGGCCGATCTGCCCGGCACGCTGCTGCCAACGGCTCCAGCGGACAGGATTAAGGCGAGGCTGATCAATAGCTACAGCGACACGGTAATCGGCCCGGCCCTGCGCGAGGTGATCTTCGAGAAACGGGGAAAACCCGAGTCGGAGTGGGATCGGGCGCGCATTCAGGCCGGTGTCGAAGCGTTCGAACAGGCACTGGATTACCTGGCCGATCAGCTCGGTAACAGCGAGTTTTTCACCGGACAGTACTCACTGCCCGAGTGTGCGCTGACCGCCCGTTTCGGTCTGGCCGAAGCCTATGGCGTCGCCATTCCGGAGCGGTTCACCAACCTGCAGGAGTGGTTTGCGCGGATGAAGGCGCGCCCAAGCTATCGGGCCACGGCGCCGCGCCAGCTGATCGGCTGAATCAGCGCTCTCTTATCACACCCGTCACAGCAGACTTCTGCGGCGGGTATCGCTCGGTTTCTCGCCAAAGGTGCGCTGATACTCCCGGCTGAAGCGTCCCATATGGGTAAAACCCCAGCTCAGCGCGGCATCGGTCACCGAGATACGCTCGGCCTGCTGCTCCAGTGTGTTTTTGACCTTACGCAGCCGTATCTGCCGCAGGTGCTCCATCGGGCTGGTCTGGCGAAAATCGTGAAACCCGGCGTACAGGGTTCTGATACTGACGCCGGCCAACTCCGCCAGCTGACCCGGGGTAAGCGCCTCCGCCGCATGGCTCTCGATATACTCCTCGACCCGCTTAACATAGCGTGGTGCCAGCGTTTGGTGCGGTTGATTCATGCGCTCGGTATAACTGTGCGGTTGAATGGCGAGCAGCGTATTGACCACCAGTTGTTCCAGTTGTTGGCGAATCAGCAGCTGTTCGGCAGCAGCGGGACACTCCTGCAGCAGGCGGGTGAGGTAGAGCATCATGTTGCTCCAGGCCGGATCGGCCTGCCAGTTCAGCTCAGGCTTGAAACTGAGCGGCTGGTGCAGTGGCTGGCCCAGCTGCTGAGCACAGGCGCGCTCCACCGCCTCGCGTTCGATTCGGAACATCAGCATGTCGCAGTCGCCGCTCCAACGCATGCTCAGCGGCTCGGTTGGATTCAACACCGATGCCAGACGCGCGTCGCAGGCAATCCGGTCCTCTCCGCGACTGATATCAGCGAAACCGCACACCGGCATCTGGATCAGGTAGAACTGCTCCAGGTGTTCAGGGTTGATTCTGACATCGGCACCATACTTCAGCCGATTGAACTTGACCTGCCCCAGGGACAGCGAATGCATCCGCGCATCGAGCCCGGCATTCGCTTTCATATCCAGGCGGTGCGGTTTGTACGCCGCCGCCACCTCGTCGCGAACCTCTTCCAGGGTCACCGAGCGGAACAGCAGCCGGTTTGCGTCGTGCTTCAAAGCCTTCTGTATACAGGGAGACAGAGTCCTGCCTGATAACATACAGACCTCCCGTTTTTTTATTGCGTTAGATCAACTTATAGGTACGAGGGGCTTGAAATATTGTTTTGATCAGCATACAGGCAGCCGATGCAGATTTGAGCAGGGTGGCGGATATTTCTGCACTGAACGGACACTGGCTGCACTAATCGGCTTCCAGCACACTCAAGGCGAGAAGAAGTAGCCCGTTTTCGGGCTCTGCAATGCAGTAGGATGAGGTCAAAAAGGCCGGCCAGGGCTGGCCGGCCAATAACGGCTATCAGAAGGGGACGATAGTCTTGATCCAGAAGGCGCTGCCCTCCGGGCGGTTTTCCACGGCGAACTCCTGCTGGTACTTCAACGACAGGAAGAACCCCTTGCCGCTGTCGTATTTCACACTCGGGCCGATCGCGAACGCCTGGCCCTTGTTGCCGATGTCGACGCCGTTGACTTCGTCGCCGGTTACCTGCTTATAGCCGTAACCGCCCACACCGACGGTCCAGTTCGGGCTCACGCCCCAACCGACGGCGTAGTCGAAGTGGAACTCCTGACCGGACTGGTAGTTGGTGTCATCGTTCTCGAAGTTGTAGTCGTACATCAACTTCACATCAGCGTTCAGGCCGGCGGGATCGACCCAGGACGCCGCATAAACCGCCTGTGCCGCCCAGTAGTTGCGACCGATATTAGCCAGGTCGTTCTTGTCGTACTCGCCGGTCGGCACAAAGATATCGAAGCCTACCGCCGTGTGCAGGTTGGGGCTGTGGTGGTAGGAGAGCGCCAGGGTCAGATCCAGGTCCCCCACTCCGCGATTGCTCTGGCTGAAGCCGTTGACCGACACGTCCAGATCGACCAGCGGCAGCAGTGCCGCAGCGAACAGCTGGCCGCCCAGGATCGTCTTGTCGGTGACCCAAACCAGGCGCGGCGCGACCACGTTGGCCTCAAGGTCGAAGTCGATCGGCAGTGCGTCGCCGGAACCGTCGTTCAGCTCATCGGCGCTGTAGTGCTGAGCGTAGATCAGCGGGTACACGCCCGGCGGCGGCAACGCGCCCATCAGGTAGTTTTCCGCCCCCATCGGGTAGTTCGAGCCGCCGCCCTCGGTGGCCTGAACCGTGGTCGAACAGAGCATGGCGATGCTCACGGCCAGCGCGAGCTTCATTGGTGTGCGAACTGTCATCTATTACTTTCCTTTATTGTTGGGCTGGCTTGGCTCCGCCCTGTGGACGGAGCCTGAACAGGTACTCACGACTGCAAGCGGGCGAAGGCCCCCCGGTAAAACAGCAGCGGATCACCGGGTTCGGCGGCGAAGGCATCGACACGGCCCACGATCAGCAGGTGATCACCCAGCTCCTGGGTGAAGCTGACCGTGCACTCCAGGTGCGCCTGAGCACCCTCCAGCAGCGGCACGCTATGCACGTTGGTTCCATATGCCACGTCCTGGAATTTGTCCGCCACCGGGCGTGCGAACTGCAGTGCCAGCTCTTGGTGCTGGGAGCCGAGGATGTTGATCGCGAAGGGTTTGCCCTGCTGGAACAGCTGCACGTTGGGCGACTTCAACGCCAGGCTCCACAGCACCAGCGGCGGATCCAGCGACAGCGAGGAGAAGGAGTTGGCGGTGATCCCCACCGGACGTCCATCGCGCCCCGGCGCCGTGACCACCGTCACCCCGGTGGCAAACAGTCCCAGCGTATTGCGCAGCTCGCGCGGGTCGATCTGGTTGGCCGGTGTGAACTCCGTACGCTCGGCAACAGCAAGGTTTGAAGTGGTCATCTCTACCTCCTATGCCATGTGGCTTTTGATGACGTCCGCGCAGGCAGCGGGATCTTTCCACCAGGGCATGAATCCGGTCGGATCGTTGAAGCCGTTGGCGATGCGCGCGGCCAGCGAGGCGGACTGCTGGGCGGCACCAAGCAGTTCGAGGATGTGCTGCGGCGGCGGCAACAGCAGGCTGTTGGTCCAATCCACCACGCCGTTGGCGTAGGCCCAGTAGGATTCGAAGGTGGCCTGCATCCAGTTCTCGTCGAACGGCCGGTCGCCGCGCGCCTTGATTGCATCCAGGTAGATACGGCAACACTTGGAGGCGTTGTTGGAGCCCTGCCCGGTGATCGGATCGTTGACCACCAGCGCGTCGGCGATGCCCATGATCTTGCGCCCCGAGGGCAGCGTTGCCACCGGTTTGCGTACCGTGGGTGGGAAGCGCCCGGCCAACACGCCGTTGTCGTCGGTCAGCTCGACCGACTGGCAACGCTTGGCCTCGGCCGGGGCGAAGGTGTTGATGATCTCCAGGCTGCGGGCCAGATGCTGCTGTGGTGTCTGCACATCCTGCCAGCAGTCCATCGGACCGCCCGGTACACCTTCGAACACCATGATCTCGCAGGGACCACTGTTGGTCAGCGCCGGGAAGCAGAAGTACTCGCCGACGCCGGGAATCAGGTTGAAGGCAACGCGGGAGAACGGCTCCACCGGCTGCATGCCGTGCACGTAGGTCAGCGCCAGTGCCCGCTGCGGCTTGTCGAAGGTGGAGCGGACGCTATCGCGCTCGAACAGGCCGACGATATCGCCCTTGCCTGCCGCCACCAGCACCAGATCGTAGGCTTGGGCCAGCTCCTCGAGCACGTCGATATCTACGTCGCGGATCTGCAGATCGCCGCCGAGGCGAACGAACTCGTCCATCCACACCGGCATCTTCACCCGCTGGTCGACCGACTGAGCGGGCTTGTCCAGGCGTGCCGCCCACTCGATCAGGTTGCTGCCGGCGTTGGCCGGGTCCGGCACACGCAGGCCGATCCCCTCCACCGGCGGGCAGTCGTTCTCCCAGAAATTGATCCCCAGGTCGCGCTCGTTCTGCAGCGCCATGTCGAACATACACTGGCTGGACATCACCTTGCCGGCCTTGATCTGCTCGCCGGTGCGGTTGGACAGGATGGATACTTCGTAGCCCGCCTTGAGCAGGCCGATACCGGTCTGCAGGCCTGATTGGCCTGCGCCGACGATTGCGATTTTGCGTGTCATGGGATGACTCTCCTGATCTGTTGTTCTTGTAGTGGCCTTGGGCCGGGTGTTGGGTTATTCCGCCAGTTTCGGGATCGCGGGCTCCTGCTGCTCCGGCCCCAGCGCGGAGTAGCCGCCATCGACGGCGTAGTCGGCGCCGGTCACGAAGCTGGCTTTGGACGAACAGAGGAACAGCACCACCTCGGCCACCTCCTGCGGATTGCCCAGGCGACCGAGCATGTGGAAGGGAGCGGCGACGCGATCCGCCTTGTCACGGTTGCCGCCGCTGACCTCGCCGATGACGCGGGACCAGGTCCAGCCTGGCGACACCGAGTTGACGCGGATGGCGTCCGGGGCGAAATCCAGCGCCATGCTGCGGGTCAGGTGTTTCATTGCCGCCTTGCTCGCCGGATAGATCCAGCGTCCGGTCTGCGCCGCCTGGGCGGAGATGCTGGTGAAGTTGACGATCGCCCCTGCCCCGCTGGCCTTGAGCCAGGGGCGTACGAACTTGGCCGCCATCACCGCGCTGACCAGGTTGATATCCAGCGCCTTGAGCCAGTCGGCGCGGCTCGATTCGACGCCGTCATCGATATAACTGCAGGCCAGGTTGATCAGATAATCGATACCGCCGAACTGTTCGGCGGTGCGCGCGGCGGCAGACTTCAGTTGCTCGTCGTCGGTGATATCGGTTTCGATGAACAGTGCCGAGGCGCCCAGTTCATCGGCCAACCTGGCGCCGCCGACGGCATCCACATCGAGGATCGCCACCCTGGCACCTGCGGCGACAAAGGCTTTGGCCAGTTCGGCGCCGATCAGCGTGGCACCGCCGGTAATCAGTGCTACTCGGTTATCAAGCGTGCTCATGCTCACCTCCTCAATCCTTGCCTGCGCTGCTGGCCCAGCTGGCCATCAATTCGTTGGAGGGCAGGGTTTCGTCGAGCAGCTTGGCCGCGGTTTCGCGCCCGGCCACCGGCAGACCTTCAGGGTCCAGTACGCCGAGTTGCACCAGCACCGTGGCCTGATCCCAGTAGATGTGCTCGTGGTAGAGCTTGTCGCCGCGGAACTTGACCACCGCCACCAGCGGGATCTCCACATACTTGCCGGTCGGCGCGATACCCGGCACCAGCCAGTCGATCTCGCGGTCGTGGGTGAAGCAGAACAGCAGCTCGTCGACGATCTGGGTGTCGCCGATGGTGCGCGAGATCGGGATCAGCTTGGTGTCGTCTGGGTTGGAGTCAACGAAGTGGTGCTTGTAGAAGCGGTACAGATCCTTGTAACCGACACCGCCGGTCAGGGTCGGGATATGGTTGACGTAGGGCTGGGCGACCATGGTCGCCATGGTGTCATCCACATTGCGGGTGGCGAATTCATATTCGCAGTGCTTGTCCCAGAGATAGGACAGGTCGTAGTTAGGACCGATGGTGCGACGCAGCGCGGTAACGGAGCGCTGATGCGCCATCAATGCCGAAGGCTTGTGGTAATGCTCGGAACCAGCACGAGCAAAGGCGTGGTCGGCATCCGGGTAGAGGTAGAGTTCCATGTTCGCGCGCCCCTGCAGCGCGGCGAACAGCCGCTCGCGCGCCTCGGCCGGGCAGTATTCATCCTTCTCGGCGAAGTGCAGCACCAACTTGCCCTTGATGTTGTCCGCCTCGTCGAGATGGTTCTCCATCCCCATGCCGTAGTAACCGATCGCCGCATCCACATCGCAACGACAGGCGCTCAGGTAGGCCAGACGACCACCGAGACAGAAGCCGAGTACCCCGACACCACCGGTGAACTCATCCAGACCCTTGAGTGCCTCGATGGTAGCGGCGATATCCTCGATCCCTTTGTCCTGATCAAAGCCCTGGTAGAAACCGAACGCCTTTTTCCAGGACTCGACATCGTAGTTAAGTTCTACCCCGGGCTCCTGGCGCCAGAACAGGTCGGGAACCACGACCACGTAGCCCTCCTCCGCGTAGTAGTCGGCCACCTGGCGCATGGTGTCGTTGACACCGAAGATCTCCTGCAGCAGTACGAGACCCGGCCCCTTGCCGCAGGCCGGAACCGATACATATGCATTGAACTGACCGCTGCCGTCTTGCGCCGATATTGTTATTGATCTCTTCATTGGGTGCCTCTGCTTTGAATATTTCAGAACCGTGGGTTCATATTTACAAAGCGGTTCAGGGCTTACGTGCCGAATATGGCAGCGACTATCCAATTAGTGCGAAAAATTCAATTTGGGAGATCTATTCGGGAATTAAACTTGGTTACTATAGGGCTGGGTTAAATAGCGGCGTAGACCGTTAGCGAAAATAAAATAAAAGTGCCCCAACATATGAGAAGTAGCCAATGCCAAGCAAGAAAGTGCCACCTTCGCTGGTGGACGCCCTGCTGGGTCAACCACAGCTGCAGGTGTTCGAATCAGATGATGCGGATGAGGTACGGGACAAGGTAGGCCAGGCCTTCAAACCACACCGGTTCGAACTGCTGCGCGAAGTTGAGGGTGAGAGTGCGCACTCACGCCTGCACCAGTTTTCACTGGGCAAGGTTTCGCTGCATCGCCTTCGCTACGCTGGCGAAGCTAACGTCGATCCCGACCGGCTGGAGGAGTTTTTCCTGGTGCAGATGCCACTGGCCGGACGCGCCGGGATCCAGTGCGACCAGCAGCTGATCGACACCGATGCCGGACGCGGCGTGGTCATTAACCCGTCTCAACGGCTGAAGATGCGCTACCGGGACAGCTGCGACCAGCTGATGCTGCGCATCGACCGGGCGGAGCTGGAGCAGGTCTGCAGTCATCACCTGGGCCACCCGCTGAAACAGCCGCTGGTGTTCGACAGTGCATTCAACTGGCTTGACCTGCCCGCCTGGCGACTGGCGCTGGAGTATGTCACCCAGGTACAAAAGAGCTCACCCGACAGCCTGCACCATCGGCTGGTACTGCAGCAGTTGCAGGAGCTGCTGATCAACACCCTGCTGAGCCAGCAGCCCAACAACTACACCGAGCAACTGGCCGGCGAGGGTCCCAGCCTGGCGCCGCGCCACGTCAAACGGGTGGAGGAGTATATCGAGGCCCACGCTGAGGAGGCGCTAACCCCCTCCCGGTTGGCCGAGATCGGCGGCGTCAGCCTGCGCACGCTCTACGCCGGTTTCCACGAGTTCCGCCAGATAGGGCCCATCGAGTACCTGCGCACTGTACGCCTGCACCGGGTCAGAGATGCCCTGCTGAAACCGGCTCATCAGCTCTCAGTTACCGATACAGCCCTGGCCTGGGGTTTTACGCACATGGGCCGCTTCAGCAAAGCCTACCAGCAGCAGTTCGGCGAGAAGCCCAGTGAAACCTTGCGCAGGGTACAGGAGTGATCGCTCAGCCACCCTGGGGATAGCGGCGCAGAGCAGACCTCTGCGCCTGGTTTGCGAAACGGGTTAGCCCAGTACGCCGATGGCGTTTAGGAAGATCGCCAGGATACCGACCGGGACGATATAGCGGACCAGGAAACGCCAGCTCCGGTAACCCGGGCCATCGCCCACCTCGTCATGGGTCGCGGCCCGACTCATGATCCAGCCGGTGAAGATCGCCATCGCCAGGCCACTGAGCGGCATGATCCAACCGCTGGTCAGATAATCCAGCACCTCGAAGAAGTTCTTGCCGAACAGCTTGTGCTCCGCCCAGATGTTGAACGAAAACACCGAGCCCAGACTCAACAGCCAAATACCCGCAGAGGTCAACACGCCGGCCTTGAGGCGGGAGAAGCCACGTTTTTCGGTCAGCCAGGAGACGGCCGGTTCGAGCAGCGAGATGGCCGAGGTGAGCGCCGCGAATGACAGCATGACGAAGAACAGTACGCCAACCCACTGGCCCAGTGGCATCTGACCAAAGGCCAGCGGCAGGGTCACGAAGATCAGGCCCGGTCCGGCACCGGGTTCGAGACCGTTGGCAAACACGATGGGAAAGATCGCCAGGCCCGCGATCAATGCCACCAGGGTATCGAGCAGGCCGATAGTCATCACCGTCTTACCCAGCGAGACCCTCTTCGGCAGGTAGGAGCCGTAGGTCATCATGCCGCCGCCGGCCAGGCTGAGCGAGAAAAACGCATGACCCAGCGCCACCAGCACGCTGGTGCCGGTCAGTTTGCTGAAATCGGGACTGAACATGAACTCGAAACCGCGCGCGAACTGGCCGGTGGTCATCGCGTAACCGACCAGGAGCAGCAGGATCAACAACAGGCCGGGCATCATGATACCGACTGCACGCTCCAACCCCCGCTTGACGCCCTTGATCACGATAGCCGCCGTGATCGCCAGCACCAGCGTGCCCCAGAGCGTCGTCACCCAGGGGTCGCCGATCAGGGCTCCAAACATGCCGCCTATCTCATCGCCGGAGGCGCCGGTAAAGGCACCGGAGCCGGCATTGAAGATATAGGCAACGGCCCAGCCGGCCACAACCAGATAGAAGCTGAGCAGCATAAAACCGGTGATCACGCCGACCCATCCAACCAGTTGCCAGCGACTGCTGACACCGGCCTCCGCCGCCAGCGCTTTCATCGCGTAGGGCGGGCTGTGCTTGCCTCGGCGGCCGATCAGGATCTCGGCCATCAGCAATGGGATACCGATCAGCGCGATACAGCCGAGGTAGAGCAGCACGAAGGCGCCGCCGCCGTTCTCGCCGGTGATATAGGGAAACTTCCAGATATTGCCGAGACCGACGGCTGAACCGGTCGCTGCCAGGATGAACGCGAGCCGCGTCGACCACTGGCTGCGCCCGACCGCCGGTGAGGCGCTCTCGACCGCTGCCGAGTCAACGACGCTGTCGGCAAGAAGGCTGTTGTTATTCATGAGTAAAGTCCTGATCTTATAGTTATCTACAGGAGTGCGATGGCTGTTGGGCACGCACGGGCTTGGCCACTTCCGCCACACGGAAGCAGTAATCGAAACGGATCAAACTGAATCGGGCCGGCGCACAGCGCCGGCACTGCACGACAACGGGCTCAGGTCACGGCCGTCAGCCGCTTGAACTCGGGTCGATCCCACTCTGCCGTGGCCATGATATCGGCCAGGGCGTCGACACAGTCCCAGAGATCGACGTAGCGCAGGTAGAGCGGCGTGAAGCCGAACCTGAGGATATCGGGTGCGCGGAAATCACCAATGATGTTGCGCGCGATCAGCGCCTGCATAATCGCGAAGCCCTCCTGCTCGTGGCGCAGCGAGACCTGGCTGCCGCGCACCGCGGGATCCTTCGACGAGACGAGGCCGAAGCCATACGGGCCCAAGCGCTGCTCGACCAGCGCGATAAACAGCTCGCCCATCTGCAACGACTTAGTGCGGACCTGTTCCATATCCGCCGACACCATAATGTCGACACCGACCTCAAGCAGGCTGGCGCCAACCACCGGCGTGGTGCCACAGAGGGTCCGCTCGATGCCGGGCGCCGGCTCATAGTCATCACGCATGGCAAATGAATCGGCATGGCCGAACCAGCCACTGAGCGGCTGCTGCAGCTGCGCCTGGTGACGCTCGGCCACGAACAGGAAGCCCGGCGCCCCCGGTCCGCCATTGAGGTACTTGTAACCGCAGCCGATGGCGAAATCGGCACCGACCCGGTTCAGCGCCAGCGGCACCGCTCCGGTACTGTGGCTGAGATCCCAGAGCACCAGCGCCCCCTTGTCATGGGCTCTTTGGGTGATCGCCGCCATATCGAACATCGCCCCGCTCTTGTAGTGCACATGGGTCAGCACCACCAGCGCGGTATCCTCGTCGATCGCGTCGAGAATCTCGTTGCGGTGCACGGTGTTCAGTCGCACACGCCCGTGCTGGAACCGCTCCAGCCCCTGCAGGATGTAGAGATCGGTGGGGAAGTTGCCGGGCTCAGACAGGATCTTGCTGCGTCCGGGCCGCAGCTCCACCGCGGCAGCGGCCAGCTTGAACAGGTTGACCGAGGTGGAGTCGGCCACCACCACCTCGCCCGCGGCGGCACCGATCAGCCCGGCGATCTTGTCGCCGACGCGGCGGGGAATATGGATCCAGTCCGCGCTGTTCCAGCTGCGGATCAGCCCCTGGCCCCACTCCTGCTCGACCACTTCGCGGGCACGCGCCTTGGCGGCCTTCGGCAGCACGCCGAGGGAGTTGCCATTGAGGTAGATATGCCCCGGCGGCAGGTCGAACTGCTCGCGGAAGCCGGCCAGCGGATCCTGGCGATCCAGCTCGGCGAAATGTTCACGGGTTAGTGTGGTCATGGGTGAATGCTCCTCAACAGTGCCCGCACAGGCGAGGCATCGAGTGTGTCCAGTTTCAGCGGCGGTGCGATCAGTTCGTAATGCCCGGCGGGTACCCGGTCCAGCACCAGCCCTTCGAGAATGGCCATGCGGTGGCGCCGCACCGCCCGGTGCGCGTCCAGCGTCTTGCTGCTCTGCGGGTCCAGTGACGGGCTGTCGATGCCGATCAGCCGGGCTCCGCGCTCGGCGAGCAGCTCGATGGTGTCGGCCGCCACGGCGGTAAAGTCGTCAACCCAGCGGTGGTGGGGAAAACTTGGGTAGGTGCGCAGCAGTACCCGTTCTACCCGTTCCGGCAATTGATCAACGATATCCTCTGGCTGCACCCGCCCCTTGGCCGATACCGCATCGATCAGCACACAGGGACCGAGGTAGACCTCCAGCGCCACCTCGGCAATCGACTCGCCATTGGCGTCATAGTGCAGCGGCGCATCGGCGTGGGTGCCGCTGTGGGTCGACAGCTGGACGCGACCGACGTTGACCGGACAGCCCTCCTCCAGCACCCAGGTCGGCTCGGCCAGGTAGGCGGTATCGCCGGGCCAGACCGGCAACCCCGGGCGCAGGGTTTGCGAGATATCCCAGATTCGGCTCATGTTGCGATCCTCAGATTGAGCTGCGCACAGACCAGAGTTCGGGGAAGAACTGCAGCTCCAGCGCCTTGACCAGGTAGTTCACCCCGGCGGTGCCGCCGGTACCGCGCCGGTAACCGATGATGCGCTCAACCGTCTTCATGTGACTGAAGCGCCAGCGCTGGAAGTTGAACTCCATGTCGACCAGCTTTTCGGCCAGCTCGTAAAGGTCCCAGTGCGCTGCGGTATTGCGGTAGATCTCCGACCAGGCCGCCTCGACCTCGGCACTGGCGCTATAGGGCCGCGCCCAGTCGCGCTGGAGATGACTGGCCGGGATATGGAAGCCGCGCTGGTGCAGCAGCTGCAGCGTCAGGTCGTACAGGCTCGGGGCGTTCAACACCGACTGCAGGCGGTCGTAGTACTTGGGGTGGGCCCGGTGCGCCTCGATCATGTCGGCATTCTTGTTACCGAGCAGAAACTCCAGCTCGCGGTACTGGTAGGACTGGAAGCCGGAGCTCTGGCCAAGCGCATCACGAAAGCTGGCATAGTCCGCCGGCGTCATCGTGACCAGCACCTCCCAGGCTTGTATCAGCTGCTCCTGGATCCGGGCAATGCGACTGAGCATCTTGAACGCCGGACGCAGGTTGTCCTGACGAATATGTTCGGCGGCACCGTAAGCCTCGTGCAGGCAGAGTTTCATCCACAACTCGGACGCCTGATGGATGACGATAAACAGCATCTCATCGTGTTCAGCGGACAGCGGTGTCTGGCACATCAGCAGCGTCTCCAGCCCCAGATACTGGCCGTAGCTCATCTCCTGATCCCAGTGCACCTGTTCATCGTCAAGACGGACCTGGCGCTGGCTGGACTGGTGAAACGGGCAACCGTGACTCATCGCTCTTTACCCTTGTTGTTATTCAGTTGGTCAAAGTTTACGCAGCGCAATTTTTTATGTAAATTTCATAAAACTGCGTGAAATTATTAATTTTTTGCATACTTCATGAGCACTCGAGTCAGTACCCGCCACCTACAGATGATCCTCGCCATCGCCACCACCGGCAGCGTCTCGGAGGCCGCCAGCCTGATCGGCCTGACACAGTCGGCGCTGAGCCATCGCATCCGTGAAGCCGAGCGACTGCTCAACACCGAACTCTTCTATCGCAAGCAAAAGCGGTTGATACCCACCAGCGCCGGCAAACGGCTGCTGCAGTCGGCGAAGGTGGTACTGGGGGAGCTGGAGCGGGCGGAAAACGACATCAACAAGCTGTCGGTGGGGATAGAGCATGTGGTGCGGATAGGTAACGAAGCCTATGGCAGCTACCACTGGCTGCCACGCTTTGTGCAGGGCGTCATGGCCGAGCACCCGAACATCAGCGTCGAGATCATCGCCGACGTGTCGATGGACCCCTACACGGCGCTACGCAACGGCAGCATCGATCTGTCCATCGTGTCCGGCATCGTGACCAAAAGCGGCTTTCGGACCCTGAAACTGTTCCGCGATGAGATGGTGGTGGTGATGCCGGAGGCGCATCCGCTGACGGGTCGGGAGTGGTGGTCACCGGATGAGATCGCCGAATATCCCTATATTACCTATCACACCAACCCCGGCCCCGGGCGCGAGTACGAACAGCTGTTCAGCCGTTATCAGCTGCTGCCGCCACGGGTCATCCGCGCCGGGGTGACCGAAGCGGTGGTGGAGTTTGTCCGCACCGGCAGTGGCATCACGATCATGCCGACCTGGTCGCTGCAGCCCTATCTGCAGCAGGGCGGGCTGCGCACCGCTCGCGCAACGCAAGAGGGTCTCTATATCGACTGGCAGGTCGCGCTACGCCGGGATGAGCGTCTCGACTCCCCGGCGACGCTCCTGGCCAGGGCACTCAAGCAGGCCGATCTGCGGGGATACGGAGGAGACTCCTCTGAACAGGAGCAGGTATAACCCCCCTATCCCCGCGTTGTTGCCTTGACGGTATCGATCAGATCAGCGCCACCACCAGCTCGGGTATCGCCGCCAGCAGGATCAGCGTCACCAGAGTGGCCAGCAGGAAGGGGATCAGCGATCGGAAGATCTGCATCGGCGGCACCCCGGTCATCGAGCTGCCGATAAACAGCCCGGCACCGACCGGCGGCGTCAGCAACCCCATCACCAGGGTCAAACAGACCACAACACCGAACTGATAGGGGCTGATACCGAACTGCTGCTGGGCGATCGGCAGCAGGATCGGCACCACCAGGATCAGCGCCGCGATGCCATCGATCACCATGCCGATCAGGATCAGCACCCCCACCACCATCAGCAGGAACAGGAACGGATCGCTGGTCTGCTGCGCGATCCAGCCGGCGGCCGCCTGCGGCAGCTGCTCGTAGACCACGACCCAGCCGAACACCCCGGCCGCCGAGATCAGCATCACCACCATGCCCGAGTTCAGAGCGGTGCGCTTCAGGATCTCCGGCAGATGATCCAGTTCCAGGTCCTTGTACACATACTTGCCGATCAGCAGCGCGCCCATCGACGCCAGCGCCGCCGACTCGGTCGGTGTCGCCAGTCCAGTGAGGATGCCGCCGATGATCACCACCGGGATCAGCCCCGCCGGTAACCCCATCAGCAGGAACTGGACCGCCTGCCGGCGATCGGGCCACTCCCCTTTCGGGTACTGCTGCACCAGGCCGACGGCGGCGATGACGACAAAGAACAGCGCCGACATAATGATGCCCGGCAGAATACCGGCGATGAACATCTCGGCGATCGGCACCTGCGCCAGCACACCGTAGAGCACGAACAGCATCGACGGCGGAATGATCGGCGACAGCAGACCGCCTGCCGCGGTGATCGCCGCAGCATAGGAGCTGCTGTAACCCTCCTTCTCCATCGCCGGCACCATGGCGCGGGACATGATCGCGATCTGCGACGCGGCCGAACCCATGATCGCGGCCATCATCATGTTGGCGACCAGGTTGATATAGGCCAGGCCACCGCGGAAGCCGCCGACCAGGATGCGCGACATGTTGATCAGCCGTGAGGTCAATCCGCCCTCGTTCATCAGCTCGCCGGCGAGCATGAACAGTGGAATGGCCAGCAGGCCGTAACTGTCGATGGCGCTGAACAGCTGCTGGGGGTAGGAGTCGAACAGCACGCTGTTACCGGATGTGGATATATACCAGATCGAGGTTAACGCCAGCACCAAGGCAATAGGCACCGCACAAAACAGCAGTGCAAAAAAGGCGACAAATGTCATGCGCTGGCCCTCTCGTATAGTTTAAAACCCACACACCGACTCAACAGGTTATTTAACGAATGCAGGGAAAGAGAGAACGAAAATATCGGAACAATCAACCAGGGCCATATTTTAGCCACCCCCAGGGTGTTGGTTTTTTCCGAATAAATAAAATTAAAGGTATCGGCTTGAAAAGCTTTTATATCAAACCGATGGGATATCAGTGTCAACGGATCCAGCCAGCGCCAGCACAACGCCAACAGAATCAGCGCGAACACCAGCACCATCAGATCGGCAAAGATCCCCAACCAGAATCGGCCGGACTCGCCCAGCTTGTCGACCAGCAGGGTCACGGTGATCGCATCCCGCCGTTTCAGCACTACCGAGGTGGCCAGGAAGGTGGCCCAGATCATCGCGTAGATCGCCAGCTCATCGACCCAGTAGAGCGCCATGCCCAGCGCGCGGGTCAGGATATTGAGCAGAATCAGCAGGGTAACCGCGGCCGCCAGGACGGCGGCCAGCCAGAGTTCGATTCTGGCCAGGCCATCGGACAACTTTTGCAACATAGCGTACTCCCGGTCTTCGCGGCCTGAACCGCGAAGACCTCATGCTATAGGTTTTGAATCAGCTGCCCTTGATCTCGGCAGCGGCCTGGCGCAGTTTACCCAGCGACTTGGCCTTGCCTGACCAGGTTTCCTCCCACTTGTTGATCGCCTCGGCGAAGTCTCGCTCACCCGCTTCGCGGATCTTGATCGGCTGCGCCCGCAGTTGCTGCTCTTGATCCTTCTCCTTGGCCTGGAAGTGGTCGATCACCGCATCCAGCTGCTCGCGCATGTTGCTCTGCAGCAGTTCGCGCTCGGCCGGGGTCAGACCTTTCCAGACCCGACCGGACACCACACCCACCATCGGGAACATCATATGGTTGGAGATCAGCAGGTTGTCGGCACGCTCGTAAAACTTGAAGATCAGCATCGAATCGAAATCCATGTCGATGGCGTCGATCTGGCCGTTAGCCAGGGCATCGTAGACCTCCGGCAGCGGCAGCGGGATCGGCGCTGCGCCCACGTCCAGATAGAAGTCGCGGATCGGTTCGAACGGGGTGATACGCAGTTTACGGCCGCTCAGATCGGCGGGACCCGCAGCGCTGTCACGACTCAGTACCTGACGCATACCGGCCATGCCGTAACCCACCCCGACCAGGCCGACCTCGGCCGGCAGCTGATCGAGCAGCGAGCGCGCGGTATCGGATTTCAGCAGCGCCGCGGCCTGATCGATGTTATCCACCAGGTAAGGTGCGTACAGCGCGCCGAAGTCGGGCACCCGGTTGGAGATCTCGGCTACTGTGAGAAACGCCATATCCAGCGCCCCGGTCTGCAGCTGCTGCACCATCTCCGCTTCATTGCCCAGCTGACGGGCAGGATAGACAGCGACGCTGTAGTCGCCTGACGACTTCGCCTTGACCTGATCGGCGAAGGCATAGGCGGCCTTGGTCCAATCATGGCTCGGCGGGGTGATCAGGCCCAGTTTGAACTCCCGGGCCTGGGCTGGCAGTGCTGCCAGCACGCCCAGGCTCAAAGTCAGACTCAGGCTCAGAATTGAGGTAAAACGTTTGGCAATCGACATGGTTTGACTCCTACTCGTATGAACAAGGGTGACAAGCGGCCGGGGTACGCCCCGACAGATTCATGATCAGGTCAGCACCGTCAGGAAGCGTTCGTTGAGCTGGCGATCGTGGTAGAAGATCGCCTTGCCGAGCTTGTCGGCGTCCCAGGTAATCGGCGGGTGATCCGGGTAGAACACATCGCCGCCGCAGAACACTTCGTTACGGTTGCCCGAGGGGTCAAAGAAGTAGATGGTCTGGCCGTGGGTGATGCCGTGGCGGGTCGGCCCGATATCGATGGAGGTATCGGTCATCGAGATCAGATCTCCGGCGCGCAGCACATCCTCCCAGGTCTCGAGGAAGAACGATGCATGGTGGAAACGCCCCTTCTCAGGGTGCTTGATGAACGCCACGTCGTGCGCCTTCATCGAGCAGGTCAGGAACTGGGCGACACGGGTACCCTCCGGATCGACCACCTGTTCGCACAGGTCGAACCCGAGCACATCACGGAACAGACGATAGGTTTCATCCAGATCGTCGCCGTAGAGCAGGCAGTGATCGAAGCGCTGTGCCTTCATGCCGCGCAGATCGCGGGGCCAGGCTTCCGGGTTGTGGTTGCCGATGCCGTAACGTCCCGGCTGCTCCTTGTCGGCGAACAGCTCGAACGCATGTCCGGTGGGGGCGACAAAGCGGATACGGCGGCCGCAGCCGGTCAGTTCCCCGGCGGGGATCTGTTCCACCTCAAGCCCG
The DNA here is from genome assembly GCF_019084545.1 of Marinobacterium ramblicola. Lineage (GTDB taxonomy): Bacteria > Pseudomonadota > Gammaproteobacteria > Pseudomonadales > Balneatricaceae > Marinobacterium_D > Marinobacterium_D ramblicola. The sequence goes on from NZ_JAHREP010000016.1 coordinate 80,513, forward strand.
AACTCGATCAGCTCGCCATGCAACTGCTCCAGCACCTGCTCGTTGAGCACCTTGAACGCCATGAAATCCATCCCCGGCGTATCGGACTCACGCAGGACCACGGAAAACCTGTCCACTTCGGTCCAGCCCTTGAGGTAGACGCGTCCGCGGCTGTCCCGGTCCATTTCGATCAGGCCGAGCAGGTCGCGGTAGTGAGCAACCGCCTCATCCAGATCCATGACCCGGAGCTGCACATGTCCGGGGCGCATTACACCTTTCTTCATTGTGCTTTCCTCGTTTTTATTCTTTTGCTGCTTATGTGTGTTGGGTTATCCAGGGTTTAGCTGGCGGAGAACTTTTCAAAGTAGATGCGGCTGTTCTCCATCTGCCGGGCGTCGAGCCAGGACTTCACCGCCTCCACCATCGGCGGAGGCCCGCACAGGTAGGCGTCCACCTCGCCGCCGTTGAAGTGGGACTCCTCGAACAGGTCGGTCACCACGCCGGTGGCGCCCTGCCAACTGGCGTCCGGGTTCATCACGATGCTGTGGAAGGAGAAGCCGGGCACACTCTGCTCGTAGCCTTTCAGGCGCTCCAGTTCGCACAGGTCCTGCGGCTTGGTCACCCCGTAGAACAGGCGCACCGGCTGGCTCATCTGCTTCGGGTTGGACGCCATCTGATCGAGCATGCCGAGGAAGGCCGCGAGGCCAGTACCGCCGGCAACGAAGATCAGCGGGCGGGTGACCTGCTGCAGGTAGAACGCACCCAGCGGCGCCTTCAGCTGGATGTGATCGCCGGGCTGCGCCCGCTCGCGCAGATAGTTGCTCATTACCCCGTCCGGCAGCAGACGGATCAGCAGCTGCAGCTGGTTGTCCGCATTGGGTTCACAGGCAAAGGAGTAGGAGCGCCACTCGTCGGTGCCCGGCACCTGCACGTGGGCGTACTGCCCCGGCAGGAAGTCCAGCTGCCCCGCTCTGGCGCCGGCATCCAGGTGCAGCGTCGCGGTAGAGTCGGACAGCACCTCGACCCGGGTGACCCGGGCGTCGACCAGCTCCGGTCCCGCGCTGTTGCACAGCGAGGAGTCGAAATCGAAACGTACGGTGCAGTCACTCTGCACCCGCATCTGGCAGGCCAGGATGCCGCCCCGGGCCAGATCCTCTTCGCTCAGCGCGTCCTCGTCGACGTAGTCCAGGTCGTACCGGCCCGACTGGCAGGTGCCCTTGCAGGAGGCACACACCCCCTCTCGGCAGTCTACCGGCAGGGTCAGGCCGTGACGCAGGGCCGCGTCGATCAGCACCTCATTCGGGTTGACGCCGATGAACTGGGTGCGGCCATCGTTAAAACTCAGTGCCACCTTATGCATACTGCTTACCTCCCGATCCGAGGATCGTTTTGCACGGCCGGCGCTCAGACATGGTAGAAGTCGAGCACATGGCGGATCTTGTCGTTGAGCACGATCGAGCGCTTGCTGTGGATCTTCCAGCTGTCGCCGTCGGCACGCAGGCGGTACTCCGACCAGCCGAAGAAGCACTCCGACTCACCGAAACGGAAGAAGTGGGTCGCCCAGTTGGCCTTGACCAGCCAGCTGCCATCCTCCTGCTGCTGCGCCTGGACGTTGTCGACCAGGTGCATGGTGCGCGGCATCGGCGTGCAGGCGGCACTCTTGCCAGTACGGATACGGAACACCCGATCTTCGAGCCCGGCACGGCTCGGGTAGTAGATCAGCGACATCTCGCGCTTGGGATTGGTGGTGTAGACATGCTCGGAGTCCCACTGCGGGATATGAAACTCAGCCTCCTCGTCAAACAGCGCCAGGTACTCGTCCCACTGCTGGCGGTCGCAGTACTCCGACTTGCGGTAGAGAAACTGCTCGATGCTCTGAATTGCGTTAGTCATGGCTCAACCCTCCTGCGCCTTGCGTTTCTTTGCCGCCAACCCTTCCAGCATGTAGCGCTGCCAGGTCGAATGCTGGTTCACGTACAGTCCCTCCTGGGTGAACTCGGTACCGGTCAGCACCGGCTGGATATCCAGCGCCTCGGTATTGGCGGTGGGGCCTGTGGCCCAGTGCTCGCAACCGCGGGAGATATCGTTCCAGCGCTCGGCACGCCCCTCGAAGCCCTTCTGCGCTTCGCGGAACTCGACCAGGTCATCGGGGGTGCCCATGCCGGAGACGTTGAAGAAGTCCTCGAACTGGCGGATGCGGTTTTCCCGGTCGGCGTCGGACTCGCCCTTCACGCCCAGGCAGAAGCTGTGGATCTCGGTCTTGTTCCAGGCCACCGGGCGCACCACGCGCAGCTGGGAGCTGATCTGATCCATGAAGAACAGGCTGGGGTAGATGTTCAGGTTGCGCAGGCGGTGCATCATCCACTCGGCGCGGGTCTGACCGTACTCCTCGACCAGGCGCGGCATCACGCTGGCATAGCCGGGGCGCACCTCCGGGTTCGGCATATCGCTGAACAGGATGGTGTGACCGTTCTTGAACGCGAACCAGCCATCGTCGGTCTCCTTGTCGCCGGCACCGAGCTTGCTGTAGTCCAGGGTCTTGGAGGCACCGCCCTCTTTCGCTGCATTTTGCTGCTGACGCTGCTGCACGGTGGCCACATAGTTGTAGTGCACGGTGCTGACGTGGTAACCGTCGAGACCGTTTTCGTTCTGCAGCTTCCAGTTGCCATCGAAGGTGTAGCTGGAGGAACCTGGCAGCACCTCGAGCTCGCCGGTGGGTGACTGCGCCGCCATCATGTCGAAGGCGATCCGGGCATCCCCGAGGAACTCCTCCAGCGACTGCTGGCACTGGATATTCAGGTTGATGAACACGAAGCCCTTGTAGCTGCTGACCAGCGCCTTACGCAGGCCACGGGTGGACTTGTCGAAATCCTGCGGATACTCATCCGGCGCCTTGACCTTGACCAGCTTGCCATCGGACTTGTAGCACCAGGCGTGGAACGGGCAGGTAAAGGTGGACTGGTTACCTTTGCACACCCGGGTCAGGGTGGCGCCGCGGTGCTGGCAGGCATTTAGCAGCGCGTTGAGCTCACCCTTGGAATCGCGGGTGATGATCATCGGCTGGCGGCCAGCCTGCATGGTGAAAAAGTCGTTCGGATTGGCGATCTGGCTCTCGTGACAGGCGTAGATCCAGGTGTTCTCGAAGATCAGTTCCATCTCGAGATCGAACAGTTCACGATCGGTGAACACCTCACGCGCGACCTTGTAGACCTTGTCGTCCGGACGGAAATCGAGAGCAGACTCGATCTTCTCCCTCCAGATCTCCAGCATCTCTGTATTTGTTGTCATGGCGATGACCTCCGGTTATTGACGGAGCCCCAAGCCCCGCCGGTGGATGTATGGCTTTATGAGACCAAAGCACCCGCGGGGTCGCCTATCCCGATTTTTTACAAGCGTTATCCTGTTTTTCACACCGAGGGTTCAGCGTGCAGAACAGGCCATGAACAGGATTCATTAAATACACAAATATTGTGGCTTTTAATTCAACCAAAACGGCTAGATTGACCAGTTCAATAGAGCGTGCTAGCTTGATCTATGCCCTTATGTGTACGAAAACATAAAACATTACTAGAACAACAACTTAAAACTATAATCGACTCGGGGCTGAAGCCATTCGGTTTTACTATGCTGGAAAATACGAATCTCTTTGAAGGCGATGCCTCAAAGAAAATATCGGCGGATATTCAAGATACCGAGAGTGCGGTCTCCTGGATGTCCAATATATGTGGACCGCACGATCTGAAGGTTCATAATGCCCGCAAGATGCATTTCCGCCATGTGGGCAACGTCTTAAACTCCACCACGACGGCGATCGGCTATATCGAGTACGGCACCGACGTCACGGTCAATATCGAGGACCTTGAAAACAGCTACAGCATCAGCCTTCCGTTGAGCGGTTTTCAGGAGCTTTCCACATCAGAGCAGAATACCCAGTCCAACATCACCAGCGGCGTCATCATCTCGCCATCCAAGCCCTGCGAACTCAACATCAGTGGCAACTGCCGCAAGACCCTGGTGCGGATTTCGCGCCAGGAGATGGAGCTGACGCTGGAGTCTCTGATCGGAAAACCGATCACCAACCCTTTGATTTTCGATCCAAAAATGGATGCCAACGTGGGTGCATCCAGTGCCTGGTGGCGCACCGTGCGGCTGGTTGAGGAGGAGCTGTCCAAGTCGGACAGCCTGTACAACTATGCTCCCTTTATTCGCGATATAGAAAAGGCGCTGATAAAAGGCATCCTGACCTCACAACCCCATAACTATTCCGATGCGATCAGGGATGCGTTCAAGCGAAAACTGCCGGCCTATATTATCAAGACCATCGACTACATCCGTAGCAATGCCAAAAACGATATCCATATTGAGGATATAGAATGGATTTCCGGCGTTTCCAGAAACAAACTATACTCGGATTTCAAGAGTCATTTTGGTGAACCTCCAACCGCTTATCTTAAAAGGGTCAGACTGGAGGGCGTCAGGGATGACATTATTAAATATTGTGGACACGAAAGCATTTCAACCCTGGCTTTGAACTGGGGATTTAATCATCTAGGACGTTTTTCAACAGAATATAAAAAACTGTTCGGTGAAACACCTTCCGAGACACAGGCAAAGGCAAAACTGGGATTATAAAAACCCGAAAGCGAGAAATACCCCGAACCAAATCGGTATCGCCAGGTGTCGCGAATAGAACACCGATAGCCTGTCATATCCGAAAAAAGGGGGGACACTGGTCCCCCAAAATACGGCCTCGATAGGAGCCGGCCAGGGAATAGCGCTTAGCGCCTCAGAGCAGGTTATACACAAACACCATCAGCACGGCGGCCGGGGTGATGAAGCGCAGTACGAACATAAACAACTTGAACGCCAGCGGGTTACCGAAGGAGAGCTCGTTCTCCGCCGCCTGTCTGGACATGAACCAACCGAGGAACAGGGCGATGAAGAAACCGCCCAGCGGCATCATCAGGTTTGCGGTGGCATAGTCGAACAGATCGAAGATGGTCTTGCCTTCGAAGCGGTCGATGAAGCCCAGCGGGTGGAAGCCGGACCATTCGTTCAGCGACAGGATGGTCAGGATACCCAGCGCCCAGATACTGATACCGCCGATCAGCGTGCAGCGCAGGCGGCTGTAGCCCTTCTGCTCCTCGAACCACTCCACCACCGGCTCCAGCAGAGAGATCGCCGAGGTGACGGCAGCAACCACCAGCAGGATGAAGAACAGGGAACCGAACAGCACACCGCCCGGCATCTGGCCGAAGGCGATCGGCAGGGTGTTGAAGATCAGTCCCGGCCCGGCACCCGGCTCCAGGCCACTGGTGAACACGATGGGGAAGATCGCCAGCCCCGCCAGCAGCGCGACGACGGTGTCGACCACGGACACGGTGACCGCGGTTTTCGCGATCGAAACATGCTTGGGCAGGTAGGAGCCGTAGGCCATCATCACCCCCATACCCAGGCTCAGGGTGAAGAAGGCGTGGCCCAGCGCGGTCAGCACCCCTTCGGTGCTGAGTTTGGAGAAGTCCGGCGTGAACAGGAAACTGATGCCGTCGGCGAAGCGGTCGGTACTCAGGGCATAGCCCACCATCACCAGCAGCAGCAGAAACAGCAGCGGCATCAGGATGTTAATCGCCTTCTCCATGCCGGAGGTCACACCGCGCGCCACGATCATGATCACCAGCGCCATGAACACCGAATGCCAGAGCAGCAGGCTATAGGGGTCGGATAACAGCGCGCCGAACTGGGCACCGATCTGCTCAGTAGTGGCGCCGACAAACAGGCCTCCGGCGGACTTGCCGACATAGGCCAGCGCCCAGCCGCCGATAACGGAGTAGAACGACAGAATCAGATAGGAGGAGAGCATCCCCATACCGCCGATCCAGGCCCAGCGTTTGGACAGGCCATCCCGCTGCGCCAACTGACGCATGCTGTTGATCGGACTGCGACCGCCGCGGCGGCCGATCGCCACCTCGGCCATCATGATCGGGATACCGATCAGCGCGATACAGACCAGGTAGACCAGCACGAAGGCGCCGCCGCCGTTCTCGCCGGTGATGTAGGGGAACTTCCAGATATTGCCCAAGCCCACCGCGGAACCGCTGGCGGCGAGGATAAACGCCAGCCGCGACGACCACAGTGGATGGGCCGCTTTCGCACCGGAACTGGCGTCGGTTGCCGCGGATCCCGCGGTTGGATTCTGAGTCAACTCAGTCATCTATACGTCTCCATCTTATTTTTATGTACAGGAAGTACGGTCCCTGTCGCGTGCTCCTGCAGTGACAGGATTACCGCGGGGCTGCCTACATCATGCCGCGGGCGCATACGCAGTCGCGGCGATATAGACAGTTTCGAGAGAGCTACCGCCCGCGACCGATGTATAAACCGGGCCGCGGGCGGCGGGGTGTTACTTGTTCATAAAACGTTCTTCGGCCAGTTCATTGGCGATCTCACCGGTGGGACGGCCGCTGTCGTCGGCACGGCGGAAGATCTCCTGCAGTGTGTCGGCGATGGTGTCGATATGGGCGCGCACCTGTTTGTAATCATGAGGGGTGTGCTCATGGCCAACGCGCTCGTAGTAGATATCGATGATGCCACCGGCATTGATCACATAATCCGGCGCGTAGAGGATGCCGCGCTGGCGCAGCAACTGGTCATGCTTGGCCAGTGCCAGCTGGTTGTTGGCGGCACCGGCGATCACTTTCGCCTTGATCTGCGGGATGCTGAAATCGTTCAGCACCGCACCCAGGGCGCAGGGCGCCAGCACATCCACGTCCAGCCCCAGGATCTCCTCCTGCGCGACTGCGGTGGCGTCCAGCTCGGTCACCGCCAGGCGCACCTGCTCCTCGTGGATATCGGTGACGTACAGCTCGACACCGGCCTGGCGCAGGTGCTTGGCCAGGCGGTAACCGACGTTACCGACACCCTGGATCGCGACCTTGAGACCGGTCAGGTCATCACGGCCGAGCTGGTGCTTGACCGCCGCCTTCAGGCCGACAAAACAGCCGTAGGCGGTGGCCGGCGACGGATCGCCGTTGCAGGGCAGACCGTCGATGCCGGTGCGCTCGGTGATACCGGCCACGTTGTCGGTAAAGCGGCTCATCACCTGCAGGTCGGGCACGCTGGTGCCGGAATCCTCGGCGGCGATGTACTGTCCGCCGGTACGCTCCAGGCAGCGCCCCATCATCTCCAGCAGCGCCTCTGACTTGTGCCGGCGCGGATCGCCGATGATCACCGACTTGCCGCCACCGAGCTTAAGGTTGGCCAGCGCGGACTTGTAGGTCATACCGCGGGACAGGCGCAGCACGTCGCGCAATGCCTCCTCGTCACTGGCGTAGTGCCACATGCGGCAGCCGCCCAGCGCCGGGCCCAGGTTGGTGTTGTGCACGGCGATGATCGCCTTCAGGCCGCTCTTATCGTCACTGAAGAAGGTCAGCTGTTCGTGGTTATCGAATTCCGGGTGGCTGAATACGGACATGTTCATTGGCTCTTTATTCTGTTCGTTGGTATCGGTCAGGGGTTGATTGATAGTGCTGTTGATAGGAGCGTTCATGCGCTCACCTCATGCAGCTGCACGTAGGGATCGCTGCTCCGACCGGCATCGGTGCCGCTGTTCAGTCGTGTGAGCAACTCGACACGCTGCGCCTGGGCTTTGTCGTAAGCCTTCTCTTTCACCGGGCCGTAACCGCGGATGGCGGCGGGCAGTTGCGCCAGCTCACAGGCGGCGTCGTAGTTTGCAGCGCTGAGCTGGGTCAGGATCAGCTGGAGATCGGCCTCGTACTCGGCGATCAGGCGCAGCTCCAGGCGGCGGTCGGCGCTGTAGGTGAAGGGATCCAGCACCGTGCCGCGCAGGCCACGCAGCCCGGCCAGCAGGCGGAACAGCGGCAGCATGCGGCGACCGGAGAACTTGCGTTTGCGCGGCCGGCCGGTCGCCGGGTCGACTCGGGAGATCAGCGGCGGCGCCAGGTTGAACTCCAGCTCGAACTCGCCCTCGAACTGCTCGGCCAGTTGCTGACGGAAGCTGTCGGAGGCGAGCTGACGCGCGACCTCGTACTCATCCTTGTAGGCCAGCACCTTGCTGTAGTTCTCGGCCACGGCACGGCTCAGACGGCTGCCCTTACCCAGCGACTGCTCGGCCTGGCGTACCTGATTGACCAGATCGAGATAGCGCTGCGCCAGCGCCTCGTTCTGGTACTCACGCAGATGCTGCATCTCGCGCTCGATCAGCTGGTTGAGGCTGGGCAGCAGCTTCAACGCCTGCACGCTGGCGTCCGGGTTGACCAGGGTTTCCACCCGGGTCAGGTCGAAGGCGGCACGGCGGCCCCAGAGGAACGCCTGCTTGTTGGCCGCGACCGAGGCGCCGTTGAGCTCGATGGCGCGTTCGATCGACGGGCGAGTGAGCGGGATCAACCCGCGCTGCCAGGCGTAACCGATGCAGAACAGGTTCACCACCATGCCATCGCCGAGCAGCTTGGTGGCCAGGCGGGTGGCGTCGAGGCAGTAGCTGCCGCCGACCACCGCGGTATCGCAGATCACCTGCTGCATCTGCTGGGTGGGCACCTGCAGGTCCGGGTCGCGGGTGAACGCCGCCGGCATGCTCTCGTGGTTGTTCACCACCACGCGGCTGCGCTGGCGCTCCAGCTTGCCCAGCGCCTCTTCACTGGCGCCTACCATCAGGTCGAAGCCGATCATCAGGTCGGTCTCGCCGGCCGGGATACGCACGGTGTGGATCTGCTCCTGGCTCGGGGCGATGCGGATATGGCTCATCACCGCGCCAAACTTCTGCGCCAGACCGATCTGGTCCAGCACTCCGGCGCCTTTGCCCTCCAGGTGTGCCGCCATGCCCAGCAGGGCGCTGACGGTGACCACACCGGTACCGCCGACACCGGTCAGCAGGATGTTGTAAGGCTGTTCGATCTGCGGCAGTTTCGGCTCCGGCAGCTCCGGGAAGCTGGCGTTGTTGCCGACCAGCTCCGGCTTGCGCAACCGGCCGCCCTTGACGGTGACGAAGCTGGGGCAGAAGCCGCGCACGCAGCTGAAGTCCTTGTTACAGGCGGACTGATCGATGCTGCGCTTGCGGCCGCGCTCGGTCTCCTCCGGCAGCAGCGACAGGCAGTTGGACTGCACGCCGCAGTCACCGCAGCCCTCGCACACCTCGGCGTTGATCACCACGCGCTGCTCGGGATCGCTCATTTTGCCGCGCTTGCGGCGACGGCGCTTCTCGGCGGCGCAGGTCTGGTCGTAGATCATCGCGGTACAACCGGGGATCTCGCGCAGCTCCATCTGCACCGCGGCCAGGTCATCGCGGTGGTGGAAGGTGACACCGTCGGCGAAGTCGGCTCGGCTTGGATACTTGTCCGGCTCGTCGCTAACCAGCGCTATACGGCGTACCCCCTCACCGTAGAGCTGGTGGGTGATCTGCTGCACGGTCAGGGTACCGTCGATCGGCTGACCGCCGGTCATCGCTACCGCATCGTTGTAGAGGATCTTGTAGGTGATGTTGACGCCCGCCGCCACCGAAGCGCGGATCGCCAGCAGACCGGAGTGGAAGTAGGTACCGTCACCCAGGTTCTGAAACACGTGCTTGTTGTCGGTAAAGGGGGCCTGGCCGATCCAGGTGGCGCCCTCCCCGCCCATCTGGGTGAAGGTATCGGTGCCGCGATCCATCCAGGTCGCCATATAGTGACAGCCGATGCCGCCCAGGGCGCGGCTGCCCTCCGGCACCGTGGTCGAGGTGTTGTGCGGACAGCCGGAGCAGAAGTGCGGGGTGCGCTCCAGCAGTGCCCGCGGCTGCGCCAGCTCCGCCTCCTTATCATTGAGGAAGGCCAGGCGCTGCTGCATCTGCTCGCTGGTATAGAACCCCTGAATGCGCGACGCGATGGCCCGGGCGATCATCGCCGGGGTCAGCTCCGACAGTGGGGTGACCAGTTCAGCGAAGCGCTCGTCGCGCTTGCCGACCACGCGCGGACGCCGGTCGTCCTGCCAGCTGTACAGCTGCGTCTTCAGCTGATCCTCGATCAGGCCGCGTTTCTCCTCGATCACAAGGATCTCATCGAGGCCCTGGGCGAACTCACGGATCCCCTCCGGCTCCAGCGGCCAGGTCATCGCCACCTTGTACAGGCCGATCCCCAGCGACGCCGCCAGCTCGTGGCTGATACCCAAATCCTCCAGCGCCTGCAGCACGTCCAGATAGGACTTGCCGGTGGTGACGATGCCCAGACGCGGCTGTTGCGGCTGGATCACGATACGGTCGAGGCGGTTGGCGCGGCAGAACGCCTGGGCGGCGGCCAGCTTGTAGTTGAGCAGCCGCGCCTCCTGCTGTAGCGGCCGGTCCGGCCAGCGTGCATTGAGGCCATCGGCGGGCAGCTCGAAATCGGTGGGATAGATAATCTCCAACCGGTCCTGATCCAGGTTGGCCGAGATCGCCGAGTCCATCACCTCGGCCAGCGCCTTGAAGCCGACCCAGCAGCCGCTGAAGCGGGACATGGCCCAGCCGTACAGGCCGAGATCGAGCATCTCCTGGATGCCGGAGGGATAGAGCACCGGCATCATCGCATCGGCAAAGGCGTAGTCGCTCTGGTGCGGCAGGGTGGAGGATTTGCAGGCGTGATCGTCACCGGCCACGGCCAGGACACCGCCATAGGGCGAGGTACCGAAGGCGTTGGCGTGCTTGAACACGTCGCCGGTACGGTCCACACCCGGGCCCTTGCCGTACCAGAGGCCGAACACGCCGTCGTATCTCGCACCTTCAAACACATTGACCTGCTGCGAACCCCAGACCGCGGTGGCGCCCAGGTCTTCGTTCACACCGGGTTGGAAGGTGATGTTGTACTTCTTGAGGTAGTCACGCACCTGCCACAGGGTCTTGTCGAAGCCGCCCAGCGGCGAGCCGCGGTAACCGGAGATAAAGCCGGCGGTGTTGAGCCCGGCGGCGCGATCGCGCTCGGCCTGCAGCATCGGCAGACGCGCCAGCGCCTGGCTGCCGGTGATATAGACCCGACCGTAGGTTTTTTCCCACTTATCCTGGAGAGTAACCGAATCGAGAGGAACAGTCTCAGAAGTAACTGAGCCTAGCGTTACTGAATTTTGCATATGATCGCTCCCGGTCCCGAGCGGCAGCCATCAAGCCGCCTGAAGCAGGACGTACCGATGAAAAGTTGAATGAACTTGAGGCGGACGGGTTAGCGTCGCAGCGATCGTTCAGTTCGGGAGCGTTGTATGTCGCCGGAGACAACCGGCTGTAGAGGAGAGCACGCCGAAAGCGTGGCTGAAGCGCAGAGATTGAGCATCATAACGAAGTACCTTCGACCGCGGCTGGATCACAGCCTTGGTTTCCTGTTGTTGTTATTGTACCGGCAGGGATACGCCGATCGTGTACTGCTCGACCGCCTGGTAAGGCGATGCAGCGACCAACAGTATAGGGGTTTTCCCTAGGCGTCAAGATTGAAGTTTTGATGTTTTCCAGTGGATTTTTCTGAGATACATCCTAAATATCGCCGCTCCTGCGCATCCCTGCGCCCGCGGCATGACCGCCTTGGATGGCGGAAGGCCGCCCCACGGAAATCCTGACTTTGCAGGAGCAAAAGTCAGGGACCGTACATCCTGTACATAACAAAGGGGACTCACGCCCCCCAATCGATTGCGCGGGATCAACCCAGATCGCCACCACCCACCGGCAACACCGTGCCGGTTATATAGGACGCCTCATCCGAGGCCAGGAACAGGATCGCGTTGGCCTGCTCTTCCGGTGTGCTGTAGCGCTTCATGAAGGTCGAGTCGATGGTCTGGTCGACGATCTGCTGGTACCAGACCTTCTCCTGCGCCGACTGCTGTGCACTGTTGCGCGGGATCCGCCGCTCACCGACATCGGTGCCACCCGGCGCCACGGCGTTGACGCGGATGCCGTGCTGGGCGTTTTCGAACGCCATGCACACGGTCATCGCGTTGACCCCACCCTTTGCAGCGGCATAGGGCACACGGTTCAGGCCGCGGGTGGCGATCGACGATACGTTGATGATCGCGCCGCTGCCCTGCGCCTGCATCGGCTTGAGCACGGCGTGACAGCACCAGAGCGTGGGGAACAGCGAGCGTCTTACCTCGGCCTCGATCTGCTCCTCTTCGTAGGCCTCATAGGGCTTGGCCCAGATGGTGCCACCCACATTATTGACCAGGATATCGATGCGGCCGAAGCGGCTGATGGCGCCATCGATGGCGCGGCAGCAGTCCGGGTACTGCTCCAGATCCGCGGTTTCTACATGCACGGCCGCGGCGCCGGCGGCCTCCGCCTCCTGCGCCACCTCGTGGACGATCTCGGAGCGGTCGACCAGCACCAGCTCGGCGCCCTCGGCCGCCATCTGCAGCGCGACCGCCCGGCCGATACCCTGGGCCGCACCGGTGATCACCGCCACCCTGTTTTCAAATCGTGCTGCTCTCATAGCCGGTCACTCCTCAGTGGCTTGCCGCAAACTTCTCGTAGTGGAAACTGACCGGCTGTATGCCCTTGGCTTCGATGAAACCGTTGACCGCCTCTACCATCGGCGGCGGCCCGCAGAGGTAGATATCCACCTCGCCCCCGTTCAGATGGGCCGGTTCGATATGGTCGGTAACATAGCCTTTGCGCGGCCAGTCACTGTCGGGCGACGCCACGCAGGCGCTGAAGCTGAAGTTGTCGATCTCGGCGGCGAAGGCTTCCAGCTTCTCCAGCTCGACCAGGTCGAAATCGTGGGTCACGCCGTAGATCAGGTGTACCGGGTGTTCGCTGCCGCTGGTTTTAATTTTGTCCAGCATCGCCAGGAAGGGGGCAAGTCCTGTACCGCCGGCCAGCATCAGCACCGGACGCTTGATATCGCGCAGGTAGAAGGAGCCGAACGGACCGCGCAGCGTCAGCCTGTCACCCACCTTGGCCTGCTCGGCCATGAAGCCGCTCATCAGACCGCCGGGGACGACCCGGATCAGGAAGGAGACCGATTCATCCTGCTCTCTGACCATGGAGCTGAACGAGTAGGCCCGCGTCTGGTCGCTGCCCGGCACCTGAACGTTGACATACTGGCCGGGCAGGAAATGCAGCGCGCGGACCTGGTCGCCGGCCACGGTGAAGCTCAGCGTCGACAGCGACAGGCGGTTGATCTCGGTGAGTTCACCGTGCACGTCGGCCTGCTGGCTGCGCACGCAGATCTCCGACGAGGCGGGAACGCTGACCACGCAATCCGACTCCGGCACCATGCAGCAGGTCAGCACGTAGCGCTGCTCCGCCTCGTGATCGGACAGCGCATCGTCGATATAGCCGTCCATCTCGAATTCACCCGATTCGCAGTGGCACTTGCAGGTACCGCAGGCGCCATCGCGGCAATCCATCGGAATATTGAGCCCCGAGCGGTAGGCGGCATCGGCTACCGACTCGCCGGGCAGGGTTTGAATGAACCGGGTTACACCATCTTCGAAGTTGAGCGCTACTTTATGCATGAGAACTACCTCTTCGGCCCCCTTTGAAGCGCCGGCCAGGTGGCGCCTCAAGGGGGCTCGTTATTATCGGGTTGCGTTGGATCAGAGGTGATAGACGTCGACCACGTGGTGGATGCAGTCGTTCTTGATCACCACCTTTTTGCGTTTGATCTTCAGCGCGCCATCGTCGCCACGGACCAGGGTCAGAAACCCGCTGCCGTAGTAGGTATCGGTGGTCTTGTAGCGATAGCTGTTGGTCAGCCAGCTGTAACGCACCTCGGCATCGTGCGCGGATGAGGTCAGCAGTTCAATGTTGCCGATCATATGCTGAGTACGCGGCTCCGGCAGACTGGAGGCGCTGGAGCGTTCGGTCTTGATGCGGAACACCCGGTCCTCCAGGCCATCGCGCCGGGCGTAGTAGATCAACGAGATCTCGCTCTGCGGATCGGTGGTCAGCTCGCCATCGTCATCCCAGCTTGGCACCCAGAACTCGGCCTCCTTGTCGTAATGGGCAAGCCAGGCATCCCACTGCTTGTCGTCCAGCGCTCGGCTTTCGGAGTAAAGAAAGTTGCGCATCTCTTCGTATGTAATAGCGTCGCATGCAATGCTCATCTCGGTCTCCTTATGCCTCTTCCTGCTCTTTGTTAACCGCGTCGGTCAGCGTTTGGGTCCAGTAGCGGTGCTGAACGGTGTACAGACCCTCGTCCTCGGACTTGGCACCGCTGAGTACCGGCTTGATACCCAGTGCCTTGGCGTCTTCGTCCGGGCCCTCGATCCAGTGCTCGGCCCCGCGACACATGTCATTCCACGGCAGCGAGCTGGCCTTGAACCCCTCCTGGCAGGCGCGAAACTCCTCCAGATCGTCTGGCGTTGCCATACCCGAGGCGTTGAAGAAATCCTCGTACTGACGAATGCGGTGGGCACGGGCTTCGGCGCTCTCGCCCTTGGGTGCGATGCAGTAGATGGTGACCTCGGTCTTGTCGACGGAGATCGGTCGCCACATGCGGATCTGTGAGCTGAACTGGTCCATCAGGAACACGTTCGGGTAGAGGCAGAGGTTGCGCAGGTTGCCGATCATCCAGTCGGCGCGCGCTTCGCCATACCGCTCAACCAGCTCGTCACGACGCTCGTAGAGCGGGCGATCCTGCGGGTTGGGCCAGCGCATCCAGAGCAGAATGTGGCCCTGTTCGAAGGCGTAGAAGCCGCCCTTCTGCTTGTTCCAGGTGGAGGCATCCATCGCCTTGACGTCATCGACAGACATGCCTGCCTTGCGCCGACCGGTGGTGGCAACATAGTTCCAATGGGTGGCGGAGACGTGGTAGCCGTCAGCACCGTTTTCCGCCTGCACCTTCCAGTTGCCGTCGTAGGTGTAGGTAGAGGAGCCACGCAGTACTTCAAGACCTTCCGGCGACTGGTCGACGATCATGTCGATGATCTTGGCTGCTTCGCCCAGGTGCTCTTTCAGCGGTTTGACGTCGGCATTCAGGCTGCCGAACAGGAAGCCGCGATAGGATTCGAAACGTGCGACCTTCTTCAGATCGTGGGAGCCGTTGCAGTTGAACGATTCCGGATAACCGGCCTCTTCAGGATCCTTCACCTTGACCAGCTTGCCGTCGTTGTTGAAGCTCCAGCCGTGGAAGGGGCAGGTATGCACCGCCTTGTTTCCCTTCTTCTTGCGGCACAGCACCGCGCCGCGGTGGCTGCAGGCGTTGATGTAGCAGTTCAGCTCGCCCTCTTTGTTGCGCGAGATGAAGATCGGCTGACGGCCGATGAAGCCGGTGAAGTAGTCGTTCTTGTTGGGGATCTGGCTCTCATGGGCCAGGAAGATCCAGTTGCCCTCGAAGATGTGTTTCATCTCCAGTTCGAACAGCTCTTCATCGGTAAACATCTCACGACGGCAGCGATAAAGACCTTGCTCTTTATCCTCTTCCATCATGCTGTTCAGCTTGGTAATCAGATCTTGATGCATGGGGTGCCCTCCTTCTTTTTATTCAGATTAGGGCGGCGCGGAACAGGCCACTATCCAACCAGCGCTATCCTTTATCCCCTGGTTGCAGCTACCGTCAGGTCGGTTTTAAAAAGCGGATACCGTACCTCCTGTACATCGCCGCTCCTGCGCATCCATGCGCCCGCGGCATACCGTACATCCTGTACATAAAGGCCTCCGGTGAGGGAGGCCAATGGGAAGGGTCTGAAATCGAAGCGAAGCGGAATCCTGACGATCAGGTCAATACGCTGAGGAAACGCTCGTTGAGTACCCGGTCGTGGTAGAAGATCGCCTTGCCCAGCTGATCTGCATCCCAGGTCACCGGAGGGTGATCCGGATAGTGGTAGTCACCGCCACAGAACACTTCATTGCGGTTACCCGACGGGTCGAAGAAGTAGATGGTCTTGCCGTGGGTCAGGCCGTGACGCGTGGGGCCGATATCGATGGAGGTATCGGTCATCGAGATCAAGTCAGCGGCGCGCAGAACATCCTCCCAGGTCTCGAGGAAGAACGAGGCGTGGTGAAATTTGCCCGGCTCGGCATGGTCGATAAAGGCGATATCGTGCGCCTTCATGCTGGCGGTGAGGAACTGTGCCACGCGGGTGCCATCAGGGGTCAGTACCTGCTCCGCCATGTCGAAACCAAGTACGTCGCGGAACAGTTCCCAGGTTTTATCCAGATGGGTGCCATACAGCAGACAGTGGTCGAAACGGGTTGCTTTCATACCCTTCAGATCGCGCGGCCAGGCCTCCGGGTTGCGCTCGGTGAGCCCCCACTTGCCGGTCTGCTCCTTGGTCGCGTAGAGCTCGAAGAAGTGTCCGCTCGGTGCCTGGAAGCGTACGCGGCGACCACAGCCGTTAAGCTCGCCGGCAGCGATATCCTCGATCTCGCAGCCGAACTCGGCCAGCTCACCGCGCAGGGATTCCAGCACCGCCTCGCTGAGCACCTTGAAGCCCATGAAGTCCATGCCCGCGCTGTCCGCCTCGCGCAGCACCACGGAGAACTTGTCCACCTCGGTCCAGCCCTTCAGATACACCCGGCCCTGGTCGTCGCGATCGATCTCGATCAGCCCGAGCAGATCGCGGTAGTGGGCCAGCGCTTCCTCTATATCCAGCACGCGGATCTGCACGTGTCCGGGTCTCATTACACCTTTTTTCATTGTCACACCCCTTAATTGGTTTTATTGACCAGGTGGTTACCCAATACAGGCGCTTCCTTTTTCCAGAAGCAGTACCCGCAGCAAGGCATGACATCGATATTCAAGCGCTCCGGCCAGAGACGAAATCCATTTTCTGCAACCCCTGTCCCTCCTATGCAATCTCAAAAACCGGAGTAGCAGATGGGCTACTCCTCGAAAATCGCCACGGCGCGAACGAAACCGGCCGAGGCGTGTTTGATCTTGTAGGGGAAACAGGACACTTGAAAGCCATGGGCCGGCAGGCTCTCCAGATTCGCCAGTTTCTCCATCTGGCCGTAGCCGATGTCGCGGCCGGCCTTATGCCCCTCCCAGACAATCGAGGCATCGCCGCTGGCGGCGAAGCGCTCGCGGGTGAACTTGAAGGGGGCATCCCAGCTCCAGGCGTCGGTACCGACCACTCGCACTCCGCGTTCGAGCAGATACAGGGTGGCTTCACGCCCCATGCCGATGCCAGCGTCCAGGTAGCCCGGCTGGCCGAAGATCGCCCCGGCGCGGGTGTTGACCAGCACGATGTCCAACGGCTGCAGTTGATGGCCGATGCGGGCCAACTCTGCTTCGACCTCGACAGCGCTGACCACATGTCCATCCGGCAAGTGGCGAAAGTCCAGTTTCACCCCCGGCTGCAAGCACCAGTCCAGCGGCAACTCATCGATGCCGAAGGCCGGCGTGCCGCCATCGGTGGTCGAGGCGTAATGCCAAGGCGCATCCATGTGCGTGCCGCTGTGGGTGGTTATCTGCAGCCGCTCCGCAGCCCAGGCTTCGTTGCCGGGCAAATCCTCCAGCCGCAGGCCCGGAAACATAGCCAATAGCTCAGGAGCGCCGCTCTGGTGATCGACATAATCGATTTTTGGCAGCAATGGAGGCGGATCGGTGTGCGGATTGTTATCCAGGGTGACCGACAGATCGACCAGACGACGTTTGGGACTACGCATAACAGCCCTCCTGGGCAACAATCCGTTGGTCGATGGCGCCGAACAGGCTTTCGCCTTGCTCGTTCAAGGCCTCGATTCGCACACGATCGCCAAAACGCATAAAACCGGTACGTGCCTCACCGTAGTCGATCATTTCGATTGCCCGTCGCTCGGAAATACAGGCCGAGCCCGCCTCGCGGTCGATATTCGAGACGGTACCGGAACCGATGATGGTGCCGGCACGTAATCGCCGGGTCAGGGCGGCGTGGGCGATCAATTCGGCGAAGCTGAAACTCATCTCGGCCCCATTGGGCTGACCGAACCGTTCAGCGTTCCAGCTCACCTGCAAGGGCAGGCACACCCGGCCATCGCGCCAGGCGCTGCCCAGTTCATCCGGGGTCAGCGCCACCGGGGAGAAACTCGACGAGGGCTTGGCCTGGAAGAAGCCGAAGCCGG
Source organism: Marinobacterium ramblicola (assembly GCF_019084545.1). GTDB lineage: Bacteria > Pseudomonadota > Gammaproteobacteria > Pseudomonadales > Balneatricaceae > Marinobacterium_D > Marinobacterium_D ramblicola. The sequence goes on from NZ_JAHREP010000016.1 coordinate 98,478, forward strand.
CCTTGATTTCGCGCTGGATAAAGCCCCGCAGGCTGAAGTCATTGACCAGCATGACCAGACGTACGTATTGCAGAGCCTCACTGGCCCGGCAGCCCATTGGCACCTCGTCGACGACCACCGCGAACTCGCCTTCGAAGTCGATACCATGCGCCTCGCTGGGCAACACCACGTCGGCGCAGGGGCCGAGAAAGTCGTCGGAGGCCCCCTGATACATCAGCGGAATATGTTCCTCTGCCTGCGCCGGCAGATTGAAGGCGCGCTGGATCAGATGCCCATGATTGAGAAAGGCAGAACCATCGCACCACTGCGGCGCGCGCGGCAGGGGAGCAGCGGCCTGCACCGGGTCAAAGGGAAAACTGCCTGCCGCCTCCCCCCGGTTCAAAGCCTCGCTCAAGCGCTGCAACGCGGGTGCTACCTGGGTCCAATTTTCCAACGCCTGCAGCAGGGTTTCGGCCTGCGCAGTTGCATCAACAGCGTGCAGTAGATCCCGCGAGACCAGCACCAGCCGGCCGTCCCGGCTACCGTCGTTGAGGGTAGCGAGCTTCATGATGAAGTCCTCTTGACAAAAATCAGGGCATACAGGGCCTAACCCCCAGGGCTGCTGGACCTTGGGGTGGCTGCCACAATAGGGATTAATGCAACGGCATATCGCCAGCGCTTTGGATTGGATCGCGCAGGCGAAAACCAGCCAGACACGGCGCTATCAAGCTGAATGCCGCAGCCAGTACCAAGCCGTAGCCGATCAGCTCGACCGCCCCGGCACGACTGCCCACCAGACCGACCGCCGCCATGACCAACAGCGGGCTGGCAAACTGGCCGCCGAAGAAACTGGCGGTAAAACCACCGGTACCACGACCACGGTGCTCGAAGCTGAGGGTCGACAGTGCCCAGTTGACCACCGTCGGCAGCATCAGTCCGCAACCCAGGCCGTTAATCACCACGGCGATTACCACGGTGCGGTAGTCATGGGCGCCGGCCAACAGTACCAAGCCAATACCGGAGGTAAGGAAAGCCGCTGCCAGCAAAAACCCGGGGCCGTTACGGTTAAGCCAACGGAAACTCAGGGCGCCAACGAATACCGCCGCATGGCTAAGGCCGATGGCCATACCGGTACTTTTCGGCGAGTCGATACCGATGTCGGCGAGCAAGTAACCGGTCTGCACCGGAATCACGAAGAAACCCAGGGTCGAGATCACCGTCAACAGGTAGATCACCGCCAGCGCCCGCCAGGGGAATTTACTCGGCACGCTATTGGCAACCGCGGCCGCAGCCACCTGAGCTTTTTCATGCAGCGGCTCCCAGAGAAACAGGTACATCAGCGGCACGAACAGCAGCCCCACCAGATAGACCGCGAACGGCGTGCGCCAGCCGCTCTCACCGAGGATGCCGCCGATCATGAAGAAGGCCGACGCCGACAGCGAGGTGGCGATGGTCTGCCAAGACAATAACCGAGCCCGCTCACGGCCACTGTAGTAATCACCGATCAAGGTGGTGCAACAGGTCATGATCGCCGCCTCGGCCAAGCCCAGCCCTGCCCGGCTCAGCAAAATAAACATGAGGTCATCGAGCAGCAGCGGCAAAGCCCCGCACATCCCGTACAAACCCATTGCCATGACCAGCAGGCGCTTGCGCCCAAGACGGTCGGCAGCCCAACCGGCAAACGGCGAAAACAAGGCAATCATCAGTGCAGGCAAGGTCAGTACGATGGGCACCAGCAAGGCGACATCGGCACCACCGGCAAAGTGCGCGGCGATCCGCGGCAGTACCGGGGCGACCAGTACCCCGCCGAGAATCGGCAGGCAGCTGCCGAGCAACAGCAATAGCCCCGCGCGCGAACGCTGTTTGGAGCCTTGCATCACGTCATGCAATGGCTGGTTCATTGTGAGTCTCCACTTTCTGTCATGTTCAAGATCTGCATGCCGATCAGATCGTCCGGGTAGTAGCGATTTCAGCCTCATTTGAAGTACTCGCCTGCGCATCCTGCTCTTCGCGCCGGACTGCCTTCCAGGCCCAGCGCCAGGTACGCGCATGGGGCAGGAGGAAGTGCGCCAGCGCCGGCATCAGTACCAGTGCGCCCACCATATTCCACAGGAACATAAAGGCCAGCAGGATGCCCATGTCGGCCTGGAACTTGATCGGCGAGAACGCCCAGGTAGCCACGCCAACCGCCAGGGTCACGCCGGTCAGCATCACCACTTTGCCGGTGAACAACAGCGCGTGGTAGTAGGCCTGGGACAGGCTCTCGCCGGCTTTCAGGCGCACCAGCATGATACTCATGACATAGAGCGCATAATCGACACCGATACCGACACCAAGCGCGATCACCGGCAGAGTGGCGACCTTCACGCCGATCCCCAGCCAGACCATCAGCGCTTCACAGAGAATCGAAGTCAGCACCAGCGGCAAGATCACGCAGACCACCGCCAACATCGAGCGGAAGGTCACCAGGCAGAGCAGGATCACCGCGCCGTAGACCCAGAACAGCATGTCGCTGTTGGCTTGCTTGACCACGATATTGGTGGCCGCCTCGATCCCCGCATTACCGGCAGCCAGCAGAAACCGTACAGTCGACGAATTGTTCGCCTCGGCAAAGGATTCCACCTCAGCGACCAGACGGCTAAGGGTCGTGGCCTTGTGGTCGCTGAGGTAGGCATACAGGGTGACGGTGTTGCAGGCCTGGTTGAACAACTCACGAGGCGCACGACCGGTAACAGAGTTGAGCAGTAGCTGGTTCTGTGTCAGGTCGTACCATTTCAGGTTGCCTTCGCTCATCCCCACCAGCAGCTTGCGGTTCAGGCTGGCCAGGGACGCCGTGGACTCGACTCCCGGTAGCTGGCGCAGCCTCCACTCCAGCGCATCCAGGCGCATCAGTGCATCGTAAGCCGAGCAGCCGCCATCCGGGGTACGCACGATCACCGCAAACACATCGCTACTGGCACCGTAGTGCTGGGCGATAAAGGCGTTGTCGAGGTTATAGCGCGAATCGGCACGCAACTCGGGTGCGCCGGGGTCGAGATCGCCGACTTGCAACTGCAAGCTGACCAGGAAACCGACTATTCCCAGCAGCAGACTGACGACAATAGTCGCTGCAGCCCAACCACGACGAGTGAACCGATCGAGAAAGGCCCAGAGCGCATGCTTGCTATCGTCCTCCGCGTCCTCCTCGTTCTTCAAACTGCGCACGGCAGCCTTGGCACCGACGCCGATATAGCTAAGCAGGATCGGCAGCAGGATCAGGTTGGTGAAGATCAGCACCGCCACGCCGATACTGGCGATCAGCGCCAGATCCTGGATCACCCGGATCTCGATCATCATCAGCACAGCGAAGCCGACCGCATCACACAGCAAAGCGGTGAGGCCGGCCATGAACAAACGGCGAAAGGTGAATCGTGCCGCCACCAGGCGGTGCATGCCGCGACCGATATCCTGCATGATGCCGTTCATTTTCTGCGCGCCATGGCTCATGCCGATAGCCAGCACCAGGAACGGCACCAGGATCGAGTATGGGTCCAGTTCGAAACCAAGCCATGCCACCAACCCAAGCTGCCAGACCACGGCAACCAGCGAGCAGGCCATCACCAGTAGCGTGCTGCGAATGCAACGGGTGAACCAGTAGAGCATGGCCGTGGCAATGAGGATAGCGACGGCGAAGAACGCAAGGATCTGCTGCAAGCCGTCGATCAGGTCGCCGACCACCTTGGCAAAACCTGTTATATGAATGCTCAGCCCCTCGGCCTGAAACTCGCTCCGCAGGTTTTCCAGTTGAGCGGAGAAGGCAGCATAATCGATAGGCTTGCCGGTCTGCGGGTCTGTGTCCAGCAGTGGCACATAAATGATACTGGAACGACCATCAAGGGCGATGGTCTGGCCTATCTCACCAGAGCGCGCGGCATTGCGGCGGATCTCGGCCAGACTCTTAGCCGAACCGTCGTAATCATCCGGGATCACCCGCCCCCCTTCTACGCCCTCCTCGGTTACCGCCATCCAGCGCATGTTCGGCGTCCACAGCGACTTCATGAACGGACGGTCGACGCCGGGCAACAGGAAAACCTTGTCGTTCAGCTTGGCGAGCAACTCCAGGTAGTGAGCGTCATAGATCGACTCTCCGGGCGCTTCGACGGCGATGCGCAGGGCATTGCCAAGCCCGGTCAGTTCACCCTGGTTATCCAGGTAGTTGACAATATAGGGGTGACTGGTGGGGATCATCTTCTCGAAGCTGGCGTTGAGCCCCAGGCGGCTGCTCGCGGCGACCCCCAGACCGAGACTGACCAACAAACAGAGCAACAACACCCAGCCACGGTGATTGAACAGGCTGCGCTCGATCAACGAACCGGAGTTCGGATCGAAATCCCGCAGACTCTGTTCAGGGCTGACAGGCTTTTCGGCACGCGGCATATCACTGATCATCGGACCCTCCCAAACGTTTCACTCCGCGCGAACCGACCACCACCAAGCCGCCATCGCCGGCCTGGGCCAAGGCTGACACGGGGACGCCGGCGGCTTGGGGCAGTAGCTGCAGACGCGCACCCGGGTTATCGACCTGCAGCAACCGGCCATTCTGTTCAGCCAGCAGATCCTGCCCATCGGCCAATCGGTAGGCGGCAACCAGCGTGCCTTGCGCATCGCTGTTCAAGCGCTGCCATTGGTGCCCCTGATCCGCCAAGCGCCAAGCGTTGCCGCGCAAACCGGCAAGCAAGAGGTCGCCATTGCCCCCCGGTTGCAGAGCGAAGTAGCTACCCTCGTAAGGAGTTTGCAGACGATGAAAGCTTCCGCCATTGTCATCCGAAGCGAATAACGAGCCCTGCTCCCCGGCCATGTAGATACGCGAACCCTGACCTGCAAGCGCATACAAGTGATAACCTTCGGGGTTATCGACACGATCGACCCAGGAATGCCAGGTCTCGCCACCGTCGGCGGTATGCAGTATCAGACCGAAAGCCCCGGCGACTATGCCGTGCCGCGCATCGCTGAAATGCACGGCCAGCAACGGCTTGTCTGCCCCGTCCTGAACAAAGCGCTCGGCAACCCGGCGCAGGCGGCGCTGTGCCGGGTCTTCCGCAGACTCTGCCGGCACCGCATCCAGCACTCGTTGCGCAGCGGTCTCGCCATCCAGTTGCAGGTGCCAGCTGTCGCCACCGTCACTGCTGTGCAGCACGCTGCCGGCATGACCGACGGCCCAGCCCTGACTCGGCGTGGGAAAGTCCACGGCAGTCAGGGTCACGCTTACCGGCACCGGAACCTGGTGCCAACTTCTGCCATCATCATCGGACACGATGATCAGACCATGGGCACCGACCGCCACCAGGCGCTGGCCCGCACGGGTCACATCGATCAAGACCGCACGCTCAGGATCGGTGACCGTGATCGCAGGCCGCTGCAGGAAGTCCTCCACCGGTGCTTCAGTCGCAGACAACGGACTACCGAACAGCAGACCCAGCACCAGACAAAAAGCCGTGCGAATCATTAACGGATACCTTCAGAGACCAATGCACCCGGGCTGAAATCGCTGTCTGGAAAGGGTTTGACGATTTCGTTGTGCACACGTTTTTCGGTAACCACATTGTTCGCCATCCAGGCACCGGTCAACAGGTCGTACTGGGCGAACATTCCACGCACCAGGCCAGGCAGTTCCGGCATGGCATAGGGCAGTTGCAAGTAGGTGCGCCACAGCTGGCCGTTGGCATCCCAGCTGTCGCCGAGCATCGCCATCCAGGTATCTTCGTCTACGTACAGGCGGCGCTTGGGCATGCTGTGACGTTTACCGGAGACCAGGTTGCCTTCCACCACCCAAACGCGATGCAGCTCCCAGCGCATATGCTCGGGGTTGAGGAAGCGTTCGTCGAGAATCGCCTCATCCTTGCTCGGCTGGAGGATCTTGTTGCTGTTGTAGGGGATCAGCATCTCCTGCTTGCCGACGATCTTCCAGTCGTAGCGATCCAGCGGGCCGGTGAATACCGATACCTCATCGAAGTTAGCCACCCCGGAGCTGGTCGGCGTCGGTGTGTCGTAGGACGACACCGGCAGCTTGCGCACCCGCCGTTGACCGGTCAGATACACCCAGGACTGCGGCTTGTCGTTGGCGTAATCCATAGGCTCACGCCCAAGCAGCGCCTCGCCGACACGCAGCGGCGGACCAAGGTTGACCAGCTTGATCATCCAGTAAATGCCGTCATAGTCGCTCTTGGCATCCTGAAAGTAATACGGCATCTCGCGCTGCGACTGAATCACGCTGGAGAGAATGCGCTGACCATTGGCAGTGGTGATATAGACATTGAAATCGTTCTTCCAGGCCTCGCCGCGCCAACTCAACTGATGATTCCACACCACCTCGGCACCGGACTTCGGAATCGGGAACGGAATACCACCAATGGCACCTTCCAGAGTGTTGTTCTGGTTGGTCAGCTTGGCGCTGGTGGCGTTTTTCAGGGTGTTGTCGTATACCCACTGCGGCGCGGCCGCCGTGCGCCGGGTCGGATAGACATCGATGCGGTAGTCCGGGTATTTGGCGAACAGCGCCTTCTGCCCTTCACTGAGCTTGTCGCCATGCTCGGCCAGATTCTGCGCGGTCACCGAGTACAATTTGGCATCGCCGGCAAAATAATCCTGAATTCGCGGTCCCGGGCTGACCCCGGCGGGCACCTGGGTAAAGCCGCCATCCCAGGCCGGAATACTGCCGTCGGCATTGGCTGCACGCTCACCACCGAGTGGCGTGAGCGTAGACCCCAGTTGCGCCGCTTCTTCGGTACTTACCGCCCAACCCGGCAGCGACAGCCCGACCAGCGCGCCGGTCAACAGCAGATGACTCAAAGGTTTTAACATCATGACAAATACCTCGGTCTGTTATTGTTATTACGCAAAGGTTTAAAACGAGCGTTGTACGGTAAACGCAATAAATTCACGGTCCTTCAGGGGCTGACCAAAGGTATTGGCGTTGCCGGAATCGAGGAAGTTGTCTGCACCACCGATATAACGGGTGTAGCTCGCCCCGACTTTCCACGCTTGCAGGTAGTCGGCCTCCACACCGATGGTGAAATCACCACCCTTGTCGCCCACACCGTTGTTGAACTTGGTGATCACCGACGATTTGCCTTTCGGGCTGTAGCCAATGCCGATCGGCACTTTCAAATCGACCCCCGGATACACCTGGAAGAAGCTTGGCGTGAAGCTCACACGCAGGCCCAAGGCATCACGCTCGCTGTTTGGATCAAGGGCTTCGGGGTTCTTGGTGATGCTGGTACGACGATGCCAGGCCACCTCTCCGACCAGCATGGCAGAGTCCCAGAAGTCATTGCGGGGAAACGAATAGAGCATCGAAAGCTGCGCATGCAGGGAGTTACCCACGGCATACAATGGATGGTCGTTGTTGTCGCCGGTGCCATCGATGTTTACCTGGGACAGACTGACCAGCGGTGTATTACGCCGCACCGATACCTCGCCGGCGACGTTGGCATCGCCAACCGCGGTGCTGAAGCTGGCACCAAAGGCGCTAATACCCTCGGCATACGCCAGTTCATACTCGCCGAGTTGGCCGGTGAGGATATTCGGCCCGGTGGCAAATGGCTGGGTATACACCATCGGATCCTTGGAATGGTAACGGATGGCATACAAGCCGAAGTCGGTATTCCAGTCCTCCGGCGAGAAGCGCAGCGACAGACCAAATTGCCCGGAGTTCTTGGCCTTTTGATCATCGCCACGGAAGAACGCCAAACGCTGCTGGTTCGGGCCGATAGGTCCGCCGACGATCAGACGCTCACCACCTTCACCGACCACATCGGAGGTCGAGAAGTAACTGCCCACCGCCGGAATCCGGTTTTCTTCCCACTCAAACTGGTAATAGCCCGCCAGTGACAGGTTGGAGCGCAGCTGCAGATGCCCGGACAGCTGATTGACCGGCCGAATCAACTCCTTGAACGGCGTATTGGGCACCGAAGTGGCCTTGACCACATCGATCGGCGCCTGACCGCCAGCGATGCCATTGGCACCGAAAAACAGGCTCTCTCCCCAAAGCACCGTGTGCCGGCCCAGACGGAAACTGCTGGGCATATCGCCCAGAGTGCCACGACCGAAAACGAAAGCATCAAGGATTTCCACGTCTCCACCGTGCAGACGCCGTGTGTCATCGGTGAACTCATCGTGACTGACCGAACGCTGGTTGGCGGTGAATGGCGAGTCATTGTCGTTACCGCCCTGATAGACGCTGTCGTACCAGCCGGCAGCACTGACCCGCGCGCCGAAATTCTTGTAGCGCGCATCGAACTCGGAAAGGATGTTGAGGCGATTGGCGATAAGCCCCTGATCGAAGTTGCGGTTGCCGTCATCCTGGTTGACCGAGTTGGTCAACTCGTCATCGGCATCCTTCAGACGCCAGGCGGCGTTGTATTTGAAGGTGTTATCCCAGCGCAAGCGCAGATCGGAGTTGTCGGTTTCGATCTCGAATGCGTTGACCTGGGTAACACTCGCCATCCCGACGGCCAATGCCAGCATCGTCATACGCGGCAGGCGACCGACGGCGGATATGCGGGGATTCACGCAGAAGCTATGGTTCATGATTGCTACTACCTCTGAATTCTTCTTTTTGTCTTACAGGGTAATCGGCGTGCCCCGGTATCCATGGGCGATCCGCCGATGGCTCAGTGGTTGCTCATGGAACAGGGTGCGATGGGCAAGGGCCGTTGCGCGCAACCGTTAACACCCCGAAATGCAAGGCGCGCAGAAGACGAGTCGGCATCGGGGGTGGATGGGCATTGAGCTACTCGGGGGATATGCATGACGGACTCCGATTCTTTATTTTTATACGGATTGGTGCTCAGAAAACGAATACAGGGTCTGTTCCGATCAATGGATCAGCGACACCGTGTGTGCGTACTGAACCGTTCTCTTGGCATGATCATAAGCACAAACAAGTCATCCGAATAATCGATTATCAAGATTCCATCTATATAAAATTTTAGATATAAATAACCTTCACCCGGAGGACGAACAATGCGTTTCCATCACCTTGACCTGAACCTGCTGGTGGCTCTCGATACCCTGATACGGGAACAGAACATCACGCGTGCAGCCGAGCGCATGCACATCAGCCAATCAGCGGCCAGCGGCCTACTGGCCAGGCTGCGTGACTATTTTGACGACGAGTTGCTGGTGGCCGTGGGGCGCAGGATGATGCCCACGCCACTGGCCCAGGAGTTGGCCGAACCGGTACGCCGGGTGCTGCTGGAGATCCAGTCGAGCATCGTCAACCGTCCCGCCTTTGATCCGGCGACCTGCAGCCGGCACTTCAAGATCATTGCCTCGGACTTCGTCACCACGGTGTTCCTCGCCCCGCTGACCCAACGTCTGCAGCAACTGGCCCCACACATCACTCTGGACATACTGCCCACCGGCAACCAGTACAACGAACTGCTCAACCAGGGCGAGGTCGACTTCGTGATCATGCCGGATCATTTTCTGTCCGATGACCATCCCAAAGAGCTGCTGTTCGAAGATCAGTACAACTGCGTGTTATGGCGCGATAATCCGCTGGTAGGAGACGATCTGTCGCTGGAGCAGTACCTGCAACTGGGCCATGTGGCGGTCAGCCTTGGTAATGACCGGGCCCCGAGTTTCGAGGAGGAATACGCCCGCCGCTTCGGCAAGGAGCGGCGCGTGGAGCTGACCACCAGCAACTTCAATACCCTGCCCCACCTGCTGATTGGCACCCACCGGGTGGCCATCATGCAGGCGCGACTGTCGAGCCTATACGCCCAATATCTGCCGCTGAAGATTCTCGCGATGCCGGTCAGCCTGCCGCCGCTGACCGAATTCATCCAGTGGAACCGCTTTCTCGATAACGACCCGGCCCATCGCTGGATGCGCGAGGTGTTTCACGAGGTTGCCGGGATACCGCAGTAGATCGCGTTCTGCATCGGCACTGCCTTGAAAGGTTTGAACAGAGACCAATCCACCCAAGTTAAGACTTGAGATTTGTTTGAGACACCTGTTTTTCCGGTGCAATTTTTTCCGGTGCCGTGCCTGGCAGGGAGAGGTATTGCTGTCCCTGCGCTGAAGAATCCGGCGCACGATTCCACACGAGCCACTCACTTGGGGGGCTTGGGATGGACAGTTGCAGGCTTTGGACACTGGTCTGCATCTGGCGGCTATTGATCCAGATCAAGTTTCTTTCTAATCGACTTTGAATAACAACAACTACATCCGAGAGGTCACCGATGGAAACTAATAAGCAGCTCTTGCGTACTCTCCTGGCCGGCGCGGTCGCCGCCACCCTCTGCATCCCGGCACTGGCGGATAATGCCGAGCCGATCAAGGTCGGTGTCATGCTGCCGTTCAGCGGTATCTACGCCGCGCTCGGCGATGCCGGTCGCAACGGCCTGAAGATGGCATTGAAGGAGCATGAGGCGGAGCTGCACGGCCGCCGGATCGAATTTATCGAGATGGATACCGAAGCCAAGCCGGAGCGCGCACCGGAGATCGCCTCGGCACTGCTCGACCAGCATCATGCCAATTTCATCATCGGCCCTGTCCACTCCGGCGTCGCGATGGGCATGATCAAGGTGCTGAAGGACAAAGACACCATCATGATCATCCCCAACGCCGGCGCCAATGCCGCCACGGGGCCGCTCTGTGCACCCAATATCTTCCGCACCTCCTTCTCCGCCTGGCAGCCCTCCTACCCGATGGGCAAGGTCGCCCTGGACAGCGCCTACAAGCGTGTGGTGACCATGAGCTGGAACTACGGCATGGGCCGCGAGAGTCTGGAGGCGTTCAAGGAGTCGTACACCGCCGGTGGCGGCGAGATCGTCAAAGAGATCCTGGTGCCCTTCCCGAAAACCGAGTTCCAGTCCTACCTGTCCGAGATCGGCTCGATCAATCCGGATGCGGTATTCGTGTTCTTCGCCGGCGGCGGCGCGGTCAAGTTCGTCAAGGATTACGACGCGCTGGGCCTCAAGGGCAAGATCCCGCTGCTCGGCAGCGGCTTCCTCACCGAAGGCACCACCTCGGCCCAGGGCCCCTCCGCCGAGGGTATCAAAACCACCCTGCACTACGCCGACGGACTGGATAACTCGGTCAACACCAAGTTCCGCCAGGATTACCTGCAGATGTTCGGCAAGGAGGCGGATATCTACGCCGTGCAGGGCTACGACGCCGGTCTGCTGATCGCCAAGGCGGTGGACAAACTCGGTGGCGATATCAGCGATCAGGCGGCGCTGATCCAGGCGATGGAGAGCACCACGCTGCTCAGCCCGCGCGGCGAGGTCAGCTTCTCCAAGGCACACAATCCGATCCAGAACATCTATCTGCGCGAGGTAGTCGACGGCGTCAACAAGGTGATCGATGTACCGGCGGCCAAGCTGGAAGACCCGGCGCGCGGCTGCAAGCTCTGATATCTGAGCGGTCCTGGGGCGGGGGCACCCGCCTCTTTAAGTAATCGATTGATTTCGGAAGTAGCCATGACAACCTCTCTGTTTTTCGTACAGCTGATCAATGGTCTGCAGTACGGCCTGCTGCTGTTCCTGATCGCCTCGGGCCTGACCCTGGTCTTCGGCGTCATGGGCATTCTCAACCTGGCGCACGGCTCGATGTACATGGTCGGCGCCTATCTGGCCTGGTACTTCGTGCAGCAGACCGGCAGCTTTACGCTCAGTGCCCTGATCTCGGCGGTCATCGCGCTGCTGATCGGCATCGTCGTCGAGCGCACGCTGATCCAGCGTCTGTACCGGCGCAACCATCTGGATCAGGTGCTGCTGACCATCGGCATGATCTTCGTATTCAACGCCCTGCAGAGCATCCTCTGGGGCAACGATCCGCTGGGCGTGCAGGTGCCGGAGGCGATGTCGTCGGCGATTCCGCTGACCGAGGTGGTGGAGTACCCGGTCTACCGCATCTTCGTGGCGCTGGTCTGCGTCGCCATCGCCTTTGTCATGTACTACATGATCAACCGCACCCGCCTGGGGATGCTGATCCGCGCCGGTGAATCCAACCGCGAGATGGTCGAGTGTCTGGGGATCGATATCAGTCGCCTGTACACCATTGTCTTCGCCATCGGCGTGATGCTCGCCGCCATCGCCGGTGTCATCGCCGCGCCGATGAGCTCGATCGTGCCGGGCATGGGCGAGCATGTGTTGATCGCCTGCTTCGTGGTGGTGGTGATCGGCGGCATGGGTTCGATCAAGGGCGCCTTCATCGGCGCGCTATTGGTGGGCCTGGTGGATACCTTCGCCTCGGTGCTGCTGCCGCAGCTGTCGAGCATGATGATCTACATCCTGATGGCGTTCATTCTGCTGATCAAACCTCAGGGTTTGTTCTCATCCTGATCCGGAGGTTCTGTCATGTTGTTCAACACGCGCACCGAACGTTACTTTGTCTGGGTGTTCTTCCCACTGGCCCTGCTGATGCCGCTGTTCCTGGAGCAGAACACCTTCTACGTCAGCAAGCTGACCACGGTGATGATCTTCGCCATCTTCGTCATGTCACTGGATTATCTGGTCGGCCGGTGCGGCCTGATCACGCTGGGGCACGCCATGTTCTACGGCCTGGGCGGCTATATCTTCGTGATGATCGCGCCCGAGTACGAGGCGGTCAACTTCTGGGTCTATACCTTCTATATCTGCGCGATCGCGGCGGTGGTGGCACTGGTGATCGGCTTCCTGGTGCTGCGCACCAGCGGCATCTACATGATCATGATCACGCTGGCGTTCGCGCAGATGACCTATTACTACTTCTCCGACTCGCTCGACTTCGGCGGCAACGACGGCGTGTTCATCTATGTGAAGCCGGACACCAGCATTTTCGGCCTCAGCCTGTTCGACCTGGACAACCCCACCCACTTCTACTACCTGTGTCTGCTGTCGCTGTTCAATACGCTGTTCTTCTTCCGTCTGGTGATCCGCTCCCGCTTTGGCCGCGTCATCGATTCGATTCAGGAGAATCCGGGACGTACCACCGCGCTGGGCTACAACGTGTTCATCTTCCGCCTGATCGCCTACACCCTGGCCTCGGCGCTGGGCGCCTACGCCGGTTACCTGTTCACGCTGCAGTACGGTTTCGTCAACCCGTCGATGCTGGCCTGGACCACCTCGGGCTCGGCGCTGGTGATGTCGATCCTCGGCGGCATCGGCACCATCTACGGCGCGATTCTCGGTGCCGTCGTCTATGAGGGGCTGCACTTCAGCCTGGAACACCTGACCGAGCACTGGCTGCTGTTCATGGGCGCACTGATCATCCTGATGGTGATCCTGTTCAAGAACGGTATCGCGGGCTACCTGGAGAAGCTGCTGGAGAGACGCGCATGAACAACAACCCGATCCTGGAAACCGAAGGGCTGTGCAAGTACTGGGGCGGCCTGAAGGCGCTCGACGATATCTCGCTCAGGTTCCACGACCGCGAACTGCACGGCATCGTCGGCCCCAACGGCGCGGGCAAGAGCACCCTGCTGAATCTGCTGTGCGGCCACTACAAACCGACCAGCGGAAAGATCGTGCACAAGGGCGAGCCGATCGATGCGATCAAACCCTACGCCTTTGCCCGCCGCGGCATCGGCCGCAGCTTCCAGAAGACCAATATCTACCCCAGCGCCACCTGTCTGGAGAACTGCTGCGTGGCGGTGCAGCGGCGCATGGGCGGCAGCTTCGACTTTCTCCGGTCGCGCCATCGGCAGCAGGTACTGGAGGAGATCGCCAGCGACGCACTGAACAAGGTCGGCCTGTCGGCCCGCCGCGATCAGATCGCCGCGCATATCAGTTACGGCGAGCAGCGCCAGCTGGAGATCGCCATGGTGCTGGCCACCTCGCCCTGCGTGCTGCTGCTGGACGAGCCGATGGCCGGTATGGGTCACGAGGAGTCGCAACTGATCATCGAGCTGCTGAAGCAACTGAAACAGGAGTACTGCATCGTGCTGGTGGAGCACGATATGGACGCGGTATTCGAGCTGTCCGACAAATTGACGGTGATGGTGGACGGGCAGCACCTGACCACTGGTACGGTCGATCAGGTGCGCGACGATCCAAGGGTACGGGAGGCCTATCTGGGCCAGGGCGATGAGGTGTACTGAGCGATGAATAAACTATTGGAAGTCAGAAGCCTGCACACCCTCTATGGCGAGAGCCACGTGCTGCACGGCGTGGGGTTCGATGTGGAACCGGGCCAGACCGTCAGCCTGATGGGACGCAACGGCATGGGCAAGACCACGACGCTGAAATCGATCCTGGGGCTGGTACCGCCGCGTAGCGGCAATGTGCTGTTCAACGGTGAGGAGATCACCCAGCTACCCACCTGGCAGCGGATGCGCCGGGATATCGCCTATGTGCCCGAGGGGCGCGGCATGTTTCATAACCTGTCGGTGAAGGAGCATCTGCAGATGGCGGCCCGCCCCAACCGCCGCGGCGAGCGGAACTGGGATTACGACCGGGTGCTGGCCACCTTCCCGCGGCTGCAGGAGCGCCTGGGCAATCTCGGCACCCAGCTTTCGGGGGGCGAGCAGCAGATGCTGGCAATCGGTCGTGCGCTGGTGACCAACCCCGACCTGCTGATCCTGGACGAAGCCACCGAGGGTCTGGCACCGCTGATCCGCAAGGAGATCTGGGAGGTGATCCGCACCATCAAGGCGAGCGGCATCTCGACCATCATCGTCGACAAGAACATCAAGGTGCTGAAAGCGCTGTGCGACAAGCATATCGTGCTGGTCAAGGGCGAGGTGGTGTTCGCTGATAGTTCAGACGGCTTGATGCAGCGATTGGACGAGGTGGAGTCCTACCTCGGGGTGTAAGCGGAACGCCCCGCCGAGGCGGGGCCATATTGCGTGGACGCCGATCATTTTGTTGTACCGGGCCATCTAGTAACATGCCCGTTTTGTTGTCGCCAACCTGCACGGAGATCCAGAAATGGGCTCAGATCTCGCCACGGATCCAATCGATACCCGCACGGAATCCAACCGGCAGGGGATAGGTTCGTTGGAGCTGGGCCTGAAGGTACTGGACACCATCGCGCAATCGGCGCATCCACTCAGTCTGAAGGAGCTGTCGCAGCACCTGGATCTCTCGCCGAGCCGACTGTACAAATACCTGGTCAGCCTGATGCGCACGGACTATATCGTGCAGGACAGGTCCAACCGCTACTCCCTCGCCCAGGCCAGCCTGACGCTGGGCGTGGCCGCGCTGCGCGGCATCGATCCTATACAGCTCACCTTCCAAGCGGTCGAGGCGCTCAACAACCACCAGGATGTCACCACCTCGGTGACGATCTGGAATGGCCAGGCACCGCTGGTGATCAAGTGGCTGGATGCCAGCCAGCCGGTGGCGGTCAATGTGCGCCTGGGGATCGAGCTGTCACCCTTCTTCTCGGTGTCGGGCCGGATCTTTCTGGCCAACCTGCCGGAGGTACGGATGCGGGAGATTGTCGACGGTTTCTACCAAAGCCCCCCCGCTCTGCCCCGCCACCTGGGTACACCGATGCAGAAAGAGGCGTTCTACCGCCACCTGGATGAGATCCGGGCGCAGAACTTCTGCAGTTTCCACGGCGACTACCTGCCGGATATCAACGTGATCGGCAGTGCAATCCACGATATCAACGGTAACGTCTCATCGGTGGTGTCGATCATGGGCCTGACCGGTGATGTCGATGTGAACCCCGGTAGCCGTTACCACCAGGCACTTCTGGAGTGCACGCGGCAGGTAACCGCGCAGATCTGCGGCCAGCGCTGAAGTCTGAGACTGGTTAAAAGGCAGCCGGGGAAAGGTTAACGCCGCCGTTTGAAGGTTTCGGAGGGCAGCTCACCAAACATCTTGCGATAATCCGACGAGAACCGTCCGAGGTGGGTAAAGCCGTAATCCAGTGCAGCTTCGGTCACGTTACGGATCCTGGGATTACCGATCAGCTCCTCGCGCAGCCCCTTGAGCTTGGCATTTTTTACATACAGGCGAGGGGTCAGGCCGAAATGCCTGGAGAACTGGTTATAGATCGTACGCACGCTGACATTGGCGCTCTGCGCCAGTTCATCCACATCGATCTCGTCCTTGATGTGGGCATCGATATAGGCGATCAGCTCGGAAAAACTCCTATCCAGTGCGCAGCCTGAGGATTGCTCCTGAGCGTTGCTGGCAAACTGATGCAGCAGTTTATTGATCAGAATCTCACGGTAGGAGAGTTGCAGACTGCCCAGCTCCACCTCGGCTTCGTTCGCCTCGGCGAGCAGTGCATCGAGGAAACGCATGAAACAGCCGGTATTTTGCAGGTCGACGATCCGGCGCTCAAAACGTATGCCGTCACGGGGCAGCATACCGTTCTGCTCCAGGCAGACGCCCCTGAGAATCTCCTCCGGCACCTTGATGATCACCTTCTCACAATCGTGCGAATAGGAGAGATCGATCTGCTCCTTGGGATTCATCATCAGCGCCTGGCCAGGGCGCAGCAGCAGACGCTGATCGTCGTCGTAGCGCCAACAGCACTGCCCGCGGGTCACCACCTGAAAATGGTAGACCTCACTCAGGTCGGGGCAACGCACCTTCACCTCATCGCCATAACTGATCAGAGACAGGCCAATATCGGCAAACTCGCGGAAACTCAGACGTGCAGATGAACGCCCCTTGCGGTCACTTCCGGCATTCATCTCAATGCTGTGGCGCCCAACATGTTGATTCACATATTCGGATACCTGAGAAGGGTGGGCACCTTCGAAAACCTTCGAGTTGTTCAAGACATCTACCAGCATTACGGCCACCTGAGTTTTATACTTATTATGAACTCATTCATTATAGGTAAATCACCTACCCGTTCAATGGCTGTTTAAGGCCCAATTTCGGAATCTCTAAACTCAGTTTTTGAAAATGCCATCCAATCGATAGTCGTGCGGGGTACCGTACATCCTGCATACCCCGCTCCAGCGCATCCATGCGACTGCGGGGTACCGTACATCCTGTACATAGAAAATCCCGCCGGATGGCAGGATTTTAAGGGGAGAACACGGAAGGATTCGGAGCTAGCGCCCCCGCTTCTGCGCCGAGACGCCACCGATACCGAAATGCTGCTTGGGCATCTCGTCGATCAGCACCCGGACACTCTCAAGCGGGGCATCCAGCGAGCGGGCGATCGCCTCGCTCACCTCGGCGATCAGGCGCTCCTTCTTCTCGTCCGAGCGCCCCTCCATGATATGGATTACTGCAATGGGCATGGGTGCCTCCTTTCTATAAGAGCCGCTGAAGGCTCAGCTTTCATTACAAGCCGCTGAGGGCACTTACAAAAGCCCATTGCAGGCTTTCGTCAATCTACCGCCAAGAGCTTGGAGCCTGTTTGGAATCTCGCACCGAACTTTCCAAGGTAGGGAGGGGTGTTGCTTTCCGGGACCGTCTGCCGCCAGGGATGGCGGTAGTCGAGCTTACAGGGATGTATTCACAGCGTGTCCCGGAAAGTAACACCCCTTCCTGCCGGGCACAGCGCTCGGCAAGCAGGAGTTTCCAAACAGTCCGTTAGACGAACTTGCCGCCGATGCTGCCCAGGCCCTGGTAGTGCACGGTGAAGTTGTCACCCTTGTTGACCTGCACCGCCGCGGTGATCGCGCCGATCATGATGAAGCTGCCCGCCTTCAAGCTCTCGCCACGCTCCGCCAGCATATTGGCCAGCATGGCCACGGACGCCGCCGGGTGGCCCAGTACTGCGGCACCGGCGCCGGTCTGCACCACTTCACCGTTGATCTCCATCACCACACCGAGGGTCTTCAGATCCAGATCGGCCGGGTCGGCCATGCGGCCGCCGGTGACGAAACGGCTGGAGGAGGAGTTGTCGGCGATCACACTCTTCAGGTCGAACTTGAAGTCCTTGTAGCGGGAGTCGATCACCTCCACTGCCGGCATCACGAAATCGGTCGCGCGCAGCACGTCGCCGATGTGGATACCCGGGCCCTTCAGCTCATCCTTCAGCACGAACGCCAGCTCCGCTTCGATCTTCGGGTGGATCAGCTCGTCGTGCTTGATCTCGCCGCCATCGGGCACGGTAAAGTAATCGGCGAGGAAGCCGTAGCAGGGGTGCTCGACACCCATCTGCGCCATCTTGGCCCAGGAGGTCAGCCCCATCTTCATGCCAACGATCTTGTTGCCGCGCGCCTCCTTGCGGCGACGGATCTCCCACTGGATGTCGAAGGCGTCTTCGTAGGTCATGTTCGGGAAGTCATCGGTGATCTTGGTGACTTCGTACGCTTCCAGTTCGGCGTTCTCCAGGTGGATCGCCAGCTCTTCAACCTGTGATTTACTCAGGCTCTTACCTTTAACTTCAGCCATCAGATCAGCCCCTTCTGTTTCGCCATGGTCAGTGCCAGGTCTTCGATCATATCTTCCTGTCCGCCCACGGTACCGCGACGGCCCAGCTCGACCAGGATGTCACGCGCCGGGATGCCGTACTTCCTCTCCGCGCGCTGTGCGAACAGCAGGAAGGAGGAGTAGACACCGGCGTAACCGAGGGTCAGCGCATCGCGGTCGACACGGATCGGCTGGTCCATCAGCGGCACGATCAGATCCTCGGCCACGTCCATGATCTTGTACAGGTCGATGCCGGTCGCGCAGCCCATGCGATCCAGTACCGCACAGAGCACCTCCAGCGGCGTGTTGCCGGCACCGGCACCCAGGCCCGCCACCGAGCCGTCGATACGCGCAGCACCGGCGTCGATGGCGGCCAGGGAGTTGGCCACGCCCATCGCCATGTTGTGATGGCCGTGGAAGCCGATCTCCACGTTCTCCGGCAGCTCGGCCCTCAGCAGACCGATCTTCTCGCTCACTTCGTCCGGCAGCATGTAACCGGCGGAATCGGTGCAGTAGATGCAGTTGGCGCCGTAGCCGACCATCAGTTTGGCCTGCTCGAGGATCTTCGCCGCCGGCACCATGTGCGCCATCATCAGGAAGCCGACGCTGTCCATGTTCATCTCACGGGCCAGGGTGATGTGCTGCTGGGAGACATCGGCCTCGGTGCAGTGGGTGGCGACACGGATGGTGGAGACACCCAGCTCTTTCGCCATCTTCAGATGATCGACGGTGCCGATCCCCGGCAGCAGCAGGGCCGAGACCTTGGCCTGCTTCATCTTCGGGATCACCGCGCCGAGGTACTCCTCGTCGGAGTGGGCCGGGAAGCCGTAGTTGACCGAGGCACCGCCAAGACCGTCGCCGTGGGTCACTTCGATCAGCGGCATCCCCGCCTCGTCCATCGCCGTGGCGATGCTGACCATCTCGTCGACGCTGATCTGGTGACGTTTCGCATGCATGCCGTCGCGCAAACTCATATCGTGCAGACGGACTTTCTTACCTTGCAGATTCATCTCGTTAACCTCCGTCTTAACCGCGGGCTGGCAGTGTGATGGAACCGTTCGCCGCTTCTTCGGCGAACATCTCGGCAGTGCGCAGGCCCGCCGCGGTCATGATGTCCAGGTTGCCGGCGTACTTGGGCAGGAAGTCACCCAGGCCTTCGACCTC
>NZ_JAHREP010000017.1 GCF_019084545.1 Marinobacterium ramblicola
CGGGTCGTTAGCTCAGTTGGTAGAGCAGTTGGCTTTTAACCAATTGGTCATAGGTTCAAGTCCTATACGACCCACCATTTTTTCCAGATCCCCGCCTGAATAAGGCTGCGAAAGCGATCAGTGCGGTGAATCCTTACAAGACCGGCCTGTCTAACATTTTGTTGTGATATACTTTGCGCCCTTTTCCACAGCCGCTCGGTTATTCCAGTTAAGCGAAGAACGAACCTATGCTGACCAAACCGGAACTTGATGATCGAATTCTCGTTCAGGAGCATTTTGCTCAGGAACATCTGCCCTCTGCCCTGAGCCCTGTTCAGGTGGAGGAGTACACTCAGCACATTCAGGCCCTGTTGAAGGAGAAGGATGCCTGCCTGGTTGCGCATTACTACACCGATCCAATGGTGCAGGAGTTGGCGGAGAAAACCGGAGGTCTGGTAGCCGACTCACTGGAGATGGCCCGCTTCGGCGCTCGCAGCCCCGCCAGTACGCTGATTGTGGCGGGTGTTCGCTTCATGGGTGAGACGGCCAAGATCCTGAGCCCGGAGAAACGGATCCTGATGCCAACGCTGGAAGCGACCTGCTCGTTGGATCTGGGATGTCCCATCGATGAGTTCTCCGCGTTCTGTGATGCGCATCCCGATCATGAGGTGGTGGTTTATGCCAATACTTCGGCGGCGGTGAAGGCGCGGGCGGACTGGGTGGTAACCTCCAGTATCGCCCTGCAGGTGGTTGAGCATCTGGCGGACCAGGGGAAAAAGATCATCTGGGCGCCGGACAAGCATCTGGGTGCTTACGTTCAGAAACAGACCGATGCCGAGATGCTGCTCTGGGATGGTGCTTGCATCGTGCATGAGGAGTTCAAGGCCAAGGGGCTCAAAGAGCTGAAGCAGGTCTACCCGGAAGCGGGCATTCTGGTGCATCCGGAATCGCCGGAGTCGGTAATCGAGTTGGCCGATGCCGTTGGCTCCACCTCGCAGTTGATCAAGGCGGCGCAGGAGCTGCCGCACCCGATGTTTATCGTGGCCACCGATCGCGGCATCTTTTACAAAATGCAGCAGGCCGCACCGGACAAGACCTTTATTGAGGCGCCGACGGGTGGTAGTGGCGCAACCTGCCGTAGCTGTGCCCACTGTCCGTGGATGGCGATGAACGGCCTGGACAATATCCTGCAGGCGTTGCAAACCGGGGCTGACGAGATCCATGTCGAGCCCGAACTGATCGAGCGGGCGCGGATCCCGTTGCAGCGGATGCTGGATTTCCAGGCACGCTAAGTCAGCTTTTCTACTGTTACTGTTGACAGGATCGCCAGGCCCGTAACTATGCGGGCCTGATTATTTAGCCGCTCAGGATAGATCCTCTTTCATCTGCTGGCGCAGCGCCTTGATCTCTACCTCCTTCTGGTCCAGTCGTGCCTTGTCGATATGGCTCAGATTGCGCTCTCGGCGGGCAAACTCCACCTGTCTCAGCGCCAGGTCCATCTGTCCGGTGAGCAGGTAGTACTCTATGCGCGCAAGGTGCACGGCATTGATCTGTCCGCTGAGTCCTTCGGTTTCCGCCAGCTGGTACCAAAAGTCGACATCGTTGGGGAAGTCGGTGATCAGCGCGCGAAAGGTGTCGGCCGCACGTTGATACTGCCCGGCCAGCCGTGCGGTAATCGCATAGCGGTAGCGTACCGGCATGCTGTCCGGGTATAGCGCGGCCAACTCCTCCGCGAGCGCCAATGCTTGCTGATTCTTGCCCTGAGACAGCAACAGATCGAGTTCACTCAGCTGCACATAGGGGTGTTGGCGCCATTGATCGGGCAGGGCATGCAGTGCTTCTCCGGCTTCCGCTGGTCTGTTCAGCGCTATCGCGGTAAGTAAGCGGCCGAAGTGGTTCTTCGGGGTGTTATCCTGCTTCGCGTCTGCGCTGAACTGCGCATGCAGTTGCTCAAGGTTTTGCGTGTAGTGAACGCGCAGTCGCTGGCGCACCAGGTCGTAGAGAAAGCTGGTGTGCAGGTTGTTTGGGCGTGGCAGGGTGGACGCCCGGTTCAGGGAGTCGGCAATACGCGATTCCGTCACCGGGTGGGTCAGCAGAAACTCGGGGGCGCGTTGGCCGGCGAAGCGGTAGGACTTCTGCAGGCGGGAAAACATACCGGGCATCGCGTAGGGGTCGTAGCCACTGGCGACCAGTGTCTGCATGCCGATGCGATCGGCTTCCTGTTCGTTGCGGCGGCTGAACGCCAGTTGTGCCGAGGCGGAACCGGCCAGTGTCGTGCTCAGTGCAGCTGTCCCCGCCTGGCTGTCAGCGGAGGCGACGAGAATGCTGGCGAGCAATCCTGCGAGCACCAGCGGACGATTGCGACGACTCTCCTCCAGCTGCTGCGCATAGTGGCGTTGGCTGAGATGGGCGAGTTCGTGCGCAATGACCGAGGCGGTTTCGGCCTCTGATTCGGCCGCGGTGATCAAACCGCCATTGATGCCGATTACGCCACCGGGAACTGCAAAGGCGTTAAGATTTTCGTTGTCCAGTACCACCAGCTCCAGCCGCCTGTCGGTGAGCTGGCTATTGGGGGCTATTGCCCAGAGCAGGTCATGGAGATACTGCTTGACGATGGGGTCGTTAAGCAGCTTGGCCTGTCCGCGCAGCGTTCGCACCCAGCTGCGGCCCAGGCGATACTCCTCCTCGAGGCTGATCGTGCTCGAGGTCGAGTCGGTCAGCACCGGTAGCGATGGATCGGCGCTGACAGTTTGCAACGGCAGCGCCAGAATGAGCGCCAAGGATAGCGATATCAGTGGTTTTGATGCCGATCTTTGCAGTCTGGCAGCATTATAATGGCGTCGAATCTGGTATAAAGTGCGTCGCATACAGCTCTTCATCGATCGGAGGTATTAAGTTTGGTGCAGCCAATTCCCGCTGATTCGGCGTTTACCCAGGTGCTTGATGCCAGTGGACTCAACTGTCCGTTACCGCTACTCAAGGCCAAGCAGGCGCTCAATAAGATGGCGCCGGGTGAGGTGCTGAAAGTTATCGCAACCGATGCCGGATCTGTCAGGGATTTTCGCGTCTATGTAGAGCATAGCGACCATGAAATGCTCAATTCGTTCACTGAAGGCGAACAGTACATCTATATCATAAAGCGCGGACCATCTGCTCAGGTAGGGGGCGATAAGCCGAATGCGTAAGATTCTGAACAAATGGATAGATCGCTATTTCTCCGACGAGGAAGCGCTGTTTCTGTTCCTGATCCTGGTTGCCAGCCTGGCGGTGGTGATCTTTTTGGGCGCACCGCTGGCGCCGGTATTCGCCAGCCTGATACTGGCGTTTCTGATGCAGGGGCTGGTGACCTGGCTCCAGGATCGTGGGGTGCCGCATCTACCCTCGGTGATCCTGGTGTTCCTGTTCTTCGTGGGCTTCGTGTCGGCGTTTCTGCTTTTTGTCATGCCGATCGCCTGGCGCCAGTTGGTTAACCTGTTCAACGAGCTTCCCAGGATGGTGGGACAGGTGCAGAACCTGCTGCTGTTACTGCCCGAAAAGTATCCGAATCTGGTCTCTGCGGATCAGATCAGGCAGTTGATCGGTGTGGCGGCAACCGAGCTCAGTCGCCTGGGGCAATGGGTGGTGACCTTCTCCCTGAACTCGCTGACCGGAATCGCTGCTCTGGCGATCTATCTGGTGCTGGTGCCGATCCTGGTGTTCTTCTTCCTCAAGGATGCGGACTCCATGCTCTCATCGTTCTCGGCCTTTCTGCCCGAGAAGCGGCAGATGATGACCCGTATCTGGCATGAGATGGATCTCCAGATCGCCAATTATGTGCGCGGCAAGGCGATCGAGATCTTGATCGTGGGTGGTGTTACCTGGATCACCTTCGTGCTGCTCGGTATCAACTACGCTGCGCTGCTGGCGCTGATGGTTGGGCTGTCGGTTCTGATCCCCTATATCGGCGCCGCACTGGTGACGCTGCCGATAGCGCTTATTGCGTTCTTTCAGTGGGGTTGGGGGTCGGAGTTCATGTGGCTGATGATCGCCTATGCGGTGATTCAGGCTCTCGATGGTAACGTTCTGGTGCCGCTGCTGTTTTCCGAAGCGGTCAACCTGCACCCGGTTTCGATCATCGTGTCGGTGCTGATCTTCGGCAGTCTATGGGGCTTCTGGGGGTTGTTCTTTGCCATTCCGCTGGCAACCCTGGTCAAGGCGATCCTCAATGCCTGGCCGAATGCAGCCGGCAGTTCGCAGGTCGAGCACAACCCTGGTTAAAGGGTTGTGCTCGCTTCGACAGAGGTTACTCGGATAACAGCTGCGCGGTGTGTTCTTTGGTCTTGACCTTCTTGATCACGTCGGTAATCAGACCGTTTTCGTCGATCAGGAAGGTGGTGCGTACCGTCCCCATATACTCCTTGCCGTAGTTCTTCTTCAACTGCCAGGTGCCATACAGCTCGTGGACGGTGTTGTCGGTATCGGCGATCAGTGGAAAGGGCAGCGAGTACTTGGCGATAAAGTTCTGGTGCTTCTTTTCGTTATCGGTGCTGACACCGATCACTTGGTAACCGGCGGCTTGCAGGCGATCATAGTTGTCGCGCAGGTCGCAGGCCTGGGCGGTGCATCCCGGCGTGTTGTCGCGGGGATAGAAGTAGAGCACAACCTTCTGGCCACGGAACTGGCTCAGGCTGATGGGGTCGCCATTCTGGTCTTTGGCGTTAAAATCCGGGGCTGGCTGTCCTGCTTCAAGCATGGCGATGACTCCTTGGGTGTCAGACGGTTGTGAAAAATGGCGCGACCCACTACGCTAGCGAGCGCTAATTCGTTTAAAATGCCAGCCTTTTACGATATCAAAAGCCTGTCGGATCTCAATCGGTCGTGTGGTTGTTCCTTCGGCATGGCGACAGTACCATACTCGGGCTCAAGTTGATGGAGAGAGAGATGATTCGCGGCAGTATTGTAGCGCTCGTGACCCCTATGCATGCTAACGGTGATGTCGATTGGGACGCGCTGGACAAACTGGTCGACCTCCATCTGGAGAAGGGTACGGCTGCTATCGGTGCCGTGGGGACTACGGGCGAGTCGGCCACGCTGGACTACGACGAGCACCTGGAAGTGATCAAGAGAACGGTTGAGCGTGTGGCCGGGCGAGTGCCTGTCGTGGCCGGAACCGGCGCGAACTCGACACGCGAGGCGATCGAGATGACCCGTCGCGCGAAAAGTGTCGGTGCCGATTACAGCCTTCTGGTCACCCCCTATTACAACCGTCCTACCCAGGAGGGGATGTATCAGCACTTCAAGGCGATCGCCGATGCGGTCGATATCCCGCAGATTCTGTATAACGTACCGAGCCGCACCGGCTGCGATATGAAGCCGGAAACTGTCTATCGTCTGGCCGATCACCCCAATATCGTCGGCATTAAAGAGGCGACTGGGGATCTGGTGCGTGCCCGAGAGCTGATCGACAATCTGCCGGCAGACTTCGCGGTCTACTCGGGTGACGACGCTACCGCTATCGAGCTGATTCTGCTTGGCGGCCAGGGCAATATCTCGGTAACGGCCAACGTTGCGCCGGCCGAGATGGCAGAGCTGTGCCGTCTTGGGCTTGAGGGCAAAAGCGAAGAGGCGCGGGCCCTTCAGCAGAAGTTGATGCCGCTGCATACCAAGCTGTTCGTGGAGCCTAACCCCATACCGGTTAAATGGGCGATGCACGAAATGGGGCTGATCGAGATCGGTATCCGCCTGCCGTTGACCGTGCTGGCTGAGCAGTATCATGAGGAAGTTCGTAACGCGCTGCGCGAAAGCGGCGTCATCTGACAGGCAGGGATATGAGCAAACAGGTTTCACATACTTTACTGGCCGTTGGACTCGCCGCCGCACTGAGTGGTTGTGGTGTGCTTAAGGACAACCCCCTATACGGTGAGAGCGGGCTGGTGCGTGATCGCGGGCAGGATTACGAGCGCGCCGGTGCCGGCGAGCGTTTGGCCCTGCCGCCGGGGATGCGGGCTCGACAGACCCAGGAGCAGCTGGTTGTTCCTGAAGTCGGCACCACTGCTACAGCTCTTCAGGGTGAGTTCAAGGTACCCAGGCCCGAGTTCTTTTACGTGGAGTCGGGTACCGACAAGGTTAACCTGAAACGTGAAGACGGTGAGCGAGTGCTTGTTGTCGATGAACCGATCGCCGATGTGTGGGTCAAGTTGCAGGAGTTCTGGGCCTTCAACAATATCGACCTGTCGTTGGTTGATCCCCGTCAAGGTGTCATGGAGACCGATTGGATCACGCTGGAAGGCGATAACTACGGTTTTGTCGATGGCTGGATCAAGCGGTTGACCTTCCAGGATATCGAAGGGGAGAGCCGAAACAAGCTGCGTGTCACTCTGCGTCCGGAACAGGATGACTACGAGCGCACGTCGATCCGCATGCAGCATGTGAAATATCCTCTGGAGCAGGAGGTCAGCGCTGTCGACTGGGATAACGATTCGCAGGAGATCGAATACAAGGCTGACATGATGTTCGAGATGCTGCGCTTCCTGAGCAAGTCCTCCGAACCTGATAGTCAAAGCCTGCTGGCAATGCAGAACAAGACCCATGCAGGTGCCCAGCTTGGTCGAGACTCTCGAGGCCACCCTGTGCTCCGCTTGTCGGCGCCGATCGATGAGTCTTGGGCGCAGCTGAACGAGGCGCTGGATGCAACGACTATTGATGTCGGTACGCGTGATCAGAAAGCCGGCAAGGTCTACCTGACCTATACCACCTCTACGCCGGTGGATGATACCGAGCGTATGGGCTTTTTCGAGTGGTTGCACTCGGACCGCGATGAGATCAAGTTGGATACCGGCTTCCTGGATTCGGCCCTCGGCGGTGGTGATGACGCTGACGCTGACGCCATTCAGTACAGCTCCGGTAAAGCGCCTAGCGGTGGCGATGAAGCCGATGGCAAGCTGGCGGGCTCGGATCTTGCGGATCCGAATAATCTGGCCAACCAGAAGGGCTACAAGATCTGGCTAGGCGGAAAGGTTATCTACGTATTTGGCGGGCAGGGGAGCGGAGTGTACAACTCCGAAACCAATGCCTACGAGCATACCGGGCGTTACCAGCTCAAGTTGAACCGTACCCGCAACGGTGTATTCCTGTCGGTGTTGACCGATCAGGGACTGGCTGCACCTAATCTGGTTGCGGAGGAGATCCTCTGGACCCTTAAAGACCACCTGCCGCAGGGCGATAGTTGAGCCTGACCGGCTCGTTTGATCCCTGAAGTTCAGGGTTTTTGGAGAAGTTGATGGAAAAGCGTGAAGAGCTTTACAGCGGTAAGGCTAAATCGGTTTACAGCACCGATGACCCGAATCTGATGGTACTGGAGTTTCGTAACGATACTTCGGCATTTGACGGCAAAAAGGTCGAGCAGCTTGATCGTAAGGGGATGGTGAACAACAAGTTCAACGCCTTCATCATGGAAAAGCTGGAGCAGGCAGGAATACCGACCCATTTCGTGCGTCTGCTTTCCGATACCGAAAGCCTGGTAAAACGCCTGGAGATGATTCCGGTCGAGTGTGTAGTGCGTAACGTCGCTGCCGGTTCGATCTGCCGCCGATATGGTGTGCAGGAGGGGATGGATCTGCACCCGCCGACCTTCGAGTTCTTCCTCAAGAACGACGCCCTGAGCGATCCGATGGTCAATGAGTACCATATCGAGTCTTTCGGCTGGGCGACCAAAGAGCAGGTGGCGCGTGCGAAAGAGCTGACCTTCGCGGTCAACGATGTGCTCAAGAAGCTGTTCGACGATGCAGGTATGCTGCTGGTCGATTACAAACTTGAGTTCGGCATGTGCGACGGTGAGCTGGTGCTGGGCGATGAGTTCTCTCCCGATGGCTGCCGCATCTGGGACAAGGAGACCCGTAAAAAGCTCGATAAGGATCGTTTCCGTCAAGGGCTGGGCGGTGTCATCGAGGCCTACGAAGAGGTGGGTCAGCGATTGGGAATCGATTTCGGCTGATACTCAGCCTCGCTCCTGCTTTAAAGTCTAAAAGCCCCGGCCTTGTCCGGGGCTTTTTGTTGTCTGGGGTGTATTGGCGTTATAAAAAAACTATTTAAACAATTATAAGTAAAATAATTTACTGGTAATTTGTTTGGGTATGGAATAATGGCTTATTCGGTATCATCTTTGGATCGCAAACCTCCGAGCACTGGGCTAGCCTTAGGAGGTGGAACTCTAAGCCCCGATGGAGAGAGGCAGATGTCAGAACAACGCACTGAAAAGAAAAATAAGATTCTGAACCAGCTTGCAGAGATGATCGCTGCTCGAGTCCCGGAGCACGATCTGCAACCCGTTATCGATTTCATGCAGCAGTATTACCGCGTTTCTCCGCTGGAGGAGTTGGCAGAGCGTAGCCTGGATAACCTCTATGGCGCGACCCTCTCGTGTTGGGAGCATCTTCAGCAGTGGGATGGCAGCAACCAAAAGGTGCATGTGTTTAATCCGGACCTGGAACGTCACGGTTGGCATTGCGGCCACACCGTGATTCAGATCTTGCACCGGGATATGCCGTTTCTGGTCGATTCCGTGCGCATGGAGTTGAATCGCAGAGGGCTGTCGATACATATCGTTCACAGTGGCGTTATCAGCGTCGAGCGCGAAGGGAACCGCGCGCTGGTGGCAACTGATCCGAAAAAAGGCAACCGTGAAGCACTGATCTATATAGAAGTCGACCGCCACAGTAATGTCGAAGAGTTGAAAGGCGCCGAGCAGGGCATTGCCGAGGTGCTGGAGCAGGTAAGGCTCGCGGTGGAAGATTTCGATGCCATGCGCCAGCGCATCGAAGCGCTGCGTAAAGAGGTGTCGAAACAACGGATACCGGATAAGGATACCTGTGTCGAGGCTGGAGAGTTTCTCGGCTGGATGCTGCAGAACCGGTTTACCTTTCTCGGTTATGAAGAGGTGGTATTCGATCGCAGCGGCGAGGAGATGAAGGTCGTGTATGTCGAAGACAGTGCGCTTGGCCTCTGCCGCCTGAAGAACCGGCAGGCACTTATTCCGCGCTCACAGGAGCACTGCTTTCTGCTGACACCGCAGCCGTTGATGTTTGCCAAAGACGATCAGCGTTCACGCGTTCACCGGCCGGCATACGGTGACCTTGTCGTGATCAAGAGATTCGATAAAGAGGGTAACGTTACCGGTGAGTGCCGTTTTCTGGGCCTCTACACCTCGCCGGTCTACGTTGAGCCGCCACAGAACATTCCTGTGCTGCGCCGGCGTGTGGAGTATGTGCTGGAAAAGGCCGGTTTTGCTCCAGGCGGTAACAGCGCCAAATCTCTGGCGCAGATACTGGGCGACCTGCCTCGCGATGAACTGCTGTTGTCCACCCAGACAGAGTTGTTCAACAACGCCATGGGGGTGTTCAATCTGCAGGAGCGGCGCAAAGTGCGTCTGCTGGTGCGTCGAGATGCCTGCGGCAAGTTTTACTCCATGCTCTATTACGTGCCGCGAGATATCTTCAATACCGCCCTGCGGACTCAGGTACAGGAGCTGCTGGTCAACCGGCTCGGTGCGCTCGACTCCGAGTTCACCACCTATTACAGCGAGTCGATTTTGACCCGTGTCTATTTTGTACTGCCGGTGGACCCTGACCGGGAAACCAGTTTTGATCTGAAAGAGCTTGAAGCGGAGGTGGCGGAGCTGTCACGCTCCTGGTCCGATGAGCTGCATCATGCGTTGGTCGATGCGTCCGGCGAGGAGCGGGGAAATCAGCTGGCAAACCGTTATCGTACAGCGTTCCCTTCCGCTTATCGTGAGCATTTTTCGCCGAGTAGTGCCGTCTTTGACATCGAGCATATCGAGAGGCTCGATCAGGGGCAGCGCATCAGCATGAGCTTCTACCGGCAGTTGGAACAGTCCCGTGAGTTGCTCAGATTCAAACTGTTCAACCGTGCAGAGCCGCTGGTGCTGTCGGACATAATTCCGTTACTGGAAAATCTGGGTATGCGCGTGGTCGGCGAGCATCCCTATATGGTGCGTCGTCGCGATGGCGAGAAGTTCTGGATTCATGATTTCACGCTCTACTACAACAGTTCGGAGACGGTGGAGCTGGAGGAGGTGAAGCAGATCTTCCAGGATGCTTTCTTCAATATCTGGAGTGGTCGGGCCGAGAATGACGAATTCAACCGTCTGGTCATCGGCGGTCGCCTGAACTGGCGTGAAGTGACGATGCTGCGTGCTTACGCGCGTTATAACCAGCAGATACGGTTTGGCTTCAGTCAGCCCTATATCGCGGATACGTTGTCGCGACATCTCTATATTACGCGCCTGTTAGTGGCGTTGTTCCGTGCCCGCTTCGAGCCGGAGCGTCAGGGGAGCTCCAAGGTTCAGGCGCTGGCCGAGCGCATCGCCGGCAGTATCATCGATGCGCTGGACAAGGTTGATAATCTCAACGACGACAAGATCCTGCGCCGGTACCTGGAGCTGATTAAGGCAACACTGAGAACCAACTATTTCCAGTCGGCAGCCGATGGCGAAGCAAAGGATTATTTTGTCTTCAAACTCAATCCGCATGAGATCGCCGATATGCCGCTGCCAAGGCCGATGTTCGAGATCTTCGTGTACTCGGCCAGGGTGGAGGGTGTCCACCTCCGGGGTGGTAAGGTTGCACGTGGCGGCCTGCGCTGGTCGGATCGTCGCGAGGATTATCGCACCGAGGTCTTGGGCCTGGTTAAGGCACAACAGGTGAAGAACGCGGTGATCGTGCCGGTCGGCGCCAAGGGGGGATTTGTCGCCAAACAGTTACCCGCCAATGGCAGTCGTGAGGAGGTGCTGGAGGAGGGGATCAACTGCTATAAAACCTTCATCCGCGGCCTGCTCGATGTGACCGACAACTATGTCGAAGGCGCCGTGGTGCCGCCGGCTGAGCTGGTACGTCACGATGAAGATGATCCCTACCTGGTTGTCGCGGCGGACAAAGGCACGGCAACCTTTTCCGATATCGCCAACTCAATCGCCGACGAGTTCGGCTTTTGGCTCGGGGATGCGTTTGCCTCAGGCGGCTCTCAGGGCTACGACCACAAGAAGATGGGGATTACGGCGCGTGGTGCCTGGGAATCGGTCAAGTTGCATTTCCGTGAACTGGGCATCGATACGCAGACTCAGCCGTTTACGGTGGTGGGTATCGGTGACATGGCCGGCGACGTATTCGGTAACGGCATGCTGATGTCGGAGCATATCGAGCTGGTCGCGGCATTTAACCATCTGCACATTTTCATCGATCCGCAGCCGGATGCCGCGGCCAGTTTTACCGAACGCAAGCGCATGTTCGAGCTACCGCGCTCCAGCTGGGCCGACTACGACGAATCGCTGATCTCGGCTGGTGGCGGTGTCTTTTCTCGTGCAGCAAAGTGGATCGAGATCACGCCGCAGATGAAGGCGCGTTTCGACATAGAGGCGGATCGACTGGCGCCGAGTGACCTGATTTCGGCGCTGCTCCGCTCGCGCGTCGATCTGATCTGGAACGGTGGTATTGGCACCTACGTGAAAGCAAGTTTCGAATCCCACGCCGATGTGGGTGACAAGGCAAACGACAGCCTGCGCATCGATGGCAGGGATCTGCGCTGCCGCGTGTTGGGCGAGGGGGGCAACCTGGGCTTCACCCAGCTCGGACGGATCGAGTTTTCGCTCAATGGCGGTGCCTGTAACACCGACTTTATCGACAATGCCGGTGGTGTCGACTGCTCGGACCATGAGGTCAACATCAAGATCCTGCTTAATGAAGTGGTGGAGAACGGTGACCTGACCGTCAAGCAGCGCAATAACTTCCTGCGCGATATGACCGATGAAGTGGCGCGGCTGGTACTGCAGAACAACTACAGTCAGACACTGGCTATCAGTCTCGCTCAGGATAATGTGCGTCGCGCCGTGGACGATTACCGACGTCTGATCAATGAGCTCGAAAGTAGCGGTCGATTGGTGCGCACACTGGAGTTCATTCCCGCCGATGACGCCATCGTCGAGCGCAGGGAGCGCGGGGGATCGCTGACTCGGCCAGAACTGTCGGTACTGATCTCCTATGTCAAAGCTGAGCTCAAAGAGGTGCTGACCGGTAGCTGGCTCTCTGACAACCCCTATATCGCACGTGAGATACTGGGTGCGTTTCCCCAGGCGCTGGTCGATCGTTATAACGAGCAGGTCGACCGTCACAGACTGCGTGCCGAGATACTGGCGACCCAGGTGGCCAACGGCATGATCAACCGTATGGGGATCACCTTCCCGCTGAGAATGCAGCAGGCAACAGGACGGGATATCGCCGATATCGCCGCGTCTTACATCGCTGCCCGCGATATCTTCGGTATGGATCGACTCTGGGGGCGGATGGAGCAGCTCGACAATCGGGTACCCGCGAAGATGCTTCAGGGGATGATGGCGGACCTGCAGCGCCTGGTACGCAGGGCCGCGAACTGGATACTGAACACCTATCGACAGCAGCTCGACCCTGCTCAGCTGGTCGACCAGTTCCGCCCCGGTGTGGAAAGCATGTCGATGACCCTGGCCGAGCGCCTGACCGGCGAGCCGCTGGCCGCCTGGCAGGCACGCTATGACGAGCTGGAACAGGAGGGCGTGCCGCCGGAGCTGGCCGTACAGGCCGCCTCCTTCGACAGTCTCTATACGCTGCTCGGCATTATCGCCACCGAACAGCAAACCGGCGAGCCGCTTGCACGAGTGGCGGATGTCTACTTCATGCTCGGCGATCGCCTGGATCTCTATCGTGTCGATCGCCAGATCAAGGCGATGAAGCAGGACAGCCACTGGAAGTCACTTGCCCGCGACGGGTTCCGCGAAGAGCTGAATACTCAGCAGCGCGCGATTACACACTCGGTGTTGACCCGCTCTTGCGGCGATGAGGTGGCGGAAGGGGAGGAGGTCTTGCCCAGCCAGATCTGCGTCGAGCGTTGGCTTGCTGCCAACGAAGTGCTGTTGGCACGATGGAACCAGGTGCTGTCCGACCTCGGTGCCGTCAGTGAGCCGGACAGTGCCGTATTCGCCGTCGCAATCCGCGAATTGGTGGAGTTGGCGCACGGCAGCTGAAGTCGGCACGGTTGTTAACCGAGCGAAGTCGTGTAGGATCGACTGATTCGCTAGCGTACAGGGGGAGGGTTGATGCCTCCCCCTTCGGTTGTTGGAGTAAGTAGATGCGCGCTGTATTTCTCGATACCGAGAGCCTGGACGATCTGGATCTGAGCCTGATCCGTAACTGCGTTGACGAACTTGTCTGTTACTCGGGTACCCTGCCTGAGCTGGTGGCCGAGCGTATCGCGGGGTTCGAGCTGGTGATCGTCAATAAGGTGCCGTTGAGTGCCGATCTGATCAGTGGTTCTGCTGAACTGAAGTTGATCTGTGTGGTGGCGACCGGCGTCAACAATGTGGATCTGGCTGCGGCCAGTGCTCGCCACATACCGGTTTGTAACGCCCAGGGCTACGGTGTGACCTCAGTGGCACAGCATGTGCTGACTCAAATGTTGGCGCTGCATACTCATCTGCTCGATTACGATCGGGCTGTACGTGAAGGGAAATGGGGGCAGGCGACTCAGTTTTGTCTGCTCGATTACCCGATCCTGGAGCTGGCAGGGCGCACGCTCGGCATTGTCGGCTACGGTGCCCTGGGGCAGGCGGTGGCACGTTTGGCCGAGGCGCTGGGGATGAACGTAATCGTATCGGCGCGACCGGGTAGCGACCAGGTGCCGGCGGGACGTGTCGCGTTTACCCATCTGCTGGAGCAGGCCGACGTGATCAGCCTGCACTGTCCGTTGAGCGAAGAGACCCGCGACCTGATCGATGCCGATGCGTTGTTGAAGATGAAACCGGGGGCGTTTTTGATCAATGCGGCCCGTGGCGGTATCGTCAACGAAACGGCGTTGGCAGAGGCGTTGCGCTCAGGCCATCTGGGCGGTGCCGCGGTCGATGTGTTGACCGAGGAGCCGCCGCGCAACGGTAATGTGTTGTTGGCCGATGATATCCCCAACCTGATCCTGACACCGCACTGCGCCTGGGGCAGTGTACGTGCGCGCAGCCGCATTATCGAGCAGACGCGGGAGAATATTCTCGCGTTCAAAGCCGGGCGTTACGAGCGCTGTGTGAATCTCTGATTCAGAACGGGCAGGGGGCACTGAACTCCAGCCACTGCCCGCTGCTCGGTTGCGTCAGCGCGAGCCGCTCGGCATGCAGTAAAAGTCGGGGGCTGAGTTCGCGGATCGGTTCGGGGGCGTAGAACGGATCGCCGATGATCGGGTGACCGATCGCCATCATATGAACCCGAAGCTGATGAGAACGGCCGGTGACGGGATAGAGCAGTATGCGACTGCCCAGCCTGGTGGTTTCCACCTGCTGCCAGCGGGTCAGCGCGGGTTTGCCCTGCTCATGATCGACGATCTGCATGGGGCGGCGCTCCCAATCACAGCGCAGCGGCAGGTCGATTTCGCCCGCCTGCTGTTCCGGCTGACCGCTGATGATCGCCTGATAGCGTTTGTCGGTTTCTCGCTCCTGAAACTGAATGCTCAGAGCGCGGTGGGACGCCGCGCTCAGCGCCAGAACCATCAGCCCCGAGGTGGCGTAATCCAGCCGGTGCACGATGCGGGCGGTAGGGTGGGTGCGTTGCACGCGACGCCAGAGACAGTCCTGCTTGTCAGCCCCCCGGCCGGGTACTGAGAGCAGCCCTGCGGGTTTGCTGACGACGACGATATCCTGATCCTCGTAGATCAGCTCGGGGGCTGGCGTATCGGTACTCAGCATTCGAACAGCGCCATCGACTCGACATGGGCGGTATGCGGGAACATATCCATCACCGCGAAGCGGGTCATGCGATAACCCGATTCGATCAGCAGCTGAGCATCCCGCACCAGCGATGCCGGGTTGCAGGCGATATAGAGCACCGCTCGGGCGCCATACTGGCGTAGCTGGCGCACACACTCCTCGGCACCGGCTCGCGGTGGATCGAGCACGATCAGATCGAACCCCTTGAGACTGGCCTGTTGGTACCAGGAGGTATCGCGGATGTCCCGGCTCAGATCGCTCTTGAATACGCTGATATTCTCCAGACCGTTGCGCTCGGCATTATCGCGGGTTCGTGCCACCATCTCGGCAGACCCCTCGACGCCGATCACCTCGCCAGCATGCTGTGCCAGCGGCAGGGTGAAGTTACCCAGGCCGCAAAACAGGTCGAGCGCACGTTCGCCGGCGCTGGGGGCGAGCCACTGCAGGGCGCGTATCACCATCTGGCGGTTGATCTCGGCGTTCACCTGCAGAAAATCGCCTGGAGCAAAGCGCAGCTCCGGCCCTGTTTCGAATGGTCTATAACTGGGATCGGGTACGTCGGTGGCGATCGCCTGTAACTGGTTGTCGTTGCCCAGTAGATAGAGTTGGAATCCCTGCTGGTCGCAGAGCTGCTGCAGCGCCGATATGGACTCATCGGTGAGCCGGCGGGTGTGCCTCAGGGTGAGCGAACCCGATTGGTCTCCGCAGCTGATATCGAGGTGGGTGATATGCTTGATATTCCCGGCATCCCTGAGCAGGGGGCGAAGCTCGATCAGCAGTCTGTTGATTCTGGGCTCCAGCACCGGGCAGCTGTCGATATCGATCAGCTTGTTGCTGCCCTGGCGACGGAAGCCGATCAGTGCTTCGCCATCGCTGCGCTGGTTTACACCGATGCGGGCGCTGCGCCTGTAACCGAGATCGGCGGAGTGCAGTGCAGGTTCGACAACCTCGGGTGTTATGTTGGCAAAGCGCTGCAACTGATCCAGGACCAACCGCTCCTTGTACTGGATCTGGGCGTCCGGTTTCAGGTGTTGTAGCTGGCATCCGCCGCAGCGGCCGTAATAGACGCAGGGGGGCGATTGGCGCTCACTGCTGGCCTCCAGTACCTCCAGGGTCTCCGCTTCATCGAAACGCTTGTGCCGGTTCGTTATCCGCGCTCGTACGCGCTCGCCGGGCAGGGCGCCACTGATGAACAGCGTCTTGCCATCCTGGCGGGCAACGCCGCGCCCCTCCAGACTGAGGCTGTGGACGTCGGCATCAAGCTGAGTGGGGGTGGTGTCGGCACTCTGGCGTGTCGGACCGCCGAAGCGAATACGTTTGCGGCTCATCGAAGGAATCCCGGAAAAGAGCTGGGCATTTTAAAGTTTGGAGTCCGCTGTTGTCACCTGCTGACCGCCCATGGCTCTGATGTAGAATAGGCGAAACAGGTCCACCCCGGACCACAGGTTTTGATGGAGGCGCAGCCGTATGGCGCAGGAACACCCGTTTGCACAGTATGTTCGTATCCTTGGCAAGGGGAAAAAAGGTAGCCGGTCGCTGACGCGCGAGGAGGCACGGGATGCGATGGGGATGATTCTCGATCAACAGATCCGGCCCGAGCAGTTGGGGGCGTTCCTGATGCTGCTGCGAGTCAAAGAGGAGGCGCCGGAGGAGCTGGCCGGCTTCGCCGATGCGGTGCGAGCGCGCTACCAGCCGCCGCAAGGTATTCAGGCGGCAATAGATTGGGCCACCTACGCCGGCAAGAAGCGCCACCTGCCCTGGTTCATGTTGACCGCACTGCTGCTGGCCGAGCAGGGAACGCCCGTGTTCATGCACGGTGCCCGAGGCCATACTGCCGGACGTCTGTACAGTGAGGATATGTTGAGCCTGTTCGGTATCGAGCCCTGCCGGGATTGGACGGCGGTCGATGGTGCGCTCAATGACAGTGGCTTCGCCTTTATGTCGATCGATCGACTCTGTCCGCCCCTGGGCGAGATCATTCAGTTGCGCAGCATCCTGGGGCTGCGCTCTCCGGTACACACCCTCTGTCGTATGCTGAACCCGCTGGATGCCGAGGTGACCATTGACGGAGTTTTCCACCCGCCCTATGCGCCGATGCATCAGCAAACCGCGCTGCTGCTCGGCACACAGCAGGCGGTGACGGTGCGGGGTGACGGCGGCGAGGCGGAAGTGAAGCCGGATAGCGACTGCGAGCTGCACTGGATATTGAACGGCGAGTTGAGTACCGGCGTCTGGCCGCGGCTCTATCCCCAGCGTCTGGTCAAGGACGAACAGCTCGATCCCGAGGATCTGCTGCGCCTGTGGCGGGGCGAGATTGACCACCCCTACGGTGAAGGCGCGGTCATCTCGACGCTGGCTATGGTGTTGCGACTGCTGGAGCCGGATCAGCCGGTCGATACCGACCGGCTGATCGAGCAGGCACGCGAGCGCTGGGCGCGTCGCGACCGCCGCCGTTTCTAGTCTCGGCGTAGTCGGTCCGATACGGCGATCGGGGAGGGGTAGCGGAAGATCACCACATAGGTTGAAAGCAGGAAGCTGAGTATCGCCGTGGCCTGGATTACATGGGATGCCTCGGTTCCGATCAGGCCACCGGCAAACGCCAGATAGGCGATCAGTAGAGAGAATTCGCTGATCTGGCCAAGCCGGAAGCCGATCTCCCAGCCGGTGTCGGCCGACTCACTGATCCCCTGCAGCAGGTAGCGGAACACCACCGGCTTGAGTGCCAGTACGGCGGCGGTCAGGGCAAGCGCCGGCAACAGAATGTCATCGATCAGGGTCAGGTTGAAGCTGGCGCCAACCGAGAAGAAAAACAGGATCAGGAAAAAATCCCGCAGTGGCTTCAGGCTGGTGGCGATGTACTGGGAGATCGGGCTGGTGGCCAAGGCCACACCGGCAATGAAAGCGCCCATTTCCGCCGAAAGCCCGACATATACCGCCGCCTCGGCGAGCCCCAGACACCAGCCGATGGCGGCGAGAAAGATGTACTCATGAAAACGGTCGAAGCGTTGCAGTAACGGGAGCAGCACCCAGCGTACGAAGCCCCAGGCGAACAGCGCAAGAAGCGGCAGAGCCAGCATCGAGCGGGCAAAGCTCATGCCAGTACCCATCTCTGAGCCCGCTTCACCGCCGCTGTTGAGCAGTAGCAGTACCAGTATGGCGACCACGTCCTGCAGCAGCAACAGGCCAACGACCAGCTCACCGGTATGGCGGTGATGCAGGACGGTGGTCGGTAGCAGCTTGATGCCGATAATGGTGCTGGAGAACATCAACGCTGCGCCGATGACCAGCGCCTCCAGCTGGCTGAAGCCGAACAGAACGCCGACACCATAGCCCAATCCCATGAACGCGATCGAGCTGGCCACTGCAACCAGCGTGGCCTTGCGCAGCATATGCAACAGATGCGCCGGCTGCATGTCGAGGCCGAGCAGAAACAGCAGGAAGATAATGCCGACGTGTGCGATGTCGGACAGCAGGTTGGTATCGGTGACCGCCTTGATGCCCCAGGGACCGAGTGCGGCACCGAGAACCACATAAGCGACCAGCAGCGGTTGTCGTGTATAGAGTGCGATGGAGGCGAGAATCGCAGCACCACTGAAAATCAGGAAAAAAGAAAAGACAACCGAATGTTCCACCATGCTCAGTCTCCTTACGGCAGGAGGGTCAGTCTATCAGAGACAGGAGTCAGGCTGCAGCCGTTGTTACAATACCTTATCAATTTACTCGGGTTTGATAAGCGTGTATGCTGTTGGCTGTTCGAAATGTACTGATAGGTTTTTGTGAACTATGGATATCAACGTTACTCAAGGCGCTGAAGCATACCTGGCTGAACTGCTGGCCAAGCAGGAGGTTGAGGGGATCGCAGTGCGGCTGTTCGTAACCCAGCCCGGTACGCCCTATGCCGAAACCTGTCTGGCGTATTGCCGCCCCGATGAGGTCAATCCGGAAGACGAGATCATGGATATGGAGCTGCTGCGCTTCTATATCGAGCGCACCAGCATGCCGTATCTGGAGGAGGCGACCATCGATTTTGCCCAGGATCGGATGGGCGGTCAGCTGACGATCAAGGCACCGAACGCCAAGATGCCGAAGGTGTCGGCCGATAGCCCGATCGATGAACAGATCAACTATATCCTCTACTCCGACATCAACCCTGGTCTCGCGTCCCATGGCGGTGAGGTGAAGTTGGTTGAGCTGGTTGACGGGGAAGCGGGCAAGATTGCCGTATTGAAGTTCGGCGGCGGTTGTCAGGGTTGCAGCGCCGTCGATCTGACGCTCAAGGATGGTGTGGAGCGAACTCTGCTTGAGCGTGTGCCGGGTCTCGCCGGCGTACGTGATGTGACCGATCACACGGAAACCGCAAACGCCTACTACAAGTAATACGATCACCGATGGGCGGAATCCCGGTTCCGCCTGCTGCCGATTCCGCCTGCCCGGTAACGGGCTCTGGTCCAGGCACGGCGCCTTGCCGATAGACCCCCTTCGACGCTGGATGAATTTCTTTCCTGCAAGACTGTTTATCCGGGTTTTGAGGTTTGTGAGCCTTCAACATAGCTGTTATAACTTCAATTAAGTCCCACTCTCTCCCGCCGAACGACGCAAATTGGACCAGACCGGTTGCAATATACCAATCGGCCCCCATAGATGGACCAAATCCAGATTTTTTTGCATTGGCCCCAAGGCTGGTGCACTGCAAAGAGGCACTCATCATGGATCAATATGAAGCAAACGAAGCGATGACCGTAGAGCTTCCGGTATTGCCACTGCGCGATGTGGTGGTGTACCCGAACATGGTCATCCCGCTCTTTGTCGGTAGGGAAAAGTCGATACAGGCGCTGGAGCTGGCGATGGAGAGCGATAAGCAGATCCTGCTGGTGGCTCAGCGCAGCGCGTCCGAGGATGAGCCCTCTTTCGATGACCTGTTCAAGACAGGAACGGTCGCCACGGTACTGCAGATGCTCAAGCTGCCCGACGGCACGGTCAAAGTGCTGGTCGAGGGGGACGATCGCGCACGTGTCGTCGAAATG
The DNA here is from genome assembly GCF_019084545.1 of Marinobacterium ramblicola. Taxonomy (GTDB): domain Bacteria; phylum Pseudomonadota; class Gammaproteobacteria; order Pseudomonadales; family Balneatricaceae; genus Marinobacterium_D; species Marinobacterium_D ramblicola. Next base: position 19,771 of record NZ_JAHREP010000017.1, read on the forward strand.
CTGGATCAGCAGGATCACTACTCTGCAACCGTAGAGGTGCTGCATACCGACAACATCGGCGAAACCGAAACCGACGTTTACAAGCGCACAGCACTGGATCAGTTCGAGCGTTACATCCAGGTCAACAAAAAGATCCCGTCCGAGGTGCTCTCGTCGCTGCAGAATATCGATGACGTAAGCCGTCTGGCCGATACCATCGCGGCGCACATGGCGCTGAAACTGGACGAGAAGCAAAATCTGCTGGAGATGCTCAGCGCCCGTCAGCGCCTGGAACATCTGATGTCGCTGATGGAGGCGGAGATCGACCTGGTCGAGGTCGAGAAACGGATCCGCGGCCGCGTCAAGAAACAGATGGAGAAGAGCCAGCGCGAGTACTATCTGAACGAACAGATGAAGGCGATTCAGAAAGAGCTGGGCGATATGGATGAGTCCGGCGGCAGCGACCTGGACGAGCTTCAGCGCAAGATCGAGGCCGCCGGCATGCCGAAAGAGGCCCTGGACAAGTCGCTGGCCGAGTTCAACAAGCTGAAGATGATGTCGCCGATGAGCGCCGAGGCGACGGTTGTACGCGGTTACATCGACTGGATGCTGCAGATACCCTGGACCAAGAAAACCAAGGTCCGTATGGATATGAAGCGGGCAGAGAAGATCCTCAACGAAGATCACTACGGTCTGGAAGAGGTCAAACAGCGCATCATCGAATACCTGGCGGTGCAGAAACGCGTCAAAAAGCTGCGTGGGCCGATTCTTTGCCTGGTTGGGCCTCCGGGTGTGGGTAAGACCTCGCTCGGCCGCTCCATCGCCCGTGCGACCAACCGCAAGTACGTGCGCATGGCGCTCGGTGGTGTGCGTGACGAAGCCGAGATCCGCGGTCATCGCCGGACCTATATCGGCTCTATGCCGGGCAAGCTGATCCAGAAGATGTCCAAGATCGGGGTCAAGAACCCGCTGTTCCTGCTCGACGAGATCGACAAGATGGGTATGGATCATCGCGGTGATCCGGCATCCGCGCTATTGGAAGTGCTCGATCCGGAACAGAACAGCACCTTCAACGACCATTATCTGGAGGTTGATTACGATCTGTCCGACGTGCTGTTTGTCTGCACCTCCAATTCGATGAACATCCCGGGTCCGCTGTTGGACCGTATGGAGATCATCCGTATCCCCGGTTATACCGAGGATGAAAAACTCAATATCGCCCGTAAATACCTGATTCCGAAGCAGGTCAAGCAGAATGGTCTGCGTGCGAAAGAGCTTGAGATCGACGACTCTGCTGTGATCGGCATGATCCGTTACTACACGCGTGAAGCGGGTGTTCGCGGTCTCGAACGGGAGATTGCCAAGGTCTGCCGCAAGGTGATCAAGGAGATCACGCTGGGCGGTGAGGCGAAGAGCCAGGTCGTGACCGGCGATGATCTCGAACACTACTGTGGCGTGCGCAAGTACAACTACGGTATGGCCGAAGAGCAGGATCTGGTCGGCCATGTTACCGGCCTGGCTTGGACTCAAGTCGGCGGGGATATCCTCACCATCGAGGCGGCTGTGGTACCGGGTAAAGGCAGGTTGACCCATACCGGCTCTCTCGGTGATGTGATGAAGGAGTCGATCCAGGCGGCAATGACAGTGGTCAGAAGCCGGGCTCGTACCCTGGGGATACGTTCGGACTTCCATGAAAAGCATGATCTGCATATCCATGTGCCGGAAGGGGCAACACCGAAAGATGGCCCCAGTGCCGGTATCGGCATGTGCACGGCACTGGTTTCTGCGTTGACTCAGATCCCGGTACGTTCAGAGGTCGCAATGACCGGTGAGATCACCTTGCGTGGCCAGGTTCTGCCTATCGGCGGACTCAAAGAAAAGCTGCTGGCAGCACACAGGGGTGGCATAAAAACCGTGATAATCCCTGACGAAAATCAACGCGATCTTAAGGAGATTCCGGACAATATCAAAGCTGATCTCGACATAAAGCCGGTCAAATGGATCGACGAAGTGCTCGACATTGCACTCTCCTTTCAGCCCAAACCTTTGACCGATGAGGAGGATAAAGTGGTTGCGGGGGAGCCCAAGAACGGCAAGAATGAGTCCGGCCAATTGAGCACTCATTAGCCGCAGGCCGCGGAATAAAAGGGCTGCGGCCAGTTGACACCTGTTTTGGGCAGTTGGTATAAAGTGCCTGACTACAAGCTGGGTAAGACTTTAAGTTATAGCAAAATAACGACTCGATACATTAAAAGGGGAACAATGTGAACAAGTCTGAACTGATCGACGCAATTGCCGATTCAGCCGATATTCCTAAGGCCGCTGCCGGTCGTGCACTGGATGCTGCACTGGAAGCTGTAACCGGTGCACTGCAGAAAGGTGAATCCGTTGCACTGGTAGGTTTCGGTACCTTCTCTGTGAAAGAGCGTGCTGCACGCACTGGCCGCAACCCGCAGACCGGTAATCCGATCGAAATCGCGGCGGCTACTCTGCCGACTTTCAAGCCGGGTAAGGCTCTGAAGGACGCTGTTAACAAGTAACAGTCCGTTCCGTTTACTGATCAGGTTCGGGAGCGGTAGTTCAGCTGGTTAGAATACCTGCCTGTCACGCAGGGGGTCGCGGGTTCGAGCCCCGTCCGTTCCGCCAGATAGAAAAAAGCGCATTCAGCCCGAATGCGCTTTTTTGTTGAACCTGTTCCGGGTATTTTGATCAATTCAGGGCAACAGACCAAAACAGGGTTATTGCAAACAATGCTTCAAACCATCAGGGAAAACTCGCAGGGCATAATCGCTAAGGTGATCGTGGGCCTGATCGTGCTGACATTCGCGCTTTGGGGCGTTGAATCGCTGGTTAGTCTTACCAACAAGGAGCCGGCACCGGCTGAGGTCAACGGAGAAGATATCACCAAGCAGGAGCTGTTCCAGGGTATGGAACTGCAGCGCCGTCAGCTGTTGGCCCAGATGGGGGAGAACGCGGATCCTTCGGCCATTGACGAAAACATGCTGCGGCAAATGGTCATCGAGGGGCTGATTTCGCGCAGGGTGATGCTGCAATCGGCAAAAGATATGGGCTTCCATCTGTCGGATCAGATGGTCGATCAGATTATCGTGTCGACACCTCAGTTCCAGGTCGATGGCAAGTTCGACCGTGATCAATACGAGGCTGTACTGCGCAGCGCCGGCTTTACGCCGCTGATGTACCGCGATCTGATCCGCAAGGAAAAGTTGATTCAGCAGGCCCAGGCAGGCTACATGCTGTCAGAATTTACCACCAGTGAGGAGCTTGAGCGCCTTATCTCACTGGATCGCCAGGTGCGTGATCTGGCCTATGTGACATTGGAAGCCGATTCCGCCGCGATCGATATCGATGAGCAGGAGCTACAGGCCGCATACGATAAACAAGCGTCAGCGCTGGTCACCGAAGAGCAGGTGGCGGTTGATTATGTTCTGCTGGACCGGGTTGCACTGGCGAAGCCTGACGAAGTGAGCGAGTCCGAGATCAAGGCCGCCTACCAGCAGATGATCGCTGGCTTCAAGTCGGAAGAGCAGCGCTCCGCGCGTCACATTCTGATCGATATCAACAGCGAGCGCGATGCTGATGCCGCACTGGCTCGCGCGCAGGAGCTGCGCCAGGAGATCGAGGGCGGAGCCGATTTCGCGGAGCTCGCCAAGAGTGAATCGGCGGATCTCGGCTCGGCACAAGAGGGTGGTGACCTGGGGTTCAATGCGCGTGGGGTCTTTGTCGAGCCGTTCGAAGAGGCGCTGTTTCAGCTCAAGCCGGGTGAAGTGTCTGAGCCGGTGCGTACGGAGTTCGGTTATCACCTGATCAAGCTTGACTCGATCAAGGCGACCGAAGCGCCGACGCTGGCTGAAGCGGAAAACGATCTGCGTGATCAGGTCGCGCAGGACAAGGCTGAGCTGGATTATGTTGCAGCGCTTGAGCGTCTGTCGGATCTGGCGTTCTCCTCAAACGACCTTAAAGCGGTGTCCGAGGAGCTTGGCTTGAAGATCCGTTCGAGCGGGCTGTTCTCGCGTGCGGGCGGTTCCGATCTGGTCAGCAGCTCACAGAAGGCGATTGAGGCAGCGTTCAGCGATCAGGTATTGAACGATCAACTCAACAGCGACCCTATCGAGCTGGATTCCGGCCGCACGCTGGTACTTCACCTGCGTGAACACAAGGAGCCAAGGCAGTTGAGCTTCGACGAGGTGCGCGATCGTATCGAGTCTGAGGCGCGTGCGGAAAAGGCTGCCGCACAACTGGCCGAGCAGGCGGATAGCTGGTTGGCAGCGCTGCGTGAGGGTAAACAGCTTGCGGACCTGGACGCCGATAAGGCGTGGCAGGAGGCCGTGGCCGTCGATCGTGGCGATCAGTCTGTACCGGCAGCGGTGCTGCGTGAAGCCTTCGCCATGCCGCGTCCTGAGGGCGAGACGCCACGCTACTCCAGTGTTGCTCTGGGTGATGGGTCCCGTGTGATCGTCGCGCTGAAAGGCGTTACGGACGGCTCAACGGAGCTGAGCGATGAAGAGCGCAAGGCGTTGTCGACGATGATTGCGAACCAGCGCGGTCAGCAGATCTATCAGATGCATGCTGAAGAGCTGCGTCAGCGTGCGGAAGTCGAGATCAACTGATTCTCAGGTCGATTGTCATGACAGGTAAAAAAGCCGGCTTCAGAGCCGGCTTTTTTCATCTTGCTCCATCGTGAATCCGGCGGCGGATAGCAGTTCTCGCGTATAGGCATGCTGAGGGGTGAAGAAGATGGCGTCGGCGGGGCCGCTTTCGACCACCTTGCCGTGGTGCATCACCATAACGCGGTGACTTAATGCCCGGACAACGGACAGATCGTGGCTGATAAACAGGTAGCTCAGGCGATAACGGCGCTGTAGCTCGAGCAGCAGCTCAACGATCTGTTTCTGCACCGTGCGGTCGAGTGCCGAGGTGGGTTCGTCCAATACGATCAGTTCCGGTTTCAGTATCAGTGCACGGGCGATGGCAATTCGCTGGCGCTGGCCACCGGAGAACTCATGCGGGTAGCGCTGGCGCACTTCCGGATCGAGGCCGACATCACGTAATACCTGAATGACCCTGGCTTCGACATCGCCCGGGTCCCGTATCCCCTGTACCCCCAATCCCTCCGCAATTATCTCGGCGATCGACATGCGCGGGCTGAGGCTGCCGTAGGGATCCTGAAACACGATCTGCATCTGCTGGCGCAGCGGTTTTATCTCGGCCTGTTTGAGCTGTTCGATCGCCCGGTCTTTGAAGCGGATCTGACCCTTTGATGAGGTCAGGCGCAGCAGCGCCATGGCCAGGGTTGTTTTGCCCGAGCCTGATTCCCCGACGATACCCAGGGTTTCACCGCGCTGCAGTTCAAGCGAGACGCCGTCCACCGCTTTGAAGTGATCGACCGTGCGCTTGAACAGGCCTCGCTGGATCGGAAACCAGACCCTAAGGTGGTCGGTGCGAAGCAGCGGTGCCGGGGTTGAGTTCAGCGGGTGCGGGCGTCCGCTGGGCTCGGCGTCGAGCAGCTTGCGGGTGTAGGGGTGGCTGGGGGACTCGAATAGCGCACGACAGCCCTGCTGCTCCACGATCTCGCCCTGGTACATGACACAGACGTGATCGGCGTAGCGACGCACGATGTTGAGATCATGGGTAATCAACAGCACCGACATGCCTAATTTCTGCTGCAGCTCCCTGAGCAGCTCCAGTATCTGCTGCTGGATAGTCACGTCCAGTGCCGTGGTGGGCTCATCGGCGATCAGCAGTTCCGGTTCGTTGGCCAGCGCCATGGCGATCATGACACGCTGGCGCTGGCCGCCCGAAAGCTCATGGGGGTAGTGGCTCAAGCGCTCCCTGGCATTATCGATACCGACGAGTTCCAGCAGCTCCAGGGCACGGGTACGTGCTTGAGGCCCGTTCATGCCTCTGTGCAGACGCAGCGTCTCGGTAATCTGGCGCTCTATTTTGTGCAGCGGATTGAGCGACGTCATCGGCTCCTGAAAGATCATGCCGACCCGGTTGCCGCGGATCTCGCGCAGGCGGGTTTCGCTGGCCTGCAACAGGTTCTCCCCCTGATACAGTACCCGCCCGCCGGGATAGTTGGCCTGGTGGGGGGGAAGAAGCTTGAGCAGCGACAGTGCCGTGACCGACTTGCCGGAGCCTGATTCGCCGACCAGTGCCAGGGTTTTGCCGCGCTCCAGTGTGAAGCTTACGTTCCTGACCACAGGTTCGCTCTGCGCCGGGTCGCCGAAGCCGACCGACAGCTCTTCGATGGTGAACAGGGTTTGCGTCATAGCATCTTCCTCGGATCGAAGGCGTCGCGTACCGCTTCGCCGATGAAGATCAGCAGGGTCAGCATCAGTGAGAGTGCAATAAACGCTGTTATCCCAAGCCAGGGGGCGTGCAGGTTCTCCTTGCCCTGGGCGACCAGTTCACCCAGTGAGGGGGAGCCGGGCGGCAGGCCGAAGCCAAGGAAGTCCAGTGCCGTCAGGGTGACGATGGCGCTGTTGAAGATGAACGGCATAAAGGTCAGCGTCGCCACCATGGCGTTGGGCAGTACATGCCGATACATGATCAGTTGGTTGCTCAGGCCCAGCGCCCGCGCTGCCCGGACATATTCAAGATTGCGTCCACGCAGGAACTCGGCACGGACCACGTCAACCAGGTTCATCCAGGAGAACAGCAACATGATGCCGAGCAGCCACCAGAAGTTGGGCTCGACCAGGCTGGCCAGGATGATCAGCAGGAACAGCACCGGCAGACCGGACCAGATCTCGATAAAGCGTTGAAACAGCAGGTCGATCTTGCCGCCATAGTAGCCTTGGGTCGCGCCGGCCATGACACCGATCACCGAGCTGATCAGGGTCAGCACCAGGGCAAAGAGTACCGAGATGCGAAAGCCGTAGATTACCCGTGCCAGCACGTCGCGGCCCTGGTCATCTGTGCCCAGCCAGTTCTCCGCCGAAGGCGGGGAGGGGGCCGGGACCGGCAGGTCGTAGTTGATGGTGTCGTAGCTGAAGCGGATCGGCGGCCAGAGTAGCCAGCCGCCGCTGTCGGAGATCAGCGCCTGAATATAGGGGTCCTTGTAGTCGGCCGGGCTGTCGAACTCGCCGCCGAAGGTGAGTTCGGAGTAGTTCACCAGCATCGGGGTGTAGAGTTCGTTGTTGAACTGGACCAGTAGCGGCTTGTCGTTGGCGATCAGCTCGGCGGCGAGACTGAGCAGGAACAGTGCGAGAAAGATCCACAACGACCAGTAGCCGCGGCGGTTGCGCTTGAACGCACGCAGTCGCCGTTGTTGGATGGGTGTCAGCTGCATCCCGTTACACCTCCCGGCTCTCGAAATCGATGCGTGGATCGACGAAGGTGTAGGTGAGATCGGAGATCAGCTTCATGATCAGGCCGATCAGGGTGAAGATATAGAGGGTGCCGAAGATGACCGGGTAATCGCGGTTGATTACGGCCTCGTAACCGAGCAGACCAAGGCCGTCGAGCGAGAAGATCACCTCGATCAGCATGGAACCGGTAAAGAAGATCCCGATCAGTGCGGCCGGCATGCCGGCGATGATCAGCAGCATGGCGTTGCGGAATACATGGCCGTAGAGAACGCCGGATTCGGTAAGACCCTTGGCACGAGCGGTCAGTACATACTGTTTGTGGATCTCGTCGAGGAAGGCGTTCTTGGTCAGCATGGTCAGGGTGGCGAAGCTGCCGACCACCGAGGCGAAAACCGGCAGTGTGATGTGCCAGAAGTAGTCCCGAATCTGCTCGCCCAGGCTCATCTCGTCGAACCCCGGTGAGGTCAGTCCGCGCAGCGGGAACCACTCAAGATAGGTGCCGCCGGCGAACAGGACGATCAGCAGAATGGCAAACAGGAAGTTGGGTATCGCGTAGCCCAGAATCACCAGGCTGCTGGTCCAGACATCGAAGGTGGAGCCGTCTCGCACCGCTTTGCGTATGCCGAGCGGTATGGAGATCAGGTAGGTCAGCAGGGTGGTCCACAAGCCGATCGAGATCGATACCGGCATCTTCTCGATGATCAGTTCGACCACTGTTTTGTCGCTGAAGAAGCTACGGCCGAAATCGAAGCGCAGGTAGTCGCCGAGCATCTTCAGAAAGCGCTCATGGGCCGGCTTGTCGAAGCCATACATCTTCTCTATCTGGGCGATCAGAGCCGGATCCAGCCCTTGGGCGCCCCGGTAGCCGCTGCCGTTGCTGTCTCTCCCGGGCGCGGCTGCGATATCGGATTGTACGCCGGAGCCGATGCGGTTGCTGGCATCGACACCAAGCCCCTGCAGGTGGGCGATGGTCTGCTCGACCGGGCCGCCCGGGGCGAATTGAACGATCAGGAAGTTGAGCAGCAGGATCCCGAGCAGGGTTGGAATCATCAGCAGCAGGCGGCGGACAATATAGGCAGCCATCAGGGTTTAATCCACCAGGTATCGAAGCCAAGATCATAGCGCGGCGCCTGGGCCGGCATGCCGAACTTGTCCCAATAGGCGATGCGGTAGGCGCTGATGTGATACTGCGGGATGACGTAGTGATTCCATTGCAGCACCCGGTCGAGTGCGCGGCAGCGCAGTACCAGCTGCTTGCGGTCGGGGGCCTGGATGATCTGCTCCACCAGGTAGTCGACAGCTGGGTTCTCGATGCCGATATAGTTGCGGCTGCCGGGCTGGCTGGCGGTACTGGAGTGCCAGTATTCGCGCTGTTCGTTACCCGGTGAGTTGGATTGGCCGAAGCCGCTGACGATCATGTCGAAGTCGAATTGACGAACCCGGTTCACGTACTGAGAGACGTCGACAATGCGGATGTGGGCGCTGATCCCCATGCGCTCGAGATTGCGGATCATCGGCGAGACCACGCGCTCGAAGCCTTTCTGCACCAGCAGAATCTCGAAATCGAAGGTCTCTCCCTGCTGGTTCTTCAGCACCCCGTTGTCGAGCTCCCATCCCGCTTCGCGCAGCAGACGCAGTGCTTGGCGCAGTTGGCCACGGATCTGGCCGTCGCCGTTGGTGGTCGGTGCCTTGTAGACTTGGGTAAAAACCTCGGGTGGAACCTGATCCCGTATCGGTTCCAGTATTTTCAGCTCCTCCTCCGTAGGCAGTTCGGTGGCGGCCATCTCGGAGTTTGCAAAGTAGCTGTGGCTGCGGGTGTAGGCACTGTAGAACAGGTTCTTGTTGGTCCACTCGAAATCAAAGGCGTAGGCGAGTGCCTCGCGCACCCTCGAGTCGCTGAACAGCGGGCGTCGGGTGTTCATGATGAACGCCTGCATGCCGGCCGGGTTCTGGTTGGGAACGGATCTCTTGATGATGCGGCCGTCATCGAAGGGTGTACCGGTATAACCGGTGGCCCAATCCTTGGAGGTGTACTCCTGACGGAAGTCGTACTCGCCGGCCTTGAACGCTTCCAGGGCAACGGTGGTATCGCGGTAATAGTCGTAGGTGATGGTAGCGAAATTGAAACGGCCGCGGTTGACTGGTAGATCTCTCCCCCAGTAGTCCGGATTGCGCTTAAAGGTCACCGAGCGGCCGGCATCGAAACTGTCGATGATATAGGCGCCGGAACCGACAGGGAGATCCAGGCTGGGTTTGGTGAAATCGCGCTTTTCCCAATAGTGCTTAGGCAGGATAGGGATCTCGCCGACAATCAGCGGCAGCTCCTTGTTGTCGGTGTTGCCGAATTCGAAACGCACGCGGGTTGGCGTCAACGCCTTGATGTCGGTGATGCCGGCGTAATAGGCGCGATAGAAGGGCGCTCCCTGTTCACGCAGCAGTTTAAAGGTGTAGACCACATCCTCTGCCTGTACCGGCTCGCCATCGCTGAAGCGGGCGTTGTCGTGTAACTCGAACTCTATCCAGCTGCGATCCTCCGGCAGGTAGATCGCCTTGGCCAGTTGGCCGTACTCGGAAAACGGCTCGTCCTGTGACTTGGCCGTCAGGCTGTCGTAGATAAGGCCGATTCCGTCCGCCTCGGTGCCCTTGATAATAAACTGGTTGAAGCTGTCGAAGGTGCCGAACGCGGATAATCGGACATCACCGCCCTTGGGGGCGTCAGGGTTGGTGTAGTCGAAATGGGTAAAATCGCCGGCATATTTCAGGTCGCCGTGCATGGCGATGCCATGGGTGGCGAGCGGCATTTCGTTGGCGAGCGAAGCACCGGAAAAGGTCAGGGTCAGTGAGGTAATCAGTGCGTGAATGAGGGAACGGGATTTACGATAATACACTGCATACTCCCTGTAATATCAGTTGCTTGCAGATAGATTCTTACTGATCAGGTGAGACAGTCGTTTGGCGCTCCGGTTCAAAATCTTGGGCCAGCTGTTCGAGTCTACGATGACGTTCGGCGCGCTTGATACCTGCCTCACGCAGTGACAGGTCGGTAGCCATCAGCTGTGAGTGCAGCTGCATGTCCTGCCCGGATAGGCCGCGTATCAGGTCCTGATCGATCCAGCGCTGGATGCGGCGAAACAGGTACCATTTGAACGCGACCGCAAGCACGACCGAAACGACGATGATAAATAGACTAAGACTGTCCATGGGTTCAACCCGGATCACGACTCTCTGGATAAAGGATCAGATCTTGTCCGGGGCGCAGGCTGCGGACATCACTGATGCTGTTCCAGTCTGCCAGTTGCTCGGTGCTTACGCCATAGCGCTGTGCGATTTTCCAAAGGTTGTCGCCACTGCTTACGCGGTGAACCTGCTGTTTGCCCTGTTCCTGCTGCCGGGCGGCAACGGAGGTTACGGTATTGCCGGGGGATGGGATCAGCAGGCTTTTACCGGCGCGGATTCGATTTGAGTCAAGCTTGTTGCTTTTACGAATCACCGCGACACTGGTATTGAACTGCGCTGCGATTCCGGACAGCGTATCGCCGGACTTGATCTGGTAATGGGCCCAGCGCACCCGCTCGGATGGGGGGAGGTTGCTCAAACCTTCGCGCAGCCGGTCGGCGTTGGCGACCGGAACCAGCAAGCGGTGGGGGCCTTCCGGGTCGGTAGCCCAGCGGCTAAAGCCCGGATTCAGGCGTTTGATCTCGTCCAGTTCAACGCCGGCCAGGCTGGCGGCCTTGGCCAGATCTATCTGGCCATCCAGATCGACAATATCGAAATAGGGGGTGTTGTTGAGTTTGGGTAGTTCAACGCCCAGCTGGTCTGCGTTTTTGACCAGCCGTGCCACCGCGATCAGTTTGGGAATGTAGCGGCGTGTCTCTCGCGGCAGTGACAGATGCCAGTAGTCAGTTGCCTTACCCTTACTGGTATTACGCTTTACCGCACGCGCGATGCAGCCCTCGCCGCAGTTGTATGCCGCCAGTGCCAGCAGCCAGTCACCCTCGAAGCGGTCGTTGAGGTATTCAAGGTAGTCCAGGGCCGCGTCGGTCGATTGGACGATGTCCCGGCGACCGTCATACCACCAGTTGCTCTTGAGGCCGAACAGTGCAGCGGTGCTGGGGATGAATTGCCAGGCGCCGGCGGCATGGCTGGGTGAGACCGCCTGTGGGTTATAGCCGCTTTCAATAAAGGGTAGAAGGGCGAGTTCGGCCGGCAGGTTGCGCTCGAGTACTTCGCTAAGCACGAAATAGTAGTAACTTTCAGCTCGCTCAGACGCCTGTGCCATGTAGCGGCTGTGCTTGAGGTACCATTTCAGTTGATCGTCGACACTGGGTTGGTCGATAACAGGCTCTAGCTTCAGATTCTCTCGGGTTAACGTCCACAGGTCGCTAACAGGGCGCGCGGAGGGGGGCGCCGTTGCCTGGAGCTTGCGGTGCCCCTGGCGCCACTGTGCGACGCTCTCGGCCTGGGGCAGATCACCCTGAAAGGCGCCCAGACTCTGCGGTTGGGTTTTGGTCGACGCTGTTTGACAACCCGCCAGTATCAGGCCACAAACAAGCGTGGCCACGGCCTTGTGAATACCTGGCTTCAAACCCCAACCCCCTGAAATGCAAAATAATCTGCCGCATTTTATGGGTGTGTCGCATTTGCGTCAAACTTAAGCCGGAGATGGGGTGCTGTTTGAATCTTTGAGCAGGTTGGTGAGCGTCAGAAGCGGTTTTTCCACTCGCGCAGAGTCGCTAACACCTCGACCGGATCCGCCTGTCCGATGCCGGCGTGCTGCCGGGCTGCCGCGATTACAGCGTCCTCTGCCGTCCGCATAAAAGGGTTGATCCGTTTTTCGCTGCCGATGGTGGAGGGAAGCGTGGGGCGGTCCTGCTCTCGCTGCACCTTGCACTGTTCAATGATCGCGTCGATCGCCGGGTTTTTTGGCTCAACCGCTTTGGCAAACATCAGGTTGGCCAGGGAGTACTCATGGGTGCAGTAGACAAGAGTGGCGTCGGGTAGCGATGCAAAATAGTTCATGGCATCGTGCATCTGGGCCGGCGTTCCCTCAAACAGTCGGCCGCAACCGGCCAGAAACAGCGTGTCGCCGCAGAACAGCTGGGGTTGCTCCCCAGGTTGGAAGTAGCTGATATGGTCAAGGGTATGCCCCGGTACCGCTCTGATCTCGAGCCGCTGACCGAGTAGCTCGATCTGCATGTTGTCGCTCAGTTGATGCGTAATACCGTTGAACGGTGAGTTTTCGGGGCCATATACGGGAATCCCGCGATGCGCGGTGAGATCGTCTACGCCACCTGTGTGGTCGGGGTGGTGATGGGTGATCAGGATTGCGGCGAGGGAGAGATTGTTTTGTGCAAGATACTGTTCAACCGGTGCTGCATCGCCTGGGTCAACCACGGCAACCTGGCCGGGCTGGTCACCCTGCAGAGCCCAGATGTAATTGTCTCGAAAGGCGGGAATGGGCGCTACGTTGTACATGTTGTCTGCCTCTTGCTGAAAAACGGAACTTGCCATGCAGGTGTTCTATTATCCGGCCAGTATGACGCCTCGGTGTTTAAGAGCTGGCCCGGACACTATAGACTTGTAGGCGGTCAGGGTACTTTATAATGACAGGTGATGTTAATCGCGTGTTGGCGAAACCAGAGCAGATATGACCTTCCACCAGCCCCTCAATATCAATCAGTTGACCCCGGCAATCATGCAATGGTTCGATTCGCCCCTGGGCCGGGAGTTGTTAGAAGTCGAACAGACACTGCTGGAGCAGGTTTTGCCGACGCTTTTTGGTTATCACCTGCTTCAGATCGGGGTCGATAGCCGCAAGTCCATGTTCGATGCCAGCCCTGTGCCCCATCGTATTCTGCTTGGGCCGAGCCTCGAGCTGGGCATGGGCAAGCGTTCCATCGTGGCTTCTAACAGTGAGCTGCCGGTGCAGAGCGATTCGATGGATGTCGTGCTGCTTCATCACGCACTGGATTTTGCCGAGAATCCGCATCAGGTGCTGCGCGAGGCGGCCCGTGTACTCAGGCCAGGTGGGCATTTGGTGATCATGGGTTTCAATCCGGCGAGTCTGTGGGGTATTGCCCGCTACCTGCGCCGGCGCAAACAGGTCCCCTGGTCAGGGCATTTTATTCGCCACGGCCGGCTGCAGGATTGGCTGGGGCTGCTGGAGTTGACCGAGGTTCGTTCCATGTCCGACTTCTACATGCCGCCCTTCGAGAGTATTCGTTGGCGCCAGCGCTGCGCCTGGTTGCGCACTCTGGCCAAGCGAGCGCCAGCCCACTCCGGTGCGGCGCTGGTCGTTGTTGCACGCAAGGATGTGCCCGGCATGACGCCGCTGCGCACACCCTGGCGCCGCAAGCTGATCAGCCTGCCGGTCATAGAGCCAAAACCCACGGCGCGAGGCCATATGCGGTCGCGGCGTCGTTAGCTTTGTACCGTTAGTTTTGTAAACAAAGGGAAAGTCACGATTTGAAAGTGGTTGAAATATTTACCGATGGCGCCTGCAAGGGGAATCCAGGGCCCGGAGGTTGGGGGGCTATTCTGCGTAGCGGCAAACATGAGAAGGAGCTGTACGGAGGCGAACCTCATACCACCAACAACCGGATGGAGATGACAGCTGCGATTGAGGCATTGGCGGCGCTTAACCAGCCATGCAAGGTCAGGCTGACAACCGACTCGGAGTACCTGCGTAAAGGGATCACGGAGTGGTTGGCGGGCTGGAAGCGCAAGGGGTGGAAAACAGCTTCACGTCAGCCGGTTAAGAACGCGGATCTCTGGCAGATGCTGGATCAATTGGTATCAAAGCATGAAATAAGTTGGGAGTGGGTTAAAGGCCACAGTGGCCACCCGGAGAATGAACGCGCCGATCAGCTGGCGAACAGGGGTGTAGAGGAGTTTGGTAAGCGATGAGTACACGGCAGATCGTGATGGATACGGAGACCACGGGTCTCGAGCCGGAGCAGGGGCATAATATCATCGAGATCGGCTGTGTCGAGATGGAGCGCAGACGTGTAACCGGTAATACCTACCACCAGTACATCCGGCCCGATCGTGAGGTGGATGCCGAGGCGATGGCGGTACATGGCATCAGCAATGAGTTCCTGGCCGACAAGCCCTCCTTTGCCGATATTGCTGACCAGTTTCTCGACTTTGTACGCGGCGCCGAGCTGATCATCCATAACGCGGCGTTCGACATTGGCTTCCTTGACAAGGAGCTGGAGCGTAACGGTTACGCCGAGCGGATGGCCGATATCTGCACGATTACCGACTCGCTGGCGTTGGCGCGGCGTAAGCACCCCGGTGCAAAGAACAATCTCGACGCCCTATGTAGACGCTACGAGATAGATAACTCACATCGAGAACTGCATGGCGCATTGCTCGACTCGGAGATCCTGGCCGACGTTTATCTGGCGCTGACCGGTGGTCAGACCTCTCTCCAGCTTGGTCAGGAGGGCAGTGGCGGCGACGAGGGCGGTGGCGAACCTCTGCGGCGAGTAGAGGGAGCGGCGGACCTGGTCGTGGTAACGGCCAGTGCCGAAGAGCAGGCAGAGCACGAGGCGTTCCTGAACCTGCTGGATAAAAAGGTGGGTGGCAGCTGCGTGTGGCGTAGCTCGACAGAATAGTCCTCAGTGAAACTGCCATGATAAAAAAACGCGGGGGATCCCGCGTTTTTTTCTGCCCGGTTTAAAGTTAATGCAGTTTCACCAGGACCATGGTAAAGGCTACGCCGCTCATGACCACCGTGTAGGGCAGTGCCATCCATACCATGCGGCCGTAGGATAGGCGGATCAACGGAGCCAGTGCCGACGTGAGCAGGAACAGGAAGGCTGCCTGCCCATTGGGCGTCGCCACGCTGGGGATGTTGGTGCCGGTGTTGATCGCTATCGCCAGACTGTCGAAATGCTCGCGGCTGATGTCGCCGCTTTTATAGACATCGACGACCTCGTTGATGTAGACAGTTGCAACAAACACGTTGTCGCTGATTGCGGAGAGTACGCCGTTGGCGATAAAGAACAGGCCGGGTTGCCGGGATTCTTCCATCGCCAGTACCGCGTGGATGATCGGCTGGAACAGGTGTTGTTCGTGGATCACGGAAACGATGGTGAAGAACACCACGAGCAGCGCGGTGAACGGCAGTGCCTCTTCGAAGGCGTGCCCGATCTGATGCTCCTCCGTGATACCGTTGAATGCTGTCAGCAATACGATAACGGTGAGGCCTATAAGTCCGACTTCGGCGAGGTGGAAGGCCAGTGCCAGTACAAGGAAGATGGCAACAAGAATCTGCACGATAAGAATCGCATGGTCGCGTTTGGTCTGCTTCTTATCTTGCTCCAGGGCGTATTCGAGGAGGATATTACGGACCGAGCGAGGCAAGCGGGCACCGTAGCCAAAAATCTTGCTCTTCTCCAGCAGTACACAGGTGATCAGGCCAGCCGCGAGGACGGGCATGGTTACAGGCGCCATCAGCTTGAAGAACTCAACGAAGTCCCAGCCCGCTTTCTGCGCGATCAGCAGATTCTGCGGCTCTCCGACCAGCGTGCAGACGCCGCCCAGCGCGGTTCCGACGGCGCCATGCATGAGCAGGCTGCGCAGGAAAGCGCGAAAAGTCTCGAGATCGCTGCGCTTGTCCTCCTGAACCTGGCCATCGTCGGAGTGGTCATGATCGACGAGTTCCATCTGCTTTCCGGATGCGACCTTGTGGTAGACCGCATAGAATCCTACCCCCACGCTGATCAGAACCGCGGTGACGGTCAGTGCGTCGAGGAAGGCGGATAGAAATGCGGCGGAAAGGGAGAAGAGCAGGGCCAGGGTTGATTTCGACTTTACTTTTAGCAGGATGAGGGTAAATACCCAGAGCAGCATGCTTTTCATGAAGTAGATCCCTGCTACCATGAACATCAATAGCAGGATCACCTCCAGGTTGCCCGCTACTTCGTGGTAAACGGACTCCGGCGATGCAAGGCCGATCAGTACCGCCTCGATGGCCAGTAATCCGCCGGGTTGCAAGGGATAACACTTCAACGCCAGCGCCAGAGTAAATATGAACTCGAAGATCAGCAGCCAGCCGGTGACTGCAGGGCCTACTACGTAAAGCAGGATAGGGTTTAGGATCAGGAATCCGACAACTGCCTGCTTGTACCATATTGGCGAGTTGCCTAGAAAGTTGCGCATGAGCGCCTTTGTCAACGTTTGGCTCATTGGGTATGGGTTCCTTAGCTTTATCTCAAATGCTCTGTATGAGGGCCTTTGTAGTTGCTTTAATTAGGCCTCATGAACACTTCGAACTGTCCGCCCTCGAAGTATCCCGTGTCCGGGTGGTGAGTATCTCATGCGGGGGCATAAATAGAGTTGCTTCACGACAAGTGGTGGTGAAGAGTCTCCGGGGTCCGTGACAGAGCGGGCCAATCCTAGCAGCAGATTGCCAATCGAGGAAGTCGCACCGAGGTGCGAGATGAAATGGGGGAAGTGGTGAAATATCTGGTAAGTCATCAAGGGAAGCTGCTGTCGGATCGATTTTCCGAGCCGCTGTTTGGCGTGCGGCCATTCGATGATGTCGAGTGCGAAGCGCAATACCCGCTGGCCGAGGGTGTGAGCCTGTTGGTTTTGGAAACAGAGCCGCCGGAACTGCTGGCTCTGGATCTTAGAAGCAAACTGGCGGAGGTCGACGAGACTGAGTTTGGGTTGCTCGCGCGGGCTGCGCAGATTGCCGTCTGGCACGATCGGCATCGTTACTGCGGACACTGCGGAACTGCTGTTGAGGCGGATGCCGTTGAGCTGGCCAAGGTGTGTCACGCCTGTGGCTTGAGCGTATATCCCCGGATATCACCCTGCATCATCGTGCTGGTGGTCGATGGCGAGCGGTGTCTGCTCGCACACAATCCGCGCTTTCCGCCAGGGCGGTTCAGTACGCTTGCCGGGTTTATCGAGGCGGGCGAAAGTGCAGAGGCGGCGGTGGCAAGGGAGATACGCGAAGAGGTCGGTGTCGAGGTGTGTAATATACGTTATGTCACCAGTCAGGCCTGGCCCTTTCCGCACTCGCTGATGCTCGGTTTCCTGGCAGACTATGCCGGCGGTGAATTGACCCCGGATGGTGTGGAGATCACGGAAGCGGGCTGGTTCACGCGTGATAACCTGCCCGACTTGCCGCCGCGCTTCGCGATTTCACGGCTGCTGATCGAGCGGTTCATCGAAGGTCGATACTGAAGTGCGTCGCGCTTGCGGGCGGGGAGTGTTAGCGCTTGTGTCCACTGAACAGCTTGCTCAGGCGCGTCGCCAGCATGACGTTGCCCTCTGCACGCAGTTGGCCTTTCATGAACGCGCTCATGCCATCCTGCTCGCCGGTCACGACGCGGATCAGCGTGGCTTCGTCGAGATGCAGCGTTATATCCGGATCCTGATGTTCTCCCGACTGTCCTGTGCACTGCTGATCGGCGATGGCGATGTAGAAGGGGGCGGCGTCGCTTAGCTGGAACTGGAAGGTCGCCTTCAGGCCCGTCGCCTGCTCGGGGTTGAATCGGGATGGAAGCTTTTCGATGATCTGTTCTACAGTGATGGCGGTGCTCATGAATGGGGAGGGCCCTGTTCGAAAACGGTGTTTTAATCGGATGTTATGTTACAGTACGCGCCCCCGCAGCGCTAATACCGTGTGTTGCGTGACAGGAGAGAGTTGTGAGCGAATTTCTTGCTGATTATGGCCTGTTTTTGGCCAAGACATTGACCGTTATTATCGGCATTCTGCTTGTTCTTTCGGGCGTAGGGTCTCTGGTGGCAAGACGCAGAGAGGCGCGAGAAGGGCACGTTGAAGTCAAGAACCTTAACCAGCATCTCGAAGAGATGCAGCAGGATATCGAAGACGAGGTTTTTGACGAGCAGCGTTTAAAACAGCTGCACAAAGAGCAGAAAAAAGCAGACAAGCGTGAGGCCAAGGAGCGCAAGAAGGCGTTGAAGAAGGGCGAGGAACCGGCGCCCGAGCGCAAGCGCCTATTCGTGCTCGATTTCGATGGCGATCTGCACGCCTCGCAGGTGGACTGGCTGCGCGAGGAGATCAGCGCGGTGTTGACGCTGGCGCGGAAGGAGGATGAGGTGGTCGTGCGCCTCGAGAGCGGTGGCGGGCTCGTGCATGGCTATGGCCTGGCGGCCTCGCAGCTTGAGCGAATTCGCAAGCGTGAAATACCGCTGACAATCTGTGTCGATAAGGTCGCGGCGAGCGGTGGCTATATGATGGCCTGTATCGGCAACAAGCTGATCGCAGCGCCTTTTGCCTTGGTCGGGTCGATCGGGGTCGTGGCGCAACTGCCGAACTTTCATCGTCTGCTGAAAAAACACGATGTCGACTACGAGGTATTCACCGCTGGTGAATATAAGCGCACGCTGACGCTGTTTGGTGAGAATACAGACCATGGGCGGAAGAAGTTCGTCGAAGAGCTCGAGGATACGCACGGCCTGTTCAAGGAGTTCGTACGAGAATACCGCCCGGCCCTCGATCTGGAGAAGGTGGCCACCGGTGAAGTATGGTTCGGCCGCCGGGCGCTGGATATCGGCCTGATCGATGAGGTGGGGACCAGTGATGACTACCTGTTCGAGGCTTGTGAAAACGCCGATGTCTTCCAAGTTCGTTACGAACTGAAAAAGGGGTTGCAGGAGCGCCTGAGCGAGTTCTCGGTGCAGGTGGCGGATCGCACCCTCAATCGGCTTGCCCAGCGGCTGTACAACAGTCGTTTCTGGTCGCGTTGAGCAGGGTGGTATGGGCGGTGATAGAAGGGTGGTAAGTGAGGTAAGGATGAATATGCAGGAATCGGATACAGCAACACGGATCGTGCTGGCGGCGGAGGCGCTATTCGCCGAGCAGGGATTCATCGAAACCACTATGCGTCAGATTACCGCGCGAGCGGAGGTTAATCTGGCTGCGGTCAATTACCATTACGGTTCCAAGAATGGATTGATCGAAGCCGTTGCACAACGCTTTCTCGAGCCTCTGTGCGATCAGCTCGACCAGCGGCTGGCTGATCGGAATATTCAGGGAAATCAGTTTCCCAGTGTCGAAGAGCTGCTGGAGATCCTGATGCGTGCGCTGCTGGTGGTGAAAGAGGTCAATCCGCATGCATTGTCGCTGTTCATGCGCTTGCTGGATCTGGCTTATGCTCCGGGACAGGAGGGGCTGCGGGCTTTCCTGATCCGGGGGTATGGCCGCCGGGTTCAACCGCTGATTGAGCTGGTGCGGCGCAATGCGGCTCCGGTCGAGGAGGACGAGTTCTTCTGGCGCCTGCATTTCCTGCTCGGTGCGATGATATTTACGCTGTCCAACTATGCCACGCTCAGCGCTTTTTCCGCACCGGAGTCCGAGGTGGATGTCGAACGCACGCTTCACCGCATGATACCGGTGATCAGTGCGGGCTTTCAGGCGCGCGGTGAGTCGACCTGGTTCTGTAAGGTCTGATTGTGAAACGGCTCGAGATCTCACTGTCCGGACAGCGGATAGACCTGTTTGAAGAGGAACAAGAGATCGGATCCTGGCCCGTATCCACCGCCTCCAACGGCGCAGGGGAGATCAATGGCAGCGGCTGTACGCCGCGTGGTGCGCACTATATTCGCGCCTGTATCGGTGCCGGTGAACCGGAGAATGCGGTGTTCATCGGTCGTCGCCCCACCGGGGAGATCTACTCTCCCGCGCTGGCCGGCGCGCATCCTCAGCGGGACTGGATCCTGACCCGCATCCTGTGGCTTTGTGGCCGGGAGCCGGGAGTTAACCGGCTGGGTAACCGCGATTCACAGCGACGCTATATCTATATTCATGGAACTCCCGACAGCGAGCCGATGGGAATCCCGCGTTCTCATGGTTGTATTCGCATGCGTAATCGCGACCTGATCCAGTTGTTCGATCTGGTCTCTCCCGGCACGCCTGTCGACATATACGAATGAGGACATTATGACCATCGGATCACTGATGCTGGACCTGGAGGGGCTGGAGCTGAGCGCCGAGGAGGAGCGGTTGCTGGCTCAGCCAGAGGTTGGTGGGCTGATCCTCTTCGCCCGCAACTACGCCGCGCCCGAACAGCTGCATACCCTGATGAAGCAGGTTAGAACGGTGCGTCCGGAGCTTCTGGTCGCGATCGATCAGGAGGGCGGGCGCGTACAGCGAATTCGCACGGGAGCCACCGTGCTGCCACCGATGGCCGCGCTGGGCAAGCTTTGGCAGCGAGACGCGAAGCAGGCGGTTGAGCATGCTCGCGAGCTGGGTTGGCTGATGGCGGCGGAGCTGCGTGAATTCGATATCGATTTCAGCTTTGCACCGGTGCTCGATATCGACTGGTCGCGCAGCGGCGTGATCGGCGATCGGGCCTTTGCCGACTCTATTGAAGGGGTGGCAGAGCTGGCGACCGGTTTCATGCTGGGGATGCACGACGCGGGTATGGCGGCTACCGGCAAACACTTCCCCGGGCATGGCTGGGTTCAGGCCGATTCCCATCTGGAGATTCCGGTGGATGAGCGGCCCGGGGAGCAGCTGGAGTCTTGCGATATGCAGCCCTTCGCCCGGCTGATCGAGGCCGGGCTCGATGCGATCATGCCCGCCCATGTGATCTATTCGCAGCTGGATGCTGATCCTGCGGGGTTTTCCAGCTATTGGTTGCGTGAGCAGTTGCGTGGGCGGCTGGCATTTGATGGTGTGATCTTCAGCGACGATCTGACCATGGAGGGGGCCAGTGTTGCCGGTGGTTTCCCCGCACGGGCGGAGAAGGCATTGCACGCCGGATGCGACATGGTGCTGGTCTGCAACCATCGGGCGGGAGCGCTTGAGGTGTTGGATTATCTGCAGGCCACCGGCATTGCGGCGTCACCGCGTCTGGAGCGGATGCGGGCCGGGCCGAAGATCGTTCATGACCTGGCCAGATTGCAGCGTGCGCGCCATATCGCCGGGCGATTGCGCGGGGAGGTGTCGGCGTGAACGAGCAGGCTGTATTCAACTGGCTGGATCCGTTGATCGCCTATATGCCTGTGTTTCAGGACTACCGTTGGCAGTTGGCCGTGCTGTTGCTAACGCTGGGCTCGCTGCTGGTGGCGCTGATTGTGGATCGCATCCTGTGCCGCCTGGTCAGTACGTTGGCGCGCACCTCGCCGGTGTGGGACGATCTGCTGATCGATGCGCTGCGGCACCCGCTTATCCTGCTGATCCTGATGCTGTCGCTGACGCTGTCGCTGCAGCTCTCCGCCCCACACCTGCAGATGGTCGAGAGCGAGCTGCCCAGCCGCGTACGCGAGGTGGGGTTTATCCTGCTGTTGAGCTGGGCGCTGATCCGCTTTGTGGTCCGTGCCGAGGAGGCGATTCTACATCGCGACAGCAGTATCGATCGCACCACGGCGGATGCGATCTGCAAGCTGGTCAAGTTGATCATCGTTGTCCTTACCGCGCTGGTGTTGATGCAGTACCTCGGTTACAGCATCTCCGGTATTTTGGCGTTCGGCGGTATCGGGGGGCTGGCGGTCGGTTTTGCGGCCAAGGATCTGCTGGCCAACTTTTTTGGCGGGTTGATGATCTATCTGGATCGCCCGTTCAAGGTGGGTGACTGGGTGCGCTCGCCGGATAAGCAGATCGAAGGTGTGGTGGAGAGGATCGGCTGGCGGCTGACGATTATCCGCACCTTCGATCTGCGTCCGCTGTATATCCCCAATGCAACCTTCGCCAGTATCTCGGTGGAGAACCCCTCGCGCATGACCAATCGCCGCATCTACGAGTATGTCGGCGTGCGCTATGAGGATGCCGGGGTGGTCAAGCAGGTGGTGGACCGAATTCGGGAGATGCTGATCGCCCACCCCGAGATCGACGAGCACAGCACGCTGTTCACTCAACTCAACCGATTCGGTCCCTCGTCGCTGGATATCATGATCTACTGTTTCACCCATACTACCAATTGGGGGCGCTACCTGGAGATCCGCGAGGATGTGATGCTTCGTATCATCGATATCATTGATGAGCTGGGCGCCGAGATCGCCTTCCCGACCACTACGGTGCATCTGCAGGAGCAGGCGCCAGGTGCTGTCGAGCCCGGTTGATCGGCAGGGGGTGAGCATGAAGGAGTTCCCGCGTGACATCACGAACTGAAGGTCGCAATCGCGCGCGCTGGTTGAAGTCCTGTGCCGCTGCGCAGCGGCATTGGGTGCTCCTTTCGGTTTTGGCCGGCCTGGGTGGAGGTTTGGCCATGGTGCTGCAGGCCGGCCAGCTGGCTGGCGTGATATCCGGCATCGTCAGCGGCGGTGAAATGTCGCAGTACCGATCCGCATTTGCGTTACTGCTGCTGGCTATCCTGTTGCGGGCGGCGCTGGGCTACCTGCGCGAGTGGAGTGGTGTGCGCGCATCGCTTGGAGTGCGCAGGCGAATGCGAACCGAACTGCTGGCCAAACTGGACCGGCTGGGGCCGGGTTACTGCCATTCCCGGCAGACCGGCGACCTGAGTACGCTGCTGCTCGAGCAGGTTGAGGCGCTGGACGGATATTTTTCGCGTTATCTGCCACAGATGTGGCTGTCGGTGACGCTGCCTTTGCTGATTTTGCTGTTTATCCTGCCGCTTAACTGGGCGGTGGCCCTGATCTTCCTGCTGACGGCCCCGCTGGTGCCGCTGTTCATGGCGCTGGTGGGGATGAAAGCCGCGGCGGCAAACCGGCGCAACTTCCAGGCCTTGGCCAACATTTCCGCCTATTTTCTCGATCTCGTGCAGGGCGTGGCGACACTCAAACTGTTTCAGCGCAGTCGCGGTGAGGCTCGCGTGCTGGGGCAGGTATCGGAGGCGTTTCGCTTGCGTACCATGGAGGTGTTGCGGCTGGCTTTCCTTTCCTCCGCGGTACTGGAGTTCTTCGCCTCGGTATCGATTGCGTTAACGGCGGTATACCTGGGCTTCAGTTTTCTCGGGGAGTTAAGTTTTGGCGCATGGCAGGGTCCGATTACGCTCTACCAGGCGCTGTTTATCCTGCTGCTTGCGCCGGAGTTTTATCTGCCGTTGCGTGAGCTGGGTACCCATTACCATGCCAAGCAGGAGGCGATGGCCGCCAGCGAGCGTTTGAAAGCGTTGCTGGATGAGACCGAGCATGCGGTAAAGGGCGGGGATCTGGTGCTTGAGCCCGGGCCGGTCGAGATCGAGTTTCGTGATCTCGGTCTGACCTATCCTGGACGTGAGCAGCCGGTGCTCAAAGGCCTGAACCTGCGGCTGGCGGCCGGCGAGCGGGTTGCGATTCGTGGTCCCAGTGGAGCCGGCAAATCCTCTTTGATGAACCTGCTGCTCGGTTTTTATCCGCTCAACAAGGGAGAGCTGCTGGTCAATCGACGCCCCTTGGCGCAACTTGAGCGCGATGGCTGGTTGCAGGCTATCGCCTGGGTCAGTCAGCAAACGACGCTGTTTGCCGGTACTTTGCGCGACAACCTGACGCTGGCGCGTGCCGATGCCAGTGACGAAGAACTGATGCAGGCCTGTGTCGATGCGCATGTCGTCGAGTTTCTGGATCGTCTGCCTGCGGGCCTCGATACCGAGGTCGGTGAAACGGGGCACGGGCTGTCGGGCGGCCAGATCCAGCGCATAGCCTTGGCCCGGGCGTTTTTGAAGGATGCACCGCTCTTGCTGCTGGATGAGCCGACGGCGAATCTGGATGCGCAGAGTGAGTCGCTGGTGCTGGATGCGTTGGCACGCCTCAGTCAGGGGCGTACGGTGCTGATCCTGACTCATCGGGAGGCGGCGCAACTCAATGCCGACCGGGTGCTGGAGCTGGTTGACGGAGATCTTGTGGCGGTTGAGAGCGGGAGGGTGTCATGAAGCTGCTCTGGCCCTATATTCGGCAGATGCGCGCCCATATCGGTTGGGTGGTGCTGGGCTCGTTGCTGGGGTTGCTGACGCTGCTGGCCAGTATCGGCTTGCTGACCTTGTCTGGCTGGTTTATTACCGCCACCTCGTTGGCGGGCGTCGCGGTCAGCTTTAACTTTTTTACCCCGGGCGCCGGGGTCCGGGGCTTTGCCATTTTGCGCACGCTGGGCCGGTATGGCGAGCGCCTGGCCACGCATGAAGCCACCTTCAGGCTGATCGCGCGCCTGCGGACCTGGTTTTACCAGCGCATGGAGCCGCTGCGGCCGGCGCGGCTGAATGCGATAGGCTCCGCCGAGCTGCTCAACCGACTGATCGCCGATATCGGCGCGCTGGATAATCTCTACCTGCGCATTCTGTCGCCGACGCTGATTGCGCTGTGCGTGGTTGCGCTGGTGTGTGGCTTCCTCTACCTGTACAGCGGCTCCCTGGCGCTGATTGCGCTTTGCGGTTACCTGGCTGCCGGGTTGCTGGTGCCGCTCCTTGGCTACTGGCTGGGGAGTGAAAAGGGGGCTGAGCAAGCCAGGACCCAGGCCCGGTTGCGCACCCGAATGGTCACGCTGATTCAGGGTATGGCGGATCTGCGCATCTATGGCGGCATGGCGCGTGCTCAGGCGCAGATCGACCAGGCTCAGCACGCGTTTCTTGATACCCAGGCGCAGATGGGGCGTGTCAGTGCCCTGGTCAACAGCCTTATGCTGCTGGTGGTCGGCGGCACCCTGGTCGCGGTGTTGGTCGAAGGCGTCAGCCTGGTTCAGGCGCAGCAGTTGCAGGCGATTGAGCTGGCCTTTCTGCTGTTCTGTGTGCTGGCCTCGTTTGAGGCTGTGATCTCGCTGCCGCTGGCATACCAGTATCTCGGAAAAACCCGAGAGTCCGCGGCGCGCTTGGCCGTTGTAGCGGAAAAAGAGGCTGAGCGGCTGTTTCCCGAACAGGGGGCTGAGCCGATCCGCCCCGGCACCATCCGCTTTGAGGCTGTCGAGTTCGCTTATGGGCGCCACAGCCGCGCACTCGACAATGTGAGCTTCAATATCGAGCCGGGCGAAAAGGTGCTGGTATTGGGGCACTCCGGCAGTGGCAAGAGTTCGCTGATCAACCTGCTGGTGCGCTTTTGGGATCCGGATTCGGGCAGTATCGAACTGGGCGGCAGGCCGATAGCGTCCTATAACGAAGAGGTGTTGCGCGGACAGGTCAGCGTCATGGGGCAGCCGGTGCAGCTGTTTGCCGGCACCATTCGCGACAACCTGAAGATAGGCCGCGATAGCGCCAGTGACGAGGAGATGCTCGATCTGCTGGAGCGCTTGAGGTTGACCCAGGCGCTGGACGGTCAGGGACTCGATTACCAGGTGGGTGAGGCTGGATCGCGGCTGTCGGGCGGCCAGCGCAAGCGGTTGGCACTGGCCCGTGCGCTCTTGCGTGAGGCGCCGATCCTGCTTCTGGATGAGCCTACCGAAGGGCTGGATCCGCAAACGGAACAAGCGGTGCTGGAGCTGATACTTCACTACCGGGCGGATCAGACGGTGCTGCTGATCAGTCATCATGCCGCTGCGCTGGCGTACTTCGACTCCACGATTCTGATGGACCGTGGGCAGGTGTTGGAGCAGGGGAGTATAAAGCGGCTGCTCGAGGATCCGGGCAGCCGTATCAGCCAGCTCAAATCACTTTAATCACGTTGAGCTGGCTGCAAAGGGTTGTGCTATCGGGCTCAGTTGAGCGGCTTGATCACGACCAGCATGCCGAAGTGGGGATGATCCAGATAGTGCAGTTGTTCAGAGCGCATCCGGCGTGACTGCTGCAGCCGGTAACGCACAGGGAGCGCCTCGACGGCGGCATCGCGGCTGAGCAGCAGGTCAGGTTTGAAGTGCAGGTAGCGCCCGCGATCCACCTTGATTACGCCATCCACGCGGCCGTCAGCGGTGTCGATACGGACACTGGGGTTGCGTCCGGTGCTGACGTTCTGGAACCAGCCGCTGTGCCATAGGATCTGGAACCCTTCACGTCTCAGTCGCGCGGCATCGTCACCCAGAGCCAGGCGCTCCCTGGGCAGGGCTTCGAGCTGGCTGAAGGGGGCTCCGTCGTAAGGGCTGGGGTACCGTGCGTCGGCGATCGCGGGCGGCGCCCGTTCCGGATCCATGGCGTCATAGGGCTGCGCGCCGTCACCGTATGTGTTCTGGGTGAAGATGAGCACTTCTATGGTGTAGTCGCCCTCTGCGGCCCAGGCTGGCAGCGTCCAGCACATGAGCAGCGTGAGTAACAGGGCGTTGAATCTCGTGGTCATTTGTCATCCTCATTGGGTGTCAGCTGGCTTAACAGGCCTTCGATGCAGTGGAAGCGATCGTCCGGCTTGGCCATGGGCAGAGTGAAACGCAGCGCGCTGGCGCCGTCCAGTTTATACCGGTTGGGTTGCTGTTGTACCAGCATCACCAGGGTCAGCGGCTCGACCCGGGTGTCGCTGCCGAACTCAAGGCGGCCACCGCGATCATTGGCTTCGAGCTTCTCGATCCCCAGCTCATCGGCTCGCAGCTTTATCGCCGTCAAACGGAACAGGTTACGCGTTTGTGGCGGCAGCAGACCAAAGCGATCGATCATCTCCACTTGCAACTCATCCAGCGCCTTGGCGCTGTTGGCGTTGGAGATCCGCTTATACATGATCAGGCGGTTGTGCACGTCCGGCAGATAGTCATCGGGGATCAGTGCCGGAAGGCGCAGGTTGATCTCGCTGCCGTGGCTCATCGGCTTGTCCAGGTTCGGTGTTTTACCCTCGCGGATCGCCTGGATCGCCTGATCCAGCATCTCCATGTACAGGCTGAAACCGATGCTCTGGATCTGGCCGCTCTGCTCCTCGCCGAGCAGCTCGCCGGCACCGCGGATCTCCAGGTCATGGGTGGCCAGAGTGAAGCCCGCGCCAAGGGTGCTGGATTGGCTGATCGCCTCCAGACGCTTGGCGGCATCGGGGGTCATCGCCTTGGGCGGCGGTGTCAGCAGGTACGCGTAGGCCTGGTGGTGTGAACGGCCGACGCGGCCGCGCAGCTGATGCAGCTGGGCCAGACCGAATTTGTCGGCGCGCTCGATGATGATGGTGTTGGCGTTGGGCACGTCGATACCTGTCTCGATGATGGTGGTGCAGACCAACACGTTGAAGCGCTTGTGGTAGAAATCGGTCATCACCTGCTCGAGTTCGCGCTCGCGCATCTGGCCGTGGCCGATGGCAACACGGGCCTCGGGTACCAGTTCGGCGACGGCGCGCGCTGACTGTTCGATGGTTTTGACTTCATTATGCAGGTAGTACACCTGTCCACCACGCAGCAGCTCACGCAGGATCGCTTCCTTCAGCAGCGGCTTGTCCGATTCCCGGACGAAGGTCTTGACCGACAGGCGGCGCGCCGGCGGCGTGGCGATGATCGACAGATCGCGGATGCCGGACATCGCCATATTAAGCGTTCGCGGAATCGGCGTGGCGGTCAGAGTCAGAATGTCGACCTCGGCACGCAGGGATTTCAGGCGCTCCTTCTGCTGTACCCCGAAACGGTGCTCCTCATCGATGATCACCAGCCCCAGCGTCTTGAACTGCAAGTCGCCCTGAATCAGCTTGTGGGTGCCGATCAGTATGTCGACCTTGCCTTCACTGAGGTCGCTGGCGATCGCCTGCTGCTGCTTGGCGCTGCGAAAGCGCGAGATCAGCTCCACATTGACCGGCCAGTCGGCGAAGCGGTCGCGGAAGTTGTCGTAGTGCTGCTGTGCGAGCAGGGTGGTGGGCACCAATACCGCGACCTGCTGTCCGGCCTGTACGGCCACGAAGGCCGCGCGCATCGCGACCTCTGTCTTGCCGAAGCCTACGTCGCCGCAGACCAGGCGATCCATCGGCTGGGGCGCGCGCATATCGCGAATTACGGCATCGATGGCGTTGGCCTGATCGGGAGTCTCCTCGAACGGGAAGCCAGCGGCAAACTGCCGGTAGGACTCCTCGGGGCATTCGAAGCTTTTGCCCTCGCGGGCGGCGCGGCGGGCATAGATATCGAGCAGTTCGGCGGCGCTGTCGCGCACCTTCTCGGCGGCCTTGCGCCGTGCCTTGCTCCACTGCTCGGTACCCAGGCGGTGTAGCGGCGCTGCTTCATCGGAAGCGCCGGAGTAGCGGCTGATCAGGTGCAGCGAGGATACCGGCACGTACAGCTTGGCGTTATTGGCGTATTCCAGCGTAAGAAATTCATTGACCTCGCCCTCGGTGGCGATGGTCTGCAAACCCAGGTAGCGGCCCACGCCGTGATCGATATGCACCACCGGCGAGCCGATACTGAGCTCCGACAGGTGGCGTACCGACTGATCGCTGTCGGTCTGTTCCCGCTCACGGCGGCGGCGCTGGAACACCTGCTGGCCGAACAGCTGGGTCTCGGTGACCACCTGCAGCGATTCGCGCAGGTTCAGTCCCTGCTCCAGCGGGTAGACGCAGATGCCCAGCGCGCTGGGTGCTGCGCTAAAGTCAGCCCAGCCCTGGTACTCTTTAAGTTTCAGTCCGGCGCGGTTGGCCAGGTTCAGCAGCGCCTCACGACGACCGGCCGACTCGGCGCACAGCAGTAGCGTCTGGCCCGATTCTTCATGAAGTTTTTTGAGCAGAGCCAGCGGCTCGTTGCTGCCCTGGGGGGCGGTCAGATTGGGCGGTGGATCGCAGGGCAGGTTATCACGCCCGGGGCGGCGCTCCTCTTCATCCTGGTTCAGTCGGATAATGGGATAGGCGCGGAGCGCGGTATTCAGGGCTTCCGGTGGCAGAAACAGCTGGTCCGGTGCGATTACCGGGCGTTGCACATCCCAGGCTCGCTCCGAATGGCGCGACTGAACCTCCTGCCAGAACTGCTGAGCGGCCTCGTTCAGACCGGACTCCTGGATCAGCAGGGTGTTGTTGGGCAGGTAGTCGAACAGCGTGGCGCAGTGGTCGAAAAACAGCGGCAGGTAGTATTCGATACCGGCCGGGGTCAGGCCTGAGGCGACATCCTGGTACACCGGGCAGCGGGTGTAGTCGACGTCGAACAGCTCGCGCCAGCGCTGTTTGAAGCGGTTGATCGCGTCCTTGTTGAACGGGTACTCGCGTGCCGGCAGCAGGCGGATCCGCTCGATCTGCTCCACCGAGCGCTGAGTTTCCGGGTCAAAGGTGCGCAACGTGTCGATCTCGTCATCGAACAGATCGATACGGTAGGGTGTGTCGCTCCCCATCGGGAACAGGTCGATCAGTGCGCCGCGGATGGCAAACTCACCGTGCTCGTACACGGTATCGACCAGAGAGTAGCCGGCATCGGTCAGTCGTGAACGCATCTGTTCCGGATCGAAGCGCTGTCCGCGCTCCAGCCAGAGCGAGTTGCCGGTGACGAAGCTGGGTGGCGCGATGCGCTGCATCAGGGTTTGCGCCGGTACCACCAGAACACCGCTGCTCATCTCCGGTAGCTTGTACAGCGCTTCGATCCGGGTCGAGATGATGTCCTGATGCGGCGAAAAGTTATCGTAGGGCAGGGTTTCCCAGTCGGGGAACAGGTGTACCGGGTACTGCCTGTCACCAAAGAAACCGATCTCGCTGCGGGCGCGGGCGGCGCTTTCGCTGTCGCGACAGACCAGCAGGATAGGCCCCTTGTGCTGCTCGCTGATCGCGCGGATCAGCAGCCCGGTGGCGCTGCCGAGTACCTGGCCAATGCGTTTGATGTCGCCAGGGCTGTGAGGTAGCGGGGGCTGAAAACGGCTGGGCACGCGTGACTCCTTATTAACGACCCGTTGGAGAGCAGCCTATTCTAACGGCGCACGCACTAATTCGCAGCCCGAATCGCAGCTCGAAAGCCGACGGATTGCACTGCAGAGGTGAGAAAATGGCGGGAGTGGTACAAAAGTCTAGGATCGGTTGTTTGCCCAGGGCCGCATAAACAGGGATAATACGCGCACCCAAATTGAGCTGACACAATTTCGGAGTTTCCGCCTGTGACCCAAGAACTGATTTTAGCCGACTGGAATGCTCGTGAAGCGATCGCTGAAGCGATGGTACCCCTGGTCGGTCGTCTATACCGTGATCGCAACGTTGAGATATCAATTTACGGACGATTGATCGTAAAGCGCTCCGTGATCGATATCCTCAAAGCCCACCGTTTCGTGCGTCAGGTAGAAGGCGAAGAGCTGTCCGTGGTCGACACCTTCCCGGTGCTCGAAGCGGTTAGCGAGATGAGCGTCAACGAGGCTCATATCGATATCGGCAAGCTGGCGGTCAAATTCCGCGCAGAGGGCGCCGGTCGGCCGCTTAAAGAGTTTCTTGCCACTGAGCTGGCCGGTGCTACCGTCCAGGGTAACGGTCGGCCGTCCACCGATGTGGTGCTTTACGGTTTCGGTCGCATCGGTCGCCTGCTGGCGCGTTTGATGATCGATCGCTCCGGCGCCGGTCACTCGCTGAGCCTGAAGGCGATTGTGGTGCGCAAGGGTAGTGCACCCAACGATCTGGAAAAGCGTGCTAGCCTGCTGCGTCGTGACTCCGTGCACGGCTCGTTCAAGGGTACCATCCTGGTCGACGAAGAGAGCCAGTCGCTGATCGTCAATGGTAACCTGATCAAGGTGATCTTTGCCGATGCCCCGGATACGATCGATTACACCCAGTACGGCATCAACGATGCGCTGGTCATCGATAACACCGGTAAATGGCGTGACCAGGAAGGGCTGTCTCTGCACCTGAAGTCGAATGGGGTTGCGCGCGTGATCCTGACCGCCCCGGGCAAGGGTGTGAAAAATATCGTCATGGGCGTCAACGATGGCGATGTGCTCGATAGCGACACCATCCTGTCCGCTGCATCCTGCACCACCAACGCGATCACCCCTATCCT
The DNA here is from genome assembly GCF_019084545.1 of Marinobacterium ramblicola. Classification (GTDB taxonomy): domain Bacteria; phylum Pseudomonadota; class Gammaproteobacteria; order Pseudomonadales; family Balneatricaceae; genus Marinobacterium_D; species Marinobacterium_D ramblicola. The sequence goes on from NZ_JAHREP010000017.1 coordinate 50,758, forward strand.
GAAGGCGATGAACGACAAGTACGGTGTTGCCAACGGTCACGTTGAAACCGTTCACTCCTACACCAACGACCAGAACCTGATCGATAACTACCACAAGGGTGATCGTCGCGGTCGTGCCGCGGGCCTGAACATGGTTATCACTGAGACCGGTGCTGCCAAGGCGGTATCCAAGGCGCTGCCCGAACTGGAAGGCAAGCTGACCGGTAACGCGATCCGCGTGCCGACGCCGAACGTCTCCATGGCGATTCTGAACCTCAACCTCGAAACTGCGGTTGAGAAGGATGAGCTGAACGATTACCTGCGCAACATCGCGTTGCACTCCAAGCTGCAGAAGCAGGTCGACTACAGCAACTCTCCTGAAGCCGTGTCCAGCGATTTCGTCGGCTCCCGCGCTGCAGGGGTGGTTGATGGTCTGGCCACCATCGCCAGCGGCAAGAGTTGTGTGCTGTACGTTTGGTACGACAACGAATTTGGCTACAGCTGCCAGGTCGTGCGTTTGGCGCAGCGAATCGCCAAGTGCACGCTGCCGGCTTACCCGATCGAAGCCTGATCCGGTAGCGAAAAAAAAGCCGCCTGCGGAGACTCCGCCGCAGGCGGCTTTTTTGTGTGTCTCAGGCTTGGTCGGTGGTGGGGGCAGTATCGGGCTTGCGTTGCACGAACGCTAGCCGGGCAAGGATGGCGATGGCCAGGATCGCGAAGGCCAGACGTGCCCAGAGGATGGCGGATAGATCGGCGCCCAGTAGCATGATCAGCAGGGTATCTTCGATCAAGCTGTGGCAGAGTCCGAGAAAGCTCAGGGTCAGGAAAATATCCCTCTGGCTGATCCGGCCGGAGCGTGCCTCTCGAATCAGCAGTCCCGCACCGAAGGTTAGGCCGAGCACCGTGCCGATGACGGTGACATTCGCCGCTGCCTTGCCGATGCCGAGGAGGCGCAATACCGGAAACAGCAGGTAATGGATCAGGCGCTCGATACCCAGTAGCTGCAGCAGGCGCAGCAGGGCAAGCAGCGTCAGGATGATCGGGAAGATCAAGAGCAGGGTCTCGGCCTGATTCAGTGCCCACTCTGCAAGGCTTGTATCCAGGCTGCCTTCGGGGCGCCAGAGCAGGGTGCTGGGCGTCTGCAACAGCTCGAAGTGGCTGTAGATCAGGTTGGTCAGGGCGCCCAACACCAGGGCGCCTCCGATTCTGATGCTCAGGGTGGCTCGCCAGCCTACGCCTGCCGAACGGGCGACGGCGCCTTCGATCGGCAGGGAGTGCGCGAGCAGCATCAGGATGCCGAGTACGCTGACCTGGGCGACGCTCAGCGGCTGCTCCAGTGCGAGATTGAAAAATACCATCATCCCGGTATAGATATTGGTCAGCAGCGTTGCTGCCCAGACCAGTGCGATTGCGTCCGGTAATCCAAGCAGTTGCATCACTGGAGACAGCAGATAGGCCAGTGCCTCCGTGCCGCCGATCATGTCGAGCAGTTTGACGGCGATCAGGGTCGGTACCATCACCTTGACCAAGGTCCAGTACACCCTGGCCGTCTCCTTGATAATCTGGCTGCATTCCTGTCCTGCCTTCAATAGCGCAGTGGTCATGAGTCTGTCGTCCTTAGCTGGTTTGTCAGTGGTTGGGCGCTTTCGGTAGGGTGCGCGAATGGTGCTTATTTTAGGGATGTGCGGAAAAATAATTTCCAATAACTCAGCTGAAAATTTTCTAAAAGTTCATTTTTTTTGTTAGTTTCGAAACTAAATTAACTTCGCGGGTAGAATTGGGATGCTGGATCGAATTGATCGGCGGATACTCGGGCTGTTGCAGCAGGACTGTAGTCTCACCAATGTGCAGCTGGCAGAGCAGGTGGGGTTGTCTCCGCCGGCCTGCCTTAAGCGGGTGAGGCGCCTCACGGATCAGGGCTATATCGATAAGCGGGTGGCGCTGCTGGTGCCGGAGCGTTTCGGGCCGTCACTACACATGGTGGTGGAGGTGGAGATGGTCAGCGATCAGCGCCATGTGAACGAGGCATTTGCCAATCGGGTGCGGGCCTCCGCCGAGGTGAAACAGTGTTACCGGGTAACGGGGGAGGTGGATTTCGTGCTGATTGTGATGGTGTCCGACATGTCGGCGTATGAGGCGTTTTGCGAGCGGGTGCTTTATGCGGAGCCCAATATGAAAAAATTTAGAACGTTGATCTCGATGCGCAGAGAAAAATTCGATACGGCGATCGATGTCGATCGATCCTGAGATCGTGGGAGGCGCGTTATCGTGCTCTTGTCATGAGTGTTCGGCCTCGTTGTCGTAACCGAGCTCTCAAGTGGAGGAAGAATTGCCACTGAAAGTGCCTGATCGGAAAGGTACTTTGTAGAAAAATGACAAGGCGCTCAGGTATACTTGTGCGGATTTTTGGTGGCGTCTGGCAAATGCCTCTGTGAGACGTTCTGATCGATCGCTTAAATCGGTCAGGTAAGGGGGAGCGTGCAGAGCATAAACCAGGCGCCAGAACAGTTCATATTATTAGGTGAGGCGTATGATCAAGATCAATAAAGGTCTGGATCTACCTATTACAGGTGCACCCGAGCAGGCTGTTTCAGGCTCTGTCGATGTGCGCTCTGTAGCCCTCGTTGGCTTTGACTATGTCGGCATGAAGCCGTCCATGTCGGTCAAAGAGGGGGATCGGGTCAAGCTCGGTCAGGTGATCTTTACCGACAAAAAAACACCCGGCGTTCAATACACCGCACCGGGCGCAGGCGTAGTTCGCGAGATCAATCGCGGCGAACGTCGAGTCCTGCAGTCCGTTGTGATCGAATTAGATGACCAGGAAGATGCGGTCGAGTTCAATAGTTATTCGGCTAATGAACTTGGCGGGCTCAGCCGGGAACAGGTTGAGGACAACCTGATCCAGTCTGGGCTGTGGACAGCATTTCGAACGCGTCCGTTCAGCCGCGTGCCGCAGCAGGGTACGACACCGAACTCGATTTTCGTTACCGCAATCGATACCAATCCTCTGGCGGCCGATCCCGCTGTTGTTATCAAGGGTGAATCCGAAGCCTTCAAGCAGGGGCTTCAGGTGTTGACTCGTCTTGGTGGCAAGAAGGTGTTCCTGTGCGCGGCAGCCGGTGCGGGCTTGCCGAGCGTCGAGGGTGTGACCACTGAGGAGTTTGCCGGTGTGCACCCTGCGGGTAATGCCGGTACTCATATCCACTTCCTCGATCCGGTCTCCCGCGACAAGATGGTGTGGAGCATCGGTTATCAGGACGTAATCGCCATCGGTAAGCTGTTTACGACCGGTAAACTGGCGGTGGAGCGTGTGATCGCGCTCGGCGGTCCGCAGGTCGAAAAGCCCACTCTGTTGAAAGTACGCCTGGGGGCCTCGCTGGACGAGATCGTCTCCGGGCGCGTCAAGAGCGGCGAAAACCGCGTTATCAGCGGGTCGATCTGGAACGGCAGCACGGCTGAAGGGCCGCTGGCCTATCTTGGTCGCTACCACTCTCAGGTCAGCGTTTTGGCTGAAGGTAACTCACGGGATTTCATGGGCTGGATCGCCCCTGGTGCGGAGAAGTTCTCCGTGCTGCGGATGTTCTCCTCCATGCTGTCACCGGGTAAGAAGTTCAACTTCACCACCACGACCAACGGTTCCGAGCGTGCCATGATGCCCGTGGGTCAGTTCGAAGGGCTGATGCCGCTGGATATCCTGCCGACCCAGTTGCTGCGTGCACTGGTGACCGGGGATATCGTAACGGCGATGCAGCTCGGTTGTCTGGAGCTGGATGAAGAGGACCTCGCGCTGTGCACCTTCGCGTGCCCGGGTAAGTACGAGTACGGTCCGATCCTGCGTGACAACCTGACGCGCATCGAGCAAGAGGCGTAAGCGAGGCTGGCCATGAGTTTGAGATCTTTTCTGGATAATCTCGAGCCGCACTTCCACAAGGGCGGTAAATACGAGAATTGGTATGCGCTTTACGAAGCGGTCGATACCATCTTCTACACCCCGGGTAAGGTGACCAAGAGCGCAGCGCACGTGCGTGACGCTGTCGACCTGAAGCGCATCATGATCCTGGTGTGGATGTGTACATTCCCGGCAATTTTCTTCGGTATGTACAACCTGGGCCTGCAGGCCAATACGGCGATGGCCGAGCTGGGGCTGACCGAAGCTACCGGTTGGCGCGGCGCCATCATCGGCTCGCTAACCGGGTTCGATCCGAACAGTGTTTGGGACAACCTGATCTACGGTGCCGTGTACTGGCTGCCGGTGTATATCACCACCTTTGTGGTGGGTGGATTCTGGGAAGTGCTGTTCGCGATGAAGCGCGGTCACGAGGTCAACGAAGGTTTCTTTGTCACCTCTGTGCTGTTTGCCCTGATCCTGCCACCGACCATTCCGCTGTGGCAGGTAGCCTTGGGCATCAGCTTCGGTGTCGTGATCGGCAAGGAAGTGTTCGGTGGTACCGGCAAGAACTTCCTTAACCCGGCGCTGACCGGCCGCGCCTTCCTGTTCTTCGCCTACCCGGCCAACATGTCAGGTGATGCGATCTGGACGGCTGTCGACGGTTTCTCCGGCGCAACGCCTCTGGGTCTTGCGGCTGCCGGCGGTGTTGACCAGATCCTGGCCAACAACATCACCTGGATGGATGCCTTTATCGGTACGATTCAGGGCTCCGTTGGCGAGACATCGACTCTGGCGCTGTTGATTGGCGGTGTGATCATCATGTTCGCGCGTGTCGCGGCCTGGCGTATCGTTGCCGGTGTGTTGCTCGGTACTGTCGTCATGTCGGTGCTATTTAACATGATCGGATCCGACACCAACCCGATGTTCTCCGTGCCGTTCTACTGGCATATGGTACTGGGTGGTTTTGCCTTCGGTATGTTCTTTATGGCGACCGATCCGGTTTCCGCTTCGATGACCAACACCGGTAAATGGGTATTCGGTGCCCTGATCGGTGTGATGGTGGTCCTGATCCGTGTCGTGAACCCGGCCTTCCCGGAAGGGATGATGCTGGCGATTCTGTTCGGCAACCTGTTCGCCCCGCTGATCGATAGCTTTGTCGTGCAGGCGAATATCAAACGGAGGATGAAGCGCAATGTCGTCTAATAACGATACTATCGGTAAAACGCTTACCGTTACGATCCTGCTTTGCGTAATCTGCTCCGTGGTTGTGTCTGCTGCAGCAGTTATGCTCAAGCCCAAGCAGGTAGCCAACAAGGATCTGGACCGCAAGTCCAATATCCTGGCGGCTGCCGGTATTGCCGATCCGTCGAAATCGGTTGATGAGCTATTCAAGCAGATCACCACTCGCTATGTCGATCTGGACAGCGGCAAGTTCGTTGAAGCGCCTGTTGCCAACTACGACGCCCGAAAGGCTGCCAAAGATCCCCAGTTGGGTGAGAAGCTTGGCCGTAGCGAAGATATCGCATCGATCAAATACCAGGCGAAGGTGATGCCGGTCTATCTGGTTGAATCCGGCGATGGTTCGATCGAAAAGGTGATTCTGCCGGTTCACGGTTACGGTTTGTGGTCTACACTGTACGGTTTCCTCGCATTGGAGGGTGACCTGAATACGGTGGTGGGGCTGGGCTTCTACTCCCATGCCGAAACACCGGGGCTTGGTGGTGAGGTGGATAACCCGCTGTGGAAGGCGCTATGGCCTGGTAAGAAGGTCTACGCCGACGATACCTCTGATCCGGAAATTCACCTGGTTAAGGGTAGTGTGGATCCCTCGACGCCAAATGCCGAGTACAAGGTAGATGCACTGTCCGGTGCGACGCTGACCAGTAACGGTGTAACCCACCTGATCCAGTTCTGGATGGGTAAAAATGGTTATGCGCCGTTCCTGAACAACCTGCGTGCAGGGGAGGCTTAACAGATGTCCAAGACAAATGAGGTCCTGGTAGGGCCGATAGTCAAAAACAACCCGATTGCACTGCAGATCCTCGGTATCTGCTCTGCACTCGCGGTTACGTCAAACCTTAAAACCGCGTTGGTAATGGGTATTGCCGTATCGCTGGTAACGGCGTTCTCCAACCTGTTCATCTCCGCAATCCGCAACCAGATTCCGGGCAACATTCGTATCATCGTACAGATGACGATCATCGCCTCCCTGGTAATCGTGGTAGACCAGATCCTGAAGGCGTTTGCCTACGAGATCTCCAAGCAGCTGTCGGTATTCGTTGGTCTGATCATCACCAACTGTATCGTCATGGGACGCGCGGAAGCCTTCGCCATGAAGAACCCGCCGGGTATCAGCTTCCTCGATGGTATCGGTAACGGTCTCGGCTACTCACTGGTGCTGATGTTCGTTGGTACGATTCGTGAGCTGTTCGGCTCCGGTTCGTTGTTCGGTATCGAGATCCTGCCGTTGATCAACAATGGTGGCTGGTATCAGGGTAATGGTCTGTTGCTGTTGCCACCGAGTGCGTTCTTCATCATCGGTATGTTCATCTGGATCATCCGCTCCTGGAAACCGGAGCAGGTCGAGAAGCCGGAGTACGTGTTGGCGTCGAACACCAAAGGCGCTGAGCATTAAGGGGGCTGCGTAAGTTATGGAACAGTATATCAGCCTTGCTGTCAGGGCGATTTTCGTTGAAAACATGGCGCTGGCCTTCTTCCTCGGGATGTGTACCTTCCTGGCGATCTCGAAGAAGGTGCAGACCGCTATCGGTCTGGGTGTTGCCGTTGTCGTGGTCCTGGTGATCACGGTTCCGGTCAACAACCTGATTTACAACTATCTGCTTCGTGAGGGAGCGCTGTCCTGGGCGGGCTATCCGAACGTGGATCTGAGCTTCCTGGGTTACATCTCCTATATCGGGGTTATCGCGGCGATCGTTCAGATCCTCGAGATGTTCCTCGATAAGTTCGTGCCGGCACTGTACAACGCGCTTGGCGTGTTCCTGCCGTTGATCACCGTAAACTGCGCCATCATGGGTGCTGCACTGTTTATGGTCGAGCGTGACTACACCTTCGGTGAAAGTGTGGTTTACGGCGCAGGTGCTGGTCTCGGTTGGGCGTTTGCGATTACCGCTTTGGCAGGTATCCGCGAGAAGCTCAAGTACAGCGACGTCCCTGAAGGCCTTCGTGGCCTCGGCATCACCTTTATCACTGTAGGTCTGATGTCTCTGGGATTCATGTCGTTCTCCGGCGTCCAGCTGTAAGGCGGGCATGAACAGTTTTAAGGATGGATTGAACCTATGAATGCAGAAATCATTCTGGGTGTGGTCATGTTCACGGCGATGGTGCTTGCACTGGTTGCCGTGATCCTGGCCGCACGAGCTAAACTGGTCAGTTCCGGTAATGTGACGATCGAGATCAACCATGATCCGGAAAAATCGATCACTGTACCGGCGGGTGGCAAGCTGCTGCAGACCTTGGCCAACAAAGGCATCTTCCTGGCATCGGCCTGTGGCGGCGGTGGCACATGCGCACAGTGCAAGTGTCAGGTAATGGACGGTGGCGGCTCCATGCTGCCGACCGAAGAGTCGCACTTCACCATGCGTGAGGCGAAGGAGGGCTGGCGTCTCTCCTGTCAGGTCGCCGTGAAGCAGGACATGAAGATCCACGTCGAAGACGATGTCTTTGGTGTGAAAAAGTGGGAATGTACCGTCGAGTCCAACCCGAACGTGGCGACCTTCATCAAGGAGCTGACGCTGCGCCTGCCTGAGGGCGAGAGCGTGGACTTCCGTGCCGGTGGTTACGTTCAGCTGGAAGCGCCTGCGCACGAAGTGCACTACAAGGATTTCGATATCGAAGAGAAGTTCCGTGGTGACTGGGACAAGTTCAACCTGTGGCAGTATGTGTCCAAGGTCGACGAACCGGTGATCCGTGCCTACTCGATGGCGAACTATCCGGAAGAGCGCGGTGTCGTGAAGTTCAACATCCGTATCGCGTCTCCGCCTCCAGGCAGTCAGGGTATCCCGCCGGGGCAGATGTCCTCGTACGTGTTCAGCCTGAAGCCGGGTGACAAGATCACCGTGTACGGACCCTTCGGTGAGTTCTTTGCCCGTGAAACCGATAACGAGATGGTATTTATCGGTGGTGGTGCAGGTATGGCGCCGATGCGTTCTCACATCTTTGACCAGCTGAAGCGCTTGAACTCTACCCGCAAGATCTCCTTCTGGTATGGCGCGCGCTCCATGCGCGAGGCGTTCTACGTGGACGAGTTCGACAAGCTGGCTGAAGAGAATCCGAACTTCAAGTGGCACCTGGCGCTGTCGGATCCGCTGCCGGAAGACAACTGGACCGGCTACACCGGCTTCATCCATAACGTGCTGTACGAGAACTATCTGAAGGACCACGAGGCGCCTGAAGATTGCGAGTACTACATGTGTGGACCGCCAATGATGAACTCCGCGGTCATCAAGATGCTGCTGGATCTTGGTGTAGAGCGTGAAAACATCCTGCTCGACGACTTCGGCGGTTGATAGGGATGCGCAGGCTTATCAATAGTCTGGGATGGCCAGTAGCTCTGCTGCTGGCCGTTTTCTTTTTGGCGGGATGCGAAAAGACCCCCGAGGTGGTTGGCTTTAACGGCCTGACCATGGGAACAAGCTTCAGTATCCGCTGGGTCGATACGGATCCGGCACGGGTCGAGGCGCTGCGCCCGAAGGTTGGTGAGGTGCTGAAAGAGGTCAATCAGCATATGTCGACCTACATCCCCGATTCCGAATTGTCGCAGTTCAACAAGGCGCCGGCCGGAAGCCGGGTAGCGCTATCCGAGGGGCTGGCACATGTCGTTGCTGCCGCCCTGGAGCTTAGCGCGCAAACGGATGGCGCTTACGATGTCACTGTCGGACCGCTGGTCAATCTCTGGGGCTTTGGTCCGGATGGTCGCGTCGTCAACGCGCCGTCGCCGGAGCAGCTCGAAGCGCTGCGCTCCCGCGTCGGCTACAAGTCACTGACGCTGTCGCCCGATGGTCGGCTAACCAAGGCGGGTGACCAGTATGTAGATCTCTCCTCCATCGCCAAGGGGTACGGCGTCGACCGGGTAGCCGAGCTGCTTGAGCGCGAGGGGATTGGGAGCTATTTGGTCGAGATCGGGGGAGAGCTACGCGCCAAAGGGCTGAAGCCGGACGGCAGTGATTGGCGGGTGGCGATCGAGAGTCCTGTCGAGGGTGTGCGTGAGATCGAGCGTGTCATCAGCGTCAAGGATATCGGTATCGCGACCTCCGGTGACTACCGAAATTATTTCGAGCAGGATGGTGTGAGATTTTCACACACTATCGATCCGCGTACGGGTTATCCTATTCGTCATCGGCTGGCATCCGTAACCGTGTTGCGGCCTACCTGCATGGAGGCAGATGCGCTCGCTACAGCGCTGATGGTGTTGGGTGAAGAGGAGGGGCTTCGCTTTGCGCAGGAGCGGAATATAGCCGCGTTTTTCATTGTCAAACAGGATAACGGGTTCAGGGAGATATCAACGCCCGGATTTGAGGCATTCCTGAAGGAGGTTAACTGATGGATATCATGATTCTGACGTTCGTGGCCCTGCTGGTGATCATCGGGGCGATGTCGATCGGCGTATTGATGGGGCGTAAGCCGATTGCGGGTTCCTGCGGCGGCATGAGTGCGCTGGGTATGGAGACGGCGTGCGACATCTGCGGTGGCGACAAGGCTCGTTGCGAGAAGGAGCAGCGCAAAGACGACTGCGAGACGCGCAAGAGCATCGAAGAAGAGCTGGCGTACGAAGTGAAAGCCAGAGGGTGAACCATAAATCTAAAGCGTAATGGGATTGCCGGGCGTCAGGGGGTATCTTTGGCGCCGGGTAATAATTGCTTTTTTGCAGAAGGGGAGTTGAATGGCTGAGTATGACTATGATGTCGTGATTATCGGTTCGGGGCCTGCCGGTGAGGGGGCCGCGATGAGCGCCGCCAAGAAGGGCAGGCGGGTTGCGGTGGTCGAGGAGCAGGATACCGTCGGCGGTAACTGCACACACAAAGGCACCATTCCGTCCAAGGCGTTGCGACACTCGGTCAAGCAGATCATCGAATTCAACACCAACCCGATGTTCCGAGACATCGGTGAGCCGCGCTGGTTTTCCTTTCCCAAGGTGCTGAATCGCGCAGAAAAGGTAATCTCCAATCAGGTGATGCTCAGGACCAACTTCTATGCGCGCAACCGGGTCGATGTGTTCTTCGGACGTGCTCAGTTCCGCGACAAGGGCGAGGTAGTCATCGAGGGGCGCTCAGAAGCGCGAGAGGTGCTAAAGGCCAAGAATATTATTATTGCCACCGGCTCCTCTCCGTACATGCCGGCCGATATCGATTTTAACCACCCCCGTATCTATAACTCCGACACCATATTGAAGCTGGGCCATACGCCCAGGACGCTGGTGATCTACGGAGCTGGCGTTATCGGCTGTGAGTACGCATCGATCTTCAGTGGCCTTGGCGTTAAGGTCGATCTGATCGATACCCGTGACCGGCTGCTGTCGTTCCTCGACAGCGAGATCTCCGATGCACTGAGTTACCACCTGCGTAACAACGCGGTTAAGATCCGGCATAACGAGGAGTACTCCTCGGTCGAGGGTGACGCCCATGGTGTCATCATCAATTTCAAGTCGGGCAAGCGCATACGGGCTGATGCCTTCCTCTGGTGTAACGGTCGTACCGGTAATACCGCTCATCTCGGTTTGGAAAATATCGGTCTTAGCGCTAACAACCGTGGTCAGATTACGGTCGACGAACACTATCGCACCGAGTGTGAGGGCGTGTACGCGGTGGGTGATGTGGTGGGCTGGCCGAGCCTGGCATCCGCGGCGCTGGACCAGGGGCGTGCGGCAGCCGCTGATATGCTGAACGGCGAGGATTTCCGCTACATCAACGAGGTGCCGACCGGTATCTATACCATTCCTGAGATCAGTTCGATCGGTAAGACGGAAGAGGAGCTGACGGCGGAGGCCGTGCCTTATGAAGTGGGCCAGGCGTTTTTCAAGGATACTGCGCGTGCCCAGATCTCGGGCGAGCCGGTCGGTATGTTGAAGATCCTGTTCCATCGAGAAACGCTGGCGATCCTGGGTATCCACTGCTTCGGCGACCAGGCATCGGAGATCGTGCATATCGGACAGGCGATCATGGCGCAGGAGGGAGCTGCCAACACGTTGAAGTACTTCGTTAATACCACCTTCAACTACCCGACCATGGCGGAGGCTTACCGAGTCGCGGCGATTGCGGGTCTGAACCGGATCGAGAATCTTTGAGGTCGGCGTTGGTGTGATAAAAAAGGGGGGTATCCCCCTTTTTTGATATCTGCATTCAGCGTTCTTTGTTCGGACTTTGGTCTTTGTCCAGAGAGCGATAGTATTCCTCTTCGAGGTAGCGGCCCTTGATCTGGAGGCGGCGTTCCAGCCAGCGATTGACCAGGGTCCAAAGAGCAAAGGCGGGTGTCATCATGATCATGATTGATAGCATCAATGCGGCGCCGGAGTAACCCTCTGGAGCCACTTTGGTCGCCCAATCCATAACGCCGAGTTCCCGACCCGCATAAAACCAGAGTATGAGGAAGAGGAAACCCGCACCGGTACCGAGATGATGCAGCAGGGTCTGCTTTGAGGGTTTAGCCATGCAGCTGTGCCTGGCGTTCGCGGGCCTGGGCTTCGATAATCAGCCGCGCCAACAGCGTACGGCAGCTTTCCGGCATCTTGTGGAAGGCGATACCGATATCGAAGTTTTGCTCTTTTGGTTCGCAACGCTGAACTTCGGCGTAGAGCAGTAGTCCCAGGCTGTTCTCGGGGAACACCAGTTTAATTGCCAGCAGTGTGCCCAGCTCCAGTGCCTCCTCGGCGGTAAAGGAGAGGCCGCCTTCGCTGAGGTTGATGATCTGCATGTGGGTTGAGTCGACCTCCAGCTGGCTGTCGGCCAGGGTGCGCCCGATGAGATCGATCTTTTTGTTCAGATGTTGCAGATAGGTCGCCAGATGTGGAGTAGACTCTGCGATTTTGTAAACGAGGTGCTGACATTCGGCATCGATGCCGGACAGCTGGCTTTGCAGTAGAAAGTAGGGCGATACGTTGAACTGGTAAGGCTTGGAAGAGCTCGCCACATCCGCCTCAGAGACGATTTTATAATCCAGTACGACCGGGTGGTCGATACGGTAGAATTGTCGGCGGTCCTGATCCACGGTGGGCTCCTTTTGGCTTTCGGTTCGTCGCCAGTATAAACAAATATCCTGCCGGTCTGTTAGCCGGCAACCGTTAGAAAGAGCACTCAATGTATAAACCGCTATCGCTATATGTCGGTCTGCGTTATACAGCCGCAAAACGCGGCAATCACTTCATTTCATTCATATCGCTGGTGTCGATGCTGGGATTGATGCTGGGAGTTGCGGCGTTGATTGTCGTGCTCTCGGTGATGAACGGCTTCGACCGTGAATTGAAACAGCGGATCCTCGGTATGGTGCCTCATGCGACCATAGGGAATTACGGCAGCCCTCTGCCGGATTGGCGCTCTTTGGCCCAGGATGTGGTCAATAGCGAGGGGGTCGAAGGGGTGGCGCCGTTCGTCCAGGCTCAGGGTATGCTGACCCACGCCGGCCGGGTCCAGGGCGTGTTCGTCAACGGTATCAGTCCCCGAGATGAAACCAGCGTCTCGATCATTGCGGATCATCTCAAGGTGGGTCGTCTGGATGATCTGGAAGCGGGCGAATACCGGATTATTCTGGGTGAGCTGTTGGCACGTTATATCGGTGTACGGGTGGGTGACAAAGTGACGCTGGTACTGCCGGAGGCGTCGGTTAGCGTGGCGGGCATTACGCCGCGGATGAAACGCTTCATTGTAAGCGGAATATTTTCGGTCGGCGCCGAACTGGATGCCAACCTGGCGTATATCGATATCGATGATGCGGCCAGGTTGAAGCGGATGGAGCCGGGGACGGTAGAGGGTCTTCGCCTGCGCTACTCGGATCTGTTTCAGGCGCCGCGGTTGGTGCGCCAGTTGGCGCAGTCGAGAGCGCTCAGTGCCAGCGACTGGACTCGAACCCATGGCAATCTGTTTCAGGCGATCCAGCTTGAGAAGCGGATGATCGGCCTGTTGCTGTTGCTGATCGTATTTGTGGCCGCGTTCAATATCGTGTCGACACTGGTCATGGTGGTCACCGACAAGCGCGCGGATATTGCGATCCTGCGCACGATGGGGGCCACACCTGCGACCATACTGCGCATATTTATCGTTCAGGGCGTGGTGATCGGGGTAGTGGGAACCCTGCTCGGCATCTTGTTGGGTATCACTTTGGCCCTGACGGTGACCGATCTTGTGGCCTGGATCGAGCACACTTTCGGTATCCAGTTCCTGTCCGCGGACGTCTATTTCATCAGTTACCTGCCGTCGGAGCTGCAGTGGGGCGATGTCAGCCAGATCACGCTGGCGGCCCTGGCGATCAGCTTTGTTGCCACTATCTACCCCGCCTGGCGGGCTTCAAGGACTCAGCCTGCGGAGGCGTTGCGTTATGAGTAATCCGGTGCTCTGGGTTTCGGATGTACACAAAAGCTACCGGGAGGCCGGTAATGCGGTGCCGGTGCTGGACGGCGTGAGCCTCAGTGTCGCCGCCGGCGAGCGACTGGCGATAGTGGGATCGTCCGGCAGCGGCAAGAGCACGCTGCTGAATATCCTCGGTGGCCTGGATCGCCCCGACGCTGGCGAGGTGAAGGTCGCCGGCGAAGCGCTGTTCCAGATCAGCGAGGCGCGCCGCGCCGCGGTTCGCAATCGTCATCTGGGTTTTGTCTACCAGTTTCACCACCTGCTCAACGAGTTCAGTGCTTTGGAGAATGTGGCGATGCCGCTGTTGATTGCGCGTCGCTCGGCGACCGAGGCGCGCGCCGAGGCGCAGATGCTGTTGGAGCGTGTGGGGTTGGAACATCGTGTCAAACACAAGCCCGGCCAGCTCAGCGGTGGCGAGCGTCAGCGCGTGGCGATTGCGCGGGCGCTGGTCTGCCGCCCCGCCTGTGTGCTGATGGATGAGCCTACAGGTAACTTGGATCGGCACACGGCGGAAGAGGTCGAACTCTATCTCGATAAACTGAATCGGGAGTCGGGAATCGCTTTCGTTACCGTGACCCATGATCTGGCGCTTGCGCGGCGGATGGATAGGGCCGTCGAGATACTGGATGGTAAATTACAGCCTTGGGTCGATCAGTCCTGATCGTGCCGTTTTCGATAGCGGCCGGGCTTGCGCTTACGCCAGTGGTGGTTGACGTGCCAGATCCAGAACCACTGGATACAGACGTAGCTCAGGAGCGCCAGGATTATGCCGGTCAATACGGAACCCAGCAGCAGCGGCCACCAGATGGCGGCCAACTCGGTTTGCAGCGTCGCCAGATCCCAGTGGAACTCTATCTGCTCCTGTATGCGGGTATCCAGCAGCCAGGCGCCAATACGGTAGGTAAAGTAGAATACGGGCGGTATAGTGATCGGGTTGGTGAGCCACACCAGGCCGATGGAGACCGCCAGGTTGCTGGCCATCAGCAGCGCCAGGACTGCGGCGATCAGCATCTGGCCAGGTACGGGTAGAAAGGCACAAAAGATACCGACCAGGAAGGCGCGGGAAACCGATTTGCGGGTAAGATGCCAGAGGTTCGGATTGTGCAAGTGGTCGCCCAGCCAGCGCAGGGAGGGGTGCGCACGCAGTTTGTGCTGATCCGGCATGTACTTCTTGAATATTTTGCGCGGCATACTGAAAGCGTTCACTCATCTTGTGGGGCAATTATGCCGACAGTGACTGCGTAAGCCAACAGTGAAGATCAAGGATGATCGTATTTATCAGCGGGTTACTGGCAGTTGCCTGGTTACCCAGCCTTCATTACACACCCTTGCTGGTGGCGTTTGCGCTGCCGTTCATGCTGCGTCGACGTCTGCGTCAATCGATCCTCCTGTTCAGTTTGGGCGTGGCGTACGCGGCCATCTGGGGCGGTTGGCAGTTGAGTCATCGATTGCCCGACCGTTTCGCTCGTGCCGATGTCGATCTGGTTGGTGTCATCGACGAGCTGCCACGACTGCAGGGGCGGCGGCAGAGCTTCACACTTCGCATTATTTCGATAGACAGCGAGGAAGCTGGGCTGTTGCGTCTGCGTCGTCTCAGTCTATCGCATTATGATGCGAAAGAGGTGTTAAAGGCCGGTGACCGAATAGCGGCTAGAGTCAGGCTTTTTCCGCCTCGAGGATTGAGTAACCCCCATGCGTTCGACAGTGAGCGCCGATTCCTTGTCGAGTCTATCGATGCGCGGGGGTATGTCAGGTCTCTCGAATCGAAGGCGAGATCGGGTTTCACACTGCCCGGAGTGCGCCAGCAGCTGGCCGATCGTCTCGATCACCATTTCGAGCCCCGGGTATCGGTTACTCTGCGGGCGCTGGTATTGGGAGATCGCAGCGGGCTTGATCCCGACGGCTGGAAACTGCTGAGCGAAACCGGTACCGCTCATCTATTGGTTGTCAGTGGTGTGCATATTGCCGTAATGGCTGGCCTGGGTTTGATGTTGGCGCGTTGCCTTGGATTGCTGCTGTTGTGGGGTGGGGGCGATTCACGAACTGTCAGGATGGCGGGGTTGCTGTTTGCCCTGCTGCTCGCGTGCACGTATGCATTGATTGCAGGCATGGGGCTGCCGGTGCAGCGTGCGCTGATCATGGTTGCCGTATTTATCGGCGCCGAATGGTGGTTGCGTCCGGTCACGGCTTGGCAGCGTTGGCGGACCGCCCTGTTGGGTGTCAGTCTGCTGCAGCCTCTTGCGGTGATCGAGCCCGGCGCCTGGCTCTCGTTTGGCGCGGTTGCGCTGCTGATCTGGATCTCTCAACTGGGCATAGGTTCCGGTGGACGCTTGGGCCAGTGGTGGAGCGTGCAGGGGCGGCTGTTTATCGGCATGATGCCGCTGTCGGCGCTGCTGTTCCAGCAACTGGGATTTTTGGCGCCCGTGGTGAACTTTGTTGCGCTGCCCGCCGTATCGCTTCTGATCATGACGTTGCCTCTGCTGCTTCCGCTGGTTTTTCTGGGTGCGCTGTGGCCTGCCGATCTCCTGTCCTGGGCGGTTGAGACGTTCTGGCAGGGTATTGCACTGTCGAGGGCTGAGTTGGGTTTGTATCTGGCACTGCCCCGGACAGAACCTTTCGTGCTGCTCCTGGCTGTCGCGGCAGTGCTCTGGTGGTTGTTCCCGTTGCCTTTGAAGTGGCGTTGGTTGTCGATCTGTATGCTGTTTCCTCTACTGTCCATCGAGGTGGAGCGACCGCCCGAGGGCGGTTTTGAGGCAAGGATGTTCGATGTCGGTCAGGGTTTGGCTGTGCTGATCGAGACAGCGGAAGGGGCCATCATCTATGACACGGGGCCAGGCTACCCGGGCGGCGGCAGCGCCTTCAACTATGCCGTGGCGCCACTGTTGAAGGCGAGGGGGCTGTCCGGTCTCGAGCAGGTCGTGATCAGCCATGGCGACAGCGATCACAGCGGTGGTTTTGCGGCTTTGCAGAAGGGTTACCGCTACCGGGAGCTGGTGCTTGGTCAGCCGCTGGACGGCGTCAAAAATTGGACCGATTGTGCGCGCCAGCCGGGCATTGAGCTCGGTGGCGTGCGTTTTCGGTACCTGCAGGCCTCTGCCGGGGTCCTCGGAAACGACAATGCGTACTCATGTGTACTGGTTGTCGAGAGTCGGCGCTGCGTGCTGGTGATTCCCGGTGATCTGGAGATAGAAGGTGAGAGGGATCTTGTGCGCCGATACCGGTTGCCGGGCGCCGACTGGCTGGTGGCTGGTCATCACGGCAGCCGAACCTCCACCTCTACGGAATGGTTGGATGCATTGCAGCCGAAAGAGGTGCTGTTCAGCCGTGGCTTGTTTAACCGCTTCGGACACCCGGCGGCGGATGTGGTTGAGCGGGTGCGTGAGGCGGGGGCCGTGATCCATGATACGGCAAGGGAGGGCGCGTTACGTCTTGAGGCGGGTGAGGAGTGCAGGACCAGTGCCTGGAGGCAAAGGAAAAAACGTTACTGGACAGCAGGTTAACGCCCTACTCAGGTTTGCGGCGGCTGTGGTAAAGTAGCCCTTCGAACGAGCAGGAGGAAGCGTAGTGTTTGAGTTGATTCGGGCTGGCGGCTGGCTGATGGTGCCGATTATCGGATGCTCCATTCTGGCGTTGGCGATCGTCACAGAGCGATTCATCACCCTGCGCGATTCCCGGGTGGTACCCAAAGGCCTGCTGGCCCAGGTGTGGGAGTTGGTTCGCAGTGGCGAGATGACACCGGAGCGGATGCGCAGCATCAAACATGAAAGCCCATTGGGCGCCATCGTGGTCGCCGGACTCAACAGCTCGGCCCACGGTCGAGAGGTGATGAAAGAGAGCATCCAGGAGGCCGCGACACTGGTCGTGCATGAGCTGGAGCGATTTCTCAATAGTCTCGGCACCATCGCGGCGATCGCACCTCTGCTGGGTCTGCTGGGCACGGTAATCGGCATGATCAAGGTGTTTACCGAGATCATGATGCAGGGTACCGGTAACGCCAACGTGCTTGCTGGCGGTATCTCGGAAGCGCTGATCACCACAGCGGCGGGGTTGTCGGTGGCGATTCCCACCTTGGTGCTGCACCGCTATTTTCAGCGCAAGGTCGATACGCTGGTGCTGACCATGGAGCAGGAGTCGATCAAGCTGGTTGAGATCGTGCATGGTGAGCGCGATGTCGATTTTCGTTGATACTGGATCGATGGAGGTCTGAATGCGATTCCAGCGTCAACGTCGGGAAGAGGTCAGCGTAAATCTGACGCCACTGATCGATGTGGTATTCCTGCTGCTGATCTTCTTTATGGTGTCGACCACCTTTACCAAGGAAACCCATCTGGAGGTCGATCTGCCCGAGGCCAGTTCGGCCCAGACTCAGAGCGAGGTCGAGTCGGTCGATGTAGTGATCAACGCCGATGGCAACTACAGCGTCAACGGCCAGGCGCTGGTCAACACTCAGGCGATGACGCTCAAGAGTGCGATCCTGAAAGTCGCCGGTGAAGATCGTACGCTACCCTTTGTTATCACCGCAGATGGCAGTACGCCGCACCAGTCGGTCGTGACCGCCATGGATGTGGCCGGTCAGTTGGGTTTCGCCAAGCTCAGTATCACCACCAGGGTGCCGGAAACCCGCTGATGTCGCTGGAGCGTAGTTGGTACGCAGATGCCTGGTGGCTGAAGCTCTTGCGTCCCGTTTCTGTGCTTTTCCGCACCCTTGCCGCCCGACAACGTCGCGCCCGAACGGCGCAGCAGTGGCGAGCTCCCGTGCCTGTGATCGTCGTCGGCAATATCACCCTGGGTGGCAGCGGCAAAACCCCGGTCACGCTGGCGTTGATCGAGATGCTGCGTGCGCGTGGGTACACGCCGGGGGTGGTCAGCCGCGGTTATGGCGCGAAGCCGCCGCATTACCCCTTCATCGTCAGCGCCGATACCTCTCCCGCCGAGGGCGGCGATGAGCCTTGCCTGATCGTGCAGCGCACCGGCGTGCCACTTGTCATCGATCCCGACCGCCCGGCCGCCGTCCGTGCACTGTTGGCCGCTAGCGACTGCAACATCGTGATCAGTGACGATGGTCTGCAGCACTATGCGCTGGGGCGTGATCTGGAGCTGGCCGTGGTGGATGCCCGGCGTGGCTTGGGAAACGGTCGCTGTGTGCCGGAGGGGCCGCTGCGCGAACCGCCCGAAAGGCTGCTGCAGGTCGATCGGGTGATCCTCAATGGCGCAGGCGAGTTTGCCTTTGACGGTGCCAGCCATATGCAGCTTGTGCCGGGTAAGCTAGTCGAACTGGACACCGGGCGTGAACTGATGAGCGATCAATGGATCGACTCACATCAAGTGCATGCGCTGGCCGGAATAGGTCATCCGACACGTTTTTTCGATACACTACGTACATTGGGCTTCGATCCTGTCGAACATCCACTCAAGGATCACGCATCCATCGAGCCTGGCCAGCTTAGGTTCGAGCCCGAGCTGCCGCTGATCATGACCGAAAAAGACGCGGTCAAGTGTCGAGGCTGGGCGCCGGCAAACTGCTGGGCGCTGCGCGTGGATGCTCAATTCGATGCTGAATTCGAACCCTGGCTGGATCTTCAGCTGAACCGATTGCAACAACTTTACGGGAGTCCGTGATGGACCAGAAACTGCTTGATATCCTTGTGTGCCCGGTTTCCAAGGCGCCGGTGGAGTGGAACCGGGAGACCAATGAGTTGGTCTGTCGTACCAGTGGACTCGCTTATCCGATCCGGGATGATATCCCGGTCATGCTGGAGAGCGAGGCGAGAACCCTGACCGCCGACGAGCGTCTGCACGAGAAGAAGTGAGCGACAATGAGCTTTTCCATCATTATCCCCGCGCGTTACGCGTCGAGCCGTTTCCCCGGTAAACCACTGGCGCAGCTGGCCGGTAAGCCGATGTTGCAGCATGTATACGAGCGCGCCTGCCAGAGCGAGGCGAAGCGGGTTGTCATCGCGACCGATGATCCGCGTATTGCCGAAGCCGCGAAGGCGTTTGATGCCGAGGTGTGCATGACCCGAGACGACCACCCGTCAGGCACAGACCGGCTGCAGGAGGTGGTAAAGACTCTGGGGTTTTACGCTGACGATATCGTCGTCAATGTGCAGGGTGACGAACCGATGATCCCGCCGCGGATCATCAATCAGGTGGCGCACAACCTGGCGGCGGTACCGGAAGCGAGCATCGCGACACTGTCGGAGCCGATCGAGAGCGTCGAAGCGCTGCTGAACCCGAACGTGGTCAAGGTTGTCACCGATAGTCGCGGTATGGCGCTCTACTTCAGCCGTGCGCCTATCCCCTGGCCCCGGGATGCTGCGCTGGCGCATGGCGAGAAGCTTGATCACCTGCCGACGGGGTTCAACTGGCAGCGCCATATCGGGCTGTACGCCTACCGCGTCAAGCTGCTCAACGATTTCGTGGCCTGGCCGGCGGCGGCGGTGGAGCAGACCGAATGTCTTGAACAGCTACGGGCGCTCTATAACGGCGCGGGTATCCATGTCGAAGAGGCGCTTGAGGCACCGCCTGCGGGCGTTGATACGCCGGAAGACCTGGCGCGTTTGCAGCAGTTGCTGGGGGCCACTGAATGAGCCAGACCGGTGTGCTGTTCGTCTGTCTGGGTAATATCTGCCGTTCTCCCACCGCCGAGGGGGTGTTCCGGGCAAAGTTGGCGGAACATGCCGATCTTGCGCAATTGCTTGATGTGGACTCGGCCGGTACGGCGGCGTATCACGTGGGTAATCCGCCGGACTCGCGCAGTGCGGCGATCGCGGCGCGCCGGGGCTATGACCTGTCGGCACTGCGCGCCAGGGCGGTCAGCCACGATGATTTTTCTCGCTATCGCTATATTCTGGCGATGGATCATGAAAACCTGCTCAATCTCAAATCGATCAGCCCGTCGGGCTTCGACGGGCATCTGGGTCTATTCCTGGATTTTGCGGGTATGGCGGGGGCTGAAGTGCCGGATCCCTATTACACCCGAGGCGACGCGGGATTTGAGGAGGTGCTCGATCTGGTCGAGGCTGCCGCCGAGGGCTTGATCGGTCATCTGCGCGGGGAGCTCCTCGGTTGAGTCTGCAGCTTTACTCCGATTATCCGCTGCGTCGTCTGAATACCTTCGGGTTTGAAAGCTATGCGCAGTGTTTCACCCGCCTTGAGACCGCGGGTGACGTGATCTCGCTGCACCGTTATGTCGATGAGCATCGGCTGCCGCTGCTGTTGATCGGTGGGGGCAGTAACCTGATTCTTGGGCCGAAAGTGCCGGGCGTGGTGGCCCAGGTGGCGATCGCGGGGATGGAGCTGGAGGCGTTGGCTGGCGACGCCGTCAGGGTGACGCTGGGAGCCGGCGAGAATTGGCATGGCAGTATCGAGCGTCTGCTTGAGCAGGGCGTTTACGGGCTGGAGAATCTGGCCTTGATCCCGGGCTGCGCAGGCGCCGCGCCGGTGCAAAATATCGGTGCCTACGGTGTCGAGGTGAAAGATCGTTTGGAGGCTGTCGAGGTCTACGACTGGCAGCAGCGCCGATTCTACTGGCTCGATAATGCCGAATGCAGATTCGCCTATCGAGACAGTATCTTCAAGCATGAGACCGATCGCTACCTGATTACACGGGTGCGTTTTCTGCTTAGCCGCCAGCCTGACTGCGTATTGAGCTACAAGCCTCTGCGTGATGCGATCGAGCCGGGTCAGGAGGGCAATCCTCGGGCGATATTTGATGCCGTATGTCGTATTCGGCGCGCCAAATTGCCCGATCCGACTCTGTTGGGTAATGCCGGCAGCTTCTTTAAGAATCCGATCGTAACGGCTGGTCAGTATCAAGCATTAAGGCAGCGCTATCCTGATATGGTGGCCTATCCGGAGGGTGAGGAGTTCAAATTGGCCGCTGGGTGGCTGATCGATCGACAGGGCTGGAAGGGCTATCGGCAGGAGGGTGTAGGGGTGCATGAGCACCAGGCACTGGTCTTGGTCAACTATGGCGAGGGTAACCGCCAGCAGATCGAACGTCTTGCCGAGCGCATTCAGTCGGATGTGCTGGAGCAGTACGGTGTTCAGCTTGAGGTGGAGCCGCGTTTCTATCCATAACGGACTCTGATAACGGCGGGATGAGGTGCCGGGTAGGGCGTTCGAATCCGGTATGCTCGGTTAATTGAATAATGAAAAAGCCCGCCAATCGGCGGGCTTTCTGTTACCTGGCGTCAGCCTCAGCTTTCGCTTTCAGCGTCGGAGCCGGCTGGGGCCGTCTCTTTCTGCTGCTGGCGGCGACGTACCTCGCGAGGATCGTTTGGGGCGCGCCGGCTGCGGCGACGGCGGGCGGACTGTGCCTGTTCCGCTTCGTCGCTGGAGGCATCCTCTTCCGCGACCGCTTCAGCACTCTCCTGAGTCGCGTCTGCAGCGTTCTGCTCTTCGGTTTCCGCGCTTAGGGCTGCCGGCTCGACGGCTGGCGCTGTTTCCGGTTCGGATGCTGCTGTCTGCTCGGGCTTTGCTTCAGCCTCGACGCTGTCGTCAGCAGTTTCGCTTACGGCCACAACTTCTTCTGTTGCCTCGGCGACAGTCTCCTCTTGTACGCTTTCAGCGGAGGTTTTCTTTGCTGTATCGGTCGACTCTTCATCGGCAGTGGCGGGTTCGGCAAGCTGCGCGCTAGTCTGCTCGGGCTCGGCTGTGCTTTCCTCCGGCTGGGCCGCCGTTTCCTCAGGCTGCTCGACCTGAGTGTCAGATGCAGTCGAGATCTCGGCAGAGCCCTCTTCTGTTTCGGACGGCTTGGTCTCCTCCTGAGCTTGAGACTCTTCAGCCTGAGCGGAAGTCTCCTCCGTCACCTCGGCAGCGGCGCTATCCTCTGCCTGTGTATCGGTTTCGGACACGGCTACCTCTTCCGGCTGGGCGGTAGAGATCTGAGCCTCGGCCTCCGTTTCACGTTTTGGCTCAGCCGTATCGTCGGACTGCGCGGCGATGGTCTCGCCAGCTGCGGCCTGTTCGGCATCCTGCGAGCCGGGCTCTTCCTGCTGTGTAGCGACGGCGTCTGTCGTTACCCCTTCGCCTTCCTGATTCTCTAGCGGAGTGCGCAGCGCGGTGCGTTCATCGCTCTTGCGGCGACGGCGGCCACGACGACGGCTGCGGCCTTCGTCACCTTCAGCAGCCGTGTTGTCGGACGAGCGGGTCTCCGCATCCTGCTGCTCCGGCTCTTCCTCCTGCTGCTCGCTCTGCAGATTCTGATCCAGATCATCGGACTGGGCGGTCGCTTCATTATCGCTGCGACGACGGCTGCGGCGGCGACGACGTGAGCGGCCGTTACCTTCCCCTTTTTCCTGTTCCGAACGTTCGTCGGAACCCTTGTCGCCGATCTTGGGCAGCGCCTGCTCCTGCTCGATCGTAATGATCTCGTCGTTGTCGCGGGAGCGGCGACGGTCGCCACCACGGCGATCGTCGCTTCGGCGGCGGGATTTGCCTGAACCGCCGCGGCTGCGAGGTTCCTGAGTCGATTTGGCGCGAGGCTTCTCTTCCTCGGCCTCTTTTTTCGGCTCGGGTTTAACCTCTTCCGGCTTCTTGCCGAACAGGCGACCCAGGGTTGCGACCACGCGCTCGCCGAAGGAGAGGGTGACCGGAGCCGGTGCTGCAACAGGTGTTTGCTGCTGTGTCTTGGGCTGCTCGGTCTCCGCTTTCTCTTCCGCGGATTGCGGCGCACGTGCTGTTGGGATTACTGCCTGGACCGCGGCCTTTTCCCGCTTTACCGGTGTCGTGGCGGCTTCAGGTTCCTCTTCAACGGCTTCCGGCTGCAGGGTGTAGCTTGGGTCGTGGGTGGTCGATACGCTGTGGTCATCGCGCAGGCGCACCACTTCGTAGTGAGGTGTTTCCATGTTCGGGTTGGGCACGATGACGATCTGTACCCCATTGCGCAGCTCGATGGCGTGAACTTCACGACGCTTTTCGTTGAGCAGGAAGGTGGCAACGCTGACCGGCAGAATGGCGCGGATCTGGGCGGTGCGGTCCTTGGCCGACTCCTCTTCGATCAGGCGCAGGATCGACAGTGCGAGCGACTCGGTATCGCGAATCGTGCCCTGGCCGTTACAGCGTGGGCATACATGTCCGCGGGATTCGGCGAGGGAGGGGCGCAGGCGCTGACGCGACATCTCGAGCAGGCCGAAGCGGGAGATACGGCCCATCTGTACGCGGGCGCGATCCAGTTTCAGGGCATCGCCCAGGCGCTTTTCGACTTCGCGCTGATGCTTGATCGGCGTCATGTCGATAAAGTCGATCACGATCAGGCCGCCGATGTCGCGCAGACGCAGTTGGCGGGCGATCTCTTCGGCCGCTTCCAGGTTGGTGTTGAGCGCGGTTTCCTCGATATCGCCGCCGCGCGTCGCGCGTGCCGAGTTGATGTCGATCGAGACCAGTGCCTCGGTCGGATCGATAACGATGGAGCCGCCGGAGGGGAGTTTGACCTCACGCTCGAAAGCGGTCTCGATCTGGGTTTCGATCTGGAAACGGTTGAACAGCGGAATCTGCTCTTTATAGAGTTTGATGCGATTCTCGTAGCTGGGCATCACCTGGCGCACGAACATCAGCGCCTGGTCGTAGACGGTCGGATCGTCGATCAATACCTCGCCGATATCCGAGCGCAGATAGTCACGGATGGCGCGGATGACGACATTGCTTTCCTGGTAGATCAGGAAGGGGGCGGAGCGTGTTGTTGTCGCCGTAATTGCTTCCCAGAGTTGAACCAGGTAATCCAGATCCCACTGCAGTTCTTCACTGCTGCGGCCGATACCGGCGGTGCGCACGATAGCGCCCATCTGATCCGGGATGTTGACGCCCGACAGGGCTTCTTTCAGTTGGGTGCGCTCGTCACCCTCGATACGGCGGGAGATGCCGCCGGCGCGGGGGTTGTTGGGCATCAATACCAGATAGCGACCGGCGAGGCTGATAAAGGTGGTCAGCGCCGCGCCCTTGTTGCCGCGCTCCTCCTTGTCGACCTGTACGATAACTTCGGTGCCCTCTTTGACCATCTCCTTGATATTTGGACGCTGGCCCCGTTCGGGTTGTTTGCTGAAGTATTCGCGGGAGATCTCTTTGAGGGGCAGGAAGCCGTGGCGCTCGGCACCGTAATCGACGAAAGCGGCTTCAAGGCTGGGCTCTACGCGGGTGATACGGCCCTTGTAGATGTTGGCCTTCTTCTGCTCGCGGCTGTCGGATTCGATATCGAGGTCGAAAAGACGCTGGCCATCTACCAGCGCGACGCGCAACTCTTCGGGTTGAGTTGCGTTGATAAGCATTCTCTTCATGTTGTTATGCGTTCTCAGCAAAACGCAACGCTGCCACCGCCGGATCTGCTCCGGAGTGTGAAGATGACGCCCAGTCTTTCTGATCGCTACCTGCTGCTTGGGTTTTGTTGACCCAAAGCAACAGGGCGGGCAGTCGCTATCGCGGCTGCTCGTATATCGGCGGTGGAGGAAACGCAGACCTCTGTCGTTATAGTTGCTGGCTGTGGCTGCCTTGGGGGCAGGTTCCGGGTCAGCGTGCATCTCCACCTTCAACTGGGCCTTCGGATTCAGGCGAAGGCCGTGAAAGCGTTACGTAAAATAAGGTTTGATTTCGTAAGAAACCATCAATCTCTGCCGCCGATCGGATCGTGCGCGGCCACGCTTCGAGGTGTGGGTGAGGGGCCGGCGACCTGGATTCAAAAATAGCTAAAGCCAACCGCCTGCGGCATCGCTAGAATATACCAGCTAACCCCAAGAGCATCAACGAACGGACATACCAGTAACTGATGGCAAATGAAAGTACAGGCATCCAGAGCGGGGTGCAGTTTATTACCGTTGAAGAGGATCAGGGTGGGCAGCGTATCGATAACTTCTTGCGCACCGCGTTGAAGGGCGCGCCGAAGAGCCTGATCTATCGTGTTTTGCGCAAGGGTGAGGTTAGAGTCAATAAGAAGCGCATCAAGCCCGAGTACAAGCTGGAGCCTGGCGATCTGATCCGTATCCCGCCCATCCGCCTGCCGGAAAAGGGCGATGCACCTATAGTCGGTGACAAACTACTCGAATTTCTGGAGCGTGCGGTGGTGTACGAGGATGATGCTTTGATGGTCATCAACAAACCCTCCGGTCTCGCCGTTCACGGTGGCAGTGGCGTCAATCTGGGTTTGATCGAAGCGCTGCGCCAGCTGCGGCCGCAGCAGCGTTTTCTGGAGCTGGTTCATCGCCTGGACCGGGATACCTCCGGCTGCATCATGATCGCCAAGAAACGATCGATGTTGAGGTATCTGCACGAGCTTCTGCGCGAACATCGGGTGCAGAAGGTCTATCAGGCGCTGGTTCAGGGGCGCTGGGAGAGCAAGGATAAGCGAGTGGACGCTCCGTTGCTCAGAGGCGAGCTCAAGTCGGGTGAGCGGATGGTCAAGGTGGATGCCGAGGGCAAACCGTCGCTAACCGATTTTCGTATCATCAGGCGGTTCGGCAACGCCGCCACACTGATCGAAGCGCGGCCGAAGACCGGGCGTACGCATCAGATTCGAGTACACACTCAATTTGTGGGGCATCCGATTATTGGCGATCCCAAGTACGGTATAGATGCCATCAACCAGCAGTATCGTGAGTTGGGTTTCCGCAGGCTGATGCTGCATGCGGCCGCGCTTGAATTGAAACTGCCGGATGGAACCCCACTTAAGGTAGAGGCGACTCTCGAGCCGCAGATTGAGACAGCGCTTGAACAGTTGCTCCGCAGTGTTGAGAAACAGGATCAGAGTCAAACAGGATCAGGATGTTAAATGTGAACGAACGGGACATGGCCCGTATTTTTTCCGCCGCCGATCAGCTGCTTATAAGTGGAAAAAGGCCTGATGTCGGTGCGATTTCGGCCCAGGTTGAGCTCGCCCAGGGTGAGATAGAGCAGTTGCTCGAGCGCTGGTGGCATGCTTTGCCGGGGCGGATTCAGCTTGGCGACCGCAATGCCAGGGCGTTTCCGGATATGCCGGACACTCTGGCGCAGTCCTTTATGCGTGTCTGGCAGCAGGCGGTTCAGGAGGCGCAAGCCAATGTCAGGCGGGACCGACAGCAGCATGAGGTCGGCGAGGAGGAGAGCAGGCGCATCAACGAAGAGGCCCTGCGCCAGTCGCAAGGGGTCTATCAAGAGCTCGAAGCGCGTTACCGTGAGCTGGGTGTTCGACTGGAGCAGTCGGAACAGCACGGAAAGTCTCTGGAAGCGGAGATCGCCGTGTTGAAAAATAATCTCTCTACCGAGACCAATGAGCGTAAGCGCGAAGAGCAGCTGCGCGCCAATCTCGATCATGAGCTCAACCAGTTGCGTAAGCAGTATGAGGACTACCGTCGCAGTACCGAACAGCGCTTGAAGGAGGAGCAGCGCAAGGGGGTCGAGGCGATGGCGAAAGCTGAGGTTGAGGTTAGACACTTCCGAAGCATGCTGGACAAGGTCAGGGACGAGGCCGGCCGAAAAGAGGCGGCGCTGACCCGGGATCTGCACGAGCATCAGGGGGAGCTGGCGCGCAAAGAGGTGAAGCTCGAAACCCAGGCGAGCCAGATCAAGGCGTTGGAAACCGAGCTCAACGCGATCAAGCAGGACGTGGGTGTGCAACATCGCGACCTGACCAAGATCAATAGCGCCTTGCTTTCGGAGTCCAATAAAAACAAGCGCTTGGAGGATAAAATAAAGGAGCTTTCAGAAGAGCTGCAGCGCTCCAATCAGCGAGCGCTTACGGCGGGAAGCGATGGTGCGCGGCGGGAAAACGCACTGCGGACTCAGCTCAAGGAGCGCGATGAGGCGCTGATGAAGGCGCAGGCGCGTATCGCGGCACTGGAGAAGCGGTCGGTGACGCAGGACGAGGAGATTCGAAGGCTCAGTGCTCGCCTGTAATCGAGTCATCGAAGGAATGGACGTAGGGACTTAGCGCTGCTATACATATTCGTTAAGGTTATATGAATGTGTTTTTTTGATTACCAAAAAACGGATGATGCGCTGCGATGAAGCTTCAGCAACTGCGATATATCTGTGAGGTTGCACGACATGATTTAAATGTTTCGGCGACGGCGCAGAGCCTCTATACCTCGCAACCCGGTATCAGCAAGCAGATTCGTCTACTTGAGGATGAGCTGGGCGTCGAGGTGTTCGCACGCAGTGGCAAACATCTGACGCGCGTCACTCCCGCCGGGCAGGCGATCCTCTCCGTGGCGGAGGAGATTCTGCAAAAGGTGGAGAGTATTCGTCAGGTTGCCCAGGAGTTCAGCGATGAAAAGAAGGGCAGTCTGTCGATAGCCACGACCCATACCCAGGCGCGCTACGCGCTGCCCAGTGCAATCAACGAGTTCATCAAAACCTATCCCGACGTATCACTGCACATGCATCAGGGGACTCCGATGCAGATCTCGGAAATGGCGGCGGATGGAACGGTGGACTTTGCCATCGCAACCGAGGCTCTGCAGCATTTCAGTGACCTGATCATGATGCCGTGTTACCGCTGGAACCGTTCGGTTATGGTGCCCAGGAATCACCCACTGACACAGGTGTCGAAACTGACGTTGAAAGACGTTGCCGCTTACCCGATTGTCACCTACGTGTTTGGCTTTACCGGTCGCTCCAAGCTTGACGATGCCTTCCGCCATCACGGGTTGGAGCCGAAGGTGGTGTTTACCGCGGTGGATTCGGACGTAATCAAGACCTATGTCAGGCTCGGCCTGGGCGTGGGTATCGTCGCTTCGATGGCGTATGAACCCGGTGTCGACGACGATCTGGTTGCGCTGGACGCAAGCCATCTGTTCGAAGCCAGCACGACCAAGATCGGTTTCCGTAAGGGCACCTTCCTGCGCGGTTTCATGTATGACTTCATCCGTCTGTTTGCCCCCCATTTGACCCCTGAAGTGGTGCGTAAGGTGCAGGCCTGCGACAACCGCGCAGAGGTCGATGCGCTGTTCGAGGGGCTTGAGCTGCCGGTACTCTGATACCGGCAGTGCATCTGGTCAGCCAACCCGGGTCAGCGCTGGAGCGCTGTGTTCCGGGTTAAGCTCCATTACCTTCGCCAACTCCTCATAGCACTTCACCCGGTCGGAGAAGCGGTAGGTCACGTTGATTGCCAGGATCTCGTCAACCGCATATTCGTCGCTCAGCAGTTCAAGCTGATCGCGACATTGACCGGGAGTGCCGAGGATCATCGTACGTAGGGTTTCGTCGAAGTAGGCTCGGTCCGATGGTGATAGCTGTCGATAGAGTGTCTGCACCTCTTCGGGCGGGCGTAGCCCCTCTCTGTTGCCGTGCAGGTGGGCTTGCAACTTCCAATAGGTGTGTGTCGAGGCGACAAATTTTGCCTCTTCCATTGAATCGGCACAGATCACGGCCGTTGCCAGCATGGCGCTGGGCTGGTCGCCGAAACCGCCTGGACGGAATGCCTTGCGGTAGCTGCGAATGATCTCGGGCGATCGATAATCGGTGCCGATAAACAGAGCGAGTACAAATCCCGCGCCCAGGGATGCGGCCAGTCGGGTACTGCCGCTACCGGAGCCAAGTACCCAGGGGGCAGGTGGGGTCTCGGTACCGGGCATCGCGCGCAGCCCCTGATACTGATGACCGTCAGGCAGCTGATTGCGGACCAGGGCCAGGAGGTCCGCCAGTTGCTCGGAATAGAGCTCGCCTCCCGAGGGGAATCCAGGGTAGGCCAGAGCATGAGTGGAAAGGCTGCTGCCTCCTGGGGCGCGGCCTACGCCCAGATCGATCCGGCCCGGAAACAGCGCCTGCAACGAGCTGAAGGTTTCGGCGACCTTCAGCGGGCTGTAGTGGGACAGCATTACGCCACCGGATCCGACGCGAATCTGTCGGGTCTGACTGGCGATCGCCGCGATCAGGATCTCCGGTGCCGGACTCGCATAACTGGGTGTATTGTGGTGCTCCGCCACCCAGTAGCGACTGTAGCCTGCAGCTTCGCATCGCTTGGCCAGTTCGACGCTGCGGCGCAGTGCTTCGGCGGCTGGCCGGCCGTCGTATACCGGTGACTGGTCTACTACGCCGATTCGCAACGACCTGCTCAAAGCAATACCTCCAGGGCTCGGGTTGCGACCTCAACGTCTTGTTCGGCAGCCTCACGCCCGCGTGCCAGTATCCGGTCATTTATCTGGTTATCGAGTTTCATCTTTATCCGTCCGTATCTGCTGCGGCTCCAATAGTAAGGTATAAGAGCGGTGCTGCCCTCGGCCTGGATCTGGATCTCCAAATCCCGCATTTGCAACTTGGACGCTTGTCGGATCCGTGTGCAGGCCTAAGGATCGCCGAACCGGGTGGTGCGTTGAAAGGGCGCCGCCTTTCGGGGTAGAGTTGCCCACTATTTTGATCAATAAAATGCGGAGAATGAGCGTGGAGCTGGCTTGTCTTGACCTGGAAGGTGTACTTATCCCCGAGATCTGGATCGCATTTGCCGAAGAGACCGGCATCGAGGCGCTGAAGGCCACGACCCGCGATATTCCCGATTATGACGTGCTGATGAAACAGCGTCTGTCGATTCTCGATCAGCATGGCCTGACCCTGCCGCAGATCCAGGACACCATCAGCCGTCTGAGCCCGCTTGAAGGGGCGAAAGAGTTTGTTGACTGGCTGCGTGAGCGGTTCCAGGTGGTGATTCTGTCCGATACCTTCTACGAATTTGCCGCGCCGCTGATGAAACAGCTGGGCTACCCGACCCTGCTGTGTCACAAGCTGGAGGTCAACGATGAAGGACGCATCACCGATTACACCCTGCGTCAGCGCGACCCCAAGCGGCAGTCGGTGCGCGCCTTCCAGCTGCTCAACTACCGCGTGATCGCGGCCGGTGATTCCTACAACGACACCACCATGCTGGCCCAGGCGGAAAAGGGGATTCTGTTCCACGCGCCGGATAACGTGATCGCCGAGTTTCCGCAGTTTCCGGCCGTGCACAGCTATGAAGATTTGAAGAAAGAGTTCCTCAAGGCGAGTAATCGCGATCTTTCCCTGTAGTCGCGGTCAGGTTTGTTGTAACGAAGAGAAGGGGCTGTTATAGCCCCTTCAGTGTATCCAGCAGGTTGTTCACCTTGTCGAACGACTCCTGGTACTCGGCATCAGCCTCCGAGTCGGCGACGATACCGCCGCCGGCCGAGCAGTAGATCTTGCCATCTTCAACCAGCAAGGTGCGGATGCAGATGCTGGTGTCCATTGTGCCGTCAGCACTGATATAGCCGATCGAGCCGCAGTAGATGCCGCGGCGGTGCGGTTCCAGCTCGTCGATGATCTCCATCGCCCTGATCTTTGGCGCGCCGGTGATGGAACCGCCGGGGAAGCAGTGCTGAAGCAGGTCGAGACTGCTGAAGCCCTCCGCCAGTTGTCCGGTAACGGCGCTGACCAGGTGGTGCACGTTGGGGTAGCTCTCGATCTTGAACAGCTCCGGTACCCTGACGCTGCCGGGCCGGCACACCTTGCCCAGGTCGTTGCGCAGTAGATCAACGATCATCAGGTTTTCGGCGCGGTCCTTCTCCGCCTCAGAAAGCTCGTCGGCCAGCGCCTTGTCCTCCTCCGCTGTTCTTCCACGCGGACGGGTGCCCTTGATCGGTCGCGTCTCCACCTCGCCCTGAGCGGAGCTTTTCAGGAAGCGCTCGGGAGACAGCGACAGGATCGCGCCATCCTCCGACTCCAGGTAGGCGCCGAATGGGGTGGTTGCACGCTGTCTCAGTGCGCGGTAGGCGTAGAATGGGTCGCCTTCGCAGCTGGCGCTCCAGCGCTGGGTCAGGTTGATCTGGTAACAGT
Organism: Marinobacterium ramblicola; assembly: GCF_019084545.1. Lineage (GTDB taxonomy): Bacteria > Pseudomonadota > Gammaproteobacteria > Pseudomonadales > Balneatricaceae > Marinobacterium_D > Marinobacterium_D ramblicola. The sequence continues at coordinate 81,949 of NZ_JAHREP010000017.1, forward strand.
CGCCGGCGCGAATATATTCCTGGATGCGCTCGAAGGCCTGGCGATAGGCATCGGCGGGAAGATTGCTGGTAAATTCCGACGTCAGTTTGAACGGGGTTGTTGCCTCGAGGTCGCCGGATTTCGTCAGCAGCTGGTTCAGCATCTCGATCTGACGCGGATCGGCTTTGGCATGTGAAACAAGATAGCTTTGCCGTTCAGCGTGATCGATGACCACGGACCATAAGTAGCGACCGACTCTCATCTCCGGCAGGCACAGGTCATCCTTGGCCAGGTTCGGCAGGCGCTCGAAGGCGCGGCCAAGATCATAGCTGAAGTGTCCCAACAGTCCGCAGCAGAAGGGGAGTTCAGTGGTGCCGGGTGCAATCGCGATCTCGGCATGCAGTTCCTTGAGCAGGCTTACCGGATCTCCGCCCAGATTCTGCCAAAGCCCCTGTCTGCGTACCGCGACCTCGCCCCGGTTGTAACGCACCATCAGATCCGGCGCTGCGGCGATGATGTCATAGCGGCCAAACCGAGGGTCTGTCTGTGGGTAGGCGCTGTCCAGCAGGACAGGGTCGCCAAACGGGCGCAGGCGATCCAATACGACAAAGGCGTCAAGCGGATAGGGGAGCGGGTGACAGTTGAGCACGCGACAGGATCCTGACCGAAAAACATCGATTTTAACGCTGCTAAACAGCGCTTGCGAGTCCGCGAGCGACGCATACAGGTATAATGGCCTCCCGGAAGAGCAATCTATGGAATCTCTGCGAGATGAAGGCGCCGCACTACACTGTCGATCAACGAACCCTTAATCTTTCCGATCAGCAACTGGTCTACCGGCTCTACAAACATGCTGGTGTCAGCAGCGGACGTCGACTTGTGCTGGTGCATGGTGCCGGCGTCGGCGGACGCGATACCTGGGAGATGCTGCAGTCATTCCTGACCCATTGGGACGAGATTCTGGTGCCGGATATGCGTGGGACCGGCGATACCCGATACCCGGATGGGCTGGAGCATGAGTTTAGCGTGCAGCAACTGGTGGCCGATCTGAATGCGCTGGTCGATCACCTCGGTTGGTGGCAGTTCGATCTCGGCGGCTATTCCCTGGGCGGCATGGTCTGCATGCTGTTCAAGCAGCAGCACCCGGACCGGGTGGGCAAGCAGTATCTGTTGGAGTCGGCCGCACTGGATCGGCCCGACTGGCGGAGCACCGTTACATTGCGAGAGCGCTACTCGGATGCGGCCGTGCATCTGCGCACCGCGAATCGGGAAGCGGGTATTCGCCAGTTCCTGGATACCATATCCCCCAATCGCCGCATTACCGAACAGACGGAGCGCTTGACCATCGCACGTCTCGGTTATCGCCCGGAGGGGTTTGCGAATGCGCTGGACGCCGTGACCAAGGGGATACGCGACCTGGATCGAGAGGCGATCCTTGCTGCGCAGGGCGATGTCAGCAGTTTTATCGGTGGGCAGAGCGTCGAGTTGATGCACCAGTTGCATATGCATCTGGCCGACGGCATGCCGAACTGGCATTACTTCCATGTGGCTGGCACCGATCACTCGCTGCCGTTCCAAAAACCTCGACAGATCGCGCGTATCATGAACGCTGAACTGGAACGTTATCTGTCTCAGCGCAACAAAACCGCATAAGGTTCAGCTCCACCCACCCCCAAACCCCTGTCGGCGGCTGTTGCATGGTCAGATGGCCTGGCAGGGGTGTTGTTGACAATCCATGCTGTCAGCGATGGTATGTTCCCGCCGGAGAGATTCGCCGAATCGCGGCGGATTCCGTGAGTTATCGCTCCATATGGTTCATAATTCTCCTATTCATACTTTTGTCTGATGTTGACAATTTGACCGCCAGATTGGGTTGACTGCCCGTTTTTCCAACTGTAATGTGTCGACAATCTAACATTGTCGACAATCTTGAAGGGTTGCGATGAATACAGAAGCTAAAGAAAGTTCAGTGCTTGAGATCGACCAGGAGAGCCGCACGCTTGCTGACCGGGTGTGCAAGCAGATCGTAACGGCGATCGTCAAAGGTGATCTGTTACCGGGGCAGAAGATCAGTGAGCCGGAGCTGGCGCGTACCTATGGTATCAGTCGTGGCCCTCTGCGAGAGGCGATGCGCCGTCTCGAGGGCTGGCGCCTGGTCGAGCGCAAACCGCACATCGGTGCGCGTGTCGTCAAGCTCAGTGCGCAGGAGCTGATCGAGATCTACCGGGTGCGCGAAGCGCTGGAGGGCATGGCCTGCCGGTTGGCGGCCGAGAACATGACGCAGACCGAGATCGACAGTCTCAAGGCGCTGCTCGATGCCCACGAACAGTCGATCGAACAGCGGGAGGGGCGCTCCTACTTTCAGAAGGAGGGCGATCTCGATTTTCACTACCGCGTCGTCAAGGGCAGCAAGAATGCCAAGCTGCAGGAGATGCTCGGCGCGGACCTATACCACCTGGTACGCATGTACCGTTACCAATTCAGCGTTTCCAGCTCACGGCCGAAACGTGCCCTCAAGGAGCATCGACAGATCATCGATGCCATTGAAGCGCGGGATGCAGAGCTGGCTGAGATGCTGATGCGACGCCATATCAGCGCGGCGCGCCAGAACATCGAAGACAAGCTGAACGCCAAAGAGTAAACCTCAAGGGGATCATAATGGCTGAGAAACTGACTGCGGGTGCGCGCTTCCGTAAAGCGCTGGCTGAGAACCAGCCACTGCAGATTGTTGGCACCGTCAATGCGTACAACGCAATGATGGCAACACGTGTGGGTCACCAGGCTATCTACCTGTCCGGTGGCGGCGTTGCCAACGCTTCTTACGGTCTGCCCGACCTGGGCATGACATCGATGAACGACGTGCTGGAGGATGTGCGCCGTATCACCAGCGCTGTCGACACGCCGTTGATGGTCGATATCGATACCGGCTGGGGCGGTGCATTCAATATCGCGCGTACCGTCAAAGAGATGATCAAGGGTGGTGCGGCTGCTGTTCATATCGAGGACCAGGTGGCGCAGAAGCGTTGCGGTCATCGCCCCAACAAGGAGATCGTGTCCCTTGAGGAGATGGTCGATCGGGTGAAAGCCGCGGTTGATGCCAAGACCGACGACAGTTTCTTTATCATGGCACGTACCGACGCCTTCCAGATGGAGGGGCTCAACGCCGCCGTCGAGCGCGCTCAGGCCTGCCTGGAAGCCGGTGCCGACGCTATCTTCGCCGAAGCGGTGCACACCCTGGATGATTACCGGGCGTTCTCCACCGGCATCAACGGCGCGCACCTGCTGGCCAATATCACCGAGTTCGGCGCCACGCCGCTGTTCAACAAGCGTGAGCTCGCCGAAGTGGGTGCCACCATGGTGCTCTACCCGCTCTCCGCTTTCCGTGCCGCGAATAAAGCCGCACTGAACGTATACGAACATCTGCTCAATGACGGCGATCAGAAAGCCGTTGTCGATACCATGCAGACCCGCATGGAACTGTACGATTTCCTTAACTACCACGACTTCGAACAGAAGTTGGACGCGTTGTTTGCCGAAGGCAAAAACAAATAAGTGTCGCGTCTTGTATAGAAAAGAGCGCGTCAGACGCTCGAGACAGAATTAGGAGATAACCATGGCTGAAGCGAAGAAACTTGGTGGCGCAGGCTTGCGCGGACAGTCCGCAGGTGAAACCGCGCTGTGTACGGTAGGTAAAACCGGTGCGGGTCTGACCTACCGTGGCTACGACATCAAGGAGCTGGCAGACAAGGCGCAGTTTGAAGAGGTGGCATACCTGCTGCTCTACGGCAAGCTGCCGAACCAGGCTGAACTGGATGCCTACAAGACCAAGCTGAAAGGGATGCGTGGCCTGCCCGGGGCGCTGAAAGCGGTGCTGGAGCAGATACCGGCGGATGCTCACCCGATGGACGTGATGCGTACCGGCTGCTCGATGCTGGGTAACCTGGAAACCGAGCAGGATTTCAGCGAGCAGCACGACAAGATCGATCGCATGCTGGCCGTGTTCCCCTCGATCATCAACTACTGGTACAACTTCGCCCACAAGGGCGAGCGGATCGATACCGAGACTGAGGCCGACTCCATCGGTGAGCATTTCCTCTGGACCCTGCATGGCAAGAAGCCTGAACCGCTGCACGTCAAGGTGATGCATGCGTCGCTGATCCTCTATGCCGAGCATGAGTTCAACGCCTCCACCTTTGCTGCCCGCGTCTGTGCGTCGACCCTGTCGGACATCCACAGCTGTGTCACCGGAGCGATCGGTACCCTGCGTGGCCCGCTGCACGGCGGTGCCAACGAAGCGGCGATGGCGATGATCGAGAACTGGACCTCGCCGGATCAGGCGGAAGCCGAGATCATGGGGATGCTGGAGCGCAAAGAGAAGATCATGGGCTTCGGACACGCGATCTACCGAGACTCCGATCCGCGCAATGCGATCATCAAGACCTGGTCAAAGCAGCTGGCCGAGCAGGTGGGCGATACCGTGCTCTACCCGGTGTCCGAGCGTGTCGAGGCGGTGATGTGGCGCGAGAAGAAACTGTTCTGTAACGCTGACTTCTTCCACGCCTCGGCTTACCACTTCATGGGCATTCCGACCGAGCTGTTCACGCCGATCTTTGTCTGCTCTCGTGTGGCGGGCTGGACCGCGCATGTGATCGAGCAGCGCGCCAACAACCGCATCATCCGTCCGTCGGCGGACTACACCGGTCCGGAAGCGGCCGAGTGGGTGCCGATCGAGCAGCGAGCCTGAGCTATGAATACTGAATTTCGCAAACCCCTTCCGGGCAGTTCACTGGATTACTTCGATACCCGCGCGGCGGTCGAGGCGATTCAGCCGGGCGCCTATGACACACTGCCCTACACCTCACGCGTATTGGCTGAGCAGCTGGTGCGCCGCTGCGAACCGGAAGCGCTGACCGATTCGCTGAAACAGATTATCGAGCGCAAGCGTGATCTGGATTTCCCCTGGTATCCCGCCCGCGTGGTCTGTCACGATATCCTCGGACAGACGGCGCTGGTCGACCTGGCCGGCCTGCGCGACGCGATCGCCGAACAGGGTGGTGACCCCGCCAAGGTCAACCCGGTGGTGCCGACCCAGCTGATCGTCGACCACTCACTGGCGGTGGAAGCGGCGGGGTTCGATCCCGATGCCTTCGAGAAGAACCGTGCCATCGAAGATCGCCGTAACGAGGATCGCTTCCACTTTATCGAGTGGACCAAGACCGCGTTCAAGAACGTGGACGTGATCCCCGCCGGTAACGGCATCATGCACCAGATCAACCTGGAGAAGATGTCACCGGTGATCCAGGCGCGCGATGGCGTGGCCTTCCCTGATACCTGTGTCGGTACCGACTCCCACACCCCCCATGTGGATTCCCTCGGTGTTATCGCCATCGGCGTCGGCGGTCTGGAAGCGGAAACCGTGATGCTGGGGCATCCGTCGATGATGCGTCTGCCCGATATCGTCGGCGTCAAGCTGACCGGCAAGCGCCAACCAGGCATTACCGCAACCGATATCGTACTCGCCCTGACCGAGTTTCTGCGCCAGCAGCGTGTGGTCGGTGCCTATGTGGAGTTCTTCGGAGAGGGGGCTGCCAGCCTCACCATCGGCGACCGTGCCACCATCTCCAACATGTGCCCGGAGTTCGGTGCCACCGCGGCGATGTTCTACATCGACGAGCAGACCATCGATTACCTGAAACTGACCGGTCGCGAGCCGGAGCAGGTGGAGCTGGTCGAGCACTACGCCAAGACCACCGGTCTGTGGGCCGATGCCCTGGTAGGCGCCGAATACGAGCGGGTGCTGGAGTTCGATCTGTCCACCGTGGTTCGCAATATGGCCGGCCCCTCCAATCCTCACCGCCGCCTGCCGACCAGTGCGTTGCATGAGCGCGGTATCGCCGACGAAGCGAAACTGGCGGCCGCCAAGGCCGAGGAGGCGGAAGGGCTGCTACCGGACGGTGCCGTGATCATCGCCGCCATCACCTCCTGCACCAACACCTCCAACCCGCGCAACGTGGTCGCCGCAGGCCTGCTGGCCAAGAAAGCCAACGAGCTGGGCCTGGTGCGCAAGCCCTGGGTGAAGAGCTCCTTCGCGCCGGGATCGAAGGTGGCGCGCCTCTACCTGGAGGAGGCCGGTCTGCTGCCCGAACTGGAGAAACTCGGCTTCGGTATCGTCGCTTACGCCTGCACCACCTGTAACGGTATGTCCGGTGCGCTGGATCCGAAGATCCAGCAGGAGATCATCGATCGCGACCTGTACGCCACCGCCGTGCTGTCCGGTAACCGCAACTTCGACGGCCGTATCCACCCCTATGCCAAGCAGGCGTTCCTGGCCTCGCCGCCGCTGGTGGTGGCCTATGCCATCGCCGGTACCGTGCGTTTCGATATCGAGAAGGACGTGCTGGGCAGCGACAAGCAGGGTAACCCGGTGACGCTGAAGGATCTCTGGCCGTCGGACGAGGAGATCGATACCATCGTCGCGACCTCGGTCAAGCCGGAGCAGTTCAAGCAGGTGTATATTCCGATGTTCGACCTGGGCGAGGTAGAGGAGGCGGAGAGCCCGCTCTACGACTGGCGCCCCATGTCCACCTATATCCGTCGTCCGCCGTACTGGGAAGGGGCGCTGGCCGGCGAGCGCACGCTGAAGGGGATGCGTCCTTTGGCGGTATTGCCGGACAACATCACCACTGATCACCTGTCGCCCTCCAACGCGATCCTGGCCAGCTCCGCGGCCGGTGAATACCTGGCGAAGATGGGGCTGCCGGAGGAGGATTTCAACTCCTACGCCACCCACCGCGGCGACCACCTGACCGCGCAGCGTGCCACCTTCGCCAATCCGAAACTGTTGAACGAGATGTGCCGTGACGAGAATGGCGAGGTGATCCAGGGTTCCCTGGCCCGCGTCGAGCCGGAAGGGCAGCAGATGCGGATGTGGGAGGCGATCGAGACCTACATGAACCGCAAGCAGAACCTGATCATCGTCGCCGGTGCCGACTACGGTCAGGGATCTTCCCGCGACTGGGCGGCCAAGGGCGTGCGCCTGGCCGGTGTCGAGGTGATCGTGGCGGAAGGGTTCGAGCGAATTCACCGTACCAACCTGGTCGGCATGGGTGTACTGCCGGTGGAGTTCAAGCCGGGCACCACCCGTCTGACCCTGGGTATCGACGGCACCGAAACCTACGACATCAAGGGTGAGATCTCGCCGCGTTGCGACCTGACGCTGGTGATCAACCGCCGCAATGGAGAGGTAGTCGAGGTACCGGTGACCTGCCGCCTGGATACCGCGGCCGAGGTCAGTGTCTACAACGCCGGTGGCGTGTTGCAGCGCTTTGCCAAGGATTTCCTCGGCCAGGCCTGACAGGAGGCGCCCAGGCTCTTGCCGGTACAGGCGGAGGTGGGCGCGCTTCGCCCCAGCGTCGAGCGGGCGCTGGGGGCACTCAGTTTAATAGAAAGGTAAAGTGCAAATGGCTCAGGTACCTCAAATCAAAATTCCGGCGACCTATATCCGCGGCGGCACCTCCAAGGGGGTGTTTTTCCGTCGCCAGGACCTGCCGCCTGTGGCGCAGGAGCCGGGTGAAGCGCGCGACAAGATCCTGCTGCGTGTGATCGGCAGTCCCGATCCCTACGGACAGCAGATAGACGGTATGGGTGGTGCAACCTCCAGTACCTCCAAGACGGTGATCCTGGACAAGAGCAGTCAGCCGGACCACGACGTGGACTACCTGTTCGGCCAGGTGGCGATCAACAAGGCGTTTGTCGACTGGTCCGGCAACTGCGGCAACCTGACCGCCGCCGTCGGTGCCTTTGCCATCGCCTCCGGTTTTGTCGATCCCGAGCGGATTCCGGACAACGGTATCTGCACGGTGCGCATCTGGCAGAAGAACATTCAGAAAACCATTATCGCTCATGTGCCGATCACCAATGGTGAGGTGCAGGAGACCGGTGACTTCGAACTGGATGGTGTCACCTTTCCGGCGGCGGAGGTGGTGATCGAGTTCATGGACCCGGCCGACGGCGAGGGTTCCATGTTCCCCACCGGCAATCTGGTGGATGACCTGGAGGTGCCGGGTATCGGCACCTTCAAGGCGACCATGATCAATGCCGGCATCCCGACCATCTTCCTTAATGCCGCCGATATCGGTTACACCGGTACCGAGTTGCAGAAGGATATCAACTCCGATGCCGAAGCGCTGGCGCGCTTTGAAACCATGCGTGCCTATGGCGCGGTGAAGATGGGCTTGATCTCCGATATCGCCGAGGCGGCCGCCCGCCAGCATACGCCGAAGATCGCGTTTGTGGCGCCGGCTACTGCCTATGAAGCGTCGAGCGGCAAGCAGATCGCTGCCGGTGATATCGATGTGTGCGTACGCGCCTTGTCAATGGGTAAGCTGCACCACGCGATGATGGGTACCGCCTCGGTAGCGATCGCGACGGCGGCGGCAGTGCCTGGAACGCTGGTCAATCTGGCCGCGGGCGGCGGTGAGCGTGATGCGGTTACCTTCGGACACCCCTCTGGGACCCTGCGCGTCGGCGCGGCAGCCGAAGTGGTAAATGGCGAGTGGACAGCGACCAAGGCGGTGATGAGCCGCAGTGCCCGCGTTTTGATGGAGGGGTGGGTGCGTATCCCGGGAGATGCGTTCTAGCCTTAAATGCCCTCCTGGCATGGAGGGAGGTGGATGATGAATCCACCCTCGCCGATTTTGGGGAGGTGCCGTTTTGATACGGTTTACCCCAGGCGCCGGAGGGTCCCTGTCAGCTCTGCCGGCTAGCTTCCAGCCCGCATTCGCGGGCTTTTTTATTTTAGAGATAAAGGATAAGGGTTAATATAGTAGCCAGGTCGTTACAGTTGTTGGATCTGCGGACGCATCCGCTGGATCGGGAGTAGATTGCCGTTGAATTTAAACCAGAGAAAACGTCATCTTATCCCTTATGTCGCCATCGCCATCTTGTTTCTCGTCGGTGTGGCGATTACTGAAGCCCTGCAGAAAGTTGTTGCCGACCGCACCTTCCAGTTACAACGAACCGAGGCTCTCGGTGTCATCTCTCAGCTGCGTGCGCAGCTTGAATCCGAAATCAACAGCGTGCTCTATCTCAGCAGTGGCTTGATCAGTTACGTCACCGTACAGCCGCAAACCGACCAGGCTCAGTGGAATGCGCTGGCGGCCGAGATCATGCGTGGCACCGCGCATGTGCGCAATATCGGCCTGGCGCCCGATAATGTGATCCGCTTTGTTTATCCGCTGTATGGTAATGAGGCGGCGCTGGGTCTGGATTATGAGAAGAACGTCCAGCAGTGGCCTGCAGTCAAGCAGGCGATCGATAGGGGTGGGATGGTGCTTGCCGGCCCGCTGAAACTGGTGCAGGGCGGACTGGGTCTTATCGCGCGTACTCCTATCTTCACGCATGGAGGGGAATTGGAGGCATCGCGTTACTGGGGGTTGGCATCGGTGGTGATCGATGCCGAGTCGATGTTCAGATCGGCCGGTATCCGGGAGCAGGTATCCGGATATCGTATCGCAATCAAAGGCCGCGATGGCCTGGGTGAGCAGGGCGAGATGGTATATGGCACACAAGAGGTGTTTGCCCAGAGTATCGCCAAGATGAAGATCTTTTTTCCGAACGGTCACTGGGTCATTGCAGCACTACCCGATGCGGCGGGCGGATCATTCTGGCTGGGGCCTCAGCTGGCGCGTGTGGTGGGATATGGTTTTCTCTCCGTGCTGTTGCTTCTGCTCGTGATCCTGGTCCGGCTCTACCATGCCAGTCAGGGGGAGGCGATGCACGACCACCTGACCGGCCTGCCCAATCGGCGGTTGATGATCGAGCGACTGACCCAGCTGGCTGCGCTGAGCGAGAGGGCCGAGTTTAGTTTTGCACTCTATTTCGTCGATCTTAATGGTTTTAAGGCGATCAATGACAGTTTTGGCCACGTCACAGGGGATGCGGTCTTGATCGAAGTTGGCAAGCGCTTGACGCATACCGTTCGCTCATCCGATACGGTGGCAAGAACCGGCGGCGATGAGTTTATGGTGCTGCAGCCGGGCGTGAAGTCGGCCGTTTCAGCGCAGGCCGTGGTCGAAAAAATAGAGGCCGCACTTCGGGAGCCCTTTCAATATCAGTACGTGTCGATCGATCTCTCGGCGGCGATCGGTGTGGCGATCTATCCCAAGGACACGGCGACTATCGACAAGCTGATCATGGTCGCGGATGACCGGATGTACGAGCGCAAGGCAGAGATGAAAGCAGCGGGATCGGTCAGCGGGAGCCTGGTTGACTGAAGCGGTGCGACCGTTCGGGCAAAAAAATGCCGCACAATGTGGTGTGCGGCAATACGATAACTAGAGATAAACGCAAGGAAAAGCAAAAAAACCGAAAGTGGCGCGGGACAACGTCCTGACATCCCCGTGTGTACCCCAACAACAACGACAGGATGCACGCCCCTTCCGAATAGCTGTTATCCTAAGGTCGAATGGTGCGGGCGACAAATGATGCTTTATTTGAGATTTGTTGAAAAAAACTCACTCTATTCCGACGGGTTCCGCACGCCCTGAACGGGTCCGCCTCTGCTGTCGTAGCGACAGAATCGCATTAAGTGCTATCGCCCCTACAATCAACGTGCCGCCCAACAGGGTGGGCGCGGGTAGCGCTTCATCCAGTGCCCACCATACCCAGACCGGACCGAGCACGGTTTCGATCAACAGGAACAGACTCACCTCTGCGGATGGCAGGTGGCGAGTCGAGCTGAATATCAACAGTGAGGCCAGCGGCATCTGAATCAGGCCCATCAGCGCCAGCCAAGTGTAACTGGCAGCGTCCAGTGAGAAGGGGCTGGCGAAGGGGAGGCAGATCAGTGCCGTCACCAGTCCGGAACCGGCGACCAGCGGCAGGCGCGGCAGCTCTGGCATCCTGCGCAAAAGGGTCAGTGCCATAGCCATCACCACTGCAAGCAGCAGCGCAAGCAGATCGCCCAGTTGGCCCGGTTGTCCCAGCGATGAATAGAAGACGCAAAGCACCCCCACTATTGCCACCAGTATGGCGATCAGTGTGCGCCTGGAGGTCTGTTCGCGAAACAGTAGCCAGGATATGGCGGCAGCGAATAGCGGTGAGCTGGCCAGGATCACAACGGTGTTGGCAACCTGGGTGTGGCTGACGGAGAGCACGAATAACGCCGAGCTCAAGCCATACAGCAGAGTGGCCACCAAGGCGCCGATCCAGAGCCCGCGTGTGTCGGGCCAGCGGATATGCCGACGGCGTAAAACACAGATAAAACCGGCCGAGAGCAGTACCAGCGTACCGCGCCAGACGCCGACATCGGTGCCATCGGCATTTGCGAGGCGGATCAGAAGGGCATCGAAGCTGAGAACAAGAACCCCAATGGTAGCCAGTAACATGCCTTGCTGGCGGCTGGTGGAGGCGGTCATGGTCGTTTCCAAAAGATGTTGAGGTGCCGATTGTGCGGGGAGGTGCAACGGCTGCAGGAGGGTGGAGGCTGCGGTGTTGCAGCCTCCACTGCTGTTAACGCTTGGGCAGAACGTCCGCGAGCTTGTGGCTCATCTCGCGCAGACTGGTTTCCGTGGCTTTCCAGTCGATGCAGGCGTCGGTCACGGAGACGCCGTATTTCAGGTCTTCCAGCTTCTCCGGAATCGACTGGTTGCCCCACTCCAGGTTGCTCTCGATCATCAGGCCGATGATAGAGCGGTTGCCCTCCAGGATCTGGTTGGCGGCATTTTCTGCCACCAGCGGCTGCAGTCCGGGATCCTTGTTGGAGTTGGCGTGACTGCAGTCGATCATGATGTTCTGGCTAAGCTTGGCTTTCTCCAGTGCCTGCTCACACAACTTGACGCTGACGGAGTCGTAGTTGGGCTTGCCGTTGCCGCCACGCAGCACAACATGGCCATACTGGTTGCCACGGGTACGCACGATCGACACCTGGCCTTCAGCGTTGATGCCGAGAAAACTGTGCGGATGGGAGACCGATTTCATGGCGTTGATCGCCACATCGAGACCGCCGTCGGTACCGTTCTTGAAGCCGACCGCGCAGGAGAGGCCAGAGGACATCTCGCGGTGGGTCTGTGACTCGGTGGTACGGGCGCCGATCGCTGACCAGCTGATCAGGTCCTGGATATACTGCGGCGAGATCGGGTCGAGCGCTTCGGTGGCCAGTGGCAGGCCGAGCTCGGACAGGTCGATCAGCAGCTTGCGTGCGATGTGCAGCCCCTCTTCGATATCGAACGAGTCGTTCATGTGCGGATCGTTGATCAGGCCTTTCCAGCCCACGGTAGTGCGGGGCTTCTCAAAATAGACGCGCATCACCAGATAAAGCGTATCTTTGACCTCATCCGCCAGTGTCTTGAGGCGACGGCCATACTCCAACGCTGCTTCCGGGTCGTGGATCGAGCAAGGACCGACCACCACCAGTAGGCGTTTGTCGTTGCGATCGAGAATATCGCGGATCACCTGTCGGCCGTTCATCACCACTTCGGCAGCCTTGTCGGAGATCGGCAGTCTTTCCTTCAGCTGATCCGGGGTTACCAGTGCCGTGTTCGTTTCGATATTGAGGTCTTCTACGCGTTTATCTGTCATGTTCCTGTCCTGACGGCAATAAGGTAGGGCGTCTACACACACCACGGTCGATCTTTTTACCATATCCGCGGCGCTATTACAGGCCTCCATCGGTCTAATCCCGGTGGTCAACGCCGATCGAAAGCGAAAACCTGCTCTGCGGCAATCTGCCTCACTGCCGCGCAGGTTGTTCGGTGGTACACTGCAACCGTGGCACAGTCGCCGAACCCGCCTCGGTTTGCGGGGTCATACAGTCATCTCCAACGTCAGGCGAAAGAAGGAAATCCGTTTGTATTCGTTGTTATCGCTGTTATCCAACGCGCGTTCACTCACCTCCCGATTGCTGGGCTTGGTTGCGTTCGGCCTGACCTTTCTATATTCAGTATCGGCGGTGGCGGGTCTGTTCGATTCGATCGCCGGCGATAATGCTCAACCGCTCCCGGTTAACGAAGCCTATGTACTGCGCCTTGAAAGCGCGGCCCCCGGACAGGTGGACCTGGTCTGGCAGATTGAGCCCGACTACTACCTGTATCAGGACAAGGTGGTGGTTACGCCGGGAGAGGGGGTGGCGATAGTCGACCGCCGTGATGCCCCTGCGAAGCCCAAGGATGACCCCCTGTTCGGTCGGGTTCAGGTGTATTACGACGAGGCGCGTGTCAGTTTGTTGCTGGGCTCCACCGGGGGCGCGGAGCAGGGCGAGTTGACCGTCACCTACCAGGGTTGCTGGGAGGGCGGTATCTGTTACCCGCCGGTGACGGAAAAAGTCGATCTGGTCGATCTGGTGGCGGCTGCCGGTTTGAGCTGGCCGGGTGAGGGGCCGCAGAGTAGCGCAGCCGCGGCTTCGCCGGTAGCCCCGGTTGGCGTCATTCCCGACCTTCCTGCCAGTGAACAGGATCGTTTCGCGGGTCTGCTCACCGGGGCCTCGCTGGCAGCTGTCCTCGGGGCCTTCTTCCTGGCGGGGCTGGCGCTGTCGCTGACCCCCTGCGTGTTCCCGATGATCCCGATCCTGTCTGGTGTGATCGTCGGCCATGGCCACAAGATGACCACGCTGCACGCTTTTCTGCTGTCGCTGGTCTATGTGCTGGCGATGGCGCTGACCTATACCGTCGCAGGTGTGGTGATAGGGCTGTTCGGTGCCAATGTCCAGGTGGCACTGCAGAACCCCTGGGTGATCTCGGCTTTCGCACTGCTGTTCGTACTGCTGGCCTGCTCCATGTTCGGGTTCTACGAACTGCAGATGCCGAAGTGGTTGCAGAGTCGGGTCAGCGAAGTCAGTTCGCATCAGAAGAGCGGGTCGGTGCTTGGGGTGGCGATCATGGGCTTTCTGTCGGCACTGATCGTCGGGCCCTGTATGGCGGCACCGTTGGCCGGCGCCCTGATCTATATCGGTCAGTCGGGCGACCCGGTTTTGGGCGGCGCGGCGCTCTTCGTCATGTCGCTCGGCATGGGCGTACCGCTGTTGCTGGTGGGCGCGTCCGCCGGGAAGCTTCTGCCCAGGGCGGGCCGCTGGATGGAGGGGGTCAAGGCCGCATTCGGTGTCGTTCTGCTGCTGATGGCGGTATGGATGCTGGACCGAATCCTGCCGGTGGAAGCGACCATGGCGATGAGCGGTATCATTCTGATCGTCAGTGCTGTTTACCTCAACGTGTTCGAGCGACTGGGTGAGCATACCGGCGGCTGGCATCGGCTCTGGAAAGGGCTGGGGATGATCCTGCTGGTGTACGGTGCGGCGCTGCTGATCGGCTTGCTGTCCGGCGGCCGAAGCCTGATCTATCCGCTGCAGGGGCTGGCGGGAGCCCAGGCCGTGCAGTACGGTTCCGTCGCCAGCGGCGTAAAGGCGCAGCTGCCGTTCACCAAGGTGACCAGTATGGCTCAGCTCAACCCGCTGCTTAAGCAGGCGGCAGAGGTCGGGCAACCTGTGATGCTGGATTTCTATGCCGATTGGTGCGTCAGCTGCGTGGAGCTGGAGTATGTCACCTTTGCCGACACCGAGGTTCAGCGCCGGTTGGCGGGGGTCAAGCTGATCAAGGTTGATGTGACCGCCAACGACGATGACGCCAAGGCGCTGAATCAGCGCTATCAGGTGTTTGGCCCGCCGGTGCTGTTTTTTATTGATGCGTCGGGTCAGCCGCGGCCGGATATGACCATCGTCGGATTCGTCGAACCGAGCGAATTTCTGACCCGAATAGCGACGCTCTGATCAGCCGTTGTTCCACTCCACCTCGGCAGTCAGGATGTAACCGGCGCCATAGACGGTCTTGATGATCGTCGGGTGGCGCGGGTCCTGTTCAATCTTCTTGCGGATTCTCGACATGCGGACGTCGATACTGCGGTCGAACGGATCGGCATACCCCTGCAGCAGCTGGTCCCTTGACAGAATCTGCCGTGCCGAGCGCAGCAGCAGCGTGAGCAGGGCGGCTTCAGCGGCGGACAGGATCTCGCTCTTGCCGCGTTCAGGGTGATTGAGTGTCAAGGTGCCGGGATCGAACGACCAGCCGGCAAAGCTGGCCTTG
The DNA here is from genome assembly GCF_019084545.1 of Marinobacterium ramblicola. Classification (GTDB taxonomy): domain Bacteria; phylum Pseudomonadota; class Gammaproteobacteria; order Pseudomonadales; family Balneatricaceae; genus Marinobacterium_D; species Marinobacterium_D ramblicola. The sequence goes on from NZ_JAHREP010000017.1 coordinate 96,999, forward strand.
CGCGATTTATCGCTACGGCTGGCCGCTGTCTCGATATGCTCCAGGCGACGAAACAGGCTGTTGACCCTGGCCACCAGTTCGCGCGGGTCGAACGGCTTGATCAGGTAGTCATCGGCGCCGAACTCCAGGCCCAGTACTCGGTCGCTGGTGCTGTCGCGACCGGAGATGATGATTACCCCCATGCCCAGAGAGTCGCACAGCTCTCGCACGATCGAGATACCGTCCATGTCGGGCAGGCCAAGATCGATGATGCAGAGATCCGGTTTGCGCCGATTCAGTGCGTGGGTCGCCTGCGCGCCGGTCTGAAAGCTGCGCGTGTCGTAACCGTGTCGATGCAGTTCGGTCGAGATCAGATCACAGATGTCGGCTTCATCATCGATTATATAGATCAGTTTTTTCTGCACCTTGGACTCTCTATCTCTCTTGTTCTTGTGTGAGGGGGTTACGCGCTTCGCCTCCCTGCAGGGCCCTGCCCAGCTGATCCCGGGTAAAGGGCTTGCGCAGCAGCGGCAGCAGTCGGCAATCACTGGGGCGTTCATCGTGCCGCGATGCAAAGCCGCTGATCAGCACCACCGCCGATTGCGGATGATGCTGACGCATGCGGCGGGCTACATCGTAACCGTTGATGCCACCCGGCATCACGATATCGCTGACCAGGCCGTTCAGTTCCGGCAGGCTGTCGATCAGCTCACAGGCCTCCCTGGGCTCACGGCTCTCGATCACCTGGTAGCCGAGGTCGGACAGCTGGTTGCGCACGACCTCCCGCAGGTCATCCTCGTCGTCCAGCAGCAATATCAAGCCTCTCTCGGCGCTGGTATCGCTGTCGCCTGTTCCGATAGCCCTGGATTCCGGCACCCGGCGATCCGCCGGTAGCAGAATGGTGACACAGGCACCACCACCGGTATGGTTGGAGAGAGCGATATAGCCGTTACTCTGTTTGACGAAGCCGTACACCATACTCAGCCCCAGGCCGGAGGAGTTTTCCACTTTGCGGGTGGTAAAAAACGGCTCGAAGGCGCGCTCCATACCCTCCTGACTGAAACCGCAGCCGGTATCGCAGACCGAGATCTCGACATAGTCGCCGAGTGCCACCTGCTCGTCGAGCAGCAGGGTTTGGCTGACGCTGCGATTGCTGATATGGATGCGCAGCTCGCCGCCTTCAGGCATTACGGTACGGGCATTGAAAGCGAGGTTGACCAGTGCGTCCTCCAGCTGACCTGGGTCGGCCAGGGGTTGCCATAAATCGTCATCCATCACCAGCGTCTGGGTAATGTTGGTCGGTAGCGAACTGCCGATCAGCGCCAGGCAGTCGCCCATCAATGCGTTCAGGTCGATGCGGCTGGGGGAGAGCGGCTGGCGCCGGGCAAAGGCCAGCAGGCGTTGGGTGATATCGGCGCCGCGACGGGTGGCACGGATCGCCGGCTCGATATGACGCAGCAGCTCTTTCGGCGTCGCCGGGTTGTCCTGGATGGCCAGCAAGTTACCTTGAAGTATCGAAAGCAAGTTATTGAAATCATGAGATAAACCGCCCGCTATCTGGCCCACCGTGTGCATCCGTTGAGCCGCCTGCAGGCGGCGTTCACCCTCGCGTTCGGCGGTGATATCGAGGGACAGGTTGATCAGGCCCAGCACGCGTCCGGGTTCGGGTTCGAACGGCATCAGCGTGCGCTTGGTGATACTGGTCTTGCCGTCGATCTCCAGTGGATACTCGAAAGTACTCGACGTACCTTCAAGCGCCCGCTCCACCTGCGGGTGGATATCCTCATACATCTTCGGGCCGACGATCTCGCGCAGATGGCGTCCGATCACCTCTGGCTTGGACAGCCCGAAGGCGCTGGCATAGCCCTCGTTCACGAACACATAACGCTGCTGGTTATCGACATAGGCGATCTGAGCAGGCAGGGCGTCCAGAATCAGACGCTGGCGCTCTTCGACCAGCTTCAGGTTGCGGCTTGCCGCGCTGATCTCCTCCATCGCCTGGTGCAGCTGCTGGTTGCGGTGGTCCAGCTCCAGCGTGCGCTCATTGACCTTGTCATCCAGCAGGGCGATGTTCTGACGCAGGCGATCCACCATCCGGTCGAAGGCGCCGGCGAGTACGCCTATCTCATCGTCGCGTCGGATCTGAGTCGTTGCCTCCAGTTCGCCGGCACTGATGCGAACGGCGGTTTCGGAGAGCTTTCGAATCGGGCGCGTGACCATGTTGACGAACACAAAGGCGAGGATGCTGGCGGCCAGCAGCGCGACAGTGGCGATGATCAGGATCCGATCGGCCAGTACTTCTGAGCTGGCTTGCAGCTCCTCCAGATAGATGGTTGAACCGATATACCAGTCGAACCCCGGCAGGTAGCGCACCAGAGAGACTTTCTCGTAAACATAGTTGCCGGGATCGGTGGGTCTGTCCCACTTGTAGTAGAGCTCCTTGCCGGTATCGGCAACGGAGATCAGGTCCTGCATGATGGTGTTGCCGGTGACGGGGTTTTTCAGGGTATGGAAGATCGATCCGTCGATGTTCCGGTTGGGGTGTACCAGCATGCGGCCGCTGCTGTCGAAGATAAACAGATAGCCGGTTTTGGCGATCTTGATCTCGGCAAAGGCTTCACGCAATTCGGCGAGCGCTGCCTCCCGGCGGGCAGCCACCTCCGCATCGACATCGTCGATGTAGACACCGGCGCCGATCACGAAGTGCCACTCGGGGAAGTGCTTCACATAGGAGAACTTCTCCTGCTTTTGCTTTTCGTTGAGTCGGCTCCAGCGGTACTTGTAGAAACCCTCGCCGTCGGCGAGGGCAGCATCGATCACCGGCGGGATGATCAGTTGGCCATTTTCGTCGACCAGTTCGTAGGTGCTGCGCCCCTGATAGGCGGGGTCGGGGTGGGATACCAGGGTGAACGAGTCGTCCACTATCCAGACATAGTCGCCTTCGCCATAGGTCAGGGTGCGCAGTTGCTGGAAGATGTAGCGGCGGGCCTCTTCGTCGCTCATGCCGCTATTGCGCGCCAGTTCGTACTGCCTGGCGAAGAAAAATGCCGCCGAGTCGACCACCGCGCGCAACCGCTGGCGATGGGATTCGAGTACCTGCTCCTGGTACTCCCGGGAGCTGGAGTGCATCTTGGCGGCCAGCTCAAACACGTTGTTCAGCGCGATGTGGTTGGCGTTGCGCTCGATCTCGAACACCTTGCTCTTGATCAGCGGCACGGAGTAAAGATAGAACGCCGCGATAATCGCCGCGATGATGGCGAAAATGACCAGTAGAAAACGTTGTGTCAGATTTGACTTGAGCACGTGGGCATCCGAGGCGGTTATTGTCGTTGCCCAGGATTCGAGGTCGCCCTGAGCTTTTATCTGCCTGATTCCGCCATATTAACGCACTTTGCCGCAAGGCAAAGCGGGACGTTACATTTCGTAAGATTTGCGAAAAAGTGTCGAAAAACTCCTGCCCTAGAGTCCAGCCTATCGACCCCTCCCTCCATTCGGTATGTCGCCGGAGATAACAATAACGAGGTTATAGGATATGCCTGCAACACCCATGAGTATCTTCGATCAGCAACTTGACCAGAACAGCGCAAACTATGCCACGCTCACGCCGGTCAGTTTTCTGGAGCGCTCGGCACAGGTTTACCCCAAGCGCACGGCGATCGTACACGGCACATTGAGGCGCAGTTGGCTGGAGACCTGGCAGCGCTGTCGTCGCATGGCCAGCGCGTTGCAGGGACTGGGCATTAAGGCAGGGGAGACGGTGTCGATCATCGCGCCCAACATTCCCGAGCATTACGAAGCGCACTTCGCGGTACCGATGAGCGGTGCGGTGTTGAACAGCATCAACACCCGGCTCGATCCCGAGGCGGTGGCGTTTATCATGGAGCATGCGGAAACCCGAGTGCTGCTGGTCGACCGCGAGTTCTCCACTGTGGTATCGCGGGCGTTGAAACTGATGCCGCGCAAGCCGATCGTGATCGATATCGACGACCCCCAGTATGAGGGCGGCGAGTTGATCGGCCAGATGAGCTACGAGGCGTTGCTGGCGAAGGGTGATGAGCAGTTCACCTACACACCGCCCGATGACGAGTGGCGCGCGATCTCGCTCAACTACACCTCCGGTACCACCGGCAACCCCAAGGGCGTGGTCTATCACCATCGCGGCGCCTACCTGAATGCACTGAGCAATATAGTGTCCTGGGGGATGACCGAGAAGCCGGTTTACCTCTGGACCCTGCCGATGTTCCACTGCAACGGCTGGTGTTTCCCCTGGGCGCTGGCCGCCGTCAGCGGTACCAACGTCTGTCTGCGCCAGGTCCGGGTCGAGCCGATCTTCGAGCTGATCCGCAATGAGCGCGTCGACCACTTCTGTGGTGCACCGATCGTCCTCAATATGCTCAACGGCGGTCCGCAGGAGCTCAAGGTCGGCATCGACCATAAGGTAAAGGTGATGACCGCCGGTGCAGCGCCGCCGGCATCGGTGATCGAGGGGATGGAGGAGCTCGGATTCTCCGTGACCCACGTCTACGGCCTGACCGAAACCTACGGCCCCAGCGTGGTCTGCGCCTGGAAGGGGGAGTGGGATGAGCTCAGCCTGACCGAACGTGCACGACTGAAGTCCCGTCAGGGGGTCAAAGCGCCGATGTTGGATGGGCTAATGGTCGCCGACCCGGTGACGCTTGAGCCGGTTCCGGCGGATGGCGTCACCATCGGCGAGATCATGATGCGCGGCAACCTGGTGATGAGCGGTTATCTGAAAAACCCCAGTGCCAGCCAGGAGGCGTTCGAGGGCGGCTGGTTCCACTCCGGCGACCTGGCGGTCTGCCACCCCGATCATTACATCGAGATCAAGGATCGCTCGAAAGACGTGATCATCTCCGGCGGTGAGAATATCTCCAGTATCGAGGTGGAGGATATTCTCTACCGCCATCCGAAGGTGCGCGAAGCTGCCGTGGTGGCGCGACCGGACGAGAAGTGGGGCGAGACCCCCTGTGCCTTTATCGATGCCAGCGGTGAGGTGACGGCGGAGGAGATCATCGAGTTCTGTCGTGCGAACATGGCGCACTTCAAGGTGCCGAAGACGGTGATCTTCGGCGAGCTGCCCAAGACCTCGACCGGCAAAATCCAGAAATTCATGCTCAGAAACCGCACCAAAGAGCTTTGATACCCGGACACTCATGGTGACGCCAAGGCACCCCATTCCTGGCTATTTCGGGCGCGTTTATCGCGCCCTTTTTTTGCCTCGTTAGAGCAACAATTCGTTGCGTTTGCGAAAAACTGTCGACGTATTCGCAGGTTCTACTAGTGCAGTACAGCCCGGAATTGAACACCGAGTCCCTGGCTTCCCCGCAATAGCACGCACTGGAATAAGGAAACCCTGATGTCGATCGTCAACCGAAAGCACGGCGCCGAGCAGCCCTACTGGCCGCTGGGGCCTTTTAAACTGCGCCTTCCGCTTATTCATTATCGCCTGGAGATGCCGGAGATGATCCAGGGGCTGATCATGTTTGTGGTTGGCCTGGCGATGATACCGCTACTGGAAAACTACCTGGGCATGCCCTACGAGGCAGCTCTGGCGTTCACCTTCGTTGCCGGTCTCGGCTATATCCTGCCGGCGCTGCTCGGTGTTCCGCTGGTGCCGGGCTGGATCACCCCGGCGATACCGGTGGTGCTGCTCTACCTCAAGGGCTTCGAACCGGGACCCGAGGCGATCAAGGCGATGTTCGCGCTGCAGCTGGAGGTGACGTTGATCTTTCTGTTCCTGGGTATTACCCGGCTGGGCTCGAAGCTGGTGGATCTGATCCCCAATTCGCTGAAGGCGGGGATCATCATCGGCGCCGGCATCGCGGCACTGATGGGCGAGCTGAAAACCGGTGGCCGGATCGACTCTACCCCGATCTCGCTGCTGCTCGGTGCGATCATCTCGGCGTATATTCTGTTCTCGCTGTCGTTCAAGAACGTGGTCACTGCCAGCCCGCTGGCCAAGCGGATCGCCAATTTCGGTATGGTGCCGGGCATGATCATCGCCATGCTGATCGGCTGGGGCAGCGGTGAGTACGCGACGCCCGATATCCAGTGGGGGATCACCCAGCCCGACTTCGCGCTGATGTGGCAGTACCTGACCTTTACCGTCGGCTTCCCCGGTTGGGACGTGTTCCTGCTGGCGATACCGACAGCGGTGATCGCCTACGTGATCGCGTTTGGCGATATCATTGTCGGCTTCACCCTGGTCAAGCGTATCGATCATCTGCGCGAGGATGAGAAGATCGACGGCAGTGTCGACCGCGTTCACCTGGTGACCGCCTTGCGCAACCTGCTGCACGCCTTCCTGGCGCCCTGGCCCGGACTGGCAGGTCCGTTGTGGACCGCTGCACACGCGACGGTAGCCGAGCGTTACGCCATGGGGCGCAAGGCGATGGACTCGATCTACAGTGGCGGCGGCACCTTCTGGATCACCGGCTTCGTCGCACTGTTTATCCTGCCGCTGGTGACGCTGTTCAAGCCGGTACTGCCGATCGCGCTGTCGCTGACGCTGATCCTGACCGCCTATATCTGCATCATGGTCGGTATGGAGCAACTGAAAAACCCCACCGAGCGTGGTGTGGCGGGAATCGTGGCAGTGACCTTGGCGATGCCGGATCCCAAGTCGACCGTGTATGCGGTGGTGATCGGTCTGGTGCTCTATTTCCTGATCGAGCGACCGAAGCTGTTCGGCAAGCATGCGCCGGAGGATGAGGTGATCTTTGCCGATGGAGCTCAGGCCGATAACAAGGAGCGCGCCGAGATCTCCTGACACCCCTCTATGCAGGACAGGGCCCGCACTTGCTGCGGGCCTTGCTGTTCTTAACGCAGGAATTCGCGACTGATTTCACGGAACCGGTCGTTACCGGCCTTGCGCAGCCACTCGAAGGCGACCATCTCGCGGGTGACGATCTGCACACCGTTCTGTCTGAGTCGTTCGATACCGGCGGCCTTGTTGGCCGGCGCACGCGAGCCGACACAGTCCTCGACCACGAACACCTCCCGTGCCTGCTGTTTCAGCTCCAGCGCGGTTTGCAGCACGCAGACATGGGTTTCCATGCCGGCGATGATCACCTGTCCCATTTTCAGTTTTTCGATTGCCGCGGCGCAGGCGGGTTCCGATGCGCAGGAGAACGCCTGTTTGGTGTAGATCTGCTCTTCAGGCAAGCGCTGGCGCAGCACCTCAACCGTCGGCCCCAGCCCCTGCGGGTACTGCTCGGTGGCGAGCACCGGAATGTGCAGTCGATTGGCAACGTCGGTCAACCAGCAGCAGTTGTCGACCAACTGCTGGCTGTTGTCGATGGCCGGTGCCAGTCGTTCCTGGATATCGACCAGCAGGAGCAGCGAGCGGTCCGGGTGTATCAGCATGGCCTATCCTCAATCGTCGCTATCGTTATGGGGCTTATAGTGCTTGGGCCAAAAGCCTTTCACCACATCGGAATCCTCGGCGAACGCGTGGCAGCTGTTCAGCAAGGGGGGCGGTGTCGAGCCGGTATGCCAGTCCTCCAGGTATTCGCGCTCCTGGTGCGTCGCCTGGAATGCGGTGGTCGCCAGGGGCCCCAGCAGCTCAAGCAGGTGGGTGCAGCCCTGAGTGCCGGAGAACAGTTCGCGGGTCTTGCGGGTAAAGCCGGGGGCGATCTGCAGTCCTTTCAGCAGCTTGTAACGATCGGCAATGTTGGGGCACATCCTGAACGGGGTGTGATCCATGACCGCCTCCGCCTCGAGGATGTTGAGATCGAGGTCGACGGTGATGCGGATCGCCATCTCATGCAGCGGTGCACCCGCCGGCAGAAGGCCGCCCTCATGCATATCCATGTTGAACGATTTTGTATCCAGCAGATAGGCCTCGATATCCCAGAGACCGTCCGTGCGTTTGTATCCGCGGCAGCTGACTTGGCGCGTATGCGACAGCTGGCGCTCAACCGGTTCGGACAGGGGCATGGTTACTCCTGTTAACTGTTGTGAAACCTCGGATTATGCCAGATAGCGCCGTATCAGGTGCGTATCGGTTGGCATCAATATGGGAACAGTATAAATGCCAGAGACAACAATCGACTGAAACCGCCACGTTAATCAGTTGAGGCGGCGGATCAGGCCGGTATGGGCAATGATGCGGGTGGAGATCTCCTCGATGGAGAAATTGGTGGTATTGATGAACGGCAGGTCTGCCTGCTGGAACAGCCGCTCGACCGTGCGTACCTCAAAATCGCACTGATCCAGTGAGGCGTAGCGGCTGTTGGGGCGGCGCTCATGGCGGATTGCCGCCAGTTGGAACGGATCGATGGTCAGCCCGTACAGCTTGTGCCGATAACGCTGCAGCACCTCAGGCAGCCGGGGCGACTCCATATCCTCGTCGGTAAGCGGGTAGTTCGCCGCACGCACGCCGAACTGCAGCGCCATATAGAGGCAGGTAGGCGTTTTGCCGCAGCGTGAGACCCCGACCAGGATGATATCGGCGCGGTCGTACTGCTGGGTGCGGGCACCGTCATCGTTATCCAGTGCGAAGTTGACCGAATCGATCCTGTCCTTGTAGCGGTTCATCTCGATGATGCCGTGTGACTTGCCGACGGTATAGGAGGAGTGGGTTTTCAGCTCCTTCTCCAGCGGCTTGAGGAAGGTCGAGAACACGTCGATCTTGAAGCCGTTGCTGCTGGCCAGCAGTTCCCGAATATCTTCATCGACGATGGTGTCCAGCACGATCGCCGGTTCGCCATCCTCTATAGAGGCAGCGTTGATTCGCTCGACTGTGGCCTGAGCCTTTTCCACGGTATCGATGTAGGGCAGGGTGATCTTGTTGAACTTGATCCCCTCGAACTGGGAGAGCAGGCTGTTGCCCAGGGTTTCAGCGGTGATGCCGGTGCCGTCAGAGATAAAAAAGGCGGTTCGTTTCATATCGCGGGAACTCAAAATCCGTCTAATCCCGTTTCGCACTGTACGGGTATTTTGGCAGCAGAATCGCCGATTTTTGTAAAAAAATTACATTTATTTCCAACCGGCGATTTTTGTTTTCAGCTGGAGTATCATCCCTGCCTTCACACAAAATAACAATAACTATTCAGGTAGACGTCCAACTCAGGAGAAACGGCTTTGCGGCAATATGTACTGCGCCTGGATCAGTCAGGCATGGGGGATGTAGACAAGGTTGGCGGTAAGAATGCTTCCCTTGGAGAGATGATCAGTCAGCTGAGCGACGCGGGTGTACGCGTTCCGGGCGGTTTCGCAACCACCGCCGAAGCTTACCGTGAGTTTCTTGACCATGGCGGACTTGCAGGCAAGATCAACGCGGCGCTAGATGCCCTGGATGCTGAAGATACTCGGGCGCTGATCGAGACCGGCAGCCAGATCCGCAAGTGGATCATGGAAGCGGAGTTCCAGCCCGAACTCGACGCGCAGATCGAAAAAGCCTGGGCCGAGATGTCCGCCGGCAACCCTGATATGGCCGTGGCCGTGCGCTCCTCCGCAACCGCCGAGGACCTGCCGGATGCCTCCTTTGCCGGCCAGCAGGAGACCTTCCTGAATATTCGCGGCCTGGATAACATCAAGCATGCGATCAAGGAGGTGTTTGCCTCCCTGTATAACGACCGCGCCATCTCCTACCGCGTACATAAAGGCTTCACCCACGCCGAAGTGGCGCTGTCTGCCGGTATTCAGCAGATGGTGCGCAGCGAAACCGGCGCCTCCGGGGTCATGTTCACCCTCGATACCGAATCCGGTTTCCAGCATGTTGTGTTCATCACCGCCGCCTATGGTCTGGGTGAAACCGTGGTGCAGGGTGCGGTGAACCCGGACGAATTCTACGTATACAAACCGACCCTGGCTCAGGGTATACCGGCGATTCTGCGCCGTACCCTGGGTTCCAAGGCGATCAAGATGGTCTACACCGACGAAGGCAGCGCCGGGCGTGCCGTGGAAACCGTCGATGTACCGATGAGCGAGCGTCAGCGCTTCTGTATCTCCGATGCCGACGTGGAGCAGCTCGCCCGCATCGCCGTGATCATCGAGAAACATTATGGCCGCCCGATGGATATCGAGTGGGCGAAGGATGGTGACGACGGCCAGCTTTACGTGGTCCAGGCGCGTCCTGAAACCGTACGCAGCCAGGGCAGCGCCACCGTGATCGAGCGCTACCTGCTGAAAGAGAAGGGCAAGGTGCTGGTCGAAGGCCGCTCCATCGGCCACCGCATCGGTTCCGGCCCGGTCCGTATCGTCAGCGGCCTGGAGGCGATGCATGAGGTTCAGCCCGGCGATGTGCTGGTCACCGACATGACCGACCCGGACTGGGAGCCGGTGATGAAGCGCGCCTCAGCGATCATCACCAACCGCGGCGGACGTACCTGTCATGCGGCGATCATCGCCCGTGAGCTGGGCATCCCGGCCATCGTTGGCTGTGGCGATGCCACCGAGCGTCTGAGCAACGGCCAGGAGGTCACTGTATCCTGCGCCGAGGGCGATACCGGCCGTGCCTACGAAGGTCTGCTGGCGTTCGAACACCAGACCAACAGCGTCGAGTCGATGCCGAACCTGCCGTTCCACGTGATGATGAACGTGGGCAACCCGGATCGCGCGTTCGACTTCCAGGCACTGCCCAACGCCGGTGTCGGCCTGGCACGTCTGGAGTTCATCATCAACCGCATGATCGGTGTGCATCCGAAAGCGCTGTTGAACTTCAATGAACAGCCGCGCGATGTGAAGCAGATCATTGAGCGCCGTATCGCCGGTTACGCCAGCCCGGTGGACTTCTATGTCGACAAGCTGGTCGAGGGTATCTCGACACTGGCCGCCGCCTTCTACCCGAAGAAGGTGATCGTGCGCATGTCCGACTTTAAGTCCAACGAGTATGGCCACCTGATCGGCGGCGACCGCTACGAGCCCAGCGAAGAGAACCCAATGCTCGGTTTCCGGGGTGCGGCGCGCTACATCTCCGATGACTTCCGCGATTGCTTCGAGCTTGAGTGCCGGGCGCTGAAGCGGGTGCGCGACGAGATGCGCCTGACCAACGTGGAGATCATGGTGCCGTTCGTGCGTACGCCGGGCGAAGCCAAACAGGTGGTGGACCTGCTGGCCGACAACGGCCTGCGTCGTGGCGAAAACGGCTTGCGCCTGATCATGATGTGCGAGATCCCGTCCAACGCGCTGCTGGCCGACCAGTTCCTGGAGCACTTTGACGGCTTCTCCATCGGCTCCAACGACCTGACCCAGCTTACCCTGGGGTTAGACCGCGACTCCGGCATCATCGCGCACCTGTTCGACGAGCGTAACGATGCAGTGAAGAAGTTGCTTGGTATGGCGATCGAAGCCTGCCGCAAGCAGGGCAAGTATATCGGCATCTGCGGGCAGGGCCCGTCCGATCACCCCGATCTGGCCCGCTGGCTGATGGAGCAGGGGATCTCCAGCGTCTCCCTGAACCCCGATTCGGTACTCGATACCTGGTTCTTCCTCGCTAACGAAACGCCCTGATTTCAAAGGGGCTTTTCAGTCGATCAGCCGGGCGAAAATGGACAGATACGCCCGGCTGACTCTATCTTCTTAAGTATGTCGTATCCGATAACGGCCTGTTCTGGCCGTTATCTGCTTTACAGGATAACGAGATGGTTAAGATCACCTACATAGAAGCGGACGGACGTAGCTACGAGATCGAAGCGCCGGAGGGTTGGAGCCTGATGGAGGCCGCCTTTCACAACGGTGTCGAAGGTATCGAAGCTGAATGTGGCGGTGCCTGCAACTGCGCCACCTGCCACGTCTACATCGACGAGAACTACCTCGACAAACTCCCGCCGATCGGCCCCACCGAGGAGGAGATGCTGGAATGCACTGCGGCCGAGCGCAGGCCGAACAGCCGACTCTCCTGCCAGATCGAACTGACCGCCGAACTTGACGGCATGGTGGTCGACCTTCCGGAAACCCAGATATGAGCGATGCCGGCATCGTGATTGTCGGCAGCGGTCATGCGGGGCTGTCCACCGCCGAAACTCTGCGCCGTCGCGGCTACCCGGGGCGGGTGCGGCTGGTCGGTGACGAAGCGGGACTGCCGTATCAACGTCCGCCGCTGTCCAAGCAGTTTCTCAAGGGCGAGTGGGATGAGACTCGCCTGATCCAGCGCAATGCCGAGTTTTACGTCAAGCACGATATCGAGCTGATCCAGGGGCATAGGGTGATCGGGGTGGATCCTGATCATTACAGCCTGGAGCTGGATTCCGGTGAGCAGCTGACTTGGGACAAACTGGTGCTGACTACCGGCTCCCGACTGAAAAGGTTGCCGGTGCCGGGTGAAGGTGCCGAAGGCGTCTATTATCTGAGAACACTGGCGCAGGCCAAAGCCCTGCGTGCCGCCTTGACCGATGTGACACGGGTTGTCGTGATCGGGGGCGGCTTTATCGGGCTGGAGGCCACTGCTGCCTTTGTCGACGCCGGTAAACAGGTCTGCGTGTTGAATGGTGCCGATACGCTGCTGCCGCGTGCCGCCAGCGCACTGGTTGCGCGTTATATGGCGAGCCTGCATCAAGCGCGGGGCGTGCAGATCGAAAACGGTATAGCTGTTGCAGCCATCAATGCGCATAACGGCCGTGTTCTCGACGTGGCGCTGCAAGATGGCCGTACCTTTCCCGCCGATATCGTGTTGGTGGGGATCGGTGTCGAACCCGATGCCACGCTCGCTGAGGCTGCAGGTCTTAAATGCAAAGATGGCGTGCTGATTGATGAGCTGTGTCGAACCTCCGCTCCCGACATCCTGGCCGCGGGGGATTGTGCTCGTTTTCGTCACCCGCTCTATCATCGCCTGGTACGGCTGGAATCGATTCAGAACGCAATCGAACAGGGCAAGCATGTCGCCGCGACCCTGCTGGGCGATAGCGAACCCTACGCTGCCGTACCCTGGTTCTGGAGCGATCAGTACGACACCAAACTGCAGATCGCGGGGCTGGCGGACGGCCATGATCTGGAAGTGATCCGGGGCGACGAGCAGGGCGGATCCTTCTCGGTGTTCTGCTATGCCCGGCGACGCCTGCTTGCGGTGGAGTCGATCAATGCGCCTGCCGACCATATGATCTCCCGGCGACTGATCCAGTCCGCTATATCACCGACGGCGGACGATGCCGCCAACCCCAACTTTAATCTGCGCGATCTGCTCTAAGCCTTAATGCCCGGTGATCCGGCGTGGTACAGTATCGCCCCTGAACCCAGCCCACCCGCACATAGAGATAAAGACGTGATCGAGATCGGAAAACTCAACAGGCTTAAAGTGATGCGTGAAGTCCCGTTCGGCGTCTATCTCGATGGCGGTGAGGCGGGCGGTGTACTGCTGCCCAAGCGGGAAGTGCCGGAGGGTTGCCGCATAGGCGATCGCCTGCAGGTGTTTGTCTATCTGGACTCGGACGACTTCCTCGTCGCCTCCACCGCTAAACCCAAGGCGATGGTGGGCGAGTTCGCCAACCTCAAGGTCACCGACGTGAACAAGGTCGGCGCCTTCCTCGATTGGGGCATGCCGAAGGAGCTGTTTCTGCCCTATGGCGAACAGCTGCGCCCGCTCAAGCCCGGCGACTGGTGTACCGTTTACCTCTATATCGACAACACCGACCGCATTGCGGCCTCGGCCAAGACCGACCGCTTCCTGGAGAAAAGCCCCACCGACCTGCAGGTCGGTCAGCTGGTCGAACTGCTGGTCCTGCGCCGCACCGATCTGGGCTACCCGGTGATCATCGATCACCGTTACCCGGGCCTGCTGCATCACCAGGATCTGTTCCGCGACGTGCGACCGGGCCAGAAACTGAGCGGCTTCATCAAGCAGGTGACACCCGAGGGCAAGATCGACGTTATGCTCGACAAACCTGGCTACGCCCGTGTCGACCCGCTGGCGCAGAAGATCCTCGACTACCTCGACGCCCACGGCGGCCATTGCCCGCTGGGCGACAAGAGCGACCCGGACGCCATCCGAGACGCCTTTGGCGTCAGCAAGAAGGCCTACAAGATGGCGCTGGGTTCACTGATGAAGGAGGGTAAGATCAGGCAGGACGAGCAGGGTATTCACCTGATCGGCTGACTAGAAATCCAGCGGACTCCGCACGCCTGCACCGCCACGGTTCAGTACATGGGTGTATATCATCGTGGTGGACACATCCGCGTGCCCCAGCAACTCCTGTACGGTACGGATATCGTATCCATTCTCGAGCAGATGGGTCGCAAACGAGTGGCGCAGTGTATGGCAGTTTATGCGCTTTGCTAAACCTGCTGCCCGTGACGCACTTTTTACCGCTTTTTGCAGGACAGACTCATGCATATGATGCCGTCGTACCTTCCCGCTACGAGGATCGACGGCCAATCGAGCACTCGGAAAGACATATTGCCACTCCCAACTGGCCGCAGCCTTCGCCCATTTACGCTCCAGCGCTTCCGGCAGCCACACCTCGCCATATCCCTGTTCAAGATCAACCCTATGTTGGAGGCGTACTTCTTCTAACTGATGGGTAAGCCGCTCTATCAATCGTTCAGGCAGAGGCGTAACTCTATCCTTGCCTCCTTTCGCATTACGCACATGAACCTGTCGATATCCAAAATCGAGATCTTTTACCCGGAGACGAATAACCTCCATTAGCCGCATGCCTGTTCCATACAACAAAGAAGCCATTAACTCATTGCGGCCATCCAACTGAGACAACAGCGCTTGAATCTCCCCTCGGGTCATCACCACCGGTAGCCGTCGTTGGCGTTTCGAATGGGCAAAATCCCCCAGCTCGCCAAGCTCACTCATGAAAACCTTTCTGAACAGAAATACCAATGCATTCAGCGCCTGATTTTGCGTACTGGCAGCGACGTTTCGCTCAAGCACCAGATAATCGAGAAAGCTTCTGACACTGCTCGCGGCCCTGGTATCAACCTTACGACTGGTACAATAGCTTACGTAGCGCTGTAGCCAGGCTGTGTAGCTCTGCTCGGTTTTATAGGCCAGCCCTTCGCGACGAACAGCGCGAACGTAGGCGTCGGACAAAGAGCGGGGCTTTGATTCAACACTATCAGCGTCCTCAGGTACCGCGATGTTGCTGGATGGCTCGATTACCGCATGGGTTATTGGCGTGTTATTCCGGCCGGTAGTCGGGTGATTATTCTCAAGGGCGACACCACCCGCTAACCAGAATTTCCAATCGACCTGGTCAATAGCGGGTGCCTGGGCAACCCGCATCAGAATACCCACGGCTTCGACACACTGCCTGAACTGCCAATCTGTGAGCGTGGTTTTGCGGCCTAGTTCGGATAACCACTCGGTTACTTCGCGCGCACCATGCTCGGAGATCGGGCGGCGCTGAACAGCCGAAAGGTATTCCTCAACGCGGCGCATGTACCAATGGGCATGCTGTTGCGATTTTGATAATGTATTGATTTTATTGATAATTGGCTGTAAAAGCTCGGAGGGGACAAGCGGAGAGGCCTGGTTGGGTACCATCAAACGAATCCTTTCGTTTATAGTGGGTTTATGAAAATGAAATTTAGCTAAGACAGCTCTTTTCTGTCAACTAGGCTAGAACGAACTATACGGCGTGCCGACTAGTAGTGGCCTACCCCGCATGCCGACTAATACACTGTTGAACTAAACCGCTTCGCGGTAGCTCTCCTCCGATCCGCCACCGCAGGTTGATCGT
>NZ_JAHREP010000018.1:0-62361 GCF_019084545.1 Marinobacterium ramblicola
TTCGCTTTTTCACCGCGACCTCTTCGCCTCGAACTCAAAAAATAAACAATGAATTCAACAGCTTGGAGACCGCCTCGCTTGATCTTGCCCGGCCCGTTAAGGCGTTCAGCTCAAGCGAGGAGGCGCATTCTACAGACCTCACCGAGGGAGTCAACAGGGCGCTGTAATATTTTTTCAATAAATATGCGATACCCCAAAGAGCGAGGTCAGCTATTCGCCTCGCCCTCTTCGCCCACAGACTCATCACGGGCACGGTGGGTCAAGCGCGCCATGATTAAGCCGAGCTCGAACAGCAACCACATCGGCACTGCCAAAAGACTCTGGGAAATGATATCGGGAGGAGTTAAAAGCATACCAACGACGAAACAGCCTACGATAACGTAGGCTCGCTTAGAGGCGAGCGATGGTACATCGGTCATGCCGGACCACACGATCAGCAACGTCGCTACCGGTATTTCAAACACTATCCCAAAAGCGAAGAACAGCTTAAGAACGAAATTGAGGTAGCTGCTGATATCCGTCATTACCGCCACATTCTCCGGCCCAACACTGGTGAAGAAACCAAACACTAGCGGAAACACGACAAAATAGGCGAAGGCAATGCCAAGATAAAACAGCACGATACTGGATAGCAGCAGAGGCACCGCAAGGCGTTTCTCATGCTTATACAGACCAGGGGAGATAAACGCCCAGGCCTGATGGAGCAGAAAAGGCATAGCCGCAAAGATCGCCGCAACCAACGTCAGCTTGAACGGCGCAAAAAACGGCGACGTAACATCGGTCGCTATCATGCTTGCACCCTCTGGCAAGAGGGCCGTCAGCGGTGCAGACAACCATTCATAAAGGTCGTTGGCAAAGTAGAACAGTGCCAGAAAGATCGCCAGAATGATCAGCACACTATGCAGCAGGCGTTGCCGGAGCTCAACCAGATGAGAGATCAGCGGCTGTTCTGGATCAGGATGTGATTCACTCATCTGTAGTCGTTTTCTTCAGACTGGGCTCATTGGCACCGTTTTCCGGTTGCGGAGACTCACTCTCAGACTGAGGTGACTCGGCAGCTACTGAGTCGTTGGAAGCAAAAGGCTTACGCATCTCTGCAAGCTCTTCATCTAACTTCTCCTTGTTGATCGCCGTAGTACGGCGCAACTCTTCGACTCGCAGCTCTTCGTTTATTTCGCGCTGAATATTGCCGACCGTTCGCCGCACCCGACCCAACCATAGGCCACAGGTGCGCGCTGCCATCGGCAGTTTTTCCGGACCGAGTACCAGAAGCGCGACGACCGCCACCACCAGCAGTTCGGCAAAGCCGATATCAAACATCTGTCACTCAGCCGTGTAATTATTTATTTTCAGTTTTCTTTTCTGACTGCTCCGCGCTCTTGTCCGAAGCGGCGAAGTCGGCATCATCCTGGCTGATAGATTTCTGAACAGTACTATCGTCTTTGCTGCTGTCCTCATTCATCGCCTTTTTAAAACCCTTCACCGCTCCCCCGACGTCACTACCCAGATTGCGCAGTTTCTTGGTTCCAAACAGCAGAATAATGATGCCAAGCACGATCACCAACTGCCAGATACTGATTCCACCAAAGCCCATATCTATTCTCCACTACCGAGGCCAACCGGCCCCTCAATCATTTAGTTGTACGGGAGGCTTTCTCTTCCAACCCGGACAGATCAAATCGCCTGGCTAGCTCGTTCAGCACCGCCTCGGGCGATTCACCAAGATGCGACAACATTACCAGAGTGTGAAACCATAGGTCCGCCGTTTCGTAGATCAGATCGGCATTCTCGCCACTGAGCTGCGCATCCTTTGCCGCCAGTATGGTTTCTGTCGCTTCCTCCCCTACCTTCTCCAGTATTTTGTTCAGCCCTTTGGCATGCAAGCTGGCGACGTAAGAGGTTTCTGCCGATGCCATTTTGCGCTGCTCCAGCACCACACCGAGCTGCTCAAGCACACTGCTCATCTCTATTTTTCCTGATTCGCGTAGATTTCATGCGGATCTTTTTGCACCGGATCCGTTACCTGCCATTCACCGTTATTGTCGAGTTTTCTGTAAAAGCAACTCTCGCGCCCGGTGTGGCAAGCAATCTCACCTATCTGCTCTACCTGCAGCAGGACGACATCGCCGTCGCAGTCCAATCTCAGCTCATGCAGACGTTGAACATGCCCCGACTCTTCGCCCTTTCGCCAAAGTTTGCCACGGGAACGTGACCAATATATGGCTCGCTGTTCACGTACCGTAAGCTCCAGCGCTTCACGATTCATCCAGGCCACCATCAGTATACGACCGCTGGACCAATCCTGAGCAATCGCGGGCACCAAGCCCTTGTCATCCCAAATTACTTCGTCTAGCCAGCTATTTTCCATCGTTTTGACTATCTTATTCACAATAAACTTTCGTTTTGGCAAGAGCTGAAAACATAATCGATCACGTCGATCTCAATTACGCCCGCCAGAGTAACGCCGCACCGGCCACCGCACTAACCCAACCATACCACGGCATCTGTTCAACCAATAGACGCCCCTCCGGTAGAGCACTCAGCATCGCCAGCAGCAGCAGCAACACGCCCAGACTCAAGAAACGACGGCCAGCGCTCTGCCGTCGTCCTTGCGACTCGTCATACTGCCGCATCAACCGCTGCTGACTCTCCTCCAATCGGCGCATCTGCTGTAAGCCGTCAAACACCAGTTGAGGCATGTGCGGTAGCTTGTCCAGCCAGTCCGGTGCCTGTTGCTTCATCTTTCGGTAGACCGCTTTTGGTCCCATCCGTTCATGCATCCAGTTTTCCAAGAACGGCTTGGCGGTTTTCCACAGATCCAGATCGGGATAGAGCTGACGCCCCAAGCCCTCGATATTGAGCAGGGTCTTCTGCAGTAACACCAACTGAGGCTGCACCTCCATATTGAAGCGCCGCGCGGTCTGAAAAAGCCCCAGCAGCACCATTCCGAAAGAGATATCCTTCAGCGGCTTCTCAAATATAGGCTCACAGACACTGCGGATCGACGTTTCGAATGCGTTTACGTTGGTATCGGCTGGCACCCATCCGGAATCTATATGCAGCTGTGCTACCTGGCGATAGTCCCGTTTAAAGAACGCCAGGATATTACGCGCCAGATAACTTTGATCCTCTTCAGACAGAGCACCAATTATGCCAAAGTCGACTGCGATGTAACGCGGATCTGCAGGCGACTGGTCGGAGACAAATATATTGCCGGGATGCATGTCGGCGTGAAAGAAGCTGTCGCGAAACACCTGGGTAAAGAAGATCTCGACACCGCGTTCAGCGAGGAGCTTCATGTCGGTCTCCCGGCGCTTCAACTGCTCCACATCAGCGACCGGAATGCCGTATATGCGCTCCATAACAAGTACATTCTGGCGCGTCAGGTCCCAATAGATCTCCGGCACATAAAGCATCGACGAACCTTCGAAATTGCGCCGCAGCTGGGAGCCATTGGCGGCCTCTTTGCGCAGATCCAGCTCATCGAAAATAGTCTGCTCATACTCGGCGACTACCTCCACCGGCCGCAGACGCCGCCCTTCCGACCAGAGTTTCTGCACCAAGTGAGCCAGAGTGTAGAGCAGTGCGACATCCTGTCGGATAACCGCTGCAATACCCGGCCGTATCACTTTAACCACGACCTCCTGGCCGCTATGCAGCCGTGCTCCATGTACCTGTGCAACTGACGCAGACGCCATCGGCGTCACACTGAATTCAGAGAACAGCTCAGTAATCGAGCGGCCAAGCGAGCGCTCAATAATGCGCTGAGCTTCCTCGCCGGCAAAGGGCGGCACCCTATCTTGCAGACGCGCCAACTCAACCGCCAGATCGTCGGGCAAGAGGTCTCGCCGGGTAGACAACATCTGGCCGAACTTGATGAAAACGGGGCCCAGCGCTTCCAGCGCCAGACGTAAACGCACACCCCGAGGTTCGCGGACCCGAATAAACCAGCGCGAGGGTAAAAACAGCAGCAGAAAACGCAGGAACCCGGGGAGGGGCGCCTCTTGGATAAAGGTATCAAGTCGGTAGAGCGCAACAACGTGCGCGATTTTGATCAGACGGAATACCGTTCGCACAAAAGGGCTCCAGAGGGTAGCGTTACTGTGTAAAGAAGGGATGGTACGTTAAGCGGAGACTACCTTGTTACGCCCCTGCTCTTTCGCCTTGTACAATGCGCTATCAGCACGGGCAAAAACCTTGTCATCATCATCTCCGTTACTGACTTCAGCGACCCCGATGGAGGCCGTTACCGTTACCGGCTCACCATGGAAATTGAACGGGCTCTTGGCTACCGCATCGCGCAGCTTTTCAGCCGCGGCCCTGGCATCGGCATCGACAGTGGATGGAAAAATAACGACAAACTCTTCCCCACCGTAGCGTGCAATAAAATCACTACTACGGAGATTGCGCTGCAGTACTCGTGCAACCAGCCGGAGCACCTTATCCCCGGCCAGATGGCCATAGGCATCGTTAATCTCCTTAAACCGGTCAAGATCAATAACGGCCACGGAAAACGGCGTCTGGTAGCGCTCCCAGCGACCCATCGTATCTTTCAACTGATCGTCGTAGGCGACCCGGTTAGGCAGGCCGGTCAAAGGATCGGTACGCGCGCGCAGCTGCTCCTCCTCCATTCGGGAACGGACACGGCTGGTTTCCGCCTCCATCTGCTCCACTTTCTCCAGCAGAGACTCATAGCGCACCTGCATCCGTTTTTCCCGCTCGCTTTCACGTAAGCGATACTGATCCATGCTCTGCACGATGCTATTCAGCTGCTGTGACACCGCCTGTTTTAACGATGGCAGATCATTGGACGATTTAACGCTTTGATGCAGTTTGCTGACATTCTGGCGAACCTCTCGATCGAAGTGCTGGTGCGCCTCAAACGCCAAACGCTCCTCGTCCTGGCTATGCGAGAGGAAGTTCTGCACATAGGCCAGCTGTTCATTCAGGTTCAACAGGTAGTTCTCGAACTCCTGGTGTTCAAGCCCGGCCGAGAGACGCGCCAGCTTGACCAGGTCTACCATCACCTCACCAATCTCGGCGATCTTGAGGCCAGACTCGATACGCTCGATTAGCTGACGGGCCAGCGCGACGCCGGAGCTCTGCACATTGAGCGCCTCGATCAGCTTGAGCATCTCCTCGGCAACCTGGCTCTCGAGCAGCTCAAGATCGAGGCTATCCTCCTGGTTGCCGTGATTCAGCGCGAATGACTGCTCTTCGGTAGAACGAGGCAATAGCCCCTTCTGCAGTTCAACCATCTCCAGCAGCAAGCTGGAAAGCTTGTAAAGATGCTCCGATGCATCCGGGACACGCCGGGCGGCGCTTTTCAGAAGGTTGGCAAAGGCTTCGCTCTGACTGAGCCCACGCAGCTGCCCCAACCAGCGCTCAAACGCGTTGCGAATATCGCCGGAAACAGACAAGCGCTGGTCGTCGAGCAGCTTGATCTGCCGCTCAACTCGAGCCAACGCCTTGTCGAACTGGCTGCCACCGGCAGACTTCTGCACCAGATCACGCAGTTGATCCAATTCTACATCGAGGGCTGCGCTCTGCCCGCGCACCCCCAAAGCGAGCTGGTTACTCAACGTACGATTGAGTGTTTGTGCTGCATCAACCTGCTGCTGCAACACCTCGCACTCCTGCGCCAGTTCCTTATATTTCTGTTTCCAGTCGTCTTGCTCTGCCACTACCGGGAAGCTCCACGCTACGAAACGCCTTGTAGCGCCCTGATTGATCCAATGCCGCAATATATCACGCTACGCGATAGTTAACAGACCGAACCCCGGGGCAAGAGCAAAATTCCTGAACTAGATCAGGGTTGTCAGTTGCCCTGCCGCTCTTGCTCGATCAGGTAGTCCGCAACTTTCAGCATCTGCTCATGACCACCTGCGCTCCCGGCAGTAATGCGGTACTTGCCGTTTACGATCAGGGTCGGAACGCCGGTAATTTCATAGCCGCGCGCCTTGGCATCACCCTGCTTCAGCTTCATATTGACGGCAAAGGACTCGTACTGCTTGCGGAAGTTGTCCGGCTCCACACCATAATCCGCGTAGAAGTCGGCCAGGTCATCCGCCGAACGCATATTACGACGCTCCTTGTGGATCGCATCAAACATCGGCTTGTGGGTCTCATCCACTTTGCCGAGCAGCTCGGCCACGTAGAAAGCACGTGCCAACGGCTCCCAGCTACGCCCGAAAACGACCGGAATGGTGACCAGCTGCACGTCAGCCGGTTGTTTGGCTGTCCAGCTTTCCAACAGAGGTTCGAAACTGTTGCAGTGTGGACAGAGGTAGCCAAACATCTCGACCACTTCGATCTTGTCTCCGGTCGTCGTCGGCACAGGTCGTGCAATCCGCTCGTACTGCACACCCTCTTCATAGCGCGGAGCTTCCTGAGCCCAGGCCGTTACCGCAAAACAGGCTGCAACAGCAGCCAGCAACCATTTTTTCATCACGTCATCTCCAGTCCATAGGCATCAATATCGTTCAGAGACTGCGCGCCGGTTTAAAGTTCATTTCCAGACGCAGAAACAGCAAAGGCAGCACTAGGCTGCCTTTGTAAAACTAGATCACTGAATCAACGATTAATGGAGGCCCTGTACGTACTGAGCCACCGCCTTGATCTCGGCATCGTTCATCTTCACCGCGATATCGCGCATCATGCCTGCCGGATCGTTTGCGCGTTCACCCGCTGCGAACTTCTTCAGAGAACTCTCGACATAAGCCGCACTCTGTCCGCCCAGCGACGGGAAACCTGCAGAGTTATTGCCCTTGCCCTGCGGGCCGTGGCAAGCGGTGCAAGCGGTAACACCCTTGTCGGCAATTCCGGCACGGTAGATCTGCTGGCCAGCTGCTACCTGATCCTCGGCTGCCTGGCCGAGCTGGATCTTCTGACTTGCAAAAAACGCAGCGATATCGGCCAGATCCTGATCACTCAGGTTATTCAGCATGCCGGTCATCTCCAGCACGGTACGATCGCCTGCCTTGATATCTGTAAGTTGCTTGAGCAGGTAGCCTTCATTCTGACCGGCAAGTTTCGGGAAGTTGGGAGCAAGGCTGTTACCATCGGCACCATGACAGGCTGCACATACGGCCACTTTCTGCTTGCCCTGTGCAGCGTCGCCCGCAGCATGCGCAACACCGGTGATGCCGAGAGTAACCAGTAAGCTGATCAGTAGTTTGTTCATTGTGAATAACCCAGACCTTGTAAGACAAAAATGTAGTATTCCCACTGCCCTAAAAACAGTGAAAACATTCGAAGTCGTACTATCCCTGACTGGAGCGCTAACCAGATCGCGGGTAAAATTTGGCGGCATTATAAACTAATATCCCCACAAACTGGAACGTATATAAGCGTATCCGTTAGTCGGGGCTCCATCAGCGGAATCCCATGTCCTCCAGCGAACCGGTTATTCATTATCCATCCGCCCGTTTTAACACCAGCGCTTCCAAGCTGAGCCAGTGTCCGGCCGACGAAGGTGCCGAGGTGGCCTTCGCCGGCCGTTCGAATGCCGGAAAATCGAGCGCGATCAATACCCTGACTCAGCATACTCAACTCGCTCGCGTATCCAAAACACCGGGGCGCACCCAACTGATCAACTTCTTCGATCTGAATATCGAAGGGCTACGCCTGGTCGACCTGCCGGGTTACGGCTATGCCAAGGTACCGATCGCGCTGAAACAGCACTGGCAGAAACATCTCGATGCCTACCTGCAGCATCGCGAATGCCTGCGCGGCGTGGTGCTGGTGATGGATATCCGCCACCCGATGAAGGAGTTCGACGAGATGATGGTGCAGTGGTGCCGATCCACCGGCGTACCGCTGCATGTACTGCTGACCAAAACCGACAAGCTCAAACGCGGCCCGGCCCAAAGCACGCTGCTGCAGATACGTAAACTGCTCAAGGAGGCGCTGGGAGACCGCGTTTCGGTGCAGACCTTCTCGGCACTGAAGAGAACCGGTGTCGATCAGCTGCGCGCCCGTCTCGACAGCTGGCTGTTGCCGGAACAGGCCGGTGCCGATGAGGACGCCGAAGCCTAGTTGATGCCGATAGCGATTGCCCGAAGGATGGCCGCCACGGATGGCAGGCCATAAAAAACCCCGGAGCCGCGAAGGGGAAGGGAAACGGCGCCCGGGGTCAGTGGATTTGTCATGACACAGAGACCGCCTCTTCTTACATGCTGCGTCCTGAACACCAACGGTCTCTATATCTAAGAGTAGTCAAAAAAATAAAAGTTCACCGCTGGTGAAAAAAAACTCAATGCGCCTGTTCCCAGTTGTCCCCGGACTGGGCTTCGACCAGCAGCGGTACATCCAGCTGCACGGTTTTTTCCATCAGTGGATGCACCTGTGCGAGAAACGCCTCCACATCGGATTCGCGCACTTCGAACACCAGTTCGTCGTGCACCTGCATGATCATGCGGGCATCGATATCGCTTTCCCGGAGCCAGTCGTCGACCCGCACCATCGCCTTCTTGATGATGTCGGCCGCCGTACCCTGCATCGGAGCGTTGATCGCGGTGCGCTCGGCGGCCTGACGGCTCATCGGGTTGCGCGCGTTGATCTCCGGCAGGTAGAGCCGGCGACCGAAGATCGTCTCCACATAGCCCTGCTCGCGCGCCCGTTCACGGGTACTGTCCATATAGCGCTGCACGCCAGGGTAGGTCTCGAAGTAGTGATCGATATAGGTCTGCGCCTCCTTACGGCCCAATCCCAGTTGCTTGGCCAGACCGAATGCGGACATACCGTAGATCAGACCAAAGTTGATCGCCTTGGCACTGCGCCGTTGATCGGCACTTACCTGGTCGCGCGATACCTTGAACACCTCGGCGGCCGTGGCCCTGTGGATATCTTCGCCCTTGGCAAAGGCATCCAGCAGCCCCTGGTCGCCGGATAGATGTGCCATGATGCGCAGCTCGATCTGGGAATAGTCGGCGGCGACGATCTTGTAGCCCTTGGGCGCGATAAACGCCTGGCGGATACGCCGCCCCTCGGCGGTACGCACCGGGATGTTCTGCAGGTTGGGGTCGGTGGAGGAGAGTCGTCCGGTCGCAGTCACCGCCTGATGGTAGGAGGTATGAACGCGGCCGGTGGCCTTGTTGATCATCTGCGGCAGCTTGTCGGTATAGGTCGACTTGAGCTTGCTCAGGCCCCGATGCTCGATGATCACCTTCGGCAACGGATAGTCCAGCGCCAGCTCCTGCAGCACCTCCTCCGCGGTGGACGGCGCCCCCTTGGGGGTCTTTTTCTTCACCGGCAGGCCCTGCTTGTCGAACAGAATCTCCTGCAGCTGCTTGGTGGAGCTCAGATTGAACGGCCCACCGGCCAACTCATGCGCCTCGACCTCCAGCTCCTTGAGCCGTTGCTCGATCTCCCGGCTCTGCTGCGCCAGCAGACCGGCATCGATCAACGCGCCGTTGCGCTCGATCCGCGACAGCACCGGCACCAGCGGCAACTCAATCTCATTCAATACCGAGACCAGCTCACCCTCGGCCTCCAGCTTCGACATCAGGGTTTGATGCAGGCGCAGGGTGATATCGGCATCTTCGGCGGCATAGGGCGCGGCCTGCTCCAGGTCGATCTGATTGAAGGTGAGCTGCTTCTTGCCCTTGCCGGCGATCGCCTCGAAGCTGACCGTTTCGGTATTCAGATAGCGCTGCGCCAGCGTATCCATATCGTGACGACTGGCGGTGGAGTTGAGCACGTAGGACTCGAGCATGGTGTCGGAGCCTATGCCCTGCAGCTCGATACCGTAGTTCGCCAGCACATTCATGTCGTACTTGATGTGCTGACCGATCTTTTTCAGCTGCGGATCCTCCAGCAGCGGCTTGAGCTGTGCGAGCACCGCTTTACGGTCGAGCTGAGCCGGTGCACCGACGTAGTCGTGCGCCAGCGGCACATAAGCAGCCTTGCCGGGCTCGACGGCGAAGGAGACCCCGACCAGCTCGGCCTCCATATAGTTGAGGCTTGTGGTCTCGGTATCGAAGGCGAAACTGCCCGCCGCCTTCAGTTTGTCCAGCCAGCGATCCAGCTCGGCCTGATCAAATACCGTTTCATACTCGACCTCAACAGCGGGCGACTCCGGCTGCGCAGATTCAGCCGCGCTGTCACCCTGCTCCAGCTCGGCGACCCAGCTCTTGAACTCGAAGCGCTTGAACAGCTCCATCAGCTTGTCGCGATCAGGCTCCGTAAGCTTGATATCGCCCAGGCCGATATGCAGCTGCACGTCGGTCTTGATCGTGGCCAGCAGGTAGGAGAGCTCCGCCATCTCGCGGTTTTCCTCCAGTTTTTTCGACATTGTCTTGGCGCCGCGAAAACCGAGCTCTGAAATTCGGTCCAGGTTCTGGTACAGAGCCTTGATGCTGCCGATCCCCTGTAGCAACGCCAGCGCGGTTTTCTCGCCCACTCCGGGCACGCCGGGAATGTTGTCGACCTTATCCCCCATCAGTGCCAGGTAGTCGATGATCAGCGCCGGTTCGATGCCATACTTCTCGCGCACACCATCGATATCGAGCCGGGTATCGGTCATGGTGTTGATCAGTGTGACCTTGTCATCCACCAGTTGCGCCATATCCTTGTCGCCGGTGGAGATCACCACATCACAGCAGGCCGCCTCGGCCTGGCACGCCAGGGTACCGATCACATCGTCCGCTTCGACCCCCTCTTCGACGAAGATCGGGATCCCCATGGCGCGGATAATGTCGTGAATCGGCTCGATCTGGTCGCGCAGATCATCCGGCATGGGGGGGCGGTGCGACTTATACTCCGGGTAGAGATCGTCGCGAAAGGTCTTGCCCTTGGCATCGAACACCACAGCGACCGGGCTTTCCGGATACTGTTTCAGCAGACTGCGCAGCATCGATGTCACCACCCGCACCGCACCGGTCGGAAAACCCTCTGCCGTTCTCAGGTCCGCCTGCTGTGAGGCGAAGAAGGCTCTATATAAATAGGAGGAGCCGTCAACTAGAATAACAGGAGGTTTCTGTGCGCTCATCGCTGGTTTCCATCGACTGGTGAATACGGGTGCGGGCTTGTTCGGTCCGCCGTAAAGGCCCACAATCATAGACAAATAAGGCCGCGACGACCAATGCGTTACGGCCGTTGGTAAAACAGGGAAAATCGCAATGATGAAAGAGTTTCTGCTGGCGGGACTGCTGGTCTTGGCTCCGCTGGCGCAGGCGGAGGTGGTGACCGACACCGAAACCCGTGAGCCGGAGATCACCATCACCCATGATCAGGAGGCCACCTACTACGAGTACAAGGTCAACGGTCAGCTCAAGGAGATCAAGGTGGTGCCGAAGGTGGGTAAACCCTACTATCTGGTCCCCGCCCCCGGCTCGGGCGATGAGTATATTCGGGTCGAAGAATCACAAATCCTGATCCCGAAATGGGTCATCTTCAGCTGGTAACCATCGATCGTGGCAGTCTACACATCCGTATCCCGAGCCGAGCTGGACAAGCTGCTGGCTGATTATGACCTTGGCACCTGTGTCGACCTCAAGGGGATCGACGGTGGCATCGAAAACACCAACTACTTCGTCACCCTCGAACAGGAGGGTAAGCGTAGCGAATATGTGCTGACCCTGTTCGAAGAGTTCAGCTACGATGAGATGCCCTTCTTCGTCGAGCTTGGCAAATGGCTGGCCGAACGCGACGTTCCCGTGCCCTACGCTATCGAAGACCGCAACGGTATCGGCCTGAAACAGCTGTGCGGTCGCCCCGCGTTTCTGCAGCCCCGGTTCAGGGGAGAGCATGTCGACCAGCGGGCGCTGACCGCCGAGCACTGCGCCAGCATCGGCCGTGCACTCGCCCGCCTGCACTTGGCCGGCAAGGACTTCTATCTGACCCGTCAGGCGCACCGCGGAGTATTCTGGTGGCGCCGGGAGAGCGAGAGCATAGCACCGCGGTTGAGTGAAGAGGATGGCGAACTGCTGCTGCAGGAGGTACGCCTGTTCGACGAACTGCGCCAGAACGCCGAGCAGCTGCCGATGGGGATTACCCACGGCGACCTGTTCCACGACAACGCCCTGTTTGTCGGCAGTGAGGTCGAGGCGATACTGGATATCTACAACGCCGCCACCGCCTACTGGCTGTACGACCTGGCGATCGTCGCCAACGACTGGTGCGTGAACCCGGACGGTAGCATCGACAACGTGCGCGAGCGCGCCCTGCTCGACGCCTACGCCGAGGTGCGGCCGTTCAACGACGCCGAGCGCGCGGCCTGGCCGCAGCTATGCCGCACCGCCGCGATGCGTTTCTGGCTGTCACGCCTGATCCCCTGGCTCGGCATCGCCCAGGCCTCTCGCCAGGGCGGGGAGATGAAGCTGAAAGACCCCGACGAGCTCAAGCGGATCCTGCTGACACGGATCGCCCACCCGGCGGATCTCGGCTGAACCGGATCCGCTTCGATATCCGGCCCCGACAACGGGGCCTTTTCCTGTATACTTTTCCAGTATTCCCGCTGTTCGGTATACTCGTTTCCGTTTTGTAGCCAACCAGACCCCAAACGACGCAGATCCCATGGACGTTACCCACATCATCGACTCCCTCAACGATGCCCAGCGCCAGGCGGTGACCGCCGACGTCAAGAACCTGCTGGTGCTGGCCGGAGCCGGCTCCGGCAAGACCCGGGTGCTGGTACACCGTATCGCCTGGCTGATCGAGGCGGAGGGGATCTCGCCCTACTCGATCATGGCCGTGACCTTTACCAACAAGGCGGCGCGGGAGATGCGCGGGCGTATCGAGCATCTGTTGGGGCTGAATACCCACGGCATGTGGGTGGGTACCTTCCACGGCCTGGCCCACCGCCTGCTGCGCGCACACTGGCAGGACGCCGGGCTGCGCGACAACTTCCAGATCATGGACAGCGACGACCAGCTGCGGCTGATCAAGCGGCTGTGCAAGGAGATGAACCTGGACGAGACCCGCTGGCCGCCTAAGCAGATGCAGTGGTACATCAACGCGCAGAAGGATGAGGGGCTGCGCAGCCGGCATATCGAGCGTAGCGGCGACCTGTTCCAGGACACGATGGTCAGGGTGTACGAAGCCTACGAAGAGGCGTGCGAGCGCGGCGGCATGATCGACTTCGGCGAACTATTGTTGCGCGCATTGGAATTGCTGCGCGACCGGGCGCCTGCGCTACTCAAGCACTACCGCGAGCGCTTCCGCTACGTACTGGTGGACGAGTTTCAGGACACCAACGCCATCCAGTACGCCTGGCTGCGCCTGCTCTGCCAGGGCGACGACAAGCTGATGGCGGTGGGCGACGACGACCAGTCGATCTACGGCTGGCGTGGTGCCCGAATCGAGAATATCCAGCACCTGCCGGAACACTTCCCCGGCACCGAAACCATCCGTCTGGAGCAGAACTACCGCTCCACCGGTACCATCCTCGGTGCCGCCAACGCGGTAATCCGCAACAACTTCGGCCGCCTCGGCAAGGAGCTGTGGACCAATCTGGGCGACGGCGAGGCGATCAGCGTCTATGCCGCGTTCAACGAGCAGGACGAAGCGCGCTTCATCATCGACCAGATCAGCAAGTGGGTCGACGAGGGCAACCGCCGCGACGAGAGCGCGATCCTCTACCGCTCCAACGCCCAGTCGCGGGTGCTGGAGGAGACACTGATCCGCACCGGCATCCCCTACCGCATCTACGGCGGCCAGCGCTTCTATGACCGCCTCGAGATCAAGAACGCCCTCGCCTATATGCGCCTGATCGCCAATCGTGACGATGACACGGCGATGGAGCGGATCATCAATGTACCCACCCGCGGTATCGGTACCCGCACCATCGAACAGATCCGCGAGCACGCCCGCGCCGAAGGGGTATCGATGTGGCGCGCCGCCAACGAGATCATCGAGCTGGGCCAGCTTGCCGCCCGTGCCGGCAACGCCCTGCAGGGTTTCCTCGACCTGGTCAACAGCCTGGACAGCACCACCCGCGACACCGAGCTGCATGAGCAGACCGAGCATGTGATCCAGCACTCCGGCCTGATCGAGCACCACGAGAAGGAGAAGGGCGAGAAGGCCCAGTCGCGAATCGAAAACCTGGAGGAGCTGGTCACCGCCGCACGCCAGTTCGCCGGCCAGTGGCAGGAGGATGAGGCGCCGGAAGGGTTCAACTCCGTGCTCGCCGCCTTCCTTGACCAGGCCGCACTGGACGCCGGCGACGCCCAGGCCGACGTGCACACCGACAGCGTCCAGCTGATGACGCTGCACTCGGCCAAGGGGCTGGAGTTCCCTCTGGTGTTCCTGGCCGGCATGGAGGAGGGGCTGTTCCCGCACAGCATGTCCGCCGAAGAGCCGGGACGGCTGGAGGAGGAGCGCCGCCTCTGCTACGTCGGCATCACCCGCGCCATGCAGAAGCTCTACCTGACCTACGCCGAGTCCCGCCGTCTGCACGGCCAGGAGAACTACAACCGGCCCTCGCGCTTTATCCAGGAGATACCCACCGAGTTGGTCGAAGAGGTGCGCCTGAACGCCACCGTGCGCCGCCCCTACGGCAGCGGCGGTTATCAACAGGAGGGCGGTTCGCTGTTCGGTGGCTCATCAAGCCTGGGTGGCAGCGATATTCCAGAAACCGGTTTCAACTTGGGCCAGCGGGTACGTCATCCCAAGTTCGGCGATGGCCTGGTAGTCAATTTCGAAGGCAGCGGACCGAAGGCGCGGGTGCAGATCAACTTCGACTATGAAGGCAGCAAGTGGCTGGTGGTGGGCTTCGCCCGGTTGGAAGCGATCTGACCGTCAGCGATACTTGAACGGCGTCCAAAGCGGGCGCCGTTTTTATGTACAGGAAGTACGGTATGCCGCGGGCGCATGGATGCGCAGGAGCGGCGACATGTATCGGTCAGCGGACTACACTCAAACCTACATCGACAGCCAGCAGGAGCCTCATAGGTGCCCGGTAGCAAGATAACCTTCCCGATAGCGCTGCTCGCCGCCGCGGCGATCTACTTTATGTCCCCGTTCGACCCGGCTCTGCGCACCGGCCTGTCGGTGCTGGCACTGATCGCCATCCTGTGGATGACCGAGACCTTCAATATCACCGTCACGGCACTGCTGATCCCGGTACTGGCGGTGGTGACCGGTACCTTTACGACGGCTGATGCACTGAAAAACTTCGCCAATCCGATCATTTTCCTGTTCCTCGGCGGTTTCGCCCTGGCTGCCGCATTGAGCGAACAGAAGCTCGATCGCTATATCTCCAACCAGGTCCTGCGACTGGCCGGCGGCCGGCTCGTTATCGCCTCGCTGCTGCTGTTTCTGACCGCCGCCGGCCTGTCGATGTGGATATCCAATACCGCCACCACCGCGATGATGCTGCCGCTGGTATTGGGACTGCTCAAACAACTTCCCTATGAAGAGAACAAGCGCAGTTACTGGTTCATCCTGCTCGGTCTGGCGTATTCCGCCAGTATCGGCGGCATCGGCACCCTGGTCGGCAGTCCGCCCAATGCCATAGCGGCTGCGGCGGTCGGGCTCAGTTTCGTGGATTGGCTCAAGATCGGCCTGCCACTGGTGATCGTCTCTTTCCCACTGATGATCACCGTACTCTGGCTGGTGATCCGTCCCAACCTGGACCACCACTTCGAACGCGAAGCCTCGCATCAACCCCTGAACGCCACCCAATGGGCAACACTTGGCGTGTTCGCACTGACCGTATGCCTCTGGCTGTTCAGTGCGCCACTGTCGACATGGCTCGGCATCAAGGGTGGCATGGACTCGCTGATCGCCATCGCCGCGCTCCTGATGCTCTGCATGTTGCGGCTGGTGTCATGGAAGGCGGTGGAGAGGTCCGCCGACTGGGGCGTATTGCTGCTGTTCGGTGGTGGGCTGACCCTGTCCGCGATGTTGAAAGAGACCGGTACCAGTCTCTACCTGGCTCAGTCGATCAGCGATCTTCTCGCCGGCGCGCCGCTCATTCTATTCGTGCTTGTCGTCGCCGGGTTCGTGGTGATGTTGACCGAGATAGCGAGCAACACCGCCAGCAGCGCGCTGCTGGTGCCTATCTTCGTGGGTATCGCCGGTGCCATGGGCATGCCAGAGGTGGTGATGGCGATGGTGATCGCCGTAGCGGCATCTTGCGCCTTTATGCTGCCGGTGGCGACGCCGCCCAACGCCATCGTGTACGGTTCGGGCGCGGTACCCCAGGCCCAGATGATGCGCGCCGGCATCGTGCTCAACGCGGTGATGACCACCGTCATCACCGGCGCTGCAATGCTGATGCTTTAATTCGTACCCGCTGCCGGTGGCAGCCGCCGGATATGACCGTCGGCATCGATCGCCACCTGTACACACTCACAGACGGTGACCTTGCGCGGCTCCCGCCCGTCCGGACACTGCCCCCAACACTCGACGGCGATGCGCAGCGAACTATGGCCGCGCTCCAACACCTGGGTATAAAAGCCGAGTATGGTGCCCTTCATAACGGGCGACATGAACGACATGCGACCGACGGAAACCGTCGCGATACGCCCCTTGGCCTCCTGACCGGCGCGGATTTCACAGGCCAGTACTGCCTGCGCGCTCACCCAACCACCGTAGACATCGCCAAACATATTGACGGCATCGGGCCCTGCGGGCAGTTGCAAACTCAACTCCCCCTCGGGCTGGAGCAATTGATCGTTCTCTATTTTCATTATTTGGAACCTGCGCGTATTGATTACCGGGCGACCGGCATACCTTATGTTGCAGTGCATTATACCTGCCCAGGTTCAGCCCTAAACAGAAATTTGCATCGGATCAACACCTGTAACATAGCGGTCACAAACCGATCCTATAGTACGCACACGAATTGAAACCAAATGCACCGATCAGGAGCGTACAATGAAACCGATGAACAAGCTGTTCGCAGCCGTAGCGATCTCCGCTGCAGCCGTAACTGCGAATGCCGCTGACCTGCTTGACCCGAACCTGCCGACCTATGAAAAGGCTTCAGGCGTGTCCGGCAACCTGTCCAGCGTGGGTTCCGATACTCTGGCCAACCTGATGACTCTGTGGGCTGAAGAGTTCAAGCGCAACTACCCGAACGTTAATATCCAGATTCAGGCGGCCGGTTCCTCTACCGCTCCCCCAGCGCTGACCGAAGGCACCTCCAACATGGGGCCGATGAGCCGCAAGATGAAGGACAAGGAGATCGAAGCGTTCGAGAAGAAGTTCGGTTACAAGCCAACCGCTATTCCGGTCGCCATCGACGCCCTGGCCGTATTCGCACACAAGGATAACCCGATCGCGGGTCTGAGCATGGCTCAGGTCGATGCCATCTTCTCCTCTACCCATAAGTGTGGCGATGGCACCGACATCACCAAGTGGGGCGATCTGGGTCTGACCGGCTCCCTGGCAGACCAGAGCATCCAGCTGTTCGGTCGTAACTCTGTATCCGGCACTTACGGTTACTTCAAAGAGCACGCACTGTGCAAAGGCGACTTCAAGAACAGCGTCAACGAACAGCCGGGCTCCGCTTCCGTGGTACAGTCTGTCTCTACCTCCATCAACGGTGTAGGCTACTCCGGTATCGGCTACAAGACCGCGTCCGTACGCGCCCTGCCGCTGTCCAAGGAAGGTACCAACTACGTTGAAGCCTCTCCGGAAAATGCTGCCAACGGTAGCTACCCGCTGTCTCGCTTCCTGTGGGTTTACGTGAACAAGAAGCCGGGCCAGGAACTGGCGCCGCTGGAGCGTGAGTTCGTCAAGCTGGTACTGTCCAAGGTTGGCCAGGAAGTCGTAGTCAAGGACGGCTACATCCCGCTGCCAGCGAAAGTTGTTGAGAAACAGCTTTCCGACCTGGGTCTGTAAGCTTCAGATTAAAAGCTGAAAAGACCCTTGGGGGAGTCCACTGGACTCCCCTTTCGCGTTTGCCGGACGTTGTAACATAACCGTCATACTATTGACTTATCGTACGCTGCAAATCACGTTCAGAGCTCTCTCAGGATCCTCAACCATGAGCATTGACCAAACCACAGCACCGCCGGATCTCGACTTCACGACGCCGGCGTCCCGCCGTCTGCGTCAGCGTCGCATGCTGCAGGACAAACTGGCCGCCGGAGGCATCGCCGTTGGCGGCGTCAGTGTCATCATCGCTGTCGTCATGATCTTCTTCTACCTGCTGTATGAGGTAGCCCCCCTGTTCCAGCCCGCCAGCGTCGAGCCCTGGCACGTCCAGGGGGCACCGGTTGCACCCTATGCAGTACCGGGCAGCCAGGCGGATACCCGCTATCTGGCGGTAGAGGAGCAGGCGGAGATCGGCTTCCGCGTCAGTGCGGATGGCGAGATGGTGTTTTTCCAGGCCGCCGACGGCACCCCGGTCGACAGCATGGTTCTGGAGCTGCCGGAGGGCGTCGAGATCAGCAGTTTTGCGCTGCTGTCGGAAGCCAGTCGCATCTTCGCCTTTGGTTTGAGCAATGGCGAGATACGCGTACTGCGCCACAGCTACAAGGCGACATACCCGGGCGGGCAACGTGTCCTTACACCGATCATCGAGTACCCGCTGGGGAAAGATGCCATCAAGCTGACCGACGGCGCTATCGACAGGCTGGCGCTTACCAGCGACGGCGATCGCTGGGGCATCGTCACCCTGAGCAACGGTCAACTGAGCTTTACCCGCATCTCGCTGACTGAAAACCTGTTTACCGGCGAGACCAGTGTCGAGCGTAGCGAGAAGCAGCTGCCGCCGCTGGGTCTGGCGCCGCGAAAACTGCTGCTGACGCCGGACCTGGCCTGGCTGATGGCCAGCGCCGCCGATGGCAAGGTCGCCGTGGTCAACCTGCGCGGCGAACCTGAGATCACCCAGCTGTTCGATGCCTCCGAAGGCCAGATCACCAGCTTCCAGCTGCTGCTCGGCGCAAACTCCCTGCTGATTGGCGATGACAAGGGCAAGCTGTCGCAGTGGTTCTTCGTCCGCAACGATGCCGGCGCCCCGGAGTTAACCCACATTCGTGATTTCGAGCACTCCAGCGATGCCATCGTCGGCATGACCACCGAACAGCGCCGCAAGGGCCTGATTACCGTGGATAGCCAGGGCGATCTGTCGCTGTACAACGCCACTGCCCGTCGCACCGCGTTCAATGAGCCGCTGTTCGACGGCCCGGTCGGTCATATCGCGATGGCACCACGTGCCGATGCACTGCTGGTGGAGCAGAACGGCAAGCTCTCCTACTGGCACGTGGAAAACGAACACCCGGAGATCTCCTGGTCGGTACTCTGGGAGAAGGTGTGGTACGAAGGCTATGACGAGCCGGCGTTCATCTGGCAATCCTCCGCGTCGAACAACGACTTCGAGCCCAAGTACAGCCTTATGCCACTGGCGTTCGGTACCCTGAAGGCGGCGTTCTACGCCATGCTGCTGGCCACACCGCTGGCAATCTGCGGCGCCATCTACACCGCCTACTTCATGGTGCCGGGCATGCGCCGCAAGGTGAAGCCGTTTATCGAGCTGATGGAAGCGCTGCCCACCGTAATCCTCGGCTTCCTCGCCGGCCTCTGGCTGGCACCGTTCATGGAAGCCAATCTGGCCGGTATCTTCGCAGCGCTGCTGGTAATCCCGGTTGCAGTGGTCGCGTTCGGCTTTACCTGGCAGAACATGCCGGACCGGATCCGTTTCCTGCTGCCGGAAGGCTGGGACGCCGCTCTGCTGATCCCGGTGGTGATTCTGGCCACCTGGTTCGCACTGGGCATTGCGATACCGCTGGAACAGTTGCTGTTCGACGGCGACCTGCGCACCTGGCTCAGCAACGAAGCCGGCATCCCCTACGACCAGCGTAACGCCCTGGTGGTCGGCATCGCCATGGGCTTCGCCGTGATCCCGACCATCTTCTCGATCACCGAGGACGCGATCTTCGCCGTGCCCAAGCACCTCAGTTACGGTTCCCTGGCCCTGGGCGCCACCCAGTGGCAGACACTGACCCGCGTCGTGCTGCCCACCGCCAGCCCCGGTATCTTCTCGGCGCTGATGATCGGTATGGGCCGCGCCGTGGGCGAGACGATGATCGTACTGATGGCTACAGGCAACACCCCGATCATGGATGTGAACATCTTCGAAGGTATGCGCACCCTGGCGGCAAACATCGCCGTGGAGATGCCGGAATCCGAGGTGGGCAGTACTCACTTCCGCATCCTGTTCCTGGCCGCGTTCGTGCTGTTCCTGTTCACCTTTGTCGTGAACACTCTGGCGGAGTCGATCCGTCAGCACCTGCGCAAGAAATACGGTTCACTTTAAGGCACCACTGAGGATTGACTATGCGTATCTCATTCAGCGAATGGACCAAGTCGGGCTCTCCCTGGGTCTGGCTCAACGCCGGTGCCGTCGCCATCTGTATCATCATGGTGGTCGGCCTGTTGGCGCTGATCGCCGTGCGCGGCCTGGGCCATTTCTGGCCCGCCGACGTGATCCAGGCGGACTACGAAGAGCGCGGCCAGAAACATACCATTATCGGTGAACTGGTCGAGCGCGAAATGGTACCGGCCCCGCAGCTTCGCGGTGCCGGCATCGAGGTGCCGGAAGGGGTCGAGGCGATGGCCCGCGACCTGATCAAGGTCGGCAACCGGGACTTTGGCAGCGCCGACTTCCTCTGGGCGATGGATCACTTCATCACCGACATCCAGCGTCCGGAGATGCTGTTCACTGCCGAGCGGCTGGAGTGGGGCAACTTCTACGGCTACCTGCGTGAAGTGAAGGAAGCGGGGCAGAGCGTCAGTCGTTATACCGGTTACGAAAAGAACCAGGAGTACCTGACGCTCTGGGCCGAGTTCCAGCAACGTATCGAGCGTGTTCTCGAGATCCGCGAACAGATTTTGGTGATCGAGAAGCAAGAGATCGGCAGCATCAACTACGAGATCGAGCGACTGCGCCTGAAAGAGCGCGGCCTGGACCTCGAACAGTCCACCGATACCGAGGCCTACGCCAGGATCGACGCACGCCGTAAGGAACTGAATGCGGAGTATGAGGGGCTGCAGCAGCGTCTGACCGACCTCTACACGCAAATCAACCGCGATACTTTTGTCGCCGAGATCGCCGATGGTCGCGAAGTGGAGATCGCCATCGCCAAGATTGTCCGCGCCTTCCTGCCCAACGATATGGGCCTGGGCGCCAAGATCATCCACTACGCCGAGAAGGTGTGGGAGTTCCTCTCCGACGAACCTCGCGAAGCCAACACCGAGGGCGGTATCTTCCCGGCGATCTTCGGTACCGTGATGATGGTGATCCTGATGTCGGTACTGGTAACGCCGTTCGGCGTCATCGCCGCCGTCTACCTGCGTGAATACGCCAAGCAGGGGTTTGTCACCCGTCTGATCCGCATCGCGGTGAACAACCTGGCCGGTGTACCATCGATCGTCTACGGCGTATTTGGCCTCGGCTTCTTCGTCTATTTCCTCGGCGGCCATATCGACGACCTGTTCTTCCCCGAAGCCAAGCCGTCACCGACCTTCGGCACCGGCGGTCTGATGTGGGCCTCGATCACCCTGGCCCTGCTCACCGTGCCGGTGGTGATCGTCGCCACCGAAGAGGGCCTGGCGCGTATCCCGCGCGCGGTGCGCGAGGGCTCCCTGGCCCTGGGTGCGACCAAGTTCGAAACCCTGTGGAAGGTGGTGCTGCCGATGGCCAGCCCGGCGATGATGACCGGTGTTATCCTCGCCATCGCCCGTGCCGCCGGTGAGGTCGCCCCGCTGATGCTGGTGGGCGTGGTCAAGCTGGCGCCGAGCCTGCCGCTGGATACCAACTACCCCTATCTGCATCTGGATCAGAAGTTCATGCACCTGGGTTTCCACATCTATGATGTAGGCTTCCAGAGCCCCAACGTCGAAGCGGCCCGTCCGCTGGTCTACGCCACGGCGCTGCTGCTGGTGGTTGTGATTGCACTGCTGAACTTCTCGGCCATCGCGATCCGCAACCACCTGCGTGAAAAGTACAAAGCGCTCGAAATGTGATGTCGGCACCGATTACTGAATAAAGGTTTTTAGAGATGACTAGCGAAATCAAAACTCACGCCATCGATATCGCCTCCATG
The DNA here is from genome assembly GCF_019084545.1 of Marinobacterium ramblicola. GTDB lineage: Bacteria > Pseudomonadota > Gammaproteobacteria > Pseudomonadales > Balneatricaceae > Marinobacterium_D > Marinobacterium_D ramblicola. The sequence goes on from NZ_JAHREP010000018.1 coordinate 21,999, forward strand.
CAGCGCGATAGCCGCACACTGCGCCTGGAAGAGGAAACGCATACCCTGCAGGTACGCGATCTCAAGCTGTTCTACGGCGAGAAAGAAGCCCTGCACGGTATCAACATGGATATCGCCAAGAACCGCGTCACCGCCTTCATCGGCCCATCCGGCTGCGGTAAATCCACCCTGCTACGCTGTTTCAACCGCATGAATGACCTGGTGGACAGCTGCCGCATTGAGGGTCAGCTGCTGCTAGACGGCGAAAACATCTACGATCGTACGGTCAATGTGGCCGATCTGCGCCGCCGCGTCGGCATGGTGTTCCAGAAGCCCAACCCCTTCCCCAAGTCGATCTACGAGAACGTGGCCTATGGCCTGCGTATCCAGGGCGTGAAGAAGAAGCGCGTGATCGACGATACCGTCGAGTGGGCGCTGCGCTCGGCGGCGCTCTGGGATGAGGTCAAGGATCGCCTGCACGAATCGGCGCTGGGTATGTCCGGTGGTCAGCAGCAGCGTCTGGTTATCGCCCGTACCGTGGCGGTAAAACCCGAGGTACTGCTGCTGGACGAGCCGGCCTCCGCACTGGACCCGATCTCCACACTGAAGATCGAGGAGCTGATCCATGAGCTCAAGCGCGACTTCACCATCGTCATCGTTACCCACAATATGCAGCAGGCAGCCCGTGTTTCCGATTACACTGCCTTCATGTACATGGGTGATCTGATCGAGTTCGGTGTCACCGACACCCTGTTTACCAACCCGGCTGAGAAGCAGACCGAAGACTATATTACTGGTCGTTACGGCTGATGGCGCCTCACTCGCCATCCCTGAACTGCCCAGCAACATTCCGTAACGGAGACAGAGACCGTGGAATTCGAAAAGGATAGTTACTCCACCCATATCTCCCAGCAATTCAACGAAGAGCTGGAGACCATTCGCACTCAGATGCTGACCATGGGTGGAATCGTCGAGCGTCAGGTTCATGACGCCATCGAAGCACTGCTGACCGGCGATAACGAGCTGGCCGAGCAGGCGCGTCGTATCGATAAGCAGACCAACGAAATGGAGCTGCTGATCGACGAGCAGTGCACCATGACCATCGCCCGCCGCCAACCGGCCGCCTCGGACCTGCGCCTGATCATCTCGATCAGCCGCGCCGTGGCCGACCTGGAGCGCATCGGCGACGAAGCCAGCCGCATCGCCCAGCAGGCGATCGAGATGGCCGAGGGTACCCGCACCCAGCACGGCTTCCACGAAGTACGCCACATCGGCAACGTGGTCCGCGACATGGTCAAGGACGTACTCACCGCCTTCGCCCGCAACGACCTTGAGATGGCCTACCGCGTGGCCAAGCAGGATCGCATCGTCGATCAGGAGTACCGCACCGCCATGCGTACCCTGGTCACCTACATGATGGAAGACGTACGTTCGATCTCCAGCATCATGAACGTGATCTGGGTACTGCGCAGCCTGGAGCGTATCGGCGATCATGCCCGCAACCTGGCCGAACACCTGATCTACCAGGTCAGCGGCACCGACGTGCGCCACAAGAGCCTGCAGACGATGAAGCAGGCGGTACGCGACGAGACCGGCAGCAGCGACGAGGACAGCGACGACGTCGAGTAATCGTCCGTCGTCTAAAGCTCCTCTTCAGGCCAGTAAGCGGCCAGGGGCGGGAACTGCGCCAGCAGTCCCGCTCTGCCCAGCTCTCGCAGCCGCTTGATGTTGCGCCCCGGTATCGACTCGGGGTCGCGATAGCTGGCCAGCGCCCGACTCATCTCATCCTGGCGGATCAGATGCAGCGTCGGATAGGGCGCCCGGTTGGTCCAGTGACTGATATCGTCCGCATCGACGCCGTCGAACAGATAGCCGGGATGAAAGGTCGCGATCTGGAACAGATCCTCGACCCCGGCCTGCTCGATCAACGCCTCCGCATCGGCGACGATATCCAGAAAATCGTCGAAATCGGCCAGCAGCCAGGGCGTGATCAGCAGCGTCGTGGACAGCTCCGCCTCCGGCGTCTCCACCAGATCCGACAGCTGCTGCAGGAAATCGCGCAGAAAATTCTCCTCGTCCCGGGCCTCGGATACCCGGTAACGAATCGTGCCGGCGCGCACCACCGGTGCGGCGAAGGGGCAGAGGTTCAGGCCCACCACCATCTTTTCGACCCAGTCACGGGTCAGGTTCTGCGCTTGTTCGATCAAGCGTTGTTCTTCGGTCATCATCTTCATGCCGCGATCCTACCGCCAAGCGCGGCAAAAGTAACCCTGGCAGGCAACAGGTCGTCATGATCGCACCCTAGCAATCAGAGTAGCGCGCCAGCTCCGTTGAGCTGGTGGTGTTTTTTATCCTCCGAATATCCGCTTTATCCAACTTTTCGTGTTCGGTTTTTCAACCTCTTCACGATATGGATGGGTAGTCGGCCCTTCGGGTCTTAGCAAGTCACCGGGATAGTGTTCATGTCCCAGGCACTGACTATCGTCCAGCCCCAGTGCTTTCACTGCCGCTACCGCTTCTATGCACCAACGCCCAAAGTAGCTACCCATCTCCAGCGGATGTTTCTCCGGGTCGCCATAGAGGTACCACCACAATTCGTTTTTACCCTTACGGGCGAGCTCGGGATACCAATGATCGACAAACTCGCGCAGCAAGTCTGCTTGTCGCTCTTTTGAAGCATCGATTGCGCTGAGCAAGCGTCCGTAGGGCTTCTTATGCAGAAGCTGGGAGCCGATCCTGCGTCCCGGTTGCCGACTGGCAATGACCCTGTCGAGCAGCACGTCTTCCCCTTCGGCGTCGATCAAGTCGAGCAGACGCTGCCATTGGTCATCGGGAATCTCCAGCGCCAACGCCAATCCCACCAACCAGAAACACCAGTTGTAGTGATTGAGATCGGACAGATTGAAGATCCAGTCCCGGCAGGTTTTGAGGTTATGGGCGGCACAAACTTCTGCGGCTAGCTTGTTGGATAGCTCCCAGGCGTCGAGCAGGCCTGGGAAGTATTGGGCTAGCTCTAAAATTGAATCGCCTCGGGAGTATCGGCGGAGGATGATGCGGCAGTACTCACTTGTAAGATTCCAAACATACTGCGGCCGATACAGAGTGTTGCCACTGGTAGATGACAACTGAATCTCAATGTCTTCAATTGTCTTAGCACTGAATTCCGTCCATTCACACCAATAGCTCTGATTGCCAATAGATGCCCTTATCATGGAGCAGCCCCTGTTAAGCTCATTGTAGAATTCAGAATGCTTGATGTATCAATCTCTTTTGCCACTCCCAATGCATCAAGTACTTGAATTTCGGTTGCACCATCAGCCCGTGTAGTAACGACCCACGTCTCAACACGATTATTATCAATAGCTTTATAAATAGCCGTAGCGTTTTTCTCACCCACCGCTTTTTCAATCCGCCCAGAGCCCAAAGTCCAACTATCGCTCCCCTGGCGACCGTCCTTCGTTCTACCCAACGACTGTGCACCGGTCTTGCTGTCGGTTCCCACGAACTTGTACTCGATCACCACGTAATCCACGTCCGCCCGATTGACCTTGTACAAGTCGTCGATGCCGGTTTCACCGACACCCGGCACACGCGCCAGCTTCTGCCCCTCTGGCACTATCCGTTTGACCGTTTCGGCACCGAACAGATCGCCCAGGATACCCTTCTGCTCTCTCGTGAGTACTCTTAAATCGAGAAGAGGCGTACCGGTTTTATCGATGATACCCCCGCTGTCAATCAATGCACTCATTGCAAGCTGGTCGATTTTACTACTGATGTTGGACGCCAGCTTCTGCTTCGCTGCACCCGCAAGATCATTGAGTTTGCCGGTCAGCACAGAGCCCACTTTCGTCGATACGCCCACGCCTGTCGCGTTGGTGGCGGCCCCGATCTCCGCCACCAGTATCTCGGCGGTCGCCTGGCCACGCAGGCGGTTGGCGGTTTCTTCATCGCCCTGCAGCTCATAGATGACGGCCTGGGTTTCGACTGCCTTGAGGGCGTCGCTTAGAGCATGGTCGCCTTGCATGCCCTTGAGCTGACTGTCGGCGAAGGCGAGGAAGGGGTTGTCGTCGCTGAGGATCTCGACCGCGCCGTCGTAGGCGGCGATCCAGGTCTCCTTGCTGGTCAGGGCATCGGCCAGGTTGACGCCCTTGTCGGCCAGGGCGGCTTTGGCATAGTCCAGCGTGCTCTGTTTGGCGGCGACCGGGTCTTTGACGGCGGCGAATCGCTCGTAGAAGTCGGTGTAGTCCCGCCGTTGATTGAGCCCTTCCGCGGCGTCGAAGCCGAAGGCGTCCAGGTCTTCGCTCTGCGGGAACAGCCGATCAGCATTGATCAGGGCGTCGTTGAAGGCCTTGTCCGTGGCGGTGAACCAGGCGCCGTTGATACCGTCCGGGTTGTTGGCGGTGGTGGTGGCCGCCAGCTCCTTCAGAAAGGCTTGGGCGGCAGCAAGGGTATCGGCGCCTATGCCGATGTTGTCGGCGGTGGCGTTCCGGTCTCTGTCGATGCCGTTCAGGGCGACTTCGGTCAGGATCGCGGTCGCCAGTTCCGTATCGGTGATGCCGAGGCGTTCGGCAAAGGCTTCAGCGCTAGCCTCGATCAAATCGATCTCGGTCGGGTGCAACTGCCGGTTGTTCAGGTCGGCGGTGCCGGCGATGAGGCCGCCGGGTGTGCCTCCGACGGTGCTGCCGATCAGTACCTTGGCCAGGTTGTTGAGGGTGGCCGAGGTGCCCAGCTGTTCCTTGAGCTGTGCCGCCACCGCTTCGTTGACGCCCGCCGCCAACGCACCCTGGGTGAAGTCGCCACCACCGAGCACGGCGGTCATGCCGCCGACCAGGGCGTGGGCGAGGGACTTGTCCAGCGGCAGTTTGGCCTGCTCCACGGCGACCCGGTCCTGCCAGAGCGCGATCAGTTCGGGATCGCCCCGGCGTTCGGCGGCGGCCAACATCGCTTCGGCGTTGTCGAGGTCGCGGTAGAGGTGACCCACCTGCAGATAGGCCTCTTCCGCGAACACCTGGGTCAGCTCGACCTGCTCCTGCACCGCGTCGACCTTGTCATCGCTGAATATCCGCTCCAGCACCCGGTGCGCTTCTTCCTTGCTGCGCTTGAGATCATCCAGTCTCTGGCCGGGGTTGCTGCGGACCTCGATGTTGCCGTCGGAGATCGCGGCGTAGGTGGTGTTGCTCGCCTCGCCGCTGTCGCTGCCGAACCCGCCGCCGAGGCCCTGGGCCAGGTTCTGCATGTTGCCGCTGAGGCTGGTGCTGATGCCGATGCTCATCGAGTCGATGTCGTACTCGGCGTGGTTGTTCAGGGCGTTGTAGGTCAGCGTCTCGGTGCTCAGGCGGTTGTTGGCCGGATCGGAGTCGCTGACGATGGCGCCGCCCTGCAGGTCGGTGTTGCCGCCGACCTGTACGTCGAACCCGCCAGCACCGGCGAACAGGCCGCTCTGCTCCTGTACCGCGATGTACTCGGACTTGGCGTCGAGCTCGCTGTAGTTGAGGCTGAGGTTGACCGGGGTGCTGGGGCCGATGCCGACGCCGACCTTGACGCCGAGGGACTGCTGCTGGTTGCTGTAGTGCTCTTCGTCTTGCTGGCTGATGATGCTGAGGTCGCCGCCGATATCGGCGAGGATGCGCTCGGCGTTGACCTGGGCGCCTTCGAGGCGGGTGTCGTTGCCGGAGGTGAGCGAGACGCTCTGTTCGGCGTTGAGCTGGGTCTCGAGGTAGCGGTCGTTGCTCTGGTTGATCTCGCCGCGGGCGAGGCTGCCCTCGACGTAGAGCTGCAGGCCGTCGCTGCCGATGGAGATGCCGATCCCGGCGCTGGAGCTCTTGCTGTCGCTGTCGTCGGTATGGGTGTTCTCGGCGCTGAGCAGGCGGATGTCGTCGGCGGCGTCGAGGTTGATGTTGCGGCCCTCGATCAGGCTGCCGACGCTGGTGATGTCGCCCGAGCCTTCGCGTGCGCTGTCGCCACGGGCTTGGATCGTGATATCGCCGTCGGCGATCAGGCTGGTGCCGAGGGCACGATCGTCGCGCAGTGTGCGGGTCTGCTCGCTGCGACTGGCGCCGAACGACAGGGAGAGGTTCATGCCGGAGCTTTGCGCGTTGCCCTCGTCATCGGTGTCGGTGTTGGCGGTCATGGGGTCGCTGAAGTCGTCGCCGAGGTATTGCAGGCTGTCAACCTGGCCCATCAGATCGCCGGCCAGTCGTCCGCTGCGCCAGGCCTGCAGGGCCTGAAGCTTGGTGTTGTCGCTCTCTTTGGCGCTCTCGGCGGCCTGCTGGATCTGCTGCACGGTGCTGACCACACCGCCGGAGATCGCCAGGGTGAAGCCGGTCTGCTCGAAGCGCTGGACCTTGTCGCGGGCCAGGTGGTCGTAACCGCTGTCGAGGCTGACGTTGTCGCCCGAGAGGCGGATATCGCCGCTGCGGGCGAGAAGGTCGGAGGCGGTGACGCTGATATCGTTGTCGACTTCGAGGCTGATCGAGCCGTCGAGGGGCCGAGGGTGGAGACGGAGAGGCCGGTCCGGCGCTCGTCGATCTGCTTCGAGTTGAGGCGGGTACCGACGAAGACGCCGAAGTCGCCGCCGCTCATCAGCCCGGATTTGGTCTTGCTGGAGAAGCTCTCGCTCAGGTGGCTGTTCTCGGCCGCCTGGATGTTGATGTCATTGCCGGACTGCAGGCTCAGGTCGTTATCGGTGATGAGGGTGGAGCCGGTAACGTTGAGATCGCGCCCGGCCGCGAGGGTGGCGTTGCCGGCCTGGAGGCTGCTGCCCTGGGCTGTGGCGCTCTCGCGGCGATACTGGTTGATCATGGTCTTGCTCGAGAGCAGACCGGACGAGGTGATGTAGTGGCTCTCGTCCTGAGATGAGGTGTTCTGACCAGCAGCGATGTTGAGGTCGCGTCCGGCCACGGCCTGCAGATCGCCGTTGAGGTCGATCTCGGCGGCACGGGTATTGATATCGCGCCCGGCCACGAGGGTGGCGCGGCCCTCGCCGCTGAGCAGGGTGCCGATGCTCTGGCTGCTCTCCTCCTTCAGGTAGTTGCGCGAGTCCCACACCAAGGCATCGCGGCGGCGGGTGTGGAGGTCGAGGAGGTTGAGGTCGTTGCCGGCGGAGAGGGTGGTGCTGCCGTTCGCGCCCTGGTTGACGACGGCGGCGCCTGTCAGGTTGAGGTCGCCTTCGGCGCGGGCGGAGAGGACGCCCTCCTCGCCGGTGACCAGCAGGGTGCCGACGCTGTCGACCGACTCCTGTTCAAATTCGTTTCCGTCGACCCGGTTCTCGGTCGCGCGGGTCAGGGTGGTGAGGTTGAGGTCGCCACCGGCACCCAGGCTGAGGGTGTGTTCGGCCTGGATCAGTCCGCCTTCGTTGTTGAGGTTACCGGCGGTGGTCAGTTGCAGCTGACGGGCAGCGATGCCGCCACGGCGGTTGGTCAGGTCGGCGGCGTCGACCAGCAGGGTTTCGGCGGCGAGGATCCGACCGCTGTTGCTCAGGCGGTTGTCGATATTGAGGTCAACGTTGTTGCCACCAAGCAGCGCACCGCTGCCGTTCAGGTCACCGGCCTGCACCAGGGCGTAGACACGGGGTACGAGTACGTTGGCGCGGGTGCCGTCGGGCAGGGAGACTGACTCTTCGACCAACCAGACGATATCGCTGGTGAGTTGCTGCATCTGCGCCTCGGTCAGGGCGATGCCGGGGCTCAGGTTGAATGTGCTACCGAAGGTGACGCCAGCGTCAAGCAGTGCGCGGTACTGCTCTTCATCGTTGCTGAAGCCGGGCAGGTAGCGCCGCCCGGTCAGTTCGGAGATCTGCTGTTGCACCAGGCGCTGTTCAATAAAGCCGTCACCGAGACGACGCTGAGTGATATCCGGGTTGGTCGTTAAACGCCCTAGGGCGTATTCGGCGTTCAGCCAGCTGCGGTAGCTGGTGAAACGCGGGTCGGTCTCGATCAGCGGTTGACTGACGTCGCCGCTGCTGGTGGTGAACAGGCCAGCGTTGGGCAGCGAAAGGTAGCCGCCGCTGCGCACGACGCCGTCGACGGAGTCACCGCCAAGCTGCACCTGCTGACCGTCTATGCCAGAGAGATTAATCAGCGTGCCCTGTGCAGCGTAGGCGGACAGGCTGGTGCCCGATCCAGTGATCGCCTGGTTCTGGTCGACGGTACCGGTGAGTGTGGACAGCGTCTGGATCTGCTGTGCAGGGGCGTAGTTGGATTTTGAACCGTATTCACGGCAGTGGTCATCCTTGCCGCAGGAGTCTACCCAGGTGAAATAGACGGTGCCGCTGTCCTGGGTGTAGCGCTGAAGGTTGATCTCGTCGTTTTGCAGCGTGCCGGCGTTGGCCACCAGGGCGCCACCGGCCAGCAGTTTGCTCTGGTCGTTGATCAGCGTGTCGGCGTCGATCTGCATATTGCCACCCGACAGAATACTGGCGGGGGCCTGGTTGGAGACCCGGTCTTCAGAGATGGAGCGGGTGTAGTTGTAGACATAGAAGTCTTCGGCATTGAACGGGGAGATGATCTTTGTGGCGCCCTTGCTGGTGTGGCCCCACTGGATCAGGCTTGAGTCATAACGGGTGGCGCTGTTTTTCGGGCGATAGTCGGTGTGGGCTTCGTTCGAGAGCAGGGTTTTGGTGACCTGATAGTCGTCGTCGACGTTCTGCAGTGTTGCCACATCGATGACGATATCGCCCAGCGCTTCGATGCTGGCACTTCGGTTGTCGAGCAGTTCAGCTTGACCTGTGGCGCGGTTGTCACTGTCCAGTTCACGGCCAATGGCCAGGTCACCGGCGCTGAAGATCAGCGAACCGTCGCTGTTGGTCAGCGTGCGCAGGCCCAGGTCGAGCCGGTCGCGTGCGGCCAGCGTGGCTGGGCTTCCGGATTCGGCGCGGTTTTGCAGTTGATCGATCTGGGTTGCCAAATGATCGCCGTAGAGCCGCCCGCTGCCGATGTTGTCAAGCAGTTGCGCCTCGATCCGCACCAGTCCGCCGTCGATCAGGCCTCGGTTCTGTAGTGCCCCGTCGATGTTCAGCAATGCGGTGGCGGCGGTGATCTCGCCCTCGGCGGCGTTGTTCAGATTAACGGCGTAGACCGACAGCTGATTGATCGCCGCCAGTGTGCCTGCGTTGGTCAGCTCTCCGGCGACATTCAGTGTCGCATCGTGGTCGGCCCGCAGCTCGCCCTCCAGGGTGTGGTCCTGCTGCAGCGTCAGACTCAGGTCGCCGCCCGATTGCAGGCTGCCGCTGCCGCTCAGGGTAAGGGCCTGCAGTTGCAGGTCGTTGCCCGCTTGGATCTTGCCGCTTGTATTGACGATGGCCAGCGTGCCGGAGCTGCTATCGTTCAGCACCGCCTTGTTCAGCGCGGTGATCCCGCCGTTGCTGTTGTCCAGTTGCTGTTCGACGCTGAGTTGCAGACTGTCGACAGCGCCGATAAAGCCGGAGCTGTTGTCGAGGGTGGCGGCTTCAAAGTCGATATCGGTTGCACGCAAACCCTGGTTATCGCCGTTGGTGTTGCGGTTGTCGACGTTGACAGCGGTAAGGGAGAGGGTGTCGGAGGCCTGCATCAGGCCGCTGCGGTTATCGAGCGTGCCGTTGACGTTTGTGTTCAGGTTCTTGGCCAGGATCTGGCCATTACCGTTGAGCAGGTCGCCGTTGTCGGTGGTCAGCGTCGCCTGGCCGACCGCCGTGATCCGCGTGCTGCCGGTATCGATATCACCACTTTGCGCTCTGATGTCGACATCGGTCGCGAGGTTGGTGGAGTTGGTCATATCGATCGCGGCGGCTTGCATCTGCAGCCTGTCGGCCGCCAGGTTCTGCCCATGGAGCGTCAGAGCCCCGGCCGCATTCAGGCTGAGCGAGCCGCTGTCGGCCAGGGACAGGTCGCCGTTGACGCCCGCAGCGAGTATGGAGTCAGATGTACCGCTGATCGAGTCGGTGGCGGTCAGGCTCAGATCCTGACCGGCGGCAATGATATCGCTATTGTCGATCTGCTCGGCAGTGATTGTCTGATCGCCGGCGGCGTAGATCGAACCGCTGTTGTCGAGAGCGCCGGTAACCTCGATCTCGGCATCGGTGGCCGCCGAGATCAGCCCGCTGTTGGTCAGCTTGCCATCTGCGGACAGGCTCAGACTGCCGGTCATGGCGCCGATCGAACCCGCGTTGCGCACACCTACGCCGTTCTCTGTGCCGACCAGCAGAATCTTGCCCGCATACATGCCGCCCAGCTGTGCGACATCCAGGGCGAATGCCGGAGCAGAGCTTCCGGGGGAGGGCGTATTGACTGTCGTTGGCTGGGCATCGCGGCCGACATCGTTGCTGCCGGTGGTCACCCGCAGTTCCTGCGCCTGGATCGAGGCGTTGACCTCGACCGCGCGGGCGATCAGTTGGGTATAGTCGGAGTCGCTGTCGTTCAGCCCGCCTGCGCCGATCGAGATCGTACCGCCCTCGACCCGGAAACCCTCGAGTCGACCGCCCTCGATCAGCGGCGTGCCGGTGGTCAACGTGGAGCGCGACGCGTTGATAAAGCCGCAGCCGCTGCAACTGATCCCCGCGGGGTTGGCGACGATCACCTCGGCACGTTGGCCGGCGACCTCGATAAAGCCGTTCAGGCGGGAGGGGTCAGCCGCGTTGACCTCGTTGAGGATGATGCCGGCTTCGCCGTGGCCAAGGTTCGGGTTGCCGTCGACGAATCCGCCGATTCTGGTGTTAACCGCCGTGCGGGCATTGTTGAGGATCACGCCCCGCTGTTCGACATCGAACCGGCTGTAGGTGTTGCGCGATACACCCGCGGCACTGGGGGTCTGGATATCGACCCGCGTGGTGCCGTTGGCGGAGGTGCCCAGCGTGGGCCTCTGGGATGCAGGCGCCGTGCTGTCGACGATGATCTCGGCCACCGCCCGATCGATCAGTGCGAACGGGGCTCCCAGTGCCAGCAATATCCACAGCGTCAGTGGCTTGGCGAGGATCGGCGGTCCGACCTTGATCGATCGCCCCCTCCCGGTGCGGCACTTGGTCCGCGAACGTGTGGACTCGGCAACGACGACCAACATACCGCGTGCCTTGCTGAAGATGATGCGAAACAGGTGCTTGTTCATTGTCTTCCCTGACAATTCAGTCGGTGAGGGTCTATACCAAAGGTCGTTGGGAGAAATACTCTCGGGCTCGCTCCCTGGTGATCTCTCGCCCGGTGATCTGATACATCGATACCGAGCCATCGCGCTTGGGCCTGCTCAGCACCCTTGCCAGCAGCCTGGGGAAGAGCACAGAGCGTATATACTCCGAAATCCGGAACGAGTGGCCGAACGGTGCTATCCAGTCGATGAACCACTGCCGGTCGCCACTGTGCCAGTCCTCATCGGCCATCATCCGCTGCGGATCATCCAGATATTCGCGTTCGGATTCGGCGCTGAAGTAGGCCCAGCTGGTGAAGAACACCGGCTTGCCATTCTCGGTGGCCAGTATGAACTGTCCATGTTTGATTGCGGGCAGCAGTAGACCGGACAGTTGACCGACACTGACCTCCTGATGCCGTTGCGAGTGCATCCACAACCAAATGGCCGAGCCCAGCGCTTCGGCCTCGCTATAGGGCATGCCGTTGGCCGGCGACAGATAAACCATCTCTAGATCTCCCAGTTCAGGCTGAAACCATAGGTATGGCGATCCGTTTCGAAACCCTCCGGTTTGGAGACAGGTCTGCCCGCGAACAGGCGGTAGCTCAGACCTTTCCAGTTACCCTTGAGCCCCAGCACGGTGCCGGTCAAGGATTGACCAGGAAGGAACTCGCTGCCCTCGCCGGAGACCCTGCCGTAATCGAGGCCGACATAGAGTTCCTGATGGCTGCCGGGGATCAGCCAGGCCAGGTCGTTGCGGATATACCAGCCGCGGTCGGCTGCCAGCGATACCTGGCCGTCAAACCCTCGAACCGTGTAACGACCACCGATAGTGAACTGTTCCTGCGGGGTCAGTGGGGTATCGGTCCACTGACCACTGAGAGTGCTGCTCCAGCGCAAACGCTGCTCGCCTAGCTGGAAGGGAGCGGACAGCGACAGGTCCAGCATCAGGATGCTGGATAGCGCCGTGGCGTCGCCGGTGGACTCTTCGGGCGCCGGGTCGGCACCGAAGGCCCGGATCCCCTTGCGGTAGCTGATGGAACTGTTGAGTGTGGCGCTATTCAGAAAATAGCGATTGCTCAATGCCAGCTCCCAGTAGGCGGTTTCGCGGCGCTGCAGTTCGACCTCGACATCTTCGATATAGTTGCGTGACTTGCGGTGGGCAAACGCCAGTGAAAGCGAGGTCTTCGAGTGGGAAGAGCGTTGGATCGCACGACCTAGATCGAGTCTCTGCGTACTGCTCTCGCCGCTGTACTCGACGTTTCGACTGGATCCGGCGATGGTCTGATGGTAGTCGTATCCGCTGGCGGTAAACCCCAGGTTCCAGTAACCGAGAGGCAGCGAGTAGTGCCCGGTGTAGCTGTCGGTGCCCAGCGCGGAGCCCCGCTGAAGGTCGCTGCCGTAAGAGAGGTAGAACAGATCGCTCAGGCCCAGCGCGTTGTCGAGATACAGCGTGGCCGTGCCCTGATTGCGACCGGTTGCCCGGGAGCCGGCATCGTTGGCGGCCAGGGCCAGACGCCACTTTTTGCTCTGCTGCCAGTCGACGGCGATGTCGCTTTCGCCGGGCTGCTCTGCAGGCAGGATCTTGAACCCGGCCGTAACGGTCGGCAATCGTTGCAGGTTCTCCAGCCCCTGTTCGATATCCCTCAGGTTGAGAGTCTCACCCTCCACGGCTGGTATCGCACTTCGCAGGCTGACCTCGTCGGACGCCGGAGAGGTCAGCGCGCGCAACACGCCCGGTACCACGACCAGTTCCAGCCTGCCCGAGGCGACGTCCTGCGGCGGCGCCAGTACTCGGGTCGTAACCAGCCCCTGCGCCACCCACAGGTTCTGCAGACGAGACATTATCAGCTGTATCCCCTGGACGCCCAGGCAGTGTCCCCTTGCGTCGGTCATGATCGACCTCGCCTGGCGTTGCGACGGCAGGGCCTCGCCGCCAATCAGCTCGACGGAGTCGATGACAAAACAGGGGCTTTCTTCGGGGAAAGACTCGGCCAACGGCTCCAGCCTGGGCTGAAGACGCACATCCGGCACGTCGGGTTGCAGCGTTTGCTCCAGCTGTTGCTGGCGCAACAACTGCCGCTGAAGTTCTTTGTCACCGGGATCGGTGGCGGCGATTGCAGAATCAGAAAACAGGGTCGTCAGTGCCATCAAGATGGCCAAGCACACGACAGGACCCGAAAGTCCGAATCCGTTGGACTTCATATCCATTGAGGTACCACATCCATGTTCTGTACTAGAGACACTATCTAATAGGTCGTCGACACTTTAGATAATATTCCGGTCGCAAGTCTGCTGTGAAGTTTAATCGAAATCAATAGCAGCCTAAAAAAGAAGGATATTCTGACAAGCCGGTAGAGATGTTCTATTCCCTATTAACAGCGTGGCCGTATTCATGAACCGCTCAAGCACTACCTTTTATACAGGGATATCGCCACCAGCTCAGGCTGTCAAAAGCAACCTGCCCGCCAGCCCATACGGATGGTAAACTATGCCCCCTTCTGCCGACCCTGTCGTGCGTACACATCACCAATAGCGGAAACACTGTGATCACCGATACACCGCAGCCCAGGCCGGAACAGACGCTGCACTGGCGTACACTGGAACACCCGATCCAGGCCCCCCGCCATCTGCGCCGCTGGTTGACCGACGAAGGATCGCTGACGCGACTGCTGAAACGCGCCAGTCGCGGCCGCTTCTCGGTTCGGGTACTGCGCCAGGAGTATGGCCGTCCCGGTGCCGGCGAAACGGTGGCGCTGGGTCTGAATCCTCGCCAGTCCGTGTTGATCCGCGAGGTGCTGCTCTGCGGCGCCGGTGAACCTTGGGTCTATGCCCGTACCGTGATCCCGGCGACCACCCTGCGCGGCCGTCACCGCACGCTGAAACTGATCGGTTCCCGCTCACTCGGTTCGCTGCTGTTCAACGACCCGGGCATGCGCCGCGATCCGCTGCAGATAGCGCGTGTGGACAACGCCCGGGGCGAGCGGCTGTGGGCCCGGCGTTCGATCTTCCATCTCGACGATAAACCCCTGCTGGTATGCGAGGTTTTTCTACCTGCCCTTGAGGGCATACAATACCCGGCCTGAGACTCAGGGGGGATAGCATGGCGATGTCGATGACCAACAGCCCGAAAAGCGACAAGTTAACCGCGTATATCCAGCTGATGCGCGCCGACCGTCCTATCGGTACCTACCTGCTGCTCTGGCCCACGCTCTGGGCGCTGTGGATAGCGGCCGAAGGGGTGCCGCCGCTGCATCTGCTGCTGATCTTCACGCTCGGCGTGTTTCTGACCCGCTCCGCCGGCTGCGTGATCAACGACTACGCCGATCGCCATCTGGATGGCCACGTCAAGCGCACCCGGGAGCGCCCGCTGCCCACCGGCCGCGTCACCGAACGCGAAGCGCTGCTGCTGTTCGCCGGCTTGATGCTGCTCGCCTTTGTCCTGGTGCTGTTCACCAACGGCATGACCATCCTGATGTCGTTCGGCGGACTGGCGCTGGCGTTCACCTATCCGTTTATGAAACGCCATACCCACCTGCCTCAGGTGGTGCTCGGCGCCGCGTTCGGTTGGGCGATCCCGATGGCCTTCACCGCCGTGCAGGAGCAGTTGCCGGTGCTGGCCTGGCTGATCTTCATGGCCAAGATGTTCTGGACCGTGGCCTACGACTCGATGTACGCCATGGTCGACCGTGACGACGATCTCAAGATCGGCATTAAATCTACGGCTGTACTGTTCGGCCACCACGACCGGCTGATCATCGCCCTGCTGCAGATCTGTGCCCTGCTGCTGCTGATCGCCGTCGGCCTGCTGGCCAATCTCGGACTCTACTTCCATCTCGGTCTGGCGGGCGCTGCAGTACTCTTCGTCTATCAGCAGTGGCTGATCCGTGAGCGTGAGCGGATGCCCTGCCTGAAAGCCTTCCTGAACAACCACTGGGCAGAGCTACTGGTCCTGCTCGGCATCGTCGCCGACTACGCGCTGGGCTGATTCGGATCCGGAACGCAAATCCCGCGCCTAGAATGCGGTATTTGCCGCGCCGCGTCGCAGCTGTCATATTTATGTAACCTAAACGTCTTGTAATAGTCGCGGTTGATAACAGCAAAGAAATCAGAGGCAGAGACAGATGTCTGCATCAAAACGCGTGTTGATCGTTGACGACGAAGCGCCGATCCGGGAGATGATTGCGGTGGCGCTTGAGATGGCCGGTTACGAGTGCATGGAAGCGGAGAACGCCCAAGCGGCGCACGCACTGATCCTGGATCATAAACCGGACATGGTGCTGCTGGACTGGATGATGCCCGGCACCAGCGGTATCGAGTTTGCCCGTCGCCTGCGCAAGGATGAGGTCACCGCCGATGTACCGGTGATCATGCTCACCGCCAAGGCGGACGAGGACAACAAGATCAAGGGCCTGGAAGCGGGTGTCGACGACTATATCATCAAGCCGTTCTCGCCGCGGGAGCTGGTAGCACGGCTGAAAGCGGTACTGCGCCGTGCCACGCCCAAGGGTGTCGAGGAGCCGGTCACCGTCGATGGCCTGACCCTGGATCCGGTCTCCCACCGCGTCACCGCCGATGGCCATCCGGTGGAGCTGGGGCCGACAGAATTTCGCCTGCTGCAGTTTTTCATGACCCACCAGGATCGTGCATACTCTCGCAGCCAGCTGCTCGATATGGTGTGGGGCGGCAATGTCTACGTGGAGGAGCGTACCGTCGATGTCCATATCCGCCGCCTGCGCAAAGCGCTCGGTGAACGCCACGACTACCTGGTGCAAACCGTGCGTGGTACCGGCTATCGCTTTTCCTCCCAGGTCGCCTGACCAACCGCTCGCGGCTACCGTAAAGAGATAGTATGCGACGTTCGCGCTACTCCATGACCTACGCCCTGCTGGCTTATGCCGGCATCGGCCTGCTGCTCGGCTTGCTGTTTGCCTACCCGGGTTGGGGCGTGGCGGCCGGTATCGCTATCTGGGCCTACCAGCAGATCCGCCAGTACAACCTGTTGATGACCTGGTTGCAGCGCGAGGATCAGAGCGAGCCGCCGGAGAGCCAGGGCGCCTGGGGTGAGCTGCTGGACGAACTGGCGCGCCACCAGAAGCATGCCCAGACCCGCGAGCAGCAGCTAAAATCGATCATCGCCCGCTTCCAGCAATCCACCGCCGCGCTGGACGACGCCATCATCATCGTCGATAGCCACAACAGCCTCGAGTGGTGGAACAGTACCGCCAACCACCTGCTCGGCCTGCAGCCGGGCGATCGCGGCAAACCGCTGCTGAACCTGATCCGCGATCCCCGCTTCGTACGCTACTACCGCAAGAGCAACTACCAAGAGCCGCTGCAGCTGCTCTCACCGGTCAATCCCGACATCCACCTGCAGTACCAGATCAGCCGCTTCGGCGAGGACGACCGGGTGCTGGTCGCCCGCGACATCACCCGTCTGGTCAAACTGGAGCAGACCCGCCAGGATTTCGTCGCCAACGCCTCCCACGAGCTGCGTACACCGCTGACCGTGATCCGTGGCTATCTGGAAACCTTTCTCGACCAGGAGCTGCCGCGCTCGCTGCAGCGTGCACTGTCGCAGATGCAGCAGCAGGCCAAGCGGATGGAGAGCCTGGTGGCGGACCTGTTGCTGCTGTCCCGGCTGGAGTCGACCCAGCATATCAGCGATGAGCAACCGATCCGTATTCAAGCGCTGATCGCGCAGATCACCCAGGATGCCCGTGATCTGTCCGCCGATCGCGGCCACCAGTTTCACCTTGACGTCGATACGATGTACGACCTGGTGGGCCAGGAGCTGGAGCTGCAGAGCGCCTTCTCCAACCTGGTGTTCAACGCGGTGCGGTACACACCAGGGTCCGGCGAGATCGAGATCAGCTGGAAAGTGGATGGCCGGGGCGGCCACTTCGCGGTGCGTGACAACGGTATCGGCATAGATCCGGCGCACATCCCGCGCCTGACCGAACGCTTCTACCGCGTCGACGAGAGCCGCTCATCCGCCAGCGGCGGTACCGGTCTCGGCCTGGCGATCGTCAAGCACGTGCTGATGCGCCACGGCGCCCAGCTCACCATCGAGAGTCGCAGCGGCAAGGGCAGCACCTTCAGCTGCCACTTCCCGCCGGATATGCTGCGCCGCCTGGAGCAGCAGGACTGCGCCGCCGAGGCCTAACGGCGAACGACCCCAGCGGAATTGATCACGCGCTCGGTACCATTATCACCGGCGTACTCCTCGACCCAGTAGATCGTGGCACCGACCACGGCCGCCGGCATGATGATCAGATTGAACAGCGGCACCAGCATGCCGAACTGCACCAGCGAGCCAAACCCCACCGCGGTAAAGCGGTGCGACTTCAGCAGGCCCTTCATATCGGCAAAACTGACCTTGTTGTTGTCCATCGGATAGTCGCAGTATTGGATCGCCATCATCCAGGCGCCGAACAG
This sequence comes from Marinobacterium ramblicola, assembly GCF_019084545.1. Lineage (GTDB taxonomy): Bacteria > Pseudomonadota > Gammaproteobacteria > Pseudomonadales > Balneatricaceae > Marinobacterium_D > Marinobacterium_D ramblicola. The sequence continues at coordinate 39,507 of NZ_JAHREP010000018.1, forward strand.
GAACCAGATCACCGGCATCGCCAGGTTGACCAGCGGGATAAAACTCAGGATCAACAGAAACAGCACCCGCGGCAGATAGTAGAGCAGTTTCGCCACTTCGCGATGCAGCGTCCGGGGAATCATCTTCACTACCTCGCCCCAGCCTTCGTTACCCAGAGGGTCGCCACGCAGCTGACGCTCCACTTTTTCCGCCAGGAAGCCATTGAACGGCGCGGCGATGAAGTTGGCGACGATGGAGAAACCGTAATAGACCACCACCAGCACCAGCAGCGCAAACAGCGGCCAGAGCAGGTAGCGCAGGAACTCCAACCACTGCCAGTCCGGCAGCCAGGCCTGCATCAGGTAGTCGATCCAGCTGCCGAACTGGCTCGCCAGCAGCCAGATCGCGCCACCAAACAGCAGGATATTGATCAGCAGCGGCACCAGGACAAAACTGCGGATGCCCGGCTGCGGCAACATCGCCAGTCCACGCAAAAAATAACCTGAGCCCCTGACCGGGTTACCCTTCATAACACCTCCCTATGCCATAAAATAGAAAACGAAGCGGATCACCACGGCGATCAGCATCAACGACAGCCCGATACGGTTGATTCTGAACTCCAGCGGTGTAAAGCTGATCAGCGGTTGCCAGAACCTCAGCACTGCTTGCCAGTCCTGGGTGCGTTTGACATAGAGTCCCAGTGAGGTCAGAAATACCAGCAACCCGCCCCAGAACAGAAATGGCTCGATAATGGCCAGATAGATCATCGGAATCCTTCTCGCGATTTAGATAGACACCTGCCGGGCACACCCTCTGTACGCCCGGTAATTCAGTTGACGGAGAGTAACATGAAAGCGATTCGACTCCATGCCTTTGGCGGTCCGGAAAACCTCAGCCTCGATGAGGTCGACACTCCTGTACCGGCACCTGGCGAGGTGCTGATCCGCAACCGGGCCGCAGGCGTCAACCCGATCGATTGGAAGACCTGCTCCGGCGGCGGTGCCAGCGCCTTTATCGGCGAGCTGCCCTACATTCCGGGCTGGGAGTGCGCCGGCACGGTGGAGGCGCTGGGTGAAGGCGTCAGCGAGTTCAGCGTCGGCGATGAGGTGTTCGGCTTTCTGCGCTTTCCCGAAGCGGCCGGCTGCTATGCCGAGTGTGTCTGTGCCCCGGTCAATCAGATCGCCAAGCGGCCCGATTCTCTTGACGTAAATGCGGCGGCGGGGCTGGGATTGGCCGGGCTGACCGCCTGGCAGGCACTGCACAGCAAGGCCGGTGTTCAGGCCGGACAGCGGGTGCTGGTACTGGCCGCGGCGGGCGGAGTAGGCCACTTGGCGGTACAGCTGGCGAAGGCGGCCGGTGCCTATGTGATCGGCACCGCCTCTGCCGCCAACCAGGCCTTTATCGCATCCTTGGGCTGTGACGAGTGTATCGACTACACCAACACCAATCTATCGGTCAGTCTGCGTGATGTGGATATCATTATCGATGGCGTGGGCGGTGCCACGGCGATAGAGGCGTTGGGTTGCCTTAAGCCCGGCGGCGTAATAGTGACCCTGCCCTCGGTCACGGCGGCTGAGGTCGCTGAGGCGGGCGAGCGGGGCGGTTATCGCGTCTTGGGTATACGGGTCGAACCCAACGGCATGGAGCTCGCCGAGCTCGCGTCCCTGTGCGCTGCCGGTCAATTGAAACTGAGCCTGGCTGACACGCTGCCCCTGGCCGAAGCCGGGCGGGCACACCAGCTCAGCGCCAGCGGCCATCAACGTGGCAAGTTGGTGCTGAGTATCGGCTAAGCGCTTTCGCTCAAGCCCTATTGCCCGGCAGACAGACTGCCGGGCGCAGCCGCCGCGTCGGAGGAGCAGAACAGCTGCTGCTGCCGCATCAACAGGCGGCAACCTTCACCGCGAATGTCCCGCCCCCAGCAGCTTTGCCGCGCCCAGTTCTTATCCTCTTCAGTGAGCTCCTCGTTGAACGCCGGCACCTCCTGGCAAAATGCGGGAGCAACGCTGGCGTTGTCGAGGCACGCCTTGAGAAACTGACCGTAGCGCACCGTGCATTCGAAGCCGGTGCACTGGGTGTCAAAGTCGGTCAGTGCCTTGTCCAGACAGGCCTGCTGATCGTGATTGCGCCCATACTCGATACCGGCCGCGTGGAAACGCCGCACCTCTTCCGCCCGCTGCCGGTTGAAATCCTCGACAAACCGATCCCGGTTCAGCCATAGATAACCACCACCCAACACAGCCAGCGCCAGCAAGGCCAACAGGACCTTTTTCAACATAGGGAAACTCCGAACAGATCAGGTGCGGCCGCGGTAGAGTCCGGCCAGACAGAACAGCAGTCCCAATACGGACAGCAACATGCCGCCGTTGACCAGTACCGGATGACGCTGCATGAACGGAACGAACGGCAGCGCACCGGTCTCGGCGCTGTCGATGCAGAGGCGCTTGAGGTAGTTCCAGGCACCACCGGCATCAAGACAGGCGTCCACGTCCGCCTGCTCCATCATATAGCCCGCCATCAGCCCCAGCGGCGGCAGAATCAGCAGTAACAGGCCCAGTCGCAGCATCAGGTGTCGTCACCGCTGATACCGATATTGCTGACCCCTTCATTCTCGGCCAGCGTGCGCAGATCACGGATAAAGGCGGCGTCGGGCTTGGCCTGGGCATGCAGGCGCTCCAGCAGCTCCTCGCGGAAGGCATCCTCATCCAGCATCAGGTCGTGAGTATTGATAAAACGCACCAGCTCCTCGTCGGACATCTGGTCGTTGGCGGCGGTGACTTCGATGAAGTTGGCCACGCACTCATGGGACAGGTTGGCCACGCCTGCAGCCTCGGCAGCATCCCCCTCGAGCAGACAGGTCAGGGTCGAATACAGCGCCACGACCGCGTCGTAGGCCGGCATCGCCCCGTACATATCGAACTCATCCAGGTTCGGGATATTGGCCTCGACGTTATCCAGCTGCACCTCGGCGTTGATCTTGGCGCCGCTGCCGGCCAGCTGGTTCCAGACCCCATCGAGAATCCCACGCAGTTGCTGGTGGTCGCCAAAGCCGACCAACCGCGAGAACAACTGATAGTTGGGAAACATCCGTTCGCTCAGGGCGGCACTGAAAGCAACCAGTTGCCAGCTTTGCAGGCCCTCCAGCTGTTTGTCCAACTGTATCAGTTCCGTCATTCACTCTCTCCGCCGGATTCGTTACGTCTAGCTGGCTATTGTACGTGCTGATTCGCTACAGCTGTAGGGGCAAGCATCCCGGACAGCCCAATCAGCTCAAAATATCGGTCATATGTTTCGGTTATCTTTACATCCCGTGCCTTGCAAGCCCTCAGCGGCGGCAGCAACGCGATGACATGATAGTATGGGCTAAGGCCGAAAATAGGGTCCCAACCCCAAGACCAATCCGACAGGTGAATAATGGCTACTACCCTCTGTGTATTCTGTGGCTCCAGTGAGGGCACCCAACCCGCTTACCGCGACCAGGCCTATGCACTGGGCCAAGCACTGGTCGCCCAAAACAGCGCGTTGGTCTATGGCGGCGGCTCGATAGGGTTGATGGGCGCAGTTGCCGATGGCGTCATGGACAGTGGCGGCAAGGCTACCGGCGTTATCCCTGAAAGCCTGTTCAGGGCCGAGGTTGCCCACCAGGGTTTGACCTCACTGGAGGTGGTGCCCGACATGCATGCGCGCAAGGCCAGGATGGCGGAACTGGCCGATGCCTTTATCGCGCTGCCCGGCGGTATCGGCACCTTCGAGGAGCTGTTCGAGGTCTGGACCTGGGCGCAGCTTGACTACCACGACAAGCCGATCGGCCTGCTCAACGTGGATGGCTTCTACGATCCGCTACTGAGATTTATCGAACACACCGCCGAGCAGGGCTTTATCCGCGCCCGCTGTCGCGAACTGCTCTGGGTCGAGTCGGATATCGCCGCGTTGCTGGAACGCATCAACGCGGGCATCGCCTTGGGCTCGGTCAAGTGGACGCCGGAAAAGATCTGAGCTTACGCTCCCCTGCTGGCAATCAACGGCCGCATCTCGTAATCTGCCAAGCTGCATTAACAGATTGATTCTAAAATGTCTCGGCCGCGCACACTTTTTCTGACTCAGGCTTTACCCAATCTGCTGCTGGCGCTCGGCGTCCTGCTGCTGCCTGCGTCGCTGAGCGCTCAACCGCTGGTGCTGGCCCAGGTCAGCGAACGGCCGAAGAAGGATTATGCCGAGCTACGCCCGATGGCCAGTTACGTCGCCGACCGGCTGGGCGAATTTGGCTTTGATGGTGTCGAGGTCAAGCTGTTCCGCAGCGCCGACGAACTGATCGAGGCGGTACGCGCCGGTGAGGTTCACTGGGTCACCGAAACCCCCTACACCACCGCGCGCCTGGTCCAGGAAACCGGCTCACAGGCACTGGTCAAAAAGTGGAAAAACGGCCAGCGCCAATATCAGACGCTGATCTACACCCGGGATGACTCGGGCATTCGCGAGCTGCATGACCTGGTCGGCCGGCGCTTCGCTTTCGAACACCCCTACTCGTTCAGCAGCTACTACCTGCCCAAACGCATACTGGAGCGCGCGGGCCTGGCGTTAACTCCTCTCGAATCATCGGGCGATACTCCGCCCGATGGAGGGGTGGGTTATCTGTTCAGCCGCAACGAGAAGAACAATGCCCTCTGGGTGGACAAGGCGATCGTCGCGGCCGGTGCACTGAATGACGGCGACTGGAACAATCCGGACCGCGTACCGCCCTCGGTCCGCCAGCGCCTGCGGATCATCTACCGCTCGCCGTTTTATCCGCGGGCGTTTGAAACCGTCACGCCAGCCCTGTCTGCGGATGCGGCCCACCGCCTGAAGCAGTTGTTGCTCGATCTCGATCACGCCAGCCACGGCGCGCTGATGAGCCGCTACGAAAATACGGAAGCCTTCGCCCCCATCGAGCCGAGCGACCTTCAGCTTCTACATGACATGGTTGTCGATACAGGCGGAACCACCCGATGAAGCGCAAGTTTTCGGTCATTACTCGCCTGTCGATACTGCTGACCCTGGTGTCGGCGGTAATCATGATCACATTGATGATGGCGGTGGATGATGCGCTCAAGGAGTATCGCCGGCAATCCGTTCAGGTCGACCAGAGCTACCTGACCGATACCATGCGCGAACAACTGGAAAGCGACGCCAGTCTGCTGATCAGGGCGTTGGGGGACAATCTCAGCGACGCCATCTACAGGCAGGATCTGAGCGGCATCGGTAACACACTGGAAAATCTCAGAGACTACCGTGACTTGGACTACATCTATGTCCATGACGCCCAGGGCCGGATAATACATGACGGCAGTCCCGCGATTAAACGCTACGGCGAGGATGTCAGCACCCACCTTCCCCCGGGTTCTCACTCCGGGTTACAGTCGCAACTGTATTGGCAGGGGATGCATCTCTACCTGCACAGCCCTATCACCGCCGGCGGAGAGCCTTTTGCGGCGATCGCCGTCGGCTTCGACTTCACCGCACCGCTGCAGATCGCTGCCGAACGCGCGCAGGCACTCGAAGCCAATGAGCGGGAGATGTTTGAGGCGGTGCGTAGCGCGCTGCTGATCGCCTTCATCATCCTGCTGCCCGTCTGCCTGGTCAGCGCCCGTTTGCTCACCAAGCGTATGCTCACGCCGCTGACTACGCTGACCGAGCGCAGTATCCGCTACGCCAACGGCGAACGTGATCTGAGTTTCGATCTGCAGCGCGAGGATGAGCTCGGCCGCCTCGGCCGGGCACTGGAACGGATGCGATTGGGATTGGAAGAGAGCCACGACCAGGTTCACCAGATGGCCTACGAGGATCCGGTCACCGCGCTGCCCAACCGACGCAGCTTCCAGCACAAGCTCGGTGAGATCATGCACCGCAGCGCCAGCATGGATAACCGTTTTGCCGTGCTGTTCATCGACCTGGACCACTTCAAGCAGGTCAACGACACCGCGGGCCACGCCCAGGGCGACCAGTTGCTGCGTGAAGTCGCACGTCGGCTCAGCCAGATTCTCAAGCAACGGCACACCCGTCGTCGGCCACAGCCGTTATTGGCCCGCCTCGGCGGCGACGAGTTCGTGGTATTGCTGCCCGCCATCGAAACCGGGGAGGAGGCCGCCGAGGTCGCACGCATGCTGTCCGCGGCACTGAACACCCCGTTTCTGCTGTCCGGCCAGTACTTTTCGATCTCCTGCAGTATCGGCATCACCCTCTATCCCGACGACGGGGTCAGCAGCAGCGAGATTCTGAAACACGCCGATATCGCCATGTATTCGGCCAAACAGCATGGCCGCAATCAGTTCGCCTTCTTCCAACCGCAGATGACCGAGGAGATACGCGAACGCCTCGAGATCCAGCAGGGGATACGCGAGGCGATCGAGCATGATTATCTGTTCCTCGATTACCAGCCGATCTATTGCATGCGCAGCGGCCAGATCAGGGGGGCGGAAGCGCTGCTGCGCTGGAAGCACCCACAGCACGGACTGCTGTCGCCGGCGCGCTTTATCCCGATTATCGAGGAGTCGGACCTGATCGAAGATGTGACCCGCTGGGTGGCACAGCGGGCGGTGACGGACCTGCAGTGCCTGCTTGAACTCAGTCCCGGGTTCAGTCTGTCGATCAATATCTCCGGCGCTGCACTGCACCAGTCCGCGATCTGTGACTTCATCTGCGAACTCAAGCAGCAACGGAACCTGCCGGACGACGCGCTGTGCATCGAGATCACCGAGACCAGCATGATCACCCACCTGGAGAGCAGCGAGAACGCCCTGCGGCGCTGGAAAGCGAATGGCATCGAGATCTGGATCGACGACTTCGGCACCGGCTACTCGTCACTGGCCTACCTGAACAGCCTGTCGATCGACGGCCTGAAGATCGACCGCTCTTTTGTGCACAACCTGATCGACGGCCATTCACGCCCGCTGATCGACGCCATGGTCGCCCTGGCCGAGTCGCTGTCGATCGATACCGTCGCCGAAGGGATCGAAACGGAGCAGCAGCATGCGACGCTGCGCGACATGGGCGTCGACCTGGCCCAGGGGTTCGGACTGGCGCGCCCGATGCCGTTGCACGAGCTGCAGGCCAGGATTCGCCAGGAGGTTCAGGAAACCGCATGAACTACATCCCCTTCGCGCTACCCCTGCTGATGGTGGCCAGCTCAGTCCTGGCGGTAGAGGGCGAACTCACGACCCGCATAAAATATCTGGACGGCGCCTCGCGTAGCACCGTCGAATACAAGGCGGACAGCAGTTTCGACCAGCGAGAGGTGCGCCGCAAAGCGCGCTGGGAAAGCGACACCCTGCTCAAAATCGAACTGACGCCGGAAGAGGAGTGGCGCTGGAGCGCCCGACTGGGCTACAACAGCCGTCGCACCGTCGACCACAAAAGAACCTTCCGTGAAGATGGCAGCCTGAAGAAGGACAAAACCCGCACCGAGTGGCGCCAATACCCCTATGCAGGCCTGGGTCTGCGCTATGATTACGGCTCCCAGCTTGGTGGAGATGCCTGGTCCCTGCGCCTGTATCACGACCGCTTTTTCGATGTGGACTACCACTCCAGCGATCTGGCGAGCGACGCCAAACCTATAGCCGGGCGCGGCACCGGGTACGAATCGGAAGTAAGTATTCGGGCGGAATATATGACGCCCTGGTACAGCCTGTATCTACTGCCGAAACTGAGCCTGACCCATACCCGCTTCAGCGCCTGGACCAACACCGCCCAGGATGAGGTCGAAAAGGCGGAACAGGAGCTGCAGTACGAAGCCAAACTCTGGCTTGACTGGATCACGCCGATGGCCGGCTGGGAACTGATCGCGGGCCCCAGCTGGCAGTTGGAGGAGCAAGCCGAACGCGACCATGGCGAAGCCTGGCAATGGGAGGACAAGGAGCAGTGGCTGGCCACAGTCAGACTTGAGTATGAGTCGCCTGCACCCGGATTCGAGATGGAGCTGCAGGCCGAACACTGGCTCAACGGCCCTGACCGGCACGACACGCGATACAAGGTGGAACTCAGCTACGAGTTCTGATCCAGCATCAGGCCCGGCGCAGGAGGTGTCGGGCAGAACCGTGAACAAGGAGAGACAAGGATGTCACCCAGCACACCCCATCTAAGCGCGGCCCTCGCGCTTGTCGCGACTCCGGCAATCGTCATCGCCGCGCCCGCACCGGCACTGATGAGTGCCCAAACGCTGTTACCCGATCAGCAGATCGAAACCGCCGACTACCTGGTCAGTGAAAAGCTCGATGGCGTGCGCGCGCGCTGGACAGGACAGGAGCTGCTTACCCGCAGTGGCGAGCCGATAGCGGCACCGGACTGGTTCACCCGCAATCTGCTGCCCATCGAACTGGATGGCGAACTCTGGCTAGGCCGCAGCCGGTTCGACGAACTCAGCGCGCTGATCAGGCGCCAAGAGAGCACAGACGATCAATGGCGGGAGGTCAGCTTCATGCTGTTCGATCTGCCCCGACATCCGGGAACCTTCGGCGAGCGCCATGCAGCCCTGCAGACCCTGATCTCAGCTGTGGATAACCCCAATATCCGCGTAATCGAACAACGCCAGACGCCAAGCCCGGAACAGTTGCCACTGTTGCTGGACCAGATCCAGCGTATGGGGGGAGAGGGGCTGATGCTGCATCACACCTCGGCCCGCTATATCCACGGCCGCAGCGAACTGCTGCTGAAGTACAAGGGCTATCAGGACGCCGAGGCCAGAGTGATCGGCTACACCGACGGCAACGGCAAGTACGCAGGGATGACCGGAGCACTGATCGTCGAAACCGACACGGGCCTGCGCTTTCGTATCGGATCGGGGCTGAGCGATGTCGAACGCGAAAATCCACCTCCCATCGGCTCTACCGTCACCTACCGCTACAACGGCCTGACCAACCACGGCAAGCCTCGGTTTGCGCGGTTTATGCGGGTGTACGATTCAGCATGGTAGAAGCGTCTGGCTAAAGGCACAGCTCCGCCGACACGCCGTAAACCCATCCATGGGGGCTCTGCCGCGCCATCCATGGCGCGGAAGGTCGGCAGAGCTGCACCTTTAGCCATCCTCGGCGACCCTGTGGCCGACTGCGAACCTGCCGAGGAAGCCGTAGAGGGTCGTTTCACTGACCCTCTGCGACATGGATGTCGCAGTGGAGCCCCCAGGGATGGGTTTACGGCGCGTCAGTGAAACGACCCTCTATGGCTGACGAACCACCTAAGTCACAGCACACCAGAAACGAAAAAGGCCCCTTACGGAGCCTCTAACAGATCACATTGCCACTGCAATGTCAGAGCCGCACCTCGATCCCGTGCTCGCGCATATACTGCTTGGCCTGGGGGATGGTGTACTCGTTGAAGTGGAAGATCGACGCCGCCAGCACCGCATCCGCCTTGCCCTCGATGCAGCCCTCGACCAGATGATCCAGGTTGCCGACGCCGCCGGAGGCGATCACCGGCACATGCACCGCTTCGGAGATGGCACGGGTGACACCGAGATCGTAGCCGTTCTTGACCCCGTCCTGATCCATCGAGGTCAGCAAAATCTCGCCGGCGCCGTACTCGACCATCTTTTTCGCCCACTCCACGGCATCCAGCCCGGTCGGCTTGCGCCCACCGTGGGTAAAAATCTCCCAGCGGTCCGGTTCGCCCTCGGCGGAGACCTTCTTGGCATCGATGGCGACGACGATGCACTGGCTGCCGAAACGCTGGGCCGCCTCGCGCACGAACTCGGGGTTGAACACCGCCGCGGTGTTGATCGACACCTTGTCGGCACCGGCGTTGAGCATCTTGCGGATATCCTCGCAGCTGCGGATGCCGCCGCCGACGGTGAGCGGGATAAACACCTGGGATGCCATCCGCTCCACGGTATGCACCATGGTGTCGCGCCCCTCGTGGCTGGCGGTGATATCAAGGAAAGTGATCTCGTCGGCACCCTGCTCGTCGTAGCGCTTGGCCACTTCGACCGGATCACCGGCATCACGGATATCGAGGAACTTCACGCCCTTGACCACGCGGCCGTTCTCGACGTCGAGACAGGGGATGATGCGTTTTGCCAGTGCCATGGAACTGCCCTCTGCTTAGTTGCCGGTCAGCGAGTCGCTGAGCTGCTGCGCCTCGGCCACGTCCAGCGTGCCCTCGTAGATGGCACGGCCGGTGATGGCGCCGAGGATGCCCTGATCGGCAACGGCTGCCAGTTTACGGATATCCTCGATGTCGGTGACACCGCCGGAGGCGATCACCGGAATACCGGCTTCGCGCGCCAGCTCGACGGTAGCCTCGACGTTGACGCCCTGCATCATGCCGTCACGGCTGATATCGGTATAGACAATGGCACTGACGCCGTCGTTGCGAAATCTCTTCGCCAGATCCACCGCCTTGACGTCGGTGACCTCGGCCCAGCCGTCGATAGCAACATAACCGTCCTGCGCATCCAGGCCGACAATGATGTGGCCGGGGAACCGCTTGCACATCTCGGTGACGAACTCAGGCTCCTTTACCGCCTTGGTGCCGATGATCACGTAGTCGACACCGGCGTCCAGGTAAGCCTGGATGATTTCGGCAGAGCGGATGCCACCGCCGATCTGGATCGGCAGATCCGGGTAGGCCCTGGCGATGGCGTTGACGATCTCGCCGTTGACCGGGTTACCGGCAAAGGCGCCGTTCAAGTCCACCAGGTGCAGGCGGCGGCAGCCGGCCTCGACCCACTTGGCGGCCATATCGACCGGGTTGTCGGAAAACACGGTGGAGTCGTCCATGCGGCCCTGGCGCAGGCGTACGCACTTGCCATCCTTGAGGTCGATCGCGGGGATAATCAGCATTGTGGATAAAACCTTGAAAGTCTTGCGTGTCGGGCCGCTCAGAAGCGGCCGTCCCAGTTAAGGAAGTTCTTCAGCAGCTGCAGGCCGGCGGTATGGCTCTTTTCCGGGTGGAACTGCACGGCAAACACGTTTTTGTGCGCCAGCGCCACATCGAAGTCGACACCGTAATTGCAGGTCGCCGCCACCTGGCCGCGGTTGGCCAGCTTGACGTAGTAGCTGTGTACGAAATAGAAGCGGGTGCCGTTGTCGATGTCGGCCCAGAGCGGGTGATCGATACTCTGCTGCACCTGGTTCCAGCCCATGTGCGGCACTTTCAGACGCTCGCCGCTCTGATCGCGCAGATCGTCGCCGAAGAAGTTGACCCGGCCCTCGAACTCGCCCAGGCAGTCGATGCCAGCGTTCTCCTCGGAGAACTGCACCAGTGCCTGGTAACCGACACAGATACCGAGGAACGGCTTGCCGGAGGCGATCGCCTCGCGCACCTCTCTGTCCACACCGAGGCGACGGATCTCGGCCATACAGTCGCGGATCGCGCCGACACCGGGCAGCAGCACCCGGTCAGCGCTGCGCACCTGCTCGGGATCGGCGGTGACGCGCACCTCGACGCCGGGCTGCACATGCTCCAGCGCCTTGGCCACGGAGTGCAGGTTGCCCATGCCGTAATCGATGACTGCAATGCTGCTCATGACTTACAGGCACCCCTTGGTCGACGGCATGATGTCGGCGGCACGGGCGTCCACCTCCAGCGCCATGCGCAGGGCACGTCCAAACGCCTTGAAGATCGTCTCCGCCTGATGGTGGGTGTTCTTGCCCTTCAGGTTGTCGATATGCAAGGTAACGCCCGCGTGGTTGACAAAGCCGTGGAAGAACTCGCTGAACAGGTCGACGTCGAAACCGCCAACGCGGCCGCGAACAAACTCCACGTCCATCGCCAGCCCGGGACGACCGGAGAAGTCGATCACCACGCGGGACAGCGCTTCATCCAGCGGCACGTAGGCGTGACCGTAGCGGCGGATACCCTTCTTGTCACCCACCGCCTGCTTGAACGCCTGGCCCAGGGTGATGCCGATATCCTCCACCGTGTGGTGATCGTCGATATGCAGGTCGCCGATGGCGTTGATCTCCATATCGATCAGGCCATGACGGGCGATCTGATCCATCATGTGGTCAAGGAAAGGGACTCCGGTATCGGCCTCGAACTGGCCTGTGCCATCGAGGTTGATCGATACGGTGATCTGGGTTTCCAGAGTGTTGCGGGTCACTCTGGCAGTACGATCGGCCATCTCTGTCTCCGCCGTTGCGCGTGGTTTGCATTAAGAAACGCACATTATACAGACAACCGGGCCACAACGGCAGATCAAGGGGCAGGTTAAGACAGGGTGATTCGGCTCAGTAATGACTCAGTTTGAACGCCATCATCTGCTCGTCGATCGGCTTCATGATCACCTCGTCCACACCCATACCGATCACCAGCTCCACCTTCTCCCGATCCCCCGGCTGCGCCATGACGAAGAGTTTCGCGCGTGACAGCGACGGTGAGCTTTTTATCTTCTTGATCAGGTGGAAGGCGGGCATGTCGGGCAGGGTCAGGTCGAGCATGATGATATCGGCGCTGAGCGCATCCGCCTCGCGCGCGAAGTCGCTGCCGTAACTGAAACAGACTGAGTCACAGTCGTTCTTCTCCAGCGCCAGCACCAGCTCCTGCAACGAGTTCACATTATCCTCAATGACAATAACCCGCTTGTGGCGCGGCGGCATCTCTGGGTGTTCGCGCCCGATCGATACCCGCTGATCGATGGCGATCTCGGCCGCCTCGGCGGTCACCTGCTTCACCCGCTGTATCGCCTCGCTGACATTGGAGTGGATCGGACGGTGCACCAGATCGTCCGAATGCCGGTTTATCAACTCCCCGGCGCTCCCTTGACCGCTGCCGATCTGGCTCTCCACCGTCTTGCCCAGCGCTTCCATCGCCAAGGTGATGGTTTCACTCAGCCGCTGAAGCATCTCGGTGTTGATGCCGGTGATCTGGGTATCCGCATGCGCGATCTGCTCCAGCGAATCACATACGGCGCTGATCGAAGAGGGCTTCATCACGCCCATCTTGCCGTCATCCTGCAACGCCTTGAGCTGCTTGAAACGCAACAATAGATGGTAGGGATCGTACAGGGGGTGGGCAACATAGTAGTCATTGAACAGCCCCTTGCGACAAAGCTGGAACGCCTGCTTGACTTCGTTGCGGTCACACAGCAGCAGGGTTGAACGTATATATTGCTCGATATGGGGGTCGGTCTTGAGCAGGCGGAAGTAGGCCACCTCACTCTGCTCGATCGAGGCCAGGCCAAAAATCAGCACACTGATCGGTCGCTCGTGCGCACGACGAAGCAGGTCATCAACATTGCTGATCACCTTGAAATCGCGGCAGCTCTTGCTGAGGATCTCCACCATCTGCTCACGCTTCTGGCGGGATTCGACCAGCAAAACTACCGAAAAACCTGGTCCTACAGACATAGCACCATCCCTGTCTATAAACACGTTGCGACTGACTCCGTTAGGGCAGTTTACCCGATAAACCCAGTTTAGCAGTACAGCCCGGTTGATTTTGGTCAAAACCGGGAGCTATTGGCTACAATGGCAGTCTTATTATAAAGACCGCTGCAGACAGGACCCTCGACGCATGAAACTTCTGACAAGGCTGTTAATCGGCATTCTAGTGTTTGTTGTACTGGTGATCGGCGCCGGCGGCGTCATCCTCGGATTCGTCATCGACCCGAATGATTACCGCGCGGAGATAGAGCAGGCGGCGCTGGAAAGCGGTGGCGTCGAGCTCAAGATCAATGGCGAGATCGACTGGTCGGTCTTCCCCTGGCTCGGCCTGGCCGCGAACGACATCGCGATCCGCTATCCCGAACAACCGCAACTGGCAACACTGACCCAAGCGCAGCTGTCGGTCAAATTGATGCCGCTGTTCTCCGGCAACGTCGAGATGAGCAGCATTCTGGTGGATGGCCTGAAACTCAACCTGATCACCACGGGGCGCGCCAATAACTGGACCCGGGCTCAGACCGCCGCCGAAACGCCTGCCAAGGATGAGCAGCAGGATGGCAAGGGTCGTAGCGGCGGCGCCCTCAAAGGCCTCGATATCGAGTCGATCACCCTGAGCAACGCTCAACTGCGTTATGTCGACGAAGCCGCCGGCAGCCGTATCGAGGTCAACCAGTTGAACCTGAATACCGGTCGCATCGCCCCCGGGCAGGAGATCCCGATTGAACTGAGTGCGCAAATAAACCAGTTCCAGGGCGATACGCAGACTCTCGGCTTGAACGCTGCGCTTAACACCAATGCGCAGCTGAACCTGGAGCAGAAGCAGTACCAGCTGAATGCGCTGGACGCCACAGTCGAGCTCAACAGTGCGGCCCTTGGCTCCAAGCCGCTGCAACTCTCACTCAAGGGCAAGGTGGATGCCGATGTCGCGGCAGAGCGCATCGATCTGGCCCTGCAACAGCTGGCGCTGGCCAACCTGACCGCCACTGGCCAGGTCGGCATCCAATCCTTCGCCGCGCCGATATTCAGCGGTGAACTGAACCTGGCTCCATTCGACCTCAAGCAGCTGCTTACAGAACTTGGCCAGAGTGCGCCGCAAACCAGCGACGCCAAGGCGCTGACCGCGGTCGGCCTCAACGCCAAGTTGGCGGGCCCTGCGAACACACTGACCCTGAATCCGCTGACGCTGACGCTGGACGACACCCAGTTCACCGGCTCGCTGGCGATCGACCTCAAGAGCCAGGCGCAGACCATCGCCCTTAAGGGCAACAGCCTCAACGCCGACCGCTACCTGCCACCGGCGAGTAAGGAAAAAACAGGGCAGCAGAGCGCCGGCAGCGGTAAGAGTGGCGGCGAGCGCTGGTCAAAAGAGGAGATCATCCCGGTCGAGCCGCTCAAGGCACTGAACCTGGACGCCAAGCTGGATCTGGCGCAGCTGCAGATCTCCGGCCTCAACACCAGTAATCTGGGACTGACCCTCAGCGCCCATAACGGTTTGGTCAAGATCAGTCGCATCGACGCCGACCTCTACTCCGGCACCCTGCGCAACGCCGTCACCCTGGATGCGCGCAAATCGCCGCTGCAGATCAGTATCGACAAGAAGATCAGCGGCGTACAGATCGGCGATCTGCTCACCGCCATGAACGGCAGCGCCCCAATCACCGGCGCGCTCAACTCCACCGCCAAGCTCAGCGCCCAGGGCCAGTCGATCTACGCCATCGTCAACTCACTCAACGGCAACGCCAGCGTCCATGCCGCCGATGGCGTGATCGAGGGGATCGACATGGCACAGACCATCTGCCAGGGGATCAACAACGTTGCCAGCCTCGGCATCAACACCGAGCAGGTGGACCAGTCCACCCCCTTCGCCAACATGGGCGGTAACTTCACCATCAGCAACGGCATGGTCAGCAACAAGGACCTGGCGGCGACGCTGGATGCCATGTCCCTGGCCGGGCGCGGCAACGTCGACCTGCCCAAGGCTCTGATCGACTACCGACTGGGCCTGACCATCAAGGAGAACCTGTTCAAGCAGACCTGCTCGGTCAACAACCGCCTCGAGGGCGTCGAGTTCCCGGTCAACTGCAAGGGTTCGTTCGATACCCCACCGGCGAAGATGTGCAAACCCGACGCCAGCGTCTTCGCCAACCTGCTCAAGGCCGAGGCCAAGAAAAAGGTCGAGGAGAAAGTGAGCAAGAAGATCGAAGAGAAACTGGGTGAAAAGCTGGGCGATGAGGGTGCCAAGTCCCTGCTGAAAGGGTTGCTGGGCAATTGATGGCTAACCCGGTTAAAAGCCTGTCACCCAAACGGTTCCACAGCGCCGTGCTGGAGTGGTTCGACCGGCACGGCCGCAAGGACCTGCCCTGGCAGCGGGAAAAAACCGCCTATAACACCTGGATCTCCGAGATCATGCTGCAGCAGACCCAGGTGACGACGGTGATCCCCTACTACCAGCGCTTTATCGACCGTTTTCCCGACGTGCACTGCCTGGCCGAGGCGGAGATCGACGAGGTACTCCACCTCTGGACCGGGCTGGGTTACTACGCCCGCGCACGTAACCTGCACAAGGCGGCGGGCATCGTCAGCCGGGAGTTCGGTGGCCATTTCCCCAACAGCGTCGAGGGTCTGGAGGGACTACCCGGCATAGGTCGCTCAACGGCAGGGGCGATACTGTCGATCGCCACCGGCAAGCGGGCGGCCATTCTCGACGGCAACGTGAAACGGGTGCTGGCACGCTTCTATGCGGTCGAGGGCTGGCCCGGCCAGCCCGCGGTCATGAACAGGCTCTGGTCGCTGGCCGAGCAAAACACCCCGAGCAAACGTGTCGGCGACTACACCCAGGCGATGATGGATCTGGGGGCCACCCTCTGCACCCGGGGCAAACCCAGCTGCCTGCTGTGCCCATTGCAACAGGAATGTAAAGCCTTCGCCCTCGGTCTGACCAGCAAGCTGCCATCCCCCAGGCCCAAGAAAACCCTGCCGGTCAAGCAGACGCAGATGCTGATCATCCGCGACCCCGATCAGCAGGTGCTGCTGGCCCAGCGCCCGCCCAGCGGTATCTGGGGCGGTCTATGGAGCCTGCCGGAGGTGCAGGACCTGCGCGACGCGCCCGCCGAGCTCGGTATCGAGATCCTCGAGGCGACACCGCTGGAGCCGGTCAGACACACCTTCAGCCACTACCACCTGGATATCACTCCGGTACTGGTCAGCCTGAAAGACCCTACAAACTCAGTCATGGAAGGCCCGCCGACACTCTGGTATAACAGCCGCCAACCACAAAATATCGGCCTGGCCGCGCCGGTCAAGCGCCTGCTTGAAACGCTCGGCAGCACCAGCCACAAGGGAGGAAAGTGATGAGCCGTACAGTCATCTGCCGCAAATACAAACAAGAGATGGAAGGCCTCGAGCGTCCACCCTATCCCGGCGCACTGGGCCAGGATATCTACGACAACGTGTCCAAGCAGGCCTGGCAGGAGTGGACCGAACACCAGACCATGCTGATCAACGAGAAGCATCTGAACCTGATGGATCCGCAGAGCCGTAAATACCTGCAGCAGGAGATGGAGAAGTTCCTCTCCGGCGAGGAGTACGACAAGGCCGAAGGCTACGTACCCCCGTCCGAAAGCAAGTAACTAAGCTAATAAAAGAAAAGTGAAAACAGGGCGTTGACACCCCGTCACAAGTCGGGTTTAATACGCGCCTCGTTGCCCAGATAGCTCAGTCGGTAGAGCAGGGGATTGAAAATCCCCGTGTCGGTGGTTCGATTCCGCCTCTGGGCACCACCTCTTTCAGAAGCCCTGCATCCTTGATGCGGGGCTTCGCCGTTCTGTCCCCGTCAGGCAAATCGCCTAGCCCCCGAAACACAGACCACCGCACCTAGAGTCGCGCTCAACATCGTCCAGCTCACTGCCTCACTGAGCAGCAGCGCAGCCAAGCCAAGACCGAAGAAGGGCTGCAGCAGTTGCAACTGACCGACGGCAGCGACGCCACCCTGCGCCAGCCCTCGATACCAGAGCATGAAGCCGATCAGCATACTGAACAGCGAAACATAGGCGAGCCCGAGCCAAGCCGGTATCTGCACTTGCTCCAGCCCCACCGGCATGAAGAACAGGCTGAGCGGCAACATGACCGGCAATGACAACACCAGTGCCCAGCTGATCACCTGCCAGCCGCCGAATGTACGCGCCAGCCGGCCACCTTCGGCATAACCGAGACCACAGACCAGGACCGCAGCCAACATCAACAGATCTCCCTGCAGCGAGGCAGTACCACCGCCCAGCGCGGCATACCCAGCCACGCAGGCGCCTCCCAACAGCGAGAACAGCCAGAACGGCGGTCGCGGACGCTCCCCGGCACGGAGCACGCCGAACAAGGCGGTGCACAGCGGCAGCAAGCCGATAAACACCAGCGAGTGCGCGGATGAAACCTGCTGCAACGCCAGCGCCGTCAGCAGCGGGAAGCCGACGACGACGCCAAGAGCCACAAGGACAAGGGATGGCAACTGCGCCCTATCCGGACGCCGTTGGCGCAAGATAAGCAGCAGGGCCAGGCCCAAAAGGCCCGCTATACTCGCTCGGGCACAGGTCAGGAAGGTCGGCTCGAAATCGCTCACCGCAACCCGTGTCGCCGGCAGCGAACCGGCAAAGATCAGCATACCGATAAAACCGCTTATCCAACCGCCCATCGTTTTGTCCATCCCGGCACCTCCTGCTCATGATCAGTTGTCAGTAGACCACCAGGAAGACGGATCACCCAGATACAGCCCAATACAATTTCTTAGAACTGTTAGGTATGCTAAGACAATACAGACAGATGGAGACAACGTGAAACAAGCCGGAACCCGTATTGCGGCCGTCATGGACGAGATCCGCCTGAGAATAGCCTCCCGGAGCTATCTGCCGGGAACCCGACTACCGTCGGTACGGGCGCAAGCGAAGGCGATGGCGCTGTCGGTTTCCACCGTGGTGGAGGCCTATGAGAGACTGGCGGCGGAGGGTGTCATCCGCTCGCAGCCCGGCTCGGGCTTCTTCGTCACCGGGCCTGTCGCACCACTGGCCCTGGCGGAGATGGCCCCCAGGCTCGAACGCGAGATCGACCCGCTGTGGATATCGCGCCAGTCGCTGGAGTCCGATGCTTCGGTCCTCAAGCCGGGCTGCGGCTGGCTGCCCGATGACTGGATGTACGAGGCGGGCATACGCCGGGCGCTGCGCAGAGTGGCGCGGGCTGAAAACTCGGTGCTGACCGACTACGCCACACCGCTCGGTTTGCCGGCTCTGCGGCAGGTGCTTGCCCGGCGCATGATCGGTACCGGTATCGAGGCACCGCCGGAACAGATCATGCTGACCGAGTCCGGCACCCAGGCGATCGATCTGATCTGCCGCTTCCTGCTGGAGCCGGGCGATGTGGTGCTGATCGACGACCCCTGCTACTTCAATTTCCACGCCCTGTTGAAGGCGCATCGTGCCCGCGTCGTGGGCGTCCCTTACACCCCGAACGGACCGGATCTGGATGCGTTCGAAGCTACGCTGCAAACGCACGCGCCGCGGCTGTATATCACCAACTCCGGCATCCATAACCCTACCGGCGCGACGCTCTCGGCGACAACGGCACACCGGCTGCTGTCACTAGCCGAGCGCTCGGACCTGGTGATCGTCGAGGATGATATCTTCGCCGACTTCGAGCTCACACCCTCGCCCCGGCTGGCCGCGTTCGATGGACTGTCACGCGTCATCCACATCGGCAGTTTCTCGAAGACGCTCTCCGCCTCGCTGCGCTGCGGCTATATCGCCGCCCGGCGCGACTGGATCGACAGCCTGCTCGACCTGAAGATCGCCACCAGTTTCGCCGGCGGCCAGTTAGCCGCTAACGTATTGCTTACTGCGCTGACCGACAGCGGCTATCGCAAACATATGGAGTCGGTGCGCCTAAAGCTGGCCAAGGCCATGGTGACGACGATCGAAAGACTCAATGAGCTGGATATACAGCCCTGGCACATCCCCCGAGCGGGCATGTTTGTCTGGTGCCGCATACCTCAGGGACGCGATGCGGCGGACACCGCCCGCGCCTGTCTGCAGGAGGGCGTTGTACTGGCGCCGGGCAACGCGTTCAGTCAGTCACAGAGCGCCGGCGATTATCTGCGCTTCAATGTCGCCCAATCCGGCGACGATCGCATATTCGATACACTGGCCCGTGTGCTGTCGGGTTAGAGGATAGCGACAGTCGCTCTGACAACAACACCTGCCATTCGATTGATCCATCCCCCATCAGCAGCAATACTGTCATAGCATACCGTCAACCGTCTGCTGGACTGCTCCAGCAGGCTGGATAAGCCGTATAGCAAGGCCTTGAGCGAAATTACTCGGCAACTTACTCAACAACTCGTTCAACGAATCTGGTGACCGGATGAACCGCAACCGCCCCTTACACCCCCTACCCACCGAGCAATGGGACAACTCGCTCGAGCACGTTATCGAGGATATGAAGGGCGATCCGATCAACGTGCACAAGCTGATGGCGCACAACCCGGCCCTGCTGAACGCCTGGTGGAACTTTCGCAACTACTCGGTCACCGGCGGTGCTCTGGGCAAGCGGCGTGGCGAACTGGTGATCCTGCGGGTCGCCATCCATATGCGCGCCTGGTACGAGTGGGGCTCACACGTGGAGCGCGGTCTGGCGTGCGGGCTGACGCTGGAGGAGATCGAGCGGGTCAAGCGTGAACCACGCCCCGAGCTGTGGAGCGAAAAGGAGTACCTGCTGCTTATCGCCGTAGATGAACTGGTCGACCGCCACGGGCTCTCCGCGGAGCTGCTGACGAAGCTGCAGGGCTGCTACTCCGACGCCGAGCTGATGGACCTGATCGCGATCCACGGCATGTATGTCATCCTTGGCTGCATGATCAACACCTGGGGACTGGAGCTGGATCAGCGGGTAGAGGCCAAGCTGCCGGACCAGGTGAGCCGCAGCGCCTTCGAAACCGAGTTTCCCAGGGAACCTTAGGCCCTTAACGACCTGCGGAGCGCCGTTACTGTCGACCGAGGATCAATCGGAGGCCCGCGTCAGGATGGGGTCGAGCCAACGGGTTGGCAGCAGTCTGCGCACCCAACCCATAAAATAGGTCGGCAGGGTCACGTAGTAACGGGGCCGGGGCCGGCGGCTTTCCAACGCGTGGAGCAGGGGTTTGAGCACAGCCTCGGGCGACAGGGTGAACGCCGGCTCCTTGCCCGGCGCCTGGTTACTCAGCCGTTTGACCACCGCTTCATAGGTGGCGCGATGAGCGCTGTTGGCAACATCGATATGGTCCTGAAACGCCTTGAACGCATTGCTGCGAAACGCGCTCTCGATCGGACCCGGCTCGATCAGGCTGACATGGATATTGCTGCCGACCAACTCCAGTCTCAGGGTATCGGTCAGCCCCTCGAGGGCGAACTTGGAGCAGTTGTAGGCACCGCGGTATTTCAGCGCCACCAACCCCAGCACCGAGGAGTTCATGACGATACGGCCGTGCCCCTGCCTACGCATCACCGGCAGCACCAGGTTGGTCAGCTCCAGCCAGCCCAGCAGGTTGGTTTCCAACTGGGCGCGCATTACCTCCCGGGTCAGATCCTCCACCGCACCGGGCTGGCCATAGGCGCCATTGTTGAACAGCGCATCCAGCGTGCCGCCGGTGCGCGACAGCACTTCGTCGACCGCGTTTCGGATCGACAGGCTGTCGTCCAGATCGAGCTGAACCGCCTCCAGCCCCAGTTCGCCAAGCGCATGCACATCCTCCCGCTTGCGAGCGGTCGCAAACACGCGATAGCCCAGTTGATGCAAGCGCAATGCGCAGTGTCTGCCGATGCCGCTGGAGCAGCCGGTAATCAGAATTGTCTTCATCGCCGTTCGTCCTGAAACCGCGTTGCGGTTACTCCGCCGCTTCCTTGGCTGCCAACGCTTTGTTCAACCGCTTCAGCGCCAACTCCATCGAATCGAGATTCATCCTGTCCTCCAGCCCCTGAAGCTGAAGACGAAAGTTTTCATCTTTCAACTCCTGGTACTTACCGTACTGATAGAGGTTAAGGCCAAACGCAGTCAGAAAAAGCAGCAGGATCACCACGGCGGCATCCAGATTCAAGGTGAACTTCTTCAACGGTTGCTCCTTCGGCAAACTAAGTTGAACCTGCGCAGCCCGCTACCCTCAGCGAGCCGGCGAGACGACACCATATCATGTCAGCGTTATTCACCGCACCGGCTACACTGTCCGTATCGACAGTCACTCCAGATGGGGAGGCAGTATATGAAAGCAAATCTGTGCAGAAAACTGATGGCCACGCATAACGGTCTGTCACCGCTGATTCTGCGGGTTCCGGTCGGAATCGTGCTGATACCGCATGGGGCGCAGAAACTGTTTGGCTGGTTTGGCGGCGGCGGGTTGCAGGGCACGGGTCAATGGATGGCCTCAATCGGCCTGGAACCGGGTGTGGTGATGGCACTACTCGCTGGCTCGACAGAGTTCTTTGGCGGCATCGCGCTGGTGCTGGGCCTCTTGACTCGCGTAGCCGGTGCAGCGGTCGCCTTCGCCATGCTGATCGCCATTCTCTTCGTGCATCTCGGTAATGGGGTTTTCGTCAGCGAAGGGGGTTGGGAATACGCCCTTGTTCTCCTTGCGGCCGGACTATCGCTGATGGTATCGGGGGGCGGGCGCTTCAGCGTCGATGGGCGCTGCTCCTGCTGATCCGCGCCAACTGCCTAACCTGGCATAGCCATTCAAGATTGGCATGCCAGATTGGGCGCACTCGTGAACACAACACTTAAGCCTCGCGAAATGTCATTTAATAACAACAGGTTAAATATAGCCCCAGGAGAGCAAAAGCTGGCACTCATGTTGCGATACTCCAAGCAAACAGATGACTATCAACCGCTCCAGGAGATTCAACATGACGACTACTCACAACGATGAACGCTACGAAGAACTGGGCCTCGCCCCCTCCATCGCCATGGTGCTGGTAGGTTTCGTGATCGCCATAGTCCCGGCACTGGTTCAGCTGGGCCTGCTCATGGCCAACTGATCCGCCCCAAGCCTGATCACTGCAACGCCTCGGTTCATACCGGGGCGTTTTGCTTAAAAACGCTGGATAGCCCAGGCCACGGGTATGTAAGGGGTATGCAGAAAAATTGATTACAGCAACAGCGAGAGCGCTTGTCGATCGCGGAAAGCGTTTAACGACCAATAGGAGGGGAGAGAGTTTGTCACTGTGAAGAACCTACCGGGGAACCCGGTGGTGCAGATGGGGAGACTCGAACTCCCACGCCCGTGAAGGCACTAGCACCTGAAGCTAGCGTGTCTACCAATTCCACCACATCTGCGTCGGTTTGCGCGGATTTACGATTCTGCATCGCGCGGTGCGCACCGCTGTTTTTACTTTCTTAGCCTCTGCGCCGCCCCGGACTCGGTCCAGGAGTGGTGCAGATGGGGAGACTCGAACTCCCACGCCCGTGAAGGCACTAGCACCTGAAGCTAGCGTGTCTACCAATTCCACCACATCTGCGTCGA
>NZ_JAHREP010000018.1:62368-107355 GCF_019084545.1 Marinobacterium ramblicola
GGAGACTCGAACTCCCACGCCCGTGAAGGCACTAGCACCTGAAGCTAGCGTGTCTACCAATTCCACCACATCTGCGTCGAAAGTGGGGCGCATTATATAGAGGCGGCTTTTTGTTGTGAAGCCCCCTCGTGAAAACTTTTTCCTCCTATGGACTTAAACAACTTTGGAAACGTCGGGCGAGGTCAAGCATGTATTGGGTGTAGGCATCGGGGCCCAGTGTGACGCCGATCGCCAACGGATCCACCTCGCCCTGCTTCAACTCTAGCCCACTGGTGACCGACTCGACCAGTGCGCTGCTGAACTGCGGCTCGCTCATGACGCACACCGCCTGCTGCGCTTCCAATTGGGCACGGATCTCCGCCAGATGGCGGGCACCGGGCTTTTGCGAAGGCTCCAGCGTGAAGTAGCCGAGCTGATTCAGACCGTAATGCTCGACAAAGCCGGTGTAAGCATCGTGAAACACGTAGAAGCCTCGATCCTGCAGCGGGCTCAGCATCTCGCCGATTCGGCGGTCGGTTTCAATGATCGACGCTTCGAAGCGCGCCAGATTTCGGTCCAGTTGCGCCTGCCCGGCCGGATACAGCTCCACCATCTCGCGATGCATCGCCCTTGCCATCCCTAACGCCTTGATAGGGTCGAGCCAGGGGTGAACATCCAGACCGCCATGGTCATGCGCATCTCCCTCTTCGGCCTGATCATGATCCTCTTCGGTGACGTCGTGCTCGTGCTCGGCATCATGCCCTTCGTGATCCGCCTCCTGTGCATGCTCGTCGTGCTCGTCGTGCTCATTATGTTCGTGTTCGTCGTGCACACCCTCGGAGATCAGCGCAAGCTTGTGGGCCGAGGTACGGGCCAACGGTTTGTCGAGAGAGCGCTCCAGCTCCGGCCCGATCCAGAACACCAATTTAGCCTCCATCAGGCCACGCATGGACGAGGGCTTGAGCGCGTAGTGGTGGGGTGAAGCACCATCTTCGATCAGTATCGCTGGCTCGCTGACGCCGTCACCGATCGCGGCGGCTATCAATCCCAGAGGCTTGATGCTGGCTATCACCTCCCCCTGCGCAACCGCCTGCCCGGCACTAGCGGAAAGCGGCAAAAATGTACTGCCCAAAGCAGATGCCAGGGCCACAGCCCCCGCCATACGGCTTATCCAGCCCCTATATTCTTTACGAATGAAAACCACGAAAGCCTCGCGAAACTGAAGTTACATTATGTTATATTATAACAACGATTTTTATCGGAAGTGTCAAGATGAGCCAGGAAGACCCCGGATTCGAATCCAATCACGACCATCAGCATTGCATTGTGCAGGCACTCGAGACCGCGCGAGCACTTTGCCGCGAGCGTCGGCAGCGGCTGACGCCGATCCGCGAACTGGTGCTCAAGCTGGTGTGGCACAACCACCAGCCGCTCGGAGCCTATGACCTGCTGCCGGCACTGGCCAATGCCGGCTTCAACTCGGCGCCGCCGACGGTGTATCGGGCGCTGGAGTTCCTGCAGGAGCAGGGGTTCGTGCATCGCATCGCTTCGCTCAACGCCTATGTGGGCTGCCCGCATCCGGATCGCCCTCATCGCAGCGGCTTTCTGATCTGTCGTGGCTGCCGGCGTGCTGTCGAACTCAACACCGGTATGGTTCACACTGCGCTCAAGTCCAGCGCCGATGAACTCGGCTTCGAGATCGAGCAAGAGATGGTCGAGGTAGTGGGACTCTGCCCCGATTGCCGGGCTACCGGAGGTGCGCATGCCCAATCGTGATCTGATCCGACTCAGTCAGATCGAGGTGCAGTTCGGTGAAGACAGGGTACTGAGCAACATCAACCTGAACCTGCACACCGACTGTATCACCACGCTGATCGGCCCTAACGGCGCCGGCAAGACCACGCTGGTGCGAGTGGTGCTTGGGCTGCTCAAGCCCACCCGCGGCAATATCTGGCGCCAGCCCAATCTGCGTGTCGGCTACATGCCGCAGAAGCTGCATATCGACCGCACCCTGCCGCTGACGGTGTCCCGCTTCATGCAGGTGCCGCACCGCAGCGCCCCCGACCGGGTGCTGGCGGCCTTGACCTCGGTGGGCGCCGAGCACCTGCTGCAGAAGTCGATCCACGACCTGTCGGGAGGGGAGACCCAGCGCGTGCTGCTGGCCAGAGCGCTGCTGCGCGATCCGCAACTGCTGGTGCTCGACGAGCCGGTACAGGGGGTCGATATCAACGGTCAGATCGAGCTGTACGAACTGATTGCGCGGATCCGCCGCGAGCGCAAACTCGGTGTACTGATGATCTCGCACGATCTGCATCTGGTGATGGCCTCGACCGACCATGTGGTGTGTCTGAACCACCATATCTGCTGCTCGGGCCATCCGGAGGCGGTCAGCAACGACCCGTCGTTCCTGGAACTGTTCGGCCCCGCCCAGGCCAACGCGCTGGCGTTGTACAGCCACCACCACAACCACCGGCACGATATCCACGGCGACGTGGTCGAGGGCCAACCCTCCGTGCACTCTTCCACGGATTGCTGCGACGGACACCGACACCATGGCTGAATTCCTGATACTGGCGCTTGCCGGAGGCGTGGGCATCGCCGCCATCGCAGGCCCCTTGGGCGCCTTCGTGGTCTGGCGCCGCATGGCCTACTTCGGCGACACCCTGGCCCACTCGGCGCTGCTCGGCATCGCGCTGGGCTTCCTGTTCGACATCAACCTCAACCTGGCGGTTGTCGCCTGCTGTGTGCTGCTGGCGCTGCTGCTGGTCAGTCTGCAGCGGCAACACCTCGTCGCCACCGACACCCTGCTCGGGATCATGGCGCACAGTTCGCTGTCGCTGGGCCTGGTCGCCGTGGCGCTGCTGGATAACGTCCGCATCGACCTGATCGAGTATCTGTTCGGCGACCTGCTGGCGATCGCACCGGCGGATCTGTACTGGATCTACGGCGGCGGCGCACTGGTGCTGCTGCTGGTGTGGAAGCTCTGGAACCCGCTGCTGGCGATCACCATCAACGAGGAGCTGGCCCAGGTCGAAGGGATCAACACCCTGCGCGTGCGTCTGGCACTGATGCTGCTGATCGCCACCGTGATCGCCGTGGCGATGAAGCTGGTCGGCATCCTGCTGATCACCTCGCTGCTAATCATCCCCGCCGCCGCCGCCCGGCGCCTGGCGCATACGCCGGAGCAGATGGCGATCTATGCTTCGCTGCTGGGGATGCTGGCGGTGGTAGGTGGTATTACCGCTTCCTGGTTCTGGGACACCCCGGCCGGCCCCTCCGTCGTGGTCGCGGCGCTGACCGAGTTCCTGCTGCTCTATGCTGCGCCACGCGGCTTATCCAGAGCCTAAGCACGGAGCATGAGGGCGATCCTGAACTGGCGTTACTGGCCCGACAGGACACTCCACCGCCGCATCTGGTCTCTGGCCTGGCCGATGATGCTGTGCAATATCACCGTGCCCCTGCTGGGGCTGGTGGACACTGCCGTGATCGGTCATCTGGACTCGCCACACTACCTGGGTGCGGTGGCCGTCGGCGCCATGATCTTCTCGATCCTGTACTGGGCCTTCGGCTTTCTGCGCATGGGCACTACCGGCCTGGTGGCGCAGGCGTCGGGACGGGACGACGGCACATCCGTGCGCACGCTGCTGGCGCAGTCGCTGATTCTGGCCACACTGATCGGCACCGCGCTGATCCTGCTGCGTACGCCGCTGCTGGAGCTTGCGCTTCGACTGATGGACCCGGCCCCCGACGTGCTCGACGAGGCGCGCCTGTATGGCGTCATCCGAGTGTTCGGCGCACCCGCCGCACTGTGTAACTACGCCCTGCTGGGCTGGTTCGTCGGCAACCAGAACACCCGCGTTCCGTTATTGCTGCTGACCGTCGGCAACCTGCTCAACATGCTGCTGGACCTGCTGTTCGTCTACGGTTTCGGCCTGAATGCCGCCGGCGTGGCGCTGGGCAGCGTGATCGCCGAGTGGGCAAGCCTGGCGCTGGGGCTCTGGTTCTGCCGACGTCTGCTCGGCGATATTCCAGGCAATTGGCAGTTTGAACCGCTGCGGCGACTCCAGGCCTATGCGGCGATGATTCGGGTCAACCGTTATCTGTTCGTGCGGACGGTGACGCTGCTGCTTACCTTTGCCTTCTTTACCGCCCAGGGCGCGAAGCAGGGCACCGATATTCTGTCCGCCAATGCGGTGCTGCTGAACTTCCTGATGCTGATCTCCAATGCGCTGGATGGCTTCGCCCACGCTACCGAGGCGCTATGTGGACGCTCACTCGGTAAGCGAGAGACGGACAGGTTCTATCGCACCGTAGTCGGCGCCGGCATCTGGTCGTTGGTCAGCGCGCTGATTCTGACTCTGATCTTCGCGCTGGGCGGCAATCTGATCATCGCGCTGCTGACCGGGATAGACACGGTGCGTGAAGAGGCGGGGCGCTACCTGCCCTGGCTGGTGGCGCTACCGCTGGTCGGGATCTGGAGTTTTCTGCTCGATGGAGTGTTCATCGGCACCACCCAAGTGCGGGCGATGCAGGACACCATGCTGTTCTCGGTATTCTGCGTGTTCGCGCCGATCTGGTGGCTGGCCCAACCGTTGGGTAACCATGGTTTGTGGCTGGCGTTTCTGAGTCTGTTCGCCGCGCGCGGCATCAGTGGCGGCTATGTGTATTGGCGCCTGAGTCGACGCAACGCGTGGATAGATGGCTAGACTGCTTATCCAATTGGCGATAGATAGGCGATATGTAAGTATTCACATACCGCCTATCTCAGAGGTTATGGATAATGATTTCCTGCCGTCACGATCAGACTGAGAGTCAGTGATCGCGCCGGTTCTGCCCGGGATCGGGATTGAAGTTGATCACCTGAACCTGGTCTCGCTCCGCATCACTGGCTGTCGGCGCCCTGTCGGCGCGGGGCTGGTTGACCCGCGTCTGCAGCTCGTCGTGCTCGGGACGGCCATCCAGGCGCAGCGAGTCCTCGAAGCCACATTTGACGCATTCACGGTATTCGCGCTCCTCGTCGCGATACATGCGCACCGAATCCATCTGCGCACAGCGCGGGCACACGGCTCCGGCAATAAATCGTTTCGTCACACTCATGCTCTCTCTCCGCGGCTGTTACAGACTACGGTCGAAAAAATCCCGGATCTCACGATTAAGCTCGGTGTGGAAGGCGGCGCGATCGAAACCTTCGTTGTCGATACACACCATCTGCCAGATACGGGGATTGATCTCTTTCAGCCGAGGGTTACAGGGTACCATAAAAGCGAAATGTCCGGCGTTCGCCACCCGGCGCAGGTCGGCGCCAGGCGGCAAATTTTCTGCCAATGGCCCGCCGTTGCTGAGATCGGGCACTCGTAGGTCCCGCTCGCCCGACCAGATCTGCACCGGAACGCCTATCCCCTCCAGCCCCTCGCTGTCGAAGGCAAACGCCAGGCCCGGAGCGGCAACAACGACAGCACCGAGACGGCTGTCACCCGCCAGCTCGGCGACACGCGCTGTCTGCGCAACGGGTTCTATCGCGTCAAGCATACCTTCAGCACAGAGAAACTCGCCCGGTGCCGCGGAGCAGTGGCGCGATGCCAAGGTGAAGTCGGGCTTGCCACCTGCGGCCACCAGCGCGGTATAACCGCCCGCCGAGAAGCCATACACACCGATACGACCGGCGTCGATGCGCGGCGCATCCGGCCAGCTCTGGAGCATGAAGTCCAACGTCCGGTGGATATCGGCCGGACGCGATACCAGCCACTGCGCCGGGACGGCACTTTGATCCTGGCTGTTATTGCCCGGATGCTCCGGCGCCACCACTACATAACCGGATTCGGCCAGCGTTAGAGCCAGATCGGCGTGTCCACCCATCCAGCCACCATAACCGTGAGAAATCACCACCAGAGGATGGTTATCTCCGGCAACCGGCGCATCCAGCGCCAACGCCTGGCGAAAAGGGGAGTTGGGGCTATCCGGCACCGGGCTATCCGAGGGATACCAGATACCCATCGCCATCCCTGCCGGTCCATCGGCCGTTAGCCGGGTGAAACCGACGGCACCGGCCGAGCCCGAAACAATGCAAACTAACAACGCCAGCAGCGCGGAAAAAACTGCCTTTCCCTGGTTCATACCTATCCCTTTCTATCGGTGGATCGGTGGGCCAGCTCACCCACCGACTTGATTTACTCGATGCCCGAGTGACGCAGCAGGGCATCAACACGTGGCTCACGGCCACGAAACTCGACGAACAGCTCCATCGCCTCGCGCGAACCGCCCTGCTCCAGTATCGCCTGGCGGAACGCCAGGCCGGTCTCGGGATTAAAGATCCCCTCCTCTTCGAAGCGCGAGAAGGCATCGGCGGAGAGCACCTCGGCCCATTTGTAGCTGTAGTATCCCGCCGCATAGCCACCGGCAAAGATATGGGTGAAGCCGTTCTGGAAGCGGTTTTCGCGTGGTGGCTGGAACACCGCAACCTCTTCGCGCACACTGTCGAGCACCGCCTGCACCTGGGTTTTACCCGGCTCATACTCGCCATGCAGACGGAAATCAAACAGCGCGAACTCCAGCTGACGCAGCATCGTCATGCCGGCCTGGAAGTGCTTCGCCGCCAGCATCTTGTCGAGCAGCTCCTGCGGCAGCGGCTCACCGGTTTCGTAATGCCCCGAAATCAGCGCCAGCGCCTCGGGCTCCCAGCACCAGTTCTCCAGGAACTGGCTGGGCAGCTCCACTGCGTCCCAGGCCACACCGTTGATACCGCTGACATCGGAAACGTCGATCTTGGTCAACATATGGTGCAAACCGTGGCCGAACTCGTGGAACAGGGTGGTGACCTCGTCGTGGGTCAGCAGCGCCGGATGATCGCTGGTCGGTGGCGTGAAGTTGCACACCAGGTAGGCCACCGGCAGCTGCAATGAGCCATCGGGCAGACGACGGCGTACCCGGCAATCGTCCATCCAGGCGCCGCCGCGCTTCTGGGCGCGGGCAAAGGGGTCGAGGTAGCAGTAGGCGATCGCCTCGCCGTCGCGGCTCAGTCGATACAGGCGCGCATCCTTGTGCCAGCTGTCGAACTCCAGGATCTGTTCGAACTGCACATCGAACAGACGACCGACCACGGCGAACAGCCCATCGAGCACCTTAGGCAGCGGAAAGTAGGGGCGCAGCGCCTGCTGGGAGATATCGAAGCGCGCGAGCTTGAGTTTCTCGGCGTAGAAGCCGAGATCCCAGGCGCAGAGCTCGTCCAGACCATCGGTTTCCAGCGCAAAGCCTTTCAGCTCACCCAGTTCACGCTCGGCCATGGTGCGGCTCTTGCCGGCCAGATCCCGGATAAAGCCGATCACCTGGTCTGACGACTGCGCCATCTTGGTGGCCAGCGAGTAGTCGGCGTAATTGTCGAAGCCGAGCAGCTTGGCCAGCTCGGTACGCAGCTCCAGTATCTCGGTCATGATCGCCGAGTTGTCCCACTGCCCGGCGGTCGGCCCCTGATCGGAGGCTCGGGTGCTGTAGGCGCGGTAGAGCTCCTCGCGCAGGCTGCGATCCTCGGCATGGGTCATCACGGCGTAGTAGGCCGGGAAGTCGAGGGTGATCACCCAGCCCTCCAGTTCGCGCTCCTGTGCCGCCTCCTTCGCCGCACTGACCGCATGGGCCGGAAGCCCCGCCAGCTGGCTGTCGTCGGTGATATGACGGTACCAGCCATGGGTCGCATCGAGTACATTCTCGGAGAATTTGGTGGTCAGTTCCGACAGCCGCTGCTGCAGTTCGGCATAGCGTTTCTGCCCCGCCTCGGGCAGCGCGATGCCGGATAGACGAAAATCACGCAGGGAGTGATCGACCACGGTTTTCTGCGCCTGGCTCAGCCCGGTATAGGCATCGCTGTCGGCCAGCGCCTTGAATGCCTGATACAGGGCCTGATTCTGGCCCAGCTCGGTCCAGTACTGCGACAGTTTCGGCAGACAGCGGTTGTAGGCTTCACGCAGCTCGTCGGAGTTCATCACCGAGTTAAGGTGCGATACCGGCGACCAGGCCTGGCTCAGCTCGTCGTTGATCTGCTCCAGTACCTCCACCAGTGATTCCCAGCTCGGCGTAGCGCTATCCTGCGTCAGCTGCGCAATACGCGCACGGTTGCGGGCCAACAGCTCATCGATGGCCGGCTCCACGTGCTCTGGATGTATGCTGCTGAACGGTGGTAGATGATGCGGCTCAAGCAGGGGATTGGACATGGAAACGCTCCTTGGAGATTGTGTAACCGGCCGACGCTCACAACAACGGCGTCAAAGCCTGGACCTATTGCTATACAATGGAGCGCATTCAGGGCCTTTTCAACAGGAGCGATAGAATGAAGATCCGCAGCTATCAGGGGATGACCCCGAAACTGGGCGAACGCGTATTTGTCGATCCCAGCGCGGTGGTGCTGGGGGATGTGGAGATTGGTGACGATTGTTCGATCTGGCCATTGGTGGTGATCCGCGGCGATATGCACCGCATCCGTATCGGCCACTCCACCAGCATTCAGGATGGATCCGTGCTGCATATCACCCATGCTGGCCCCTATAACCCGGACGGTTTCCCACTCGAGATCGGCGACCATGTCACCGTCGGCCATCAGGCGATGCTGCACGGCTGCAAGATCGGCAGCCGGGTACTGGTGGGCATGGGCGCGATGGTGATGGATGGCGCCGTGGTCGATGATGAGGTGATTATCGGCGCCGGTTCGCTAGTGCCGCCGGGCAAGCACCTGAAGGGCGGCTACCTCTATGTCGGCCGTCCGGCCAAGCCCCAACGCGAGCTGACCCAACAGGAGCGGGAGTTCTTTACCTATACCGCCAACAACTACGTCAGACTCAAAGACAAGCACCTCAGCGAAGAGTGGGCCAGTCTCGACTGAGCACTCACAGGCTGGGGCAGTGCCGCTGCTTCGGCCTCCATCTCCCTGGAAGCCCCGTCATACGGTTTATTCAGCCTTCTGACTTGATTATCCCCAGTACTCCGCAAGCCTTATCCCACATGTTTTTTGCGTTCATTCGCCGCCCAAATATTGATATTGATAACGGTTTTCATTTAGATTAGCGTGTATTGCAATTCAGACCGGATTTAAGGAGCCAACCGCATGACCTTTCGACGCGTCCTCCACGCCAGCCTTATCAGCGCCGCCCTGGCCACCCCGTTGACCCTGAGCAGTGCCGTGCAGGCCGCTAACCAAGCCCCCAGTGCAGACGCAATCGTACAGCATTACGCCGACCTGGCTCTCGCCGTCTACGGCGACTCGCTGAGCAGCGCCAACACCCTGCACGAGGCGGTCAAGGCGCTGATCGAGACACCGTCGGAAGCGACACTGCAGCGTGCCCGCGAAACCTGGATCGCCGCCCGCGTACCCTACCAGCAGTCGGAGGCGTTCCGCTTCGGCAACAGCGTCGTCGATGACTGGGAGGGACGCGTCAATGCCTGGCCACTGGACGAGGGCCTGATCGACTATGTCGACACGGACAGCTACGGCTCCGAGTCCTACGAGAATCCGTTCTACACCGCCAATATCATCGCCAACCCTTCGCTGACCATCAGCGGACAGACTGTCGATGCCAGTACCATTACGCCAGAACTGATCCAGCAGCTGCATGAGATCGACGGCGTCGAGGCCAACGTGGCCAGTGGCTATCACGCCATCGAATTCCTGCTCTGGGGTCAGGATCTGCACGGTACCGAACCGGGCGCCGGTGAGCGCCCCTATACCGACTTCGATACCAGCAACTGCACCGGCGGCAACTGTGAGCGCCGCGCCCAGTATCTGGAGAGCGCAACCCGGCTGCTGATCGCCGATCTTGAAGAGATGGTCGCCAACTGGCAGCAGGGGGGTGCCGCTCGCGCCGAACTGGAGGCCAAAAGCAGTTCCGAGGGCCTGGCCAGCATCACCACCGGTATGGGCAGTCTGGCCTACGGCGAGCTGGGCGGCGAACGCACCAAGCTCGGCCTGATGCTGCACGACCCGGAAGAGGAGCATGATTGCTTCTCCGACAACACCCACAACTCCCACTACTACGACGCCAAGGGGATTCAGAACGTCTACCTGGGGCGGTACACCCGTATCGACGGCAGCCAGATGCAAGGCCCCTCACTGTCCGCCCTGGTTGCGGCCACCGACGCCGACCTGGACAAAAAGATGCGGGCACAACTGGATGCCACCCAGGCGGCCGGTAAGGCGATGGTGGATTCCGCCAACCAGGGCGCACCGTTTGACGTGATGATCGCGCCGGGCAACAGTGAGGGTGGAAAGCTGGTGCAGAACTTCGTCGATTCCTTGGTGGCACAGACCGGTGTGACCGAAGAGATCATCGCCAAGCTGGGGCTGGACGGCGTCGCCATCGAGGGTTCCGACAGCCTGGATAACCCGTCGGCCGTCGGCGCCAAGTAAACCGATGGCGTTTGCTGTAGCCGTTAAACGCCGTGACATTCCCGCCTGCCTGCTTGCCCTGACACTCGGTGCGAGCCAGGTGGGCACGGCACTCGCCGAAAGCACCCCAGCGGTTGCGGCGGGAGGCGATACCACCTTCCGGGGCCCCCTGCCAAGCCCAGCTGGCCGCCACCCCTTCTCCCAGCCCGCGGCGAACCTGGACCTGCAGACACGCATGTCGTTCGTGCTCGGCGAAGCGATCTTCAACAAGATCTGGGTGCCCTCACCCTCGTCCACCACCGCCAGCGATGGCCTCGGCCCACTGCACAACGCTCGCGCCTGCAGCCAGTGCCATGTCAATGACGGCCGCGGTAACCCGATCACCGGGATCGACGAAAACAAGCTGTCGTCGCTGCTCAGGCTCAGCGTGCCGCTGAACAATGCCGAGCGTCAGGCGGAGGCCCGTACCGCAGGTCTGGCCGGCGACCCGGTTTACGGCACCCAGTTGCAGCCCTTTGCCATCGCCGGGGTACCGGCCGAAGGCCGGGTTGAGATCGACTACTCCTACCACCGGGTAGCGCTTGCCGGCAACGAGTCCGTTGAGCTTAGAACCCCCGTGGTCCGGGTTATCCAGACCGGTTACGGCGATTTCGATCCGGCGTTGCGAACCTCCTTTCGTATCGCACCGCCGATGATCGGCCTGGGTCTGCTGGAACGGATCCCGGAACAGGATCTCGAGGCATTGGCGGACCCGGACGATGCCAACGGCGACGGTATTTCGGGCCGTATCAACCGGGTCTACGACCGGGTTAGCGGTACCATGCGGCCTGGACGCTTCGGCTGGAAAGCGGGGCAGCCGACGCTGGCCCAGCAAAACGCCAGCGCTCTGACCAACGATATCGGCATCGGTAACCCGATCCACCCCGCGGCCAGCGGTAACTGTACCGCCCGCCAGACGGCCTGCCTGGCGCTGCCCAACGGCAATACCGAGCAGCAGGGCGGCCTGGAGGCATCAGCGGAGATGATGGCGATGTTGACCTTCTACACCGCCCACCTTGCCGTACCGGCCGCCCGCGAGCAGAGCCGGCCGGAGGTTGTCCGCGGTCGCCGGCTGTTTCACGACAACGGCTGCGCCGCATGCCATACCCCGACTCAGCGTACCGCTGACTCGCCACAATGGCCGGCGCTTGCGCATCAGCGGTTCCAGCCCTATACCGACCTGTTGCTGCACGACATGGGCCCGGGACTGGCCGATCGGCATAGCGAATTCGATGCAGCTGGCAGCGAATGGCGCACGGCACCACTGTGGGGGTTGGGATTGACACAATCGGTAAGCAACAATGGTTATTACCTCCATGACGGACGGGCACGCACACTGCTGGAAGCAATTCTCTGGCACGGCGGCGAAGCCGAACCGGCACGGAGCAAGGTGATCAATATGAGCAAAAAGGATCGAAGCGCACTGATCCGGTTTCTGGAGTCACTATGAAGCGCAGAATCAACACCAGTCTGCTGCCCACGCTGGTGGGTGCCAGCGCCCTGTTTCTGCTGGCAGGATTGCTCCATGGCAATCATGCGGCTGCACAGTCGGTCAATTGGCAGGCCTATAACGAAGAGACGCTGCATGAGGATATCCTGCCCGCCTACGCACACTTTGCGTCTGCCGCCGAGGGTTTGGCCAAGGCCAGCAACGCCCTGTGCAATACGACGGACAGTGCCAATCTGGCATCGACCCGGCAAGCCTATCGGGATACGTTGACTGCCTGGCAGGGCGTCTCCCACCTTCAGTTCGGCCCGGTAACCTACCTGATGCGTAACTACAGCATCCAGTTCTGGCCGGACCGCAAAAGCATCGGCCGTAAGCAGCTGCAATCGGCACTGGCGCTGCCCGCGGATTCGGTCTTCGATGCGGAGTTTTTCCACCAGGCCAGCGTATCGATCAAGGGGTTGCCGGCGCTGGAACAGCTGTTGTTCCGAACCGATGCCCTGGAGCAGCTACAAGGCATCGGTGTCGACTGCCGCCTGACCCAGGCGATTGCGGGCAACCTCTCGACCATGGCCGACGGCATCTACCAGGACTGGAAGCGGGAGGGTGAAACCCTGCTGCGCGGCAGCGATATCGCTGCGGAAGATGACGTGCAAGCCAGCACCGTCCCGGCATTCAGCATCGATCTGATGAAATCCCTGGTGGAGCCGATCGAGCTGATTCGTGATACCAAGCTACTTGCCGTACTGGGCAAGGGTGCTGACAGCACTTATCCACACCGCGCGGAAAGCTGGATGAGTGAGCATTCACTTGCCAACATTCGCACCAACCTGGATGCGGCCCAGGCGCTGTACAAGGGCAGCAACGCCGGCCTGGAGCAACTGTTGCGTCAACGCGGCGAGGAGGAGCGGGCCAAGGCGATCGAGCAGCAGTTCCTACTGCTGGATGAACAGCTGCAACCGCTGGGGGACTCGTTAACCGGTGCGCTCGACGCGCACTACGCCGAGCTGGTCACGATCGCCGATTCGCTCAAGGTTCTAGACCACCTGCTCGGCATGGCGATGAAAACACTGGGTATACAGCTGGGGTTCAACAGCCGTGATGGAGATTAACCGCCGCCGTCTGCTGCAGTTACTGGGGGGCGCCCAGCTGCTGGCAGCGCTGCCCGTCATTGCCGGGCAGGAGCCTGTTCTGATCGCCAGTGCCGCCGACACCGGCGATGGCGGTCATCTGCTGATCGTCATGGACGAGCTGGGAAGCGAGCGGCTCCGGCATACGCTTCCAGACCGTGCGCATCATGTTGCCGCCCACCCATCCAGGCCCTGGGTCGCCGCTGTTGCCAGGCGCCCTGGCCACTACATCGACCTGGTCGACTATAGCAGAGGTTGGCTGCTGCACCGTATAGAGCCCCAGCCGGGGCGCCATTTTTATGGCCACGCCATCTTCACTGCGGATGGGCAAGGGCTCTGGGCCACGGAGATGGATGTGGCCAGCGGCGAGGGCAGGCTAACCCTGCGCGACCTCGCGCGGCCGCAGCAGCCGGTGCGCGATTTCAGCAGCGGCGGCATCGGACCGCACGAACTCCTGCTCTCGCCCGATGGTGCGTTAGTGGTTGCTAACGGCGGAATACTTACCGATGGGCGTGACAAGCTCAACATCGACAGCATGCGCCCCTCCCTGGCCTATCTCGAGCCGTCCTCGGGCAGGATCCTGGAGCAGCGTTTCCTGGCCGATCGGGACCACCAGCTCAGCATCCGCCATATCGATATCAATGCGCGCAACGAGGTGATCATTGCACTGCAGTACCAGGGGGATAGGGCAGACGATAAGCCGCTGGTCGCGCTGCACCGCCGGGGCAGTGAGATACGGTTGATGAAGGCGCCGGCGGAGATCAATCGGCAGATGGCCCAGTACTGTGGCAGTGCTCGCTTCGACAGCAGTGGCCGCATCGCGGCGGTGAGTGCTCCGCGCGGCAACCTGGTCACCTTCTGGGATGTGGATAACAACCGCTACCTGACCAGCCTGAAGACAGCGGATGGTTGCGGTCTGGCCGCCACCGAGGAGCCCGAGGTGTTCATCGCCAGCAGCGGGCGCGGCCACTGCTATACCCTCTACCCGCGCGAGGATTACCGTGAGCCCCTGCGACTGCCGCCACAGCTAAGCAGCCTGGCTTGGGACAACCATATGGCGCTGTTCCGGGCCGTCGGGTAACAGCATTGGTTACTTGTCGCCGGTAGGAGCTCCCGAGGGACGATGCAGTCTCTTGCGACTGACCCCCTGCGACATGGATGTCGCAGTGGAGCCCCCACGGAAGGGTTCACGGCGTGTCAGACGCAAGAGACTGTATCGGCCCGTATCCCACCAACCTTACGCCTTCGCCTTGGCGATCTCGCGCAGACGTTTAACGATCTGCGCACCGATGCTGCGCTGGGTAAACTGGCCATCCTCCTTCAGTCGCCCGGCCGGCTTGCCGGTCAGAATCTCCAGGCACTGATCCACGGTCGACACGGCATGGACGTGGAACAAACCGTCCCTGACCGCATCCACCACCTCACGCTTGAGCATCAGGTTGCGCACGTTGGCCTGGGGGATGATCACCCCCTGGTTACCGGTCAGCCCCCGGGTCCTGCACAGGCGGAAGAAGCCTTCGATCTTCTCGTTGACGCCACCGATCGCCTGCACCTCGCCATACTGGTTGATCGAGCCGGTCAGCGCATACTGCTGACGGATCGGGATATGGGTCAGCGCCGAGATCAGCGTGCAGATCTCGGCCAGGGAAGCACTGTCGCCATCGACGTAGCCGTAGGACTGCTCCAACGCGATGCTGGCCGAGAGTGTCAGCGGGAAGTCGCGGGCATACTTGTGGCCAAGATAACCGGACAGGATCAACACCCCCTTGGAGTGGATCGGCTGTCCCAGCGTCACCTCACGCTCGATATCGACGATACCGCGACTGCCGGGGTGAACCGTCGCGGTGATACGGGCCGGCGTACCAAAGGAGACATCGCCGACCTGCAGCACGGTCAGACCGTTGGACTTGCCGATCGCCTCACCTTCGGTATCGATCAACACGGTTTCGTTGAGGATGCCGTCCAGTATCTTCTGAGCCAGCCGTCCGGTGCGCCGCTCCTTGGCCGCCAGCGCCTGCTCCACATGGATGGCGTTGATCTGCTCGTCCCCGCTTTCACGACGACGATAGTCGGCCTCACAGAGCAGGTCGACCAGCTCGCCGATATGCGCCGACAGCAGCTCCTGGTCCTCCGCCAGGCGGGAGCTGTGCTCCACCAGCCTTGCGACCCCCTCGCGGGTCAACGAGGCCAGGTGCTCTTCACTGGAGAGGGTTTTCATCAATCGCGCATACTGGCGGATCGAGTGCGGTGTACGGCTGACATCCTCGTCGAAATCGACCACGACGCGGAACATCTTTTCGAAGTCATGATCCAGCTCCTGCAGCAGGTAGTAGGTGTCGCGTCCGCCGATCAGCACGATCTTGACGGTCAACGGTACCGGCTCCGGATTCAGGGTGATGGTGGTAACGCCGGTAAACTCGCTGACCGGGTTTTCGATGCGGATCTCGTGCGCCTTCAAAGCACGCTTAAGCGCACCGTACACGAACGGCTGCTCCAGCAGTTTCTCCGCCTCCAGCACCAGGTAACCGCCGTTGGCACGATGCAGGGCGCCGGGGCGGATCAGCTGGTAGTTGGTGACCATGGCGCCCATCTCGCTGGTGTACTCGATGCGGCCGAACAGGTTGTCGTAGCTCGGGTGAGCCTCGAACACCACCGGCGCGCCCTTGGTCTTCTCGTTATCCACCAGCAGGTTGATACCGTAGTTATCCTCCAGCCAGGCGCGGCGGCCCGCATCGGTCTTCACCTCGATGGTGCCGTCGCCGACCAGTTCGGCTCCGTGCTTGATCAGATCACGCTCCACATGATCCAGGTGGGCCGGGACGCCGGGCAGATTGGTATAGCTGTCCTTCAACGCCTGGATCGGCGCGGATACCGCCTGGCGCGCCGTATCCCGCTCCAGCTCGCGCATCTGTTCGGCAGCCTCGCGACGCCATTTAGGCAGTTCGGTCAGGTTGTCGTTGAGCAGATCCTCCAGCTCGGCGATGTTACGCTGAAACGCCTCGCGCTCCTCCTCGGGCAGCGCGGAAAACTGCGCCTCATCCATCGCCTGGCCATTGGCCACCGGTGTAAAGCCGATCTGACCCGCCTCGCGATAGACCGCAATGCTGTACTCGCGGCCACGCTTCTCGATCTCCTCCACCGCGCTGTCGTAGCGGCGGTTGAAATCGCGTTCGATACGCCCTTTAAGGCGCTGGTAGCCGGGGCTTTCGAACGCGGCCGGAAGTTCGCTGAGAATGGTATCGAACAGTTTGCCCAGGTCGCGGCGGAAACGCGCGGCCTTGCCGGCGGGCAGCTTCAGCGAAACCGGGTAGCGGTTGTCCTTGAGATTGTTCAGATAGCACCAGTCATGGGGCTTATGCTGCTTCTTGGCAACGCTTTTCAGATTCACCGTGGCAAAAGAGAAGCGCCCGGTATGCGGGTTGCCCATGACGAACAGGTTATAGCCGGGGCGCTGCATGCCGATGCCGAACTCCATCGCCTCGATCGCACGTTCCTGGCCGAAGAAGCCGGTGAAGTTCTCCAGGGTTTCGGTGGTGCGGAAGGGCAGCAGATCGGTATCGCAGGTGCGATAGAGAGCCTCGGGCGGTAACGGAGCGTGCTTTTCCATAGGGCGACCCTAAAGCAGAGAGTTTCACCCCGTTATACCGCCCAACGCTTTGATTATGCAAGGGAAGGTTGAACCGACGAAGTCGGGAGCCGGGTCTTAGCCATTGAGCTCCGTTCTTATCCGGGCAATCAGTTCCCGGGTTTGGGGCTTAATGCCACGCCAGATACGGAACGACTCCGCCGCCTGCTCGACCAGCATCCCCAGCCCATCGATCACCTTCGCCGCTCCAAGCCGGGCTGCCCACCGACAGAAGGGGGTCGGCTCCGCGCCGTACATCATGTCATAGCAGGCGGTGTTGGCGCCGATAACCCCATCGGGCAGCGGCGGCAACTCTCCCTGCAGACTGGCGGAGGTACCGTTAACGATGAGGTCGAAGGCGCGCGGCGCGATATCGTCGAAGCCGCAGGCGGACAGCTGTCCCAGATCGGCGAACAGATCAACCAGCGCCTGTGCCTTTGCCGGTGTGCGGTTGGCGATGACGATCTCCGCGGCACCGGACTTCAGGAAAGGCTCAAGCACACCCCGCACCGCGCCACCGGCGCCGAGCATCAGCACCCGTGCGCCCTTGATCGCGATGCCATTGTTTTGTTGCAGGTCGCAGACCAGACCGACACCGTCGGTATTATCGCCACACAGGGTACCCGCCTCGTTGCGGTACAGGGTATTGACGGCACCGGCCCGCTCCGCTGCCGGCGAGCGCCAGCGCGCCAGGCGCCAGGCATTCTGCTTGAACGGCACGGTGATATTCAGCCCCTTGCCGCCTTCGGCGAAGAACTGCTCGACCTGCTGCTCGAAAGCCCCCTCGTCCAGCTCGACAAGCTGTGCACTGTACTCCACCGCTTCCCCGGTCTGCTCGGCGAAGGCAGTATGGATACGGGGTGACTTGCTGTGTTTGATCGGGTTGCCGAACACGGCGTAACGGTCTGCCATTTTTCCCCCTGCCATCAGATCTCGGCCCATTCGCGCGGCTTCAGGTAGCGCTCGTAGAGTTCCGCTTCTTCGCTGCCCGCCTCGGGTGCCCAGTTATAATCCCAGCGTACTTCCGGCGGCAGGGACATCAGGATCGACTCGGTGCGCCCACCCGACTGCAAGCCGAACAGCGTGCCCCGGTCGTAAACCAGGTTGAACTCCACATAACGACCGCGACGGTGCAACTGGAAGTCCCGCTGC
Source organism: Marinobacterium ramblicola (assembly GCF_019084545.1). Lineage (GTDB taxonomy): Bacteria > Pseudomonadota > Gammaproteobacteria > Pseudomonadales > Balneatricaceae > Marinobacterium_D > Marinobacterium_D ramblicola. The sequence continues at coordinate 80,107 of NZ_JAHREP010000018.1, forward strand.
CGCTCACCATAAGCGGTGTCGCGACGCCGCTCGACGATCGGCAGGTAGGCAGGGACATAGGCATCACCGATCGACCGCATCAGCGCAAAACTGCGCTCGAAGCCCAGTTCATTCAGGTCATCGAAGAACAGACCGCCAATACCGCGCGGCTCGTCGCGGTGGCGGAGATAGAAGTAATCATCGCACCAGCACTTGAAGCGGGGATAGATCTCCTCGCCGAACGGCTCGCAGGCCGATTTCGCGGTCCGGTGCCAATGTACGCAATCTTCATCGTTACCGTAGTAGGGGGTCAGATCGAAGCCGCCGCCGAACCACCAGACCGGCTCCTCGCCCTCCTTCTCGGCGATGAAAAAACGCACATTGGCGTGAGAGGTCGGTACATAGGGGTTATGCGGGTGGATCACCAGCGACACGCCCATCGCTTCAAACCGACGCCCGGCCAGCTCAGGACGATGCGCGGTGGCCGAGCCGGGCAAGCCGTCACCAAATACATGGGAGAAGTTGACGCCACCCTTTTCGATCAGCGCGCCGCCCTTGATCACGCGGCTGCGACCGCCGCCGCCTTGCTCTCTCTGCCAGCTATCTTCGACGAAGCTCTCCCGCCCATCCGCATCTTCCAAGGCAGAGCAGATACGATCTTGCAGATCAATAAGATAGGACTTAACCGCCGCCTTATCCGGTGCCGACATCATAACCTCCGAAGTGTGCATTCACTTACGTTCTAACGACCGCATTGTCTAACAGGCTTCTGATAGTGGTGGGCTTTTCCAGGCCACCCAATGCACCATCCACGATAAAATCGACTTCAGCGCCGAAGTAAGCCCTTACTTTGGTTTTGCTTTTGGCTGGTGGCGCGCTGCTGACATTTGCCGATGTAGAGACCAGGGGCGCACCAAACGCATCGCACAGTGCCTGCACCACGGGATGGGCACTGACCCTTAGCGCAACGGCAGAGTGGCGGCCCTTGATCCAGTGAGGTATCAGCTGCTTCGCATCGGGCACCAGCCAGGTGTTGGGCCCCGGCCAGGTCTCACTCAGCCGGGCGCGTTGTTCGGCCGACAGGGGAGAGAGCAGGGCGTCTATCTGCCGCTCGCTCGCCGCCGCCAGGATCAACCCTTTATGCTCCGGCCGCCGTTTGATCTCCAGTAAGCGTCGTACCGCCTCGGGATTAAACGGATCACAGCCCAACCCCCAAACCGCCTCGGTCGGGTAGGCGATGATCCCCCCGTTGCGCAGCACCCGGATAGCTTGACGCAGATGCCAGTCATTCACGTTTTATCGCCCCATCGCAATCGAAAAAGGGCAAACTAACGGCTTGCAGGACGCTTTGCAACTGGCAGAGAGGGCCAGAGGGGGTTTTACCTAAGTCTCAGTATAAGCGCTCCTCTGAGCTCTACATGCCCCTCCAGCTCCAAACGCATCAACTCCTGCTGCAAGAGAGCCGCCGGCATCGCCACCCGACCGATCAGCTGGTCGAATCCGATGGGGTCATAGGGTATCTGCCCGAGCAATGGCTCCTCAGACTCATCGACCTCGACACCACTATCGTCGCAGGCCGGCGCGAGATAGGTACCGAGCAGTGGAGCAAGTTCGGCGAGAATGTCCTGGCTGGTTTCCACCAACTTGGCGCCCTCCCTGATCAGGCTATGACAGCCCTTGCTCAGGGGGTTATGGATCGATCCGGGCAGCGCAAACACCTCTCGCCCCTGCTCCAACGCCTGTCTCGCCGTAATCAGCGAACCGCTGCGCGGCGCCGCCTCGACGACCAAAGTACCCACGCTCATGCCGCTGATGATGCGGTTGCGGCGGGGGAAGTTCTGCGGCAAGGGTGCTGTGCCGGGCGGATATTCGGATACCAGGGCTCCACCGGTCGCGATTATGCGCTCGGCAAGCCCCCTGTTGGCGGCCGGATAGCAGCGATCGAGGCCGGTGCCCAACACGGCCAGCGTCGGTCGCGGCAGTTCCACCGAGGCCTGATGGGCGGCAGCATCGATACCCCGGGCCAGTCCGCTGGTCACCACGAAGCCACCCGCGGCCAGATCCGCGGCGAATCGGTAGGCATGATCGACACCGCCACGGCTGGCATGACGGCTGCCGACGATCGCCAGTTGTGGCAGCGACAGCAGATCGGCATCGCCCTTCAACCACAGCAAAATCGGCGGATCCGATATCTGCCTGAGGAGGTCGGGGTAGAGAGGAGAGTCGATTGCCAACAACTGCCAGCCATGCTGGATGGCCTGAGCGTTGAGCTCATCGGCGCGGCGGTAGAGGGCTCCGCCGGTCTGATACTCGCGAATGGCGGCCAGGGTCTCAGACCGCAGTTTGAGAGCCTTGGCCAACGAAAGATTGGTGGTAAAAAGATCTGGTGCTGCAATCCCGGCTGTACGCAACCGGCCCAGCGTCGCTGGGCCTATCCCTGGTAGCAGGGTTGCAGCGATCCACTCCCTTGGATCGCGCATGCTTTAACTTCCTTAGGTACTGGCGGTCGTTCAGGGGCTCTGCAGACTATCGCCCACCGAGATCACGTTGGTGGCGCGCATGACGAGGCCGTAGCTAACCTTGTCAAACACCTTGAACACCATCAGGGTGCCGGCCTTCTCCGATGGCAGGGTGATCATCTCTTCGGTCACCGGGTCTTTCACCGTCTCACCCTTGTTGAAGACCGCAAATACGTTGCCGACCTCCAACCCTTCACGGGCACCGACGTTCAAGGTAACGGCATCGAACTGGCCGATCTTGGCCACCCCGCCCAGCACATCCATGATCACGGCGTTGTCGAGCTGCGGACCGGCTGACGGGTAGAAAACCGATTCGATACGGCTCTCGTCGTTCGGCACCACACGATCACGTACGCGCACCTCTTCGTTGGTGTCCAGCAGGTCCATGGTCAACACCTGCGAACCGCTGTCGCGCGCCGTAATGCGTCCATCGGCGACGCGGTACAGCTCGTAGCCGAGCAGTTCGTTGGTGAACGGATCGTTATAGGCCTTGGCCGGGCGATAGATCCCCTGCAGGGAAACGTCTTCAACCGGCTCCCCGCGGGCATACACGCGATCGCCGCTGCCGGCGATGATCCGCTCATTCTTGCCGCCGATAACGTAGGGCGCACGCTCCAGCAGATCCTGCTCCATGACGATGTTATCGTTCAGGAAACCGGCGATATCCTTCAGCGGGATCGCCGGAATCGCCTGATCCAGCGGCGTCACCCGTGCCTGGGGGCTCAGCTTGCGTATGCCGCGCTTGAGACTCAGCCGAGGCTGACCGTCCACCCAGGTCAGGTAGATGATATCCCCGGGATAGATCAGATGGGGGTTATCGATCTGCGGGTTCACGTACCACACGTCGGGCCAGAGCCAGGGGGATTTCAGGAAGCGGCCGGAGATGTCCCAGAGCGTATCGCCTTTAACAACGACATACTCCGTCGGATGCCCCTCTGCCAATTCGATCCGGTCCTTACGGACCTCAGCCTGAGCCGGACTGCCCAACAGCAGAACTGCCGCGGTCAGCGTTGCGCAAAGCAATCGGTTCATTTTCAGTTCCCTTGTAACGCAAACAACCTCCGCATCCCGGCCAGGTCGGCAGGTTCAAAGGCGTCTGAGCATGCATTAGACAACATTATCAGTATAATAGGACGCATCTTATCGTACTTTACTCCATCCGACGCCCCCGTCGAACATCCGTTTAAGCAGATACTATGTCCAAGCTCAAGATTCTTGAATTCCCAGATCCTCGACTGCGCACAATCGCCGAACCGGTGGATGTAGTCGATGAGGAGATTAAACAACTCATCGATGACATGTTCGAGACGATGTACGACGCACCGGGCATCGGCCTGGCAGCCACGCAGGTCAACGTCCACAAAAGGGTCGTTACCATCGACCTGTCGGAGGATAAATCGGAACCCCTGGCCTTGATCAACCCCGAATATACGGTACTGGACGACACACTTGAAGAGATGCAGGAGGGTTGTCTGTCGGTTCCGGGCTTTTTTGACAACGTCAACCGGCCGCAGAAGATCCAGGTCAGCTCTCTCGATCGCAACGGTGAAGCGCAGAACTTCGTTGCCGAGGGCCTGCTCGCGGTCTGTATCCAGCACGAGCTGGACCACCTGAACGGCAAGCTGTTCGTCGATTACCTCTCCGCCCTGAAGCGCAACCGCATCCGCGGCAAGCTGGAGAAGAAACACCGGCAGGAAGTCGTCAGCGGCTGATCCTCAGCCGAGATACAAGCAGGAAAGCAGGTTTGCCCAGGCAAGCCTGTTCATGTACAGGAAGTACAGTGTGCCGCGGGCGCATGGATGCGCAGGAGCGGCGATGCACCCACTGGATAAGGTTGCCCCATGACCAAGCGCCTGAAGATCATCTTCGCCGGAACCCCCGAATTCGCCGCCGCCAGCCTCAAGGCCCTGTTGAGCACGGAACATGAGGTCGTCGCCGTCTACACCCAGCCCGACCGGCCCGCCGGAAGAGGGCGCAAGCTGACGCCCAGCCCGGTCAAGCAACTGGCACTGGAACACCAGATCGAGGTCTGCCAGCCGACATCGCTGCGCAACCCCGAGGCACAGCAGCAGCTTGCCGCCTTCGGCGCCGACCTGATGATCGTTGTCGCCTATGGTCTGATCCTGCCGCAGGCGGTGCTGGACGCGCCGCGCCTGGGCTGCATCAACGTCCATGCATCCCTGCTGCCGCGCTGGCGCGGCGCGGCGCCTATCCATCGTGCCCTGCTGGCCGGCGATACCGAAACCGGCATTACCATCATGCAGATGGACGCCGGTCTCGATACCGGTGCCATGCTCAGTATTGCCCGCTGCCCGATCCTGGCCGACGACACCAGCGGCGCCCTGCACGACCGGCTCGCCGAACTCGGTGCCCAGACCCTGGTTCAGACACTGGCCCCGCTCGCCGAAGGCACGCTGGAGCCGACAGCGCAGGATGACAGCCTGGCTTGCTATGCCGCCAAGCTGGAGAAGCAGGAGGGCAAGCTGGACTGGAGCCAACCCGCTGAGTGTCTGCAGCGCCAGGTGCGCGGCTTGAATCCCTGGCCTGTCGCCTACACTGAGATAAGTGGGCAGACGATTCGGGTTTGGGGGGCACGTACCGAGGCGGGCGCTGACGACCAGATGCCCGGCACGGTCGTGGCGCACAGCAGCGATGGCGTTGTGATCTCGACCGGTCGCGACCGCCTGGTACTGACGCTGTTGCAGTTGCCCGGAGGCAAACCCACTCCGGTTTCGGCGCTATTGAACGCGCACCGGGAACGCTTCGCAATCGGCACACAACTGGGTTAATGCGATGAATATCAGGGTACTGGCGGCACGCGTACTGGAACCACTGATCAACCACCGCGGCTCGCTCAAGTCGACGCTACCGGAGGCACTGGTGCAGTGCCCGACACAGGACAGAGCACTGCTGCGCCAGCTGTGCTACGGCACCTTGCGCGATTTTTACCGGCTCAGCGCGATCGCCAACGCCCTGCTCAAACGCCCGCTGCAGGCGCAGGACCAGGATCTTCAAGCGCTGCTATTGGTTGGCTTGTACCAGCTGCGCAGCATGCGGATTCCGGCACACGCCGCGGTCAGTGAAACCGTCGAAGGCACGCGCGAACTGAACAAGGCGTGGGCAGGCAAACTGTTCAATGCCGTTCTGCGCCGCTACCAACGGGAGCAGGAGGAGATCGAGTCCTCGTTGGCGCAGGATGAGCAGTTCCAGTACAACCATCCGCTGTGGATGATCGACAAACTCCGTCACAACTGGCCCGATCACTGGCAGTCGATACTGCAGGAGAACGACACACCAGGTCCTATGACACTTAGGGTTAATGAGCGCTCACTCACCAGGGAAGAGGCGATCAAAAAGCTCACGCAAAACCAGATCACAGTTACACCTGGACAGCATTCGCCACAAGCGCTCACGCTGGCTGAAGCGATCGATGTATCCAAGTTGCCGGGCTTCAGCCAGGGACTGCTCAGCGTACAGGACGAAGCGGCCCAGCTCGCCTGCATCCTGCTTGATGCCAAGCCCGGCCAGCGTGTGCTTGACGCCTGTGCCGCACCGGGAGGCAAGCTGTGTCACCTGTTGGAAACCCAGCCTTCGCTGTGCGAAGCGATTGCGGTGGAGATGGAGCCCTCGAGACTGGAGAAGGTGCGCGACAATCTGGAGCGGCTCAAGCTATCGCATGAATGCGTGCTCCATCTGGGCGATGCCAGTGCTCGTGACTGGTGGAACGGCACACCCTTTGACCGCATCCTGGTCGACGCCCCCTGCAGCGGCACGGGGGTTATCCGGCGAAATCCGGATATCAAGCTGCTGCGTCGCAACGAAGACATTCTAGGGCTGGCCAATCTGCAGCTGGGCATACTCGACAATCTATGGCAGATGCTCGCACCCGGCGGTCGATTGGTCTATGCCACTTGCTCTGTATTCCCGCAAGAGAATGAGCGTATTGTGGAGCGCTTTGTTAAACTCCACGCCGACGCCAAGTCGTTGCCTGTGCCTCTGACATGCGGCATCGAAAGGCCATACGGACGCCAGCTTTTCCCGGCAGCAGGGGAGCACGACGGTTTTTACTACGCCATTCTGACAAAGGATGCCTAGCGACTGCGACGGCACGCAACGACAGAGACCTTGAATGAAGATCATTATATTGGGTGCAGGCCAGGTCGGGGGCTCTCTGGCCGACCACCTGGCCAACGAAGCCAACGACATCACCGTCGTTGACACGGACACCGGCCGACTGCGCGAGCTTCAGGACCGGCTCGATATACGCACGGTAGAGGGCAAGGCCTCCTATCCCAGCGTGCTGGATCAGGCTGGCGCCCAGGATGCCGATATGTTGATCGCCGTGACCAACAGTGACGAGGTCAATATGATCGCCTGTCAGGTCGCCCACACACTGTTCAATGTCCCCACCAAGATCGCCCGCGTTCGTGAGCACGATTATCTGCAGAAAGACAAGGCGATTTTCGACGTCAAGGCGATCCCGATCGACGTGCTGATCAGCCCGGAAGAACTGGTAACCATGCATATCAAGCGCATGATCCAGCACCCGGGGGCACTGCAGGTACTCGATTTTGCCGGCGGCAAGGCACAGCTGGTTGCCGTACGCGCTTATTACGGCGGCCCGCTGGTCGGCCGCGAGATCGCCTACCTGCGCTCGCACATGCCCAAGGTCGACACCCGCGTGGCGGCCATCTTCCGCCAGGACCGGCCGATCATCCCGAAAGGGGATACCGTGATCGAAGCGGACGACGAGGTGTTTTTCATCGCCGCTCAACGTGACATCCGCTCGGTGATGAGCGAACTGCGCAAACTCGATACCCCGTATAAGCGGATCATCATCGCCGGGGGCGGTAATATAGGTGCGCGCCTGGCCAGCACCATTGAAGGCCAGTTTCAGGTCAAGATCATCGAGCGCAACATCAACCGCTGCAACCAGCTGGCCCGCCATCTGGACAACACCATCGTTCTGCACGGCAGCGCGTCCGACCGTGAACTGCTGCTGGAGGAAAACATCGAGGATACCGATGTTTTTTGCGCACTGACCAACGACGACGAAGCCAATATCATGGCCTCGATGTTGGCCAAACGGCTCGGCGCCCGTACCGTGATGACGCTGATCAACAACCCCGCTTATGTGGATCTGGTGCAGGGGGGCGTTATCGATATCGCCATTTCACCGCAGCAGACCACCATCGGCGCACTGCTGACCCATGTCCGCCGTGGCGACGTGGCAGCGGTGCACTCACTACGCCGCGGGGCCGCAGAGGCACTGGAAGCGGTTGCTCATGGCGATCCGCGCAGCTCCAAAGTGGTCGGCCGCACCATCGAGGAGATCGCGCTACCGCCGGGCACCACCATCGGCGCCATCGTGCGCGAGGATGAAGTACTGATCGCACACGACGATGTGGTAGTGGAGAACGGTGACCATGTCATCCTGTTCCTGGTCGACAATCGCCGTATTAACGATGTGGAGCGGCTGTTCCAGGTCGGCCTGACCTTCTTCTAACCCAGCTCATCGGCACCAACAACGGAAGTATACGATGCATTTTACAGTGATACTGCGCATCCTCGGGATTCTGCTGATGATCTTCAGCCTTACCCAGATCCCCCCGATGCTGGTATCGCTCTATTACAACGATGGCACCGTACATGCCTTTGCGATCGCATTTGCTATCACACTGATGATGGGTTTTATCATCTGGCTACCCGTATTTAACGTTCGCCAGGATCTGCGCACGCGAGATGGTTTCCTGATCACCGTGCTGTTCTGGAGCGTGTTGGCAGCGGCGGGTTCATTGCCGCTGCAGCTCTCTCAGTCTCCCAGCCTTAGCTTTACCGATGCCATCTTCGAGTCACTGTCCGGCCTCACTACCACTGGTGCTACGGTGATGACCGGCCTCGATACGCTGCCGAAATCGCTTCTGTACTACCGCCAACAGCTACAGTGGTTTGGTGGCATGGGCATTATCGTATTGGCCGTGGCAATACTGCCGATGCTCGGCATCGGGGGTATGCAGCTCTATCGCGCCGAGACACCCGGCCCGGTCAAGGACTCCAAACTGACCCCCCGCATCACCGAGACCGCCAAGGCGCTCTGGTACATCTATCTATCGCTGACCGTCGCCTGCGCCCTGGGTTATTGGGCCGCCGGCATGTCACTGTTCGACGCGATCGGACACAGCTTCTCCACCGTTGCCATTGGCGGATTCTCCACCCATGATGCAAGCATGGCCTACTTCGACAGCCCGCTGATCGAAGCGATCTGCATATTCTTCATGGCCGTATCCGGGATCAACTTCGGCCTCCACTTCTTCGCCTGGCGCCAGCGCACGCTGCTGCACTACCTGAAGGATCCGGAGTTCAAGTTCTACCTGGTGCTGCTGCTGGGTATTACCGCCTTCACCTTTATCTCGCTGGTTCTGACGGCCGCCTTCGATCCGCTCGACAGCCTGCGCAAGGCCAGCTTCATGGTGGTCTCCATTGCCACCACCACCGGGTTCACCACCTCAGACTTCTCCCACTGGCCCTCGATGCTGCCGTTCCTGCTGTTCGTGGCGGCGTTTGCCGGCGGCTGCGCAGGCTCCACCGGCGGCGGCATGAAGGTGATCAGGATACTGCTGATCCTGAAACAGGGGCACCGCGAGATTCTGCGCCTGATCCACCCCAACGCCATTATCCCGGTCAAGCTCGGCAAGCGGCCGATAGGGGATAACGTGCTGGAGGCGGTGTGGGGATTCTTCTCGGTCTATCTGATCGTGTTTGTGATCATGCTGATTGGCCTGCTGGGAACAGGGCTGGACCAGGTGACCGCCTGGTCCGCGGTCGGCGCGACGTTGAACAACCTGGGTCCGGGCCTCGGCGGCGTGGCACTGCACTACGGCGATCTGAATGACTCGGCGAAATGGATCCTCTGCCTGGCGATGCTGCTGGGCCGTCTTGAGGTATTCACGCTGCTGGTGCTGCTCTCGCCAGCCTTCTGGCGCCGCTAGTGTTCGCCTGCCTGGATGTTTAATGCTTACGCGAGTAAGGCCCTCGCGAGCGGTCTTCGCGGGTATTGAAACGCTTGTATTCCCACTGGTATTGCGCAGGACACTCATCGACGCAGCGCTCGATGCTCGCATTCATTGCCCGGGCTGCCGTCAACAGATCCTTGCTCCCGACCTCGGGGTCCGCCGGTGAAAAGCGCAGCTCGAAACCCTCACCCTTATCCAAACGCATTCCGTAACCGCAGAACACCCGGACACCGGTTTGCGCCGCCAGTTGGGGTAGCAGCTTCATCGTCAGCGCGGGCTCGCCGTAAAACGGCACATAAACGCCGCCGCTACGTTCGGGCTCCTGATCGGGCAGGATGCCGACGATTCCGCCCTTACGCAGCGCCTTGATCACCATCCGCACCCCTTTGGCATCGGCCGGCGCCATTCGAGATCCCAAACGCGCCCGGCGTTTCAGAATCAGGTTATCCAGCAGCTTCTGTTTGGGCGGTTTATACATCGCGGTGACGGGATAGTGCTGCGACAGATAGAGATTCATCACCTCCCAATTCCCCAGGTGGGGCGCGATCAGCAGTATGCCTCTACCCGCGTTCAACTCCTCTTCGATCAGCTCTACGCCCGTTACGCGGCGTACCTTTTTCAACACCCGCTTCGGGGACCAGAACCAGGACAGCCCCATCTCGGCAAGAGAACAGCCGGTCTGTTCCAGGCTCTCACGAATCAATGTTTCACGTGAAACCTCGCTGAGCTCGGGAAAACAGATCCCGATATTGATACGCGTAACATTATGCAGCTGACTGCTTTCACCCTTGACATAGACTCTGCGCCCCAGGGCACGTCCCAACCACTGGGCCCAGCCAAGCGGCAAAATGGATATCATGGCCATTGCGAGGATGGCGGGCAGAACTTTGAGCTCCTTCAAGACAGCACCACATCCAGTATTAACGTTTGGCGGCATTATAAACCCCCAGAGTGAGCTGCCAAGCACAAACAGGACCACCCACCAAACCATTCTCTCCGGGAATTCCAGCCGTTATGGCACCCGATGGAACCACTAAACAGCGCCAATCATGTATAATTCGGGCCTTATTTTGTCCACTTCGAATTCAATGGTGATTTGCGTGACTGACAAGGTTAATCCAGACGTTAGCACTTTCCAGGGACTGATCCTCGCCCTGCAGCAGTTTTGGGCCGAGCAGGGCTGCGTCATTGTTCAGCCGCTGGATCTTGAGGTCGGTGCCGGCACCTTCCACCCGGCCACATTCCTGCGGGCCATCGGTCCTGAGCGCTGGCGTTCCGCCTACGTCCAGCCGAGCCGTCGCCCAACCGACGGCCGCTACGGTGAGAATCCCAACCGTCTGCAGCACTACTACCAGTTTCAGGTCGTACTGAAGCCCAACCCCGATAATTTCCAGGAACTCTACCTGGCCTCTCTGGCCCGCATCGGCATCGATCCGCTGGTGCACGATATCCGCTTTGTCGAGGACAACTGGGAATCGCCAACCCTGGGTGCCTGGGGCCTGGGCTGGGAGATCTGGCTCAACGGCATGGAGGTGACCCAGTTCACCTACTTCCAGCAGGCCGGCGGCCTGGAGTGCTATCCAGTGACCGGCGAGATCACCTACGGCCTCGAACGTATCGCCATGTACATTCAGAAGGTGGAAAGCGTCTACGACCTGGTCTGGTCACGCAGCCCCGACGGCACCGTCGTTACCTATGGCGACGTGTACCATCAGAACGAAGTGGAGCAGTCCACCTACAACTTTGAACACGCGGACGTCGACACCCTGTTCGGCAACTTCGATTACCATGAGCGGGAGTGCAACAAGCTACTGGCTCTGGACACGCCGCTGCCGCTGCCGGCCTACGAACAGGTACTGAAAGCCTCCCACACTTTCAATCTGCTCGATGCTCGCCACGCCATCTCGGTTACCGAGCGCCAGCGCTACATACTGCGCGTACGCACCCTGGCCCGTGACGTGGCCCACGCTTATTTTAACGCCCGTAAAAAGCTCGGATTCCCGCTCGCAGACCCCGAACTGCGTGACGAGGTGATTGCCGCAAGCCAGGAGGAGAAGCACTGATGTCCGCCAAGGATTTTCTGTTTGAGCTCGGCACCGAAGAGCTGCCGCCGAAGGCGCTGAAGACACTGTCCGACGCCCTGGAAAGCGAAGTCCGTGCGGGGCTCGCCGCGCTACTGGGCGAGGAAACGCTGAAGCAGTCCGTCTTCACCTCATACGCCGCACCGCGTCGCCTGGCGCTGCTGGTGACCGACCTCGCCACCGAGGTCGCCGAGAGCCGCACCCTGGTCCAGGGCCCGCCCGCCAACATCGCCTACGACAAGGACGGCAACCCGAGCAAGGCACTGGAGGGCTTCGCCCGCAAGTGCGGCGCAAGCCTGGATCAGCTCACCGAAGTCAACGGCAAGATCAGCTTCGAGCAGGTCAATCCGGCCCAGCCGGTCGCGCCGCTGCTGCCGGAGATCGTCACTCAGGCGCTCGACAAGCTGCCGATTCCGAAGCGGATGCGCTGGGGCGCCTCCCGCGCCGAGTTCGTACGCCCGGTAAAATGGGTAGTCATGCTGTTCGGCGACGAGGTCGTGCCGTGCGAGATTCTCGGCCACAAGGCCGACCGCCACAGCCGCGGCCACCGCTTCCACTACAACGAGCCGATCGAGCTGTTCGCCGGCCGCGAGTACGTCGCGGTGCTGAAGGAGAAGGGCAAGGTACTGGCCGACTTCGCCGAGCGCCGCGAACTGATCCGCTCCCAGCTGCTTGGCGAAGCGACCCGGGTCGGCGGCCAGGTAGTCATCGATGAGGCTCTTCTGGACGAAGTGACCGCTCTCAACGAGTGGCCGGTGGCACTGACCGGACGGTTCGAGGAGCGCTTCCTCGAGGTGCCGGCCCAAGCGTTGATCTCCACCATGGCCGACAACCAGAAGTATTTCCACCTGCTCGACGACGCCGGCAACTTGATGCCGTACTTCATCACCGTGGCCAATATCGAATCCCGCGATCCGCAGCAGGTGATCGAAGGCAACGAGAAGGTGATCCGCCCGCGCCTGTCCGACGCCGCGTTCTTCTTCGAGACCGACAAGAAGCGCAGCCTCGAGTCCCGCGTCGATGCGCTGAAGAAGATCGTGTTCCAGAAGGAGCTCGGTACCATTTACGAGAAGTCTGTTCGCATCGGCAAGCTGGCCGCTCTGGTCGCCACGCAGATCGGCGGTGACGCCGCCCAGGCCGAGCGTGCCGGACTACTGTGCAAGACCGATCTGGTCTCCGAGATGGTGCTCGAGTTCCCCGAGCTTCAGGGCTTGATGGGCTACCACTACGCGCAGAACGACGGCGAACCGGAAGAGGTGGCACTGGCGCAGAACGAGCACTACATGCCGCGCTTCCACGGCGACGAGCTGCCGCAGAGCCGCACCGGCATCGCGGTCGCGATCGCCGACCGTATCGACACGCTGATCGGCCTATTCGCCATCAACCAGCCGCCCACAGGCTCCAAGGACCCGTTCGCACTGCGCCGCGCCACCTTGGGCGTGCTTCGCATCATCGTCGAGCGCGAGCTGGATCTCGACCTGCGCAGCTTGCTGGAAGCCGCCACGGCCCAGTACAGCGGCCTGCCGGCCCAGGACAGTGCTGCCGAGCAGGTACTCGAGTTCATGCTGGAGCGCTTCCGCGCCTGGTACGAAGAGAAAGGGATCAGCGTCGACAACTATCTGGCCGTACATGCGCTAAAGCCGAGCAAACCGCTCGACTTCGATCGACGCGTACGCGCTGTGGCCCATTTCCGCACTCTGCCGGAGGCGGCCTCGCTGGCAGCAGCCAACAAGCGCGTCGGCAATATTCTCGGCAAGGCTGAGCAGGTGGGCACCGATGTCGACGAGGCGCTGCTGTCCGGCGATTCCGAGAAGGCACTGGCTCGGCAGGTAACAGCGCTGGAAGAGCAGCTGCTGCCACTGTTCCAGTCCGGCCAGTACGAACAGGCACTCGAAGCGCTGGCGGGACTGCAGGCGCCGGTCGACCGCTTCTTCGAGGATGTCATGGTGATGGCGGACGACAACGCGGTGCGTAACAACCGCCTCGCACTGCTGCAGCGTCTGCGCAATCTGTTCCTCGGCGTCGCCGATATCTCGGTACTCGCCGCCTGACAGGCAGAAGCCTCCGCAAAAGACAAAGGCTCCCACGGGAGCCTTTTTTATGTACGGGAAGTACGGTATGCCGCGAGTGCATGGATGCACAAGAGCGGCCATGTGCAGGATGTACGGTCCCAGCCGCTTACACCCGCAAACGCAGGATTCCGTCATCCATGACGGCCATGCGCAGGAACGACGTTGTTCCACGTGAAACATCACACTGCTTTATCTCTTACCCGCACAGGCTGAAACCGGCAGCTCACTCAGGTTCCACGTGAAACATATTCGGCCACGCGCTGCCTATAGGGTAACAGGGATGCGGGGGCTAACCACTTCAATGGTAGGCGGTGAGGGGAAAGGCCCAGACGACCGGCTTCATCGATAGCCGGCCGCTGGGCCTTGTCGCGTAACAGTTAGGCCAGGTCTGCCCGACTACCGTTGTAGCTGGGGCAATTGTATGCAGACTCGTCCAACTCGTTTTCGCTCTTGGCGACCAGCACCGAGACCATCAGGTCACCGCACACATTTACGCTGGTACGTGCCATATCGAGGATACGATCGATCCCCGCGACGATCGCCAGGCCTTCCATCGGCAGGCCGACGGTGGTCAACACCAGCGACAGCATGATCAGCCCCGCGCCCGGCACACCGGCGGTACCGATGGAGGCCAGGGTCGAGGTCATGATGATCAGCAGGTAATCCGAGAAGGCGAGATCGATACCGAACGCCTGCGCGATAAACAGCGCACAGACGCCCTGATAGAGCGCGGTACCATCCATGTTGATGGTCGCACCCAGCGGCAGCACGAAGCTGGAGATCCCCTTGGAAACGCCCAGCTCCTGCTGCGCCGCCTTCATCGTCGCCGGCAGAGTGCCGGAGCTGCTGGTGGTGGTGAAGGCCACTGCCGCCGGATTGGCCAGCCCCTTCAGATAACGCGCCGGATTGAGACGCCCCAGGGTACTGATCAGTCCGGAGTAGACGACCACGACATGGATCAGGCAGCCGATATAGACCACGGCAATCACCTTGATCAGCGGCAGCAGGATATCGATGCCATACTTGCCCGCCACCCAGGCCATCAGCCCGAACACGCCGTAGGGCGCCAGCTTCATCACCAGTTCGGTCATCTTGTACATCGCCTCGGCCAGGCTCTCGAACATCGCCACCGCAGGCCTGGCCTTGTCGCCGCTGAGGTTCAGCGCAATCCCCAATCCCAGCGCGAACACGATGATCTGCAGAATATTACCGGCCGCCAGGGCATCGATCGGATTCTTCGGAATCATGTTCAGCAGCGTCTGCACCAGGGTCGGTGCCTCCTTGGCAACGGCGGCGCTGTCGCCGGCCACCATGCCGATGCCGTCACCCGGCGTGAACAGGATACCCATACCGAGGCCAATGCTGATCGCCACCGCTGTGGTACCCAGGTAGAGCACCAGTGACTTCAGGCCGATCCGGCCCAGCTTCCGGGTGTCCTGCATCGAGGTGACGCCCACCACCAGCGAACAGAACACCAGCGGCACGATCAGCATCTTGATCGCATTGACGAACAGCGTGCCGATCGGCTTCAGCAGTTCGGCCTCGGGCCCCAGCATCAGGCCGACCAGCATCCCCAACCCCATGCCGATCAGGATCTTTTTCCACAACGACAGTCCGCGCCAGAAACCGGCGCGTTTTTGTTCCAGGGTCGTATCCAGCATTTATTTCTCCTCTTTGTTGTTATCTGCGGTGTTGAAGCCTTCCAACGGTCTATTGCCCTGCGGGCACGAGATCCTGAACAGGCTCCGGAACGGATGGGACCGGCGATGCCGTCGTGCGGCGCCGCGGGCGAATCATGTTGGCGGGCTTCAGCACTTCGTTGAGTTCCGCCTCGCTCATCAGCCCCTCCTCACGTATCAGCTCGAGCACGCCCCGTCCGCTCTCCAACGCCTGCTTGGCGATGCGGGTAGCGTTCTCGTAGCCAATATAGGGGTTCACGGCGGTGATGATGCCGATGCTGCGATCCACCATCGCCTGACAGACTTCGGCGTTGGCAGTGATACCGCGCACACAGCGGTTCCTGAACATATCCATCGCCTGGGTCAGCATGCGGATCGACTCCAGCACGTTGTAGGCGATCAACGGCTCCATGGCGTTGAGCTGGAGCTGCCCGGCTTCCGCCGCCAGGGTGATGGCGATGTCGTTGCCGATCACCTGGTAGGCGACCTGATTGACCGCTTCGGGAATCACCGGGTTGATCTTGCCGGGCATGATCGAGCTGCCGGGCTGCTGCGGTGGCAGGTTGATCTCGTTCAATCCGCAGCGCGGCCCCATGCTGAGCATGCGCAGGTCATTGGCGATCTTGGACAGCTTCACCGCCAGCCGCTTAAGCATGCCGGAGAAGAGCACGAACGCGCCCATATCGGAGCTGGCCTCGACCAGGTCCGAAGCGCGTTTGAACTCGAAGCCGCTCAGTTGCGAAAGGTAGCCCACCGCCAGCTGGGCGTATTCGGGATCGGTATTGATCCCGGTACCGATGGCGGTACCGCCAAGATTTACCTCCTTGAGCAGATCGGACAGCCCGGCGATGCGTTCGATATCCTCGCCCAGTGTGCTGGCGAAGGAGCGAAACTCCTGGCCCAGCGTCATCGGTACCGCGTCCTGCAGCTGGGTACGGCCCATCTTGATGATGTCGGCGAACTCTTCGCTCTTGGCCGCGAAGGCATCCCGAAGCGAGGCCAGCGCCTGCACCAGCTCGCCATGCTTGAGCACGATCGCCAGGCGTACCGCCGTGGGATAGGCGTCATTGGTCGACTGCGACATATTGACGTCGTTGTTGGGGTGCAGGTGGGCATACTCGCCCCGCTGATAGCCCAGATATTCCAGCCCGATGTTGGCCAGCACCTCGTTGGCGTTCATGTTGGTCGAAGTACCGGCCCCGCCCTGTATCATGTCGACGATGAACTGATCATGGTAGCGGCCGTCGAGAAGCATCCTGCCGGCAGCCTCGATCGCATCGGCCTTGCTGTCGTCCAGCAGCCCCAACCGATTATTGGCCTTGGCACAGGCCATCTTGACCAGCGCCAGCGCCTTGATCAACTGCGAGAACAGGCTCAGCCGCACGCCGCTGAGATCGAAGTTTTCCCGTGCCCGTTGCGTCTGGATGCCGTAGTAGGCTTCGGCCGGTACCCAGGCCTCGCCCAGCAGATCCTTTTCTCGTCTCCGCCCGCTCGGCACCTGTTTCGATGAACTCTGTTCCATTGCTTGCACTCTTGTTATGGGTCGTGGGATACGGCGACCACCATCCGGCAAGTGGAGGGGTCATCGCTGAGTGATATAGAGCAAGGAGGGTGCCAGAGGCGGAAAACGCCTCCCAAGTGCTTGAAGCAACAAGCTTTTAGTCTGATGGGCAGCACGGAAGGAGGCGCAGCCGGGACTATAACGGAACTTATAGCCCGGTCGATCGGCAGAAAACCATTCTATTAAAAACAATGAGTTAGCGAGTCTATAACCTTTGTCGAACTATAACCCCGGTTATAGGGGTCGGCGGCTCTACTCCGGCTGCGACGACCGCTTCAGCCGCTTGCTCAGCGCCGGTTGCGAGATACCCAGCAGCCGAGACGCCAGCGACTGGTTGCCCTGTGCTCGGCGCATCGCCTCAGCCACCAGCAGATCGGCCGCCTGCTGCAGTGTCGGCAGCTGCTGGTCCGAGGCAAACAGAGGCGCACTCGCGTCGGCTGCAGGCTCGGGTGTGGCCGATGCGCCGCTCTGTACCACGGCACGCCTGAACACCTCCATCGATAGCACGCCGCCACGATGCTGGCCCAGGGCGTCGTAACAGAGCGCACGCAGCTCGCGCACGTTGCCGGGAAAGGCGTAGTTCATCAGCAGCGTCGGCAGCTCGCGAGGCACCGTCGGCTTCGCCCGCCCCAACTCCTCGGCCGCCTCGGCGAGGAAGTGCTCGAGCAGCAGGCCGATATCCTCCCGACGTCGACGCAGCGGCGGCAACTCGACCTGATGGGTACGCAGTCGGTAGTACAGGTCCTTGCGGAAGCTGCCATCGCGCTGCTTCCGCTCCAAATCCTGGTGCGTCGCCACCAGCACCCGTGCTCGGCACCGCTTGGCACGGTCACTGCCCAGGGGGTAGTACTCGCCCTCCTGCAGCAGACGCAGCAGCTTGACCTGGGAGCCCTGACTCAGATCGCCGATCTCATCCAGAAACAGCGTGCCGGCGCCGGCCTGCTCGATCATCCCGGCACGCCCCTTGTCGGCTCCGGTAAAGGCGCCACGCTGGTGTCCGAACAGCGTATCGGCAAAGATGTTGTCATCCAGCCCCGCCACATTGACGCTGACCATCGGCCCCGTACGCCCGCTCAGGTCGTGGATAGCCCTGGCGATCAGCTCCTTGCCGGTGCCGCTCTCGCCGGTTATCAGTACCGGCTGACTGCTGCCGGCGATCGCCTCCAGATACTGGAATACCGAGCGCATCCCCTTGTCCGCCGTAACGATCGACTCGAACAGTTCGGGCCGCTCCAGCGTGTCGGTCATGAAGCGTCGGCGCATCTCCAGGTTCTCGCGCCGCATCTCCAGCATCCGTATCGCACGGCGGATACCGTCGATCAGCCGATCCTCCTCGGTGGTCTTGATGAAGTAGTCGAACGCGCCCTGACGGATACAGTTGACCGCGGTCTCCAACTGGTTCAGGCCGCTGACGATGATCACGCCGATCTCGGGGTGCTCTTCGACTATCCGGCGCAGCAGCACTTCGCCCGACTGGTGCGGCATGGTCAGATCGAGCAGTACCAGCCCTATCGGCTCGCGCTCGATGATCGACATCGCCTCGCGACCGTCCTGGCACTGAAACAGGTTGTTGATACCGGCGCGCGTCTCCAGCATCAGGCTGAAGGAGCGCAGAAAGGAGGCCTCGTCGTCGACCAACAGGACACCGAAATTGGGATAGAGTGCTTGTTTCATGCTTGACCTGTATCGCTGCAGACCGGTATCGACAGAATCGCGCGCGTGCCCTGTCCCGGTTCCGATTCATACTCCAGGGTGCCGCCGTGCTCGCGCACGATGCCATAGGATACGGCAAGTCCGAGCCCCATGCCGCCCAGTTCTCGCTTGGTGGTAAAAAACGGATCGCTCAGTTGGGCCAGGTTCTCCCGCTCGATACCGCAGCCCTGGTCCTCGACCACCAGCTGCACACGCTTACCCTGCGGATCGACCCGGGTCTCCACCGAGATCCCCCGCTCGCGATCGGGCAACGCCTGGCAGGCGTTGATAAGCAGGTTGATCACCACCTGCTCCAGCTTCTGCAGGCTACCCTTGACCGGCGGCATCGGCTGCTGGTAGTCGACCTTGAACCTATCCGTCGCCTCGCGCAGGCTGCTGTCGGTCAGCCGGATCGCCGTGGCCAGCACCTCGTTCAGGTCCACCCTCTCGTTCAACTCCACCACGCCCTGACGCGCGAAGTCGCGAAGATCGTCGACGATACGCCGTATGCGCTGCGCACCGTCATCCATATCCTCAAGCATGCGCGGGATCTCCTCCTTCATCCGGCTGTACGGCAGCCGTCCGAGTTCGAACTCGCCATGCTCGCGATAGTAGGTCTCGTATACCTCCTCACTGTCCTGCAGCAGCCCTCGGAGCACCGACAGGTTCATCATCAGCAGGCTGCAGGGGTTGTTGATCTCATGTGCCACCCCCGACACCAGGATACCGAGCGAGGTCATCTTGTCGGCCTGGATCAGTTTCTGTTGCTGCAGCTGCAGCTCCTCGGTGCGTCGCCCCACCTCCCGGGTCAGCATCCGGTTCCAGACCATGATCGCGCCCAGCACCAGTGTCAGCAGTGCGGACAGTACGGCGGCGACCTTGCCCACCTCCTTCCAGGGAAACCCCGAGTTCTCCAGCGGCCCGAACCACTTGTCATAGATCGCCTGCTGGCGCCCGGTGTTCTTCAGAATCGCCAACCCTTCGCTGAACTGAGCCAGCAGCTCCTCATCCCCCTTCACCACCGCGTAACCGTAGCGCTGGGTCGCATAGGGCTTGCCGATCGGGACCAGGTTAAGCAGCGACAGCTCCCGCCCCAGGTACAGCCCCGGCAGGTTCGCCACCAAGGCATAGTCATGTTTGCCCGAGGCCAGCAGGCGGAGCGCATCGGCATGGGTATCCACCGTTATCAACGTAGCGCCGACATTACTCCTGAGCAGCAGATCATGCATGATCCCTTCGTTCTGCACGATCACCTCCTTGCCGCGCAGCTCGCTCAGGTCATCGATCTCCTCGGCCCCCTTGCGCGCGAAAATCGACTGATGGATCAGCGCGTGCGGCGGCGAAAACAGGTAGTGCTCGGCACGCTCCGCCGAATACGACATCCCCTGCAGCACACCCACCTCACCGGCCTCCAGCGCGTCACGCATCTCCGACCAACTACCCAGGCGTATCTCGACCTTGATTCCCATCACCTGTGCGATCGCGCGGGTCAGCTCGGTGTTGTAGCCATCCGGCTCGCCATCCTCGTTGATGAACTCATAGGGCGGGTAGTTGTGGTCACCGGCCACGACGATGACATTGGAATGATCCGTCGCCTGCCCTCTGGGCGCGGCCGAGACGAACCCTGACATTAGCACCAGCATAAGCACAGGCACCCACCGCAACGATTTCCGCCCGCACCTGAACATGCACTGCCATCTACCGATATGAGACATGCGCACCACGTTATGAGATGAAAGAGACCCTGGGTTTGTACAACAGAGCAGATATACCAGCAGTTGAGCGGACGTGCCATTCCTGAATGGTTTCACGTGGAACAAGCTCATCACCTGTCTGCTCGGAGCGCGGCTTGTATCGACTATCGAGGGGAGCCGATGCTGAGTCGATCAGCTCCTCCTCTCGAGAAAAACAAAACCCCGATCAAAAAGACCGGGGTTCGTCTATATCCCGAGCAGCCCATTGGGCCGCTCTTATCTGTCGCACTAACCGAGATTGTCGGATCTCACTCCCTCTGAGAATCACCACTCAATAAAAACAGCTACTTATCGGCCTTCGTGCGCACGAAAAATCTCATCGATGTTGCAATGAATCTCACGAAATCTCATAACTCATGAAACGCCTTAAGTTTCAGTCAGTTATGAACACGCCTAGTGACTTGAGCAATTCCAAGGAGGTCATGGCTTTTCCCGCTGAGGTTTCAGATCAGCTGGAGAGCTCGGTTCATCAAAATCTGAATCTTTACTCTGCCTCCGGCGCCTGAGTTCCTCTTTCATCCATTGGCCTGCCTGCTTCATCTCATTCCTGAGGTCTTCTATTTCTTGCTCTGTTAGACGCTGGTAGCTCACCTTCAAGCCTCTTTTGTTAAGTCGAGTACGCGGGATTCCGCAAATTGCCTCTCCCGGATAAGCTAGCAGCCCTTAGAATCTAATCTCCATACAAGGATTAACCGCCATGGAAGTCGAAACCTTAAAGCTACTAGCCGATATATCACCCTGGCTATCATTTGTCCTTTTGACTCTATCCACCGTGATCTGGTTTCGCCTCAGAACCGGAACATCTTACGGGTTGCTAAACAGGCTCTATGCCATAATGATCGGCGGCAGGGAGTTCCATGATCATTCTGTCACAGATTTCTGGAATGAACGGAAAGACGTTGAGCGTTTCAATGCGCTGTTCAATACCAGAGCCAAGTCACTCAAAGAAGTGAACCTATTTATAAAGTGGGTTGAAAGAAATAACTTAGACCTCCGGAAGCTTGCTAGGTTGAATGCCCTCTTTGATATGGAAAAAAGGGAGGTCAAGAAAGGCTGGTACCGCCTAGCCACCACTTTCTTCTTAGCCGTCGCGTTTGTACTGAGTGTATTTTCTCTCTATCTAGTAGGGCTAGCGCTGAAAGATGCCGCCTTGGTCAAATTCAATGACGAAACACAGTGGATGTGGTTGAACCATGATGCTGCATACAGTGCAACGTTCAACCCAACCCGTAACCAAGGTCAAGACTGGCGACTGACAGCAGATACCTGTTCCCAAACACCATTGGACACAGATTCACTTGCTGAGCAGGCCAAGCTGAAGCCTGCAAATATCTTGAATATCTGCAAATCCTTCACAAACCCAAAAGACATCCAACATGTTGATGAAATAATCAACAGCCAGAAGTCATTCATGTGGCTTGCATTGGGCTTGCTTTTGATCGGTCTCTACGCCTTTAACTCCGCTCTACGAACGAGCTCTGCGCACCACGCCAAGACTTACTTAAAGAAGAAACTCGGAGACAAAGCATCACGGGATCAAGCTGTGGACTCAGAAGATACTGACAACGAGTTTTCTCAACTACAGGAGGATCTCGCTAGCTAGGTACACCTTCTGCCGCAGCTGCTGATTCCAATCAGCATCAACCGGCGAAATCCCCCGAGAAGCCAGGTCGCTCATTACACTGGCTGAGCTCCTACCGGCTTCTCGGGCCAGATCACGCAGCAAGACATACTCCGAGCGGAACTTGTCTATCGCATGCTGGCTGACGAGGCGCCCAAGCTGGGTATCGTTATGGTCCGTCTCAAGGAGACCAGCATTGACGAGTTGGTAAGCAAACTCCTGGTGAATCCCCAGATGCTTCGCGGCTTCGGTTATCGAAAAGAGCTCAGAATCGGAAGATCGCTCCCGATACCAATCCTCGAACTGGTGACTATCGAAAACCAGCTCCCGGATTGTTGGTTTTGGGCTCGACGCATATGCACCCAACGAGCCCTGTTTGATCGCCTCGATGATGATCACTAACGGCTCTTTTACCCCTGCTCGAAACCGTCTCAGAACTTGGCTCAGGGTCATAGCCTCGGGAGGTGCTGAGCTGCTGTGAACAAGCGACGTCAGAAACCTGGACAGCTCATCCTTTGAGAATGCCCACACGCACCTGGATGCCGATCCCGGAGCCCTCTGGTGTCTGAAATATCCACTCTGGCGTAGCTGCCCAAACTGCTTCTTGGTAACACCGAGATAGTCGGCCGCATCTTTAGCTGTCAGCGAGTCCGCCAACCTCTCCTTAAGCCTCAACACGTCAGGCTTCCACACCAGTACCGATTCTCGCTTTGGCCCCTGTACCGACATACTGCGTACGTCATCGCCCGCGATAGCAGTCCTTATGTGAGATTTGGGAACTGCGAACTTCCGGCAAGCAGCTTGCAACGCTAACCATGGGTGGGACTGGATGGTTCGGTCCTTGAAAAGTGAGTTCCGGCGGCTCAACGCCTCTGGCCAGTGTTGATTGAGGTACTGTTCCAGCAGGTGCTTGTAGGGGTCGAAGCAGCCATCCTCAAAAACCCTGTAGAACGCTTTATAGAATCGATTCAGCCGCCGCTCTCCCTGCTCAGAGGCGCCCACCGAAAAAGACGTACCGAGGAACCTGGTAAAGCCCTCGGCCCCACCAAACACTGCATCTGCTACGAGGGTCATTACGCTGGCTGTCGTATCCATCTGAAGCACCCGCGTATCGATGCCGGTTTTACCTATGCCATCGCGACCGACAAAACGAGCAAACAACAGAATGAGCTCTGATCGAATTTGGAGATCCAGGTTGTGCCCTGCGGCTATCAACGACCCCGACACAAAGCCTCGCTCCAACCATTCTTGCTGCCGCCTTACCGTATCAGGTGCCAGGCACAGGGCTGATTCAGATAGATCGGCACCACAATTACACAACCTGGTGCTGCGAGCCTTGAACGGAATCGGGCTGTCACAGGCCGGACAGGTATCTCTAAGCCAGCCTCCATGTTCAGCACACACCACTGACGCTTTCAGATGCCACGCAGCCTTCCAGCGTTGCGTTTCCCTGATACAGGCCGGGCAATAACGTAAGCGACCCAGGCGGCTGCTCTGATCGAGCAAACAGACCGCTGTCGAGATCGATGCTGTTTCCGTACGCCAACCGGTCCAATCGGCCCCTGCGAGCAGGTCCTGGTACAAATGCATCTCAGATAGTCGCGGTAGTTGCCCCACTGCGCACATCCAGCAGGTAGAGCCATAGCTATTCAGCTCCGCCAAGCGAACCAAATAGCCTATCGGTGACTCGTCTGGGCAGCTGGCAGGATGGATCGGAGGGTATATCAGCGCACAGTCGTGACTTCTGACGGGCGCCCGCATACCCTCCTGGCCCTTACTTCGGGTCATGCGGCAGCACCTGCCACTCGGCGTACTCCCATAGGTCGGCGATATCAGATGACTGGCCTTGTTCCTGGTCTAAGGCTTTTCTCAGGTGCACCCAGTAGCTGAGAGCCTGGTGCTTCAGGGTGTCGAAGCACGGTTGTGGAAAGTCGATATTCAGCCGCAGAACAAATTTCAGGACCAGCGACGTGTAAAACTCGGGACTATCTCGTTGAGACAAACGGAACAGAAAGGTATCCAACCCCTCAGGCTGAAACAGCAGTTCAGCAGCATTCACCAAGTGAATCCGCGCCGTGCCGCACTGCTTAAGCTCGCGATTGAAGTTATGCACGGTGAGCTTCGGGTAGTCCAACCAGTTACACAACAAGCTAATCAGCGCTGCCCGAGCCGAGTCCTCCAGACCGTGTTCTCTGGGGAGTATGGAATACCCTTCCGGCACACTCCCTTCATCCAGGAACATCTGCATCTGCTCAACGGGACTATCGATAATCTCCACAGGCGCGTCTGCTAACCGCGCACCACAGGCACAGTGCGATAGATTCGTTGATGCCAACGGGAGCCGAGAATGGCAGCTTGGGCACCGATCAACCAGCCAGATTTGATGCTTGGTGCAGGCACAGGACACCCAGCTTTGCCAGGCGCTACGCCAATAGCCTCTCTCCGCGATACAGAGCGGACAATATCTGAGGTGCAGGGTATTCGCACCCACTGCACTGGCTGTTGGCTGATTGCCCGCCCACTCAGCGGCTGATAGCACAGCAATGGAAAGCGCAGGAGTTTGAAGCGAGCTTCGAGACGAAAGATTCCGAAATAACCAGGCTGGGCTTTCGTACTGATTCAGTTCCGCCAGACGCTTCAAATAGCCATAAGGCAGTTCGTCCGGGAAGCGATCTGGATGCAGCGGTGGTTTGATCAACTCCATGACTCTCCTCCTGACTTGGAAGCCCGCACAGCAGAAGCAGGCTCAAACAGATTGAATGGCATTCCGGGGCTATCGAGCCGTTTCCAGCGGAACCCCTCATTGAAGGGGTTCAGAGCGTCCTTGCCTTCGTGCCATACCCAATCGACAAATGCCCTTCCAAGTACGGAGCGATCGATGGCCGGCACCGAGTGCTGAGTAGCCCAGGCGTAGCTCCCCGTCATCAATCGAACGACATAATCGATAATCCCGTTAGTGGCGAAATGAAAACGCCTCAACAGGTCGCCATCCAGCTGCAACGGCCTTTTTAAACCTAGCTTATGATCGAAGTGAGTAATCACACCGGCGAAAATCGACTGTTCATGCGGCGATTCGATGGAGAACGGATTCAACTCCAGGCGCCTCCCGTAGCGCCGCCTCAGTTGCTCGTTCACCTGGAGGATCTGTTCACAGCGCGGCAGGCCCATCAGCACCGTCGAAACCTTCGATTGGTCGATCAGTGTCTTCAGCCAATCAGAAACCTCCAAAGGCGCTCTGCGGCGGCCGCGGTCGATGAAGTGCTGGAGTTCATCCACGATGATCAGGCGCACCTGCTTCTCTTTGATCAGGTTGAGAATCCGGTTGGTCTTGTCGATGGCGGAACCCCGCATAAAACAGGGCTCCCCGAGCTGAACCAGCATCGCCTCAGCCATATTGCGGATGGTTGGCTGTGAAGGAGTATCTACGCATAGCACGGGCAGTAGCTCACGGTCTGACAGGGGTTCCGGTGGATATTCATCGAATATCAGAGACTTCAACGTCGATTTACCGGTACCGGACTGACCAACGCACAACAGGTGCTGAGGAAGGCCGACCTGGGCACTCATCTGGTAGGCATCCCGAATAGCATCGAAAGCCACCTGGCATTGAGGGTGGAAGATCACGACTTTGCGGAGCTCAGCGATTTTTTGATGGATACTTAGGCTGTCAGTCATCGCCTTGCCCCCTCGTCACCACCTTGAAGTTCAGGGGCTCAAATAGCGACTCAGCGGTCGTGTCAGGCTCCTTGGGTCGTTCCAGCGCCGGGTTTGAGCTCCAGGAAGGAGGAACAGGCATAGCGTCCCTGGCGGCTTTCTTGCGTTCGCGGATCAGCTTGTTACGGCTCAGATCCTCGATCTTCTGCTGGAACCTGGCCTTGCTCTCCAGCAGCTCCTCCTCGTCCTGTTCGTCCAATCCTCGCTGCTTGGTGTCCTTTAGGATCTGGTCGTGTTGACGTAGCGTCAGGCCTTGCGCGTAGTCAGGATTGGTACAGGGCACATGAATGTAATCACCCTGCAGCTCGTCGTAGACCCATACCGCACCCATATCCTTCGGGTCGTAACGCACCGACACGTCATAGCGAGCGGTCGAGCGTATGCGCAAAAGCCCAAGCTCCGCCGAGTTATAGAACAGGTGATGAACCTGCACGCCCTGGTGGGAAAGTCGGCGGGTCGTTTCCTTCGTGAGGATCAAACTCAGCTGCATCAGGCTCTCAGGCAGCAGTGGCTCCACCATACCGAGTCCATCCTTCCACATCGCTGTTGGCATTCGATGCGTGGTTCTATGCACTTCCTGATGGTAGATATCGATAACCCACTCATGGATAAGCGATTTCAGATCAGCCAGGGTGATCCGCGCCATGTCGGCGGAGTTGTAGTCACCACGATGCGCGATGTTGGAGAATGTAGTGCCGGGAATACGGTGGCAGACCGCACGGTTTAACGTGCCCAGAAAGCGTTCCACGGCCCCTTTGTAGTGGGGTTGCTGTTTGGGGCAGAACTGAAGCTCAATATTGAGCTCCGCGCAGACGCGCCGCAGCTGATGGGAATGAAACTCCAGGCCGTTATCGCAGATCAGCGTGTGGGGAATCCCGTACGCTGGCCATTCATGGTGAATATCCGGGTACTGCTCTTTGACGTAGGCTTTGGACAGAATCGCGTGACGTAAGGCCCTCATCACCGAAAGTTCAGAGGGTGGCTCAAACCCGATGGAAAAGCCCAACACCATACGCGAATGGCGGCACAACAGGAGGGTCAACGTGGGCCGCCCATCCGCGAGGCCTGTCCGCTCGTTAACAACGATCACATCCAGAGGGGTATGATCGACTTCAACCCGCTCTAGGATGTGGTGTGTCACTGCACCGGCGCCGGTTGCCCGAAAATGCTTCTCGGCAACACGCTTTCCCTCCCTGGCGGCCATGGCATCGTATTTATCGATCTGATCTACGATTCGGTAGAACTGGGCGCGGCTCGGAATCTTTAAGGGCTTGAGCCGCTCAGCATTAAGCTCGTTGATACGGTGGCGAAAGGCGTCATAGACAGCCTGTATCGGTAGCTTTTCCCTGGAGAACCATAAGCGCTCAACGATTGCATGTAGTTCATCCATCAGGTCTTTGGAGAATTTTCTTTGAGGAGAAGGCTTTTGGTATTGGGGGACCAAACACATCAGGTCTTGGCCGGATTCTAGCCACCGCCTCCACCAATGTCAGTGCCGGTTGCTAAAGTCCCCAAAATCGCAACTTGAGATGTCCCCTCCACCGAGGCATCAATAAACCGACTT